>NZ_JTAM01000025.1 GCF_000812565.1 Flammeovirga sp. OC4 | reverse complement strand
ATACAGCCCTTCCCAAAGCCGATCAAGAATTGTATGATGAAGATTTAAAACGTTTTCGTGATTATGTTAATACTTTGGATACGAGAGAGGCAAAAGGAAGGAAAAAAGGCAGGGAAGAAGGTATAGAGATAGGAGCAAAACTAAAAGCCATTGAAACAGCTAAAAATTTACTTTCTATGAATTTAACCATTGAGCAAGTGGCGAAAGGTACAGGCTTAACTATTGCTGAAGTAGAGGAGTTAATCAAAAAGTAGTACCTCACTGCTTAGTAATATTAAGTGAAGGTGTAACCTAGGGCTAATTTTTTTAAATGTTTCCAACCTACCACAATAAAAACAAAACCCTACAAGTCATCATACTAGAGAAAAAACGAATCAGTATAAGATTTCCAAACCCTAAAAACAGTATTTGAACTGCTTTTTTGAAAAATATTGGAGGCTTGACAACATTCGTATAAATTTTACAAAAGTAAGGTTTGCTTATTAAAGGCAACTTTGGTTTCTTTGGGCATTATTTAAGCTGACAAACGAAATATATCTAAACCATATCAACTGTTCTTGAAAAATCTAATTCCCACATACAGCCTTGATAGATTCAAGCCTATAGGAAATTCAAAGCACCCATTTCAAATTGAAGTGTTTGACGCCAATCGTCACTTTGAGGTACAATACCCTCATAAGCACGACTTTTTTGAGGTGTTGTTTTTGACGCAGGGATCAGGACTTCATGTCATTGACGACAACGAATATCGAATAGAACCTCCTTGTATGTTTTTTTTAAGTCCGGGTCAAGCACACAAACTGGAATTGTCAAAAGACATTGCGGGTTATATATTTCTGTTTACGGCTGAGTTTTATTTGATTGATAAGAGCAATAAAAACAAGTTACTTGAATTTCCATTCTTTTTTAATCTCAAACAGGAAAACCCTCCACTTAAATTAGAGGAACCTATGGATGTTGCTTTTCTCACACAGTTGTTTGTCAAAGGTTGTGATGAGATGGATCAGACAGATGTAGTTTCTCACGAAATGGCCAATTCGATTTTAGATTTGATCTTGAATACCTGTAATAAGATCTACCCTAAAGAACAACGTGCCATCGAAAAAGGCAAGGGACATCTGATAGTGAAAAGGTTTAGAGAACTAATTGAGGAAAAATACCAAGACAATTTATCGGTGAGAGATTTTGCGGAATTCCTCAATGTAACTGAAAATCACTTGACCCAAACGGTAAAAGGATTGACGGGGAAAACATCAAAAGAATTAATAAAAGATAAGCAAGTGCTTGAAATTAAGCGACTTCTGAAGCATACTGACATGACAGTGACGCAAATTTGTCACTATCTCAACTTCAAAGATCAATCTTATTTCAGTAAGTTTTTTAAGAAGTTGACCGGACAGACGCCAAATGCCTTTAGAGAGGAATCATTGAAAAGTACCTAAACTTTATTTAAAAACACCACAAACTTATTGATTATTCTACTCACATTTGTGATAGACAAAAAAGATATTCATTAAAAATATTTATATACCATGGCAAATTACTTTAATACACTTCCGTTAAGAGAGCAGTTACACCAACTGGGACAATGTGAATTTATGGACAGCTCAGAGTTCAGCGAAGGCGTTGAGGCTTTGAAAGGAAAGAAAATTGTAATCGTTGGTGCTGGTGCACAAGGATTGAACCAAGGTTTGAACATGAGAGACTCAGGTTTAGATATCTCTTATGCTTTAAGACAAGTAGCAATCGATGAGAAAAGAGCATCTTTTGTAAACACTTCTGAAGCTGGTTTTAAAGTAGGTACTTATGAAGAAGTAATTCCTACAGCTGATTTAGTAATCAACTTGACGCCAGACAAGCAACATACTAACGTAGTGGAGTCTGTAATGCCATTGATGAAACAAGGAGCTACATTATCTTACTCACACGGTTTCAACATCGTTGAGGAAGGAATGCAGATCAGAAAAGATTTAACAGTAATCATGGTAGCGCCTAAGTCTCCAGGATCTGAAGTAAGAGAAGAGTACAAGAGAGGATTTGGTGTTCCAACTCTAATCGCTGTACACCCAGAAAACGATCCAGAAGGTAAAGGTTGGGCACAAGCGAAAGCTTATGCAGTTGCAACTGGTGGAGATAGAGCTGGATGTTTGAAATCATCTTTCGTAGCTGAGGTGAAGTCAGATTTAATGGGTGAGCAAACTATCCTTTGTGGATTGTTACAAACTGGATCTATCCTTTGCTTCGACAAAATGGTTGAAAAAGGAATCGATGCAGGTTGGGCTGCTAAATTCATCCAATACGGATGGGAAGTAATCACTGAGTCATTAAAGCACGGTGGTGTATCAGGTATGTTAGATAGATTATCTAACCCTGCTAAAGTGAAATGTTTCGAAGTGTCTGAAGAATTAAAAGACATCATGAGACCATTATTCCAAAAGCACCAAGACGATATCATTTCAGGTGAATTCTCATCTACTATGATGAAAGACTGGGCTGAGGATGACAAAAACTTGTTGAACTGGAGAGCTTTAACTGGCGAGACAAACTTTGAGAAAACTGCTCCTGCTGATGTTGAGATCACTGAGCAAGAATTCTACGACAAAGGTTTATTGATGGTTGCTATGGTAAGAGCTGGTGTTGAATTGGCTTTCGAAACTATGGTAGAAGCGGGTATCATCGGTGAGTCAGCTTACTATGAGTCACTTCACGAAACTCCATTGATTGCTAACACAATCGCAAGAAAGAAATTGTTCGAAATGAACAGAGTAATTTCTGATACTGCGGAGTACGGTTGTTACTTATTTGATCATGCATGTAAGCCATTATTAGCGGACTTCATGAAAGGTGTTGAAGCTGATATTTGTGGTAAAGACTACAACGAAGGTAAAGACAACGGTGTAGACAACGTGACATTGATCAAAGTAAACGAAGCTTTAAGATCACACGAAATTGAGGCTGTGGGTTCAAGATTAAGAGGAGCAATGACTGCTATGAAGCAAATTGCTTTAGGATAAGGAATAATAATTATTTCTAATAATAAGAGGAAGGCTCCCATTTAGGGAGCCTTTTTTCTTTTAAAAGTACGATAAAACTAAGTACGCTGTAAACTAAATTATCGTCAAATTTCAGTCAATCTTTCTACAAGCAATTATAGGCTCTACTTTCAAGCTTCTTTCTTCTTCATTTTTCCATTGATGAAAAACGAAGCAAAAAATCTAGGCTTAGAAGTCAAAAGCTAAATTCCATTCCTCTCGCCTAAATGATTTTAAACTCGCTGCGCTCAAACAACAAAATCATTTTTAACGGCTCAATTCATGAAATTCTTCACGCTTTTCCCTTCAAGGCCGGGGAATTTACTGCTAGATGATTGTCTACAGATCAAAAGAAAAGTGTTTTATAATGATCTTTTAATGTACAGTTCTGTATGGACGTTTTAGTAAAACGTCCTTGCGAACCACAATACAGCATCATTTCCCCCAAAAAAGTAATCATATTAATTAACGTAAACTAAGTTTACGTATTTATATTGTTTAGAAATCAGGAGATTTCTGATGATTTGAAGGACACGAATGACGCTGACGTTTAACATTCGCACCATTGAGTTTTCTACCATTTTAGTTTGGTAGTTTTCCCCCTGGCATTGCCTTCTAAGCCTTGAATTTTTTGCTTCTTTTTGTGTTAAGACAAAATGAAGAAGAAAGAAGCTTGAAAGTAGAGCCTATAATTGCTTGTGAAACTTGAATAATTATGTAATACACTGTAAACTAAGTTAGTTGTTAGTTAAAATAATTTTCTTTTTATCTAGTGATTAATTATGAAAAAAATCAATGACTAAATAAATACCCTCAACACTCAAAGAGCGAAGAGGGTGATCAATTATTACTTGTTTACTACATTACTTTACGATCTTATTCCCAAACCAAAATGATAAAGGTTAAGACGATCATTACCATCGGTAATTTTAAATGAAACTGATTGTATTAAATCATCCATACGAATCGTTTGTCCATTTTTATAAAGAGTAATAGAGAAGTTGTTTTGAGAGGACTTATACTCTCTACCATCTACTTTTATGCTAAATTGATTACCTAAATCATTATCAAAAATTATTTTATTTTCTTTTCCTTCTTCCAATTCTTTTTCCAGTGTGATGGTGATCTCTACCTCTGAATCACCTCTATTTTTGAAATGCAATAGGCGTTCATTACCATTATTTTCAAGATCAAATTCCAATACATCTCCATCAATAACCCCTACAGCGTTTGGCATTTTTTTGCTGATAATAGTAGAATAATTACCGTCAATAGAGTTTCCTACTCTTAAATGTGCCCTTCCGTAAAGTGTACTTCCTAAGGCATCGGCCGTTTTAAAATAACCGTAAGGAGGATCACCTATTGTAATTTTTTGAGTATCAGATATTGTTGCGTTGATTTCAAAATCTTGTTTTATAGAAACCTCCGAAACAGCTTTCAAGTCATTACCATGGGAAGTAGCTAAGATTATCAGCTCAGGATTTTGGGGTTCAAATTCTAAAGTGAAATAATAGGGGCCGCCACCAGTAGTTCTATAACTAAATTTATCCATATCAATCAAAGGCATAGAATGAGTGGTTAGTGTCAATGCTTCTGAAGGACGTACATTTTGATTGATTTCACTCGGAATCACTCTGTAATAGTACTCAGTATTGGGTTCCAGATTCGTTGCATTTGCACCATAATATGAGGAATAACGGAAGGTCATGCTACTTGAAAATGATTCCTCCTTGGAAACTTCGAGTTCAATATCTAATTCATTATTGGGGTCAAATCCTTTTGGGAAATCAAGATTGAAAGATGCAAAAGAGATTTGCTCTTCACTCACTTTTGTGGTAGGAATAACAGGTTTTGTTTTATCCTCTATCATAAAGTTAACCATTGAATAATCGGAAGTACTCGTTGACTTTTCGGTTTTTGTATCAATAATTTCTGCTCTTACTCTGAAATGATATCGATGATTAAAAGGGATATTCTTAAACGTTACTTTCCCTTTACTGACATCACTTTCTGTACTATCAATTTCAATGGGAGACTCCGTTCTTTTTTTATCCATTTGATCAAAAATGACATCTGTATATTCTTGGTCCACCGCTAATTGGAAAGTGTAACTCTCGGCTGAACGGATATCCCATGTGAATATCGCTTTTTGATCTATGAGTTCGACATTTAAATTTTCAGGGGTCTTGGCGTGAATTGGTGTGACTTTATCTTCTTCTTTTGTACAGGAGAAAAACGTTGTTGTCAATACGATTGTAAATAGTAAAATAAAATTGTGTTTCATATCGATTTATTTGTGATTGATAACTATACAAACGCCCTTTTCAATGTTGTACTTTCCCCCAATACCATTTTTGATTTCCCCTAATACCGTTTCATTATAATTTTGAAAGAAAAGAGTTCTAGAAAAAGAATAAAACAGAATAATCATCTGAATTGAAGAATTATTAGTCAATAATCAGAATTTTATGGAAGTATTTTTAATTTTTATCTAAAAATAATTTCTTTTAAAGTTTTAGGTAATTTTGATAGATTATTTTAGAATTGAATGTGTTTTTAGGGTAATATTTTGTGATACTTTACTTGTGTTTATTTAATATAAAGAAGTACTCAACCGGTATAATAGTGTAAATATTCTTAATGCTAAATCAACCTTTAGTTTATATAATGAAAAATGATAATTTTGATTTCTAGTTATGAAATAGGGATTATATTATCCAACAATAAATTATACATACTACCATACATAAATATAATATAACCATGAAAGCACTTGTAAAGTCTAAAGCCGAAAAAGGCTTGTGGATGGAAGATGTTGCCATTCCTGAAGTAGGTCCAAATGATGTCCTAATTAAAGTATCGAAATCGTCTATTTGCGGTACAGATTTACATATCTATTTATGGGATGCTTGGGCACAACAAACAATTCGTGTAGGTCAGACAATTGGCCATGAATATGTAGGTCACGTGGCTGCATTTGGTAGTGAAGTAAAAGATTTTAAAGAAGGAGATCGAGTAACAGGTGAAGGGCATATTGCCTGTGGGCGTTGCCGTAACTGTAGAAGAGGAAGACAACACATTTGTGAAACTACAATTGGTATTGGAGTGAATACAGATGGATCTTTTGCAGAGTATGTAAAAGTTCCGGGATCTAATGTGATGAAAATCAATGAGCAAATTCCAGATGAGATTGTTTCTATCATGGATCCTCTTGGAAATGCAACACATACCGCACTTTCATTTCCGTTAATTGCCGAAGATGTATTAATTACAGGCTCTGGATTGATTGGTAGTATGGCTATTCAAGTGGCACGTTTTGCAGGAGCAAGGCATATTGTAGCCACCGAAATGAATGAATACAGAGCAGAGCTGGCGAAAAAAATGGGTGCGACAAGAGTAGTAAACCCTGCCAAAGAAGACCTGACTGAAGTCATGAAAGAACTAAACATGAGTGGCTTTGATATAGGTTTGGAATGTTCAGGCTCTCCAATTGCTTTCAATCAGTTGATTGACAAAATGTACAATTCCGGTAAAGTTTCTCTTCTAGGAATACTCCCTCAATCTGCACAAGTTGATTGGAACAAAATCATATTCAGAGGATTGACCCTAAAAGGTATCTATGGTCGTGAGATGTACGAGACATGGTATCAAATGGAACAAATGTTACTCTCAGGACTAGACGTTTCACCAATCATCACACACCGTTTTGGTATAGATGATTTCCAGAAGGGTTTTGATATAATGGAATCAGGGAATTGTGGTAAAGTCATTCTTAACTGGGATTAAATTACACGTAGGGGTAGACCTATGTGTCTACCCGCAAAAGAAAAAACAAATCTTTAAAATAACATCCACAATCTAATTATAAAAAAGAAATCATGAGCAAAAAAATATACGAAAGTCTGAAAGAGGACTTAAAACAAATTGAGGCAGATGGTCTTTATAAAAATGAAAGAATTATTACTTCACCTCAAGATGCAGAAATCACTTTAAATACAGGGCAAACCGTATTGAATTTCTGTGCCAATAACTATCTAGGGTTATCCAATCACCCACGATTAATTAAAGCAGCTAAAGACTCAATGGATACACATGGCTTTGGTATGTCTTCTGTTCGTTTTATTTGTGGAGCTACTGATTTACATAAAAAGTTAGAACAGAAAATTGCTGACTTCTTCGGAGCAGAAGATACCATTTTATACGCAGCTTGTTTTGATGCTAATGGAGGCGTTTTTGAGCCCCTATTAACAGCTGAAGATGCTATTATTTCAGATACTTTAAATCACGCTTCTATTATTGACGGCGTACGTTTATGTAAAGCAAAACGTTTCCGCTATGCAACTGCCGACATGGAAGATTTAGAAAAGCAGTTAATCGCAGCGCAAGAACAACGTTACAGAATCATTGTAACGGATGGTGTATTCTCTATGGATGGTCACGTGGCTCCAATGGATAAAATTGTGGAGTTGGCAGATAAATACGATGCATTAGTAATGGTCGACGAATGTCATTCTGCAGGTGTGGTTGGCAAAACAGGTAGAGGTGTTACTGAACACTTTGATATCAGAGGTAAAGTAGATATTATCACTGGTACTTTGGGTAAAGCGTTTGGTGGTGCTATTGGTGGTTTTACTACTGGTAAAAAAGAGGTAATTGAAATGTTACGTCAACGTTCGAGACCTTATTTATTCTCCAACTCAATTCCTCCATCAATTGCAGCAGCAGGTATTGAAATGTTTGAAATGATGGATACTACTGATGAATTGTCAGTACGTTTACATGAGAATACGGCTTTCTTTAAAGAGCAAATGTTAGCAGCCGGTTTCGATATCAAGCCAACAGAATCTGCAATTTGTGCAGTGATGCTTTATAATGCCGAGCTGTCTCAACGTTTTGCAGAGAAACTTTTAGAGAAAGGTATTTATGTTATCGGGTTCTTCTTCCCAGTAGTTCCAAAAGAACAAGCTAGAATTAGAGTTCAACTTTCTGCAGCCCATACACGTGAGCATTTAGAAAAAGCAGTAGAAGCTTTCACTGAAGTAGGAAAGGAACTTGGTGTTATCTAATCCGTTTTTTGATTCTTGTATAAAAGAATAAAAGCTATAGGATGGGAGAATTTATCTTCTCTATTCTATAGCTTTTTTTATTGAATTGTACTTTGATGGTAATAGCGTCAAGAATTTCATGTTATGACAAGTATTTTGAAGTATAAAAATTATTGTTACAAATAAATTTTGAGTGTTCATTTTACATTTTTATTGAAGAATGCTTACTTTTAAGAAGATTTTTTAGGACTACATTTAAATGCTTTAATACTAATTCATCATTCAAGTTTTCAAACCGGTGAAATTTAGTGTACAGTGTGCATCACTACTTAACAAACAACTTTATGCGATATATTCATTTGTTCATCTTAAATTTTATATTTTTATCCTCTACTCTTTATGCTCAAACTGATTATGTAAAAGGTATTTTAAAAACGAATCATAGTACTTTAAAAGGGTATGTACGGATATCAAAAAGTATTGGTCATGTGGTGAAGAATAGGTTTAAAACCACATCAGGGCATAAACAAATTATCAAGGACAAGACAAACTATGTTTCGGCGTCAGGTTATCAACAGAATGAGCTGAGTACTTCAATGATAAGGACCTACTATTTTCCTATAGAGGGTTTAGAGCAAAATATTTACTTTACTAGAGATTTAAGTGAACCTTCTCAAAGGTTACAGTCCTACAGGTGTAAGTCTTTTGAAGATGAACGAGGCAATTATTATGAGGTAGTGAAAGTACCACTCAATAATATGGTTACATCAAATGAAGAACCACGTAAAAAAATTGCTTTGATGGGACTCAGAATTGAAACTGGTATCATCAATATTTATCAATTACATTATCAAAAGAAGGAAATTTATGTATTAAAAAGGGAAGGTCGAGAAATTGTTTTTTCACCCAAAAAGAAAGAAATTGTTCCATTACTTCGCCGCTTTATGTACGATGATCCAGAGATGATTGAATTAGTAGAAGACGTAAAAAAATGGGATATTATTAAGGTTATGAACTTAGTAAGTTCTTACAACGCAAGAAATGTAAAAAGCATTCATCAATAAATGAGGTATAGCGTTTAAACTAAGATTTCCTCTACTTTCAATGACTGCAGGATGTAAAACGTCCTCACAAACCATAATGAATAATCAATTCTTTAATTTGCTTCAAACTAAATTTATCGCATAAATGAACTGTTGAATCTACATAAAACTGAAAATTATTTAATTACTTAAACTCATTAACATTGAATATGAAACTGCTCTTTCATTATACCGTTAATTCGAACGAATGAATAAAAATTGATTTATGAAAAATAATTACAGTGCTTCTTTTTATCATGGAGTATTGATTTCATTCCTAGTAGTACTTATCTCTTTGAATGAAACACAAGCACAAACCACCATTTTACAATTAGCAGGTTGGGATAATTCAGTTGAATTTTCAGCTTGGCAGCAATTAGGGAAAAGTGATTGTAGACATTGGTTGAATATTAGGGCGGGGGTAAACGATTGGATGTCTCCGGTTGCTGCTTCAGATGTCCACTCTACCAAAATGCAGGGTAACTATTCTCTTTCATTGGGCTATGGCTATCAACTGTCTGATAAGGTCATGCCTTATCTCACAATACGTAAGGATATGAATCGGTTAGAAAATATTGGTTTTGTCACGGGTATAGATATACAAACTAATAATCGATTTAATTATACCGTGGGCTTTACATCTACTCACGATATTAATAAAGATTGGAATAGGAGTAATGCTTGGGTAGATGTGTACTATAAGATCGGTAACAATGGATGGAAGATTGGTATGGAAGCAGCCGTGGATATGAATGGGGGAATTGGTTTTCTTTGGATGATCAATAAATCGATTAATTGGGCAAAACATTAGAGAGTACTTTTAATAATGTAATGACATAAAATTGAATAAATAAAAAATGCTATTTCTGTTACTCTTACTATGAATTAGATTTGTATGTGATTATTTACCATAGAGCCTTATCATAAGGATGCTTATGTATTTCAAAAGCTTAATGCTATACTCTTACAGTCAAGGTCATCAATTTTGATGGCCTTTTTCTTTTTTTACTTTTTTGATCTAAAAATTATACGAGTACCATTTGAACTTAAAAATGAAAAAAAATGTATGTAATAGTAGATAACCAAAAACTATTTTTAAAATGCGATTAAAAAAACACTACCACTGTAACTTTTGTGATTTTGATTTAGAAGAATTTCCAATCATCAAAATAACGACTAACGTACACGAACCTTCTGTAGAAGACATTTACGGCTATCAGATCTTGAAAAAGGAAATTTTTAACCAAATTGATCAGGAAGTTGTCTTCATTTTTGATACCACTTCTGTAAAATGGATGGGTGCAGAGGCAAGAATAGCCTTAGGTGAAGGTGTGAAAGATAGTGAAAAACACTATGCTCATATCATTAGAAAGGCTTATATGGTCATTCCAAACTTGGTGGCTAATATTCTTTTTAAGGGTGTCGTTTTAGTTTCCAATACTAAATTTAATTATTCAGTGCATAAAACTTTACAAGAAGCACATACTACTGCTAAGGAAGAATTAAGCGTTTTGGTTTAATTCAATCCTCGTACTTTACCCTAAAACTCATCAAATAGTTTTTAGGAATGAATTTTAATTTTGTTCTAATTTCATCCCTGTATTGAACTAGCTCAGGGTAATTATAAAAAAATGCAACTTTCTGTTCTTTGATCGTATTGCCACTTTTGATTTCATCAAGTACAAAATACGTCCATGATTCTGCTATGTCCTCTTCAGGGCTTTCTGCGGCATAATCAGTTACAAAAGACCTTGGAGTATCTAAGTAAAAATCAAACAGTCTTTTTTCCTTTTTCTTCTGATTTTTCATTTGATCAATTTTATCCCATTGAAAAAGAATTTCATCAGGCCAAAATTGGGTCACAAATGCTTGTAAATAGCTATCCTTACGAGCATAGCCTTCAGAGGTGAGGTATCCTTTGGTGTCATCCTGATATTCATCGTTGGTAGGTTCTATTTGAGTGATGTTTAAAGTGAGTAGATGTCCAAATTCATGAATCAGGGTATGCTGATAATCTAAAATTTTGCTCTCATCAGTTTCTTCCAAATTTAAATCAGCAATATCAATTTCTAATTGCCAATCTTTGTTACTTTCATTCATTAGTGTCATTCCGCCCAAATCTCCTTCTTCTCCATCGGTATATATTCGAAAGCAATGAACATATTCTTTCGTTAAATCATGGGGCAAAAGTTCATTGATAAAATTCCAATATTGTACTCCTAACGTATTGTTATATTGACTACCCGTTATTATTTCTCCCTTCTGAACTTCCCATATACCAACATCTTTTCCGATTTTCTTTTGAGCAAATACGTTGATGGATAAAAATAATAGGATAAAAGCTACGCCAATTTTCATAATAGGTTAATCAATAATGTTTTGAAATAGATTCTTTTTAGATAAAACTTATGTACTTTAATTTAAGAAAAACGAGAAAAATAAAGTATAACCATATGATGAACCTTTGTTGTTTTTGATTGAAAAAGAAAATCCCCTTCCCGAAATCCAATGAATGGAAATGGAAAGGGGTAAGTAGTCACAAGAATTATTTATTCTATTTATCGAAGTTCTTCGTCATATGCGATATAGTAACCTGCTCCATAGGTTGAGCAGTAATACACTCCTTTTTTGTGATAGTCAATTTCAAGGGCATTGATTCTGTCCGATTGAATATTGCCTGTATTGATTTTTTTCCAAGTCTTACCTCCGTCTAGCGATCTGTAAATACCTGGGTTCATCATTCCCATTGTTCCATCTGATGGAATTGCGGCAAGAATAATGTTAGGATCGTATTTAGCAGTAGTGACTAAGCTGGCAAACTTATAAGGAATAATCTGTTTCCAATTTCCATTTGATCTTACCCAAACACCACCATTTTTATGATTTCCATTAAACGTTCCTGCAGTGATATACATCTTATTATCTTTTGAAAAATGAATATCATGAACACTTACAATTCCTTTTGGTAAGTCAACTGCTTCCCAAGTTGTAGACTTCTTGTTCAATTTAAATAATCCACCCGGCTGATTCTTTTTACCCATTACAGCGGCATATAAATCCCCTTTATTCGCAGGGTCATACTCAATTTTTTGAACGTGTCCTTTCAATGGTAAACCTTCATTAATCACCTCAAATGTGTTTCCTGCGTCTTTTGTTCTATACACGCCAAAATCTTTAAATTTTCCTCCTTTGAATTTCACATTATGTACCACTCTTTTTTGAGGGATGATAAAGTAGAGGTGATCATTTTCAACAGGATCAATACGTAAATGACTTTGGTGAATGATCATATTTAGAGGATTACCTAATTTTTTAGGATCGAAAATTCTACCTTTTGGCGTCCAGTTTTGACCTCCATCTTTGGTTTCCATCATCTGACCAAAATACGCTTGTCTGAAGAATAAAGCGTACATATGGTTTACATCATTAGGGTCAATGGCCATCGTTCCAACAGAGCATTCAGCAGGTTTTTGTTTATTTGGAATGCTGATTTTATATACCGCCTGAGCATCTTTTCTTACTAAATCACCATCATTGGTAGTTTTGAAAATTGAGTTTTCACCCGCACATAAATAAAGGTGATCTTTGATACGCTCATCTTGAATAATCTCTTCTCCTGGCAAGTTACTGTTGCCAGCACCTACCCAATGATGATTTCCTGGCTTCGTTTCCTTCTCATCATTCTCCAGCCAAGTATCCCCGTTATCATTTGAAACGCAAACCACTTTTGCCACTTGATACATGATCGTTGTACCATCAGCATTGAATCCTGCTACTGCACCTGCTTTACGATCGTAAGCATCACGTTCTTCCCATTCATCTTGACCAACCCAATCTACATTGATGGAAGTTGGATTATTTCTAGCTTCCCAATTGGCTTTGTCTCTACCGTTCCAATCTTTACCATTTCTGAGTGTTACGTACCAATGTTTACCACCGTCATCAGAACGCCAAAGCATACCGCCAGGGAATGTGAATTGTGATTTATAATTGTTGATCACCAATAAGTGATTCGGATTAGTGGGGTTGACACGGATCATACTCACTGAATGCATCAATTGATCTGGAGCCTTAGGATATTTCTCTTTTGCTACTTGAGCAGTAATGCCAAACCATTTCCCTAAGGCAAATTTATAATACCCTTTTTGAATGTTAGGGTTCTTCAAAATCGCTTTATTGATAGGCATATCAGAGTTGATATTTACCCATGATTCTCCTTCGTCTTCACTCTTATAAACACCACCGTTGTAGGCAATTGTGTTTCCATTTGGAATGTATTTTACAAGGTCAATGGCGTATAAAATCACTTTTTTAGATTGGGCGTTATAATACATATCCATTGAGCGGATAATATCATTGTCCATACCATTTTTTACTTTTTGCTTCCATGATTTACCTGCATTTTCAGAGATGTATAAGCCAAAAGTAGTAGCGGCAAATACTTTCTTAGGTTGGGCAGGGTGAACAAAAATTCTTGTGATTTGAGCTTTAGGATTGATGCCTTTTGGTGTAATACTTTTCCAAGTTTGACCTTTATCTGTACTTTTCCAGATTCTCGCTTGATGCCCGTAATCAGGGTTGCCGTCATTTCCTTTGCCTGCTTTTCCAACTTTTACTTTAGAACCAAAAACACCGTGAGGATGCTTGTTGGTATGGAAAAAGTGGTTGGAATCTCTAATATTACCTGATCCTGCATACCAAATGTTGTCGTTGGTAGGATCAACTTTAATCGTGTTCACATGAATATTTTCAAACTGAGCACTGACCAATTCATTGATTTCCCATGTCTTTCCTTTGTCGTAAGTAAAGTACATGAAATTGGCATCTTCAATCGTACAAATACCAAAGTTTTCATCCTGTCTTGAGAACTCAGGAGAATAGATTTCAACCGGACCTCTTCTTCTTGTTCTATATGATGGGCCGTCTGGATCCATAATGCCTTCATACGTTTCACCACGGTCGGTTGAGCGGTAAGAGTTACCCATATTCGGGCCTTGGTAAACAGTGTTAGGGTCGGTAGGGTGCCAATAAATATGGTAATTATTTCCTGATCCACCAGGGCCGAATTGTTGCCATTTTACCGTAGGAGTGGACTCAATACGGGTGTTATCCAGCTTAGAAAAATCAACATTCCCCTGAGCGAATAGTAGCGAAGTCATCAATAGAAATATATTGAATAAAACTGTCTTCTTCATTTCAAAAATATCTTTTAAGTAGTCTGTTGTTTTGTGTCTTATTTATTGTTCTAAACTAACGCGGTGAATATTTTAACTAAAAGTCGGAGACTTCACTTGATCTCTCAAGCACAAATGACGCTGTCGCTTAACATTTGCGCTAGAAATACAGAAGCCGAATCACTGGCGCGGATGTTAAGCGTAAGCGTCATCCGTGCCTAATGATCATCAGAAATCTCTGATTTCTAATAAAATTGTATGCTTTAGTTCAGAATACTTCTAAGTTAATTAAAGTGATTCTTAGGCTTTTTCCCTTTCATCTGCTCCTCATAAGTACCTCTTAAAAATGGTTTTTTGTCTTCAGCAGAAGAATTTCTGTCGAACAATACACCATACTTTTGGTAATCATGATAAGGCACTGCATTTTCTTTCAACTGTTGCACTTGAGCATCATACAATGCTCTCATTTTGTGCAGTTGTTTTTGGTATTTCTTCTCAGAAATCACATTCGTCATTTCTAAGCGATCTTTCCCGACATAATACAATTCTTCAGTGGGTTTCATACGCTCATCTTCGTATTGCCAATAGATGTATTTCCAGTCTTTTGTGACTACTGACATCTCTTGAATTTCGTCATTGCCGAAGAAGTTCATCAATGGAATATGATCTCTTTTGATTCCTTTTTTCTTATTCATTAATGGAATAAGGTTTTCACCGTCCATATTATTCGGTACATCTAAACCAGCCATTGTTAAGATGGTAGGAGCGATGTCAATACTTGAAGTAATGGTTTCTCTTTGACCTCCTTTTGCTTTCATTCTTGGGTCAAAAATCAATAAAGGAGATTTAGAAGCCTCTTCATAAGGCAATACTTTTCCGCCTAAATTATGAGCACCACAACTGTAACCGTTGTCACCCGCATAAATGATAATGGTATTTTCATCCACTCCCAATTCTTCTAAAGATTTACGAATCATACCAATCGCATAGTCAACTCCATGAATGAGTTGGTTATAACGTTTAATAGCTTCTTGGTAGTTTTCTTCCGTATCTCTCCAAAACTCATATTGTTTGTACTGTCTACCTGTTTTGGCTTGAGGAGCTAAATGTTCACCATTTTCAGCACCATAGTTGGCCGGTTTTTTATATTTTTTTCCTTCATAAACGGCATCAAAATAGACATCAGGTGTGAAAGGAAGGTGAGGAGCTTTGAAGCTGATCGACATGCAGAAAGGTTTACCAGAATCTTTTGCCTCTGCAATAAAATCATGTGCCCAAGCGGCATACGCTCTTGTACTATGAGGGTATTTATCAGCGTATTTTTTAATGTATTTATTCTTGGCTGTTTGGTATTTGGTTTGACCTAAACCACCTGCCCAAACATCAAATTGATCTACAGGAAGTACGTCCCAGCTTTTATCAGAAGGATCAGTACCATCAGAAACAGCAAAACCAAATTTACCTGCAAAGCCTGTAAAGTAGCCTGCATCACGGAGGATCATAGGGAATGACTTTTGGAAAGTCGACTTTCTCATTGGTCCATGCTCAAAATTACAACCTGTTTTGTATTCAAACATCCCCGTCATGTAGATCGCTCTACTAGCCATACAGATAGAAGTGGTGTTGTAGTGATTCATAAATTGAACACCAGTTTCAGCCAATTTATCCATATTAGGCGTCACCACTTGATCATTACCATAACAGCCTGTAGCGATGCTTGTGTGATCGTCAGAAAGTAAGAAGATGATATTCGGGCGTTTGTTTTCTTGAGCAGATAGTGAGCCTATCGTACCGAATAAAATCACCCATTGAAGTAAATATTTTAGTTTCATTGCTTATTTCTCTTTTGATATATAAACATAAAATGCTGAAATGTCTTTTTTATTCTCATCGGTGAATTTCCCCACCAATCTTGCTTTTCCTTCATTCAAATAAACTCTAAATGAAGTTCCTTTTGAGGTCATATCTACATCTTGCTTTACTCTTAATGCATCGATCTCCAACATTGCTTTTTTAAGAGGCATTACTCTACCTTCGGGGCGAGCGATGTACCAAGGTTGGGACGTTCCAAGAGCTTCTACTTCTGAATCAAAACTTAACCCAGACTCTTTTGGCCATCTTGATAAAGTGATAGTATAATACCCTTCTTCTTGCACATCAATAGTCCAAAAACCATCATCTGTCAAAGCCGGTTTTTTACCACTTAATGGATCACGAATCAGGTCTTGATTCCACGCTAAAGGTTTATCCGAATGAATATCATGCACCGTTAATGCCGTTTCCTCAATTCCATCAACACCTACTTTATAATACTCAAATTTACTGAAGTCTTTGGAAACATGCTCCCACCATCTTTCATAAGCATTTCTCATTTCCTTTACTTTCTCAGGATGAGCAGACGCAATATCATTTTCTTGCCCTACATCTTCTCGGATATTATAAAGTTCTTTCCCATTAATCAAACGCCAATCATTGTCCATTACAGCACTTAATTTCCATTTGACAGGATGTTGTGTTTTATTCTTATCCAATACAGCATATCGAGATGCCCAGTCTTTTCCATCACCATAAATCAGTGGGGAAACATTTTTACCATCGTATTCCGTATCCTTCGGTTTTTCTAATCCACAAAGCTCAATTAAAGTCGGTAAAACATCATAACTCATCACTAGCTGATCAATGGTCTTGCCCTTTTTCAGTTTGCCATTTTTCCAATACATAAAGAATGGTACTCTGTGTCCGCCATCATAATGCGAGCTTTTCAAGCCTTTCATATTGGCATTAAAACCGTATTCTTTACCATCAATTTTTCTCCAACCGTATTGTGTACCGTTATCTGTTGTAAAGATCAAAATGGTATTGTCAGCGATTTTAAGCTCTTTCAACTTCTTCTCTAATCGAGTAATATTGTCATCAATATTGGTGATCATACCATAATACGCTTTTTGAAAATCCAAAAGATCATCCTCATCTTTATAAAGGTTATAATACTCTTCAGGAACGTTAAGCGGACCATGAGGAGCGTTTGTAGAAAGGTATAAAAAGAAAGGTTGATCTTTTTTCTCTTCCATATATTTCATGGCCTCATCAAAGAACACATCTGTACAGTAACCTTTGAAACGTTCCGGCTTTCCATTTCTTAAGTACACATCATCAAAATAGTCGTTGTCCCAGAAATCGGGAGTTTGCCCAATTCCGCCGGCACTATGATATAAAGCCGTTTCAAAACCTCTATTCTCTGGTAAATAAGGGTAGGCATCACCCAAGTGCCACTTCCCAAAAAGAGCTGTAGCATATCCATTGTCTTGGAAAACTTGAGGCATGGCGGTGAATTTCTCTCTTAATAAATTACAGCCCGCAATTGTATGCCAAACACCTGCTCTATGTCCTTCCATACCTGTCATCAGAGCTGACCTAGAAGGAGCACAAGTAGACCCAGCATGGAAATTGTCAAAAGCAACGCCTTGATTTTTTAATTGATCCATAGCAGGTGTTTTGATGATTTTATTACCATGAGCGGCAATGTCACCATAACCCTGATCGTCCGTAATGATTATAATTACATTAGGTTTATCTGTAGGTTTCTTATCATCTGACCTTACTTCTTTATGGAAGACCATTAGAGCAAATAGGCCAAACAAAAGTTTATTCCATGTTCTCATTCGACATTTCATTTCAATTGTTCGAAGAATAATAATTTATGTTGGCAAGGTAGTGTGACAACAACACCTCATTTGTGTACTCTTATGTTAGAAATGACCAATTAATTTTATTACCTCCTAATTTTTAGTTTTTACACCCTTTTTTACAGAAAATATCCTCATGATTTTCATTTCAAATATGATTATTTACAGATTATGCCTTTTTTTGTATTGAAATTAACCATTATAATCTAAGCAGATTCAACCAAAATGACTCCTAAATATATTATCAGTTCATGCCTTGTGGGTGTAAAATGTAGATACAATGCCACTTGTTCATCTACCGTCAATTTAGAAAAAATGATTGAAACAGGTGAAGCAATTCCAGTTTGTCCAGAAGTGATTGCTGGTCTACCGACACCAAGAGAACCTGTAGAAATTCAACAAACAGATAACGGTATAAAGGTAACAAGCAAGCAAGGGAATGAATACACCCAACAGTTTTTGAATGCAGCAGATGAGGTATTAAAAATCTGTAAGGAAAATAATATTACGGATGCGATTTTGCAGGCAAGAAGCCCTTCGTGTGGGTTTGGAAAAATCTATGATGGTACTTTTTCTGGTAAATTGATTGAAGGGAATGGGGTAGTGGCCGATAAACTTTTTAAAAATGGAGTGAATGTGGTGACGGATGAGGAGTTTAAAAAGTAAGTTTGAATCCTTCATAAACCCGTTAATTAGTTCATGCGTTTGTGAAGCGGATAAGATAATAGATTATTTCTCTGAGTTATTAATGCAAACTATGAGATACAAGGTTATAATCTGTTCATTTACTATTTTTTGGTTGACATCATGCGGTCTTAAAACTGATGCAGAATTTGGACGTATTAATTCGGCTTACGAATACTTTCCAATAGATCTTGATACAATGAAATCTTACCGTCATTTGATTAATATTGTTGAAGAGAGGTCATGTGAGGACATATCATCAACATTAATTTTGAGGACTGATACGATTAATTACAAGCTACATCTAAATAATTTTTGTGTAAGTGAAGTTTGTTCATATATCAAAAGAAGGAATACTTTGCATCTAAAAAATGATAGTATTCATAAAATACTATTCAAAAGAACGCTATCATATCATCAAGATCAGCTAAAAGAAGTTTTGGAGATGGAAATCAACAATAAAAACAAACAAAATGAACTAGCCGAAGACATTTCTAAGTTGATACTTTTTTATGCTCAAGATGATTCATCATTGTCTATTACAAAGTCAAAATTGATTCACCTTATGAATGTTTATTCTAGGGTAGAGGACGATTCTACAAGTTTGAATGTTTTTCTTCAATAGGCTATTATTATCTTTTCCCTTATAATTCCATTAAATAGTGATGGGAGTGAGTGTTCATAATTTTCTAAATTATTCTTTCCCAATAATCTTTTTTCGGTGTTCAACCCCCCAATTGTATAATGCTATAATAATATCTCTGCTACTTTCACCATAAGGTGTGATACGATACCGAATAGTGACAGGTCTTGTATCTATTACTTCTCTCTCAACCAACTGATTTAACTCTAATTCTTTTAATTCTTTCGACAACATTTTAGAAGTAATCCCTTTTACAGATTCTTTTAATAGTTTAAAGCTACATTCATCGTAGTACATTAATACACTGATAATCTGTATTTTCCATTTGCCTTGGAAAATATCAAGAGTATCTCTTACAGGCATTAATTTACCCAGGCATTCCTTCGGCGTTTTATATCTTTTTTCCATTATTTATCAAAGTAAGTATCCTCAAGTATACTAGTATCTTTTGTATACTTAGTTGCTAAAATAAATCATCTCTCCTAGTTTTACAAGCGTAATCAAACATAACCACGCAAAAGATGAATAATCAAATTCAATTTATTCGAACACCTGATGATGCTTTTAAAAACATTGAGGATTACCCATTTAGTGAAAACTATATGGTATTGGAAGGTGGAGTTAGAATGCATTATGTAGAAGAAGGAAAAGGAAATGAGAAGACAATTTTCCTCTTACATGGCCAACCTTCATGGAGCTATTTATACAGACAGATGATAAAGTATTTTGTTGAAGCAGGCTTTCATGTAATTGCTCCAGACTTAATTGGTTTTGGAAAATCAGATAAACCTGTTGATCCAAAAGACCACACTTATTCCAATCATGTATTATGGGTCACTGAGTTTGTCAATACATTAGGTATAAAAGACGCGATGGCTTTTATGCAAGATTGGGGAGGGTTAATTGGTTTAAGGGTCTTGGCTGATCACCCAGATTGGTTGAGCCATTTGGTTGTAGCAAATACAGCCTTGGCCGAAATTAAAGGTTTAGGAAAATATTTATTTCCAATTACTATGAAATTGATGACTACTTTAAGTGGTCAGCCCTCGATTGAAAAGTTTGAGGCAAATAAAACCTTTGGGAATTGGAGTGGCTATTTTGCAAGGTCAAAACAACTCAATATTGGTAAAATAATGCAGGTGTTGACCAATAGAACTTTGAGTACGGCTGAAATGGAAGCCTATAATGCCCCTTTTCCAGATCAACAATTCTTGGCAGGCCCAAGAACAATGCCTCAGATAATAGCAACAGATATCAATGAGGTCAATGAAGCGTGGAAGAAGCTAAAAAAATGGGAGAAACCCGTATTGACTTTATTCAGTGATAATGATCCCTTTTTAGCTGGGAAAGGGTACGATACTCAATTTCAAACCAATTTTAAAGGAGCAAAAAATCAACCACATCTAACCATTTCTAATGCATCACATTTCTTGCAGGAGGATCAAGCGGAGGCTTTAGTAGAAAATATATTGAATTGGAAAGAAACATTTCAGAAGAGAGTAGTCTAAAACAACTCTTACATCTATACAATTTAGGTATGGGAAAATTCAAATCTATTAATATATAAATTTAAAATAATGAAAAAGATGAAAATTGCAGTGATCGGAGGTACAGGTACTATTGGTTCAGGTATTGTTGAATTATTACAAAAAGAGCACGAAGTAATTGCCATTGGCAGAACAAGTGGTGATTATAATGTAGACCTATTAGAACCAGAAAGGATAAAGAAAATGTTTAAGGAAATAGAGGGTATTGATGGAGTGATTTCAACGGTTGGTGATGGTAGTATGGGATCATTAAAAGAACTAGAGATAGAAGCTTTTCAATATTCTCTAAATTCCAAAGTAATTGCTAATGTAAACCTTATTAAAGAAGCTGTTAATCATCTAAAACCTGAAGGGTTTGTTATTGTAACTTCTGGTTTGGCAAGTACTTTTCCTATTCCAAATGCAAGTGCATTAGCAGTAGCGTGTGCAGGTTTAGAAGCATTTGTAAGGTGTATTGCTGTGGAAGATACAAATGGAGTAAACATCAATGTGGTCAGTCCTGGCTATGTGAAAGAGACAATGGAAAGTATGGGAATGGACAGTTCTGAGGGTATTGCAGTTACAGAAATTGCAACAATTTACAAAGATATGATTGATAAAAAAGTAAATGGAATTATTGCTAATGTTCCAGAGTATTTAGCATCTATAAGTATTTAGTTATAACTGATTAATCTTTTATCCCACCTCAAAATTTACTTATGTTTTTTTGAGGTGGGAAATTAAGAATCTATTACAATTCTTCCTCCTTAAAAGTCACATACCAACCACTGCCATAGGTTGAAACATAAAACTTATCAGGAGTATAATTGTCAATGGCTATATCATTAATACGATCCGATTGTCCGTTTCCTTTGTTGATTTTTACCCATGTTTTTCCTGCATCTTTGGAAAGGTAGGTGCCGGGGTTTTTCCTTTTGTTACTAACGTTCGGCAGGGTAGAAATGAGGATGACATTGTGATCATAAAGTGCTGTTTCTACTCTGACCGTCCAAGGGTAATCAAAGATTTTCTCCCATGTTTTCAAGCCATCAGAACTTCTCCACAAACCACCATCATTAATACCACTTTTCTTGCATCCAGCCGTGATATACACATTTCCTTTTTTATCAAAATGAATATCATTGATACCAAATGCACCTGAAATTTCTTTTGTAGAACCTACTTTTTGCCATGTGTCACCGCCGTCTTTTGATTTGAAAAGGCCTCCATTTTTATTTTGAACACTAGCAAAAAGAATATTGGCTTTTTTAGGGTGTGTGGCAATAGCTGAAACATCAGGTTCAGTTGGAAGACCGTTATTAATCCTTTCCCACGTTTTACCACCATCTTTGGAGCGGTGTACTCCAAAACCTGCTTGTGAATCACCTACATACTCTAAGCCTCTCGCATTCTTGGGAACATGGAAATACATAATATCAGGGTTTTCAATATTGAAAGTGATATTCAATTGGTGAACAGATTGGTCTCCGCTGTGTGCTTTTACATTCCATTTTGGGATGGCGATGCCATGGGAATGCCATGTTTTACCAGCATCCGTTGTTCTAAATAATTCTCCTCTGTTATGCTGTCTAAAGAACAGAGCGTATCTGATATTTGTATCGTTAGGGTGAATAGCGAAAGTACTTAAAGATTGTTCATGTTCTGTGAATTTATGTACTGAGGCCGATTGTGCACCTTTTCTGATTTCCTTGCCTAGGTCATTGGTGATCCAAAGGCTATTTTCACCTGCCGCGCAAAATACTTGATGTGGTAGGTCAGGGTGTTGGTAAAAACCGTGTCCTGGAAGGTTTGAATTACCGCCTCCAACATAATTTCCATTGCCGATTTCTATATCATCAATATCAACCCACGTTTCTCCTTTGTCATAAGAAAATAAAGATATTTTAGCCATCTGTGTATGCAGAATACTGCCATCACAATTAAAGCGGACGAAATTACAGCCCTTACGATCATAAGGATCTCTTGCCATCCATCTTTTGAGGTATTTCAGATCAATATTATTACCTATCGGATTGTTTCTTTTCGTCCAATAGTCTGCATCTTTTGAATCAGCTTCCCAGTTTTTTCCATTTCTAAATGTCACAAACCAATGTTTCCCTCCATCTTTTGTTCTCCAAAGTTGCCCTGGCATAAAATTATTTCTCGAGGCATTGGAGTACTCATTATTGACATAAATATTGTTGATATCGTTGGGGTCCACTTCTATGGTATTGAATCTTTGTGTGATAGCAGAAGGTAATTCGGGGAAAGCCATTTTAGCTTCTTTATCCTTCATGCCGAAATAATAGGCAATGGCATGATAGTAACTTTTCATGATGGAGGGGATGGATTTGAATTGTCGCATATCAATAGCAATATCTCCACTGATATTTACCCAAGTTTCACCTTCATCATCACTTCTGAAAATACCGCCTTTATCATCTTTTACAGTCTTTCCATCTTTTTTCCAAGTGACATTATTGATTACAAATAATGTGAGTTTTTTTGAATTAGAATCATAGTGGTGTGTGAAGCTTCTCATTACTTCATGCCCCAGACCTTTTGATTTTTGTTTCCAAGTTTTACCTCCGTTAGTTGATTTGTAAAAACCTCTATTGGTGCTTGCATACACCGTTTTTGAAGAATTAGGATCCACTAAGATAGATTCTATTTCTGCCTTAGGATGAATACCATTGACGATCAACTTCCAAGTTTTTCCACCGTTTGTCGTCTTGTAGATTTGTCCTTGGCTTTTGGGGTGAATATTGGCACCGTGAGGTTTTGCCTGAGGAAATAAAGCCCTGCCGAGTTCTCTCATTTTTCCTCCACCTACATACCAAATTTGATCATCTTCTGGGTCTACGGTGACACATGCCATGAACTTTTTATCAAACTGAGGTTCGAGAATGTTTTGCCAAGTTGCCCCTTTGTTATGTGTCACATAAATGCCATTGTTATTTCTATCTGTACAAAAACCAAAGTCAGGATTTTGTCTTGAGAAATCAACGCTTCTAAATTCTCTAGGTCCTCTTAAACCTTCATTCAAGCCAGGACCATCGGGATCTAATACGCTTTCATATGTAAAACCACCATCTGTAGATCGATAGGAGTTTCCCATATTGGGACCAATAAAAAGAACTTTTGGATCTGTTGGGTGCCAAAAGGCTGATTTATTGTTGCCACTCATCCCCGGACCAAATTGGTACCATTGGTAGGAGGGGTCGGAAGCCACATCTTTTTCTTTTAAAGCATGGAAAAAGTGTTCCCTATCTTGCCCTAAGCAAGAAAGAGAACACATTATCCATAAAACGGGATAGAGTATTTTTCTCATTTTTATTCTTTTAGAAATTTGAAATGTTTTTGATCGTTTTGTGTTTCAACAACAAGTAGATACATTCCTCTAGGGAGCGATTGTGTGTTGATAACTAATTTATTATTATTGATAAATTGACTACAATCATGAAGCTGACCATTGATATCAAAAACGGTAGCTTTCTGAAGGTATTCAATAGCATAATTCCCTTTTATAAAAATTTTACCAGAGGTAGGGTTAGGATAGACGACCCAATTGATATTATCTTCTGGAGGCATGTTTAAAGGAACCTCATTCACTTGAATTGAAGTTGTAGTTTCTATCTCAGAACCTTTTAAACGAGCATAAACCGTAGTAGTACCTATACTTTTACCCTTCACTTTACCTGAAGTAGTTACAGTTACGACACTTTCATCCTCACTAAAATATTCAATTCCTCTGAAGTAAGCGTTTTCTGGGTAAACTACTGCCTTCAATTGTTTTGAGGCACCAGGTTGTATGTCAATATTTTCTTCTTCAAAATAGATCATTTCAGGTTGAATCAAAGCTTCATTGTTTAAAGCCATGTACCAACCACTTCCATAGGTAGAAGCATAATATTTCCCAGGTATAAACTGATCAATGGCGATGTCATTTACTCTATCTGATTGACCATTTCCAGTATTTATTTTCTCCCATGTATCACCAGCATCTTTTGAAAGATAAATACCAGCATTCAGTCTATCAATAGTAGTATTAGCCAATGTAGAAACTAAAATTACATTAGGGTCGTACTCGGCTATTTCAACACGGTTGGTCCAAGGGTAATCAAAGATTCTGCTCCAAGTTGTCATGTTGTCTTCACTTACCCAGAGGCCGCCGTCATCAGCACCTCCATTTTTAGAGCCTGATGTAATATAGACTTTTCCGTTAGCACTAAAGTGAATATCATTGACCCCAAAAGATTTAGAGATTGAAGTAGTTGAGGCTACTTTGCTCCAAGTGTTTCCTTGGTTTTCTGATTTATATAAACCACCATTAGAATGTTGGACACATGCGTAGATCGTTGAAGTATTCTCAGGATCTAATGCAATTCTCGTTACATCTGGTTCATTGGGTAACCCAGTATTGACTTCAGACCAAGTTACGCCACCATCTGTAGATCGGTGTACACCAAAACCAGTTACCGAGTTACCAACAAACTCAATATTGTTGGCTCTCTTCGGTACACAAAAGTAGAGGTTTTCAGTGTCGTTAGGGTCAATGGTTAATTGCATTTGATGTACCGATTGATCACCACCTCCCGCTGCAATTTCCCATTCTGGAATCGCTACTCCAATGGCTTCCCAAGTATCACCTCCATCTAAAGACCTTAAGCATTCACCTCTGTGATGCTGTCTAAAAAATAAAGCATAGTGCTTGTCTGTATTATAAGGGTCAATGGCATAGGTACTTATCGATTGTTCCGCATCCGTTAACGATTTGTACATAACAGCTTGAGCACCTTCTCTGATGTGATTCCCCTCATCATTGGTAATCCAAAGTGAGTTTTCGCCAGCCATACAATACACCTGTTGAGGTAAATCAGGATGTTGGAAGAAACCATGACCGGGTACATTACTATTACCAGCACCTACAAAGTTGTTTGAATTAGGAGTAACTTCAATATCGTCTATGTCTACCCAAGTGTCCCCTTTATCGTAAGACATTAAAGATACTTTGGCCATATTGGCATGTAAAACTTTACCATCTGCACTGAAACGGGCAAAATTGGTACCTTTTCTTTCATAGTCGTCGCGTTCCATCCAATGTTTCAAATAGTTTAAACTGATGTTGCTTCCCATTGGGTTTCCTCTATTTTCCCAATAGTTTTTATCAGGAGAATCACTTTCCCAGTTTTTACCATTTCTAAGTGTGATGTACCAATGGTTCCCTCCATCTTTTGTTCTCCAAAGCTGTCCCGGTTTAAAGTTGTTTTTTGAAGCATTCGAATATTCGTTATTCAAATAAATATTATCGACATCCTCAGGATCAACTTCTATGGTATTAAACCGTTGAGTAATCTTTGTTGGGAGATTTGGATACTGAGCAACAGCTTCATTATAGGAAAGTCCGAAAAAGTGAGCAACTGTATTATAATAGCTCTTTTTAATGCCTGTATTTGATTCAAAGTGAGTAAGGTCTAAAGCAATATCACCATTTATTTTGGTCCAAGACTCACCTCTGTCTGTACTCTTGAAAATACCACCGCCGGCATCCGTGACCGTTTGTCCATCGGCTTTCCAAATAATGTCATTAATCACAAAGAGAATGTATTTGTTGGTATTTTTATTATGGAAATAAGTCATGGCTCTCATCACATCATGGTCAAAACCGTTTGTTTTTTGAACCCAATTTTTACCACCATCTGTCGTTTTATAAAAGCCTCTATTGGTACTCGCATATACAATAGATGAATTCTTAGGATCAACTAATAGTGTTTCCACTTCAGTTTTAGCGTGAATACCCGAATTCATCAAAGTCCAAGTGACTCCTTTGTCTGTACTTTTCCATATTTTACCTTGACTGGCAGGGTCAATATAGGTGCCGTGGGGATCACTTTTTGGAAAGAGAACTCTACCGAAGTCTCTCATTTTTCCTCCACCAGCATACCAAATGTCCTCATTATTTGGATCTACAGTTACACAAGAGATGTAAACGCCTTCAAACGGGTCTCCATTGATGAGTTCCCAAGTTTTACCTTTGTTTGTCGTTTTATAGATACCAATATTTCTTCTGTCTGATGCGAAACCAAAATCAGGGTTTTGTCTTGAGAAATCGATACTGTAAAGCTCTCTAGGACCACGATCACCAGTATCCATACCCTTAGCATCTGCATTCAGCATTGATTCGTAAGTGTGTCCTTTGTCGGTAGTTCTGTATACATTCCCCATGTTTGGACCTATAAAAAGTGTATTCTTATCTGTAGGATGCCAGAATGCTACTTTATTGTTACCGCTCATTCCTGGACCAAATTGCGTCCATTTTACATTGGGGTTAGAAGCAACCGTTTTGGTTTTAAGATCTTGGAAGAAATCATCTCCGAGTCTTTTGACTAGAAAATTATCTAAGAGTAATTCTCCTTTCCCTGCTGAAGAAGGGTGAAAAGAAAAAAGGACATAGCCATTGGTGTCACTGATCGTTGGGGTAAAACTGAATTTTACTTGTACCCAGTCCGTATTTTCCTGGGGTTCTAAGTTAACCTGTCCAATTTTTGTACCGTCAGAAGAGAAAAACTTTATATTCGAATTACGATTGTCCGTCTTTGTTAATGCTTTGTAGTAGAATGAGATTTTATAGACTTTTCCTTCTTCCCAATCAATGTTTTTGAGAGAAGTAAAGTTGCACTTTTGACCGGTAGCATTGAACTTAATTCTACAGCTGTAATCGCCTTCAAATGCATCAGAATTATATTTTTCAAATACGGGTAAACCATTATATATATATGATTTCCATTCTGTGTTTATTTCATTTTCAAACCCTGAAAAGAACAAGGTTTTTGGTTCAGATGTAATTCCTGTAGCAAGGTAATTACCGTCATCGCTCCAAGCAGAAGAAAGTGAAGCCAATGATAGTAGTATAAGTAATAAGTATTTTTTTTTCATTTCATTTGTTATTTACGTAGGGGCAGACCTATGTGTCTTCCCGCCGAACCATAAGCCGTCCATTTCGTCCACATATCCACCCGCTGAACCATAAGCACGATCTACCCACTGTACCACAATCCCTATATTTTCTCCAAATACAAAATATTACCATTATTTATGTTTGGTAGGGCATGTGGTACAGCGGGTAGACACATAGGTCTACCCCTACGTTAGGTGGTTAATGTTGAGTGAACACAAGGTGATCTACTAACAATTGTGGTGTTTCATTGGGTTCAGCAATGAAATCAAATCGCACATTAGCATTAATGAATTCTTTGGTAATTGGCTCATTAGAGAAGTAAGTGATTTTTACCCATTCTCCGTCCACCAATTGATCTTGGAAAGTTTTATTCATCGATGAGCTTGAATCTTCATCATTCAATGTCACCTTTAAAACTCTAATGTTTCCAATTGCTTTAGCATAGAACTCAAAAGTATAATTATATTCTGAAGTGATAGGGAAGTAGTCTTCCGTCATTTCAATTGTTATTTTTGACCCATTACCATTGTTATGTTGATAAGCATCAAAATCAACCTCTAAATAATAGTCTCCGTCAACTGCTGTATTACCATCTTTGATTACAGACATTGCACCAGAACCTACCCATTTTCCATCATTGAAAGGAGCATAAGTACCGTTTTCAAAGCTTCCATTGGTAAAGAAGTTGTGCTGATATCCTTCTACAGCCATTTTTGTAAATTCTTCTAGTTTCACACCATCAATAGACTGTACATCACCTGATTGGTTAGCGTGTTGGTATGTCACATACAATTGCAAGAATGTTGGATCAATGAAAAGAATCAAAGTATTATTGACTTCTCCAGAAATGGCTAAGTGGTTAATTGCAACTGCATTACCGTCTGCATCTTGAATAGAGAAATTATTGACCGTATTATCATTAATTTCAGTAAGATCTAAGTCTCTGTTGAATTTCACAAAAATGTTTCCTTCTTCACCTTGTGTCATTTGATCCACTCGGAATGGAACTGTTGAAGGTACTACTTCAATTAAATCATTTTTTTTAATTGTACCTCCTTTACCATTTACGGGTTCTTTGCGTGATGCTGTTAAACCAATATCGTAAATACCCGGTTTTACAAATTCAATTCTTGCTATTGAATCATTTAAATCCTGATCTGACGGAGTGATCCATTTGAATGTATCTGGAAAACCTTTGCTAGTACTTTTGAAAGTAACAAAAGCCCCCGATTCCATGATATACTTTCCATTTGATACAATGTAATCACCTTCTATTTCAATCACTTCAAAATCAGGAGTGATTGCCGAATCATATACCGTTACATAAAATGTAGAATCATAATTTAATTCCTCACTACCAAAATCTAATTTGATTTTTACAGGGACCACACCTGTATTTTCAAATTTCACATGTGCAATATGTTCAGTAAGAACCGTATCGTCATTATTAGTGAAATAAGAAGGTCCGTCAATGGTCCATTCTCTCACATATTCACCCCTTGATGCATCGGTAAAAGAGAAGTTACCACCAACCGTAGTCACAAGGTCATTGGCATTGGTCACTGTACTGAACACGTAAATATCAGTAATCTGATCATACTCAAAATCTGGTCTACAAGAGAAGACCGTCATTAAGCAGAAAAGTATCGTTAAGATGTTTGTTCCTTTTAATTTCATGTTACTTCAATTTATAGGTTTGGATTTGAAAGTTCTTCATCAATTGGAATTGGGAAGTAGTTATGATAGTCAGGCGTATAACTTGCTGCCGCATCTTGGAATTCTTGAAGTACATCTTCACCTTTTGGTCCTTCAGTAGCATCTTCAGGTAATTCATATAAGATTTGCTTACTCATATAGTATTTCTTTTTGGCTAAGCGTTCATATTGCTCTTTGATCACACCCCATCTTCTCATATCAACCCAACGTGTATCATGACCTTCAAACATTAATTCCAAAGGACGTTCTACAAACATGATATGGTCCATCAGTTTTTCTGCCGTATTGTACTCATTATGGTCCAAAGGCAACACTGCCGAACGTGTTCTGATTCTGTTGATATAGTGTACCGCTTCAAAAGTACCTGCACTTCCGTTATTTTTGATTAAGCACTCGGCATATAAAAGGTACACATCTGCTAAACGAATTACTCTTTCGTTGATTCCTGATATGGTCTTATTGCCAATGGCTTCATATTCATCCCACCAGTTTTGGTATTTTCTTAAATAAGACGACTCTTTATTTTTAAAAGTACCATGTACATCCCTAGGGTGCTTTTGGTAATAATCGAAATCATCATCGGCCATTACAATAGAATTCTGAGAACGGAGAGAATGCGTCAATCCCTCATTTCTAGAATCTGTTGGATCCATTTCGTCATTTTGATAAAGCATTGTGATCCAATATGAAGGCATTGATAGTCGATTGCCATTTGCTCCACTTGGAGCCAAGAAAACACCTCTTCTAGTTCCCTCAGTACCCGAAGGTCCATCAATAATTACTCCGCCACCATTTGGTTTTTGAGTATCAGAGAAAGAAACCTCAAAGATAGATTCTGAATTGAACTCGTGTTCAATATCAAAGTTCCAGCTGATGTCCGGCGTTAATTGATACAAATCCTCTCTGTCTATGATTTTCTTGAACTCATTTTGAGCTTTCAAATATTCATGCTCATTGATATATACTTGTCCAAGGAAAGCCGTAGCTGCTCCCCATGTAGCTCTACCTTTGTATTTTTCTTCCCAGTTTTCTGGTAATCTTTCTTGTGCGTAAGTCAAGTCGCTCAGAATCAATGCTAATACATCCTCTTTTGGACTTAATGGCTTTGCAATCTCTTCTTTACTTTGTGCCACTGTAGTGTGAAGAATAATAGAACCATTGTTATAGGTACTGTATAGCCAATAGTAGCAAATACCTCTAATAAAATGTGCTTCCGCTAAGAAAAGTGCTCTTGATTCCTCTGAGATCTCAACAATTTCCGGCACTCGGTCCAACACTTGATTTGTTCTGAAGATGGTAGTATAAAGATCTGCCCATTTCAGTTTTACAATACCTGTATTATCGTTGATCAATAACTTTGAAAGCTCTACATATTGGTCATTCCAAATACTTGGACGGCCAATATCTGATCGTGTAGGCATTTGTGCTGCAGAGTTTCCTCCCATAGAACCGTGATTCTGAAGGCCACCGTACGCTGCCATCAATCCCATAAATGCCTCTTGCTCATTTTGCCAGAACTCACGCTCCTCTATTGTATTTTTATTCTCGATGTCAAACCAATTTTGACACCCAAAAAGGGTGAATGCAATCAGTAATCCTATATTTATTCTTATTAGATTTTTCATCATTTGTAGTTTTTAGAATTGTAATGAAAGACCCGCTCTGTATGTGGCCGCTACAGGATATTTCCCTGTATCTACACCACGGTAGAAGACATTTTTAGAACCCACTTCTGGGTCATAACCTGTATAGTTAGTGATCACAAATGGGTTTTGTGCACTTACGTATACTCTGAAATTATTGATGCCTAACTTGCTCATTGTTTTCTGAGGAAGTGTATACCCAAAAGTGATGTTTTGAATTTTCAAGTAAGATCCATCCTCTAGGAAGTAATCAGAATAAGTTCTGATATTCATATGAGACGAACTTCTTCTTGGTGTCGGAACATCTGAAGTTGGATTTTCAGGCGACCAAGCATTTACCAATTCTTTACTTGTCTTTTGTTGGTAAGCATATGCTCTAGGGCCATTGTAGATTTTAGCTCCGTAAGAACCAAACAGCATTACACTCAAATCAAATCCTTTGTAAGCCAATGCCACCGAAAGACCTGCTTCCCAAAGAGGAGTACCACTACCTTGATAGACTCTGTCGTCTTGACCAATTTCACCGTCACCATTTACATCTACATATTTCAAATCACCAATTTTGGCCGTAGGAATCATCTTTTGATATTCAATCAATTCTTCTTCCGTTTTAATTGTACCGTCTGTTGGGATCAAGAAAAACGCACCTGCTTCATAACCTGGAATTAAGAAAGTAGTTGGCTCAGAAGAGTTACCCAATGGACGTCCACCTGGTACAGATTCCATGGTTGGAGCTAAGGCTGTCACTTCGTTGAAGTTTCTTGTGAAAGTACCATTTACCGTTACTTTCAGTTTATTAATGTGTGTGTTATACCCTAATCCTAGTTCAATACCTTGGTTGGTTAAGTTACCCACATTTTGCCACATTTTATTGTAGTTGCCCGTGATGGTTCCACCTGCTGAAGGAGGAAGTTCAACCGGCAATAACATATCTTTCTTTTCAGATCTATATAAATCAAAATTGAAGAATAAACGTCCTGAAAATAGCTCACCATCTAGACCGATATTTTGTGAAATATTCGTTTCCCAAGTGATGTTTTCATCCACATAAGTTGGATTTGTAGCACCCGGATATAAGATGTCGTTCTCACCAATTCCTAATACATAATCTACTTGAGGAGTAACAATAGAGACATAAGGCAAATCAGCAATTAAGTTACCCAAACCTTGACCAGCTTTATCACTACCTGTCTCACCATAACCGACTCTTAGTTTTAAGTTACTGAAAGTAGGTTTTAATGCATCAAAGAATTTTTCCTCACTAATATTCCAACCTGCTGAGAACGACTTGAAGTTACCCCAGTTGTTGTCAGGGTGGAACCTTGAAGAACCATCTCTACGAATACTCGCACTCACCATATATTTACCAGCATAGCTGTATTGTACACGACCCAAAATACCAATATTACTACTTGCTGCATAGCGTTGGTCAACGCCTCTAATATCTTGAGCAACACCAAGGTTAGGGATGTTGTTTGGCATATTAATCGCATGAACCGTTCTTCTGCTTGCTTCCGCCGTTTCCCAAGTATTACCACCTAATAAACTCAAATGGTGTTTACCCCATTTTTTGTTATAAGTAGCTGTATATTCTTGAATAGTTCTAAGGTTGAAAGTATCAATATATCTCAACTCATTCAAAGGCTTTGAAGCTCTTGTAATGTATTCACCGTTGTTGGAGAACACTTCAAAAGTAGGGCTGAACCAAGTATTATTATCTGTAGAATATGAACCACCAATGTTGGCATTCAATTTCAAACCTTTCATCACTTCGTAAGAGATTTTAGCATTACCGTTATAGTTGTTGCCTAGCGTCTCGTTAGTTTCATTGATACGCGCCAAAAGGTTAGACATTCTCTCTGGGTTAGCACCCTCAATTACATACTCATCACCTCTGTTGATTCCGGCTCTGTAAGGATCTTGACGAAGTGCTTGATACTGAATATTATTTGGAGGATTATCCTTATAGCTATTTTGGTAGCCCATATTGATTTGCACCTTCAATTTATTCTTTTCAAAAGTGGTATTGGCTCTCAACGTTTTTCTTTGATACGCTGAAGAAATTTGAATACCCTGTTGGTCAAATAAAGTACCTACAATCGAATACGTCAGGTTTTTTGAACCACCAGATAATCTTAGGGAATGATTTTGAATAGGAGCCATATCCACTTGAAGCTCTCTCAACCAATCCGTATTGTAATGCATTGCATTAGGATTATTATCCAATGGATTCGGAGTGGTTGGATCACCTTTCCACATCAAATGATTGATATACATAGCGTCTGTTGTATTGGCCAGATGTATGTCAGAAGTAATTTTCTGAACACCGTAGTACGAATCTAGAGTAACTGACATTTTCCCTTTTTCACCTCTCTTTGTTGTAATCAATACTACACCAGCCGAAGCTCTTGAACCATAAATAGCCGCTGAAGCACCATCTTTCAATACCTCAATGGATTCAATCTCCTGAGGAGCAATATTAGGATTGGTCGTATATGTCACACCATCTACAACATAAAGTGGTTCAGAACCTCCCTCTTGGAAAGAAGAAACACCTCTAATAGTAATTGTAGCGTTTTCACCTGGAGCACCAGACTCAGAACTTACACTTACACCCGCCATTTGTCCCTGAATCGCTGTCGCTAAATCCGAAGTCGCCAAACTGTTGATTTGTTCTGACTTCACTTGTGCCACCGAACCGGTCACTTCACGCTTTTCCTGTTGGCCATAACCAATCACAACTACCTCATCCAATGATTCTACATCAAGTTCCATTTGAAGGTTGATCTCTGACTTTTTGCTCACTTCAATTTCAGCAGGCTTATATCCGATATATGAAAAGACAAGCACACTGCCTTTTTCACTTACCATGATATTGTATCTACCGTCAAAATCAGTGACAGTACCAATTGTCGTTCCTTTAATCAAGACATTGACTCCCGGTATAGGAGCTTGTTCTTCATCTACAATAGTACCGCTTACCTGAAAGGTCTTTTGAGCATAGAGTTTTGAGGTCATTCCAAGAGTAAATAGAACACCTAGCAAAAACATTTTCCGAAATAGAAGTTGATAAATTACTGATAATTTTCTTTTCATTTCATAAAAAATTAATTCTTAAATAATGACTCAAAGCTAAGCGTACATCTGACACCTATTGCGTACGAATACCTCTAAAAAATGGGGGTGGTAAATATCTTGTTGGTAAATAAAAAAATCCCTTTTGAAATGGTCTGAAAATTATTTCCCCCTACTTTTTAAAAGTAGTATTCAAAGTCAAGTTAAGTGCAAGTAATACAGTTATTTAGGTGTGTTGTTTTTCATTTCATAAAAACTAAAATAGGGCGTAAATACATTGTCTTATTCTGTTTTAGACGCTTCAACTTCCTCTTCTTTTTTCTTTTTATTGCGCAAGAAATGAGAAGGAGGGACACCAAATTCTTTTTTGAAGCAGTTTCTGAAATACTTCAAATCACTGAACCCAACCTCATAAGTGACATCACTTACGCCGTATCTACCCATCTTCAAGAGTTGGGCCGCGCGTTTTAATCGGATATTTCTAATGAAAATTTTGGCAGTCTGCTCCGTTAGTGCTTTCAATTTTTGATTTAATCGGAGAGGAGTAGTGCCATATTCGTAAGCCAGCTTTTCAACGGTAAACTTAGGATCTGAAATATTCTCCTCCACAATGGCCACCAAACGATTTAAGAATCGCTCATCAATAGAAGTAAAGGTCACTTCACTTGGTTGCGTATCAATGTTTGTTCTAAAATTCTTTTGCAAACGTCTTCTATTTTCTACCAACGTATTGATTCGTGCCAATAATACTTCAGTATTAAAAGGTTTAGTGACATAGGCATCCACGCCATATTCATACCCTTTTAGTTTACTATCATTAGAGTTCTTTGCCGTTAATAAAATGATAGGTAAGTGACAAACCTGAGCATCCTCACGAATTTTCTTTGTCAATTCATAACCATCCATCACTGGCATCATGATGTCAGAAAGAATAAGGTTTGGCATCACTTCTTTGGCCAATTGGAATGCTTTTTCTCCATCTTCAGCCTTATAAACTTTAAAAGTATCTTTTAATAATTCATGTAAAAGGTCAAGAATAGCAGGGTTGTCGTCTGCAATCACAATTTTCGGTTTGGTAGTCAAACTTAATTCCTCTTCCTGAGCCGTTAACTCTTCTTCTTCCTCGCTTTCAACCATAATAGTCTCTTCAGGAAGAGCTTCTATCTTCACGTCATTTTCATAAGCCACTTCATTAAGAGGGAATTTAATTTTGAAAGTTGAACCTGTATTTTTCTCACTTTCTACCTCTATTGTTCCATGGTGCAATTCCACTAAACTTTTGGTAAATGATAGCCCAATACCTGTACCTTCACTTTTTCCTTTTGACTTAGAGTTTTCCACTTGATAGAAAGGCTCAAATAAATACTTCAAGTGATCTTCAGAAATACCAAAACCTGTATCTTTTACTTCAATCACTACATCCCCATGCTCTTGCTGAATCGTTAATTTCACCTGTCCAGCATAAGTAAACTTAAAGGCATTGGATAATAAATTGTTCAGTATTTTTTTGAGTTTATCTTGATCAAAATATCCTTGTATAGTTTGCGTCTTGATGTCCAATGTAAAATCAACACGCTCATGATTGGCAAACTCTTTAAAAGAATGATAAATCTGTTCAGTAAAAACTACCCAATCGCCTTCTTTTACTTGGAGGGCAGTATGCCCTTGTTCCATTTTTCTAAAATCTAGCAGTTGGTTTACAAGATTCATCAAGTGATTGACATTTTTATGAATCAACTTATAATACTTTTCTTTTTCCAAAGAAGAATAAGCACTCCCTTTACTAATAAGTTGTTCAATTGGTGTATGGATCAATGTTAAAGGCGTACGCAATTCATGAGAAATATTAGTGAAGAATTGCAACTTCATTTGACTCAAATGCTCTAGTTTTTCTCTTTCAAACTTTTCTAATTCCAATTGATGTCTCTTTTGGACAGTAATCAATGAGAACCTAGAAAAGAGATAAACAAAGAAAATAATAGCTACAGCATAAAGGATTTTGGCCCAAACAGTAGCCCACCAAGGGGAAGTAATTTCTATATCTAAGAATAATGATTTTGGATTCCAGATGTTGTCACCATTAGAGGCTTTCACTTCCAAAGTATAACTTCCTGGAGATAGATTGGTATATTTTGCAATTCTAAAATCAGCATCTGTAGTAATCCAATCTTCATCAAAACCATTCAATTTGTACTTGTATTTGTTTTTATAAGGAGACCCAAAATGCAAACCAGCAAACTGTACTGCAAAGCTATTCTGATCATGGTTCAATTTAATGCTTTGGGTATACTGAATATTTTTGGTTAAAATCTTATTACCATCCAGCGTGTCATTGACATGGATTGTTTTGTTCAATACACTCAATTCAGTAAAGACAAGATCTCCCACTAAATAATCATCTACAATTTCATGAGGAGTGAAGTAATTAATGCCATTTACACCGCCAAACATCAAATCACCATTCTTTAATTTACATGAAGCCATATCACTGAATTCATTATCCTGAAGGCCGTCACTGATATTGTAGTTTTTAATTTCTCTTGAATCTAAATTGATTTTGGTGATACCATGATTACTACTGATCCAAAGGTTTTGATAGTCGTCTTCCAAAATTGATTTGATGATATTACTCGGAAGTCCATCTTTAATTTTGATATGTTCAAAAATAATTTCCTCATCCTTTACATTTTCTGGGTTGAAAATATTTAATCCACCACCCATTGTTCCAATCCAAATTTCACCGTTTGAGGCTTCAAAAACGGGTAAGACGTAATTATATGAAAGGCTGTTATTCTGATCCGGTTGATTTTTATAGAGTTCAAATTCAGGTTTTTCTTTCAACTTTTGATCCTTAGGAATAAAAACCAAACCTTGTGAAGACCCCACCCAAAGATTACCATAGCTATCAATCAAAATACTGCGAATTTGTTTCACCCTCTCATTTTTCAAATCTTTTTGATTCGTAATGTTCGTCCATTCAATTTTATTCCCTTTTCTAATACCTCTGATCAACCCATCACCATAAGAACCCAGCCATATCACATCATCACCATCACTTTTAACCGAAAAGGCAGGGGCATCCTCATTAACGGCTAATAGGTTTTGAGCGGTCAAGCCAGTATTCTGTTCAAGATCCGTATCAATATCAAGTTGATACACTTTGCCTTTTTTTCGAATGCCAAAAATAAGTTGATCATTCCATTCGGTGATATCGAAAATGGTATTCGATTTTATTTTTTCAAACGTGAGGTCTTTATAACCGTGGTCCAATCCTTCATTCGAATTTTCCAGTACATTTAACGCTCCTCCTTGCGTTCCAATCCATAATCTTCCTTTGCTGTCTTCGTATATAGACCTTATTTTGTTGTAAGAAATGCTTGTTTTATCATTGGTTTTATAGATGTCTTTAAAACGTTTGCCATTAGGGTTATATTTGATAATACCACCTCCTTTAGTGCCAATCCAAATTACACCTAACTTATCCTTAAATACTTCAGTGATAATGTTGATTTTTAATGCATCAAAGTTCTCACTATGAATATGCTTTTTCTTAATATAAGTACCACTAATTTCATCATATTCCATAAAAATCAACCCTTTTCGAGTACCACCTAGTAAGTGTTTGTTAGGGTCAATGCAAAGTGTATTAAAACGCCCCGTAGAAACTTTTCGAAGTGTAGACTTTTCTTCATTAAAAAGATGAACCCCGTGTGGACCGCAGAAATAAACACCTTCTTCAGATTCCTTGATATCTTTAACAGGGGGGAGTTTGGTATTGGAGATTTCTTTGAAGGTATAAGAAGGTTGATTATTGGATGGTTTAATTGCGATTTGTAAACCTTTTTTGGTTCCAACCCATAAATTTCCATTTCTATCATTAAAAAGTTTGGTAACTTGATTAGATAAAATGCTTTTGGAATTATGGTGATTGGCGTAATATTTTTTTGCCTTGAATGTATCTTTGGTCAACTCCTCGGTTGGTATACAGTTTAATCCTTTCGTAGTTCCAATCCACAAGTTTCCGTCCTCATCCAATGCCAGTGAAAAAACGTTGTTTGAACTTAAAATTTTTGATCCATTAGTATTTCGAAAAGAAGTCATTTCACCTGTTTCTAAATTCAAACGGCAGATTCCAGAATTCAGCAAACCGATCCATAGATTATGGTATTGATCTTCTTGAAAGCAACTAATAATATTAGAGGTCAATTGATGTGTATCCATGCTATAGTTAGTGAAACTATAACCATCAAATTTACTGATGCCCGCATTTGTACCGAACCACATCAAACCCTTACTGTCTTGATAAATGCTTGTGATATCATTTTGTATTAAGCCGTTTTTAGTAGCATATAATTCTATATCAAAAACGATCTCATTTTCTTGTGCAAATAATGAATGCGCGAAAAATGAAAACAGTAATAGGGTAATTTTAGCGATTATTTTCCTGTTGATTATGGAGTAGTTGTTTTTCATAAATTCATTTCATTAATGTGGATAGTGTATCAAAAAAGTCTTATCAAAAGCACTGTTTATAGCCCTTTCGATGTGTTAGTGAACGAAGCACTCATTCATGTGGTGTAATTATTTACAAGGGTGAAATTAGTATTATTTATCCCTATTTTTCGCCCAATAGGGTACTTTTTCAAAATAACACCCGCTAATCAGCACTAAAATCAAGTGGTTCTATTTTCAAGGTTAGTCGTATTTAGTCTAAAAAATGATTCTTACACAAAAATAAGGTTTATGTATTAATATTATCTATTGATGTAATGAATCGGCAGCTTGTTAAAAGATAATATTTATTAAAAATGACCATCGCGTGGGCTGATATTTTCAAAAAGGTCAATCTCTCATTAAAACCACTTGTTTTTCGATCGATGGATTATTCCCCCTATTGATTTACTAAAATTCTCTAGCCTTCCCATTGTATCAATCTACATTTGTTTCAAGCAAAACGGGAAATACTTTTCTGTTTGCTTTTTGAAATCAAATCTAAGAGTCGTGGACTTAAGTACTAGGACAAAAGTAAAGGGACAAAATATCGTGCACCATGACTGAAGTCATGGGCAGGTGATATTGACTTCACCAATACTGAAGTGTTGCTTACGTTTCCAACTTTCAAGACTTCAGTCTTGATTAGGTGGGACTATCACCTGCCCATAGTTTTAACTATGGTGCACGAAACATTCGTTTGTTTTTGCCTTAGTGCTCCTTTAAAAAATAAGAGAGTATGAAAGTAATGAAAACAATTTCGCTGTCTGTTATGTGCGCATTGGGTGCTTGCCAAATGCAACCAAAACAGCAGGAGCTAAAATCAACAGAAAAATTTACGGAAGATTGGGAGTCCTTAGCCAAGGTGAACAAATCACCAGACTGGTTTAGAGATGCCAAGTTTGGAATATACACCCACTGGGGACCAATTTCTGGTGCATTTGTTAATATGAAGCCAAAGCAAAAATTAGCAGGATGGCACGGTATGATGATGTATGGTAAAAATGGTATTCCTAATTGGAAGACCGGTAAATTGCCCAATCGAAAGGACGGTACAGTCAACGATAGTCCTACAACAAACTATTTACACCATGTGGAGCAATTTGGTGATCCAGCCGAGTTCGGTTACAAGTATCTGATTGAAAATTTCAAACCAACAGGTTTTGATCCACAAAAATGGGCTGAATTATTTGAAAAGTCAGGAGCGAAATATGCAGGTCCAGTAGCAATGCACCATGACAACTTTGCGATGTGGGATAGTAAAGCCACTCGTTGGAACTCTGTCAATTATGGAGGAATAGATGTATCTAAAGAACTAAAATCTGAAGTAGAGAAAAGAGGAATGAAGTTTATCGCTTCTTTCCACCATGCCTTTACTTGGAAATATTTCGCACCAGCCCATGAATACGGTGGTGTAGATCCAGAAGATTATGATTTATACACTGATCCACACGATTTCTATAACAATGAGCCTACAGAAAGATTCTACAAAGAATGGTGGGCCAAGTTAAAAGAATATATCGACAACTATCAACCTGATATCATTTGGTTTGACTGGTGGTTGGAAAACATGAACGAAGAGAGCAGAAAGAAATTCTTGGCGTATTACTACAACAAAGGTGAAGAGTGGAACAAAGAAGTAGCGGTGCTTTTCAAAGAAGAAACTTTCCCTGAAATTTCAGCAATTCGTGATTACGAAAGAGGTAGACCAAATCAACCAAAACAAGATGCTTGGATTACGGATACATCTCCAGGTACGTGGTTCTACAGATCAAATGCAAAATTCGTTTCATCAGATGAACTTGTTGATATTTTGATTGATATCGTAGCCAAAAATGGTAACATGTTATTGAACGTGCCTCCAAACCCTGACGGTACAATACCTGTTGAAATGGAAAACCTTTTAGTAGACATGGGCGAATGGTTAGCGGTAAATGGTGACGCTATCTACGGTACAAGACCTTGGACTATTTTCGGTGAAGGTCCTACAAGACTTCCTGCTGGCGGTCATAAGATCGAAAGAAAGAAAATTAGATATAAAGAAAATGATATCCGTTTCACGAAGAAAAGTAACAGTGAATTCTATGCTTTAGTGATGGATACCCCAAAAGGTGACATCAAGATCAAATCATTAAGTACTGCCATTGGTCTATTGAATAACAAGATCGAAAAGGTGACACTTTTAGGTAGTAATGAAGAATTGAAGTGGGAAAGAACAGACGAAGGACTAGTGATCAAACGACCAAAGTCATTCCCAACAAAATTCGCTCATGCATTCAGAATCTTATGCGAAGGCTACAAAGAAACTGAATTGGGAGGAGAATTCGAGCAAACGTTGTAATTGTCCGTACGTAGGGGTAGACCTATGTGTCTACCCATCACGCTCCACCAACAAATCAAATGTGGGTAGACATATAGGTCTACCCCTACATCATTAAATATGCTATGAAATGAAAATAAAAATGATCAAGGCTCTAGCAGTATGCTTAACATTTTTCGCCATTTATAGTTTTTCGATGATTAGAACCCATTCCGAAAAACCACAACATTATGCCTACGATACCAATTGGGAATCGGTTCAAAGCTATAAAGTACCCCAATGGTTCAAAGATGCAAAGTTAGGAGTTTTTGTAGAATGGGGTATTTTTAATGTACCAAAAATCAAAACTCCTTTTTATGCGAGATGGATGGATTTTGATAGTGTACAATACAATGCTAATGGTAAAGTAATCAATAGAGTGCCACACCCGTTGCATGATTTTCATAAAGCAAATTATGGAACTAGTGTAAGATATGAGGATTTTATACCACAATATACCGCCGAATCTTTTAATGCAGATGAATGGGCCAGTTTATTCAAAGAATCGGGTGCTCAGTATATAATTTCAATTGCAGAACATCATGATGGTTTTGCAATGTACAATTCAAACCACACTACTTTTAACAGTGTCAATCAAGGTCCAAAAAGAGACCTTACAAAAGAATTAATGCAAGCCTCTAAAAAGCAGCACTTAAAAGTGGGCTTGTCTTCGCACTTTGCTTACAATTGGAATTTTTACAGCTCAAAGTCAGACCTTCAAAAGGCCAACAGAATATTGGATTTGGCTTCTCAATTTCCAACACAACCTGTAAGTCAGACTTTCATTGATCATTGGTGGAATAGAACCACTGATATTATAGATCAATATGAGCCTGATTTGATGTGGTTTGATTTCTTTATGAATAAAAATGAATTCAAGCCTTATCATGAAAGGTTAGCTTTGTATTATTATAACAAAGGGATTGATTGGGATAAAGGGGTGGTGTTACAGACTCAAAGTAAATATACAAATGCACTTCCTAAAGGTACTAACGTGATGAATTTTAATCACTCCAAAGTAAGAGAGATTAAAGACGAAACGTGGCAAGCGAACATTCAGTTGGCAAAATATACAAATTATTCTACTGGTGAATTAAAGAACAAGAAAACAAGAAGAGTTATTGAAGACTTTATTGATATCATCAGTAAAAATGGAAATGTACTATTGCACATTTCCCCCAATGCTGATGGTACTATTCCTGAAGCTCAAAAAGAGATATTAAAAGGAATAGGTGCATGGATTGACATTAATGAGGATGCAATTTTTGGTGCAACACCTTGGGTTACATATGGAAAGGGATCATTGACCAGTTATAAAGGTTCTTTTTCAAAGCAATTCAAACTCAATTATTCCACACAAGATAGTTACCGCTTCACCAAAAATAATGGCAAGTTGTATGTCTTTTTGATGAGTAATTCAGAGGATGGTGAATTGGAAATACCTGAATTGTCTAATGTAGATTCTCAGTTTAATATCAGACATATCAGGTTGTTAGGTAGTGAAGAGAAAGTAGAATGGAAGCAAACAGATGGAGGACTTTCCGTTTTTCTATCTAAAGATAGACCTAGTAAATATGCACGTTCTTTTGAAATTGAATTTCAAAACAAATTACTATAAAAACGACTAATCGAAATGAAATTACGCTTTATTACTTTACTTTTTCTGTTCATTACTCAGATTAGTCTTGCTCAGAAAAAACGTTTTTCTCTTTCGCAAAAAGAGTGGGGAAAAGACGGTACAGAAAAGATATTTTTATTGGATATTAAAAATCCAAAAGGCATGCATATTCAGCTTACCAACTATGGTGCTATTTTAGTAAAAGCTGAAGTGCCTGATCGAAATCAAAAAATGGAAGATGTAGTATTGGGTTTTGATAATCTAGCCCAATACCAAAAGCCGAACCCTCTTTTTGGAGCGACTGTCGGTCGTTTTGCCAATCGAATTAGAAATGGTGAATTTGAAATTGAGGGTGTGAAATACCAATTGAATACCAAAGGAGGAAAACACGCTATTCATGGTGGCGGAGAGTTTAGTAGTGCCGTATGGAAAGTGGAGAAGACTTTTAAAGATAAACATCAAGCTGGGGTTATTTTTTCATATTTTTCAAAAGATGGATCCAATGGATTTCCTGGTAATGTACAATCCAAGGTGACCTATACATTGACTGACAAAAATGAAATTAGAATTGATTTTGAAGCTACCACTGACAAAGACACACACATCAGTATGACCAATCATTCTTATTTTAATTTAAATGGAATGAAGAATACAATTCTAGATCAAAAAATTAAAATTGATGCCAATTCAATCACTGCAATAGATCAAGATATTGTACCTACAGGACAATTAGAAGACATCAGAAATACAGAAAAGGATTTGACTGTTCAAAAAGCTATAGGTGAAAATATTTTTAAGCTAAATAATAACGGTTATCATTTCTGTTATGTTTTCAATAAAGAAAATGGAAAATTAAAGAAGGTCATCGAGATTGTAGATCCAGCTTCAGGAAGAACTTTAAATGTGCTCACCACTCAACCTTCAGTACAATTTTATACGGGTAACTCATTAGATGGAAAGTTTGTTGGAAAACAAGGTAAAGCTTATGGAAAACATATCGCTTTCTGTTTGGAAACACAACATCTACCCGATACACCAAATCACCCTAATTTCCCATCTTCATTAGTGAAAGCGGGTGAAACCTACAAGGAAACCGTGATCTATCAGTTCGGCATAGATCAAAAATTGAATAATTAATGATTGAGATGATGGATTCATTTTTTTAATCAGTATTTTAGACTTCCTAACGAAAAGACTTACAGGGTATTTTTACTAAGAATTAGGGGTAAATAACAATTATTGGTTCCTATTCAATGTCTACTAATTACATGATAAAGAAGTGAATAGATAATTTTGATCATTCTCAAACATGAAATGAATGTATACTTATTAAGCATGAAATTTAAAACTACTTTTTTATTAGCAAGCGTACTCATGATTTGCATTTCATCTGTATTTGCAAACATAAATGCTCCACTTTTATCACTTTCTTCTGCTAGCAATTTAGTTCCTAATCACCAATTCAAAGACGGTGATGGAAACCCTTCTTTAGAAGAATGGTCGAATACAGTGGCTTCGGCTCCTAATTCAATTACAGCAGTAGCAGGAACAGGAGACAATCATCAAATTTTAATTTCCAAGACTGATGTTTCTGGGAATTGGAATACCCTTAAAATGGGTATAACTTGGCAAGATATTGATCTTAGTACTCAAGAAGGAAATGTCAATTTCATTTTATCTGGAAAATTAAAAGCATCAAATGATGATGGTGTAAAGTTCAGATTTTACTTCCGTTATAGAACAAAAGACGGAGATGATCAAATTGTCAACAATAACGTTTATTCAGATGTTTTTGAACTTACGAGTTCAGAACAAGAGTTTATTGTTCCTATTGAAGTTCCTAATGACGCTTTCCAATGGAATCTTGATATTCAATTTGGCGGTAGTAAAAGTGGTGCTGTTGGCGATATCTATTTTTACGAGCCTTCATTGACGTTAGATACTGATGAGGAAGATAAGCCACAAGAACCAAGTGATCCGGATAATCTTATTCCAGATGATAAGTTTGCAGATGCTTTAGGAAACCCAACATTGGCAATTTGGTCCAATACATTAGCTACAGCACCTAACACTATTCAAGCTATTGAAGGTACTACCAACTATAACAAAGTGCTTATCAATAAAGTAGATGCTATAACAGGAAACTGGAGTACATTGGTGATGGCCTTGCCTTGGCAAAATATTGCATTACCTCAGGAAAATGAGAACGTAACGTTTGAGCTTTCTGCTAAAGCGACAGCATCCAATGATGAAGGAGTCAAGTTTAGATTTAATTTCAGATATAGAACTCCTGACGGTGAGGGAGGTTTTACAAACCATGATGTCAATTCTAATCAATTCACATTGGCATCAACAGAAAAAACATTTTTAACCTCTTTTGAAATTCCAAAAGATGCCTATCAATGGAATGTGGCTGTTCAATTTGGAGGCGTTGACAGTGTGCTCCAGGAGAAATTACTTTCTCACATCCATTGTTGAAAATTGTAGCAGCAGGCGCACCTACAGATGAGGAATTAGTGGCATCAGCAAAAGAAAGCCTAGCCATCACTTATGCAAGCGGTGAAGATGCTACAACCGTTACTCAAGACATCACACTTCCATCAGTAGGAGAAAGTGATGTGACTGTAAGTTGGTCGTCTTCCAATACAGATGTCATTTCAAATACAGGTGTTGTGACACAACAGGAGGCAGATACTGACGTAGTATTGACAGCTACTTTAACTAAAAATGATGCTTCTGATACAAAAGAATTTACAGTTAAGGTACTAGCGAAAGAACCTACAGATGAAGAATTAGTAACTTTGGCCAAAGAAAATCTAATGATTACTTATGCTACTGGAGAAGATGAGACAATGGTAACTCAAAATTTAACTTTGCCAACTTCAGCAGAAAATGATGTGATTGTCAATTGGTCATCTTCCAATACAAATGTCATTTCTGATGCAGGAGTAGTAACTCAGCAAAAAGAAGATACAGATGTAGTATTGACGGCTACTTTAACTAAAAATGATGCTTCTGATACAAAAGAATTTACAGTTAAAGTGATTGCTAGAGCACCTACAGACGAGGAATTAGTTGCTTTAGCGAAAGAAAACTTGTCTATTATTTATGCAGATGATGAAGGAGCAAATACTGTGACGCAAAATATCACTCTTGAAACAACAGCAGAAAATGAGGTTATAGTAAGCTGGTCTTCTTCAAATGTAGGAGTGGTATCAAATACAGGGGTTGTATCACGTCAAGTTGATGATACAGATGTGGTATTGACAGCCACTTTGTCAAAAAATGCAGCATCGGTTACGAAAGAGTTTACAATTACGGTTTTAGGAGAGGGAACACCTCCACCAACTGATGATGAGCTGGTTGCATTAGCAAAAGATAATTTGGAAATCACTTATGCTACTGGAGAAGATGAGATGACAGTTACTCAAGATATTACTTTACCTACTTCAGGCGAAAATGGTGTGGTTGTAAGTTGGGTATCCTCAAACTCTTCTGTAATTACAGCATCAGGTGAAGTGACTCGTTTAGAAGTCGATACCGATGTGGTGGTGACGGCTACTTTAACTAAAAATGATGCTTCTGATACAAAAGAATTTAATATTAAAGTATTATTGGAAGTGCGTGAACCTACCGAAGAAGAACTTTTACAGGAAGCAGTTGAAGCTTTAGAGATCGTATTTGAAGAAGGGGATGATGCTGATCATGTTTCACAAAATATTACATTACCAGCGGGTGGTTTACATAATTCGGTGATTACATGGGATGCCAGTGCACATACTAATATTTCAGATAACGGAGAAGTTATAATTACTGATGATGCTGTAACAGCGTCTATAGTTGCGACTTTAACTTTAGGAGAATCATCAGCAACAAAAACTTTTACTTTATCGACTGTACCTACTCCAGATGAGGAAATCGTTGAAAAAGTGACAAGCCGTATAGCGATAGAATTTGCTGATGGAGATAATGCAATGGAGGTTACGCAATCCATGATATTACCAACAGAAGATACAGAATATCAAGATGTAGTGATCACTTGGGCCTCTAGTAATGATGCTATAGTTACTTCTACAGGAATAGTTACAGTACCGGTGGAAGTAACAGAGGTTACATTAACGGCAACAATCACTTTAAATGATGCAGTATCAACTAAAGATTTTGTAGTGACGGTTCTGAATGATGAAGAAGCATTGTTGCAAGAAGCTTTTGATGCATTGGAAATTCAATTTGCAGAAGGTGATAATGCTGAAAGTGTGACTGCTGATGTGATTTTAGCAACAAGTGGAATGTATAATACGATAGTGGTATGGGTATCTGATAGAACAACAATAACCAATGAAGGAAAAGTAACAAGATCATTTAGAGATGTGACTACCAACCTTACTGCTACTTTACAACTTGGAGATTTCACACTAGTGAAAGAGTTTGAAGTGGTTGTAAAAGCAGAAGAGCAGGTAACTTCCATTGATAAGGACAAGGCTATTTTATCGCTTTATCCAAACCCAACATTTGGAGCTGTAAATGTTGAATCGTCACAACCAATCCAATTGATCGAAATTTATAACTTGATAGGGATTAATGTTAAAACAGTTGAATTAAGTCAATATACTTTTAAAACAACGCTTGAATTAGACGATCTTCCAAAAGGTCAATATATTTTAAGAGTAAATCATCAACCTATAAAATTTATAAAAAAATAGGGAGTAATTAAAATAGGAGAGACGGTAAACAGCCTGAGTGATTGATTTCATTCAGGCTGTTTTTATTTAAATTATTGGTGTTTAATTGAAACAATCGTATTGTTACTATTAATAGGCATTTCTACAAACATAAAAGTTCTGATTTCCAAACTACCTTCTTCTTCATTTTTTCCATTACTGAAAAAACGAAGCAAAAAAAGCTAGGCTTAGAAGTCAAAAGCTAAATTTCTCTCCTTTCGCCTAATGAAAGTCTAACTCGATCAAAACTTCATCGTTTTGAGATGCTCAAACAACAAAATCATTTTAACCGGCTCATTCCATGAAATTCTTCACGCTTTTTCCTTCAAGGCCGATGTAATTACTGCCAAATTAAAATGGCAGTCAATCTTTGGAGCGAACTCTAAATAATAGTCATATATGATATATAAATTGACTTTTTTAATCCGTAGATTATTAACAGATTAGATTATAGGGTTGATTAAATTCTGAGAATTTTATAAAAAAGAAAAGCCTTAGGAAATTATCCTAAGGCTTTACACACACTATTTAAATTATTTTTAGCTACAGAGTATTTCTATGAACGTTAGTGAAAAAGGTCTTATAAATCTTTTTGATCCGCTTTTGTCTCCACGGTAATAACTGCTTTTTTCAAACCTTTACCAGAAGCTGAAATTGTAATTGTACCACCATCACCTTGGTTGGCTCTTGCAATTACTAAAGCCATTCCATTAAAGAATTTCAATTTCTTGCTGTTTGGTAAAACCAATGAAGAAGGATCTCCGTTTCCAGTGTCTTCAAAAGTACCGTCACCATTTACCGCAAATTGGATTTGACCATTGAAAGTTGCACAAAAATTACCGTCAGCATCCAATGCTCTCGCAGTTACAAAAACAAGGTCTTCACCATCTTCAGATGAAATCACTTTACGGTCTGCTGTTAGCTCGATTGATTTTGCTTTCGAAGTAGTTTTGATGATTTCTTCACCGACTATTTGACCATCGATGTAGGCTACAGCCTTCAATTCTCCTTTTTCATAAGGCACATCCCATCTCAATCGATAAGGTGACGGGAAGTCTGTTGGACCTTCATAATACATGAATTTTACTGGGACAATTCCTTTATCTACGCCTTTGATTTTCTTTCCTAAACTTTTCCCATTTAAGAATAGCTCTACAGCTTCAGCATTGGTATATGCAAACACCGGAATTTCTTGTCCTTCAAAACCTTTCCAATTCCAATGAGGAAGTAGGTGAACCATTGGCGTTTCAGTCCATTGACTTTGATATAAATAGAAACGGTCTTTCTTAAAACCACATAGATCAACTGGACCAAAGAAAGAAGATTTGTTAGGCCAGTCATCATTCCAATAACCGTTTGTGGAATTGTCTCTACCACCATAAGGAGTTGGTTCGCCCAAGTAGTCAAAGCCTGTCCACATAAACTCACCCAAAATGCTTGGATTTTCTTCCAAAAACTTAAATTCCATATCAGGAGGGTAAGACCAAATCGGGCCAATGATGTCATAACCTGTCACCTGATGATCCGTATTTTTTTCATATTTTTCTAAAAACGGAGCATGGTAAACACCTCTAGAACTTGTGATCGATTCTGTCTCCGAACCATATACAATCCAATCCGGATAGTTCTTTTTTATCTCAGCATACTTCGCCGCTTTGTAGTTAAAACCGACAATATCTACATGATGTGCTAGCTTGTTTTTGATTGAATTTTCATATTGATTGAAGCCAGCCGTGTTGGGTCTTGAAGGATCTTCCTCGTGACAAATTTTCCCTAGCTTTTGAGCTACTTTCCAACCGTCTTTTACTTTTTGCTCTCTGATTTCATTTCCAATACTCCACATAATAATGGAAGGGTGGTTTCGGTCTCTACGAATCATATCTCTCAAATCACGCTCGTGCCATTCCTCAAAAACAGTATGGTAACCATTTTCAATTTTTTGGATTCCCCATTCATCAAAAGCCTCATCCAATACCAGAATACCCATTTTATCACAAGCCTCCAACTGTTCTCTACTTGGTGGATTGTGTGAAGTCCTGATTGCATTCACACCCATTTCTTTCATGATTTCCAACTGACGTTCTGTTGCTCTTTTGTTGACCGCAGTACCCAAAGGACCTAAATCATGGTGAAGACAAACCCCTTTCATCTCCGTTCTTTTTCCATTTAAGAAGAAACCATCATTGGGTGTGAATTTGATATCACGAACTCCAAATTTTGTAATATAATGATCCAATACATTTCCATCTACATCTTTCAATTCAGTCACTAACTGATACAAATGAGGCTCTTCTAGTGTCCACAACTGAGGGTGAATCAAATTAAAAGACTGTTCATTGATAATCGTTTTACTACCCTCCGCAATCGTTTTTTGATTTAAAACCTTTACCGTTTCTCCTTGTTCATTTTGAATTTGTTGAGCAATTGAAACAACCTTATCCGTTTCCGCATAGTTTTGAATTTCCAATTTGATATCAACAGTAGCTACTTTAGAGGATACGTTATTGGCTTTTACAAAAGTACCCCAATGAGCGATTCTAACATCTTCATGAACATTCAACCAAACTTTTCTATAAATACCAGCACCAGGATACCATCTCGAAGAAAGATCTTCAGGTTTTGCTTTTACAGCGATAATGTTTTCCCCTTCTTGTTTTAAATATGGCGTCATGTCATACTCAAAACCTAAATAACCAAAAGGCCTTTTCCCTAAGTAATGACCGTTTATCCAGACCTCAGAGTTTTTCATTACACCTTCAAACTCTACTGCAATGTTTTTACCTTTTTGTGTATTCGTTAGTGTAAAACTTTTTCTATACCAACCTTCTCCGTGAAAAGGTAATCCACCACAACGAGCATTATATTCTACCGAAAAAGGACCTTCAATGGCCCAATCATGAGGGATCTGAACCGTTCTCCATTTCGAATCATCGAGTGTAGGAGATTGCCCTTCCTTTACTTCACCTTTATAAAACTTCCAATCTTTATTGAAGTCAGTATGTCCTGTAGACTGCCCGAAAACCGTGGTAGAGCAGAATAGCAAAACAAAGAAATTAATTAAGTAATATTTCATCGTTATTCATTTAATGATAATGTGAACATCGTTTCTATTGATTCATGAGCAATTTAATTAGTTCGGTTATGTGTAATCATGTAGGATTAATTAGAAAAAAATACCCCCCTTTTATCCTTACTATTATTAGGTTTTTTAGAAGTTGAAAACGCTATTTTATTTTTAAATGATAATTCAAATGGACCACGCAATAACCCATTAGATCGTTGTGGACGATAAGGCCATAAATGTCAATTAGTAGTAATTATCCTGCATAATAGGAGGGGATTTTCGGCAATTAGGATTAACGGCCTATGACTACCTAAATATTCTCTTAGCTTTGGAACAAATCGAATTTATAAATGCAGTTGAAATGAAATTATTATATCCATTTTTTTTAAGCTCGATACTATTACTTTTTATATCGTGTAATCAAAAAGAAGAGAAAAAGACATTTGAGAAACCTAATATTATTTGGGTGATGCTGGAAGATATTTCACATGACTTTGAATGTTATGGAATGCCTGCAGTGAAAACACCAACTTTTAATGCATTAGCAGAGGAAGGTACAATTTATTATAACTGTTTTGGAACGGCATCCATTTGTTCTACCAACAGATCAGCTATGATGGTGGGTGCACACCAAAGGTTGACCAACACACATCATCATAGAAGTAACAGAGATGAACCTTTGTCAGCACCATTCAAACCTTTTACTTATCAGTTGAAAAAACAAGGATATACTACAATCCTTGGACACACCAATGTAAGAGGAAAAGGACGTAAGATTGATGTCAACTTCAAACATAATAAAATTGGAGATTGGGATAAGGATTTTGGATTGTTTGATAAATACGATGAGTTCACGGTAGAAGATCAACCGTTTTTTGCTCAGATACAATTGAACGTTACACATAGAGGAGATTGGTGGGATCAAGTAAGAGAAGAATCGGCTCACCCTGTAAATCCAGCAGATGTACAACTACCACCTGAATACGCAGACCACCCGGCCATTCGTTTGGATTGGGCGAAATATTTGGATCAGGTTGAGTATGCAGATGCTGAAATGCAGATGTTGATCGATGAATTAAAAGAGAAAGGCATTTACGATAATACGGTCATTATTGTAATTGGAGATAACGGAAGATGTAATATCAAAGGAAAAGGATATTTGTTTGATTCTGGTTCAAGAATTCCATTGATCATCAAATGGCCAGAAGGATATGAACATGACGAGGAATCACGTCAGATCATTGCGAGTACAGATATTACAGCAACCATCTTGGATATTGCAGGTGTTGAACTACCAGACTATCTCACGGGACAATCATTTATTGATGAGAATTTTGATAGAAAAAATGTGTATTCTTACAGAGGTTTATGGGACGAAATACCTGAGCAATCATGTTCTATTTCAAACGAAGAATTCAGATACATCAGAAATGATAGACCTGATATTCCTTACGACGCTCACCAAGGTTACTTGGAATGGTACCGTCCAGCAGTGCACGTGATGAGAGCATTGAATGAAAAAGGAGAATTGAATGATATTCAGCAGAAATGGTTTTCAGCATCAAAACCAAACGAAGAACTTTACAATATCAAAAATGACCCTTTTGAAGTACACAACTTGGCGAACAATCCAGAATACCGAGATGTGTTAAAGAAAATGAGAAAAGAAGCTTTGGCAGAAGACAAAAGAATGACGCCAGTTTCTAGCTTCTTTGACCCCAAGCCTGTTCCAGGTTTAGCACCTATTGAATTTATAAAAGAGCACCACACCGAAGCTTACAATAAAATGCTTGCAGGTGAGGAAATCGGTCATAGTAAATACATGAAATTATATAAAAAGCACTTAAAAGAACAGAACGAAAAATCGAGATAATAAACAGACTACATTTACACACTTTCACCTATGCTTTTGTCATAATTAAAATAAACAAATATTAGACGATCTAGTGTGACTACTTGACATAGCATATCAACTTACCAAAAGGCCTTAATATTTAAGGTCTTTTTTTATGGCTTTTACATTGTAAATTAAATTATTGTGAATTATTATTCATTCTTTAAAAATGGTAGATGGTTATGTATTATGGTTCGCGAGGTCGTTGCAATGCAACGACCCTACACAACTGCATTTTAGGAGATTATTATTAAACTTTTGTCTTTTGAATTGTAATCAGACAATCATTTAGAAGTATCTCTCCCGGCCTTGAAGGGAAAAGCGTTAAGAATTTCATGGAATGAGCCGTTAAAAATGATTTTGCTGTTTGAGCATCTCAAAACGATGAAGTTTTGATCGAGTTAGACTTTCATTAGGCGAAAGGAATGTAATTTAGCTTTTGCGTTCAAAGCCTAGATTTTTTGCTGCGTTTTTCATCAATGGAAAAATGAAGAAGAAGGTAGCTTGGAAGTAGATCCTATAATTGCTTGTAGAAAGACAAAGGTTTTTTATAATAACCTTCTATATAATAATACATATTGACTGTATTCAAACTAAATCAAAAAAATGAACTAACATGATTACTAGTCATTTTGTTATGATTTGTTTGGTTATATATATGTTTAAAATGAAACATTATGAACTCAAACTAAGTATATATATTCAGAAGTTAGATGAATGCACTTTTAGAAAAGTGATATAAAGAATTGAGAGAGTTAAGTTCATGAAACACCTCGTTGGTATTATCAGCGAGGTGTTTTTTTATGCTTAGAGATCATCTTTTTCTTTACTACTTTTATTCTAGTGCTTAACTTTAGCTACTTTTTGAAATCTCAAGACAAACAAATGGACACTAAGAAATTAAAAATAGGCATTATCAATGTCTCTGATAGAGCAAGTAGGGGAGAATATGAGGACCTACCAGGAAAAGAGGTAAGAAGATTGATGAATCTTTGGCTTTCAACTCCTTGGGAAGAAGTTTATGCTGTTGTTCCTGATGAGCAAGATTTATTAGAGAAAGAAATGAAAAACATGGCAGACGACAAAGGCTGTAGTTTAATTGTAACTACAGGTGGAACTGGCCCTGCTGTTAGAGATGTCACGCCAGAAGCTACTGAAGCGGTTTGTGAAAAAATGCTTCCTGGGTTTGGTGAATTGATGAGACAGATGAGTTTGAAATATGTGCCAACTGCTATTCTTTCACGCCAAACGGCGGGTACACGTGGTAGTGCTCTTATTGTGAATTTACCAGGTAAACCGAAATCAATTAAAGAATGCCTTGAGGTTGTTTTCCCGGCCATTCCTTATTGTATCGATTTAATTGAAGGAGCTTATATAGAAACAAAAGAGGAGGAAATGAAAGTATTTCGACCAAAACAGAAATAATTGAAATTCCTTTTTTAAGAATAGCACAAGTTTCTGAATTACAAAAACTTGTGCTATTTTTTTGATTTATTTTTTCAAATCCTCGACCAATGGAGCTAATTTCTCAATGGTTACGTGTTCCATAATAACTACTTTGTACCAAGAAGGATTATGATGAACATCAGGAACTAATCCGTATTTAGACGCTATTTCAGGAGCAATGCCTTTGGCTTTCATTGTGATAATATTAGAATCTTTACTTCTAAAATACTGAATGCCAATTTCATCTAGTTTATGAGTAAACCAATCACCTCTTTTACTGAGAATATATATTTTTTCACGCATTCCATAAGGCCCATAAGTCAATAGAATCATCCAAATAGCTATTGCATTGGCACCTGATCGACTTCCAATCATTGTAAAATCATCACCTTGCACATAATCGGCTTTTGTGTTGCCATATTTCATCCAATCTTTTCGAACTAAAAACAATCCAGTACCATAAGGGGCTTGAAGCATTTTGTGTGCATCTAGCGTTACTGAGGAAATATCTTCATTTCTGAAGTCTAGAGAATGACTCTTATGAGAAAATGGAAAAAAGAAACCTCCGTAAGCCCCGTCGATATGAAGCTTGAAAGGAAGATTTCGTTCTTTCAAAAAATCAGTATAAACCGATACATCATCAACAGAACCAAACATAGTGGTCATCATATTGGCAATAACGATAAAATACTTCTTGCCTTCAGCTAATGCTTGTTCAATCTTCTGATGTAGTGAATCTTTTTGTAAAGCTCTATCATTTTCAGACACATCAATTCTATAATAAGTGAGTGATAAAATGTTAGAAGCTTTAGCCATAGAGTAATGACTGTCTTGAGAAGCAATGATGGCAATTTCATCATTTTCAGCATTATACTCTTCTTTGAAATAGTTTCTGTAAATCCAAATGGCCTGCATATTGGCTTCTGTTCCGCCAGCAGCCACATAGCCATCAATACTTTGGGGTTGCCCCTTTAATATATCAACCCCGCAGATTTCAATAAGTTCTCTTTCAATATCTTGAGTTCCTTTAAAAAAGCTTTCGCTTTCTCCTTGAGTATGGCACCCAATATGATTAGGATTATGTAAGAGAGAGGTGATGAATGGAGCTTCTTTAAGAAAAGGAGCATCTTCTGGAAATACTTTACTATCAAGGTGAGAACCTGGTACACCCAATGAATTATTACCAAAATAATCTCTATTCTCTTTTAAAGCATCAAACACTCTTTGTCTGATTTCTTCTTTGGTTTTCTTTTCCCAAATATGCATTTCGATGGTTAGTAATTTAGTGGAATGCAAAAATAAGAAAAAAATGCAGCAGTTAAACAGTTAATGAAAGAAGAGTAAGGTGAAATTTTATGCAAAGTAATTAGCAATACGTTTCACCTTCCTCTTCCTCTTTTAAGAATTGTTTTATCCCATTGTCACGATAACTTCGTGCGTGCCTTTTCCTAGAATTGGGATTAAGCTGCCTTCTATTTTATCACCATTCACAAAAATTTCAGTAATACCTTTACTGACATTGTTTAAGTTTTGAATGGTAATATTGTAGGTGCCACCTCTAAACTTACGAGTTACCGTATATCCTTTCCATTCTTTCGGAATACAAGGATTGATTAAAAGACCATTGTATTCAGGTTGAATACCTAAAATATAATGCATCAACGTGTAGAAGTTCCATGCAGCCGTTCCAGAAAGCCAGCTATTTTTCCCTTCTCCAGGAATAAATGCATCTTTTCCGGCTATCATTTGACAATACACATAAGGCTCAACTTTATGTAATTGTTGAATATCTTCTAAATAAGAAGGGCATATTTTCTTGAAGTAATCAAATGCTTGATCACCTCTTCCTAATTTTGTTTCACCGATGATAATCCAAGGGTTATTGTGGCAGAAAATACCCGCATTTTCTTTGTACCCTTTAGGGTAAGTAGAAATTTCACCATATTCGATTTTGTATTCGGTAAATGCAGGGTTATTTAGTACTATGCCATACGGTGTATCTAATCTTTCTTTTACACTATCAAGTGCTTTTTCTACCATACCTTCTTCCAAGCCAATTTCGGCCATAGAACACCACCCTTGAGACTCAATAAAGATTTTTCCTTCTTCATTTTCCTCTGAACCTACTTTATTACCGTAGAAGTCATAGGCACGTAAGAACCATTCTCCATCCCAACCTTTTGTTTTCACTGCTTCTTTCATGGCATTCACAAAAGTAAGGGCTCTTTCCGCTTCTTCTGTTTTTCCTAATTCATGGCATAACTGAATGTATTCCGTTCCATAAACCACAAACAAACCTGCTATCATTACTGATTCCGCTTTGGAACCTTCAGTGTTATTTTCTGTAGTTTGAAATGATTCATTAGGGTCAGATGAAAAACAATTTAAATTGAGGCAATCATTCCAATCAGCTCTACCAATTAGTGGTAATCCATTAGGTCCTAAATTATTGATAACGTGATTAAATGATATGGTAAGGTGGTCAAATAACGTTTGTGCTAAACTAGGATCATTATCAAACGGAACCATTTCGTCTAAAATAGAAAAATCACCCGTTTCTTTGATATAACTTACTGTTCCAAGAATTAACCACATTGGGTCATCATTGAAACCTCCACCAATGGCGTCATTTCCTCTTTTTGTAAGTGGCTGATATTGATGATAGCAGCCTCCATCAGGAAATTGTGTTGATGCAATATCAATAATTCGTTCTCTTGCTCTTTCAGGAACTTGATGCACAAACCCAATCAAATCTTGGTTGGAATCTCTAAAGCCCATGCCTCTTCCAATTCCCACTTCAAAGAATGAAGCAGATCTCGACATATTGAAAGTGACCATGCATTGATATTGATTCCAAATATTGACCATTCTATTGAGGCGGTCATCTTCATGATCCAAAGAAATAATTGAAAGTAAATCAGTCCAGTACTCAGATAAAGCTTTAAGTGCTAAATCAACTTTTTCAACTGTATTAAATTTTTGGATTAAATCTTTTGCTTTCGTTTTATTGATAATTCCTTTCGACTCCCACTTGTCGTTTTCTTCATTCTCAACATACCCTAAAATAAAAATGAGATCTGTACTTTCACCAGCCTCTAAAGTTATTTCTTTATAATGTGATGCGATAGGAGACCATCCATGTGCTTCTGAATTTTTAGGAGATCCATCTACTACTGCTTGAGGATTTGAAAATTCATTATATAAGCCAATAAATGATTCACGGTCTGTATCGTATCCATCTATATCAGCATTTAGATGATAAAAAGCATAGTGATTTCTTCTTTCTTTATATTCTGTTTTATGATATAAAGTTGCCCCATCAATTTCTACTTCTCCGGTAGATAAGTTTCTTTGAAGGTTATTTTGGTCATCCTCAGCATTCCATAAACACCATTCATTATAAGAGAATAACTTGAAAGTTTTTTTAGTATTACTCTTGTTTGTTAAGGTCATTTTTTGGATTTCACACCAATGTCCTAACGGAACGAAGAATGTTACTTCAGCCTCTAATTCATTTTTACTTCCATTGATTTTAGTATAACTCAATCCATGTCGACATTCATACTCGTCAAGAGGTGTTTTAACTGGTTTCCATCCAGGAGACCAAATCGTTTCATCTTCTTTGATATAAAAATAACGCCCCCCATTATCCATTGGTACATTATTGTATCTATATCTATTTAATCGTCTAAATTTAGCATCTTTATAAAATGAATAACCACCGGCGGTATTGGAAACTAAAGAAAAGAAGTCTTCATTACCAAGGTAATTGATCCAAGGAAAAGGTGTTGCTGGGTTAGTAATAACATATTCTTTTTGGGTATCATCAAAATAACCAAACTTATTACTTTTTGCTGTTGTAACTGTCATTTGTATGTCGAAATTTATAATACTTCTTCTAGTACGTCTGTTTGAGAATTATTTTCTTCTAACGAGCGTCTTTTGTTTAACTCAATATTGATTCTTTCCAGGAATTTGTCATTTAGAGGATACAGGTACATCAACCCCGCAGCTATCACTCCAATGAGTGCAGGTACCCAACTCATTAACATCTTAATACCTGGAATTGCTCCTTCTATGGTAGTGTGATCTAAACCATCATAATGATAGGCACTTAGTACAAAACCAATGATGGCGGCTGCGATACCTCCTCCAAATTTTGTGGCAAAAGAACCTGCGGAATAAACAAGTCCTGTAGCTCTTCTTCCGTTGGTATACTCTGAATAATCCGCCACATCGCCAAGCATAGCAAAGAAAAGAGTAGGGAATATAGCAGAGGCAAATTCAGAAATAATTCCAAGTGTAAAAATGGCAACGATATCTGTGGTTCCACAAAAGAACAGTAGTGCGTTAACGATTGCTGAAAATAATAAAGCGTAGATAAATAACTTTTTCTTTCCAAACTTCTTTCCTAGTGAAGCCGTAATCATTGCTCCACCAATAGACGCTATTGTTAGTGCTATCATATATGAAGCCGCCAACAATTGATCATTGAGATAATGTGTGAAGTAAATCACCACAATACCTTGTTTGATTGAATTATAGATATTGAATAATAAACCAATGAATAACAATACAAACCAAGGTCTATTATTTAGTAAATCTTTGAAATCTGTTCCTAAATCTGTCTTTTGTCTTTTAGGAGGAGCAATACGTTCCTTGGTAGTATAAAAAGTAATAAACATGAACAAAGTCAAGAACACACTCATTACGTAAATGGCTGTACTGTATCCCTTTTTCTGATTAATGATCGAGAAACTTTCCTGAGTTAGATTTTCTTCGCCTGTTACCGAAAAAGTGTACTCAAAGTCTGCTTCCATTAAAAAACTCTTACTTGGTGTAATGCTCTGATCTTCAAAATTAGCATCTTCCCATTGAAAAGAGGCAATGCCATTTTTGGTTTTGATGTTAGCATTAGGAACATCATTTGGAGCCGAAACGGTCACAAGATAACTGTCAGCTGTTATTTGTTCTAATTGTATACTTGGATTGACATTGCCAAACGTTGCAACAAGATAAAGCAAAGCACCTTGAACAATCATTCCCCCAGTAAAAGCACCTACCATCCTATAACTGCCTAGTGAAGTTCTTTCCTTATCATTTCCTGTCATCACGGCCATTAAAGCCCCATAAGGAATATTGTTGGCCGTGTAGATTAATGTGAAAAGAATGTACGTAGTATAAGCATAAACAACTTTACCTTCGTTGCCTAAATCTGGAGTGGTAAATAGTAATGATAGAATAGCACCTAACGGTATCGCAGTCCATAATATCCAAGGTCTAAATTTACCATATTTAGACTTGGTTCTATCACCAACGATTCCCATAAAAACATCACTTAATCCATCACTGGATCTAGCAACTAGCATCAATACTCCGACTACCGCTGGGGCAATACCAAATACATCGGTATAAAAAATTAATAAAAATGTTGCGACACCTCTCCATGCAATATTGGCAGCGCCATCACCTAAAGCATAACCAATTTTTTCCTTTATTGACAAAGGTTGATTGGTTGAATTCACATGTGTATTCATTGGTTTTTGTTAGTTTATAGGTTTTTTGAATCTAAGAGATGGAATTTTTTCTGAAGTGAGCCACATGTTATGATAAATTCACCAGCTTCTACAACAGATTGGTTGTCTTCTCCAATAAATGATAGATCATTTTTATTGAGTTTAAACGATACCATTTTAGATTCTCCAGCCTTCAAATTTATCTTCTCAAACCTTCTTAATCTTTTTACCGAAGGAGAAATTGAAGCTACTACATCGGTCGTGTATAGTTGAACGACTTCTTTTCCTTCACGTTGACCCGTATTTGTGACCTTAATACTTACTTCAAGTTCGTCATCAGTAGATATTTCCGATTTTGAAAGCTTTAAGTCTTCATATTTGAAAGTTGTGTAACTTAAACCAAAACCAAATTCATATTGTGCTTTGACCTCATGGTTATTATTGATGTTTCCGTCATTATGAGCGGTAGAGGATGAAAATTTATGATAATAGGGAAGGAGGTCATTTACAAAACGAGGGTAAGTGTAAGGTAATTTACCCGATGGATTGACTTTTCCATAAAGAATATCCGCTAAAGCATTTCCTCCTTCATTACCAGGAAGATACAATTGAATAACAGCCTTTAGTTGGTCTTCTATTGATGAGATTACTCTTGGACGACCTTCATTTAGCACTAAGATAACGGGCTTTTTAGTACTAATCATTGCTTCAGCAAGTTTTAATTGATTCGCTGATAAGGTTAAATCATCTAAATCACCAGGTTTCTCAGTGTAAGAATTTTCACCTAAACACAATAATATGTAATCCACATTTTTAGCCAACTTTACAGCCTTATCAATATTTACAACTTCATCCACTTTATAATCATTATTTCCTTCTGGATATCTCACGCCTTCTTCAAAAAAGATGTTTGTAGATTGAGCTTTTAATGCTTCTACAATCGTATTGTGATCCGCTGCAAACTTATTTGTTTTCTCACCTTGCCAAGTGTAGGTCCAACCACCATTTAACGCTCGCATTGAATTTGCATTGGGGCCAGTTACTAATATTTTAGCATCTTCTTTTAAAGGCAAAATATTATCTTCATTTTTTAATAAAGTAATCACCTCATGAGCAGATTGACGAGCAATTTGATGATGCTTCTCTCCACCATATTCAGGGTAATTTTTATAATCAGTATATGGGTTTTCAAATAAGTTGAGTTCGAATTTCAGTTTTAAAATTCGTCTAACAGATGCATCAATACGTTCTTCTGAAATTTGTCCTTCTTTGACTAGCTCCACTAAATGCTTGCTGAATTCAACATCATAAGGTACCATTGACATATCAATACCGGCAAGAATGGCTTTCTTGACTGCTTCTTTCTTATTTGCAGCAATATGATGTCTTTCTACTAAATTATTAATATCAAACCAGTCCGTTACAATTACACCTTCAAACCCTAATTCTCCTCTCAAGATATCTGTTAAAAGTTTTTTACTTGCATGTACAGGCACACCATTTACTTCACCTGAATTGACCATTACACTTTTTGCACCCGCTTGAACTGCAGCTTCAAAAGGAGGGAGGAAGTATTCTCTTAAGAATGTTTCGGGAATCCATGCAGGTGTTCTATCTTTACCACTTCTTGGTGCTCCATAACCAATATAATGTTTCAGACATGAAGCAACATGATTAGGGTTATCGATTGCGCCACCTTCATAACCTTTGACTGATTCTGTTCCCATAATAGATTGTAAATAAGGGTCTTCGCCATAAGCTTCCCACATTCTAGGCCACCTTGGGTCTATTCCTAAATCTAAGGTAGGGTTGAAAGTCCAAGGAATTCCACATGCTCTGGTTTCGTAGGCAATTATTTCTGATGATTTTTTGACAAGTTCTGGGTTCCATGTTGCAGCCATGCTTATTTCTTGAGGAAACATTGTAGCTTCTGCACTGTACATACCATGAATAGCATCTATACCATAGAGTACAGGGATTTTTAAACGTGTATCATTTATAGCAACATCTTGTATTGTTTTGATGACCTCATACCATTCCTTAGGAGTTCTCACTTCTCCAGCGGTATTTAAAATTGATCCTACATGATAATTGATTAATACATCTTTTAATTTATCATGATCTAATGCCCAAGGCTTGTCCATACGAAAAGGCCCTTCACCCTTCGACACTACTTCTAAAGTAACTTGAGTCATTTGTCCCACTTTTTCCTCCAGGGTCATTTGACGTAGTAACTTTTCTATTTTTTCATTTTCAGGATTGCTACTGTCCCCCTTTACTGAGTAAAGCCCTATACCAATAAGGATAAAAAGAAAGATTGCTGTAATTTTGAGTTTGTGCATGTCTAAAAAGTATAATTATGTTATTCATTTCACCTTTACAATTATACCCTAATAATATATTTATAGCCTATTTCTCTTTCATCTTAATTCTTCAACTCGTAAAAATGACGTAATGAAATTGAGTTAATGTCGTATTATTTTTAAAGACAGAAAAAACAATTGATTTTCACTTAAAAAAATGACTGTTGAAGCATTTATTCTCATTTTAAATGCATTATTGATAATTTTAATTTTCTTTATGTGATTTTCTTTCTTTAAATGATAGATTTAGTTTTTAATGAAATATTTTGAAAAATGAATTGATATTAGCTAATTGAGTTAGAAAACTACATTACTTATTATGAAATACAAATCTAAAATTAACTATCCATTGGCTGCTTTCACAAATCTGTCAGTGATCATCCCATTCCTTCTTTTTCTGGTAAACGAACAGTGGTTAGGTGCTATTTTATTTGCTCCTGTTGTAGCCTTTGTCATACACTTATTTTCTAATACGTATTATATCATCCAAAACGAAGTGCTGATAATTAAAAGTGGGTTTTTAGTCAATATTCGTATACCTATAAGTGAGATTACTAAAATCAGAATGACCAACTCATTGTTAAGTTCGCCAGCTTTGTCTTTTGACCGACTTGATATTAGATATACGAAATACAGCAATGTATTAATATCGCCAGAAGACAAATATGGATTTATTGAAAATTTACTTGATATAAATGCTGAAATTGATGTAGATCCTAAAATTATGGTGAAATAAAACTCCCCAATTTATATTATGAGCAATAAGTGAAATCTTGAAATAGGATGATTCGATGATATATCTGTAGTATTGGAATAATTATAAGTCTTACGTTATATAACTAAAATTAAACATCCAGCGTTAAAATAAGTGAATATGCAAATAGAATTCTAGATAAAGGCATACTCAGAGTGAATTTAAAGTAGCAAATGACTAACAGAATGAAAATTAACTTAACTCAATAAAATTCAATATTATATGCTATTTGTGAAGATATATATACCTAAAAATGGGTATTATCATATAAATTGAATATAATTCCTGTTTAAACAATTGAATTGGCATAAAAATTTCTTACATTTCGAATAGGTTAAAAATTGTTACTTTATCTGGAAAAAAAAGACTCTTATTTCCAAACTAATTAAACTCTGTTTTATGAATACACTTCGATATTCTCTCTTATTTATGGTCTTTACCTTCATAGGCATATCTACAACTTATGCCCAAGAAGATGATGGTCACTTATCTAAAATCGCTATTGGTCTTTCTGCGGGATCACAAGGCGGTGGTCTTGATGTCTCTAAAAATGTACACCCTAACTTTAATATAAAGTTGGGCTTCAACTATTTCAAGCTAGATGATTTTACTCAAACTCTTACATTTAGTGGCGAGTCAATGAACACTAATATCAACGTTGATTTTACAAATGTTGAGTTACTAGTGGAATACATGCCATTTAAATCAAGCAGTTTCAAAATTGTAGGTGGTTTAGCTTATTTAGTAGGGAACAATGTTCAAGCAGTTGGTGAATACGCTGATAACGTTACTTTTGGCGAAGTAACACTTGCACCAGCTGATATTGGAACTCTTGAAATTAAGTCTGAATGGTCACAAGTTGCTCCTTACTTTGGTATTGGAGTGGGTCGTGCAGTTCCAAAAAGACGTGTTGGTTTTGGTTTTGATATTGGTGCATACTATGCAGGAAGTCCAAAAACAACAATTACAGGTACTCGTCTTTTAGAAGAGATGAGAACTCAGCAAGAAACATTAGAAACAAATTTATCGGGCTATAGCTGGTACCCACGTTTAACGTTACGTTTAGCCGTACGTATTAATTAATTTTTTATCCTTAAAAAGATTACTCTTAAAATGAAAAATAAATACACATATCTATTTTCAGCTTTCGCTCTTATGATTTTAGGTGTATTGACACAATGTAAAGACCCACTAGAGGGTTTTGCAATTGCTGTAAATACTTCAGTATTTAATCATGAGGCTAATATTCAACTTTTTGACCCACAGGACCAAACAAGGTTAGAGGGTAATCAAGTTTTGAATATTGAAATCCTTGGAAAAGACGCTAGTAAAGTAGTAAACAATGCTGGTGATAAAAAGTTCGCAGCACAAGATGGTGTAGTGTCTATTGCATTAAAGGATCAGAACCTAACAGAGCCTGCAGAGTTTGTAGTAAAAGTAAGTGGTGAGGACTATTTGACAACAACAATTCCAGTTACAATTGATCCTGAAGATTCACTTGTAGACCTTTCTTCATTCTTGGTAAATATGAGTAACCCTCCAGAAGGTGTACAAACTGTTAGTGAGAAAACTTCTTTAAGCCAAGGTAAATTAACTTCATCTTTTACAGTAGAAACGCCAACAACTGAGCCTTCTTGTACTAATGTTACAATTCCAGCAGAAACTACTTTCATGGATGCCGATGGAAACACATTAACAGGAGGACAACTTGAGGTTCAAGTAGCTAATTTTGATAGCCGTACTTCAGATGCGATTGAGTCATTCCCAGGTGGTTTTGCTCCAACTGAAGTGGTGGATGAAAATGGAGAAACTCAAGATGATATCTCTTTTATTACAGCAGGTTTTGCTTCTATCGATATGTATGTTGGAAACAAAGAAGTAAAAGAATTTTCTGCTCCAGTTGAAATTACAATGCAGGTCAATTCTGATTATGTAAATCCAATTACAGGAGAAGGTCTTAAAGTAGGGGATAAAATTCCGGTATGGTCATATAGTAATGATGATGGTACATGGGAATATCATACAGAAGGTACAGTTTCACAAGGAGAAAATGGTTTGGAAGTAAATTATGAAACTACTCACCTTTCTTGGTACAACTTGGACTTCTATGGTACTCGTTGTAGAACAGGAAGTTCAACTGTTACTGTAAACCTTCCAGGTGTTACTGCAGCAGATGGTTATAGACTTTATTCAGATATTGTTTATGCGGGTACAAACCAACCAATCACAAGCTGGTCAGGTAAAACTACAACATGGTACGATGGTAAAACATTTAACTATTACAATGCTCCAAGTAACGTAAATGTTCAAGTTGTTGTTTATTCTGGTGTTAGCCGTTACAGAAAAGGTGAATTATTATATACTTCGGAACCATTTAACTTATGTAGCGGTGCAGAAGTTTCTATTCCTGCAAGTCAATTCATCAGTCAAATTCCAAAATTAGAAAATGTAACAATTGACTACACAGGTTACTGTGGTGATAATATTGTAGAACCTTCAACATACTTATACATGTATGATCCAAATTATGGTTATTGGAGATATGTAGGATATGTTTACAAAGGTAGTATTACAATCTATGGTGTAGAGCTTAACCGTCCATATAAATTCAGAGTATACTATAACAACCGTGCTTACGAACACGAGTTGACATTAACTAGTACTTATATGGTAGATGATAGTTACGAAATCCCAGATACATTCTGTAACAGATTCTTCTAAGAAGAATTAGAAAATACAATTGGGCTACTTTAAGGTATTTAATCCTTGAAGTAGCCTTTTTTTATTCATGTTAAATTTAATTACCCTTCTTTTTTCTCTATGTTTTTTAATTTCTGTTGTTGCTTTTAGGACTTAAGAGTACTAATTTTAATTTTCCCTTTTAGCAGTAGATCATGAAAATACTAAAGATAGAACTTCAAAATATTAATTCTTTAAAATCTGAAATACCAATTATTATTGATTTCGAGAATAATGCGTTTCTTGATACAAATCTTTTTGCAATAACAGGTAAAACAGGTGCTGGAAAATCAACAATTCTTGATGCTATTACCATTGCTTTATATGGTAAAGTAGCTCGATTAAATAAAACAAGTATTTATGAAGTGGTATCTAAAGGTTCTATAGCCGGTCACACCAGGGTAACTTTCGAAAATGAAGGTAAAATTTATTGTGCCTATCGTTCAATGGCTATATTAACCAAGTCATTTAAAGCGAGAAAAAAGCCGTTGGATGAGTATGAATTAAGTATACAATCTGGAGAACGAAAGGGGGAGATACTTGCATCTTCAAAAACAGAAATGACTGCTGTTGTAAAAGATATTGTTAAACTTTCTTTCGAACAGTTTTGCAAGTCTGTGCTCATTGCTCAAGGAGATTTTGCCTCTTTTTTAAATGCGAATGAAGTAAAGAAAGGGGAATTACTTCAGGAAATTACTGGTGAAGATATTTATAAACAAATAGGGTATGAGGTACAGAATCGAGTGTCTACTGAAAAAATTAAATTAGAAAACTTAAAAGCAAAGGTCAATACAGAACACTTACTGAGTGATGAGGATAAGAAAAAGCTAGAAGAAAGAGTATTACTTATTCCTGAATTAGAAACGGAGCTCAATTCTAAAATTAGTAATACCACAAAGAAACTGTCAGTATTTGAGGAAAATAAGCAATTACAAAATGAAGAAAAGGTATTGCAATCTTCCTTTGAAACATTTAACGTTAAGAGAGATAAAAAGAAATCTTTATTAGATCAACTTTCTGAAGTAGAAAAACTTACACCTATTTTTCAAAAGATCAATGTACTTGAGAGAAGTCAAAAACAACATCTTGAAAAAGAACAGACATCATCAAATCTTTCAGCATCATTTGAATTAGCACAAGAGAATTTAAAGAAATCAGATATACTTTATAAAGAGAATTTTCAAAATTTAGAAGAAGCTAAACTTAAGTTTGAAGAATGGAAGCCTGTTTATAGAACAGTTGAAAAAATTGAAATTGAAATTGAGTCTGAACATCATTCACTAAAAAAGTTAGAGCAAGGTTTTGAAGATAAAAAAGAGCAAATTGGTTTAAAAGAGAGAGACCTTCGTACGTTATCAGAAAATATTACTGCTCTTGAAAAAAGGGTCGAAATAGGTGAGCAATATATTATTGAAAATAAAAAGTACAAAGAATTAAAGCATCACTTTGAGGAATGGAATACAATTACATTAGATTGGAAAAATGCAATTGATCAAAAACAAAAGAATACTAGTAAAGTAAATGAAACCGTTCAATTACTTGACAAAATAAACGTTCAGCTAAAAGAAAAGTCAGGTCTAAATTTTCAATTAAAAAAGAAATATGAATCTGTAGACAATCAAGCTGATAGATACGAAGAAGTTGAAAAAAAATTACTCAAAGAACTCGAGCTTTTAGATGCTGAAAAATCAAAGAAAGCAGCATTAGAAAATGCCTTGAAAATCACTAAAAAGTATCAAAAGTGCAAATTAGATATTCTTGACTTGGAAAAAGTCATCAATGGACTTCATGAACAAAAAGCATTGGTTTCAAAAGAACTTCTAAAAATTAATGAAACAAAAAGGGTAGCCAGGCAAAGTTTTGATGATCAATTGAAGATCCTGTCTTTGCAGAAAGAAATTTTGTCTTTTGAAAAGGAGCGTGAAAAATTAGTAGAAGGAGAAGCTTGTAAGCTCTGTGGATCAACGAAGCATCCTTTTGTGGAGGAGTATAGAGATAAATCATTGATTCACTCTGAAGAAAGTGAACTTGCGAAAAGAGAAAAAGAATTAAGTGAAATTACAGAAGAGGAACAAGTACTAATTCAAGAGGAAACTCGACTTGTTGAGTCCATTAAAAATAAGGAAAGTGACTTGAAAAGGTTAAAAGTGAACCGAGTTGAAATTGAGAATGAATTTGAGCTTTTGAAGCTGAATTTTTCTATTGACTCTTCATCTGAAGTAAATAATCAGTTAGAGATAATTCTTCAATCTATTAATAGTAAAACTCAGATAATTCAAAAATTGAAATATGAAAAAGAAGCTATTTCAAATTTAGTAAAGGAAGCGAAGGCATTGCAAGAAAAGCTGCAATCAAATGAGTTAGAAATTTCAAGATTTTCGGAACAAAAAAATTATCTTTCTCAATCAATTGAAACGCTTCAAAATGAAATAACAAGTTTAAGTCAAACTATTAGGGAATGTAAAACAAAGATTAAAGGTCAGTTAGAAAAGTATAATTATGACCCTATTGAATATGATGAGTGGGTATCAACATTCAATGTATTCAAGACAAATTGTAAAAACTACTTGGACGCATTAGAGAAGTTGAAGAAACTGAAGAGTGAACTTGAAAACAATAAAATTTTAGAAAAAGAAAAACAGTCTGTATTTGCAAGTGATCAAACTGATTATATTAAAATTAAAGAAGAAATAAGTACTTTAAACCTAAAAATTGAAGGTCTAAAAAAGAATAGAAGTGATATTTTACCTTGGGAAGTAAATCTTCAGCAAGAGAATAAAAGACAGGAGGATTTAATTCAATTGAAAACAAATCAAAAGGAAAAGTCAGAAAAAGAGAAGATTACTGTAGAGAAGGAGTTGAAGGGTATTGAATCGAAACAAGAAATTATTCAGAAAGATATTGCTCATCTTTCTGAAGAAATAAACGAAGTGGAACAAACTATCAATGAGTGGTTAAGGACTTCTGATTTTGAAAATATCACTGAAATTAAATCTAAAGCTATTTCTGAGGAGGAATTAAAATCTTTGAGAACAATTAAGGATGAAATCAAAAAAGAAGAAATTCAATTAATAGAAAGACAGAGAGCTTTTGATGAAAAAAGAACTGATATTAAGAGTAAACTCGCAGATATTCAAGAAAAAGAGGATGATCTAGAACATCAACTAGAGGAAGATAAAAAGTGGCTTACGTCCATGTTAGAAGAAAAAGGGGAGGCGAAAGCCACTTTAGACAAAGACCAATTACTTCGAAACGATCAAACGGAATTAGTAGAAAAAATAGGTATACAAGAAGAAGAGTATTTAAGGTGGTCAAGATTGAAGTCTGCCTTAGGAGGAACAAATGACTCGTTCAATAAATTTGCTCAGCATTTGACATTGAAAAACCTTTTGGTACTAGCCAATAGGCACCTTTCAAAAATGAACAATAGATATACGTTGCAACTCAAACCTATTGAGTTTGGAGCGAATACAATCCCTAAGTCATTCCTAACTTTTGAAATGATTGATCATCATTTAGCCGACATGCCTCGATCCGTAGATACAGCGAGTGGTGGTGAAAAATTTATGATCAGTTTATCTTTAGCATTAGGACTTTCGGATCTTTCCAGTAAAAATGTACAAATTGATTCATTATTTATAGATGAAGGTTTCGGCACACTTGATGAAACGACTCTTGAAGATGTTATTTATGCTTTAAATACTCTTCAGACAGATGGTAAAATGATCGGTGTGATTTCTCATGTTAAAACCTTAAATGAAAGGCTGGGAACTCAGATAAATGTTACTAAACATAGTGGAGGTATAAGTACAATAGAGATTCATTGACATTAAAAATGTCTTATACTTAAAATTAATTAATTTTGAAAGGTTAATATAATTGAATTCTGATTTATATATGAACCATTTTTCATATATTTCGTCATAATCAATTATGGGAAAAAGACTTTTATATATTGTTAATCTATCGCTTGCATTTGTAACATGCATGATCACCTTTTTGTTGATGAACGAGGAGGAAAAGGAAAGCTGTTGCAAATTAAAAGATGATACCCATAAGGTTGAAATAACGAAAGAACACAAGATTTTTTCTACCCAAGGCAATCAAACTCAGTGTTGTTTACCTCAAGATCACAAACCGATTGCCAATACAGTTATTTCAATTCACTCTCCCTTTAGTGCCTTGTTTTTAAGTACTTTCGATAATGACACTACAGTTATTACAACTAAAAAGTATGCTCTTAAAGAAAAGAAAGATAAAAAGGCAGTTAAAGATTATAGAGCAAGTTTTCTATCCAAAAGGTTAAGTAGATACATCTTTTGGTTATGCCGTTTATTGCTATAAACCTATTCCTTATTTACATAATCCGACATGATATAACATTGTACTTATCATGTGATTAGTATTCAAAAATTAATACTTTAAATTAAAAATATGGTTGTAAACTCCTATCAAGTTAAATTGATAAGAGTAAATCAGTGTGCTTATTAATTATAAAATAAAGCACTCTTACGATCATGGGAATGGAACTTTTCATACCAAAAAATTAATGAAAAAAGATTTAACGAAGGGTAATGTATTTCAAAATATTATTACTCTAGCGTTGCCTATCATTACATCTTCATTTTTACAATTTGCCTATAATTTTACAGACATGATCTGGGTAGGGAAATTAGGTAGTGATTCGGTAGCGGCAGTAGGAACTTCTGCGTTTTTCCTACAACTATGTTGGGCTATTGCATCTGTATTTATACTTGGAACAGGCATTTCTGTTTCTCAGCAGATTGGAGCCAAGAACTACAAAAGGGCTGAAAAAATTAGTAGGGAATCATTGATGGGATTAGGTGCAGTGGTAACACTAATGCTTGTTCTGATCCAGACCATTCCTGAGTATCTCATTGGATTCTTTAATTTAAATAACAATACTGTTGAAGAACTTTCTGTCTCTTATTTAAAAGTAGCAGGTTTAGGCCTTTTCTTCTCTCAAGCAGTCTTTTTATTTACCTCAATTAGTAATAGTCGTGGAGACAGTAAAGCACCCATGAAAATTACCATGATTGGTGTTGTCATAAATATCATATTAGACCCAATCTTTATCTTCTTACTTGATTTCGGAGTAATAGGAGCCGGAATCGCCACTGTTATTTCACAGATGATTTCTTTTATAATTTTTTATAGAAGATCGTTTACAAATTTCTTTGGAAAGGGTGTGTTTGAAGTGACTTTTGATGAGATCTACAATACAATACGCTTGGGGATACCAACTTCTATTCAAAGGATTGTTTTTACGGTGATTGGAATAATTATGGCTAGAATCGTCGCTCAATGGGGGAGTGATGCGATTGCTGCCCAGAAAATCGGCTTGCAGATTGAATCCATGACCTTTATGATTACTGGTGGATTAATGGGAGCGATGCTTTCTTTCACTGGCCAGAATTATGGAGCCAAAGCCTATGATAGAGTACATGAGGGATATCAAACAGCCATCAAAATTGCAGTCGTATTGGGCTTGTTAATGGGAACACTCTTTTATTGCTTTCCAGAATTCTTTGTTCGTTGGTTTGTAAAAGAAGATACAACGGTTGCCATTGGAGCAAGTTATCTAAGAATTATAGGCTTGTCTCAAGTTTTTATGACAGTGGAAATGGTAACATCAGGAATTATAAATGGACTGGGGAAAACGAAAATTCCAGCTTCTATTAATATCACTATGACAGTGATTAGAGTTCCAATGGCGCTTTATTTATCACAAGAACATCTGTTTGGAATCAATGGCATTTGGATGTCCATAGCAATTAGTACACTTCTAAGGGCCATTAGTCTTAGTGTAGCCTATTATTCCATTCAGAAGAAAATGACCCTTTCAACGATTTTCTAAAAAATATTATGCATACGATACAAAATATATTAAAAGATAATAGAACTGAACGCATCTTTGAGGGTAACTTCGGTTTAGAAAAAGAAAATGTTAGAATTACAAAAGATGGTAAAATGGCGACAACGCCGCATCCAGCTGTCTTTGGAAATAAATTAACACATCCTTATATCACTACTGATTTTTCAGAAAGTCAAGTAGAAATGATTACACCTCCGTTACCTTCAATTCGTGAAGCATTAGGTTTCTTAGAGACAATTCATGATGTAGTGACAGAAAACTTGGGAGAGGAATTATTATGGCCTCAAAGTACACCTCCGGAGCTTCCAGAAAATGAGGATGAAATTAAAATAGCTGATTTTGGCATTGAAGGTAGAGAAAACGAGGAATATAGAAATCATTTAGCACATAAATACGGAAAGAAAAAACAGTTACTTTCTGGTATTCACTATAATTTTTCATTAGAAGACAAGAACATTCAATTCTTATATCAGCAATATGAAGGCAATGTGACGTATGAAGAGTTTAGAGAGGAATTATACCTAAAAATCACTAGAAACTTCCTTCGTTATAGATGGTATCTAATTGCTTTATTGGGAAATAGTCCTGCATTGCATAATACTTATTTGAAGTGTTGTATTGATCAATTACCTAAAGCGACTAAAGATAGTCATCATTTTGATCATGCAGTGTCAATGCGATCAACAGTATGTGGTTATAAAAATATAGATGATTTGGTCTTGGATTATAGTTCGATGAAGAATTATAAGCAAAGTATTAATACAGCTATCGAAGAAGGTGTTTTGAATAGTTATAAAGAGAATTATACTCCAATTCGACTTAAAGAAGTGAATGGTAAATTGAAGTATGTGGAAGTTAGATCGCTGGATTTAGACCCTCATCAAAAAATTGGAATTAGTGAAGATACAGCTAAAATAGTCCACCTTTTCTTGCTTTTTTGTTTATATAAGGATGGAAAAGAAATTACAAAGGAGGAACAAATTCAAGCTACGATGAATCAAGAGATTGTAGCTAGTGAAGGTTTATCAGAAGAGGCAAATATTGTTGTAGAGGAACAGAAAGTCAAATTAAATGATGCTATTCAGAACCTTACTGCTGAGATAATTGACATGTTTGTCGCTTTTGCTCCAAAGGATTATACTTCAGCTTTTAAAAAGCTAATGTTGCTTTCTGAACATAGGAAAGAACGCCCTTCTTGTCATACTCTAAAAGAAATTCAAGGCAAAGAGTACATACAATGGCATTTAGAAAAAGCAATTGAATATAAAGAAGCTTCTAAAGGGGTTCAGTTTAAATTTCATGGTCTAGAAGATATGGAACTTTCAACGCAGTTAGTTTTGAGAGAATCTATTCTAAGAGGAATAAACTTTGACATTATGGATCGTACTGAAAACTTTGTCAAATTAGATCGATGGGGTAAAGAAGAGTATGTAATGCAAGCGACAAGAACTTCATTGGACAATTATGTGAGTGTTTTGATGATGGAAAACAAAGTCATGACTAAAAAGCTAATTGAAAATGTGGGGATTAGAACTCCAAAGGGCGAGCAGTATACTTCTGTTGAGAAGGCGAAAAATGACTTTATTTTTTACAAAGGTCAGTCAATTGTGATCAAACCAAAATCTACTAATTTTGGTTTGGGTATTAGTATTCTAAAAGATAATCAAGATTCAAAGCTTTTTGAAAGAGCTGTCGAAATCGCATTTGAGCATGATAATTCTATCTTGATTGAAGAGTTTGTGACAGGGAAAGAATATAGAATTTTCATTATTAATGATGAAGTCGTTGGTATCCTTCATAGAGTGCCAGCCAATGTAAAAGGTGATGGAGCATCAACTGTTAGAGAATTAGTAATTGAAAAGAACAAAGATCCACTTAGGGGTAAAGGATATAAAACACCTTTAGAAAAAATAGCACTTGGTGAAGCGGAAGAGATGTTTTTAAAGACTCAAGGATATGATTTTGATTTTATCCCATCAAAAGATCAGATTATCTATCTAAGAGAAAATTCAAATATTTCTACTGGTGGTGACAGTATTGATTATACAGACGATATTCCAGACTCTTATAAAAAGATTGCCATTGAAGCTGCTAAAGCATTAGATGTAAAAATCACTGGTTTGGATATGATGATTGACGATATCAATGAAGATGCTACGGATGATAATTATGCTATTATAGAAATGAATTTTAATCCGGCAATTCATATACATTGTTATCCTTACAAAGGAGAAAATCGAAAATTGAATGCTAAAGTTTTAGATGCTTTGGGTTACTAAAGTATCATTTTATGGCCCAATAATATAGAGATATGTTATTGGGCTGATTATTTATATTTTATAATATAAATTATGTTATGTTAAATAGAAAAATTGATTTTGGTGGAGATAAGAATAATAAAATAACTCCCACAAGTTTTTGTCATGCAGTGGTTATATTTTAAAAAAGTTTGAAAGCTGATACTTAGTGAGCTCTGTTACATTACAATCAACCTCTTAAAATTGTATTTGCTATTTCCTTTACTTCGGGAATAGTTAGACCTGTGCCTTGGGCGACTTGCTCAATAGATAAGCCCATTTGAAGGAAGTTTTTAGCATTCTCAATAGCTTGCTCTTTTTTTCCCTCTTTGAGACCTTCTTCTCTACCTTCTTCTCTACCTTCTTCTCTACCCTCTTCTCTACCTTCTCTCCTGCCTTTATCCTCCCTTGCATCCAAAGTATTTACATAATCACGAAAACGCTTTAAATCTTCATCATACAATTCTTGATCGGCTTTTGGGAGGGCTGTATACTCTGCCAATTTCAGCACTTTTCTAAAAATATGCTCCTTTAAAACGGAAGGCATTTGCTCAAAAGTGGTGATATTATTTAAGAGGTAAAGCCACTTATCAAAGTTGGTTTTTAAGTCTTTCTCCTGTTTTCTGAACTTTGGTAATTCTAAATAGACAAACTTCAGTTTTTTATAGAAGACCTTATTTTTTTGATTTTTCAACTGTACGATATGATGGAAATCTTCTTCGGTTTCGTCAAAGATAAAATCCATGATAGAGATCACATAAACAGCTTTTAATTCATAATCCCATCCTTTTCCTCGTTTGGCTTGTTCTTGAATGGGAAAACTTGAATAATAAATAGTGCGATCTTTAAAATGAGTTTGTTCGGCACGTTGCAACTCCACGATAAATTTTTCGCCTTGATCGTTTTCACAATATAAATCATAAATAGCTTTACGATCCGTATCATTGTTGGGTAAATGCTCTGTGGATTTATACGTCAAATCATAGATCTGATCTTCGGCAGGTAATACCGAGTTCAAAAAATCAATGAGAATATCTTTATTGGCTTCTTCTCCAAATATTTTCTTAAATCCGAAATCCGTAAATGGATTGATATAACGTGAAGTGCACATAACTGTTGTTCGTTTATGGAGTAAATATAGTGATTTTTGGTTTAGAGAATAAGCAACCTCCATAAGTGTTTTGTGCTTGCGGGATGTGAGTTTTAAACTTAGACAGTCCTAAGTAATGTCTTGTGCTTTAATACCTAGAATAGTAGAGGCAATTGGCTGGAAATCGTTGTTTATATTAAATAGTGACTTTTTTACGATTTCCTCTTATTCTACTATAAGGTAATTATTTTTTATTTTAAAAATTACAGGAAATACCATTACAAACAATAGAATGATTTGAAGCATAAAAAAAAAGGGATGAAAATCCCTTTTAGTGTAATGTAACCTGATGTCAAATTGATCTACATTATCTTGTATGTGAGTCACACATTTTCATTGTTGGATGAACTTCAACTTTCCCCTGTTCGTTGACAAATACCTTACTTCTTTCTACTAAGAATGATAACGCTTCTTCTTTTGGAAATGGAATACCTGAACAGGCTACAAAATGAACGTCCTCTCCCATTTTTTCTGCAATTGCTTGATTTAATCCTTCTTCAGTATAAACACCGTCATTGTCTTGAACCAAAAATATTACTTCATGTATGTGTGTAGTATTCATCTTAAACTTTGTTTTGTTTTTGTATGCAACAAATATAATAAAAGATAAATTAGTCTTTTATTATATTTACATATATTTAAACTATTATTTTACAAAAAAATAGCAGCCTATTACTAGACTGCTATTTCTATAAAGGTTTGTATTGTGAATTTCTACACAAACTTTAGCTTCTTTTAATTACCTTCACCAATCGTTACACCAATTGTCATCGAACTAATTGTACTTGGTTTTTGCGTGGTTGGGTGTTGCTTTCCTTCTGTTAACTCATCCACTTTCATGGCAATAAACAAATCAAGCTCTCTTAATGAAATAATATTATCTCGTGAATAATCGGCCTTGCCCTCACCTAATCCATCAATTAGAGCGGCAGTAAATGCTCCATGTTGCCATTTTGGAGATTCCAAAGAACTTTCGTTACCTGTTGAACCGGACATAATAACAACACCATTCTCGTCAGAGGATAATTGTCTTATACTTTCCGTATTGTCCGATCTTGTGATATCTTTTCCGAGTTGACCACTGTTACAAGCATCTACATACATCAATACTTGTGAGGGTAAAGATGCCATTACATTGGAGCAGTCCGACCAACTTACGGCTGTATTTTTAACATCATCTAGTTTTACATCATGTGGAATAATGTAAAAGTTGTCTTCATAATTTAAACCATGTGATGCAATGAATACAATAGCTAAATCTTTTGAAGTGGCATTTTCAGAGAGCCATTTAAATCCTTCTACAATGTTAGATTTATTAGCTTCTTCGTTGGTTAATTTTTTTATATTGACTTCATTGAACACACTTCCGTCCCTTTGTTTACTATAGATATCTGCTATTGCTACAGCATCATTATCAGCAAAAGTTAAATCTAATTCGGAGTTTTGATATTTGGAGACACCAATCGCTAATAGATAAATATTTGTTTTATGTGATGCTTTGTTTTCTGCAGTGTTAAACATTGCTTCCAAATCAAAACCCATATCTAATGAACTATCTTTTACAGGGCCACCAGAAACAACTTTTCTAGCATCTGAAGTAATTTTAGTGGTAGTGTTAGCCGCAAAAATTTGAAAGTTCACTTCCTCTTTCTCTACTTTAACTTCCGTGTTTATTGAATAAATATACTTCCCTTCTTCTTGTACAAGATCATCTAAAGGAATAACAGTCGGTCTACCATCAATTAATAATTTCAAAGATTTTAGTTTAGACGAACTCTCCACTTTGGCTTCTATCTTCGCATGACCTCCAATCTCATGAACATTGTTGGTGAAAGTTGGAGAAATCCAATTGATTTTAGGTTGTTGAGCTACAACATTTGATAAAGCTACAGTTGTAAACATCATTTCTTTCTGTGCTGCTTCAAACGAACCTAATTGTATAATCTTTATTAGAATATCTTTCTTATGAAATTCTTTTGAGGCAAAACTTACAGGATAATAAGTCGCAAGATTGCCAACTCCATTGTTCTTAAGCCATCCAATATATTTTTCACCACCTGCTGAAGCATGATAATATCCATGGGGAGACCAACATACCCAATCATTTGAAGTACTCACAAACAACGATGCTAACAACTCTCCAGTTTGTAAATTCCAAATCTTCGTCGTTTGATCTGTACTTGATGATATTAAGTACTTCCCTTCTTTGGAGACATTAGCTGTTGTTACTGAGCCACTGTGACCTTTAAAAGATCTAATTAGATTTCCTGTGTTAGAGTAGAGCTTTAAAGAACCGCCACTTGCAACAACAATATCATCTGAAGGGGTAAAACAATAGGCATTAATCCCTTTATCTCTGTTTTTATCATTTTGAATTTGAGTGGTGCCGCATTGTAAAGCATAAGCATTGAGTTTTTTCAGTAGAAGACCATTTTGTTGGATTTCGGACATTTTGAAATCCGTTTGTGTTGGCTTTTGAAGCCCCATTGTGAGCGTTTCAAAATCAAAGGTCTTGTTGTAGGGCTGTTTGTTTTTTGGTGTAATGGAAAGAGAGAAGTTGAGTTTGTCACTTCTTCCAATTCTTTTATTAGAAATACCTTCACCCTTAAAGTCCCGAATGATCTTTTTCTTCTTTAAATCCCATAATTTTATATTCCCTTCTGAACCAGTAGCAATTACTGCATATTCCGATGATTTATTAGCAAATGCAGCAGCGGTTATTAATCTATCTTTTACATTAAAAGTATCTCTCTTCAACCAAACATCAGTGCTATAAAAATAAACATTTCCCTTGGCATCAGTGACCATTAACTTTTCACCGTCCTCTGAAAAATTTAAGCTACTGATAAAACCTTTTGTATCAGAAAGTGTCGCTACTTCAGTTCCATTTGTATTCCAAACAATGACTTTACCATTGGTTTGTCCTGCTACTACATACTGATTATCATTTGAAATATCTACATTCGTAAATTTGCTATTCGTCTCCCAGACTTTTACAAGGCTCGCATTGCTCATTGCAACAGCCATGGAATAGAGTTTTACACTTCCATCAAAAGAACAAGTAACAAGCTTCGTTTTATCTTCAGAAAAATCGATATTATATACGATATCTGAATGATCATTGATTGTCAATTTCTCATAGGGTTCATCGTTAAAACCCTCTTCACCTAACTCTGGAATATACCATATTTTTGCCGTCTTATCAGCACTTGCTGAAGCTAACCATTGTCCATCAGAAGAGAACTTTAAATCTGTAATCACATTTTCATGTCCTAATAATGATGCGATCTGTTTTCCACTTCTAAGATCTATAATTCTAATTTCATTATTTTCTAAAAATCCCCCTACTGCAACAATACTGCTATTAGGAGCTAAAGCTAAGGCGTTGTATCTTCCTTCTTTTCCTTCTGTATGTTGTCCCCATAATGTTTTAATCAAAGCATTGGACTTTAAATCCCACACTCTAATGGTCTTGTCTTCGGATACTGAAATAATATTTTGATTATTGGAGGTAAAGGCTACTTTTCTTACAAGTGATGAGTGTCCTTTGGCATCGATAACTAAGTAAGTATTTTTCTCTTGAGAATATAAATTCCCAATGCATAGTAAAAAAATAACAAGGGTAGTAAGAATATTATTCATAAGAGTAAATTTTCTCGTTTGAGTCAAAAAAGTAAACATGATTCTATTGACTTGTTTTACAATTCCTTTTTGAGTATTAAAAGTAGACATCCATTTTGAAAAACTTATAAGCTGAAATAGTTCATTCATCACTAAAAAGTTATTTCAAACAAGTGCTGTTATAAAAATACATTAACTTACGTGCTAATTTAATCAAGAATTGTATTTTTACGTTGATTTAAAAACTTTTTATTGTAAAAAAATCATTTTCAGTCAATTCTATTGAAACTAAATTTTTTCACTTTTTTAAATAATAGAGTATCAGAAAATATATAAACATATTACAAAATTACTTCATAGGGAGAAAGGTAAGTGAAATCTTTGAATTAATTAAAGAAGCATGGAACGAATTCAACCTAGATCATGCTTACATTTACGGTTCATCTTTGGCGTATTACACTATCATTTCTTTACCTGCGGGTTTGAACTTATTATTCTCAGGTTTAAGTTTATTTTTCGATGAGAATAAACTCAAAGAAGGTATGATGGAAGAGCTAGAATTAGTGGCTGGTGATGTCGTAGCTCAACATTTAGAGTCAATGATCAATAGTCTTACCGCTTTGAAGATAGATAATACAGTATCTACATTAATAAGTATAGGAACACTATTATTTACTTCTACCCTCTCTTTTCACACCTTAAAAATAGCCTTAAATAAGTTTTGGAAAGTACCACAAAGCCAGACTAAAATTAAAGAGTTAATTATGGACCGCCTAATTGCTTTTTGTATGGTTTTGGGTTTAGGGATGATTTTTCTGATACTTATTGCCATAGATACATCAATCAGTTTTGCATCCTCATATTTAAAAGAATGGTTACCTGTTGCAGCAATTCAGGTTATTACGGTGATAAGGTTCTTATCTACAATGACCATCTCATTTACTCTTTTTTCTGGAATATTTAAATTCATCCCAGATGTGAAGATCAATTGGAAGGATGCCTTTATAGGTGGATTAGTAACCACTATACTTTTTCAATTAGGACAATACGGAATACGATATTATTTAGCACATATGCAAACTGCTTCCAGTTGGGGAGCAGGGTCACCTATTATTATTGTAATGGCTTGGACTTTTTACTCCGTCCAAGTGATGTTTTACGGAGCAGAATTTACCTATGCCTATGCCCACAAATATGGACAAGGCATACTACAACAAAAGAAAATAAAAAAGAATGTCTAATTATACTATAAAGGTTGCTTCAGATAGAAGTTTAATCAATACAATTGCCGAATTTCAAGTAAATATGGCAATGGAAACGGAAGATCTATCTCTCGATTTAGATACAGTAAAAAAAGGAGTTCAACATATATTTGACAACCAATCGCTCGGAAGATATGTCATAGTAGAAGACAATGGTAAATGTATTGCCTCAATGCTCAATCTATATGAATGGTCTGACTGGCGGTGCGGTAATGTGATTTGGATACATTCATTGTTTGTAATTGAAGAATATAGACGTAAAGGAATCTTTAGTGCTATGTATGAATTTGTGAAAAATGAGGTAGAATCATCTGACGAATTAATGGGATTAAGACTGTATGTTGAAAAAAATAACGATAGAGCTCAAAAGACCTATAAGGCAATGGGAATGACAAAAGAGCATTATGATATGTATGAATGGCTGAAATAGTTATTTTTCAGAATGTATTTTATCATTTTTTAATGAAACATTATCTTAAATCCCGAATTAGATTTAACTTTGATGTGCTTAGAAAAGTAACTCGATTATTTTATCTACGATCTAAATCTACCTTGAAAAAACTTTTATTTATAATATTATCTTTTCTTAGTATTTCTAATTACGCTATTGCACAAGAGGAAAAAGAAGAAAACGGCAAAGACGAACCTAATAGAGAGGGTGTTGTATTGGAACAAGATAGTTCTTGGTTAAAAGGCCCTCAAACTACTTGGTACATCAAACAAGACGATTGGTATAAAATACATTTCGAAGAGCACATGATGGACTCTTCTTATATGCACTTACACCGCTATGATATCCATGGAGAAAATGGATATAGGTACCAAACGCTAGGCAATAATGCTTCACCATTGAGAAGTTATTGGGAAAGTCCGGTTTATGATCTAGGACAATCTGTTGGAATCACCGGTTATGATTTATATGCTCAAGATGTATATGATTGGGAATATTACAACTCTTATGTTCCTGTCACGGATTTTAATGGTGTTGTTGGACATGAAAATAGAGGTAAAGTTGGCGGTAAGGTTTCCAACAATATTAGCCCCTATTGGTCTGTCGGCATGTTATTTCAAAGATATAGTGAACCATACATAATCGGTAGAGACAGAGTAAGTAACTCTTATAATGCACAACAGCATACAGGTTTTGGTTTGAATACAAGGTATGAAAGCGAAAATAACAAATACAAGTTGTTGGCAAGCTATTACCAATATATCCATGAAGGACCAGAATCCGCAGGTTTAAATGTTCCTTCTTTAATCAATGATGATACTCAACTAGACGATTTATTTCGTTTGGGTAGAGGACAATTAGCCAATTACTTTTTTGAAGGAGCCTCTTCTTTTAAATGGAATTACAACCATCATCTCTATCATCAATATGCTTTGGTAGATACAGCTAAGCTTCAAGTTTTTCATGAGTTTACTAGAGTAAAATATAGATATCAATACGCCAATAGTCCTGACAAGATTTCAGATAACCGAGCTTATTATGATCAATACAATGATTATACTGTAGAGAATTTAAGATTGTTGCCAGATTCAGTTTTGAATGATCCGAATGCTTCTCTTCCAATTGTAACAGATTACGAATACGGAGATCAGCCATATGTGAGTTTAGAACATCAGTATATTGATAATAAACTTGGGGTAAAAAGCCGATTAGGACCAACCTTTTGGTCTGGTTTCATGCGATTTAGATATCAGAAATTCCAGCAAAGAACAGCCGAAGATTACTTACCTGTTCCTATTGATAATCAGCTTTTTGTTGGAGGTGATGTAGAATTTCTATTACCCAAAAACCTTGGAGCTGTAACTGGTCATGCAGAGTTTGAAATGTTGGAGCGTGATGCTTATAACATTAATGCAAAAGTAGATGCAAAATACCTGAAAGGTGGTTTTACGGTAGAGAGAACTTTAGCTCCTATGATTGCTCAGCATTTCACAACTGTTTTCATGTCATGGAATGAGAAGAAAGAGTCAATCTCTAAGCAGCAGATCTATATTGCACCTCAAGTCCCACTAGGGAAGCGAGGCACTTTTGAGGTATTTGGTGAGCTTAATAATATCAACAATTATATTTATTACGATAAATTCGCTAGACCTCAACAGCACAATGATGCAATTACCTATAGTAGATATGGTACACGATTCAAATTGAAATTAGGTAATATACAACAAGTTGCCGAAGTAATTTATACCCAAAATACACATCAGGATGTGATGCCTACACCTGACGTTTTTGCAACTTATGAAATTTCCTTTTTTAAAGAGTTCCGTGATGGTATGATAAGCTTGTATACAGGTTTTGATACAAGATATATTTCATCCTATTACGGTATGGCTTTTAATCCTGTTTCACAACAGTATCATTTACAAGATGATTACAAGACAGAGGGATATTTTAATGTTGACCTTTTTGTCAATTTCAAGATGAGAAGAGCAATGGTATTTGTTAGAATTGCTGATATATTAAACCTTGTTGATCAAACTAGTGGATATTGGGCTACTCCAGGGTATATGGGACCAGGATTTGGTTTCTCATATGGTGTGAGATGGCTAATGTTCGAATAAACCTAAATGACAAATCATGAAAAAGACAATACTTCTATTTTTCCTATTCCTAACTACAGCACCACTTTTTGCACAGAAGTTTTTAGCTGTTGATAATTATGGAAGAAATCGAAAGAAAATATATGAAGGTGATCGTATCATCTTTAAAATAAAAGGTGAAAAGGCAGTTTATAAAGATGAACTTTATGCTTTAAAAGACTCTTCTTTTGTGTTATATAAATCAGGTACAGAAATACCTTTATCAGAAGTTGAAGTTATCAAATTTCCTAGAGCCTACCCTAGAGTATTGTTTGGTGGCTTTGGGTTAATTGGTACGGGCTTTCTAGTTTCAAGTGCAGTTCACCCAGTAGTAGGTAATGCTCAATATGATCAAAGACAACACTTTTTCCAAGGTGCTGCCTTTTGGGCTTTAGCTTTTGCGATGCGCCCTTTCTTCTGGAAAAACTATAAATTAGGGAAAAACGGTCAGGCACAAGTATTGGATGTAACAATTCGAAAATTACCTTGATCCTTTCTTAAAACATTAGTAAGTTAATGTTGAAATTTTTTAAAATCCCTTATGCAAAAAATCAAACTTACAATCCTACTTTACTTTTTTAGCTTAGTCTTTAACTTTGTTTATGCGGAGAAATCAATCAAAATTGATTTTATGACTGAAGTTCAGGGTTTTAAACTTCTTGAGTTAGCCCAAGATTCAGCAAGCATTAGTAAATTAAAAGAACTAGGAGCTGATATTTACATTGGTTTGACTGATTTTTCCTCCGAAAGAGTGGAAGCAATTAAGCTTTTTCAAAACCATGGTTTAGCTTGTCATGCTTGGCTTTTATTACCTAAGGGAGAACATTATTGGCCCAATGCTCATAATGGGTCTGCAGTATTAAAACGCTATGAGACATTTAGAGAATGGACCATAGATAATCAGCTTTCTTGGAAAACACTTACGCTGAGTTTGGCACCTTACGGAACTGATGTTAGAATTGTTGAAAGTGGACCTTTGTCAATCGGTAAAGTTGTTTTGAAAAGATTGATAAGTGGTTCAGTACAAGAACATGGGGATTTGAATTATGCTCGATTAAGAGCACTGTCAAAAAATGACAATTTAAAATTAGTCAGCATCGTTTCTCCTTATCAAGTTGATAGCCGTGAAGTAAATGTAGAAACGTGGAAACAAATTACTGGAACATTTAATATTCTAAATGATCAGGAAGTGCTGTCTATTTTTAATACATACGAACCTAATTCATCTTTAACATTAGCGCAGCTAAAAGAATATCAGCCTGGCTTTTCTACTATATTACTAGGATCAGCCAATGCTACAAAGCCATTAAGTAATCAAGAAAACACAAGAGTTTTAAATTGGGATGAGACTTGTAAATACATTACGCTTGCAAGACAATACGATAAGAGTATTATTATTTATGGGTTAGAAGGTGCTATCAAAAATGGAATTTTATCACAGCTTTCAAACCATTTGACAGATGTGAAATTGCCCAACCTTCAGGAAGCTGAAAAACAAATTGCAATGGAGCGTGAGAATACACAAATTCTTTTTACTATTTTGGCTAGCCCAGGTTGGGTTGCTTTTGCTTTTTTCTTTTTGGCAATAACTTTTGGAATTGCTATTCTAAGAACTTTAAAACTATTTGTGTAATGCACATAAAAGAGCATTTTAAAAGTTGCCCTAAGTGTAAAAGTGATGCAATTCAATTTGACAAAAAACACTTCGTTTGTTCAAATTGTGGTTTTGACCTTTATATTAATGCATCAGCTGCCGTTGCTGTTTTAATAACAAATCAGCAAGGAGAGTTATTACTGACGGTCAGAAAATTTGATCCTTTCAAAGGTACTTATGATTTACCAGGAGGCTTTGTAGATATCAATGAGACAGTAGAAGATGCAGCAATTCGAGAAATTAAAGAAGAGCTAAACCTTGATATCATATCCTTAGAGTATTTTTGTAGTTTTCCGAATACATATACCTATAAGGAGGTCGATTATTATACTTTAGATATGGTTTTTAAAGCTCAGATCAAAGATTTTTCTCCTCTTCAGGCTAATGATGATGTGAGTAGTATTGAGTTTATTTCACCAAAAAAAATAGATACAACAACCATTGGATTAACATCCATAAAAGCTATTGTATCTAAATATATTGAATCCGTCCGCTAATTTTTAGTTGACATGGACTTCTTTAAAATACTGAGCAAAGATATTCTTTGCTTTTTCTATTTCTTCAGCAGTTGGAGGGTTTACTCCTTCTAGTTCATATTTCAGTCCCATTGCTTCCCATTTATGTACACCTAATTTATGGTAAGGTTGTATCTCAATTTTTTCAATCGTTTTATAGTCTTTGAAAAACTGTCCCAACTCATGTAAATATTCTTCTTGGTCAGACCATCCCGGAACCAATACATAACGGATCCACATAGGTTTACCTTGTTTCTCACGCATTTCGGCCAATTTTAAGGTAGCTGAGTTTGAAACCGTAGTTAACTTATGGTGCCAATCGTCATTAATGTGCTTTACATCAAGCATCAATAAATCAGTATAGTCTAAAAGTTCTTCTACCTCCTTATTTACCAATCGGCCATTAGAATCCAAGCAAGTATGTATTCCGTGCTCTTTTAATCTTTTAAAAAGTGTAATTAGCTTTTTGCGGTGTAATAAAGGTTCTCCTCCTGAAATTGTAATTCCACCTTCATCACCAAAATATGGCCTTTGTCTTAGAACTCTTTTTTCTATTTCGTCTAGTTGAATGTGCTTCCCTCCTTTTACATCAAATGTATCTGGGTTATGACAGTACAAACATCTGAACTGACATCCTTGAACAAAAACAATAAAACGGATTCCTGGACCATCATGGGTCCCGAAAGTTTCAATAGAGTGAATTCTTAATAACTCTGGGTCTTTATCATTTAAGATAGATGGATCTTGCTGTGGGAAAGTGCTCATATATAATTTTCGTTATTTCTTAACAAATTTACTTATTATATATTATTTTCTTTGACTCCAATTCTTAATAATATTCATTATGTAGGGAATTCCTTCCATTATAGTGGCGGGTCCGGGTTGTAACATGAAAATGGGATCTACCTCATGGATTTCATTATTCTTACAAAATGAAAGAGACTGGATATTCGGTCGGTTTAATACGGCTTCTTTATCCATTTTTTTTCCACACCAACAAAACAAGCCAATATCTGGATTTCTCTCCACAACAGGTTCAAAATTGGCTAACACTCTACCTTGAGCATTTTGTTTATCAGCATGTTCAATAAATACGTCTTTACCTCCACAAAGTGTAATGATTTCAGAAACCCACTGAATCCCTGTAATAATGGGATCATCCCATTCTTCAAAGTATATTTTTGGATTTTCTTTCAATGATTGGCTAAACTGTTTTGCTTCTTCAATAGTAGCATTCATTTTATCTAGTAAAACTTTCGCTTTTGCTTCAGCTCCTACCATCCTAGCAATCATCATGAGTGTATTCATGATTTCACTGATTGAACGCTGATTTGTAATCAAGGTCGGAATCCCTTCTTTAATAAGCCTTGAGGCTATATCTGCTTGAAGATCTGAGAAACCTATTACTAAATCAGGTTGCGTTGCCATAATTTTCTTAAAGTTGGCACCTGTAAAACCACAAACCATTGGTTTCTCTTTTTTAGCTTCTTCAGGTCGATCTGCAAAAGCTGATATTCCAACAATTCTATCTTGCTCACCTAATAAGTACAACCATTCTGTTACCTCGTCTGTAAGACAAACTATCCTTTGCGGATATTGATGATCCATAAGTCAAAAAAATTAAAGTTATTCGTGCTCTAATTTAACACCAATAACTAATATATCATCTGTTTGTCTGTGATGATTCTCCTCATCAATACTCACCCAATCATTCAAATATTTGTCTAGAATTTCTTTCTGCAATGTGAGTTCAAAATCACAGTTTTCCTCCAATATTTTACGGAATCGCTTAGAACCAAATTTTCTGTCGTTGGGCCCTCCGAATTGGTCTTGGAAACCATCAGAGTACATGAATAAAGTTGTTGAGGAATCTATTTTGAGTCTATGTTTTGTAAATGAAACTTTCGGATTTGTAGAACCAATTGAATTTCGGTCTCCCTTTATCATCTCAAACTTTCCATTTTGACTGTAAACTAATGGATTACGAGCACCTGAGTACTCTAATTCTTTTGTTGTTTCATCAAAAACAATTAAGCTCATATCCATTCCATCCTTCAATTGATAATTTTCTTGATGTAGACTTTTTAATATTTGGAGATGAAGTGCTTGTAAGATTATTTCAGGCGATGTAATCTTAGTTTTAACGACAATATCTTGTAAAAGGTGGTATCCCACTAAAGACATGAATGCACCCGGAACACCATGTCCAGTACAATCTACGGTAGCTAATATTCTTTTGTCGCCAACTTTAGCGCACCAGTAAAAATCTCCCGATACGATATCTCTTGGCTGAAAAATCAAAAATGAATCAGGAAATAGGCTTTTAAGATGAGACTGAGAAGGAAGCATAGTAGCTTGAATCCTTTTGGCATAATTGATACTCGCTTGTATTTTATCTTTGGATTCAATGAGATGGACTTTTTGTTTTTCGACCATATCTCTCTGAGTCGCTATTTCTTCATTTTGCTGTTCGAGCTCTACATTTTTTGCATTAATTTCCTCAAAAGCTTCTTTTAAAGATTGAGCATTATTCTCCAACTCAATCTGCTTTTCTTGGAGTTCAGCGGTCCTTTCATTTACTTTTACTTCAAGAGTTGCATTTGTTTGTAATTGCTGTTCCAAAAGTTCTTTCTGAGCATTTTCTTTTTCTCTTTTGTAGAGTTTGTATTTATCACTTAAAGCCAACGACAAGAAGAGTACTTCTATAATACCACCATAAGCCAATACATTTTTTGTGAATTCATTCTGTTCAATGAAGTTATATTTCATTAATGCAAAGATAAATGTACCAGCCAAATAAGCTGTCCATGCTAAAATGAAGAAACGAGCAGATTTATTTCCTTTATACCAAATCATTAAACCAGCAACAAACATAACCAAAGAGTTGACCAATGTCAGCTTACTGTTGACCCTTACAGCAAATGCATAGCTACTGATGAAAGGTAATAAAATACCAACAGCTCCCAATATCATGGTTACAATTAGAGCTATATCGGCAAACTTTGAATACTGCTTAGATTGTAAGGAAGATTTAGCGTAAAAAGAGGATGTTAAGATCCATGCTGCTATGGAAATCACTGTAACATTATTTGCTACATTGGGTGAATTAGGAAATAAGTATTGAAAGTGGTGACCACTTAATGAGAGAAAGAATGTTGTATTGGCTAAAATCGGGAAAGCATAATACAGATAATTCAAATCTCTCAATGATAAGAAAATCAGTATATTATATAAAACCATCACTAACATAATACCAATGTATATGCCGTAAGCGGTTTCTGTTTTGAGGTGATTAATAAAAAATTGAGTAGGCGTAGCTATGGTAAGTGGTACTTGTAAAGCCCCATTCGTCTGAATTTTTAAATATAATTCCTTTTCTGTATTGGCTTCAATTTCAAAGGGGTAAAGGTTATTTCTAAATTGAATAGCTCTTTCAAAGAAAGGGATTTGGTCTCCCATTAGTTGAAAGTTAAGGAGTTGACCATCTTTTATTTCATAAACCTCAATCACATCAAGGTTACTATTTCCAATTTCTAATATGAAGTCTTTATTTTCTTCCAAAGAAATATTGACCAAACGTAGTTTTAACCAAAGTGAAGCCTCATTAAAACCAACATTGATAATTTCTTGTGAGTTAGGAGTAAAAGCATCCATTGTTAAAATTTTCTCAAAGGGTATAGCATTACTTGAATCCAAGAAAATCTCAACATGCTCCGATACATTTTCAAGGTGAATGGAAGATTCATCAATTAGAAGTTTATCATTCGAGAAAGCAAGCGAAATGTTGAAAAGTAAAAGAAGAGTAGTTAATAGTCGCATAAATAAATAGACAATTAAAAAGTTGGATGCATAAGTATTATACCTTATCCCTCAAAAACATAACAAGTTAAAATAAAAAAGTCACTTTCCAATAATTTAGAAAGTGACTTTTCGCGAGAATTTATATAGAGTGTTAAGGGTTACTTCCCTTTTATTGTCTCCATCACTCTACCACAGTGTAACATCTCATCTCCAAAGTACGGGTTAACTACCTCATTTGTAGCACTTAGCCAGTTAGCTCCCGTATTGTTAAATGCCATTGGACAGTGTACTAAGTAAATATCCATTCCAGCTTCGCCTTTTTTGGCTACCTCTAAGAAATATGCCGTAACTGTCTCAAAACTTTTTCTTTGAGCAGCTAGGTCATCAGTATTAATGATTGCATCAATAGATGCATTTACTTCTTCTGCGGCTTCAGAAGGCATAGCACTTTTTAACCTCTTGGCATACGTTTGTGCAGCCGTTGGATTACTAGCGATCAAGCACTCTGATAATTTCATGTATGCTTGTGGAGCTTTAGCTTTTTCAGCATTATAGATAACTGCTGTTAATTTTTCTTCTTCTTTCGCTGCTTCATGCTTTTGATGTGATTGTTTCTCTCCACCACAACTCATTAGGAATAATCCCAACACGAATGATAATACAATTGTTCTCATAGGTTTATATATAATTAAAATAGATCGCTTGATAAATATTTGTCACCTCTATCACAAACGATAAAGACAATCACTCCTTTTTCAATTTGCTTTGCAGTTTCAATCGCTGCATAAGCCGAACCACCACTACTCATTCCTGCAAAAATACCTTCTTCTAATGCCAATTTTCTTGTCATTGCAGTTGCGTTTTCTTGGCTAACATCAATTGTCATGTCTACCCTTGAGGCATCAAATATTTTTGGTAAATATTCTTTTGGCCATCTTCTAATACCAGGAATTCGAGCTCCCTCTGCAGGTTGTGTACCGACAATTGTAATAGCTGAGTTTTGTTCTTTCAAGAATTTTGAAGTTCCCATAATTGTTCCTGTTGTACCCATTGCCGAAACAAAATGAGTCACTTCATGCTCTGTATCTCTCCAGATTTCAGGTCCCGTTGTTTTATAGTGGGCCATATAGTTATTTGGATTGTCAAACTGATTCAACATCAAGTGCCCCCCTTCATTTACTTTACTCAAAGCATAATCTCTAGCACCCTCCATAGAAATAGCTGCAGGCGTCAAAGTCACTTTAGCACCATAGGCTTTCATTGATTTCACTCTTTCAATCGTTGCACTATCAGGCATCACTAATTCAATTTCTACACCAAATAAAGACGCCATCATAGCTAAAGCAATACCAGTGTTTCCACTTGTAGCCTCAATTAATTTCATGCCTTTTTTTAGCTCACCGCTTTTAATCGCCTCATTGATCATATTAAAAGCAGCTCTATCTTTCACACTTCCGCCGGGGTTTTGCCCTTCTAACTTAGCATATATAGTGACATTAGGGTTCGGGTTAAGCTTTTCTAGCTTGACTAATGGAGTATTTCCTACTAGCGATAATACTGATGACATAATCTATATTGTTGATAGTTTAGAGATTTAAACAAGAAAACATTAATAAGCGAAGTTATAATGTTCTACTGCTTAGTACAAAGTACTCTTTGAAAAAATTTTGACAAAGATACACTTACTTTAATTACTATAAAGTACTCCTAAATAATAAATTTGTTTTCTTTTATTTAAAAGTGCATAAAAAAAGCCTATGTAAATTACATAAGGCTCTTTTCTGATTTAAATTAATTAGTAATTGGGTTATTGATAAATCTTTAAATCATGTTTCATTAATAATGAGATCAAACATGATTTTATTTTAAGTAAATAATATGTTATAGAAGTTTTTTTTAAAAATGCTTGCTTTTCCGGCTATAGAATTTGGCTTTTGCTCTGGATTGTCAACAACATCTTCTTTATTCAATTTTATACTACTTACTTTTGAATAATGGTCAATCGTGTTATCAATTCTGATTTGTAATTCATTCAAAGACACTGGTTTTTCAATAAAACCAGCGATACCATTGTTCAACAATTCACCTTTTTGAGCCAAATCAAATTTCCCTGAATAAACTAATATTGGTATATCAGAATAATTAGGAGAATTTCTCAGTTTAACAATAAAGTCAAAAGTATTTTCCTGATCTAAATTAAGATCCGTTAGCACTAACTTAACAAACTGGGATTTTAATATTGCTTTCGCTTCATCTAATGTCTGAGCCGAAAGAACTTCATATTTATCTTTAAGCGTGTTGATCGTTAAATCACGCATAAATTGATCGTCTTCTATAACAAGTATTGGATACTTCATGATTATTTTTATTTGGGTGTTATAAGGTTATTTTACCTCTAGAACATTGTCACTTGTTGATAAGTTCAATAATAATTAATATTTATTGACAAAATTCTTCTTTAGGCTGATTTCCTAAACTTCATTAAGCTCAAAAACCAATTCTTAAAGTGAAATTCCCGCCTCTTTTTTTGCATTTTTCGGGGATTACTTTGAAGTAAGAGGTCTTGAACCTTAACTTCAAGCTCATTCATATTGAATGGCTTTTGTACATAGTCAACTATTCCAAGATCAATGAAGTCGTCTTTGATCTTAGGATCTTTGTTACTAGAAAAAATCATGACAGGAATTTCATTTGTCTGTTGTAAATCATCAAAGAGGCATTCGCTAGTTTCTTTTTCTAATTCAATATCCAACAGCACAAGATCTACATGATTATTTTGAAGTATTTTTCGAGCATTTATAACGTCATGAGCCAATAATATATCATTATTTACTCCCAAAACATGTGATGTGATATCTCTAATAAATAGATCATCATCAACAACTAAGATTGATTTTCTCATATCAAAAAAATGTAATACTGAAATATAACAATCTAAATTCATGATAGTTATCTCTTTGCCTTATAAATACAAGACATTTATGAAAAAATACTATTCTTAAAATATTATAAAAAAATACGAATATGATGTCTAAGAAAAATGATGTGTAAATAGAACTAATTTAAGATAGATAGTGTTGAAACAAATAACTGATACAGGACATTTTATTAACCTATCATTACCTAATATGTTTAACGAAATACTACTTTTGGATGATGATAAATTCATGCAAAAGTTTGTCAGAAATCTATTGTCTAAAAAATACATTGTCTATTGTTCAAGTACTATTGATGAAGCATTGTCAATCTTAGAAAAGCATCAGATTGACCTTGTAATTACTGATATTAACCTTAAAAAAGAGTCAGGTATTACCTTTATCAAGGAAATAAAAGACAACCCCCTTAAATCTCATTTACCAATCATTACATTATCTGCTGAGGATTCATCTGCAAAAAAGATAGAAGTACTTGATCTTGGTGTAGATGACTACATTTCAAAACCATTTAATCCTACAGAGCTCGATATAAGAATTAAAAATGTATTAAACCGATACACAAAACACAAAGAAAGAGAAAGGATAGAGAGGGAAGAAAAAAGATCATTTAAAGATATGCTGAGTTATATTTATGAAAATAAAAGTTTAATTGGCAAACGTGGGTTTGATATTGTATTCTCATTATCACTTATGATCTGTCTTTTACCTATCTATCTATTAATCGCTATCGCAATTTATATTGAAAATCCAGGTCCTATTTTTTATGTATCTAACAGAATAGGAAGAGATTATAAAATCATTCCTTTTCTAAAATTTAGATCCATGAAGGTCAACGCAGATCAACTTGTAGAGGGGTTATTACAAAATAATAGTTATTCAGAAACTGAAAATATGGAAGACATCACTCCTTGCGATACCCTGATTACGGGTGATAAAGGCTTTACGATAAGTGAAAAGGTATATAAGGCACAAAAGAACCGTACTACTTTTTTTAAACTAGAAAATGATCCAAGAATTACAAAAGTAGGAGCAATAATAAGAAAAACGAGTTTAGATGAATTACCTCAGTTAGTCAATGTATTACTTGGTCAAATGTCAGTGGTTGGAAATAGGCCTCTTCCCCTTTATGAGGCCGAGCAATTGACAAAAGATAATACTGTAGAAAGATTTAATACTCCCGCAGGAATTACAGGCCTATGGCAAATTCAAAAATCAGTAGATCCATTTATGAATAGTGAAAAGAGAACGAAATTGGATAATAAATATGCTGGTTCTCGAAACACTTTGATGGATTTTAAATTGATTTTCAAAACTTTACCAGCTATGATGCAGAAAGAAGAATAGTATTTTATTCAAATAATAAAGGTTTTATTAGGCCTCATTCTATCATTATAGAATGAGGCCTTACTGTTTAAATACTTGAATCGTAATTAGTGATCAGTTTTTACTATTCAAGTATGATAATGATACTATCGCTAAATATATACGTCATTGAACTTTCTTTTGTAAGCACTTCCTTTGGCTATACAAGGAAAAAAATAAAGAATCAGAATACTTGGAAGTGATAACTGTAAGTACATTGTAAACTAAGTTTTCGTTAA
>NZ_JTAM01000024.1 GCF_000812565.1 Flammeovirga sp. OC4 | reverse complement strand
AAGTTGACGATAATTTAGTTTACAATATACTTATTTAGACCTATTTTCTTGTCCGTATTATGTTATGGTGACAATTATCATAGGTATGATGTGATCATTGTTACTTTAATGGTGTGTGTCATCCTCTAATTTTGACTCATTATTAAAATTAAGTCTAAATAAGGATAATGAAAAACAACTTCAATTCATACATCTTTTCAACGCTACTAACGTTATTCAGTCTTCAACTATTCGCTGGAAATCCTATTAAAATTAAAGGCCACATCACTTCAGGAAAGGAGCATGTTCCATTTGTCAATATATCGATAAATGATGGTCAATTTGGAACGACTTCTGACGAAACGGGGCATTTCATCATAGAGCTTGAGAAAGGAGAAACTTACCATCTCACGGTGACTACAGTAGGTTACAAGACCATGGAAATGGATTGGGTAGCTAGTACTCAAAACGAACTTCATATTGAGTTACAAAAAGACCTTCTAGAATTAAATGAGGTGATTGTCTCAAGTAATAGAAGAGCACAAAGTAGAAATGAAACGTCCTCGGTCGTTAATGTAATAGGAAAAGACCTTTTTCAAAGTGCTAATTTTAAGGTAGCAGGAGAGGGCTTAAATTATGTTTCAGGTGCAAGGGTAGAGACGACATGTGGTAACTGTGGTTCTACAGAACTTCGATTAAATGGGTTGGAAGGACCCTATACTCAAATTTTGATAGACAGCCGTCCAGTATTTAATGGTTTGGTAGGTGTTTATGGTTTGGAACAAATTCCTGTAAACATGGTCGACCAAATTGAAATTGTAAGAGGTGGTGGTTCTGTATTATTTGGTGCCAATGCAATTGGTGGTACGGTCAATATTTTGACTAAATCTCCTCAGTTTAATGCGTATGAAGTAGGAAGTAATTTCTCTTCTTTGAATGGTGAAGCGAATGATTACAACGTATATTTCAATACTTCGTTAGTTTCTAAAAATGAAAAAACATCGGGTTATCTTTTTGGATCTTATAGAAATAGAGATGCTTGGAATGCGAATCCAGACGATATCTATTACAAAATAGACGATGATGGAAATCCTTATGGTGATCCCATTAAAGATGATTTTTCAGAAGTAACATCTTTAGAAACACTCTCTGTAGGAACCAAAATTTATCATCAATTAAATGATCAGAATAAATTTACTTTTGATGCTAAGTTTATCAACGATCAAAGAAGAGGAGGTAACAAATTTGATCGTGCTTATCATGAAACAGACCTTACGGAGGCTATCGAAATGAATATAGGTAGTGCAAGTCTTACTCATGATTGGTTCAGTAAGGATAAAAAATGGCATTTGAATACGTATGCAATTGGTCAATTTGTAGATAGAGACAGTTATTATGGTGCTCATCAAGCTCCTGATGGTTATGGATCAACTACAGGAAGTACTATCATTGCAGGTTCTCAGATGAATTATAATATCGGTAAAGTCGCAGGAGGAAAATCAGTACTTGTTGTTGGAGCAGAGTTTATCAATGATCGAATCAATGACAAGAAGCTAGCGTATCTGGATGAGGAAACAGGAAAGTGGACCAACGACGCTACCGTTTCTGACCAAAATTCAAATACTTATGCATTGTTTGCTCAACAAGAATGGACTAATGACAAATGGTCTTTATTGACAGGTGTAAGAATGGATTATGTAGATATTACTGACCTACAAAATCATGAAAATGATAAAAATGTGCCAGCCATTAACCCAAGAGTAAATTTGAAATACAAAATCTTAGATAATCTACAGGTAAGAGGCGGATTTGCTACAGGTTTTAGAGCACCACAAATGTTCTCAGAAGATTTACACATCGAAGTAACAAGTGGGCAGGGTGTAAGAACAGTTTTAGATCCAGATCTTAAATCGGAAACGTCGATTTCATATAATTTGGCTTTGGACCTTGATCAGCAAATCGGTAAAACACAGTTCTACTTCTTGGTAGAAGGGTTCCATACTACCATCAATGACCGTTTTGATAACCAATACGACTATCAAGAAGATGGTACTTTGATTCTTTTCAAAAGAAATTCTACTTCAAATGCGGTAGTAAAGGGTTTGAACTTTGAAACTAAAATTGCTCCAAGTGAATCCTTTATGATTCAGGCCAACTATACGCTTCAATCTTCTCAATACGACGAGGAAAACCAGTGGGGAGATGAAGATTCAAGTACTTCAAAAGAGATCTTGAGAACACCAAATCAATACGGTTCGTTGACTGCTAATTATAAAATCACGAATCAATGGGAGGCTTCATTGACTGGGGTTTATACAGGTAAAATGTATGTGCCTTACCTTCCGGGCGGTTTTATCAACGGAGAATTGACTGAAAATGAAGAGTTGATAGAAAGTGAGCAGTTTGTAGATTTGGGGATTAAATTGGCCTACACTACAAAACTGACAAAAGATGCTAACATTCAAATTGGTGCAGGAGTAAAAAATATATTCAATCAAATGCAGTCTAATTTTGTAAGTGGTATCGATAAAGACGCTGGGTTTGTTTATGGACCTTATACACCAAGAACTTTTTATATTGATGTAAGGATTGGCAACTTATTGAATTAAGAAAATAGTATCCAATCATTATTAGCCTTACTAATTTGTAATACATTTTAGTAAGGCTTTTTTGTTGAATTTTGATTCATTTATTAACTTTAAATGAACTATTCAATACAATGAAAATGAGAAAAAACAAACTATTATTTTTACTTGGCTTGTGTTTATGCTTGCCTTTTTTATCATGGGCTCAAAAGTATGCTAACGTAGAAATCGTCAATCTTCACTCTAAACATCTAGACCAAAACAGAGAGCTTTTTGTTTATACTCCGGCAGGGTATACGGAAGAAACGTATTACAACTACAATGTTGTCTATGTTTTTGATGCACAAAGTCGTGAAATCTTTGATTATGTTCATGCTTCTCTTCCTTTTATAAAAGAGGCAGAGGGAGATCGAAATATCGTGGTTGGCATCACTTCTCCCTATTTTCCCGATGAAGATTATGGTAGAAATAATGATTTTCTTCCTGTATTAGAAGAAAAATTGGATAAAGCACGATATGGGAAATATAGCGGAAATGCAGAAAATTTCAGTGCTTTTTTCTTAGAGGAGGTAATTCCCTTTATCAATGAAAACTATCATACATCTGAAGATCGATTAGTGGTAGGACATTCTTTGAGTGCATCGTTTGTGTTGTCTTACATTCTACCCTCTGATATTGAGTTTAGAGGCTATTTGGCAATATCTCCCAATTTAGCCTACGAAAAAAATCAAGTGGCCAATAAGCTTATGACTTATGATTTTGATCAAAAAAAACATAAGGTATTCCTCTTTCTATGCAATGCAGATGAAGGGAAGGAATATTGGCAACATTGGGTAAAACCAAGAGAGAAAACGTATGCTTTCTTTGAGAAATACACTTCACCAAAGCTAGAGGTCGAGATCGAAAGCTATCCTTTTGAAGATCATTTTACGGTATTGGGTAAAGGGTTAAGTCAAGGCTTATCGGATTATTTTACTTTCTATCATAAAAACAAAAATTCATTTATCTCAGACAAGACATACCCTGTAACCATTACGTGTAAGGTACCTCATAAAAAGGGTCAGGTATATATTGTAGGTAATCAAAAGGCGTTAGGGAATTGGAACCCCGATAAAGTAAAATTAGAAGTCGTCAATGATTCAATCCGTACAATTTCATTGGAAGTAACCAATCCTGCTATTTTCAAATTTACTAGAGGAGAATGGAGCAATGAAGGCTTTTTGAAAGATAGAAGTAATGCAAACATTATGATTAATCCTCCAAAAGAAAAAGACTATCATTTTGAAATTGTAAACTGGGCTGATAAAATGCATTAGAAATAGAAAGGTACACTTTTTATTTCAGAATTGATTTCAACTTTTATATTCCTTAATTGATAATTTACATAATCATAACACCTTGATATTCAGTTAAAATATCAAGGTGTTTTTGATGAGGAATTAACTGACCGTTCACATTTTGTTTTATAACGTTTAGTACTTTTCAAGCGAGTTCAAAGTAAAGCTAGAACTGTTTGATAACTACTCATCTCTACGAACTAGATATGTCAGTAACTACTAAACAAAAATACAAAGTGGGACTTTGTATGGCAGGTGCAATCTCAGGAGGAGCCTACACTGCTGGAGTAATTGATTACCTTATAGAAGCATTGGATGCTTGGGAAGAAAAAAAGAAGACTTCAAACTTATCTTCTATTCCTGATCATGAGATTGAAATACCGATTATTGGAGGGGCATCCGCAGGAGGAATTACAGGTGTGATTTTAGCTTCTATACTCAATGAAAGAATCAATCATGTGAGGGAAGTGAAAAACAAAAATATTTTAGAAAATATCACCTCTAATAAGTTGTACCATAGTTGGGTAGATCTGACAAACGTCAATATGTTGAGTAGGATATTAGACACCAAAGACCTGAAAAGAACGAAAAAACTTGACTCATTGATTAACTCCGACTTTATTGATGAAATTGCTGATAGAGCGATCAAAAATTGTAAGAATGAAGTCAAGAGAAATTATATCCCTGATGACCTTAAAGTATTTGTCACTTTAACCAACCTCAATGGCTACGACTATAAGTATTCGTTTAAGGGAAATGGCAAAAAATCAGACGATTTTTATGTGACTTACCACAACGATTTTGCTTGCTTTAAATTAGCTAAAAATGCTCAGGATTATAGTAATGATGGATGGATCCCATTGAATTTTTTTAAGGATACCTCATTGAACCTCGATTTATTAAAACGTGCTACCTTGGCAACAGGAGCGTTTCCTTTTGGGTTGAAATCTAGAAGTGTTACTAGAAAAGGGAAATACATTATTGATAATAAATGGATTAATCAAGGAGCTGAATTGGGAGACATTGGAAAGGAAGAGGAATGTGAAAATATTATAGTAGATGGAGGCGTCATTAATAATGAACCTTTTCTACACGTAGAAGAGGTGTTGAAGGAAAAGAATAATAAGGAATATGTGGTATTGACGATTGATCCATTTCCTGAAGAAACTACTCATGAACGTACCAATAAAAGAAGGAATAGAGAGATTAGAGACATCATGGGTTTGGCAGGTCCATTTTTAGAAACACTACGTCACCAAGCCAAGGTAAAACCGAAGATAGAAAACGAAACGAAGAATGCCAGTGCTCTAGAAAAGCATTATATTATCTCTCCAAAACGAGGGGACTACTCTGGAGAAAAAGCGATTGCTTGTGGATCCTTAGGTGGTTTTGGCGGTTTTATCAGTAAGGAATTTCGAATTCATGATTACTTTCTTGGTAGAGCAAACTGTCAAAAATTTTTAAAGGATTATTTTACCGTAGATATTCAAAATGAGGAAAATGCTTTGGTAAAAGCGGGGTATGAAAATATGCCAGAAGAGGAAAAAAAGAAGTATAGAAATGAAAAAGGAGAGTATCAGATTATCCCTATTTTTGATTTTGATGAAAAAGAAATGTACATGCCTAAATTCGGAAACGGCAATCATTTTCCTTCTGTCAGTACTTTTTACCTTTCCTCTTTCCGAAAAGAAATTTGTAAGAGGATAAAAGCCATCATGAAACTTACTATTCCAAGCAAAATCACTTACAATATTCTCAAACAATTTTTACCTATTGATATGGTGATAGATTTCTTGACCAAAGAACTTAGTGACTGGCAGCTAGTAGATATGCACCCTAATGCTACTGAAAACACCGAGAGAAAACGAATAAGGGATTTGAGGAAATAATGACATTTTAATTATTTTTAGTATTACTAATTTTTAATAAGCGTATTTTTTTGAGAACTTACGAAAATTAATAAACTGTAAACGAAGTTTTCATTAATTTACATAATGCCTTTTGTGAAGGACAAATGGTAGTATATTGTGGTTCGCGAGGACGTTGCAATGTAACGTTCCTACAGAACTACACTTTAGAAGATTATAATAAAAACTTTTGTCTTTTGACATGTAATCAGACAATCAATTAGTAGTATCTCCTTCATCTTTGAAATTAGATCCTATAAAACCTACTGGCGCGAATGTTAAGCGTTAGTGTCATTCGTGTCCTACTGATCATCAGAAATCTCCTGATTTCTAAAAACCATAAATATTCTCAAACTTAGTTTACCTTTGTAGTTTAAACTATACTCTAAAAACATGAACTACATACTAAAATTAGTATCATCAGTTTTTCTTTTATTCTCTTTTTTTTCATGTCAGAATAACCAATACGTCAACGTTTTCGAGTACGAAGAATTTTATGATGAAAAGGAGATGATGAAATTAGACTCATTTTCGACGTTTTATGATTTTCAAAAGAGCATCGTATTAAATGCCTGTCATTTCAAAAGTGATCAAGTAATTCTAATTACGGGAAGTGGAAATAAGTTGCCGCTTAACTCAGGTTTGATCTGTTTTTGGCAGGGAGGAAATTGTGCATTAATCCGCAATCGGAATGTCATTACGATTAACGATACTACAACACTTCATAGAGATCTTTTAACACCAAAAGTGATCAATAATGGGCGGAGAAAAAATTGGCCTGATTCCCCCAGTAAAGTTGTATTCAATTTGAAATTCTCCTCAACATCTCCAATCAAAGACATAGATACTGCTTTGGATTCAATTTATATGACCTATCAACACATTTGGAATTTATATGCTAGCGGGAAATACCATAAGAAACTGTATGAATTAGAGGATGAACAGTTAAAAAACATAGCTTCTGAACTACCTATTAACTTGATCCTTGCTCAGAGTAGAATAGATGATAGTTTGAACTTGGATTTGAAGGAAGGAGATATTTTGTCAATAGAAACGGGAAAATGAATTCTCATGGAATGAATTTTTTATTCCCAAAGACTTTTTTCTAAATTGTACTATTAATTGTGTCATACCAAAAGCAAAAAGGAACTTCATTTCTATTTAAATTACTGATGTACAAAAAACTATTATTGACTAACTATCTGATTCTTCTGTTTTCTTTAAATTTATTTTCTAGTACTACAGATAGTTTACAAACTTTTTTAGCAACCTATGAAATGCTAGAGAGTGAGCACGTCTATGAAAAAGGAGAACGGTCAGCCCAAGGAACTACGGCATTGGAATTGACTTCAAGACTTACGGAAAGTCAACTGACGTCTTTACAGTTTAGCAATAATATATTGGTAAGGTGTTATACCTTCAAACAATTGACGTTAAATAATTCCTCAAAAGTGATTGCTATTCTTCATAATCACCTGAATAGTAGGTTGGAACTTGAACGAATTGATGGTTGTACTATTTCTACTCAATTATTGATTGAATATTTCTTGGAACAATGTTTTATAAATTGCAATAGCAGTATCAGAACAGAGGCTTTTCATTTACTTCATTCTTTCAATAAATTTGATTTGCTTTCAGATTATCTCTTAGCAAGAGTCCCTATCAACGAACAAAATTATTCGATTATTGAAAAAGCAATTTTAAAAGGAAATAATAAGTTTCTCTATTTATTTCTGTCTTATCGAAAAGGTGATTTTGACAAAATGATTCTTCAAGCGAGTCAAAATGATTCATTGAAAATTAATTCAATTAACCTGTTTAAGTTTCTCAGAAGTGACGATTTATTGAAAGACCTATCCTTTGCTTATTTAGAACAGGACGACCGATTAAATCAGTTGAGAAGAGAACGCACTTTTTTAGAATTACTTAAGTTGAAAAAGTATGCATTGATAGGCCTTTATAAAGACAAGCCTGAATACCAAAAACCTTTATATATTGCATTGTACAAGACATGCACCATGCCAATTTTACGCTTGGAAATTGAAGAAAAATACCCCTCATTTACCGAAAGGATGCGAAACTTTATTGACAACGAATCCTATCTTGTGGAGTAAAAAAGCGCAATACCTCTTTTGTAAACGTTAAGAGCATCCATTCATGAAGGATAAATTGTTGTGTATTGTGGTTCGCGAGGACGTTGCAATGCAACGCCCTTAAATTGCCTTTAGAAGATGATTACAAAACCCTTGTCTTTAGATCTGTCATTAGGGAATTATTTCCTGTTATACCCTAACCACTTAACAAACTCATAGAGCTTCATAAACTCTGGATCGTTTTCGAAAAGAGGATGGCTTTTTAGTTGTTCCAAAATCTTTTGCGGATCTCTTTCACTATAGTCAAACTCGGTTTGAATATCATTATTCTTTTGAATAAATCCTTTTGTTCCATTTTCAACAAACTTGGCTTCAGATTGATTTCGAATAAGGTTATTTTCAAAGAGGGTTTGCTGAGGAAATTGTTTTCCCCAATCCTGAAATTCTACCAGGTGATTTTCCATTTCAGCCTTTTCCTTATTAGGTATGATTACGATATTATGGTGAATAGAAGAATTTTTCACGGGTCCCGTAAGGTGAAAAGTAGGAGCAAAGAAGCGTTTATTGTGTGCTTTATAAGGTCGAATACCATCATTGATACTCAGGTTGTACTTTACTACTGAATTTTCAGTGCCACTGTTATTAGGTTTACCTAATGAGAATCCATTATTACAGATCAGTATAAAACCACCCCAATTGTCAAAACTTAAGTTGTATTGGAATGTCGTATTGAAACAATTAAAATCAGAGTCATAACCTTGTCCATCCCATTTTGCTCTTTGATCACTCACACTATTAAATTGTACTAATGTGTTGTCACTACTCCATGGCCAAATCCCCACGGCAGCATCACCCATGGGCATCGCATCAATTCCTTTTCGTATAATATTGTATTCAATCAAAGCCCCATCACAACCCAAAGGAACTATACCATCCCCAGGTATATTTTCAATCAAATTACCTCTGATTACCACACCGGTACTTGGGTGCCAATTGGTTCTTTTGATATTTCCTTTAGAATTAATGGCGTTTCTTTCGCAGTGATGCATATAATTATTCAAAATCTGAAGGTCTACAAATCGCGTTTTTTTCTTTTCTCCTTGGTTTTGCCAAAGAATAGCAGATCCTCCTCCTTTTTTCTTTTCTAGAAGACCGTTAACGTCAAAAATTTCAAGTCCTTCCAATACAATATGATGACAATCTCCAAAGTTTTCCGCTCTAATTACAACACCCCTTCGTTGGGCTTTGGCTTGCTTTCCTTTGTTTGTCACCTTTAAGTTCCTCACTTCCCAATATTCCACATTATAGAGATATACAGCAGATTCTTTCTGACCGAGTCCATTGATTTGAGGATTCTCACCTTTTCCATAACGGTCAATCTTGATAACAGCCTCTTTCGTCCCAGATCCTTTTGGATTGAGCTGCCCATTATAGGCTGTTCCGGCTGCAAATAAAATTTCATCACCAGGTTTGAATACTTGTTGGTTTACTTTCCAAAGTGTTTTCCAAGGAGCCTTTTTGGATGTCCCTTTATTTTTGTCATTTCCTTTTTCAAAGTTTACATAATATGTCTTTGCAAAGAGGCAGGGACTAAAAAATAAAAAGAGGAGGATAAAAAATGTTTGTTGGTTCACTATTTTCATTTCAATTACTTTTTTTTGTTTAGGTTTATAAATTTTTGATTGTGGTTTATGGTGCCAATATCCACTGAAAATGTCAAAATAAGGGGTATAAATTCTTCAAAAACTTGAACAGTTTATTCAAAATGAAAATTGAGGTTGTAAAGACAACTTTTCCTGTTTAAAATCGCATATATGTTTTTATGACCGATAGTGTAAATTATAAATAGTAAAGGGCACATTTTGATTGAGAGAAAATGAACGTGTTATCAAGTTTTTCAAAACAAAGTATAGTACCCTTTTGTAAGGTCAAAATTTTAGCACAATGCTGTTTAAAAATGACATTTTTCAGTCTAAAAGCATAGTACTAAAAATAAAAATCATAGTCACCTGCACGGTTTTGAAATAGCTGTACTTTTAAAGTATAATTTTCACCAAACCTCAAATTGAAATTGAAATGAGATCTAAGGTACTTTATTACATCTTTATTATAAGCCTATTTTTTGGTTGTAAAACAACAGAGGCAACAAAGGAAACTACTACTCAACCTAAACCTAATGTAGTTTTTATACTAGCAGATGATTTGGGTTATGGAGATTTATCATGTTATGGTCAGCAAAAATTTAATACGCCCAATATTGATAAGTTAGCGGCAGAAGGGATGTTGTTTACACAGCATTATTCAGGGGCGACGGTTTGTGCGCCTTCAAGAAGTGCATTTTTAACAGGACAACATACGGGTCATACAATGATCAGAGGAAATAAGGAAGCAAGACCCGAAGGACAGTTTCCTTTAGCAGATTCTGTTTTTACTATGGCCGAATTGTTCCAAAAAGAAGGGTATGCAACAGGGGCATTTGGTAAGTGGGGACTTGGTTTTCCAGGTTCAGAAGGCGACCCCAACAATCAAGGCTTTGATACTTTTGTTGGTTACAATTGCCAGCGTTTAGCACATCACTATTACCCTTATCATTTATGGGAGAATGATCAAAAAATCATGCTCAAAGGAAATGAGGGAAAAGCAAAAGAAGAGTATGCACCTGAAATTATACACGAGAAAGCGATTACTTTTATAAAAGAAAACAAAGACAAACCTTTCTTTATGTTTTATCCTTCTGCTTTACCACATGCGGAGTTAGTGGCACCGGAAGAGTATATGGAAAAACATCGTGGGAAATATCTGCCTGAAAAAGAATATAAAGGTTATGATGAAGGAGAAAGGTACCGAGAAGGTCCTTACGAAAGCCAAAAAGAACCACATGCTGCTTTTGCTGCCATGATCAATGTGTTGGATGATCAAGTAGGTGATATTGTAAAAACACTGGAAGAATTGGGGATTGCTGATAATACGATTATCATTTTTACTTCTGACAATGGCCCTCATAAAGAAGGCGGAGCTGACCCAGACTATTTTAATAGTAATGGTATTTACAGAGGGTATAAACGTGACCTTTATGAAGGAGGGATTAGAGTACCATTGATTGTAAAATGGAATAACAAAATCAAGAAAGGTTCACAGACTGATTTAGTCTCTGCATTTTGGGATTTCATTCCTACATTTTCTGAATTATTGGCGACAGATACTAAAGATTTTGATGCTTTAGATGGTGTATCATTTTATCCTACTTTGATGGGAAGTGACGATCAAGAACAACATGATTTTCTGTACTGGGAGTTTCATGAAAAGGGTGGAAGACAGGCGTTAAGAAAAGGGAAGTGGAAAGCTATACGATACAATGTTTTCAAAAATAGAAAAAGTATACCACAGCTTTATAACTTAGAGGATGATCCTGAGGAAAAGAAAAATATAGCCTCAACTTATCCTGAAATTGCGGAGGCAATGAGCAAAATAATGGAGAATGCAAGAACGGAGTCCACAGTATTTAACTTCGGGCAAAAAACGCATTCCCCATCGAAATAATTTTAAGTGCTACGTGCACTAAGCTTTTGCTTTATCAAGAATTTAAAATCATAGTATTACTTATAAGTAAATAAGAAGTAGATCGGGATGATCAATAATAGTTGGAATGAGAGGTGAAACTTTCACTTTTTCCACATCCATTAAAATTTCATCCTGTTGCTTAATTATTAAAATAAATAGAAATGAATAAACCGCTAACAAATGCCTTAATTGTGGCAATGAGCTTGGCTTCTATGACCACATTTGCCCAAGAAATACCCCATTGGGAAAATCCTGATGTAATACGAGTAAATACTTTACCGACTCACAGTACATTTACTCATTATGAAAGTACTGATTTTAGAAAGGAGCAACAGGATTTAAAAAACTATCAATTGCTCAACGGGCAATGGAAATTTAATTGGGCCGAAAAACCAGATGATCGCCCAAAGGACTTCTATCAGTTGGCCTACGATGTCTCCGATTGGAAAGAAATTGATGTGCCTTCTGACTGGCAAAGAAGAGGGTATGGAACGCCTATCTATACCAATATTATCTATCCACATCCTAAAAATGCTCCTTATATTCCCCATGCATATAATCCAGTAGGGAGTTATAAAAGGGACTTTATGCTGAATGAAGATTGGAAAGGTAAAAACATCTTTCTCCATTTTGCAGGAGTGAACTCTGCTTTCTATGTGTGGGTAAATGGTGTACAAGTAGGTTATGCTCAGGGTTCTAAAACAGGGATTGAGTTTGATGTGACGGAGTATGTAAAAACAGGAGCAAATGATATTGCTGTAGAGGTATATCGTTGGTGTGATGGTTCTTACTTGGAAGATCAGGATTTCTGGAGGCTTAGTGGTATAGAAAGAGATGTCTACTTATTTGCGACTGAAAAAACGTTTGTAAGAGACATCAAATTAAACCCTAGTTTAGATAAAGCAAATTATAAAGATGGATTGCTTTCCTATTCGATTGATGTTCAAAATACTTCGAATAAAAAGCAAAAAGGAATGAAGTTGAGGGTGTCTGTAAAAGATGAAAAAGGCGTCACCGTTTTTACAAACACAAAAGAGGTAGAGGTAGATAAAGCTGCGTCCACAACAATTACAGATCAAAATATTCAAATGGGAAAGGTGGCGAGTTGGTCTGCCGAAACACCTCATTTATATCAATTAGAAGTGGCACTTTTGGGCAAAGGTGGTGAGGTTTTGGATGCTTCCTATCAAAAAATTGGTTTTAGAACAACTGAAATCAAAAATGGACAGTTTCTGGTCAATGGTCAGCCCGTATTATTGAAAGGAGTCAACCGTCATGAACACGACCCTGTCAATGGTCATGTAGTTTCTAGGGAAATGATGCTACAGGATATTATTGATTTGAAGAAATACAATATCAACGCGGTGAGGACTTCCCATTATCCCAACGATCCTTATTTTTATGAATTATGTGATCAATATGGCATCTATGTGTGTAATGAAGCGAACATAGAATCTCATGGTTATGGCTATAAAGCAGATGAAACATTGGCCAACAATCCACTTTACAAAGAACAACATGTTGATAGAGTACAAAGAATGGTGAAAAGAGATTTCAACCATCCTTCTGTAGTGTACTGGTCGCTGGGAAATGAAGCCGGAAATGGAAGTAATTTCAAAGCCGCTTATGATTGGGCTCATGCTTATGACACCTCTAGAGTAGTGCATTATGAACGATCAGATTATAAAAAATCTGAACCAAGAACTACGGACATCATTTCATGGATGTATATGGGCATGGAGCAAGTGACCAACAAGTATTTGAAGAAAAATAATCAATTGCCACTCGATCAACAACGCCCATTTATCTGGTGTGAATACAGTCATGCTATGGGAAATTCCAATGGTAACTTTAAGGAATACTGGGATTGGGTACGTAAAGAAAGAACAATTCAGGGTGGATTTATTTGGGATTGGCAAGATCAAGGTTTAGAGGAAAAAACGACAGATGGCGAAATCTATTATGCTTATGGTGGAGATTATGAACCCGATTCCATCCATACTGATGAAAACTTCTGTGCCAATGGTATTATAGGGTCAGATAGAACACCTCACCCAGCAATTCAGGAGATCAAGCACATCTACCAAAACCAACATTTTATACATGTTGATGGTCAAAACTTCCAGCTGTACAATGAAAACTTTTTCAAAGGACTTGAGCATACTACTGTACAATGGGAACTGTATGAAAATGGTATTTTAGCCGATCATGGAGTTGTGCAAAACTTAAATGTGAAGGCACAAGAGAAAGTGGATTTTTCATTAGATTTTTCTTATCAAATGGAGGCTGATAAAGAGTATTTTATTAACCTATATGTTATCAATGATGGATATGATAACTTACTCGAAAAAGGACACCTACTTTCATCCAATCAGTTTTTACTTCAATCTGCAAACAAAGTTTCAGTAAGTGCATCAAAGGGAACAGCTAAGATTCAACTAAAAGAAGTAAATGATCAGCTTATTTTAAAGGGAAATGGTTTTGAAGTCGTGTTTGATCAAGAGGAATTAGGTTTGGCTTCTTATAAAGTAAACGGAGAAGATTTAATAAAGGAAAGACCAAAGTTGAACTTTTGGAGAGCAATGACAGATAACGATTTTGGGGCTTGGAATGCCAAAAATCCTAAAGATCAATATTACTTTGAATGGAGAGATCAGGCCAAAAAAGGAAAAATCATTGACAGAAAAATTGAAAAAGAGAAAGGACACTATCGTATCAGTTATACTATTGGGTTAGATGCTTTGAATGCTAAAAATACAGTAATATATTGGGTGCAATCTAATGGTGATGTACAGGTGGAGAGTGAGTTAATTGCAGATCGACCTGAAACTTTGAAGTTTATGCCTAGGTATGGGCTGACTTTTGCCATTGATAAGAAATACGACACGGTAAACTATTATGGTAGAGGTCCAGAGGAAAACTATATAGACCGAAACAATGGTTCATTTGTCGGTTTATATACGACAAAAGTAGCAGACTTATATGTGCCTTATATCCGTCCGCAAGAGAATGGGCATCGTACTGATGTTCGTTTTGTAAAATGGATGGATGCGAAGGAAAATGGTTTAGAGATAAATGCAGCAGAAACAGTAGAGTTTAATGCATTATTTAATCCTATTTCAGATTTTGATCCAGGAAATTCTAAAGCACAAAGACATACTTTTGATATCAAACCTAGAGATTTAATTTATATCTGTATTGATGATAAACAAGCTGGTGTTGGAGGCGAAAACTCATGGTCAAAACGAGGGTTAGCCAAGAAGAAATACCAATTAGATCCTTCAAAGTGTAAGTTGTCTTTTACATTAAAAGCATTACAGTCCGATAGGACACAATAACATGAATTGAGCATGGTTTCACCATCGAACTTGAAGGGGAAATTGTTAATCTTTTTATAGAAAATATCTTTACTCGGAAGACCTTTCAATACTATTGAAGGGTCTTTTGTTTTTAATACGCTCTAATTCAATTGGGATTTTGTTACTGCATTATAAACTAGGTTTTCTACTATTTGTGGTTTTTAGAAATCGGGAGATTTCTGATGATCTGTAGGATACGAATGCCGCTAACGCTTAACATTCGCACCATTGGACTTTCTACCCAATTCATTTGCTACTTCTTCCCTTCAAGGCCGAGGGAGATACTACTAAATGATGGTCTGATTACATGTTAAAAGACAAAGGTTTTATAATAATTTTCTAAAATGCAGTTCTGTAGGGACGTTGCATTGCAACGTCCTCGCGAACCACAACACACTACCATTAATCCTTCATAAAAGGAGTTGTATAAATTAACGAAAACTTAGTTTACAATGTATTTAGTAGTGTTCCCCTTAAAGCCAGTAATACTATCTTTTGATACATGATGGAGGACATAAAAAAAGCACAAGTATTATTGCTTTCAAAATACTTGTGCTTTAAAAAAGATGTACTATTGATTACTTCAGAATTAGCTCTTGTGTATTATTAAAATTACCTCTTTTTTGAGTGAACTCTTCCATTAATTCTTTTACTAACTCAGGGTTTTGAGCAGCAATGTCGTTTTGTTGAGAAGGGTCATCTTTAAGATTGAATAGTTGAACTTTGTTATTATTACCCAATTCAATATTCACTTTTTTATTGATTTTATTACCTTTATACGCAGGGATAAGTACAAAATCGCCTTTACGATAAGAAGTTCTAGTTGTAGCTTCTAAAATGATAGACGTTCTGCCTTCTTTACTTTCTCCCAATAACGCTGGAAGTACATCTTTAGAATCTTCAGTTCTTTCTTCACTACCTACAAGAGATGCGAGAGAGTTGAATAAGTCTAATTGACTTACGAGAGCATCAGATTTACCTCCTTTGATTTTTCCTTTCCAATAAGTAATAAATGGTACGTGTGCACCTGCATCATACAAAGAATATTTTCCTCCTCTTAGACCACCACTTGGGTTATGGTTGCCCAATAGTTCAACAGCATCATCGTAATAGCCGTCATTTAATACAGGGCCGTTGTCAGAAGAGAAAATAATCATAGTGTTTTCCTCAATGCCAGCTTCACGGATTGTTTTTAATAACTCACCTACACACCAATCAGCTTCTAAAATAACATCACCTCTTGGACCTTTTCCAGATTTACCGACAAAACGGGGATGAGGAGTTCTTGGTACGTGAGGTTGTTGCATGGTATAAGTTAAGAAGAAAGGTTTATCTTCTTTAGACTTTTCAGTAATATAGGTTTTGACTTTAGCAAGAAAATGATCAGCCATATCTACATCGCTCCATAAGGCTGCTTTACCACCTTTCATATAGCCAATTCTAGGGATGCCATTTACTACGGCTTGATTGTGTCCGTGATGCCATTTCATCGTGAGCATTTCAGGGTTATCAATCGCATTAGGTTCTCCTTCAAATTTTTTCTTGTAGTCAATTTGGATCGGATCATTTTTATCAAGGTTGACCACATCACCATCTTCGATGTAAACTGTTGGAACACGGTCTTGTGTTGCTGCCATGATGTAAGAATAATCAAAACCTACTTCATTAGGACCCGGAGAAATGTGCTCATTCCAGTCTTTATCTGCTGAACCAAGCCCCAAGTGCCACTTCCCAATAATGGCAGTAGAGTAGCCAGCCGTTCGTAACATTTTTGGTACAGTAGGCTGTTTTGTGTCAATGATCAATGGAGCTGTTCCAGGTAAAATTCTTAAGTTATTTCTCCAAGGGTAAGCACCCGTCAAAGCGGCATATCTTGAAGGTGTACAAGTGGCAGATGATGCATAGCCATTTGAGAAATTGACACCATTATTTGCTAAATAATCAATGTTAGGAGTTGTGAACCCTTTTGCACCATTTGCACTAAAATCACCATACCCTAAGTCGTCTAAATAGACAAAAATAATATTAGGTTTCGTTTCCTTTTGTGCCTCGTTGTTGGTGGTAGTTTGTTTTTGACATCCTATCAATGTCAGTAATCCCACAATGGTAAAAAATAAGTTGATCTTCTTCATTTCAAATATTAAAAAAATAATGTTTTTGATTAGAGTAGGGAGGAAGTGAAAATATCTTTTTTCTTCTCTCAACACTAACATACTATATCAACAGAAATTGACTTTATATAAATAATTAAAAAAGTAGCAATCTATTAAATCGTGCTACTTATTTGGACAAAATTGATACAAAAACAGACTTTTACTTTAGGTCTATTTATCAAAATCTAATTTTTCAACTCAAAGACCAAAGGGTGCATTTTGGTATTGAACAGCCCTTTTTTTGATAAATTCTAGCATAAATACGACTAAAATTACTACAAAAATGATCAGTTAAGTTATAAACGTGTATGTGTACTCTACTTTCTGCCCTTAAATATAGATTTGCTTTATGAAACAGAAGGTGTTTGCCAATACAGAAAATGTCTGTCTCAATCAAATACATCCTAACCCAACTCCACAATCTTTTATTTTAATAGAAATGAAAAAAATTATATTATTTATAGGCGTTTATTTGGCATTGTGCCAAGTCGTTTTCTCTTCGGAGGGAAGACAGGTAAAATCGATTAATTTTGATTGGAAATTTACATTAACCAATCCACAAGGAGCGTCAGCAAAAGCATTTGATGACACGAAATGGAGAGCACTAGATTTACCGCATGATTGGAGTATTGAAGGAGAATTTAAAAAGGAGAATCCTTCTGGTACTTCGGGTGCATTTTTACCTGGCGGAATTGGTTGGTATCGAAAAGATATAACGTTAGAAAAAATTGATCCCAACACCATTTATAGTATTCGATTTGATGGAGTGTATTTGAATAGTGATGTTTGGATTAATGGTTTTCATCTCGGTTTTCATCCTAATGGTTATTTAGGTTTTGAATATGATTTGACGCCCTATTTAATAGAAGGAAAAAATACGATTGCCGTTAAGGTGGATCATTCCAAATTGCCAAGCGGAAGATGGTACACTGGTTCGGGTATTTATAGAAATGTATGGTGGGAAACCAAAAATAGAACATACCTTTTAGAAGAGGACCTTTTTATCACTACTCCTCAAGTTAGCACAGAAAAGGCAACTGTTCATTTGGCCGCTTCTATTTTAAATCAAAAGAAAAGGAAGGCAAAAATAGAAGTTCAGATCAATGTGCTGGATAAAGAAGGACAGTTAGTGAGTAGTACAGTGAAGAAATATCAATTTCAAAAACAGCAAGAAATAGCACTTGACTTTGAAGTTGAAAATCCAAACTTATGGTCTCCAAAATCCCCCTCTATGTACACCATGGAGACTATTATTACTCATAATGGAAAAGAAATAGATTGCTATTCCACCACTTTTGGTATTCGAAAAGTAGAATGGAAACCAAATGAAGGAGTATTTCTAAATGATGAGCCAATTTTAATAAAAGGTTTAAGTAATCATCAAGATGCGGGGCCATTGGGTGTGGCTGTTCCAGAAGATGTATTGTACCGAAGATTGAAAATGCTAAAAGACATGGGTTGTAATGCCTTAAGGACGGCACATCATCCGTTTGCCCCGGAATTTTATACAATGTGTGACACAATGGGTTTTATGGTAATGGATGAGGCATTTGATGGTTGGTGGAATACCAAAGCGAAGTTTGATTATGGTTTACATTTCGAGGAATATTGGAAAAAGGATCTTGAGACGTTTATCAAAAGAGATAGAAACCATCCCTCTGTTGTAATTTGGAGTGTAGGAAATGAGGTGAAAGGGTACACTAATGAGCAGCAAAAGCTTTTGGTAGAGGAAGCAAAAAAGTGGGATACAACAAGACCGGTCACTCAAGGAAGAGGCTATAAAGGAGATCACATTGATATAGCTGGTTTTAACGGTCATGGTGAATTTAAAAATGTGTTAGAAAAATACAATGAAGATCACCCGCAAAAACTTATTATCGGAACGGAGATTACACATACTTTGCAGACAAGGGGTGTCTACAGAACAAAAACATGGTACAGAACCAAAGACAATCCAGCTCCTTGGGAAAAGCCAGAACACTTTAAGAAATTAGAACCAAAAATCTATAAAATTGAAGATCTTTCTGAAGAGGAAGTGTTTGAAGGAATTTCACCAAAATACCAATCTTCTTATGATAACTCTATTGTAAGAATAGGAGTGAGAGATGATTGGAATAGGGTAGAACAAATGGATTTTTATGTGGGTAATTTCAGATGGACAGGCTTTGATTACTTGGGAGAATCTTTTAATTGGCCTGCAAGAACCGCAAATTTTGGTATCATTGATTTGGCAGGTTTCCCTAAAGATCACTACTACCTCTATCAAAGTTTATGGAGTGATCAACCGATGGTGCACCTCTTACCGCATTGGTCTCATAAAGGAAAAGAAGGAGTTAAGATTCCAGTAGTGGTTTATACAAATTGTGATGAAGCAGAGTTATTTCTTAATGGGGCATCTTTAGGTAGAAAACCCATGAATGAGAGCCGTCAAATTGTGTGGCAGGTACCTTACCAAAAAGGAGAATTAAAAGTTGTAGCCTATACGGATGATAAAATTCAAGCTTCTAAAACCATTAAAACGGCAGAAGAGGCCTATACAACGACTTTGACTACAGATAAACGAGTGCTTCAGGCAGACCGAAAAGATGTTTTACATTGTGAAGTGTCTGTAGTGGATCAAAATGGTGTATTCGTGCCTAACGCTTCAAACGAATTACAATTTAAAGTAACTGGAGGTGGTCATTTGATTGGCATTGAAAACGGTGATATTTTAGATATGAGTTCTTCTAAATATGACTTGAACAGGAAAGCATTTAATGGTAAATGTTTATTGATCATACAATCCAACGGACAAAAAGGTAATATCAAGATTGAAGTGGAGGGAGAAGGCCTGAAATCGCAACAGTTGATTATCAATACCATTGTACTGTAATCTTTTGTATACTACTTTTATATTGTAAGTGATGCTAATGCTTCACATTTGTACCAGTGGTCTTTCTAAATAATTCGTTTGGTAGTACTTTCATCGGCCTTGAATGGAAAAGCGTTAAGAATTTCATGTATTGAGCCGTTAAAAATGATTTTGCTGTTTGAGCGCAGCGAGTTTAAAATCATTTAGGCGAAAGGAATGTAATTTAGCTTTTGCGTTCAAAGCCTTGACTTTTTTGCTTCGTTTTTGTGTTAAGACAAAAATGAAGAAGCAGGAAGCTTGAAAGTAAGTCCTATAAGATCTAGTAGAAATATGGATTAAAAGTTAACGATAATTTACGTTACAATCTATTTTAACAATAGCCTCAAAAATAAAAAATCCCACTTTCGAGCTCATACTTGAAAGTGGGATTTTATATCTATAGAAAGTAGTTTACTGATAAACTACTTTTTTATTGGCTTTGTCACCCATTGGAATATTCTCCCATACAAAGTGTCCGTTTACAATTGGATACCCAGCTCTTACAATATCACTATTGCCATTACTTTGGATGGTATCAACCGTAAAGAAACCTAATTTTTTAGCGAAAAGAATATTAAACTCTTCTACTTCACCTAGTGGTTTGAAAGTTCTTTCTCTGATTTCCAGTTGTTTCCACTCTAAATACTTTGGTAAAGTGTAATCGTGGAATACCGTACATTCACGCACGATACTAGGATTCAAGTTTTTCACTTTTTGAGTATAAGCCAAAACCTGTGTCATGATATCGCCATAATCGTCAAGATTATCACCTAATTCCATTGATTGAAGCAAATTCAAAATCAATGTGTTCTTATAAGTTCTTTCTTTTGGTAACCAACTTACATTGAAGATCAAGAACAAAATATCTGCAGTTAATCGTTTTTTGTAAGCCACAAGCTTTTCAGCCAATGCTTTGTCTTCGTAAGACTTTACATTGTTGTTGGCCAAAACCAAAAACTTACCGACTGTTTTAGCTAAGAAGTTTTTTACTCCAAATGGTTTTTGATCAATTTTACCGTCTAAGAATACTTTCTTATAGATTTCAATATCCTCATCATACTCCTCCAAGTCATAATTGATCAACAAAGATTCCATAAGAACAATAAGGTTCGTAAGATCTCTAATATCAACGTTACGCTCTTGTTCGCTTGTAATGGATCTTTTTTTGAAGTACGGATTTAAAACAAGATCATACTGTTTGTTAATTCGATCCGATATTTTTTGCAAAGAAGGTAAGAGACTGTTTTCAAAATCTCTGTAGCCTTGTCCATAATCAAGTTGAGCATCTATTGACGAAAGGAAACTCAAAATTTGGTCATTTGGAGTTTCAGAATTTTCCAAACTACTATCAACTTCTAGACTTTGAATGTCATTCCAGCTAGATACTACAAATTCAAGTAAGGCATCTAAACCTTCTCGTGTTTCAAATTCTTCAGTTAAGTATTTTGATAAATTAATATTCTTTCCCATTGAATTTTTTTGGAGCTATATTATGATTAAAGTTAATCCTTAATCTATTTCTCAATAAAATAATTTTGAAAGCGCAATATAATCAGATTGTCACCAATAATTAATAGATGAAAGGAAACATTATAATTAATGTATCGTAATTCTTATAAATCAATTGGATTAAGGACAAATACAGAACCTCATTAGAGGTAATAGGTAGGTTTTAATAGGAAATGTGCTTCAAGTTTTCCAAAAATTACTTTTTATCAATTGCTTTACATGGTCGAATTTTACTCCAAAATAAGAAGAAAAGGTTGACTACTCTCTTTTGAATCATAAAATAGGTTCTTCTTTGTTTCTTAAAGTTAAGAAATAGGGATGTGGATATGAACTGTAAATAAAAAAGTAAATCAGTGTTCATTTTAAGTTATTTTTTGAATTGAAGGCTTAAGGTGTAATGTTAACGATAAAAATAAGAAATTGTTAATGAAGTAGTGTACCTTGTTAATCGTTAGCATTAAAATATTGATATTAATTTATAAAACACTGAAAATTAAATATATATCATCTATTTAGTTGATGAGCTGACTATTATTATTGACATAATTGTTAATTTTAAAATAAGAATTTGAATGAATACTCATTGTTAATAAGTAGTTTTCTTTTCTGTAAGATACAATTCATTTAAACTTCATTTGTTCACCCGAGGTTCATTCTTTTTACAAAAAAACGTAATCTATTTTATACACGAAATTAAATAACAGTTCTTCAATTTTGCCCCCGTAATCAATCTAAACTAGACAAATGTACAAGTCTTTACTGCTGAGCTTACTTTTTAATCTGACGATTTTTTCTGTATCAGCACAAACTATAAAGGGGACTATAACAGACAAAAGTGGAGAAGCACTGATAGGTGCGTCTGTTGTAGTGGAAGGTACCATGAACGGTGCCATGGTAGGTCTTAACGGGACCTATGTAATAAAGGGAATAAGTAAAGGTTCTACTGTGAACCTTAAGGCCTCTTTTGTTGGTTTTAAAACGCAAACTAAATCTATAACTGTAAGTGGAGAGACAGTTGTTGATTTCATTTTGAAAGAAGATCATCAAGAGTTGGCAGAAGTGGAAATTAGAGCTTCGAGAGAATTAGATACAGACGCCAGTGCAAGAGCTACTGAACAGCATTCACCTATGGTATTGAATGTCGTTTCTGCAAGTACTATCGAGCTTTCACCCGACTTAAACGTGGCAGATGTCATGCAAAGAGTGTCGGGTGTATCATTAGAGCAAAGTAACTCAGGTGTAGGTAGTTATGCTATTGTAAGAGGTATGCCAAAGCGTTATTCATATACGCTTGTAAATGGAGTAAAGATACCTTCGCCTGATAATAAAAACAGATACGTGCCATTGGATATGTTCCCGTCTGATTTATTAGATCGTATTGAGGTAACTAAGGCATTGACACCGAGTATGGAAGGTGATGCTGTAGGTGGAGCGATGAACTTGATCATGAAAAATGCAAAAGATAATTTTAGCTTTAAGCTCAATGCTTCTGGAGGTATGAATTCATTATTTTCTGAAGATGGAGGACAACCTTTCCTTACTTATGATCAATCATTGACTAATCCTATTGCACCACATAACAGAGCGGTTGAAGGATACACAGCTTCTTTTGATGATTTTACAACGGACAACTTGGTGCCAAAAGAAACCTACAATCCGATTGATTATAATTTAGGAGCATCGGTAAGTAACAGGTTCTTAGATGGAAAACTAGGTGTAGTTTTAGCCGGTAGTTTACAAAAGTTACATAGAGGTTCAGATACTCATAATTATGATGTGGGCTACAATCAAATTTCCAATCTTCTTGATTTAGAAACGTATGAATACAGACAATATTCATCGGCTATGACAAGAGGTGGTGTTCATAATAAAATTGACTATGTCTTTAATAACAAGCACAGTATCAGTTTGTACAATGCCTTGATTTATGAAAGAGAAGATCAGGTAAGAGAATCTGTACGCTATAGACTGTGGGATGGTGAATACGACCCTGAGAGTAATAGTGGTACGGCTACTTTTGAAACTAGAATAAGAACAACAAAGCAACAAATTCAAAACTCAACGTTGCAAGGTGATCATCAGATATTACCTGCTTGGAAGTTGGATTGGTCAGCGGTTTATTCATTAGCAACAAGAGAACGCCCAGATTTGGCTGTTTTTACGAGAAATGCCGTATTTATCAATGGTGTACCGAATCAGGTACGTGTGGAGGACTTTGGATCACAATTTAGAATTTGGGAAGATAACTCAGATAGAGATTATTCTGCTTATATCAACAACACTTTTGATTTTAACACTTTCGGTGAGTTGAAATTAGGGGGATTGTATAGAAACAAAGAGCGTACAAATAATTATATCCGATACAACTTTAAACCGTTAAACAATGAGACAAAAACGGGTGAAGATTGGAAGTATAATGAAGTGGATTGGTCATTATCCAACCCTAAAGGCGGAAGAACAAATGCATTGAATTATGATGCACATGAAAATATCCTAGCGTATTATATTGAATACAAATATGAACCTTCTCAACGTACAGAAATTGTAGGTGGTGTTCGTGTAGAGCATACAGAACAAGGATATACGTTAAGACACCCTCCATATGGTGTAGATCCTGAAGGAGGACAAGAGTATTTTGATTATTTACCGAGTTTACATTTCCGTTATAAGATAAATGGAAACTCTAACTTAAGAGCATCGTACTTCCGTTCTGTGATCCGTCCAGGCTTCTTTGAAATCGTTCCTTATTCAATTGGTGAAGAATCAACGGATTCAGGTTTTGCTGAAAGAGGAAACCCAGATCTGAAGAGAACAATCGCTGATAATATTGATTTACGTTACGAAGTTTTCCCTGGTGCAAGAGATAATTTATTTGTAGGCGTTTTTTATAAAAATATCCAAGATCCAATAGAGAAAGGAATAAAAAGAGACTCAAGAGGTCGACCGTATTTGCAGCCTGATAATTTTGGTACCGCTATTAATTACGGTTTAGAAATTGACGCTACAAAATACTTCAGAAACTTCGGAATCAAGGCCAATTATACTTACACACAATCAAGTATTACAACCAGCAAGGTGATTTTTGTAAGAGAAGATCCTAATGATCCGTCTTCGAGTAATATACCAATAGACGTATCTCAAACTCGTCCATTACAAGGACAGTCTGCACATATCGGTAATATTTCACTTTTATACAAAAACCAAAAGCATGGTCTTGATGTTCAGTTAGCCAATGTATTTACAGGCAAAAGAATCGATCAGTTGGTAAGTTACTATGAAAAGGACATTTGGCAAGAAGCGAGATGGCAGATGGACTTTTCAATTGAAAAACACTTCGGCTTTGGTTTAACAGTATTTGCGAAAGCAAGAAATCTCCTTGATACACCACTTGTACTTTATGTGAATCAAGAAGCCAATGAAAGACAATCTAACTACCCATTACAAGGTGATCCTGGCGATAACCTTAAAGTGAGAGACGAACGTTACGGACGTAATTTCCAATTGGGTATTAAGTATAAATTATAATCTATTCAAATCAATTTTTTAAGTTCAAAATGAAAACTTTTAACTCTTTACTTGTAAAAGGTCTTTTGATCCTTTCTACACTATTCGTTGTGGTATCATGTAGCGAAGACACTGATATTTTAGATAATGATAATCCAGATGTTGACAATCCAATTGTTCCTGAGGAAGAAGAGGCTGAAGACATTACGATCACTGAAGTATATGAGATCACTCAAGACGAAACTTGGGCTGCAGGTATCACTGTAAACTTTGGCAATCACGTTGTAATTAAAGAAGGTGTTACTTTAACAATCGAGCCAGGTGTAAAAGTTTTAGCAGATAAAGATGTTGCTCCAGAATTTATCATCGATGGTAACTTACACGCTTTAGGTACTGCTGAGGATCCTATCTATTTTACTGTTCCTACAGCAGACAGAACTGAAGCAAACATCTTCAACTTACAAGCTTGGGGTGGTTTTATCTGTACTTCTACAGCAAAAACTTTCGTTTTAGATCACGTTGTAATGGAATTTGCGAACGGTATCTTAACAGATGAGCACATCTCTATCCAAAGAGAATTAGGTTTTGAAGTAGGTGACCCATCATATGGTTTCTACTCTGAAAACTCTGAGACTAAAGTAGTTGTTCACAACTCTACAATTGCATATATGGTAGATGACGCATTCCGTCCTGAAGGTGGTCAAGTTTCATTCTACAACAATGTATTCGCGTTTATCGGTGCTACAGGTGGTGAGGCTTTAAACATCAAAGCAGGTACTACTGGTGATATTGCTTACAACCTTTTCTACCACATTGCTACAAACGGTCCTAAGTGGTCTAACAAAAATGGAGCAGCTGTTCAAACGAACATCAACGCTTACAACAACACTATCGTTTCTGGTGGTTGGAGAAGATCAAAGTCAGGCCGTGGTGGTTCTGTAAACATCGAAGAAGGTGCAAGAGGTAAAGTATTCAATAACATCATCGTTAACTGCCGTTATGGTGTTCGTATCGTTGGAGACCCTGAAACAGGTGATACAAACGTAGATATGGAAAACACTACAATCGGAAACCAATTCTACTATGGTTACAATGACATCATCCAAAATGAGTTTGCTCCAAGCAACGGTGTGTTAAAAACAGTATCTGAATCTTCTATCACTACAGGTAAGCCTGGTTTCGTAAACTTCAACGTTGAAGCATTCAAAATCGAAGCAATCGAAGGTGAAGAGGCTTTCTATACGCCAATCGAAACAGTGAAATTTGAGGATTGGGCACAATATGACTTCCACTTATCAGCAACTGCTGCTGCTAAAGATGCAGGTTCTGATCAGGTAGTTCCTATGTACAAGTCAATCTCTGTAGCTGGAAAGAATTTCTCAGTTCCAAATTCAGCTTCATACATTGGTGCGTTTGGTACTAAATAATGTGTAGTAGCAATACTAATATCAAAGGGAATAAAGTACTTCGGTGCTTTATTCCTTTCTTTTTATCTGAATAATAATCTTATATCGGTATTAATAGTCCATCATTAAATATTCTAAGTCAGCTACAAAATTACGTTTAATCTAGCTTAGAGGGTTTTACTTTCAAGCTTCCTTCTTCTTCATTTTTGTCTTGAAACAAAAACGAAGCAAAAAATTCAAGGCTTAGAAGTCAAAAGCTAAATTTCATTCCTTTCGCCTAAATGATTTTAAACTCGCTGCGCTCAAACAAGAAAATCATTTTGAACGGCTTAATCCATGAAATTCTTCACGCTTTTCCCTTCAATGCCAATAGAAGGACTACTAGATTTAGAGGGTAGTAAATCCATTGATGTGTGAATGTTGAGTTGAAGCATTTTTTGTGTATTCATATCATTAGAAACGCGACATATGTTTTCTATCCTAATAAATATGGAGGCTTTGTGAACACGGTAATAAACTATGGACCGATAATAAGTAGATCAAATCAATTCTTTCTAAACTAATGAAACATCTTTTCCTTCTCTTTCTTCCATTTTTCTTTTTCTCGTGTGAAGTTTCAGATACTATCAGTACGGAGATTCCTGAAATTCCTGTACATACTTTTACTTTTGATGAGGAATTTCCCATTACTGTACTTCCTACGGATGAGGACTTAAAACAATCATCAAGCATTTATTATGAAAATGTAAATAACATTATTGATGCAACTCCAAGCGGAGAAACGATACATGTCAATCTTTTTAAGTTTTCTACGGGTACGATTAGAGACCGTTTATTGGAAGCGATGAGAAGAGGGGTAGAAGTGCATGTTATGTTGGATATTGATGTTGTAAACAATTATACTACGAAACTATTACAAGATAGTGTGACTACTTTTTTAAGGTATAACAACTACCTTTCTTCAAAATCAATCAATCATAATAAATACTTGTTGAGTTCGGGTATAGCGACTTCTGATTCAATAAGAAGAAATATCGTATTACAGACAAGTTATAATTTCACTTCGAGTGATAATCCAAAATATCAAGACATGGTGATGTTGGCTGATGAAGGTTTATATAATGCTTTCGTAGCGAATTATGATGATATGGTAGTGGCTCATACAGAAAAGAAGTTAAGAGAGTGGACTTTTGAATGGGAAGAATATGGAGAAGCAACTGTGGGGTTTTTACCCAAAATCACGGGAGGTGATATTGCTGTAGATATTTTTGCTGGTGTAAGTAGTTCAGCGGTAGTGACTATCATGAATTCAAAATGGGAAGATGATCGCCCTACTTTAAAATCAACTCTTAAAGCTTTACTTGAACAAGGTACAACCTTAAATATCATGGCTCCTCCGTCAAGGACAGACAACTTGGATGTATCATGGGAAAAGACACTCAATGAATGGGCCGCAAATTATGAAAACTGTACTGTAAAATGGATTAGTGCAAGATCAATTCATAACAAAACGATCTTAATTGAAGATGGTGAAAACAGTGCAGTATGGACGGGTGCTCATAACTTCAGGTCAAGGTCTCTGAGATACAATAATGAAGTGATTTTAAAATTAGAGCATGCTTCTATTATTGCGGAGTATAAAGTTTGGTTAGAGACCATTTTACAACAATAAAACAGCAGTAGTTCTTCCATCGGTTTTTCTTTATTACCCGATGGAAGAACTATAAAATGATTGTAACTATTTAAACAACGAAAACCAAGTTTTCGAATATCTATGGTGTATAGAAATCAGAAGATTTCTGACGATCAGTAGAACATAAAAAGCTTGTAGAAATATCAATTGAAGGTTGAAGATAATTTAAGTTTACAACTTAATTATTACATTGTAAACTAAATTTTTGCCAATTTATACAATTCCTTTTATGAAGGGTAAATAGATGTGTATTGTGGTTCGCGAGGACGTTGCAATGCAACGTCCCTACAGCACTACATTTTAAAAGATTATTATAAAACCTTTGTCTTTTGAAATATAATCAGACCATCATTTAGTAGTATCTAAATCGGCCTTGAAGGGAAAAGCGTTAAGAATTTCATGTATTGAGCCGTTAAAAATGATTTTGCTGTTTGAGCGCAGCGAGTTTAAAATCATTTAGGCTCAAGGAATGGAATTTAGCTTTTGACTTCTAAGCCTTGAATTTTTTGCTTCGTTTTTGTTTCAAGACAAAAATGAAGAAGAAGGAAGTTTTAAAGTAGGCCCTATAAAATCTAGTAGAAATACGGATTGAAAGTTGACGATAATTTAGTTTACAATGTAATTATCTATTAAGTTTTATTGTTGTAATTATTTTCGATTACCCCAAGGCTTCCCAAAAAGTCTAACGAAGCTACTTTTACATTATACTCTCTCTTAAGCTCGTAAACCTTCTGCATGGTTGGAATGAAAGGACTTTTTTGATCAACACTTAAATAGTTCATGAGGTTGATAACAAGTAAAGCTTCTTGCATATTCTCACTTAGGCAATAGTCTATCAATTTTGCTTTTGCATCACTGTTTCCATAAAGGTCATAAGCGATAACAGAAGCAATAATAGACACAGGAGGGTATTGGTCATGTACAGATTTAAGAAGGCTCTCTTTATAAGGTGAGATTTTATTTTTCGGTTGACTTCTAAGACCCAATATAGCCCAATATCTTTCAATCGAATCAGTACTATTTAAAAACTGTAATTGTGTTTTTAATGCTTTATCCGTTTGTTCGCCAGAAAGAAAGGCAATGTCAAAGATATTATCAATAGGATATTTTTCGTTATCTAAACGAAACTCATAGGGTGTCCCAGTTGCTGATATTTTAGCGATTTCATATTCAGGTAAAAACATCACATCTCTTCGCTCTAACAACTCAGTTTTTAAATGTTCTTTCATCTTTGCTTTGATTTGGCTGTAAGCTGGGTTATCAGCAAGGTTATGCGTTTCCCACTGATCAGTTTGAATGTCAAAAAGGTATTCTTTCGGTCTTGCTTCAAATATACTTTTTTGAAGAGAATCTAATTGATCGCCTTTTAGATCAATACGCATTTGATTTACTATCTCTGAAATTTCCATGTAACGGATATAGCGTTGTTGAGGAATAAAAGGCATAAAGTTTCTAGAGTAAATATACCTTCCATCCGTCACCGTTCTTACTAAATCAATACCGTTATCAGATCGGTCAGAGGATAAAGTAATAAGCTCTTTTTCCTCTGAACGATGCTCACCTATAAGTATTCTACCTTTGAGGTGTTGGGGTAGTTTTCCTCCGGCTAAATCAATAAGTGTTGGAGCAAGGTCTTCAAAATTAATGAGTTCGTCTGTAACACCGCCATTGGTTTCCCAAGGTGATAAGTGTTTGTATTTTTCAGGAAACCACACCACAAAAGGAACGCGGTAGCCATAGTCAATACCATTCGTTTTCCCTCTAGGCATTCCTTCTCCGTGGTCAGCAAAAAAGAAAATGATTGTTTCTTCCTTTAAACCATCCTTCTCAAGTCTTTCAAGAAGATGGCCAATTTTTTTATCTGTCATTGAGATTGCATTGTAAACTCTCGCAAACTGTTTACGCATCTCAGGAGTGTCCTTATAAATAGGAGGCATTTTGAATGCACCCTCATCAATTTTCTCCTCTTCATTGAGCTTGTTATAAATTTTCTCAGTGTACCATGAATAAGGGTTAGTCATAGTACGAGACTGATGCGAGTCTTCAAAATTAAAGACAGCAAAGAAAGGTTGGTCTTCTTTTCTATTCCACCATCCTGCTTTTTTAGAACTTTCATTCCATGCATCTTTAATAAATGCTTTCCCATTTCTAAGGTTATAATCTGTTTTTGCATTGTTGGTAACGTAGTAACCTGCTTCTTTCATGTAATAGGGAAAGCCATGAATTTCTGAAGGGATAGGGTAAAAACTTCTATGGTTACCAGTGCCCATTTCAAAAGTTCGAACTCCTGTAATTAATGTACTTCTACTTGGTGAACACACCGTACCTGTTGAAAAAGCATTGGTGAAACGAACACCTTCTTCCGCTAGTTGATCAATGGTGGGAGTATGTGCGTTTTCATTACCATAACACCCAATAAATTGTGGGGAAGTGTCTTCAATGGTAATCCAAAGTATATTTGGTTTTGATGTGGTTGGAGCGGAAGTTTTACACCCATAAAAAAGGATGCTTACTAAAAGGAGTTTAAAGATAAATTTCATCTCATTGTTTGTTGTTGAATAGTAACTAGCTTTTTTATCCTAGAATGTGGTATGCTTACAAAGCATCATTGATCTTTTAGAAATAAAATTGCTATTATAGCAATAAAAATAATTCAATATAAAACAATAACCAAATCAATACATTAAAAATATCAGTGAGGTTTTATCATGTTTCTAAACGGTTTGGTTTAGCCCGTTGTAAACTAAATTATCGTCAACTTTCAATCGACCTTTGTACAAGTAATTAGAGGATCTACTTTCAAACTTCCTTCTTCTTCATTTTTGTCTTGAAACAAAAACGAAGCAAAAAATTCAAGGCTTAGAAGTCAAAAGCTAAATTCCATTTCTTTCGCCTAAATGATTTTAAACTCGCTTTGCTCAAACAGCAAAATCATTTTTAACGGCTCACTCCATGAAATTCTTAACGCTTTTCCCTTCAAGGCCGATTTAGATACTACTAGGTGATTGCCTGATTACAGAGTAAAAGAAAAGTGTTTCTTTATAATCGTCTAAAATGCAGTTCTGTAGGGTCGTTGCATTGCAACGTCCTCACGAACCACAATACATAACCATTTATCCATTATAAAAGGAATCATATTAATTAATGAAAATTTAGTTAACCGTGTATTTTGTCATTAAAAATAAATGGCTCCACGGTAAAAGTACCGGGAGCCAAGTTGTTTGTTTAGTGTAGTTGTATAAAATTCTAAACTAATTATAAGTAGTCTGTTCTAATTCAAATTTATGCTTTTTATCTTCACCTCTGATTGCCTTGAATTCACCATATAATTCTTCGACAAGCTGAGGATTTTCTGAAGCAATATTTTTACTTTGAGAAGGGTCGAGCTGTAGATCATAAAGAGCTATTTCTTTGCTATTACCCAACTCTATGTTGACTTTCTTGTTAATTTTTCCACCTTTATAAGGAGGGATTAAAACATAATTTCCTTTTCTAAATGCAGTTCTAGAAGTGGCTTCGATGACTAAATTTTGACGTCCCTCTTCTGATTTCCCCATAAATGCATCTAAAACATTTTCAGAATCGGGTGCTTTTTCTTCACTTCCCACCAAAGTAGCCAACGATGCAAAAAGATCTAACTGACACACTAAAGCGTTGGAAGCTAGTGGCTGAATTTGTCCTTTCCAGTACGTGATAAATGGAACATGAGTACCTGCTTCAAAAAGAGAGTATTTTCCACCTCTTAGACCACCGGCAGGGTCATGATCACCCAAAAGCTCTACTGCGTCATCGTAATATCCATCATTAAGTACAGGACCATTATCTGACGATAAAATGATCAATGTATTTTCTTCAATACCTGCTTCTTGAATAGTTTTTATTAGCTCTCCAATACACCAATCTGCTTCTAAAATCACATCACCTCTAGGTCCTTTTCCAGATTTACCGACAAATCTCGGATGAGGAGTTCTTGGAACATGGGGCTGTTGCATGGTATAAGCCAAGAAAAAGGGCTGCTTTTGGGAAGAATTTGTCTTGATATAATTTTTAACTTTACCCAAGAAATGATCTGCCATGTCAACATCACTCCAAAGTGCAGATTGACCACCTTTCATATAACCAATTCTCGGAATACCATTAATGATGGTATTATTGTGCTCATGATGCCATTTCATGGTCGTTAATTCTGGGTTCTTTTTCCCAGTAGGTTGTCCTTCAAAGTTCTTTTTATAATTGACTTCAATTGGGTCATTAGGATCAAGGCCTACCACATCACCATTTTCAATATAAACCGTTGGTACTCTATCTTGAGTAGCAGCCATGATGTAGGAATGATCAAAACCAATTTCATTGGGTCCAGGAGAAATATGCTCATTCCAATTCTTTTCACCTTGTCCAAGCCCTAGGTGCCACTTGCCAATAATTGCTGTCTGATACCCTTCTTTTTTGAGCATTTTAGGAAGGGTAATCTGAGCTGTATCAATTAATAAAGGGTCAGTTCCTGAAAGAATATGTGCTCCTTTTTTCTTCCAAGGATATTGCCCAGTCATCAGTGCATACCTTGAAGGAGTACAAGTGGCTGAAGAAGCATAAGCATTGGTGAAGTTTATACCGTTGTGAGCTAAGAAATCAATGTTTGGCGTTGTAAAGCCTTTCGCTCCATTGACACTTATATCACCATAGCCAAGATCATCTAGATAGATTAAGACAATATTAGGTTTCTGAATAGCGTTAGAATTCGACTTTGAAGTTTGTTTGCTGCATCCCCATCCCAGTATTGAGCAAGAGATGATTAAAAGGATGTATAATTTTTTCATCATTAAAATAATTATTATCGAAAAGACTTTAAAAAAACCCAAGTAAAAACTACATGGGTTTTATCGAGATTTAACTGATTATTATTCTACAAGTCCAACTAATGAACTGAATGATTTTAAGTTGGCGTCTGTTTCAAATTGAGTGTGTAAAATAAATGGCTTCGCATTTTGTTTAGTATCACTTAATTTGATGGTAACATAGTCTTTACCGTTACTTTGACTCGTTTTTAAGAAATCAGTGATTTCATAACTTAATCGTCTCATTTCTCCTAAGTCAAATACTAATTCATCTTCAGCGATTAATTCAAACTGATCTTCAATCGCCATGATATCGTCATATAAAGTACCCGCTTCAATTTTTTCAGCAATACCTGAAATAGCCAAATTAACAGGAGCGTTTTTTCCTTCTTCCATTCCTCCATAGACAGAAAGAATCACTTTATTTTCATCCGATAACTCACCAAGGTCCGACAAATTGATGACTAAAAGTGTATGAACTTGATCTTTTTTATGATTTCTAACCACCAATCGGTCGTCGACATGAGCCTCATCAGGGTTGGTATACCAAGTTCCTGTATTGCTACCATTAAACGATTGAACATACCCTGTATAAGAGAAGGGTATTTGACCAATCTCACTAGTCAATAATACTTGTGCATTCCCTTCAATTTCACCTTCTCCCGCTTTTCCTTTCGTTGAGATAGGAGTGAAAGTCAAAGAGACGTCAGTAACTACCGGTATTTCATAAATACGACTTTCAGCAGCATGGAATGTGTATTGATTTCCTTTTGAATCTTGATAAACTAAATCATGAGGAGGAGTGCCATCAAATTTAGCTGTAAAGTAGGAATTAATAGTGTCACCAACATTTTCAACATTAAAAAGACTTTCTCCTTCTAAACTAACAGATGCTGGTCGTGTTGGTAGGCTTTCTTCATTATCACAAGAAGTGAAAATGCTACCTGCCATAATAAGTAATGGTAATATACTAATTCGTTTCATTTTAATATTAATTAAAAAATCAATGTAAACAGAGACATTGTATTCCAACAGAAACTTTCTTTTATAATAGTAAAATCAATAATTTTACCGACAACGTTGCTAATATAGCAATTTGTTTATATAATTGTACCATATTTACGAAGTTAAATTGTTAAAATTTCCATTTACGAAGAAAAACGATAACAAACAGATCATTATAAAAGGCAATTATCATTTTACTATAAAGTAAACAGCGAATACTTCATTTATAGTTTATCATTCATTTCATATTGGAACATCACCCCTTTTTTGATTCTGTTTGTTGTCGATTAAACTTTTAGGTTATGAAAAAGTTAATCTCACTAAACATTCTTCTTGTGCTATTGGGGCAATTTGTTTTTGCACAAGATGCTAAAATTGAAAAGAAAATTAAGAATTATATCTCTTACTTGAATAATACATTAGGAGGTACTTTAACTGACAAACAGATTGATCTTCTGAAAGAGCAACGTGTAGAGTATCTAACAGAGTTGAGAAAAATCGATAAATACTCAGTAAAAGAGAAGAAGAAACTTGAAAAAGAGTTTAAAGAGTCGAGAAACGAAATCTTAACAGAAAATCAAATTACTGTTTTGGCAATTTCAAGATTGACACGTAAAGAGCTTTCTGTTTTAAGACAAATGTTCTCGATCACAAAAGAACAGCAAGGAGAATTGAAAACCGAATTGAAGCGAATGAATAAGATGCTCATTAGTGCTAGAAAAGTATATGATGTAGATAGTCAGCAATATTTAGAGATCGATTCTTTGGTGGTGACCACTAAGGAATATGCTTTCAATGAAATCTTTGATGTCGATCAAAAAAAGAAGTTTGAAGAGTTTAGAGGTAGATACAATACTATTATTGTCAAGTACTCTGAAAAAATTGGGGTTGAGCTACGCAACTAATTCAACGAAGAAAATACAAATTTGGAACACCAACTTGCACTACTATTTATGGTAGTGCAAGCTTGTTTTTGGAGTAATTATTCATGTTTTAAAAAAATAATCAAATATTAATTGCTATTATAGCAATTAATATTTATAATTGTACGGTTAACACTATAAAGCGAAATAAATAGACTTATGAACAGCATTCATCGTTTATTGTATCTGACAAAAATTAATTATCATCTATTGATTTGCTTCTTACTTCCCTTTTTTATCTCAACGGTTGGATTAGGGCAAGAAGATCAAAAACAACCTAACATTGTTTTTTTCTTTGTGGATGATATGGGTATAAAAGATTTGTCGTGTTACGGCTCTGACTTCCATCAAAGTCCCAATATAGATAAGTTGGCTAGCACTGGTATGAAGTTTACCAATGCTTATGCCGCATGTACGGTTTGTTCTCCTTCAAGAGCAGCATTGATGACGGGGCAATATCCTGCTCGATTACGAATAACGGACTGGATAGATGGCTGGTTTATGCCTTATGCTTCCATGAAAATTCCAGAGTGGCAATTATTTTTGCCATCAGAAAGTAAAACGTTGCCAGAAGAATTAAGAAAAAATGGTTATAAAACGATTCATGTTGGAAAATGGCATTTAGGAGATGAAGAAAAAGATTGGCCTTTGTCTCATGGTTTTGATGTAAATATTGGCGGTTGGAAAGCAGGTTCGCCTGCAACGAATAAAGGAAGTTACTTTTCTCCGTATAACAACCCAACGTTAGCCGATGGTGAAAAAGGAGAATTTTTAACTGATCGATTGGTGAAGGAAGCCATCCATCAGATAGAAATAGCGAAGGAAAAACCATTCTACTTGCAATTTAATTTTTACAATGTTCATACTCCCTTACAAGCCAAACCAGAAAAGGTGAAGAAATATCAATCATTGATCGGTAAAGGCGAAGGAGGGAAGCATCATCAAAATCCTACCTATGCAGCTATGGTGGAACATGTAGATGACGCTGTAGGTCAAATTATTGAAAAATTAGAAAACGAAGGGCTTATCGACAATACAATTATTGTTTTGAGTAGTGATAATGGAGGGTTGGAATTAAAAGCCAACAAGAAAGGCAGAAAACCCAAAAGCAATTATCCTTACAGAACAGGAAAAGGAAACTTTTATGAAGGAGGGGTAAGAGTTCCTATGATAGTGAAATGGAAAGGAAAAGTAATACAGGCTGAAAGTGATGTCCCTATGATGACCATAGATTTCATGCCTACATTGTTGTCTTTAACTTCCACAAAATACAAGAAGAAAGCAGTTGATGGAGTAGATTTGAGTCAAGTTTTAACCAAAAAAGAATCGATAGACAGAACACTTTTTTGGCATTATCCTCACTACCATATACAAGGTGCTGAACCTTACAGTGCTGTTCTTAAAGGGCGTTGGAAGTTTTATAGAATATATGGTAAGAAAGATGAACTTTATGATCTATCAAAAGACATTGGAGAGGCGAGTAATGTGATTGATGAAAATGAAGATGTAGCCATTGAAATGGAGAAAGAATTAAAGCATTGGTTGAAGAAGACGAATGCTCAACTTCCTGTTAAAAATCCCCATTTCAATCCTGAAAAAGAAAAGAAAACTAAGCCTTATAAATTGAGAAATCAGTTTTGGCAATAGGTACTTTATAAGTGAAATGAATTTTTTAATCGATTGAATATTACTGTAAAGACTTTTTAAGATAGTCGGACTTGTTTTGCCTATTTTTTAAGTGAACAAATATTCAATTAAACTTATTTTTAATCGTAATACGATGAGAAAACTACTTACTTTTTTATTGGGTAGCTTACTATTGGCGACCTCAAACTTATGGGCACAGAGTATTTCTGTAGACATAAGTAAAAAACAACAACAATTTTTAGGTGCTGGAGGTACTTGTGATAGTTATATTGGTCACTGGTTGAGTATGTCTGAGGAGAATCGGTTATTAGCCGCTAAAATGGTGGCGGAAGACATTCATTTGGACTTTGTGAAGCATTATATCAACGGAAGACCATCTGGTGATTCAGAAAAACAGTACAATAATTTCACTGCTTTTGTGAACGATATCCGAAAAATTAATCCGGATATTAAAGTACAAATGTGTGTGCAAGACATTCCTGAAGACCTAAGAAAAGATCCAGATAAGAAAAAGGAATTTGATGATAGTGATCCTGAGATTTACGACAAAATGGCTCAGTATTACTATGACGTAATTGAAGGGTTTCACGACAGAGGCGTAACCATTGATGAGTTAGATGTGCTCAACGAGCCAGGAGGAACAGGTTTTGCTGTTTACTATGGTGGGTTGTATAAATATTCAATTCCTAAGTTGCGCGAAATGATTGAAGACCCTACGATCAATACTAAAGGAATGAAAATGCCACATATTGGCGGTACAAGTCAATGGAGTGTTTTAGGTGTGATCAAATGGTTTGATGTATGGAAAGCTGAAATCCCTGAAGCGTATGATGAGATCGATGTCGTTTCAACACACGGATATAGAAACGGATGGGATGAGAAAAACTATAAAGAGATCTATGACTACATTGATGGCCTACCTTTCCAAAACAATGAGCAAACAGGTAAGCTACAAAAAGGGGATGGGCTTTATGAAATCTTTGAACAATCTGAACCTGATTATATTGGTGATGTTTCAATGGGCATGCGTATTAGTGATGCCATCAATGGTGGAGTGAATCACTTCTTTATCTTCAATATCAATAACTCATCAGGAAACAATGCAGCGCTTCTTCAGACACCTTCAGGTGGTTCTCCTGTAAAGTCAAAAGTGTATGATGGCTTTAAGCAGTTAACTTCATCTTTCCCTCTAGGATCTTATTGTTTACCAGAAAGGGGAATGAAAGACATGGACCTTACAAGAGTTCTTTGTATGAGAAATGGGGATGAAAATGTAGTGTATGTAAATATCACCAACATTGCTCCAGAAGCACAAACGATTTCCATTGAATTTAATGATAACGGAACAGCACAAGGTATCTCATCGGTTCAATCATGGTTAAGTACTCAAGCCTATGATATAGAAGAGATCATGAATGTAAATTATTCACAAGCAGTAGATAAAATCTCATTCGATGCTTCACCATTTAGTGTAAATACATTAAAAATCACTTTAGAACCTAATGGTGCAGCTACTTCATTGAAACCTCAAACGATTGAGTTTGCATCAATAGATGATCAGTTCTTAAGAAGTACTTACACTTTGGATGCAACAGCAAGTTCTGGTTTAGAAGTAAACTATGAAGTGGTTGATGGCCCTGCAGTGATCAATGACGGAGTGATGACTTTTTCTGGAGAAGGACAAGTAAAAATCAGAGCTTATCAAATGGGTAATGAAGAATTTGATGGTGCTTCATCTGTAGTGAGATCATTTAAAGTAGTAACAGGTGCTTTGGTCAATGTGGCCAAAGGAAAAACAATTGAATCCGTAACGAACCAAGACGAGAAATATTCTGCAACTTACCTACTCGATGGTGAAAAGATCGACAAAACGAGTCGTTGGGTTACAGAAAAAGGAATTCCTTTACCCCATGAAGTAGTCGTAGATTTAGGAGAATCTTTTGATATCACAGGTGTAGGCATGTGGACAGGTAGTTCTGATGGTGTATACAGTAATCCAGTTGTTGGTTTTGAATTGAGTGTTGAAATTGAAGGTAACTGGGTAAAAGTTTTAGAAGAAACTGATAATAGAAACCCCGAATATATTCAATTCTTTGACAAGGTAACCGCTCAAAAAGTAAAACTTAAGGTCAACAACTTAGACAAAGGTACCGATACAAGAATGCGTATGTTTGAGTTAGAAGTTTATGCGGCAGATGATACTGAAATCGATTGGAATTTAGAGGAAGGAGTAATGATGGTTGGAGACGTATTCCAGATGGAAGCCACTTCATCAACAGAAGAACCTGTCACATTTGCTACAAGTAATGAGAGCATTGCAACAATCAGCGAGACAAACTTACTTACCATTGTTGGTACGGGCAATGTTCAAATTTCAGCAACTACAAATACTGCGAATGACATACCAGTGACATTCAACAAAACAATTAATGCAAGAAGAGAAAACACCATCACTTGGGATCAAGATATTTCTAAATTGGCCGTAGGTGGATCTTATTCATTAGCTGCGAACGCTGGGTCTAAAGTGAAATACTTGCTGAAAGAGGACTCTGATGCTGCCATTCTTGAAGGAAGTTCATTGAGAGGTAATGAAGTGGGGAATATAACGGTAATAGCCTACGCTGAAGCCGATCAAGAGTTTGTGGAATCAGAAAGGTTGGAAAAAGCCGTTGTGGTGAAATATCAAGATGAAATTGATTGGAGTGAACAAGTTACAACACTTAAAGTCAATGAAGAAGTAAACTTAACCGCGTTTTCAATCTATGACGGACAAGAAATTAATTACATTGTTGACGATGCTTCAATCGCAGTGATTGAAGACGGAAAATTGGTCGGAAAAGCAGTTGGTACTGTAACTGTAAAAGCGACAACGACTGAAACAGATCAGATTTTTGCTGCAGTTGCAATAAGCCAAACTTTCGAAATTAAGTCTTCGACGATTACAAGTGTTGACGTTCCTGCTTTTGATCAAGTGGTTTATCCCAACCCGAATAACGGATTATTCCAGATCAGAAACCTGAAAGCACAAGAAATCCTTCACGTAATCAATGGGGTTGGAGTAGAAGTCAAAACAATTGAAATTCAAGAACCTTCAGAAGTGATTGATTTGTCAGATTTGCCAAAAGGTGTTTATTACATCAGGTCATCCAATAATTCTGATCACCTTAAAATATTAATCAAGTAATAGTTATAGTAACGAATAAATAGTTGGTTATAAGTTGATAGGAGTCATCCCTTATTGTTTTACATGATAAAGGGATGGCTTTTTTCATATAAAATGACAGAATTTTTCGATTCAAAAGAGTAGTTTACTCCATGATTTACAGTCCGTTCAATGTGAAATGCAATACTTTGCATCGAAGGATTTCAAGAATGTTCTATTTTTTAAGTAAGAAATTTAAAATAGTAGAATAAATATTTAAAAGTTAAATCTATTATTGCTATATTAGCAATATAATAAAGAAACTAGTTTTTTAAGATGGGAGCGTTTGATTTTTTAGTGATACTGATTTTTTCCCTAATTGTATTAGGTGTAGGAATTACATTTTCAAGAGAGAAAGATTTAAAAGGTTTTTTCGCCGGAGGAGGAGCAGTCCCTTGGGGCATGAGTGGTCTGTCGCTGTTCATGGGTTTTTTCTCAGCAGGAACTTTTGTAGTATGGGGTGCAATTGCTTATGAATATGGTGCAGTGGCAATAGCGATTCAATGGACAATGTGTATAGCAGGCTTCTTAGTAGGTAAATTTATCGTAGATAAATGGCATAAAACAGGAGCTGTTACCGTTGCGGAATATTTGAGATTTCGATTTGATGGAGATACTCAAAAAGTGTTTACTTATTTATTTTTATTGATGTCCTTTGCCTATACTGGTGCATTTTTATACCCTGTAGCAAAGATCATTAGTGTCTCCCTCGATGCTTCTATCTACACCTGTATTTTGGTGTTGGGGGTGTTCATGATCTTATATACCACACTTGGCGGATTAAAAGCCGTGATGGTGACAGATGTATTACAATTTGTGATTTTATTATCCGCAATTATTATTGTGATTCCGTTGGCATTGAATTATGTAGATGGAGTGGACAATTTTGTCAAAAACTCTCCAGAAGGATTTTTTGGCCTAGTCAATAAACAATATACTCCATTATTCCTTTTGTCATTTGGAGTATATAATTCAATTTTCATAGGCGGTAACTGGGCTTACGTTCAACGATACACATCAGTATCGACACCAAAAGCAGCTAAAAAAGTGGCTTACTTATTTGGGGGATTGTATATTTTCAGTCCAATATTATGGATGTTACCTCCAATGATTTACAAGGTGGTAGATCCTAACCTATCAGGTTTAGAAATAGAAGGTGCTTATTTGTTGATGTGTCAAAAAGTACTTCCAGAAGGAATGCTAGGGTTAATGATCGGAGGAATGTTATATGCAACAGCAAGCTCGGTCAATGGTTCATTGAACATTTCAGCTGCAGTGATCACAAATGATATTGTTTTAAAATTAAAACCTAATTTATCAGACAAACAAAAAATACAAGTTGCAAGAATGGCGACGATTTTCTGCGGAGTGTTTGCCATTGGTGTTGCATTACTTGTTCCATCAGTTGGAGGTATTGTCAATGTGGTCTTGAGTATTAGTGCGGTTACGGGTACTTCCCTTTACGCTCCTCCAATTTGGAGTTTATTTTCAGATAGGTTAGGAAAATCACAGATCATAAAAATTACGATTGCAAGTTTATTGATTAATGTATTACTTAAAATTCTGCCAATGGTGATTGATTGGGAAGGATTAAGCAGAGCCATTGAGATGTTGATAGGTGTGGTAGTGCCATTTACGTTATTAGCAATCAACGAAATGATTCAAATGTCAAAAAATAGCATGGTGAGTCATCAAGTAAATGAAATTGCGAAAAGACGTGAGGAGGTGGTTGAAACAGCAGGAACCAATGCTTTTAGTTTGAAAGTAATGAGTTATTCATTATTTGCGGTGTGTGTACTCTTTTTTGGAATTGCCCTAACGGGTGAAGATGGCTGGACATGGTTAGTCGGTATAGGAGTGATCATCGCCATTTTGGCTTATAGCTTACTAAAAAAAGCAAAGAATGTAATCAAGGAAGAAAAAGAAATGGTTGTTTCTTAAATACTTAAAGAATAAGAAATAGCTCCAGTGGTGTGTCTGCCTTATCACTTTTGGAAATGCGAATCACATTTTCCAACACTGGAGCTTCATTATTATAAATGAATAAAGAGTAGTTATTCAAAAAAATTAGTTGAAAAACTAGACGAGAGAATTATGATTCAGGAATCTTATAATAAAAATAGGAGCCTAAAAGAGGTGGCTATTGACACGGATTTATTAATTGTAGGTGGAGGACTATCAGGTACTTGTGCCGCAATTACAGCAGCTCGACAAGGAGTAAAAGTGGTTTTGGTACAAGATAGACCAGTATTGGGAGGTAATGCTTCCAGTGAGGTGAGATTGTGGGCTTTAGGAGCTACTTCTCACATGGGAAATAACAATAGATGGTCGAGAGAAACAGGTGTGACAGGTGAAATTCTAGAAGAAAACCTTTATAGAAATAGAGAAGGTAATGCTTTAATTTTTGATACAATTCTGATCGAAAAAGTAAAGCAGGAAGAGAATATCACTTTACTATTGAATACTTCAGCTTTTGAGGTAACTCATGAAGATACAAAAATTCAATCTGTAAAAGCTTTTAACAGCCAAAACTCAACACTTTACAACCTAAGTGCAAAACGCTTTTGTGACGCATCTGGTGACGGAGTACTTTCTTTCTTAGCCGGTGCATCATTCAGAATGGGGGCCGAAACCATTGAGGAGTTCGGTGAAAAAATGGCTCCAAATGTAGAGCAGTATGGTGAGCTTCTAGGACATACCATTTATTTCTACACCAAAAACACCGACAAACCAGTGAAATTCACACCTCCAGCTTATGCGTTGAAGGATATTGAAGATTTACCTAGGTTTAAAAATATTCAAGCCGATCATACAGGCTGTAATTATTGGTGGATTGAATATGGAGGGCGTTTAGATACGATCCATGAGACCGAAAATATCAAATATGAGCTTTGGAAAGTGGTATATGGTATTTGGAATTATATCAAGAATTCAGGAAAATTCCCTGAGGCTGAAAACATGACCTTAGAGTGGGTTGGTACAGTACCTGGAAAGCGTGAAAGTCGTCGTTTTGAAGGATTGTACATGATGAAACAGCAAGATATCATTGAACAAAGAAGATTTGATGATGCGATTGCTCATGGTGGTTGGGCGTTAGATTTGCACCCTTCTGATGGCGTGTATTCTTCGCTTCCAAGTTGTACTCAGTGGCATTCAAAAGGTACTTATCAGATACCTTTACGAACAGCTATAAGTAGAGATATCGACAATCTATTTTTTGCAGGTAGAATTGTAAGTGTTTCTCACGTGGCATTTGGTTCTACAAGAGTGATGTTGACAAGTGCAGTGGCAGCAGAAGGAGTAGCAGTAGCGGCAGCTTATTCTATTCAAAATGATGTACTTCCTTATGAAACTATTGAAAAAGAACACATTGAGAAGATTCAACAAAAACTGTTAGAAAAATCATCTTATATCCCTCATGTTAAGTTGGATAAATCTGGTTTTATTTCTTCAAAAGCGAATGTTTCTGTTTCTTCAGAATTAAACCTGACAGAATTAAGGTCTTCAAATATTTGGAAAACGTTAGAAATGCCATCTGCTCAGATGTTGCCTATTACAAGGGATCAGCAAACACTTTCTCTTAGAGTTCCAGTTATTGCTGCCAAGGAAACAACAGTAGATGTTGAATTAAAAGTAAGTCTTGAAGCGACAAACTTCACGCCTGAAAAAGTGATTGGTATCCAATCAACAGAAGTGGAAGCAGGACGTCATTTTGTTGATTTAAAGTTTGATGTTTCAGCTTTAGGAGACACTTATGTGTTTGTTTGTTTTGCTCCGAATGTGGATCTCCAATTGAATTATTCTGAGGATAGAATCACGGGTATTTTATCAGTATTTAGAAAAGAAAATAAAGCAGTCTCTAACTTTGGGCAGCAAGAACCACCAAAGGAAATTGGAATTGATGGGTTTGAATTCTGGACACCACAACGTCGTCCTGAAGGCCAAAATATTGCGATGCAATTAAAAACACCTTTGTTCATTGGTAAAAAAGAGCACTTGGATTCAGGAGTTACTCGTCCAGTACAATCAACCAATGCATGGATTGCAGCATTAGATGATGCTTACCCAACTTTGACTTTAGAGTGGGAAGAGGCACAAGAGATTTCATTGATTAAATTGTTCTTTGATGCCGACTTAGATCACGCCATGGAAAGTACTCAATTTGGACATCCAGAATCAGTTGTACCTTACTGTGTTGAATCTTTTAGAATCAAGGATGAGACAGGGAAATGCCTTTTCCAAACAGCATCAAATCACACAACATTATGTGATGTGAAGTTGGATCAGCCAGTAAAAACTTCCAAGTTAGTGATTGAATTGGATCGCAAGGATAGTAGAATTCCAGTTGCATTATTTGATGTTATTTGTAATTAAATGTTATTGCTAATAGTGAAATAACGGATTGTTGATGTTTTTGTAAAAAAAAACAATTTTGCCCCTCTTTTTGATTAAATAAGTTAATAAAAGGCTGTTACAATTTTGTACATTGCAAGAAATAATTCAGCAGTATATAATAAAATTTTCTAATTAGCGGACTGACTATGATTAGATCAAAAAGACCGGCACAACCAATCCAGGGTTTAATTGATGGATTGGAGGTGTTGCAGACATTAACAGTATTGGACAAACCGGCTTCAGTGAAAGATATATCTGAGATGCTAAAGATGGAAAAAACCAAGGTAAACCGACTTCTTAGAACGCTTTCTTTTTTGGGTTATACTTATCAAGATAACCAAAGAAGATACATTCCAGGAGCGGCGGTCCATGTTTTAGCAGCGCATTCACTACATGCGTCTAAAGTATTTCAGATTGCATTTAAGTACATTGAACCACTTTTGGAATTAAATTGTGTAGTAGCAATTGGTGTTTTGTGGAACAACCATGTTTCTTATTTATATCACTGGACACCGGGTATGTCAACAATGGAAGCTATTGGTAAAATGGCCGTTTATCCTTTAGAAAAATCTTCGATAGGACAAATATTATTAGCACATCGAGAGCAATTAGACCTTGATTTTGTAGCGAAGGACTTAAACTTGAGTCAGGAATATTTAGACCAATTGAAAATCGATAAGGAGAACGGTTATAGTATTATCAAGAACGAAAAGACTAGTGTTGCAGTAAGAGTGAACACGGCAGATGAAATCGCTATAGCTCTTTCTGATTTTGATGGAAACCACACCAATGAAGAAGTGATTGAGTTATTGAAGAAAACAACACTTCAAATACAATCAGCTTTTCAAGCGGCTTCCGGAAGATAATTTCAACCCTAAAGTCTATCGTTTCATTTGACGAAGTATTCTGTTATTAAAAGAAATGAAAAGACTTAGTGTTATATTCATTACACTACTTTCTTGTGTCCAACTTTGGGCACAAGAGAGTAGTTCTTCTCTCCAACTTCACCTCAAAACTTCTGAACGCCATCAATTGATTGATCATTTTGGAGCTTCTGATGCTTGGAGTATTCAATATGTTGGCAAAGAGTGGGAGAAACCCCAAAAAGAGAAAATGGCCCAATGGCTTTTTTCAAAAGAACTTGAAAAAGATGGATCTCCTAAAGGTATTGGCCTTTCAACATGGCGGTTTAATATTGGTGCTGGCAGTGCAGCACAAGGGGAGGAATCAGAGATTAAAGACCCGTGGAGAAGGTCTTTTGGTATTTACGATTCACTGACGCAAGAAGTAAAAATTACAAATCAAGAAGGTCAGCTTTGGTTTCTCAAAAAAGCAAAAGAATTGGGGGTTGAGCATTTTACAGCATTTGCTAATTCACCACCAATTGCACTTACCAAGAATCACCTTGCTCATGGAAATGGAGAAACTTCATTAAACCTTTCGAAAGAGAATTATTCCCATTATGCACATTTTTTAGCCCAATTTTTAATTGAAATGGAGAAAGAAGAGCTCCATTTTAATCTAATTTCACCTTTCAATGAACCTCAATGGGATTGGGGAAAGAAAAACGGTCAAGAAGGAACCGCTGCTCACAATGAAGAGATGGCAGCTGTGATTAGAGAAATGGATGCAACCTTCCAACAAAATAAATTAAAGACAAAGATTGAAGTAGCAGAAAGTGCTCAGTACAACTATGTGTACGATCCTTCTTCAAATCGCCCGGACAGAGATCATCAATTATGGAGTTTCTTCCATCCTGAAAGTGTAAATTATATTGGTGATTTAAAGTCAGTTTCGCCCACTTTTTCAGCACATGCTTACTTTACCACATCACCTTTAAGTAAATTGAAAAGTAGTCGCCAAGTGATTGGAAACTTAATGAAGGATTATAAAAATCTTTCTTTTTACCAAAGCGAATACTGTTTGCTTGAAAATAATGAGGAAGTAAAAGGAAAAGGTAAAGATTTAGGAATTGATCCTGCATTGTACATCGCTAAAGTAATGCATTACGATCTTACGATTGCCAATGCGTCTTCATGGCAATGGTGGATAGCAGTCAGCCCTTATGATTATAAAGATGGCTTAATTTACGTGGATAAAAAGGATAAGACAGTGTTAGAAGATTCGAAATGCCTTTGGGCGTTGGGTAATTATTCACGATTTGTACGTCCGGGTATGCAACGAATTACTGCAGCACTTGAAGGGCAATATGATGAAGACCAACTATTGATTTCAGCTTACCAATCCAAAAAACAAACCGTGATTGTCATTGTAAATTTAGCAGATGAACCTTATGAAATTACAATACCTTCCAAAAAACAAAAACAGGTGTATGTCACTTCTTCTACAGAAAGTTTAAAACACCAAAAATGTGCAGGTAAGCTCTCTATTCAACCAAGATCCATTACCACAATTGTGGAGTAAATTAAAAAGAAACGAATTATTACAAACAGCATAAATATGAAAAACAACTTCAATTATTTTTTATTCATCATAGCATGTCTATTCAGTTCATGTTCCACGAATAAATATCAGCAAAGTCAAGATGGTAAGAAGTCGTTGGCTAAGCAACCTAATATTGTTTTTATTCTTGTAGACGATGCAGGATGGGGCGATTTTAGTTGCTATGGACAAGAAAAATTTACTACGCCTAATATTGATGCATTGGCTAAAAGCGGTATGAAATTCAATAGTCACTATGCAGGAAGTACAGTTTGTGCCCCTTCAAGATCGACTTTGATGACCGGTTTACATACAGGTCATTCACCCATCAGAGGAAACAAAGAAGTAAAGCCAGAAGGTCAAGTCCCAATTCCAGCTGATATTGCGTCATTGCCAAAAATGATGCAGTCAAAAGGTTATAAAACAGGCATGTTTGGAAAATGGGGGTTAGGGTACCCAGGTTCAGAAGGAGCACCAAATAATCAAGGATTTGATGAATTTTATGGTTATAACTGTCAGCGACTAGCACATACGTATTATCCTTTGTATTTACGTCATAATGGTGAAAAAGTGATGCTTGAGGGCAATGAAGAAGGAGGACAAAAAGAATATACACATCATTTAATTCATGATCAGGCGTTGAATTTTATTGACGAAAATAAAGATGAACCCTTCTTCTTGTACCTGCCTTATACCATTCCACACGCGGAAGTTGTAGCTCCAGAAGATTCCATTTTCCAGCACTACAAGGAAGTATATCCAAAAGGTAAACCGTATGTAAATAAGAGAAACCATAATCCAAATCTGACACATGAGCAACGTTTTATGATGGGAACGTATGCAGATCAAGAATATCCAAGAGCAGCATTTGCTACTATGATGCATCATTTAGACATCTCTGTAGGAGAAATTATGGATAAATTGAAAGAGCATGGTTTGGATGAGAATACAATCATCTTCTTTTCTTCAGACAATGGCCCACACTCAGCAGGAGGTGCCGACCCTAAGTTTTTCAATTCTAATGGTCCTTTCAGAGGTATTAAAAGAGACCTTTACGAAGGTGGTATACGAGTACCTATGATTGTTTCTTGGCCAAATGTTATCAAGAAAAATACTGAAACAGATCATCCTTCGGCTTTCTGGGACGTTTTCCCAACATTGGCTGATATTGTGGATGCTGACATTGACGAAAAAGCAAACATTGATGGTATTTCTTTCTTGCCAACTTTAATTGGAGAAGCTCAAAAGCAAGAAAAGCATGATTATTTCTATTGGGAATTTCATGAAAGAGGTGGATCTAGAGCAATTCGTATTGGAGATTGGAAAATTGTGCAAAACAAGTTGAAGCAAAAAGCTAAAAGTAAAATTGAAGTGTATCATTTACCTTCAGACCCGGGGGAAGAGAACGATGTTGCAGCAGAAAATCCGGAAATTGTAAAACAAGGAGAAGAGTTGTTTAAGTCAGCTAGAATCCCCAATCAAACTTTCCGTTTTCCAGTAGATAATATTTAATACAATGAAAAGAGTTATTACACTATTATTGCTGTCTATATGTTGGTCTTTGACAACTTTTGGAGCAGACAAGAAACCGAAAAAGCCCAATATTATCTTATTTTTTGTAGATGATATGGGATGGAAAGATCCTTCATTTATGGGATCTGATTACCATGAAACTCCTAATTTAGATCAGATGGCAAAAGAAGGAATGGTATTTTACAATGCTTATTCTTCTGGCCCCAATTGTGCTCCGTCAAGGGCTTCAATGATCTCAGGTCAGTACACTCCTCGTCATGGTAAGATTGCCGTTTGGGATGCCAAAAGAGGCCCCGAAGATAAAATGCGTTTGGAACCAGTACCTGATCAGGAACTTTCATTGGACAACTATACCATGGCGGAAGCACTAAAAGATGGTGGTTACGTGACGGGAATTTTTGGTAAATGGCACATTGCAGGAGAGGCTTCTGAACAAGGTTTTATGGTAGATCAATCGACTGAACCCAAAGAAATTAAGTTCAAGAAAACCAATGATCCAAAGGATATTTATAAGTTGACAGATGAGGCTTGTGAATTTATGGAAGACAATAAAGATAAACCTTTTTTCCTTTATTTACCTCATCATGCCGTACATGCAAAATGGGAAGCACGCCAAGAGATGTTAGACTATTTTCAGGCAAAAGAAAAAGGGAAATTACACAACAACCCCGCTTATGCAGGTATGGTGAAACATACAGATGAGAGCTTGGGGACGATCTTGAAGAAAGTCAAAGAACTTGGAATTGATGACAATACCATCATCATTTTCACTTCGGATAATGGTTCTTTGGGGAAAATTCATCAAGATCCGTTGAGGGGTGTGAAAGGAATGCTTTATGAAGGAGGGATAAGAGTACCGATGGTCGTTTGGTATCCGCCCAAGGTAAAAGCAGGTTCTTCATCTACCGTTTCTGTTGTCAATACAGATTTCTATCCAACATTTTTAGATATGGCAGGATTGAAAACGCCTAAAAATAAAATATTGGATGGTGAAAGTTTAAAGGGACTGTTTTATGGCAAAGCCGAAACATTAAAGAGATCGTCTATCTTTTATCATTATCCTAATTATTTGGATGGGAAAAATCAAAGAGGAGGTAGAGATTCCTACTTTAGAAACCGTCCTGTTACTGTAGTTATTAATGGAGATTGGAAATTATTATTCTTCCATGAAGAGTATATTCTTGATGGGGGAGTGGATCGAATCGATGAAAATAACATGGTAGAACTCTACAATATCAAAGAAGATATTTCGGAGTCCAATAATCTAGCATTAAAAAATAAAGAGGTAAGAGATCGACTTTTAAAAGATTTGCAACAATGGATGGATAAAACAAACGCCCGTCTAGCAATGAAGCCTTCCAAGGAAAATTATAGACCACCATTCCAACGTGGTAAAAAGAAGAACCATTAACGTAGTAATAAATACAAAATAGTAGTTAAGCAAATTAAACCGGCAGCTTTTTATTTATAATAATCAGCTGCCTCTTTTATTGAACGAGATAGAAGTCACATTTTAATTCTTTTGACTTCTAAGCCTAGATTTTTTGCTTCGTTTTTCATCAATGGAAAAATGAAGAAGAAGGAAGCTTGAAAGTAGGACATAAAACCTGCTGAATAATTGATTGGAAGTTTGCGATATGCTTACATTTTTTAATCATACCCATTAAAGTACATCAACGATATAGTTATTTCAGATTTGTGCTGTAGAAGGAATTTTGGCCCTATTTTTAATATATAGTGAACATCAATTCATTTTTAGAGTGTATTAGCTAAAATTTTCTCATTAAAATAACATTTTTTTATAATTAGTGTTGAAAGTACATACTAAATTGCTATATTAGCAATATAATTAAGGCAGGCATTGATTATAACAGATAACGTAAAAATTGCCGACAACACAATTTTTAACTTTTTCGCTAATATTTTTTAAAGAAGAGTTTATGCCGATTACAGTATTGATGAAATGGCGCATATTATTACTTAGTATGATGGGGGTTTTCCTTTGGAATACTGCCATAGCGCAACAACAGGACAAGATAACAATTTCAGGAACGGTGAAAGACCCAGCTGGAATTCCGGTTATCGGAGCTAACATTATTATTGCAGGTACAACAACAGGTACAATGACAAACTTTGATGGAGGTTTTAAATTGGCTGTACCAGCAAATTCAAAAATCATTGTGACATCCATTGGGTACGAAGAAAAAATAGTAAATGTAGGAACAAGTACAGAATTACACATTGTGCTTAGAGAAGCACAAGAACAATTAAACGAAGTCGTAATTATAGGTTACGGTACACAGAAAAAAGCGGATTTAACTGGGGCAGTAGCAACAGTAGATTCAGAAATGATCACAGAAAGAAAAACACCACAACTCTCTCAAGCACTTCAAGGTTCTATTCCAGGTGTGACAGTAACAAGATCGAGTGGCGAACCAGGTTCTACAGGTGACATCTTAATTAGGGGGCAGACAACATTGAACAATAGTTCGCCTTTAGTGATGATTGATGGTGCTCCTGGTGACATTGATGATGTTGATCCTGAAGATGTTCAGTCATTGACAGTATTGAAGGATGCAGCTTCAGCAGCTATCTATGGTTCAAGAGCAGCAGCCGGTGTAATTATCATTACAACAAAGAGAGCAAAAGAAGGAGAACTGACAGTTACTTATAGTGGTGATGTGGGGGTTCAAAGACCAACAACATTACCTGAAATGGTAGATGTTCAGGATTATTTCAGAATGCAAAATGAGTATAAGGAAAACGATGGTTTAGCACCACTTTGGGAGCAGTATTATATTGATAATTATAGAGATAACTCTATGGTTAACCCTGATTTATACCCGAATACAGATTGGCAAGATGAATTATTAAAGGATCATGCTGTTCAGCAAAGACACAACTTCTCAATTGCAGGTGGTAACGATGTCGTTCGATCAAAAATGTCATTTGGTTATTCTACACAAGAAGGTTTAATTCCGAATTTCAATTGGGAACGATATACTTTACAATTGAACAACAACATCAAGATAAACAGTAAGTTTAAAGGTGCTTTGGATATGTATTTAAGACAAAGCAACAAAGAACAGCCTAATGAGGGGCATCATACGAATTCCTTCTACACAAGTGCTCGAAACATTCCTTCTTTCTATCCTGCTTATTGGAGCGATGGTACTTTTGCTGATGGTAAAGATGGTCAAAACCCTGTCGCTTTTGTAAATAAAGGTGGTTACAAAGACAATCAAACCAACTTTGCAAGATTCCGAGCAAGATTAGATTTTGAGCCAATTAAAGATCTTAGAGTTTCAGCACAGTTAGCTCCAAAATTTAATTTCAACAATACAAAGAATATGTTGAGAGTGATTGATTATTATGATACGGAAGGTAACTGGATAGGTAATACGGGTAAGAGTCAAGATAAATTGTCAGATACGCGTAAAGAATCGTATTCGATCAACCAACAATACACAATTACTTATAATAAAAAAATCAACAAACATAGCTTCTCAATTTTAGCAGGTTACGAGAGTAATTATTACAGAGAGAAAACGTTAGAGGCAGAGCGTATTGGGTATGTATTGCCTGATTATGATGAAATTAATGCAGGTAACACAGATATGTGGAGCAACAAGGGTGGTCAAAATGAGAATGCACTGTCTTCATTCTTCTCTAGAGTTTCATATAATTACAAGAACAAATATTACATTCAATCCAACATTAGATATGATGGTTCTTCTAGATTCCACTCGGATCATAGATGGGGATTTTTCCCTTCAGTGTCAGCAGGTTGGAACATCTCTAATGAAGAATTCTTAAAGTCTGCCGATTGGCTTTCTAACTTAAAAGTAAGAGGTTCATGGGGACGCTTAGGTAACCAAAGAGTGGGTAACTACGCTTATACGGCCAACATGAGCAGATCAAACTCATATGTGTATGCAAGTGGTCAGGTTGTTCCTTTAACGTCTTACGCTCAGCAAGATATGGCCATTGAAAATATCACATGGGAAACTACAGAAGGTTATGATATCGGATTTGATGCGGCGTTCTTGGATGATCGTTTAAATGTCAACTTTGACTGGTATTACAAAACTACTTATGACATCTTATTAAAGCTAGATATTCCACTTTACTTAGGTTATGCTAACCCTCCATTACAAAATGCTGGTGTTGTGGATAACCAAGGATGGGAAATCACAGTCAATTGGAGAGATATTATTAATGACGATCTTAACTATTCAATCGGTTTTAACCTATCTGACAACAAAAACACAGTGGTTGATATGAAAGGGGCGAACCAATTGGGTAATCAAGTAACAATGGAAGGCCAAGAATATAAAGCTTGGTATGGTTATGAAAACTTAGGTTACTTTGGAGATGATCATGCAGACCACGCCAAGTTAACAGGTCAAGAACAGCCAGGTGATATTCGTTATAAAAAGCAGCCAGGTGGAGAAAGTGATATGATCAACGCGGAGGAAGATAGAGTAGTGATTGGTAGTTCACTTCCAAGATATACATTTGGAGCCAACTTCAATGTGAATTACAAAAACCTTGATTTTGGCTTAATATTACAAGGTGTAGGCAAAACAGATGTAATGCTATCAAATGCTCAAGTTCAACCTTTTAGTGGTTCATTCAGAAACTTCCCTTCATATGTTGTAGGTAACTATTGGACACCTGAAAATACAGGGGCAGAATATCCAAGACTTTCTGATCAAGGTTCAAAATCAAACTATCAGAAATCAGATTTCTGGTTAGTAAATGGTGCTTACATGAGGATCAAGAACATCACTTTAGGTTATACATTACCAAAGTCACTACTTAAGAAAGTAGGTGTGAAGAAGTTCAGAATTTATGCTTCAGTAAATGATTTATGGTCATTTAATCACATGCCAAAAGGTTGGGATCCGGAAATCAAATCAACGGATTATCCATTATTGACCACTTATATGACTGGTATCAGCTTGAAATTCTAAAAAATGAAAATGATGACAAAGATTTTTAATCTAAGAAATATAGCCGTTGCTGCGTTGGTTTTGTTCAATACTTCTTGTAGAGATTTGGATCTGTATTCAAGAACTTCTCCATCAACAGGTGATTTCTACTCTACAGAAGCAGAGTTGGAAGTAGCAGCAAATGAATTTTACAGAGATTTTATGTTCCCTGTTGATACAGATAAATACTCCGATAATGTATTTACTAGATCAGGAACAGGACACGAATTATACAAAGGTACTTCGACTTCTCAATCGAAGACATTTAAGAGTAGATGGACAGATTGTTATAAATCAATCACCCGTGCTAACATGATGCTTCATTATATGCACAGAGCAGAAGGTGTAACGCCTGAAGCAACATGGCTGAAGCTGAGAGCAGAAGCATTATTGACAAGAGCACATCAATACTTGTATTTGGCGACTCACTATGGAGATGTTCCTTTACTATTAGAGCCAATTCCATTGGAAGAAGCGTATGACATTCGTCGTACAGATAAAGAGACAGTCATTGATCAAGCAATGGAAGATCTTGATTTTGCGATTGAGTACTTACCAGAAACGTATAGTGATGCAGATGTACAACGTTTTACGAAAGCAAGTGCATTAGCTATTAAATCGCGTTATGCCCTGTATACGAATCGTTATGAGGTAGCGGCCGAAGCAGCCAAAGCCTTGATGGATTATGGTCAGTTTGATTTATATCCGAATTACGGAGAGTTGTTCTTAGAACAAGGTCAGCAGTGTAACGAGATTATCATTGCTCTTCCACAATCCTCTGCTTACGGTGAAAAGAGAAATATCCAATATGATATTCAGAGAAATGTTGGTGGATTCGCTTCCACAACTCCAACGTATGAGTTGATTGATAGTTATGAAACGGCTGAAGGTTTACGTATCGATGATGATGCAGCTTCATACAGCTACCTGAATCCTTTTGAAAATAGAGATCCTCGTTTGAAGATGAGCATTCTTACTCCAGGAGATTCTTTGATGAATATCTATTGGGAGCCATTCAAAAAGGAGACTTGGGATATTCAAGAAGAGAAGAGTATCAAAAATATGGACTCTTGGTTATCCAATACTCAAGGTTCTGCAAATCCAGCGGGATTGTTGTTTAAGAAAGGTTTTTCTGATGCCATGAGAGGCAGTATTGATATTGTTGACGTAGATATTATTCTTTATCGATTTGCAGAAACACTTTTGATTTATGCAGAAGCAAAATTAGAGCTTGGTCAAATTGATCAGTCTGTATTAGATGCGATCAACCGTGTACGTCAAAGAGCCTATGCTCAACAAATTGCGGAGGGAGGAACTTACCCTGAAGTGATAACAACAAATGCACAAGAATTAAGAGAAATTATTCGTAGAGAAAGAAGAGTGGAATTAGCGAACGAAGGGCTACGATATATGGACTTAATACGTTGGAATTTGGCAGATGTGGCATTGAACCGTCCTATGATTGGTATCAAAACAGAAGGACTTTCAGAAGAAAGTAACATGTTCTCTGCCATTCCTGAATTTGATGAAAACGGATTACCGACTTACGATCATGTTTTAGACAATCACAACATATTATTAAATAGAGTGTTTCCTGAACGTCAATATATTTGGCCGATTCCATTTCAGGAAAGTGTGACTAACCCTAACCTAGGCCAGAATCCTGGCTGGTAGTAATTTTTTAAGGTAAAAAAGTAGAAAAAACAAGGAGCTTCTTAGGCTCCTTGTTTTTAAAAACCTGATAAGAAATCAAGAATTGGATACAAATTTAAACTATGCATATTGTTAGATATTTACTTTACTTTTTATGTTTTTTAATGTGGTCTTGCGCTGGCAATTCTACATCTCTTCCCAATGAGGAGAATAATCCAAAACCTAATATTCTTTGGATTACACTAGAGGATACTTCTCCTCATTTTATAGGTGCTTATGGCAATAAACAGGCAAAAACACCGAATATGGACGCTTTAGCAAGAGAAGGTTTCAAGATGAATAATGCTTTTTCTACTGCAACAGTTTGTTCGCCATCAAGGTCATGTATCATTACGGGTGTTCATGCCAATCGATTAGGGACAGCCAATCATAGAAGTACAATAGAAATACCCTCTGATGTCAAAGCATTTCCCTACTACTTAAAGAAAGCGGGTTATTTTACAACGAATAATAATAAAACAGATTACAACTTAGCAGAAGAAAAAAATAAAGTAAAAGAAGCCTGGGACTTTAGTAAAGGTAAAACAGGATGGTGGGATAGAACCGATAGCAAACAACCCTTTTTCTCCGTTTTTAATCTAATGACATCTCATGAGTCTTACACCATGGTCAACCCTCATGCTTTTTATGAGAAAAAAGTTAGAAATGTTTTATCGGAAGTAGAGCTCACAAAACCAGAAAGTATTGAGTTACCTCCATTTTATGCTGACAATGATGAAATGAGGTCTTATATGGCAAGAATGTATGATTGTATTACACTGACAGATAAAAAGATCGGAGAAATCATCAATCGCTTAAAAGAGGACGGACTTTTTGACAACACAATCATTTTTGTATTTGCGGATCATGGAGAAGGCTTACCCCGATTCAAAGGAGCGGGTTTGAACTTAGGACATCAAGTACCAATGTTTGTGCACATTCCCCAAAAATATAAACATCTACTTGCAGCAGAAAAAGAGGAATTTGAGAATAGAGTCATTTCGTTTGAGGATTTAGCACCATCGGTGTTGTCTTTGGCAGGAGTTGAAAAACCTCAGTATATGCAGGGTGAAAATATTTTTGGTCAAGACTACCAACGTCAGTATGTGTGGGGAGGTCGTGATGGTTGCGGAGAAGTGATTGATCAAGTGAGAACGGTGACAGATGGTAGATACACTTACGTAAGAAATTATATGACCGATTACCCTATTGTGCAATGGCACAAGTATTCTGACAATGCAGATATTTTGAAGAAAATGCACAAGGATACAAAGGAAAAAACATTGGATAATGTTCAATATCAAGTACTAGGAGCAGGAAAAAAAGGAGAGTGGTTATTTGATAATCAAAAGGACAAATGGAATGTAAATGATCTGTCGAATGAGGAAGAGTATCAGAATGTGTTGGCAAAATTCAGATCAATAAATAAAAATGAAATATTGAACCAGAGAGATTTACATTTTATCCCTGCAGGACAGATGGACCGTTTAGCAAAAGGAAGCAATCCGTTTGAAGCAATGGCAGACGATAAAGTGTATCCTTTGGAAAACATACTTTATGTAGCTGAACTTTCTGGAAGAGGCCATTACTACAAGGACAAACAATTGGCCTATTTGGCTTCCACTGTATCAATGCAACGTTATTGGGCATTGGTAGGGCTGAGAGCACAGGAATTGGATCAGGAAGACTTGCCAAAAATTGAAAAGCTTCTTGAAGATGAAAATCCATTTAACCAAATAGAAGCAGCAACAATTTTATATCGAATGAAACATGATATAAAAGCCAAAAAAGTACTAGAAAATCATGGCAAATCGGACAACGCATTCATAGCATGGCATGCTGTAAGAGCAGTTCAGATGATGCCAATTTCAGAGTACAAAGCCTTTGAAAAGACATTTAGATATGTGACTACTTCTTTAAAAGAACGAGCAAAACTTAACAGAAAGCACGAGATTTATAACGCGATTAATAGTGCATCTCAAGCTCTTGAAATTATGAACTCTAATTATTAACCAAGCATTTGAAAATTAATAATCATGAAGAAATTTATATCGTATTTATCAGTAGGAATCCTATTGTTTTCCTCTTGTCAAAAGACGCAAAAAGAAACTTCTAAGGTCAAAGAAGAGAAGTTACCCAATGTTGTGATTTTCCTTGCAGATGATGCAGGTTATGCAGATTTTGGCTTTCAAGGTTCCAAAAATATTCCTACACCTCACTTGGATAATTTGGCAAGCGGTGGCGTAGTTTTTACGGATGCCCATACTACATGTTCGGTTTGTAGTCCCTCAAGAGCGGGGTTACTTACTGGTAGATACCAACACCGATTTGGTCATGAAAATAACTTTTTATACGGTAAATTTGGTATGGATACTACAGAGGTTACCATGGCAGATGTCTTAAAGACAAAAGGTTATAATACCGCACTTTTTGGAAAGTGGCATTTAGGAACACAAGACTATTTCCACCCCAATAGCAGAGGTTTTGATGAATTCTATGGTTTCTTAGGAGGGCACAGAGGTTATTTCTTTAACCCTGATAAATACGATGCAGCAGATAAGACTTCTACACATATTAATCATAATGGTAAACACGAGGCCTTCGAAGGCTATTTAACAGATGTATTGGCCGATAGAGCGATTGACTTTATCCGTGACAATAAAAAAAGCGAAACACCTTTCTTAGCTTTATTGTCTTTCAATGCCGTGCATACACCTTTACAAGCTAAAGAGGAAGATTTGGAGAAATTTAAAGATCACCCTCGACAAAAAGTAGCAGCGATGACGTATTCTTTAGATGAAGCTATTGGCGATGTAATGAAGACGTTGAAAGAGGAAGGATTGGAAGAAAATACCATCGTCTTTTTCTTTAGCGATAATGGTGGAACGGGCAACGGAGATAACAGCCCATTAAAAGCCAATAAAGGGTATGAGTTTGAAGGAGGACACCGAGTACCTTACTTAATGTATTGGAAAGGACAAGTAAAAGGAGGCGTTACTTATGATGGGTTAACTTCTACATTGGATGTGATGCCTACTATTTTGAAAGCGGCAGGTATTGACAAAACGCCTAAGGCACTTGACGGTGTGGATTTATTGCCTTACGTGAAAGGTACAAAAGAAGGAATGCCTCATGATGAATTGTATTGGAGAATTGGAGATTGGAAGGCCGCTCGTTATAAAAATTATAAATTAGTGAAGGCAGAAGGTGTTGGTCATGTGGTTTACAATTTAGAGGATGACATTTCAGAACAAAAGGTGTTAAATGCTGAATTACCAAAAGTTGAAGGGCAGTTGTTGAAGAATTTAACAGATTGGGAAAATGATGTAATTCCTGCAGCGTGGCCTGGTACAGCCGGATGGACTGAAGTAAAAAGATATGCTTATGGAGATCTTTTTGAAAATCGTAAACCATCGATCACAAGTCCTGGTCAATTGAAGAAACTCAAGACTCAAAAATAGGATGAAAACTACGAGTGACTTAATTAAATTATTACCAATTCTATTATTACTATCCTTCTCCTGTAGTGTGAAGGATGGTAATAGAAAGAGTGAATTGCCAAAGAAGCCTAATATTATCGTGATTTTAGCAGACGATATGGGTTTCTCAGATCTAGGGTGTACTGGAGGTGAAATCAACACACCTAACCTAGATCAGTTGGCTTCTGATGGAACGTTGTTTACCAATTTTTATAACACTCCTCGTTGTGCTCCTTCAAGAGCTTCATTATTGACAGGGTTGTATGCTCATCAAACAGGTGTTGGGCATTTGGTGGAAGACTGGGGAAAACCAGGTTATAAAGGTTACCTTTCCAAGAACACAGTGACAGTGGCAGAGGTTTTGAAAGAAAATGGTTATCATACCATCATGTCAGGAAAATGGCATTTAGGCGATGATCAAGAACATTGGCCTAATGAAAGAGGATTTGAAGACTTTTATGGTATTCCAGCTGGTGGAGGTGTTTACTTTTACCCTACAAAATTCTTAAATAGAGAAGTGTATAAGAATGGTGTGAAGACCAAAGAAAACCCCGACACTTTCTATTCGACAAATAATTTCACTGATGAGGCCATCCAATTTATAGACGAAGCTAAAGGTGACCATAAACCTTTCTTTTTATACATGGCACAGATAGCTCCTCATTTTCCATTACAAGCTTTACCTGAAGATATTGAAAAGTATAAAGGCAAATATGAGGTAGGTTACGAGGCCATTCGAGAAAAGCGATTTGCGAAACAAAAAGCGCTAGGTATTTTTCCTGAAAACCTAGAAATAACAGAAGGAGAACATCCAAAATGGAATGAATTGAAAGACACGAAAGCAGAAGCACACAAAATGAGTGTTTATGCGGCCCAAGTGGATCGATTGGATCAAAATATTGGAAAGTTGATGGATTACCTAAAGCAAGAAAAAATGTACGATAACACTGTCATTTTCTTCTTGTCAGATAATGGAGGATGTCATCAAATGGTCAATCGATCTAAAGGAGTTACGCCAGGAGGAAGAGATTCTTTTGAGTCGTACGGGCATTGGGCTAATGTGAGTAATACTCCTTTTAAATTGTGGAAGAGAGAAACAATGGAAGGTGGAATTAGAACACCATTTATTGCTCATTTTCCTAAAAGTATGAAAGTGAAGAAAGGTCTAAATACGCAGCCGGCACATATTATTGATGTGATGACCACTTGTTTAGAATTGGCAGGGGCAAGTTACCCGACTTCTTATCAAGGTAATACTATTTACCCAACAGAAGGCGAGAGTATCTTAACTTTAGCTAGAGGAGAGGAAACAGATCAAGACAGGATGCTTTTTTGGGAGCACGAAGGAAATAAAGGACTTCGACAAGGAGATTGGAAAATGGTAAAAAGAAGGAAGTCAGAGTGGATGTTATTCAACATGAAATCGGACCCACTAGAAGAGGAAAATATCATTGATCAATACCCTGAAAAGGCAAGCAAATATACCAAAGCATATCAACAATGGATGACAGACCATTTTGTAGAAGAATGGCCTGCAAAAAAGAAAAAGAATAAAAAGAAACTAAACTAACAATGATGAGAAATATCTTAACAAGTGTTTTACTGCTACTAGGACTTGGGCAGGGATTTGCTCAGGAAATAGTATCGTTGAACGGTCTTTGGGATTTTAAAATTGACCGTTACAACAAAGGCTTAGCCAATGAATGGTTTCTTCAGCCTCAATCACAAGAATGGGGAAAGTTGGAAGTTCCAGGCAACTGGGATACCGAAAACGAATACGCCAATTTCTCAGGTGTAGCGTGGTACCATACTACATTTGAGGCAGAAGAAAATTTAAAAGACAAATTAGTACGCCTTTATTTTGAATCGGTTTACAATGAAGCTACGGTTTGGTTGAACGGAGAAAAGTTAGGAACTAATCCTTTTGGTTTCCTTCCATTTGAATACAAAATCACGGATAAGCTTCGTACAGACAGACCTAACGATTTGGTATTGAGAGTAGATAATACTTTCAAAAGAGGAGCCATCTGGAATTGGGGAGGCATTCGTCGCCCTGTACATCTAGCAATTACGGATAAGTCAAGATTAGTTGCTCAGAAAGTAATCGCAGCGCCTAATCTTAAGAAAGGTACGGCTTCCATTGCGATGAATTTGGAATTCGAAAACGATCAATCGGAGGAGAAAGCATTGACTTTTGAGATTGAAGTAGTAAGCAAGGATAACCCTTCAAAAGTAATTGCCAGAAAGAAAGGAAATATTATCGTAGGCAATGGGGAGACAAAAGATATTGACATCAACTTCACATTATCTAAAAAACATGTGAAACTTTGGGATTACAACCACCCCAATTTATACCTTTCTAAAGTTTCTGTTTTTGATGGAGATCACAAGATTCAGGAGCAAACAGAGCGATTTGGTATCAGAAAATTAGAGGTAGTAGGAATGGAGTTGCACTTAAATGGTAAAAACTTCAGACCATTAGGGTTCAATGTTGTTCCAGATGATCGCTTTACCGGTAATACGTTAGGAAGAGAGCGTATTTTAGAAGACATCGCTTTGATGAAAAGTTTAGGAGCCAACTTTGCCCGTGTGAGCCACTTGCCTTTGCCCAAAGAGTACCTTGACTTATTGGATGAGAACGGTATCATGACTTTTGAAGAAGTAGCACTTTGGGGGAAAGACAAATGGGTAGATCCTAATCATCCAATGCCAAAAGCTTGGTTAGAAACAATGATCTCCACAAAGTACAATCATCCATCAGTTATTGGTTGGAGTGTTGGCAATGAGATTGGCTATCGTTCGGCAAACCCTTTGGTCAATGAATATGTGAAATCGGCAATTGACCATGTGAAAAAACTAGATGCATCAAGATTAGCGGTATACGTTTCGCACTCTGCACAAAACCAGAAAGATGATGCATCACAATATTGTGATTTAGTGATGTTGAATATTTATGGTGGATGGGGTAATGCATTAAAAAAATGTCATAAAAACTTCCCGAATAAGCCCATTTTTATGAGTGAGTATGGAGGACGATTAACGAGCGAATTTCCAAACGAAGGGACCGTTGAGGGTAAGAAAATGCTTGATCAAATGAGAGGAAAAGACTATTGTGTAGGTGCTTCTCTTTGGACACTCAATGATTACAGAAGTATGTGGCATGGCGGTACAGGCTGGGCGACAACAGAGTCTCAAAATAGAGCTTGGGGATTGGTCAATACTTACAGACAAAAGAAAAGAGCGTATTATCATTTTAGAGAACAATATGCACCGTTTGATACTTTATTTGTAGAGCACAAGGACCTTGTAAAAGATGTACAACTAAGCCAAATAGTGTTACAGCCAAGGCCTGATAAAGGACTTCCTGCATATGAGTTAATTGATTATAATTTAGTAGTAACAACGTTTGATAAAGAAGGAAATGAATTGACTTCGACATCCAAAAAACTACCTAATATTTATCCAGGAGGTAAGCAATTAAAGGTGCCTTTTAATTGGATTAAAAACACTGATGTTGCCCTATTGAAAGTAGAAGTGACAGATGCTTTAGGTTATGATATTTTTAATATCAATCAGTATTTCTCTGTACCAGCTGTTCCTCATGTAAGGTCGATTTTAAATTCAACTGCTAAAGGACGAATTGTTTTTGATAAGGTTTGGAATGCTGAAGAATACAAATTGTATTACAAAGGAAAAGATGGAGAATTAAAAGAAACTGAACCGACGATTGACCCTTACATTCAATTGGGACAATTAAAGAAAAACATGAAGTTTGATTGCGAATTGGTAGCCATCAATGGATTTGGTGAAAGTGAGAAGTTTCCTTTTGTTTTTGAGAAAAATGAAGAAGAATTACCACCAGTTATATTCAAGATGGAAGGGGGTAAGAATTGTATTTTCATAGGGTATGACTCTCATCCATCAGACTTCTTATACGATGTGAGATATGGTACGAAAGAAGGTGAGTTTGTACAAGAAATGTCGTTTAACTTGAGAGGAACTTATAAGATCCCTCATCTAAAACCTAATACTACTTATTATGTTCAGATGAGAAAGCGAATGCAGTGGGGATTTGCCTCTCAATGGAGTGAGACTTATAAAGTAACTACAAAGAATACTCAAGAAACGGCTCAATAGTTAAATAGTAATCATTCAGATCTTATCGGGGCATTGCAGAACCTCGGTAGAATAGCGATAGCTAAATAGTTTAAAAATTTAATGTAAGTAAGATAGTAGGGGCATTACGTTGTAGTGTTCTTACTCACTACATTAATTCAGTGTAATAAGTATTTAATGTATCGAATAGAGAAATTGACATGAAAAAAAATATAGTAATGGCAGTACTGGCTGCAGGTTTATTTGCTTGCAGTCCCTACTCAAAATATGAAGGAGAAAGGTGGCAAGAAAGTGAAGAGTTGGAGAGGCAAAACCCTTCTATATTCCAAGTGAATAGACTAGCACCAAGGGCACACTTTATTCCTTTTGCAACAGAGAGTGAGGTTGTTTCTAAGAAAATTAAAAATTCATCTTTAGTTCAATCTTTGGATGGACAATGGAAATTTAGCTATGCTAAAACTCCTTCGGAACGCCCTTATTATTTTTATAATGAAGATTATGATACTAGAGATTGGAAAGAAATAACGGTTCCTGGATCGATTGAAGTACAAGGGTTTGGTTACCCGATTTATACTAACGTAAAATATCCATTTACGCTTGATAAGGCTACTCACAATCAAGGGAAATATATTTTACCAGAAGAAAATTCAGTGGGGTCGTATAAGACCACATTTGAGGTTGCTGATGCTTGGAATAATCATGATGTAATTTTGCATTTTGGTGGTGTAGCTTCGGCTTTTTATGTTTGGGTAAACGGTGAGAAAGTAGGGTATAGTCAAGGCTCAAAAACACCTGCAGAATTTGATATTACACCTTATTTGAAAGAAGGAAAGAATGACTTGTCTGTAGAAGTGTATCGTTTTTCAGACGGTTCTTATTTAGAAGATCAAGATTTCTGGCGTTTAAGCGGTATCCACAGAGAAGTGATGTTGTTGGCTAGACCTAAAGCACACTTGGATGATTTTGATTTGATGACTGAATTAGACCTTACAACCAAAGGCGGGGTATTGGACTTTAAAGTAGCTACTTCAAGTGATGTCTATTATGTGGCAGTAAAACTACAAGATGAAGCGACAAAGAAATTCATTTATGAATCAAAGGTAGCGATTGAAAGAGGGACAGGAGTACTTCATACAAAAATCGATAATATAAAACCTTGGACGGCTGAAACACCAAATGTCTACACTGCTTTTATAACAATGATCGATAAAGGTGGTAATGAGGTAGAACATACTTATCAGAAAGTAGGTTTCAGAACGGTAGATATTAAGAATGCTCAATTAAGAGTAAACGGACAGCCTGTCTACGTAAAAGGAGTGAATTTACATGAACATCATCCTGTAACAGGTCACTTTGTAGATGAAGCCACAATGTTGAAGGATTTGAGAGTAATGAAAGAGCATAATATTAATGCCATTCGTTTTTCTCACTACCCTCAGCCAGAACGTCTTTATGAGTTAGCTCTAGAAAATGGATTTTATATCTGTGATGAGGCTAATATTGAAGTGCATGGTTTTGGTGCAGCATTACAAGGAAAGTTCAATAAAGAATACCACCCCGCTTATCAAGAATTATGGGCTCCTGCATTCTTAGATCGAATTAAGAGAATGTATAAAAGAGACCGCAATCAGTCGGCGGTTATTGTGTGGTCAATGGGTAATGAATGTGGTAATGGAGATGTATTTTATGAAGGTTATAAGATGTTGAAGGGATGGGATAAAAGCCGACCTATTGCTTTTGAACAAGCAGGAGAAAACCCGAACACTGATATTGTAGCACCAATGTATCGTTCTCCAAAAGGGGTAGAAAAATATGCTCTTAAAAATCCTGAACGTCCAATGATTTTATGTGAGTACTCACACGCCATGGGCAATTCAAACGGAGACATTAAAGACTACTGGGAAATTTTTGAAAAATACCCTCAGTTGCAAGGTGGTTATGTTTGGGATTGGGTAGACCAAGGGATTCAAACTACAGATAGCAATGGTACGGCATACATGGCTTACGGTGGTGATTTCGGTCCGGAAGATGTACCAAGTGATGGTGCATTTTGTATCAATGGATTGGTTTCAGCAGAACGTGAACCGCATCCGGCGTTATCGTCAGAGGTGAAAAAAGTGTATCAGAATGTTGGTATTGCTTGGGATAAAAAACAAAAGTCAATTAAGGTGACGAATAAGTACGCTTTTATTGATTTATCTGATTTTGAAATCCATTATGAACTAAAAGGAGCCGGAAAGCTTGTCTCAAAAGGAAAGATAGAGTTGAGTGGTGTGAAACCTTACGAAACAAAATCATTTAAACTCCCTTTTATAAATGCAAAATTAGAGAATACTGTAGATTATTACTTGAATTTCACAGTTTTAAAGAAGTCTCCTTTTAAGCTCTTAAAGAAAGATCATATTTATGCTACAGAGCAGTTAGTCTATCAAAAGGCAAGTAAGCAACTGTATGTGAACACAGATGGAAAACAACTGACAAATGATAAGTCTGAATCAAATTTGATAGTCAACGGTGATGGATTCTCAGTCAACTTTGACCTTGAAAAAGGAGAGATGATTTCTTGGAAACAAAAGGATATCGAGTTACTCGAAAAAGGTTTTAACCTTGATATGCAAAGAGGTTGGACGGACAATGATTTCGGTATGAAATTCGACAAACGCTCAAAAATTTGGAAGTTCAATTCTCAAGATATTTTTACAACTTCATTTGTGAAAATATCTTCTCAATCCACTGAAGTTACAATGAACTATGAGTTGAAAGAAGAGGATAAAGTGGTAGCAGAAATGAAAATAAAGTATACCGTTTTCCCTTCTGGTGACATCGCAGTTTCTACAACTTTAAATCCATTGGACAAGGAGTTACCAATGCTTCCACGTTTTGGGGTTCAAGCACAATTCCCTGTAGCATATAATCAGGTGAGTTACTTAGGTAGAGGCCCAGAAGAGAATTATATAGACCGTAATTATGGTACTCATATCGATTGGTATGCTTCAAAGGCAAAAGATCTATACTATCCTTATGTTCGTCCACAAGAGAACGGTAATCATACAGATACAAAATATTTTACATTGACAAATAATGTCGGGGACGGTATTTTGTTTGTATCTGAAAATGATGCTTTCAACTTTACGGCATTAAGAAACAGTCATGAAGATTTTACTTCAGAAGAACGTACTGATGGTCGCCAAATTGATGGTAGAAAAGTGATCAACAGACATACCAATGATGTGAAACTAAGAAACGAAATATACCTAAATATCGATCATGGATCAACGGGTGTTGGAGGCGTCAACTCTTGGGGAGCTTGGCCTTTGGAACAGTACCGTTTACAACCAGCTAAAATGTCTTATACTTTTAGGATGAAAGCAATAACGAAAAGTGATAATCTGCACGAACAAGGTAACAAGAAGTTACCACCATCGAAGTTACTGTTATAGACAAAGCAGTGTGTAAATTTGGATCACCTAAGTCCTTTCAGGATTTAGGTGATTTACCAATCTATTGATGCAGTCACATAAGAGCAATTCATGAAGACCAAAACGACTTTAATTTTCTAAACAGTTTACGGAATAAGAATAATAAACCATTAAGTATGAAAAAAATAATATATACTTTATCCATCTTGTGTTGGACGCTGTTCAACGTAAATGCACAAGATGCCCGACCGAATATTGTCTTGATTGTAGCAGATGATTTAGGTTTTGCAGACATCAGTCTTCACGGAAGTAAGCAAATTAATACTCCCAATATTGATCAATTAGCACACGATGGCGTGTTGTGTACAGAAGGTTATACCTCAGCACCAGTATGTAGTCCTTCAAGGGCAGGTTTTATTACCGGAAGACATCAAGTGAAATTTGGTTATGATAATAATTTAGGTGGAAATCAGCCTGGCTTTGATCCTGAGTATTTAGGTTTGCCGTTATCTGAAAAGACAATAGCCACAAGATTAAAAGATTTAGGTTATAAAACGGCATTAATTGGTAAATGGCATTTAGGAAGCTTACCGAAGTATCACCCCACGAAAAGAGGATTTGAAGAATTTTGGGGATACACTAGCGGAGGACACGATTACTTTATTGCGAAAGAAAATGGGAAAGGGTATAAAGCTCCCATCGAGTGTAATTATAAAACACCTCAAAAGCTTTCTTATATCACAGATGATAAAGGAGATGAATGTGTAGACTTTATCCAAAGACATAAAAACGAACCTTTCTTTTTATACGCTTCATTTAATGCACCTCATACTCCGCTTCAAGCTACGGAAGAAGATCTACAGTTATTTTCTCATATAGAAGACACAAAAAGAAGAACCTACCTCGCCATGGTTCACCGTTTGGATATTAATATTGGAAGAATCACAGAAACACTAAAAAAGGAGGGTTTATATGACAATACTATCATTATGTTTATCAGTGATAATGGCGGTCCTGTTAATCACAATGCATCGGTCAATGCTCCTTACAATGGCCAAAAAGGAATTTTATTTGAAGGTGGTATCCATGTGCCTTATATCGTTTCATGGCCAAAAGTATTGCCTAAAGGAGAAAAATATACAGAGACGGTTTCAGCACTTGATTTTGCCCCTACAATGTTAGTGGCCGCTGGTGGTGAAATTACGGAAGAATGTAAGTTTGATGGAGTAGATCTGGTTCCTTACTTTACAGGAGTCAATAAAAAATTACCCCACGAAGAGTTGATGTGGAAGTTTACCATTAGTGCGGCTTACAGAAAAGGTAAATGGAAATTAGTTCGTCTGCCAGATAGAATGCCTGCGCTTTATGATTTATCAAAAGATGTTTCTGAGCAGCATAATGTGTCTTTGAAATACCAGAAAAAAACGGAGGAAATGTTGAAGGAGTTAGGACAGTGGGACGTTACATTACCACATCCGGTTTTCTTGGAAGGTGCCGTTTGGAAAAAAAGACAATTGGACTTGTATGATGCAGATTATCAATTGGTGCAACCTAAAAATCCCAAAGTAAAATAATAGCGTGTACTGATGAAAAAAGTATTAATACAAAGTTGCTTGATGGTATTCTTTTCTTCTTTTGCCTTTGGACAAGGAAAAGGAGAATTTAAGATTTACCCCAACGAGAAGAAACAAGAGGTTTGGGGCATCGGTTTTGAAATTCAAAGCGATGCCATCGGTTCTGGGAATACGGGATTACCAGAAGATAGTGTGGTCTCAGTACCTTATGGATTGACCGTGAAAGAGAGAGAACGATTTGCGGAGGAGATGTTAAAAGGCTTTCGTTTTTGTCGTATTGCCGGTGGTTTATATTGGAGAGGTACCGATCAGGAACAAAAGCAATTACAACCACGTTGGTCCACGCAATTAGTCGAATTAAAAGAAATGCTAGACAGAGCTGGAGTAGAAGGGGTCTCTTTTGAATATTGGTCTCCTGCTCCGTATTGGAAGGCCAATTCAAGTTACCTAGGCACAAGCAATAAAGATGTTTATAATACATTGAGATGCTTTGGTCCTGACTTCCAAAATGACCCGATATACAAAGGGGACACGACTCGTTTTTTACAAGAATTTGGAGAAGCGTGCGTCAATGATATCATCACCTTACAACAAGCAGGAATCAGAACGTTGCAATGGGGATTACAAAATGAACCTTGGGTCTCCAATAAGCAGAGGTATTCTACTTGCAGGTATGGAAAAGCAGAAGATTATGTGACAGCTTATACGGCAGTTGCTTCAAAGGTCAGGGCATATGATCCTACTATTTTACTTTTAAGCGATACAGAAACAGCTTTCCCAAGAAAAATAGCTGTTGGAATGCACAGACCTGAAGTCGCTAAACTGGTAGATGCTTATGCTGTACATACCATTGGTTGGGATTCTGAATCGGTCCGAAAAGTAGGGAAAAAGATTGAAGACGAACTTCCTAAGAGACCATGGTTTCAAAATGAATATGAATACCTTAGTGGTGAAGCCACTCCAGAAAGATGTCTAAATAATGTGCAGCATATCATGAATTCATTTCAACTGGTAGGAAATCCCACATGGTATTGGATTCATGCGCTGAAACCTTTTAAAAATTCAGAGGCGAGCGGTTATTCTTTAGGTTTCTGGAAAGCATTGAACTCAGAAAAGAAAGAAGTGAACGATGCATACCAACGTTGGCAGGGTGGTCCTCAAATTCAAGAAATGCCCGAAGAATTTAAGGCCATGGAGTTTGTCAATGTGACAAGGAAAACAGATAAAAAACCAGGAAGGGATTTCAATTTTATCTTAGGACAAGAAACGAAAGTTTATTTAGTGGTAGATCAACATGGTGGTTATGTGCCTGAAGGTAATTGGGAAAAAACAACAAAAGTAATCCAAAGAGAAGAAGGAACAGACGTTGTGTATACTACAGTTTTGAAAAAAGGAAAACATCAAATTCCATCGCATACTGGTCAAGAAGGAGAGACTTACGGTGCTCCTCATGCTTTATTTTTAGATCGAAGTGATCATAAAACTTTTGCTATTGAAGTAGGAGTGAATAGCCCAATGAAAATAAGATCAAGTGCCATGAAGCTCGAAAAAGCAGCGGCTGAAATGAAACCTGGACATTGGATTTATAACGATTACAATTGGAATGCTGTAGGAAGCTTTATTCATCATATGCCTTGGAATTCAACAGTACTAAAGGTAGAAGAAGCCGAGTATAATAAAGATGCTCGTATTTTGGTATTTGAAAAACCAAATGGCAAAAGAACAGTGGTGATTTCAAATAGAACAGGAGGAGACTATAATTTTACGATTGACACACAGTGTTCTTCAAAATCAAAATGGGATGTCTATCGATATACACCTTATGAGAGAGGAAAGGATTCAAAGGGTGTAAAAATGGGAGTATCTAAAGGAAAAGAAATCAATGCCACTCTGCCTCATTTGAGTTGGGAATTCTGGGAAGAGAGGTAGTTGATTATTCGATAAAAATATCACTTATAGTTTAATGCACTGTAAACTAAGTTTTTGAGTGTTTGTGTTTTTTAGAAATCAGGAGATTTCTGATGATCTGTAGGACACGAATGCCGCTAACGCTTAACATTCGCGCCATTGGAATTTCTCCATTTTTAGTTTGGTAGTTCTATCCCCGGCCTTGAAGGGAAAAGCGTTAAGAATTTCATGGAATGAGCCGTTAAAAATGATTTTCTTGTTTGAGCTTTAGCGAGTTTAAAATCATTTAGGCGAGAGAAATGGAATTTAGCTTTTGACTTCTAAGCCTTGACTTTTTTGCTTCGTTTTTGTGTTAAGACAAAAATGAAGAAGAAGGAAGCTTGAAAGTAGACCCTACAAAAGTTAGTAGAAAGATCGATTAAAAGTGAATAAAAACTTTTGTTTACAATGCATTTAAACACCAAATCATCTATCTATGATGATATAAAATGTATTTGTTACATTAATTTTTTTGATTTCAAAAACAAGTTGCTATATTAGCAATATAAATACTTTTTAATACAGATGAAGAGCAATCATTTTCTCTATATATTAGCCATCTTATTTTTTCAAATGACCAGTTGTCAAAAGCAATCAGATATTGATTATTCATTGTATGAATTGAAGTTTGAGGATAACTTTGATGGCAACCAGCTTGATCTTAAAAAATGGGCTTACCGAACAGATAATAAACATAGAAGTGTTCAACTAAAAGAAAATGTTGAAATTGGTAACGGGTACTTGACGCTTCACTTAAAGCAATTGAGTCAACCTTTAGAAGGGAAACTGGCTACAGGAGCAGGTATTGTTTCTAGAGAACGTTTTAGATATGGTTATTATGAGGTAAGAGCAAAGTTGGGTAACGGTATAGACAGCGATCAGGATGGAGAAGTAGACGAAGGTTGGCATCACTCTTTTTGGGCAATGGCAGCCGAAATTGATGGAGATGAGGTAGCAACAACCTACCCTGGAATTAGAAGAACGGAAATTGATTGTTTTGAAAATTCTAGTGAACACGGAGAAGATCCTGGCCAAAAAGGTTTAAACCGTTTTACGCAGCATGTTATCATTTGGAACGAAAAAGGGAAAGAAGTAGGGCGTTTACCAAAGCCACCTGCGGATTTGACAAGGATCAAAGATTTTCAAGCTATTGATTGGCATACTTATGCTTTTGAATGGACCGACGAAACACTTCGCTTCTTTGTAGATGGCAAAGAAACACACAGTACATCGTATTCCGCTTCTGAATACGAGCATGATTATATCAATGTTTGGTTAACGGCAATTTCTGCAAATTGGAATAAAGAAGGAGCGGAAGATAGCCAAGCCATCTATGATTACTTTAGGTATTATAGTTTTAAAAAATAACACAATTCTTAATTTAAACGAACTTCTAATCATTAAACAGTAAATTCAATTTATATAGTCATATATATTCGTTAATTGTAATTCAGTTAAACATTATTATTACTTATATAGTAAACTAAGTTTTCGCTATTTATAGTTTTTAGAAATCAGGAGATTTCTGATGATCAGTAGGACACGAATGCCGCTAACGCTTAACATTCGCACCTGTGGACTTTCTACCCAATTCGTATGGTAGTACTTCCCTTTGGCCTTGACTTTAAAGCTTCGAACCTTTTGTTTCAAGGCAAAAATGAGGAGGAAGGAAGTTTGAAAGTACATCCTATAATTACTTGTAGGAAGGTCGATTGAAATTTGGCGATAATTTGGTTTACACTTAACGCAACACAAACATCATTTTTTAATATAAAACTCTTCAAGTATGAAATTAGGAAATAAACTACTCTTTTTCTGCGTAGTGATTATCTTCCCTGTCTTGTCATGGGCACAAGCTGGAAAGGGAGGTACTCTAATCACACAACGCGCAGGTATGAACCTCAATAATAATTATGGGGACGACAACACGAAAACCGATTGGCAAGGATTCCGAATTATCCAGGAAAAATCCATCACCGAAAGTCTTACGGCTTTAGATGAACAAATTCAAGAACCGATTACCAATTACCGAGTAGGTTTTTCTAGACCTATGATTGACGGTACAGCTGACCCAAATGATATGACGGATTGGTTGGATGGCATTGGGGAAATTATCAATATGGAAGGTCCTCAAAAATATGTTTTAGTGTGTTTTTGGGCAAGTCCAAAAGTAGGTTATGCAGATGATCCAGGTCCAGAACATGATACTCGTTACTGGCAAGCCGCTTTAGACTCTTTAGAAAATAGAGGCTATTTGGATTATGTTAGTGGATGGGAAATCCAAAACGAACCAGCGAATGGCAATACCTCCACTCAAGATACGGCATGGAGAGATTACGTTCGTAAGATTTGGAAAAATATTGGTGGACACTCCAACACATCTTGGTCAACGATTGAAAAAGATGCAGCCATCAGAGCAGAGATCAGTGAAAAGTGGTTTAATAAGCCTATTCTTGTAAGTGGTACTGTTTATGGCCAAAGGTTCCCAACCGTTTTAGTAGATGGTTTAAAAGTGATTGATAATATTGTTTGGGTAGTCCATACTTACCCTCGTTACGTGTCAAATGATTTTTCATCTTATCCTGAAAGAGAATCGTGGGGTGTGGAAGAATGGGAAGCAAAATTTAAAGAAGTTTGGGATAAGAACTTTGAAGCACTTGACCATAACTATGTGATTACTGAAATCGGAAACTCAAAATATGATTGTGACCTTGTAAACAATGGTGGAAAGCCTGATGGAATTGATTCTGAGATGATCCGTTCTGCAGGTTATTTAAAAGCGGCCAATGAGTATTTTGGTAAAGAAACAAACACTACAGTTTTCTGGTATACTGGTTTTCACTGGGGTGATATTGGTGTTGGTAGTCCTAATGGTACTTTTAGAATACCCACACTAAATAGTGCAAAAGCAGTTCTTCATGCTGAATTCTGTGGTTTACCTGCTTTACCAACGGGCTTAACGAACGTTGCAGAGGGTAAATCAGTTTCAGTTGATTCAGAATCAAAAGCAAGTTATGGTGGAGTAAATGCTGTAGATGGAGACAAAATATCGAATTCAAGTAGATGGTTATCAGCTACAAATGATGAAGAACATTGGCTTGAAGTAGATTTAGGAGGAGAATTTGATATTGAAGCATTTGCTTTCTGGACAGGTTATGCTGGTTATAAAAACCCGATTCAACAATTCTCTTTCCAATATGAAAAAGAAGGGGTATGGGTAGATATTGTAAAAGAGGAAAACAACGAACACGCTGCGTATAGACATACTTTTGAGGCTATTAAAGTAAGTAAAGTGAGGTTGTATGTTCCTGCTTATGTTAACAATGATGTCAAACTTTTTGAATTAGAAGTTTATGAATCAGACGGAACACCTCAAGCTCCTACTACTTTCTCTTATTCAGTAGATGAAAATACACATGTAACACTTGCTTGGACCATCGATGATCCTAAAGCGGAAGGCATCGTAATTGAGCGATCAAATGCAGGCGAAGATACGTATGCTGAACTGCATAGTGGAGATTTGTCAATCACTTCTTACAAAGACGAAACGTCAGAATTAGGAAAAGAATATAACTACAGAATTCATTCTACGAATTCAGCTGGTGTATCTCCTTTTAAAACAATTACTGTAGATTTAACTCCTCGATTGGTAACGCCAACTACGTTTAAAGCGGAAATGAAAAATAGCACAACTGCGACTTTGACATGGACCAAAATTGAAGAGGAAAAGGAAAATGTAGGCCTTCGTTTAGAAAGAAGAATACAAGGAGAAACAGCATATACGTTAGTCACCGAATTATCGAATACGGACTCGGTGTATACAGATAATGACTTGGTGGCTGAAAATATTTACGAATACATTATTTATGGGTATGCAGGAGAATTCCGTTCTGAAAATGCAGAGGCAGCCGTTTTAGTTACAAAATGGATCAATGTGGCATTAAACAAAACCGCTGAAACATCTACGCAAGACGGTTCAAAAGATGGTTCTCGTGCAGTTGATGGAGATATTATTGATAATGCAAGTCGTTGGGTATCATCTAATAGTGGAGAAGAGCAGTGGTTAACAGTAGATTTAGGGGAGGAATATGAGATTCAAGCCGTAGGTTTATGGACAGGTGGATCAGGTATTTATAACAAACCGAATACACAATTCAGCTTCCAGTATTATAAAGATGATCAATGGATGGATATCATCACTGAGACGGACAATGCAGCTGCTGTTTATTTTAAAGAGTTTGAAAAAGTTCAAGCAAGTAAAGTAAGATACTATGTACCAGCTTATTCGGACAATAGAGTAAGACTTTACGAAATGATGGTCTATGTAGAGGAACGCCTTCCAAATGCCCCTACCACTTTAGAGGCTACAGTCAATGAAGCGAAGCAGGTAGAATTATCTTGGACAGATGTTGAAGATGTTTTCGAATATGAATTTGTAATTGAAAGATCTCTAAAAGGTGAAGATAATTTTGCTCCAATTCAAGTGATAAAAGACGGATTGACTTTCATGGATACAGATGTAATTCTGAATACTTCTTATGATTACCGTCTTTATACAAGAAATAAAGTAGGGAAATCTGAATTGTTTGCAACAGCATCGGCAGATGTTTATTTAGTGGTTCTTCCTCCAACAAATATTAAAGTTACTATACAGGAACCTGCAACTGTTCTTTTAAATTGGACTTTGCCGGAAGTAAGTGATCATGATAAAATCATAGTAAGTAGAAAGCTTTCAACGGAAGAGGCCTATACAAAAATGGCCACTTTGGAAAAGGGAACCACATCTTTTGAGGATCGTGATTTGGAAGTAGCGACAGCATATAACTATGCTATTTATAGTGAAGTAGATGAATTAAAATCTGAACTTGCTGAAGTGGCGGTTACCATAGAAGCACGTGTTCCAAATGCCCCTACCACTTTAGAAGCGACAGTCAACGAAGCAAAACAAGTAGTATTATCTTGGGCTGAGGTTGAGGATGTATTGGATTATGAATTTGTAATTGAGAGATCTTTACAAGGAGAGCATAACTTTGCTGAGGTGAAAGTGTTGGATAAAGGAACATTGACTTTCAACGATGTAGACGTAAAAACGAATACTTCTTATGACTATCGCCTATATACCATGAACAATGTAGGTAAATCAGATACTTATGCATCAACGACCGTAGAAGTTCCAGCATTGATTGAGGCCGTTTCTGATTTAGAAGTAGTAGAAAAAGGACAGACTACAGTGAGCTTATCTTGGACGCTTTCTGAAGTTAGTGATCATGATCAAGTAATGATCAGTAGAAAACTTAAAGGAGAAGAAACCTATACAGAGGTTGCTACTTTAGAAATGAATGTAACAACATTTACAGATACTTTTGTAGAAGCCGCTAAAACGTATACTTATGCAGTTTATACAGCATTGAATGGGGTTTCTTCTGATACAGTGAATATTGATGTTATGACAGACTTACGTGTTCCGAATTCACCAACAGCGATATCTGCAACAGTAAATACATCTATGCAAGTAGAATTGACTTGGACAAATGTTGTAGATGAATTGGAGTATGAATTTGTACTTGAAAGATCTTTGAAGGGCGAAGACAATTTTGTTCAAATCCAATTACCTGATGGAGCACTAACATTTACGGATACTGATGTAAATACTAATACTTCTTACGATTATCGTTTGTATACCATGAATGAAGCTGGAAAGTCAAACGCTTTTGTATCAACATCAGTAGAAGTTCCAGCATTGATTGAGGCCGTTTCTGATGTAGAAGTAGTCGAAAAAGGGCAAACTACGGTGAGCTTATCATGGACTTTACCAGCAGTAAGTGATCACAACAATGTGATGGTAAGCAGAAAGTTATCGACAGAAGATGATTTCACATTTATTACTTCTTTAAATAAAAACGCTACTTCTTATGAAGATAGCGAGTTGGCATTAGGAACTGAATACGTTTATGCAATCTATACAGCACTGAATGACCACTCATCAGATACCGTAGAGGTGACAGTCGTTACTGACTCTCGTATTCCAAATTCACCAACTTCCCTAGAGGCAGTCGTAAATGAATCCATGCAAGTGGAATTATCATGGGATAATGTAGTTGATGTGGTTGACTTTGCGTTTGTTCTTGAAAGATCGATTAAAGATGAAGATGATTTTGTTGAAGTTGAATTATTGGACGGTGCATTGACATTGACAGATACAGATGTGGAAACCAATACATCTTACGATTACCGCCTTTATACAATGAACGACTTAGGAAAGTCGGAGTCATTTGCGACTACGTCAGTAGATATTCCAGCACTGATTGCATCAGTAACTGAATTAGAAGTGGTGGAAAAAGGTCAGACTGTGGTAAATCTATCTTGGACCTTGCCAGATGTGAGCGATCATGATCACATTGTAGTGAGCAGAAAAGTATCGACAGACGATGAGTATACCGTAGTAGGTACGTTAGAACAGGATGCAACTTTATTCGAAGATACCAACTTAGAAGCATCAACTGCATACATGTACCTTGTTCAAACAGGACTTGACGATCAATATTCTGTTGCTGCTGAAGTCGCAGTAACAACTGACGCTGTACTTTCAATCGGCGACTTTGAAAAAGCGAAGTTCGTGGTTTATCCAAATCCTTCAACAGGGCACTTCTTCATAGAATATACAAAACAAATCAATGAAGAGATCACGATTACAGTACTTGATGTGATTGGAAAAACACAAATGAAAGTATTTAGTGGAAACTCAAATCAACTTTATCAACCATTAGAAGTACAACATCAATTGAGAAGTGGTATTTACTTTATCAGAGTTGATAATCATAAAGAATCTGAAATCTTCAGAATTTTAATCCAATAGAGTAAGACAAATAAGGACCGACCGCTTTGTTTGAGTTCTCTTAAACAAAATATACCCGAGATCTGTATAGACCTCGGGTATATTGTTTTATTACAATTTTTTCTCTAATGTAGAAAGCTCTATTATCGAGGAATTACGTCAGTTGACGATAATTTAGTTTACAATGTGCTTATTTCCTTTCTAATCCTACTCAAACTAACGGGAGTGATTCCCAAATAGCTCGCAATGTCTTGTAGAGGAACTCTATTGGCTATAGAAGGCGTTTCTTTAACAAGGAGAAGGTCGCGTTCTTTGGCTTTCAAGTACCTTAATCGATCAGCAAAATGCGACCATTCCAAAACGAGGTTTTCAGCAAGACACCGTCCCCAATTCGCCCATCCAATATGGGTTTCGTAAAGCGATTTTAAGTAGTCAATTTCGGTAGAGTAAAGGATTGTATCTTCATAAAGTAAAAATTGTTCTTCAATTGTATAGTTGGGCATATAAGACGAAAACTTCATACAGAGATCCCCTTCAAAACCCAAGGTCAGTACCACTTCCTCTCCTTCCTCATTAATGGTGAAATCTTTAAAAGCACCCTTCACCAAAACATATACTCTTTTGAGTTCCTCTTTTGTTTGAAATAGGGAATCTCCCTTCTGGCGCTCTTCTCTTCTTAGGTTTTGAAAGAGAAGGCTTTTAGCCTCATCAGACAATGGGTATTCTATATCCAAAGCTTTCGACAAAAACTCAATTTCTGCGGGATACTCGTCTTTTCTTATCATTTGTAAAGTGGACTTAAAAATCTCATTTGGATATTTGAGCTTCTAAAATAATAAACTAAAAACAAGATCAATGAAAAGAAGTAGCTTAATATCTCTAATCGCAATTATAATAAGTTTCAGCCAATCATTAATGGCTCAGAGTGAACACTCACAAGAACGAGACGTTTCAAAACCTACCAATTTTTATACCTTTATAGATAATAATTTTGAGATCAATAGTACCCCCAATTCAACAGTGAGTGGTTATAGAGCCAACCTTACGTTTTCATTCTCAGAGAAGCATTTACTTCTAGCAGAATTGCCCTTGATGTACAACAGCAATACAGATAAGTTTGGAATAGGCGACTTACGTTTACGCTATTTTTGGTTGCCTTATAAAGATTACTCCAAAACATTGGGTGCATTTGGACCTTCCATAGATATTTTTGCTCCAACAGGTAATTTTGAAAATGGATTAGGAACAGGACGCTGGATTTTAGCACCCGGCTTGACATTTGGTATTATGGGAGCTGATTGGATTCAATTTTTTCCTGTTCTTTCTTACCAATACCTTTCTGAGGTTACTGGATTAAAATCAGATATCAACAATTCTGCATTACATGGAGCAACTTTTCAGGTGATTACACCTATAGTATTTTCAAAGAAAGTCTTCACACAACTTACACCTACCGTAGGGATAGAGGATTTTAGAAAAGCAGATCAATTTAATTTTAAAATGGAAATGCTTTTTTCTTATGGAGTAAGAGAAGATTTCTGGCTTAATATTTTCTATAAAGGAGCCTTTAAACAAGATTTTCATTCATTGAGAATTGGCTTTACTACTTATTTTTAAATTAATAAGTATTTACTCACCCCAAAAAGTATCTATTATTCTTGAAACTCTCAAACGGTTCATCATAAAATCTAAAATACATAAACGGTTTACGCTCCACACTCTTCGTCATAATTTTGAACACATCTTTCGGTAAAAAAAAGTCGATTGAAGATACACACAATCAAATGATTAGTAAAGTGATAATTGAAATAAAAAGTCCTTTAGATAATTTGTAATATATAATAGAAAAGTAATGTGTTGCATTTGATTGTATAAATTTCTTCCCTACCTTCAAGTGAGTAAACTATTATATGCCACTGTCACAATTTTTGGAATAATGTGAAGGTGATGTTTATTAAATGGTTGTACACTTGAATAAAAAAATCTAAGTGTAATTTGATAAATGATTTTTTAAAATAAAGGGTTATTGTTTCACTAATTTTAATAAAAATTATAAATATGGAATTATTAAAAGAAATAAGAATAAATGAAACTGGGATAGATGGAAAAGTTTGGGTCCCCTTTCTAGAAAAGTATATAGATATAAGTATGGAAAAAGCTACTGTTGTTAATGAATATCATCAAAAAATAATTAATTCACTTCAAACTTTTCCTCAAAATTTACAAATACTTATACAAGAATCATTATTTAAAATGTGTGAGGGATACAAACATGCTTGTGGTCTTTTGAATCCTCAGGTTGAAAATGAAGCAGATATATGGAAAGAAGTGAATGTATTTGAAATAAGGCTAGAGAAAGAGTTTAATAAGGAATATTATCCATATTTCGTAATGGGAGTTAGTGGCTCATGGGATGATGAAAGTATGATTGAAGTTGTAATTGAAGATTTTTCAAAACTAATTTATGTAGGGAAATTTTTATGTTATCCTGCAATTAGTTATTCAAAAATTACTGCTAATCAAGGAAATTATGCATTAAGATAAAAGAATAAATTATAATGAATAACGTGCTGTTATAATTGGAACTTAGTTTGGTCTTCAGACCCAAAAATTAAGCCCTAGTTGAACAAAGACATTGGATTTGTCATTCGCTCAACTGTATGGAAATTAGGAAGGACTTTTCGATTACCCGGAGAGTCTTTTTTAGTTGAGAACTTTTTATAGATTGATTCCTTTCTCATCTTTATAGCTAAAAGACAAGCATCAACTACGAAATTAGGCATGAAAAGCTTGGTTTTGGAAAGTGTAGTTTTTAAAGCAGCTAATAAAACGACTTAGTAAATCAGAAGATGAAATATAGCATTGTAATTATTGGATTAGTATTCTCTTATTCTTGCTTCGCACAGACAGGGAAGATATTAAGTGAAACGTTGACAAAGAATGAGTATAAGTTCCTTAACTCTAACCTGAATACAGAAAAATACACCTATGATTTTACAAATAAGAAAGTTGCTTTTTTTTCAAGTCCAGGAGGAACAGTACTTCGTTCAAAATCGGATTTCTTTCGAACTGAAGATGGAATCACTGTTGGAGTTGAATATTTTGACATCGTAATTTTCAATGAAAAGCAAAAAGCTAAACATGGATTTGATGTTGCTGTTGTTTATGGTAGTAAAAACAATCAACCAAAGGTTTCCAATAAATTGAAGAGACTCGTGAGGAAGAATAACTGAGCATTATCTATATAAAACATTGTGTAGAGAGTGCAATCTTTTTGCGATAACTATTAAACTTGATAGGATTGTGCTTTGGAATCACTTACATTTCATAAACTTACTGTTACAAACAAGCCTAGAAGACAATACAGAAAAAAATGGAAATTTGGCAATGCATAGAAATTTTGAGACGTCCAAATAAGACTTGGTTTTTCTCAAAGAACAATACTGAAGAGAAAACTAACGCTTTGAATAAAATTGCCAATGATGGTAATATAAAATTAATTTACAGCTTAACAGAATTTCTAAAAGACGACAATAGAGAAATTCGAGAATCCACCTGCAGGACGATAATTCATCTATTTCAAAAAAATGACAGTAAAAAGAGATATTACGATACTCTTAAGCATTGTGACATTTCAAAAAGTGATATAGATTTTTATGAAGCCAACTTTCCAAAGGAGCAATTTGTAGAATTGTTAGCCATTAGTTCATTAAATGGGAACGGATACGTAAGAGAAAAAGCAGTAAAAAAACTTTCACAAGTTGACAGTTCAAGAGCTATTCAATTTATTATCTATCGTATGGCTGATTGGGTATTACCAGTCAGAAAAGCAGCACTAATCGGTATTGATAACTACAAAAAAACTCATTATGTCGATAGCTTAATTGAAAATTTACCAATTATTGAATGGCTTCAAAAAGTTGAACGGACAGACCTTAGTGGAGTCTACATTGACAGCCTTGAGTTCATTACCTGCCAAAATAGGGCGTATGTAATGGACAACTTTAAGAAGTACCCAGACAAACTGAGGATAATTTTAGCTAGATATATTTCAACTTTGATTAGAGACAATTCAAAAGAATTAAAACTGTTTTTATCTGACAAACATTTTTTGATTAGGAAATTTACAATAAACCATTTTGAAAAACTTGAGCAAACCGAAATAGATCAATTATTAAAAGATAAATCCGCTAATATTCGAGCTCAAACACTTTATTGCTTAAAAGACCAAAACGGTTTTGAAACAACTGCAAAAAAGTTTTTATCGGATAGTTCCGCTACAATACGACATTTTGCAAGGTTTACGCTTAAACAAGCTAACATTGATTTTGCTAGATTTTACAATGACAACTTACAAGAAAACAGACAAGTCATTGGGGCATTAAACGGGCTTGCTGAAATACAAGGTAAACAGTATTCAGAAACAGTTAAGTTATTTCTGAATGATAAAAAAATAAGAATCAAGAAGGCAGCGTTTTCTGTTCTTTGCCAGCTCGATGAAGATAGTGCTTATGCCTTTGCATTAGAAAGCTTGGACAGTCAATATCTAGGTCTTAGATATTTAATCATTGAATTTTTATCACATATTCCAAGACAAGAAATATTGGATAAGGCAAAAATCCTATACGAAAAGGATGATTATGAGTTAAAAAAGTCAATGCTAAAGCTCTTCACGAAAGTTGGTGGTTGGGCAGTAATTCCTGACTTGATGATTGGAACAATTGATCAAAACGAGAAAGTAAGACAATTGGCATTTGACTATTTACAAATCTGGAAAACACGAGCAGTAAGACTATTTTTAACACCCAAACAAGTTGAAATTGAAAGAGCAAAACAGATTTTCTCATATGTAAATGAGGTACATCAAGACAAAAACTATTTTAAATCAAATCCAGTAGATGGACTAGATTTTTACTTCAAATAAAAAAACTCTTTAAACAACCTACTTTGCATTAAGAGTTATACTTTATTAATCATGACTATGATGATAAACTTAAATTCAAATATCGTCGAGGGGGTATTGGGCATATTTTAAAATCATTTATGAATAGTTTATACAAAATACTACTTAACAATAAGGAAATCGGAACAACTCAGTTGGAAAAAGCAGATGCTCCAATGGGAGTTGCTTTTGGACTGATTGAATTTATTGATATTGAATCTCCCTATCAATTCTTCAAAGAGTACTGCTTGCAAAATGGCATAAATATTTCTACTGATGACCCCGAATTTGAATTTATAGACACTCAGGTAATAACAGGATTGAAAGTGTTTCGAAATGACGGAGTAGAAATAAGGGGGGAAGCTGGAAATGCAATTTCAGGAATGAAAGAAGAAGGATACGAAATTTCAATTTTTGGAATTAGTTATCCGTTTTACGAGGAAGAATTTCCTCATCATGTAAAAGCACATAAAGAATTGTTTAAAGAGTAAAACAAAACTACAAAATACCATTAGCAGAGTTTTGTAATTCGAACGACATTTTATAATTCAGAAGATTCTTTATAGGCAATAATTAACTTATCGTCATTGCTAATATAATGGAAAATTTACTCCAATGTTCGTTGTATTAAGTCGAAAGGCGTTACAACGAACTATACTACTGTTTAAGTTTTCAACTTATATCAATATCGTAATAACACAATAAATCACGTTATTAGTCGAAGCCTTATATCTCAGAAGAGAGAAGGTGGGTACAGATAGTTTACTGAAATCGATTACATTTATAGTTATTAATTGAGAGGGCTATAAAGTGCTACTCTACTGCGTATTGTAAAGACTGATTATAGATGAAACATAACTCAAATATTATTGTAGAAAGTGGAATTATTATTTATGCAGGGAAAGTTTCTGAAACCAAATTGCATAAACACTATGCTATTCAAATAGGTTTTGTTATAAGTGGTAATTATAAGTTATATATAAATGACATAGAGTATAGGCATAATAATTTTATTATTCATTCAAATGTACCACATAAACACACTTCAGATGATGGTGCACTGCTATGTATCTTAGTTGACCCAACAACCGATTTGGGCAATACATTGGTTAATAACTACCCTGCGCCATATCAACCACTTTCAGTCTCAAAAGAAGAGCTAAACTGTTTACAAGATAAATTAAACAGTAATCAGGAGATTGATGATTTAGAGATGAAAATATTTAGACTATTAAAGATTACTCCAGTTAGAAGAACAATGGACAAGCGTATCTTTCAATTGATTGAAAAAATGAATCATTTAAATACAAACGATATCGATTTTGATTCTTTAATAGAGACGATTCCTCTATCAAAAAGTAGGATTCGGTTTTTGTTTAAACAGCAAACTGGACTTTCAATACAACGATATATATTGTGGTTAAGAATAAAAAAGGCTATTTATCAAATTATGCAAAATAAGAGTTTGAGTGAAGCGGCATATATAGCGGGGTTTGCTGACTATTCTCATCTAAGTAGGGTTGTCAGACAAGTTTCGGGAATGACAATGAAGGTATTATTAAAAAACAGTTATTTCGTTCAAGATTCGTAACTCAAAACGACTCTATCTTTGTAAACAGAAAAGTTAATTCTTACTAAAAGGTGTTTGCAATGTTTTTTAATATCGAAAATTTAAAAGGGTTATTTTTTGTAATACCCATTGTATTATTTATCCACGAGATGGAAGAGTGGAATATTTATCATTATCATCAAAAAAATTATCCAACAGGTGTAATTAAAGAAAGTGTGTTAGGTACCAGACTTTGGTTATTTTTTCTAAGTTTTATAGGTTTTGCGTGGACTACAGTTTGTTATTTTATTCCAAATCTGGTATTGAGTGTAGTGCTAATGATGCTTTTAATAGATTTTACAATTCTTAATTCATTACAACACATCATCTTAACAATAAAAACAAAGAAATATAATCCTGGGCTTGTGTTTGGTGGTTTTTTGGGGTTGTTGGTTGCAATATTTGTTATTGTTGTCATAATACATCATCAAATTATTTCAATTTGGTCAATGATTCTTTTGCTATTACTTATTCTTCCCATTCTAATTGAAAGTGCTATTAGTGCAAGAAATAACAAACTACCAATGATGCTAAAAGGTATATTAAAAGTATCTGAAAAATTAGAACGATTCATGTCTTTTTGAAAGTTTTATTTATTGCGTAATCACCATATACATCAATATGTATAATTCATAAGGTTTGCATTGGTTTTATACGCTTCAGGTTTTAAGTGATACCTTCTTGATAGTTGGAACTCCATAATCCTTTACGAATTACAAGAGGAGACTTATTTATAATTTAAATTAACTCAAAACAGAAATCATGAGACAGCTAAAAAACTTAATTTTTGCGTTTTCAATACTAACACTACTTACAGTAGGTTGTAACACAAATCAGAGTAAAAAAATTAAGATTGAAACAGATCAAAATGGGGTTGCCATTCTTTCGGATTCAATAATCGAAAACCTTGTGAGACGATCTTATCAGTATATTGCTTTGTACAATGTGAACAACAAATTTGCAATGACCCAAGGTGGCTGGAATACCATTATGAGAGATACAAGTGCCAAGGATCATACTATGACTGATATTGCTCGCCCCAACAATGATTCGTATTACACTAGTATTATGGCAGACCTAAGAATGGAACCAATAATCATCAGCATGCCCGCATTTAACTCTGACTATGTATCTTTAATGGTCACCGCTTATGATCATTATGTGAACATTCCTAAATCCACGCGGCTGGGAGATTTTTCCAAGCCAGAGAAGTTATTGTTGTATTCCGACCGTACAGAAGGGTATGAGGGAGAACCAATAGAAGGTGTTGATGTAATTTTTAAAACAAGCGGAGATTTTGTATCTGCAATTTTTAGAATTACACCCCATATAAATGAACCAAAAAGATATCAGGCTATATTAAAAGGAATCAGTGAGCTTAATTTTCAAAGCCTGTCAGAATTTCAGGGCAAAGAACCAAAGAAAGGTAACACTGTAAAATTTCCTAAGATAGGAAAAACAGATGCCGATATATTTGAGTACAATTTTTTGGAGGTTATGCAGTTCATTATGAATCATGTAGATTTTGACCCGAATAATGAAATGGATCAGAATGTCTTAATAGCCTTTAAACCTTTGGGAATTGAGCCTGGGAAGAAATTTGATCCGCAAACGGCTCTTAAATTAGATGGCAAAAAATTTCGAGAAATTGCAGATAAGCTAAAAGATGAAAATCTAGCGTTAATGAAGGATCTTAAAAAAGTACAGAAGCTAGTTCCTATGATGTTTCAGCCTAAAGGGAAAACAACGCTTGAAGCTATTTTGAATGTATCAATCGTAGGTCCTATTGGTGTACCCATGGAAGAGGCTGTATACCCACCAGTTAACAGTAATGATGGTTTAACCTTAAATGCGATGAACGATTATATAATAAAAATGAGTAAGGATGAGTTGCCTCCTTCAAATGCATTTTGGTCATTGACACTTTATGATAACAAAAATGGTTTTTTCATACCCAATGAACACTATAAATATAGCGTAGGCAAAAATGCAGGGTATAAATTAAATGAGCAAGGGGGGATTGAGATATATGTAGCAGTCGAAAAGCCAGAGGGTGTCCCTGAGGAAAATTGGCTACCCATAAATAGGCAAGACCAAGATTTAGATATAATTCTTAGAAATTATGTGCCTGATCTGGGGAAGTTAAAAGATTGGAAGACCCCTGTTGCAGTAAAAATTGAAAACGAATAACTTCTTACAGTGATTAGGGCTTAGTTTGGTCTGTAAAATCTGAAAATTATGCCTTAATTGTATGCTATTCATCAAGTTCAGTGGGGAAATTAGGATGGACTTTTCATGTTTTTGATAGGTCTTCTTTGTGAGCTATTTTTTAATTATTTCATCGTAGTTAAGACTTTTATTTGACATCCAAAATCAAATTAAAGTAGTTGATACTCTCAAAGAAGTGAAAGATTATCCTCAATATGATAAAGAAAAAGTCTTTTCTCCTGACTTTGTAACCTATGTAAATACACTTTTAACTGAGGTTCCTCCTGATGAAGAAAAGTTGTTTAATCGCTTTTCGAAAATTGTAATTTTCAATAAGGATAATCTCTCTTTTATTACTAAAATATTTCTATGAAGATGAAAAAAATTATCAATCTATTATTGCTGTCTCTCATCTCAACATTGGCTTTAGGACAAGAGGAATCTGCTGAGGAATTATCACAACAGGCTGCCAACCCCATTGCTGATTTGATGAGCTTTCCGTTCCAAAACAATTATAATATCAATCAAGGACCACATAACAGAAATGTAAATGTAATGAACATTCAGCCTGTTATTCCTTTTGCAAATGGTAAAATAATCACGAGAACAATCCTGCCCATTGTAAATATTCCTGATTTTGAAAATGAAACGGGTAAAATGACATCAGGATTAAGTGATGTTGTACTTACCGCTTTTTATGTTCCCAAATCAAAAAATGTAACTTGGGGATTTGGGCCAGTCGTAGAACTTCCAACAGGTGGTAGCCTAAGAGGTTCAGAAAAATGGAGTACTGGCCCTTCAGTGTTAGCACTTATTCAACCTGGTGATTGGACTTTTGGTTTGTTAGCCAATAATGTATGGTCTGTTGCTGGGAATAAAGAAAGAGATGAAGTCAATAATATGATGCTCAACTTATTTATTGTGAAGCAATTAGGTGAAGGTTGGTATATTAACTCTGCTCCAATTATCACTGCTGATTGGACTGCTGAAAGCGGTCAGCAATGGATTGTCCCTGTAGGAGGCGGAGGAGGGAAACTCTTTTTCTTAGGAGGCAAGTTACCTATTAACCTTCAAACACAATTGTACTACAATGCTATAAGACCGGACTTTGGTTCTGAATTACAATTAAGAGTACAAGCTCAAATCCTACTACCTAAAAGTATTCTTAGTAGAAAATAATCAAATATAGAATCACACTTTAAACATTCTAATAACATGAAAAACAAGTATTCAATTAATTACCTTTTATTGGGTTTCTTATTCAGCCTTCCATCGGTTTTAGTTGTTCAAAATAAAGTTCCTAAATAAGAGGCGGTGTTCCTGAGAATATCTTAACACCCAATTTAGTGAAAACTGAATTTCTTGGAGGCTTAGAATTCTTCGATGCTATGCCATCAGATGAAACAATAAAAAAAGTATATGATTAATTAGATTACAAACGAGGTGTTTATACATTTATCCAAGGTGTTCACACTGCTTCAATTTATACTTTCCCAGAAGGACTTAAAAGTGTTGGCGTAACGGAATATAAAATGGGATTACAGATACAAGAGAGATATAAAAACAAGTCTATTTTGCTTTTATCGTATCACGAATATTTTTTGACATTAAAAGACAGGATTTGGATAAAAAAATGAGGTTCCTTATTAAATATATTAACTTTTATTAAAAACTACCCTTTTGGGTAGTTTCATTCTATGTATTGTTATCTATCTTTACTCCTGTTATAGAAGGATAGAGACTTTGTTTTTATTCATCTCATTGTTGAAATTTATTTAAAGTACACTAAGCATTTAAGCACTTTATTGATCGCTGCGATTCTTTACCTTCCAGCATTGTGATCGATAAAGTGCTCTTTTTTTGTCCCATTCTATTTCCTTTCCTTTATTGCTTTGTACACTGTAAACTAAGTTTTCATTAATTTATGTAATTCCTTTTATGGAGGATAAATAGTAGTGTATTGTGGTTTGCGAGGACGTTGCAATGCAACACCCCTACATTTTAGAAGATTATTATAAAACCTTTGTCTTTTGACATGTAATCAGAGAATCATTTAGGGGAGATGAATGAAATTTAGCTTTTGACTTCTAAGCCTAGATTTTTTTTCTTTTTTTACCCATCATAATTTCTCCTCAAAAGTGCGATCTATTATTTGATGCTAAACAGGTTTTTTATCTCACCTTTTATCCATTAGATTTTCTGAAAAAAAACTCCCAAAATAACATAACCAATTTAATTTAAGCGATAGACTTAGATTAAGTAGGAGTGAATTTAATGTTTGGCACTTAACAATCATTACATTTTTATTATGTTTAAAGTGAAACAAAAAATATAAAAAGGTAGTTTATATAATCAGAAGTTAGATGAATGCGCTTAGTAAAAAAGTGATAAAAAAATTGAGAGAGTTAAGTTCATGAACACCCTTAGGATACTGTCCTTAGGGTGTTTTTTTATGCTCAGATTATAGAACAGTATAGACTATTATGATTTCATTTTGTACTCCTCAAATAATTTGAATGGAGAATAAAAACCTATTGGAATAAAAAAGGGGAAGAAAATAGATTTTTTTGAGGTAGTGATTTAAAATATTTGGTCGTTTACTTGTTCAGTTTTTGAATAGGGGTTTTAGTATCAAAATGATATAAAAATATCATTAGAAGAGTAAATTCAGTTAAAAATACAGTTTTTGTCTAGTTTTTTATTTGAAAGTCTAGTGATTTTTCCCGTTTTGCGAAATACCTCTTGTTCAGTGATAAGATGAGATATACAGTTTTTGTCTAGTCTGAAAAATTGATTCCAAAAACCGAAGTCTCCATATTTGTTGACGTAGATACTACACTTGTGGTGCCCACTTAAAAATCAAGTGAACGCGAAACCAAACACCACAAGTGTTTATTTACAATTCTGATTGGCATTAATAAAAAAAGAGTCTACCAACTTAGACGGCAATCTTAAATTGTGGTAGACTCATGAAATGAAATTATGTTCAACTTCTAACTGCAATATGAATGAAATATTACTAAATCTCTAATCTAACTTAGATTATTTATAGTAAGGAAATAATGTTTCAAAATCGGGTATAATGATAACATTGAATAAACAAATTCAACCGTTTCATTACTGATTTAGAATTTATCCCATTTTCTGTAATACTATAAATAAATATTCATCTTACTTTACATCCTTTTATTTAAGGTATTGATTTTTAATTCAAAGAGGTTTTTTAATATTTCATCCCTATTGCACTTACTATAAAGAGATAACTAATACACCCACTTTCTATCCTATTACTTGTTGTTATTAAAATAATTTACGATCTATTTTCAGTTTATTGATATGAGAAAAGTACTCTTAGTGGCAGTGGCCATAATGATGTATCTTAATGTTTCAGCACAAGACTGGAGCGGAATAGCAGTACCTGCCAATGCAGGTGCAGGAAATATTTGGGAATTACAGGATAATGTATCGGATGATTTTAACTATACTTTTAACCCTGTCAATGCTAAAACAAACTTTGGCGATGGAAAGTGGTATAATTTCTATCATAACGCATGGGATGGTCCGGGTACAACGTATTGGAAATACCAGAATGTATCTGTACGAGATGGTAGCTTGTTTATTAACTCTTCGAGATGGGATCAAAACAATCAAGCAAATCCTTGGAATGGTAATGCTCCCAAAATGGAAAAACCTGATAATGGCGTCAATGCTGGTTGTGTGACTTCCAATGGTAGAGTACAATACCCAGTTTATGTTGAGTCAGCGATCAGTGTGGCAAACATTAGTTTAGCTTCTTGTTTTTGGTTATTAAGCCCTGATGATACACAAGAAATTGATATTATTGAAAATTATGGAGGAGTAAATGGGTTCAAACATCTTACGCACATTTCTCATCACTCTTTCATTAGAAATCCATTTCATGACTATCAACCAAGAGATTGGAACAGCTGGTGGCCTGACAGTAGAGTAAGTGCTTCTTATGGCTGGGGTGATTGGGCTTGGAATGACGGTGATAGAAGGTATTTGAGGTTAGGTGTATATTGGAAAACACCAAATCATTTTGAATACTATATAGATGGTGAATTGGTAAGAGTAATGTACCATAATGCGATTGCAACGTTGATGAATGGGATGTGGGAATATACTTACTATGATGCTCAACATCCTGCAAATACTGTGGATTCATGGGGAAATAATGTAGGTGGAATGCCAAAAAATGGTTCGAATGGCTATTCACAAGTGACTGTATACGCTACAAGTGCTACTTTCTCGATGAATACTCTACAAGAGGCAAGTGATAATTCGAATGGAATTAATGTGATTGATCCAGGTGAATACCAAAATGGAAATGGTTTTACGAAAGAAATGGACATTATTATTAATGTTGAATCTCAAAGCTGGTTAGTAAGTAGAGGAGAAACACCGCCGGATGCAGATTTAGCAGATCCTGCAAAAAATACAATGGAAGTAGATTGGGTAAGGGTTTATAAGCCGATACCTTCTGAAAATGCAGTTGCTGTTGAGAGTGTTTCTATCACTCCTTCGACAATGACATTAGAAATAGGAGCAAAGGGTAGCCTTAAAGGACAAGTGATGCCTGAAAATGCAACGGATAAGACAATAACATTTACTTCAAGTGATGAAAATATAGCTACGGTAGACCAATCTGGACGAGTAACCGCAGTAAGTAAGGGAACGGCTGTCATCACAGCAACTACAACAGATGGTGGTCATACAGCGAAATCAACAATCACTGTAAATGCTTTATCTGCACCACCTATTCAAGGAGAAACTTTTGAAATAGAAGCAGAGTCATTCGAAGAGACGGGAGGAACTTTCAACGATGGACATGTTCCATTTGGAATGAATAGAGGAACAGGAGGCGTTAATTACGTCAATTCTGGAGACTGGGCAGAGTACACCATCAATGTTTCAGGAACTTATACCGTAGAATACATGATTTCTACGCCATCGACTTCAGATACAGAGGTCAGCTTGGTGTTGGATGGAACGACAGTTTGCACAACGGCAGTTCCAAATAATGGAAGTTGGGATGATTATACCGCACTTTCGGGAAGTGAACCCATCACATTTTCAGGTTTTCATACTTTAAGGCTTGTGGCGTCTGGAGGAAATGATTGGCAATGGAATTTAGATAAACTCATATTTATTCCTGTCCATACAGTGACACCTCCCCCTACAACAACTCCATTTGACTTTACAATTGAGGCAGAAGACTTCACGTCTACAGGAGGAACTTATGATGATTCATTTGTTCCTTTTGGAGTAGGGAAAATAGAAAGTGTAGGTATTAACTATGTCAATGCAGGAGATTGGGTGGAGTATAATGTCAATGTAGAACGTTCGGGAGAATATTCAGTGGAGTATCTTATTACAACACCAATGTTGACAGGAACAGAGATTCAATTGCTAGTAGATGGAACTGTAGTAACAACGGATGAAGTTCCTTCGAATGAGAGTTGGACTAATTATCAGTCATTAAAAGCAAGTTCTTCATTTAACCTTACAGCAGGAGATCACACGTTTAGAGTTGTAGCTTCTGGAGATAATGATTGGCAATGGAATCTGGATAAGATGAATTTTGCTGCGAGTAGTAAAGATCGTGAAATTATTTCTTCAGTAGATGACAATTTTCAGGCAATAAAATCATATCCTAACCCCACAACAGGAAAATTATTTGTACAAGGGTTGACAGCAGGGAAGTATACGGTTGCGATCTATAACTTGAATGGTGAAAATGTTTACCAATCAGAAATAGATTTTAACTACAAACATCAATTTGATTTAAGTGTACTTCCAAAAGGTATTTACTTCATTACCTTCACGGGAAAAAATAAAACGAATAAGATTAAGGTGGCACTTACGAACTAAGTAATACTAAGGCTAAATAGGGACAGATTCAGTTGGCCAAGGTATATACGTACTTAAATTATATAAAGTAACTTCAAAAACGGAGCTGAATTTTTCAGCTTCGTTTTTTTTATAAGCAATGGTAATTACATTGTAAACTAAGTTTTTGTTAACTTTTAATCAAGCTTTCTACAAACATTTATAGGCTCTACTTTCAAGCTTCTTTCTTCATCATTTTTCCATTGATGAAAAACGAAGCAAAAAAATCTAGGCTTAGAAGTCAAAAGCTAAATTCCATTCCTCTCGCCTAAATGATTTTAAACTCGCTGCGCTCAGACAAGAAAATCATTTTTAACGGCTTAATACATGAAATTCTTCACGCTTTTCCCTTCAATGCCAAGGGAGATACTACTAAATGATTGCCTAATTACAAAACAAAAGACAAAGGTCTTATAATTATCTTCTAAAAAGCAGTTCTGTAAGGACGTTGCATTACAACGTCCTCACGAACCACAATACACTACCATTAATCCCTCATAAAAGGAGTTATATTAATTGATGAAAATTTAGTTTACAGTGTAGTAAACCTATTGTAAATTCCTCTCACATCTTTTTGTATAAACCAAGGTAAGTGCTCTACTATGATTGTTTTCTTAGGATTACTTTTATGGTAAATCAAAGTGTATTCAGTGTTTTGCGGAGAATGATACATGATGATCCTAGAGGTTTCAAGAATATATCCATTTTTTGTGATATAGGATAAGATCATGCTCTTCCATAGTAGTTGTTGTTGAGGTAAGGAATAATCATCTTTTTTGATGATAGCCCTTGTGATTTCTCCATTACTAAGAATATTAATTCTGTTATTCCCAATCCAAAAATTCAAGAATAGGAATAAGGCTGTCACAAATAATGAGACGATTAAGAAAAGGTCTCCGCCCGAATGGCTCATTCCAAGAATACGATTAATATGAGGTTTAGATTTTTGGTACTCTATAACTACTTGATCCCCTTCCGAATAATGATCACCACCCTGAAAAGAAGTCCAATTAATATCTCCTATTTTAGAGTGAAAAACATAGTCATATTGGTAAACAGGTACGCCATTTATTTTTGTGTTGGTATAAAGCACATTGATAATTTCACCATTGCTTCTTTCTAAATTATGATCCTTGATGTGAATTAAAGTTTCAATATCAAAGGATTGTAAAGTAAAGAAAGCGGTAAAAAAAGCAGCCAGAAATGATACAATTGCTATTACACCATACATACCATTGAGGGATAACACCATCTTGGTACTGATAGGTATTCGAGAGTCCATTATTTAGTTTAATTAGTCATTTTGATACGTTTGTAACAGACAAATCTATAGACTTTTCTACACTTTCACAAGCTAATATGTTTAGGTGATGCAATCATTTTACAAAGTGATATTATAACAAAGTCCCTCAGTCATTGATTGAAATGATAGAGGGACTTCAAAAATATTTTTATTAAAAAAAAGTAGCCTTACTGCACTTTTTCAATATATAATATACCTTCTTTAGGAGCGTCAGCTGTACCTTGTTGAAGTACATAATCTCCGTTTCCGTTAGCCACTAATCTTAAACTGCCGTCCATATCCAACTTAAGGATATATTTAGTGTTAGTAGCTAAAGCAGAGTCATATTCTACATCAAAAGATAACTCTTTGTGTGCTACTTTTAAATTAGCATGAATGTCCGAATCAGTTTCGATCACATAACTGTCTTCGTTCTTATCTAAACCAAGAATAGCACTTTCTACTTCGCCGATAGGAAGTGTTTCGTCAGACCAGATAAGTGTATCTTTGCTTTCGAAGTGTAGTAAATCTACATAACCTTTTCCTTCTTCTTTGTTGAAAGTTACCGTTTGATCACCTACTTGTACTGTAAGTGTAGCCACTGATACCACTACAGAGTCAACGCCGGGGATATCCGTTGCTGTAGTTCTTAAATTTGAATCTGAAATTCCACCAGATCTTAAGCTAACATCTGCTTTTGCTGAGGCAGTAGAATTGTCATCGTCATTGTTACATCCGCCAAAGCAAAGAGCTCCAGCTAGTAATGAGTAAAGTACAAATTTTATTTTCATAATAGTGAATTATCGTTTTTACAGTCTTGCAAATATGATAGTTTTCCAAGTAATATGGACAAACCGTTTTATTAAATTAATTCAAAAAAATCTAATGGAGGTGTTAATTCCTTCGTATTATGGACCCACAACTAAAGTTGTGGGCTTTTGGGAAGCTATCCTTATTTCATAATTAATCCTGCTATTTTATCTACTTCCGTTTTTTGTTAGTAGATTAATTTTCAATGCTATAGAACATTGAAGTGATGAACTAAGGATGAAAAATAAGATGTCTTCCCAAAAGCCCATAATTTCAATTATGGGTCTGCGTTGAAGAGCAGGATTTAAATGAGAGATTAATAAATCACCGAAATGCCGCTATCTTTTCTAAACTTCTCACCAGGGTATAATTCACTTTCATAAGTCAATGTGTACACATAATCACCAATAGAAACTTTTCGGCCTCTATACGTACCATCCCAACCTTTTTTAGGGTCTTTGAGCTCATATTCATCCGCATATTCTCTGTAGAAAATAATTTCTCCCCAACGGTTATAAATCGTCAAAGTGATATTGAATAAATCGGAAGCTTCAATGTAGAAGGTATCGTTCAAGCCATCACCATTTGGCGTAAAGCCTGTTGGTGCTGAAATTCTAGGAGGACATAATTCCACGACATTGATTTCGTACTCTTCAAAACATGCCGTTTCTCTTGAAGTATCCATGATTTTTACAGCATAAACACCCTCTTCACCTCTTGTTACTGTTGGCGTTGTTTCCTCTGTATCTTCCCATACCACAACAACATTTGGATCTTTAGTAGCTACTAATTCAATTCTTGCATCGTCTTCAAAACAGAACGTAGTATCTGATGGAAGAAGCGTACCTGGAATTGGATCTCTATTGACTGTGATACTATGCGAATAAGTACATGGATTAGCATTTGGTTCACTTTGTACTAATAAGGTATAAGTGAATGTTCCTGCTTCAGTGACTACAATAGAAGAGGTAGTTTCCCCCGTGCTCCATTCTATACCTTTTACTACGGCAGGGTCATCAATGATGGTTGAAAGGGTCACTTCTGCAAAATCACAAGCTGTCACTTCCGAACTTCCTGATCCGTTTGGAAGAACGATTACTTCAATTGAATCTGTTTTGAAACAGCCCAATTGATTGAAACTCTTCACTCCGTATTTCTGAGATTCAGTTGGAGTAACATTGATCGTTGAAGCTGTTTCTCCAGTTGACCATTCCCATGATTCACCCCCTGAAATACTAAGTGTAGCAGTTTCACCTTCACATATATAGACTAATGGATCAAAAGTCGTTTCAGGAAGTCCTATGACATCAATTTCTTTGATCATTACATCTTGACAACCTGAACTGTTCGTGATCACTAAAGCAATTTGATAGTTACCCGTTTGAGGATAGCTGTAATTGATTGATGAATTACTTCCCTGAGAGATGGTGTTGTTTCCACCGTAATCCATATACCATTCCCAAGTGATTTCTCCATCAGGATTTCCTGCTGTTGAACCATTGTTGTTCGCTTCAAATTCTTGATCCAAACAGATCAGATCAGGAATGTCAAAGTTGGCTACAGGGCTTGGGTAAATTGTGATTGATTCAGAATAAATACTACTCGTACATCCTAGAACAGATGTGATTCTTAAAGCAATCGTATAGGTTCCTTCTCCTTCGTAAATTTTATCCATTGTTGGAAGGGTAGAGGAAGAATCAGCTGAGAAAGTACCATTGTAATTGAAATCCCATTCGTACGTATTTTCTCCGTTTGGAATACCAGATGTTGAAGCATCCAAGGCTAACACTTGCTGAGCACATCCCACCGTATTTTGAATAGTAAAATTCGAAGTGGGTGTTCTTTGGAAATGTACTTTTGCGGTATCAATACCCGGACAAACATCTGGAACCAGTTTATTGACTGTCGTTAAAACAACGTCTGCGTAAATATCATACGCATCGTTATCAAAAACAGGAGAGTGAACATTAATGCTGTATTGATTCACACCATCATTGGACAGCTGACCACCTACCACATTCAAGATTTCCCAACTGTAATCAATATTGCTTTGTTCATCATAAGACGACTGAATTGAAATCGTTTCAGCTTCACAAACGGCCAATGTATCTGTAGGAAGACCTACTAAAGGAGATCGGTGAATGGTAAAACTGAAAGTCTTTGTACTTCCTGCATTGCTACAAGTTGCATTTACTTTATTGGTTACCGTCAATGTCACATCAAAATTGATCTGTTGTGTATTGACATTATTATAATCCGTATCCTCAAGCGTGATCGATAAGTTTTGACCAGTAAAGCTTTGTACTAAACCTTGGATTCTTGTAGATCCATCCGCTGAAGTTCCAACCAATGAAGCAACATCCAAATTCCATTCATAGTTATAATCTTCTGAGAAGTCTTCATCTCCAAAAGGCATAAGCACTACCGGAACAGCCGAACAGCCCTCTGCTTCTGCATCAGGAATCGTGATTTCAGGAATACGAGTAAATTGAACTACAACCTCTTGAGTACTTTCACAACTGCTGTAAAGTGAATTGCTCGTGATAAGGTTGAAAGTAACCGTGATCAATCCAGATGAAGCGTCGAAATCATCTTTCGTCATCTGTACATTGGTCAGTGTATTTGAAGTTGAATTGTTATAAGCATTGATTTTATTAATACCCGATGCACTTGCCCCATCAATAGAAGCCACTTCCCATCTGATATTAAATACGCCTGCATCAGAAGAAATTCCTTCAATAGTATTGATTTCATCTTGACAGAATACCAAAGTATCACTATTCGTAAATTCAGGTGCTCTATAAAGATTGATATCGACGGTTTGACTTCTCTCGTCACAAGAACCCGTTTGATTGATGGTCAACGTACCTGTAATGGCATAGCTGTTATTATCAAATGTGATGTCTTCCAAAGTAAGACCTGCGTTATTATTTCCTGTTGGAACTAATGTAAATGAACCGCCAGTGACAGATGAAGTCCAAGTGTGATCGATAGAAGCTAGTTCTTCATCGTTGGAAGTATAAAGTTCCAGGTCTTCTAAACCATCCACACAATTTTCATAATCAGTGATGCTCGAAAGGTCTACATTTCTTCTGATTGTAATTGTAAAGGTCTGAACGATATTATTACAACTTCCGGTCGTATTTAATGTCACTGAACCTGTAATGACATCGCTTCCATCATCAAAATTAATGGCTGAAACATCCAACCCACTTCCTTGATTTCCTTTTGTAGATAAATCAAAAGAACCTCCTGTTGTTCCATCCAAAAGAATCCAAGTGTAAGTCCATGCTGGAAGGTTTTCACTATTCCCTGCCCACAATTCCAGGGTGCTACCGTCTTCATCAAAAGCACACAATTCATTCAAATCAATAGAAGCCACATCTACTGATCTATTAATTGTCAGAGGAATTGTGTCAGGAGTCGCGTCACATGAGTTGTTGACTGTGAGTACGATATCTGCTGTGATGTTGGTTTGATCCGTATCAAAAATAACTTGATCTAATACCAACTGAGAATTGTTGTTGCCACTTTGTGTAAAGGATGGAATCTGTCCGCCATTGATATTGATGATTTGATAGTTGAAAACCATATTGTCAATCGCAAATTCATTTTCCTCAATTGCTTCAATATTTGTCGCATTGTTTGTCAAACATAAAACTACTCCTGTCAATGTAGTTTGATCAGCAACCCTTTGAATTGTCACTGCGATGATTTTTTCATCCAATGAACAACCTGACTCATTAAATACCCTTACATTGGCTTGAATCTCATCAGATGTGTCATCAAACTGAATAGCATTTAAGATCAGTCCTGAATCATCAGCACCGCTTGTTTCTAAGGTAAAGCTACCGCCATTTAATGACCCCGTGACGATTTCATAATCAAAAGTGATATTGTTGATTTGTTCCGTTTGAGGATCGATTACTGTAATGCCTGTACTATTGTCCACCAAACATTCATCAATTGTATCTGGGAATAATGAGAAATCGACTTGTCTGTTGATCGTCACATCAAATGAAGTGTTGCTTCCTTGACAAGCATTGCTTAATGTGACATTGACAGTGAATGTAATCACATCAGATCCCTCATCAAAAGTGACTGTTTGAAGATTTACGCCTGAGTTATTATTTCCATAAGCTTCCAAAGTTGCTGTACCACCCGTCAAGGTTGATGCATCAATCGTCCAAGAATAATCGATCGTGCCCCAAGTTTCTGTAGAGGCTGTAATCAATGTTTCGTCTGTCGTATTTTGGATTAAACAACGTACTTGATTACTGATTACCGACAAGTCAGGAATTCTATTGATGATAATTGGAATCACTCTTGAAGCCGTATTACAACTTCCTGTGACATCCAATGTGATTTCAGCATTGATGACTAAAGAGTTGGCATCAAAGGTAATGTCATTCGCCAGCAATCTAGAATTATTATTACCATCAAATGAGACTGTAAAGCTACCTCCGTCGGTGATTGTAAGGTTTGTCCAATTATAAGTATAACCAGCAATAGTCTCTGTTGCCTCTGGATTTAAAATTTGTGCAGTGCTTCCTTGAATCACACAAAGTTCATTGAGTGTGATACTTTGGAGGTCTACATTTCTTCTAATCGTAATCGGAAGCGTTTGAGTGGCATCGTTACAGCTACCTGTTAAAGTCAGGTTTACTGAAGCTGTGATTTCATTGCTTCCTTCATCAAAGTTGATTGCGGATACATCAAGACCGCTATTTTGATTTCCTTTTGGTGTCAGTGTAAATGAACCACCAGTTACGGTACTGGATAGCAAAGTCCAAGTGTATGACCAAGTAGGAAGGTTTTCAGTGCTTTCTGCATATAGTTCTATCGTGCTTCCATCTTCATCAGTAGCACAAAGTTCATTGAGTGTAATAGACGATAAGTCTACGGTTCTTTCAAGAGTTAAAGGAATTGTGACAGGAGTCGCATCACAAGAGTTGTTGACTGTGAGTACGATGTCAGCAGTAATGTTCGTTTGATCCGTATCAAAAATCACTTGATCTAATACCAACTGAGAATTATTATTGCCACTTTGAGTAAAAGAAGGAATCTGCCCACCATTTACATTAATGATTTGATAACTGTAGACCATGTTGTCAATCGCAAACTCATTTTCAGCGATGGCTTCAGTATTTGTAGCATTATTCTCAACACACAAATTTACCCCTGTTAATGTCGTTTGATCTGCCATTCTTCGGATTGTCACCGCGATGGTTTTATCATCCAATGAACAACCTGCTTCATTAAATACCCTTACATTAGCTTGAATCTGATCAGAAGTATTGTCAAACTGAATGTCATTCAAGATCAATCCTGAGTTGTCAGCACCGCTTATTTCTAAAGTAAAGCTACCGCCATTTAATGACCCCGTGACGATTTCATAATCAAAAGTGATATTATTGATTTGTTCCGTTTGAGGATCGATTACCGTAATGCCTGTGCTATTGTCTATCAAACATTCCTCTATAGTATCTGGGAATAAAGAGAAGTCAACTTGTCTGTTGATCGTCACATCAAATGAAGTAGTGCTTCCTTGACAAGCATTGCTTAATGAGACATCAACTGTGAAGGTGATTTCATCAGAATTAGTATCGAAAGTGACCGTTTGAAGCCTTACTCCTGAATTATTATTTCCATAGGCTTGTAAAGTAGCCGAACCACCTGTTAAGGTTGAAGCATCAATCGTCCATGTATAATCGATTGTTCCTAAGGTCTCTGTAGAGGCAGTGACCAAAATCTCGTCAGTGGTATTTTGAACCAAACAAAGGAATTGATTACTGATGCTCGAAAGGTCAGGAATTCTATTAATAGTAATCGGAATTGTTCTTGAAGCAGTATTACAGCTTCCTGTAACATCCAATGTGATTTCGGCATTGATCACTAAAGAGTTGGCATCAAATGTAATATCATTTGCCAATAACCTTGAATTATTATTTCCGTCAGAATCAACTGTAAAGCTACCTACACTTGTGATATTAAGGTTAGTCCAATTGTAAGCATAACCGTCAAGTGTTTCAGTAGATTCAGCATTCAAGATCTGCAATGTACTTCCTTGTACCACACAAAGTTCATTGAGCGTGATTGCATCCAAATCAATTTCTCTGTTGATGGTAAATGGAAGTGTGATCGATTGATCATTACATGATGTCGATGTGATAATTAAAGTAATATTACCTGTGATGGTTTTTTCGTTGGCATCGAAATTAATATTCTCAGCCCTTAATGCTTCATTACTTTGAGTGGTTGTATTATTTAAAGTCAATGAACCACCACTAACTGAACCTTCAATTAAATCCCATTCAAAAGTCCAATCCGTAAGTGTTTCTGAAAGTCCGTTGAATAAAGTGGCTGTGCCATTATTTGAAGGTGCACAAGCTGTATTTAAGGTGATTGAGGCGGTATTAGGAATACGATGTAAAGTAAATGGAATGTCTTTGTCACCAATACCACAAGAGTTGGAAACATTGACTGTAACGATTCCTGAAACTGTAGCACTATTGGCATCAAATGTAATCGATGTCAGTTCCAAACCTGATCCATCTGTATTGACTCCTGCAAAGTCTGCAGTACCACCTGTAAATGTCGTATTATCATAAGACCATGAATATACATAGCCATCTATTTCTTCAAAAGCTTGATCGATCAACAATACACCCGAAGCACTTTCTTCCACACAAGTTTCAATGGAAACCACATCATTGATAGAAGGAAGTCGGTTGATAGTCACCGGAATATCTTTAGAATCAATCGCACAACCGTTGGTGTTTTGTACTCTAATCACCGCATTGATTGTCGCTGAACTAGGAGTCGTTGAATCATCAAATTGAATGGCATCCAATTGTAACCCTGAAGCGTCCGTTCCTTGAGGATCTAAGCTGAAAGTACCTCCACTGATAGAAACGATACTCCATGTGTAATTAAAGTTATCAATCGTTTCTGTGGCTACGGCGATTACTTCTACATCAGTGGCTTCATCCAATTGACATTCTGTGATAGAGGCAGGGAAAATACTCATGTCCACTGCACGGTCAATCTGTACGGTGAAAGACTGATTCAAGGTTTGACAAAGTCCTGTGACTTCTAAATCTACCGTAAAGGAAATAGAAGAGGAAGAAGGATCAATACTATCATCAAAGTGAATATCATCTAGCACTAAACCAGAATTGTTGTTTGTGGTACTTGGTACTAAAGTGACTGTTCCACCTGATAGCGTTCCAGTAGCAATACTCCAATTGTAAGTGACACCACTTCCAAAATCTTCTGTATTTTCAATGACAATCGTTTCTCCATCGGTGTCTTGCAAAGCACAAATCACAACATCTGTCAGCGTTGTAAGGTCAGGAATACGTTGGATTCTAATTTGTTTTGTAACTGTGCTGTTATCACAAGAACCGCTTACACTTAAAGTAATATCGGCTGTGATTTCGATGGAGTTATTATCAAATACAACGTTGTTGACAGTCAATAAGGAGTTATTATTACCTGAAATATCCAAATCAAAAGTACCTCCATTTACGGTTGCAGTCACTACATTCCAATCGTAGCTAAATCCTGCTATATTTTCTAAAACCTCATTATGTAAAATATGTCCTGAAGAGTTTTCCGTTACACAAAGATCATTTAATGTAACATCTGCCAATTCTACTTTTCTAGTGACATTAACAGGGATATCTTGAGTGATTACACCACAATCAGGTGTTGTGACTGTTAAAGTAACCGAACCTGTGATGATCGATTTTCCATCGTCAAACTGAATATTTTGAATTGAAAGTCCAGTGTTATTGGCAGAAGGTACTAAATCGAAATCACCATCTGTAAAGGTTCCATTTTTCGCCCAAGTGTAAGTGATTGTTGGGAAGTTATCACTAATAGGAGCAAAAATCTGAGTGGTGTTTGTATCATTATCCGTTGTACAAAGTTCAATAGAAGTATAGCTTCCAAGGTCGAAGGTTCTATTGATAGTGAAATCGATGGTTTCTGTTTTATCTGTACAGTTTGGTGTCATCTGAACTAAAGTCAATTCACCAGTGATTTGTTCAGAATCAGCATCGAAGTTGACTTGATCAAATAATACTCCCGAATTAAGATTGCCGTATTGTGTAATGCCTGAAATAGTACCACCTGACACATTCGAAATCGTCCATGCAGAAGTCACACCTGCAAATAGATTAAGATCTTCAGCATAACCCATTACATTAGTTTCACCCTCTTCAGCACAAACCACTTGATCTACGAGATTAAGGTCATCGGCTTCCAAGTCAATCACTACAGGAATCAGTTTCTCCGTGAAGCCACAAGTTGTCGATAGCCCTGTTACCGTCAAACGAATCACTGCATTGATGACAGTACTACTTGCATCAAAGTTGATATTGTAAAAATTAAGGTCAGATTGATCTGCTTTGGTATGTTGAGCTGTCGTAGGTAAATCAAATGTACCTCCTGAAGGAGCCGTTTGGAAACTCCAATTATAAGTATATCCATTGAGTGCAGTGTCATTTCCATTGTCAATTATTAGAGATGGAACTGTAGCATTTGAACAAAGGGAAATACTGTAGCCAGTCAGTTTTAATACATCAGGAAGAAGGTGAATAGAGAAAGGCACCGTTTGTGAAATAGTACCACATGATGCATCTACATTATTCACTTCCAACAATAAATCTCCACTAATCAAGACCTCACCGGCATCAAAAGTGATATCATCAAACTCTAACTGACTGTTATTATTTCCGCTAGGATCTAAAACAATAGTACCATTGCTGATATTATCAATACTCCAATTGAAATCATAACCGTTGATTGCTTGAGCAATTTCATTTAAAACCAACTGATCTGTATCGCCTTGATAGGCACAAAACTCAATAGGCCCTGTATGCCCTGTCAGATCAGGAACTCTATGTATTTCTACCGTAGTGTAAATCGGAGTAGGGCTACAAGAAGCATCTACATTATTGACAGTTGTCTTTAAAGTACCTTGAATGATATTTGAGCTTCCTGAGAAAGTAATATTATCGAATTCTAAACCTGAATTATTATTGCCATAGCCACTCAATGTAACTGTTCCTCCTGAGATAGATTCCCATTCCCATACATAGGCAAAAGTACCTACTGAAACAGCGTTTGGATTGAAAACATTTACGTCTGAATCGCCATCCAGTTGACAAAGGTTGACCGCTGTAGTACTTAAATTATCTGGTAGTCGGTTGATTGTAAGGTTAAATGAGTGAGAGTTGGTGCCACAACTACCATCAATACCTGCTATTGTAAGGGTGACAGTTCCTGTAATCTGAGTCGCTGAAGGATCAAAAGCAACGTTGGTAAGGTCTAAACCTGAATTATTCGTACCTGTTGTTGAAGTAGTAATTGTACCACCGGTAACACTGTGTGTCCAAGTATACGTATACCCTGTAATCACATCTGTTTCTGGAGAAGCTAATGTCTCTGTCACTGCACCATTTTGCAAACAGAATGACTGGTCCGTTAACCTGAAGGCATCTGGAATACGATGAACAGTGACCGTAATATCTTTTGTCGCTCCTGCACAACTGTTGTCCATTCCAATTACAGTACCTCTAATTGTTGCAGTAAGCGTTGATGAACCTGTATTGAAATTAATATCGTTGAGGTATAAATCAGATCCATCTGATCCAACACCAACAGCAGTAGAAGAAACCGTAGCTGTACCTCCTGTAAAGTTACTGATACTCCATTGGTAAGCGTAATTGTCTACAATCTCTGTATTTAAGCTTTGTAATTGAATATTGGTGTCACCATTCAATGCACAAAGTAATTGATCTCCAATCTGCAAACCGTCAGGAAGACGGTGTATGGTGTAATTAAAATCTTTAGTAGTAGCACAACCTCCTGCAGGATTATTGACCGTTAGTGTGATTGTTCCTGTGATTTCTGATTCTCCATTACCGAAATCAACATTGATAAAACGTAAGGCTTCACCGTCCGTTCCGTAAGGATCTAAAGTGATAGTACTACCGTTACTTGGAGCTACTTTTTCTGTCCAAGTGAAGGTCATATTTGGATAATCTTCCGTTGATGTACCCACGACATCTACAGTAGTAGTTCCTTTTAGAATACAAGTTTCAAAGTCCGTAAGGTTGGCAAATACATCAGGGATTCTATAAACATTGACCGGAATACTCACTGTGTTTCCACAACTTGCGTCCAAACCAACAACCTCCAAATCCAATGTGGCTGTGATGACTTCTGAATTGGCATTAAAAGTTATTGAAGTGAAATCTACTCCGCTATCATTATTACCGTTGGTGGTCATACCCATTGTACCCCCCGAATTCACGGTAAGTGTCCAATCAAAAGTATAGCCTGCAAAGAAATCTGTATTGGCAGTGACTGCTGTAATCGAAGCTAAACCATTTTCAGCACACAAATCAATTGCTGTTAGAGTAAGTTGATCAGGTTTTCTATAAATCACAAATGGAATGCTATTCGTTGCCGTACCACATTGGGGTAAAGTTACTTCTACATCTATAGTACCACTGATCGTTGTATTATTTCCATTAAAATCAATAGAGGTAAACACCAAACCAGAATTATCGCTACCATTTTGAGAAGTAGTAATCACACCGTCAGTTGTATTGACTGTATAGCTATAAGTTGCTCCTGTGATCACATCAGTTCCTGCATTTGCAGTAATGGCTTGAACATTGGTTTCTAAGTCAAAAGCACAAAGTGCAATATTGCTTTGGTTGATGACATCTGGAATTTTATTGATGGTAACAGGAATGGTATGCGTCACTAATCCACAAGAAGCTGTCTGAACTTCTACATCAACGTCGGCAGTAACGGTTTCTTGATTATCATTGAATGTCACATTTGTCAACTTAAAACCAGTGTCCTGATTACCAAAAGCTGTTCCTGTCAGTGTACCATTTGTAATATTATTAAGAGACCATGTATACGTATATCCTGTTAGTACGTCCAAGATTTCAGGTGATACTTCTTGATCAATTACTCCTTCTACAAAACAATACGTTTGTGCATCAATATTGGTGACTTGAGGAGTTCTGTCTAAAGTTACTGTGAAATCCACGGAAGAGGCGTTACAACTTCCGTCTACATTAGTTACAGATGCTCTAATTGTAGCTGTGATCTGAGATTGATTGGTATTGAATGCAATATTACTTACTGATAAACCTGAGTTGTCAGTCGCATCAATTCCACTAAAATCAGCGGTACCGTTGTTGATACTTAATAGTTGCCAAGTGTAATTAAAATCTGAAACGATTTCTGTATTGGCAGGGATAAGTATTACATTATTTTGACCATTGGTCACACAAGCTTGAGGAGCCGTAAATTGTAAACCATCAGGAATTCTATAAATCGTATAGTTTAAAGTCTGAGTAGTTGCCGTACAACCTGCCCCAGCTCCGGTCACTGTTACTTCGATACTACCATTGATCACTGATGATCCATTGTCAAAGTCAACATCGTCTAAACGTAATCCACTAAAGTCGTTTCCAGTTTTGGTAAGAGTAGTTGTACCACCTGTTTCTGTTTTATTGATCCAATCGTATTCGATAGTAGGGAAATCCTCGGTGTAAGGTGTCACGACAAATATACCAGGAGTCGCAAGGTCCAATTGACAAGTGGTGAAATCCGTAAGGTTAGCTAAAACATCAGGGTTTCTATCAATCGTTACAGGAATCGACATTGTATTGCCACAATCTGATGCAAGTCCATTAATGACTAAATCGAGGGTAGTAGTGATTTGCTGTGAATTCGGATCAAAAACGACATCTTGGAAACGAACTCCACTATTATTATTTCCGTAAATGATCGGCGTAGTATTTCCTCCATTTATTGCACCTACCGTCCAATTGAAATCATATCCACTAAAATTATCGGTATGTGCAGTGATGATTTCTAATAAAGATTCATTTTGAGTCGCACACAATTCAACCGAAGTAATATCTAATACACTCGGTCTTCTATAAATTGTAAAAGGAATATCAGTAGTTGTTGCCCCACAAATCGATCCTGTGACTTGAAGGTGGACAAGACCGGTTAAAGAGGTGTTTGAACCATTAAAAGTGACATTATTAAAATCAAGTCCTGACTGATCTAAGTTGGTGGTTGGAGATAAAGTAAGTGAACCTAATGAAGGGTCATCTAAAGTATAGCTCCAATTATACGTTTGCCCATTGACCACATCTTGAGGATCATTGGCAGGGATCACATTATAACTTCCATTCTGATCCGCACAAAGGACAATTGAAGTCAAACCTTGTGCAGAAGGTAATCTATTGATTGTGATATTAATTTCAATGAATGAGTCTCCACATGTAGGGTCCAAGCCTGTAATATCCAATCGAGCAACACCCGTGATTGTCTCTTCTTTATTATTAAAAGCAACATTGTCAATCGTGAATCCTGTACCATTAGCACTCGGAATAATATCATAATCACCGTTGGCAGGTGTTCCTACCTTACTCCATGTGTATGTATATCCATTAATAGGGGAAGTGTCTTCTGCTACACCTGCATTTCCAGAACTACCATCCAATGCACAAAAAGTAATGTCTGATTCTGATAATTGAGGAGGAGTTCTGTTGATGACAACATTATAAGATTGAGTATTACATGTGGTATTTAAACCACTAACTGTAAGATCTAAAGTAAGGTTGATGACTGATTCATCACCATTGAAAACGATATTATCTAAACGTAAACCTGAGTTGTCATTACCAAAAGCCACAAGATCCACATTGGCTCCTGCTGTAATCGAATTGATGGACCATTGATAATCATAACCGTAAGAGGCTGTATTTTCATTCGCTACTGTAAAGTTTCCACCATTTTGAAGTGAACAAAAAGGAGAAGTAACTGTTTTTAAAGCACTATTGATAAATGTAACGACTATTTGATCTGTGGCTCCACCACAACCTCCTAATGCACCACTTGCTGAGATATCAAATGTAGCAGACATTTGTAAAACATCGGGATCAAATTGTACATCCGTGACCACTAATCCACTGTTGTTTGTGCCAGAAGTATTGAAAGTAAATGATCCTCCAGTCAAATTCACTGTTCCTGAACTTGCACCACCAATATCCCAAGCGTAGGTAAATGGATCAGTCGTTTCTGCAATGACTTGTCCTAAATTTTGACCGTTAGTTGCACAAACTTCGGTTAAGGCACCAACGGCGATTTCGGGAGTTCTGTAAAAAGTCAACACAATAGGGTCTGAAGTAGCAGAAGTACCACCACAGGCTGAAGTTGCTGTAAGTGTTATCGTTGCTGTATTTGCAGTGGGTTCAAAATCTATATTTTCTACTGTAATAGGTAGATCTGTTTCTTTGTTCGTAGTGGCTTGATTGATTTGGTTGGTAAGGTCAGTAACTTTAGTAGCAGTCAAACCTGTTGTACTTTCTAAGTTCCATTGTGGATCAAATGAAACATCGATTGGAAGATTATCAAAACCTGCATTAATTGTTTGGGTAGCAGGTGCACACTGATCAATTGGATCTTCTAAAACACTTAAGCCAAAGGCTTGTGCAACATAAAATCCAACATAAATTTCTTTTACATTATAACAACCTGTAGGTACTCCAGAGTTACTTCCAGAGTTTTCACTACAGCCATCTTCCCATACTTCAATTTTTAGCTTTGCAATTGCAAAACCACCTATCTGTTTTTTGAATTGAATCTTAACAGAGGAAGTAGTTTCTCCATTTTTAACTTCTATTTCTCCTTCAACGACGGTCATCGTCCATAGGAAGTTATAAGATTTTTCATCGTTATTATAGCCATTACCATTATACCCTGGAAGTTCATAATCCACGTTACCGTTATTTGTTTTACCGCACAGTAAAATATCATCTAACTCGATAGGAGGTTGAGCCTTAGCATCATTAATGAACAGTAAGCTAGTAACACAAATGACAAATATGCTTAGTAAGTATCTTTTCATAATTTTCTTTAGTTCAAAAAATTAGTTTACCCATGGTGTAGAACATGGTAGTAGTTCAGCCTTACGTTTTTTCTTTTTTCGATAGTCTTTATATATATCTAAATCATAGCCTAATGATATTTCATGAGACATTGCACCCACTTGGGGAAGGCGGGTTAATGTCCAATCCATACTATAGCCAAATTTGAATCCTTTGATCTTAGTGCCAATCATTAGTATGATAGCATCATGATTGATAGATTGTGCCTCATTGTTTTTAATGAGGGGTAAGCCTCTGTACCAAAAACCAACTAATAAAGGTTCTAAATTGGCATATACTCCGAGACTTAATTGAGAATAGCCTCCTTGTTGCATAAATAAAGCCACTGGAGAAATGGATTTCCCATCATAACCTTTCACTGTTTTTCTTCTGTTGACATATTCTAACGGTATAACGTATCCACCCATTAATGAAAATTTTAGTGGGTAATTCTGTTTCCCATTCATAAATGTGACATTTGGAGAATTGATATGATGAAAGGACATACCGCCCCAAAAGCCTCTACCATATACAAGAACACCTGCTGAAATATCAGGAACAAAAGCATTTTCATTTAATAGTCTTTCGGCAGTTGGCCCACTAATTCCTCCTCCTGGGTTAATTTGATCGCTGAAGATTATATCATTAAAAGCCAAAGAGGATTGCATCACACCAAGTTGAAGCCCAAAATTAATTTTTAGGTTTTTATTGATACTTAATAAATAACTACCAATAGCTTCAACACTAGTATTAGTAAAGCTTCTATTGCCATTAATACTTGATTTATCTTGTCGGATAGTACCACCCAAAGCAATATTTTTACTTTGAATGAATTGGTCGTAGCCAACCATATAGGTTTCAAAATTGGCAGGTAAGCCCACCCATTGATTTCTATAATTTAATGTTGCCCTACCATCATACGTATTCCCAGCCATAGCAGGATTTAGATAGAGGGGTGCAGCATAAAATTGAGAAAATTGAGGGTCTTGAGCTAGTGTTACCAATGGAGAAAGGGAAATTATTAATAGGATTAATAAAGTCCTGAACTGCATGGGGTATTGCATTATTCTAATTTAAAATTCTCGTCAGTACAAAAAGTCTAATGGTGTATACGATAAATTCATGCCAATAAAACATTAGAAAAATGCCATTTGAAAAAAATTTCTAACAGATGTAAGTTTTACACTGAAAATGTAATAGTTATATTATTTATTTAAATAGTAATATTAATAGCTAACTCTACAGCTCTAAACATAATAAAGAATACAACGCGTTAACTTTCATTAAAATATACGCGTTGTTTACAGGGTGCTAAATTTATATTTCATTACATTAACTGTAAAAATTGAATTTTACGAATAGAAAGGAATTTATAGAACTCAATGCGATTTTTCTTAAAAAAACATTCACATTGATAACTCTTGTTAAAAGAGGGTTTTTATTTATTTGATAAAATAGAAAACCAACAAAAAGCACATTGAAAATAAACTTCTGAGAACTAATGGACTATTAATTTTATTAAACAGTATAAACAAATGTTGAGGAATATTTAAGAAGGTTTTAATTGACACTTAATCCTATTAGTATTGCACTATGAAATGAAGCTAAAACCTAATTTTTTTCTGCAGAAACTTTTTAATGATTAGCACTGAATACTTAAATCTAAATTTTTATCTAAACTTACATTTATGCTAACAAAACCAATACAATTATCAAAAGTACTGGGATTGTTTTTCTTGATGGGACTATTCTTCACGTCGAATGTATATGCCCAAGAAAGAACAATTACAGGTATTGTCACAGATGCAAAAGATGGTAGTGTATTACCCGGAGTAAATGTCGCTATAGAAGGTACCACAATCGGTAGCATTACTGATTTTGATGGTAAATTTTCATTAATGATTGATGAATCAGATGGACCTAAAGTACTATCATTCTCCTTTATTGGTTATATCACTCAAAGTATCAATGTAGGATCAAAAAGTAATATCACGGTACAACTAGCAGAAGACATTGAGCAGCTGGAAGAAGTTGTGGTGGTAGGTTATGGCGTCCAAAAGAAAAGTGTGGTAACCGGTGCAATTGCTTCAGTAAAATCTGAGGAAATTACAGAAACGCCAGTAGGAAACGCCGCACAATCCTTACAAGGCCGTACACCGGGTGTATTAGTAACCAATGTATCAGGTCAACCTGGTGCAGGGGTAGATATCCGTATTCGTGGTACAGGTTCAAATGGTCATAATAGCCCATTATTTGTGGTGGATGGAATGCAAATGGATGACATCAACTTCCTAAATCCTAATGATATTGAGTCAATGGAAGTATTAAAAGATGCAGCCTCATCAGCAATCTACGGTTCAAGAGGTGCCAATGGTGTAGTAATGATCACCACTAAAAAAGGTAAGTCAGGAAAAGCAACTGTTACTTATGATGGTTACTATGGTGTTCAAAATGCATGGAGAGAGTCGCCGTTATTGAATGCTCAACAGTACATGACATTGCATAACCAAGGTGCAGTGAACGCAGGTCAAAGTCCTATTTATAGTAATGCACAAATTGCTAATCCTGTACATGATACAAATTGGCAGAACGAATTATTCCAAAGTGCCCCGATCCAGAATCACAGTATTTCATCATCGGGGGGAAATGAAAATTCAAATTATTTAGCAAGTTTTGGCTATTTTGGACAAGATGGTATTGTAGCTCCTGAGAAATCACAGTTCGAGCGTTATACTTTCCGTTTGAATACATCACACAAAGTTTCTGAATCAGTAAAAGTAGGTGTAAATGCTACTTTTGTAAGAGAGGAAAGAAGAGGTATCAATGAGCACGAACAGTTTGGCGGAGCAATTCAAAATGCATTATTGCACGATCCTTTAACGCCAGTGTATGAGTATGACAAGAACAATGAATATAGTAGCTTCCCTGTTCGTCCTGCTTACAACCCCAACCAATTCAATCCTGTAACAGGTGAAAACGGTGCTTATTATGGTATTTCAGAGAGACAATTAAGAGAGATTGTGAACCCAATGGCAAAAATTCACAATACGTATGAGACCAATTTATCTAATAAGTTTATTGGTAATGCATTCGTAGAAGTAAAGCCTGTAAGCATTAAAGGTTTGACAATGAAAACGGACTTTGGTGTAGATGTTGGTTCATGGGCCAACAGAGGATATAGTCCAGAGGTGTATTATAACTCCGTCAATCAAGTAGCCAATAGTTCTGTCAATCAAAGTATGAATGAGTACAGTACTTGGCAATGGGAAAATACAGCCATGTATGAGAAGACGATCAATGCAGATCATAAGATTTCCGTTCTTGGTGGTATGACGATGCGTCAAAGTACAGGAACTGACATGTGGGGGATGAGAAACGGCTTACAACTTCCAGGTTGGGATTATGGTTACATCGGTAATGGTGCTGATGATAATACTCAAAAAACAAATGGAGGTTTTTATGATCACCGCCTGATGTCTTTCTTTGGTAGAGTCGGTTATGATTACAAAGAGAAGTATTTATTTAGTGCAACAATGCGTTATGATGGTTCATCTAATTTTAGCCCAGCACATCAATTTGGTTTCTTCCCTTCATTACAAGCAGGATGGGTGATTTCAAACGAAGATTTCTTGAAGTACAACGAAACAGTTAACTTCTTAAAAGTAAGAGGTTCATGGGGTAAAGTAGGTAACGAAAATATTCCTCCATTTGGTTATATGTCTGCTTTTGTATCTACTCCATCATTCCCATTGGGACCTGCGGGAGTACCTCAGCCGGGTTACGGAAATGTAAGAATGGGTAATCCTGATTTACGTTGGGAAGCAGCAGCAGAATTCAACTTAGGTATTGACGTAGGATTATTCAATGACATGTTACAGGCCAATATTGATTTGTATTCAAGAGAAAGACAAGATCTATTGGGCAACAAGCCAGTGCCGGATTATACAGGTCAGGAAGATCCAATCACCAACTTAGGAACGGTAAGAAACCAAGGTATTGAATTGGCATTGACTTACCAGAATAATGAAGGGGAGTTCAAATACTCTATCACGGGTAATGTGGCTTACAATGACAACAAAGTAACAGCTGTAAACAATACAGACGGTTTTATCTTCGGTGACGGTCTGCACAACACAGTAGGTAACATGGCAATGGCTACAGGTCATTCACTGCCATTCTTCTACGGTTTCAAAACAGACGGTGTGATCCAAAACCAACAAGAAGCGGACCGCTACAATGAGATGTTCGGTACTCATGCAAAACCTGGTGATATTCGTTTTGTAGATACCAACGGCGATGGTGTAATTGACGAAAACGACCGTACTGATATTGGTACTCCAGTACATAACTGGACCTACGGTTTAACCATCCGTGCGGAGTACAAAGGGTTTGATTTCTCGATGTTCTGGCAAGGACAAGCAGGTGGTAAGATGATGAATGCCTCTACACGTAGAGACTTATTAGGTGATCAAAACTATGACACACGTTACTTGAACAGCTGGACGCCTGAAAATGGATCGAACACAATGCCAAGATTCACCCATGATGACACGAACAACAACTACTTGTGGATGAATGATATGGTTCACATTGAAGATGCTTCTTATTTAAGATTGAAAAACGTTCAAGTAGGTTACACATTACCAAGTCATATTGCAAAGAAAATTGGAACACAACGCTTGAGAGTGTATGTGTCAGGTAACAACTTACTAACATTTACTGAATACTCAGGTTTAGATCCGGAAATGGGTCACGGTGGTGCAATGGGTTCTGGATTTGATATGGGATCTTATCCACAAGCACGTTCTTATTTAGTGGGTTTAAACGTCACATTCTAATTTTAAAAAGAGCTGAAAATGAAACAATATAAATTATATATAGGAGCACTATTGATGTTGGTCGTAACAGCATCATCATGTTCGAAGTTTTTAGATATTACACCTAAAGATGCACAAGATCAGGATACTATTTTCGGTAACTCAACTGGAGCAAGACAATCCTTGATGGGTATCTATGAATTACTTCGTAATGATAACCTTGATTGGCAAGCAATGCCTCAAGCACTTACAGCAGATGTAATGTCAGATGATGTTTATACCGGTGGTGCCAATAGTACAGATATGCTGGGTTGGCAACAAATGCAGCGTTTTGATGCAAGAGCAGTAAGTCAACAAGGTGAGAAAACGTGGAAGAAATGCTATGTAGGTATTCAGAGAGCCAATATCTTACTATCCAATTATGACAAAATTGAGTTTAAATCCAATGAGGAAGATATCAAGTCTTTTTATGAAGGCGAAGCAATTTTTCTAAGAGCACATTACTATTTTGAAGTATTAAGGCTTTTTGAAAATGTGCCTTTGATCAAAGAAACTTTAGGTATTGATGATTGGGAAGATGTTGTTCAAGCATCTCCAGAAGAAAGCTATGCTTTTGTGGCAAAAGAGATTTTAGAAGCTATTCCATTAATGTCTAATGAGCTTCCTGAAAACGAATTAGGTAGGTTAACAAAGTATGCGGCAAAGGCTGAATTGTTGAAAATCTTTATGTTCTATACAGGTGTTTACAACAAGTCTACTTTACCTGTAGAAGACGGTGCTGACTTTACAATTCAAGATGCAATTACAATGGCAGATGAAATTATCACAAATTCAGGTGCGTATTTATCTCCTGTCTATGCAGACTTATTTAATGAAAATGGAAACTACAACCCAGAAGTATTGTTCGAAATCCCATTTGCCAATACAGGAACAGGTGATTGGTCACATCATAAATTGGGTAACTACCAGTGTACAATGGCGGGACCAAGAGGTCATAACAGCGATATCCTTGCCCAAGGTTGGGGTTTTGGAGGACCTACAAGAGAGCTTGAGTCTTTATTTACTGCTGATGATGTCAGAAAAGCATCTACGATCATGTATGCTAAAGATTTAGTAGACGAAGAGTATAGAGTTTTTACAAGCAATCCTGACAATGACCCTGCTGATTTCTCTCCATCGTTAGAAGCACATTATACATTTACAGGTATGTTTACTTATAAGTATACAACACATGCTTACAGAAGAACGGACAATGGTACGCCTGAATTGAACTACGATCAAAACTACCACTATATTCGTTTGGCAGATATTTACTTGATCGGAGCAGAGCTTTACTTGCAAGCTGGAAACCAAGGTAAAGCAGATGAATATGTGAATATGATTAGAAACAGAGCAGGTTTGGCTTCAAAGTCAGGTGTTACATTAGATGATATTTATCTTGAAAGAAGATTGGAGTTAGCAATGGAAGGCCACCGTTACTTTGATGTAATCAGAAGAGGAAGCGGGTATGCTGATCAAGAATTAACAGTAAGTAATTATGAATTGGCACCTCCAACGCATGACGATGCTATCTACATTAGAAATAATCAAAACTTAACAGGTGACGTAGGTGTCCCTTCGGATTACGAAGTGCCTTTTAATTGGACACGTAAATTTTTACCCATCCCTCAAAGAGAGTTAGATCTCAATGCAGGTTTTAAACAAAACGATGGCTATTAATTTATAAATTAAACCTTATGAAATAAAAATGAAAAGGTAATTTGATAAAGAGTTGTAAAGTAGTGCGTTATACAATTCACTATTAAGACAAACATTAATTTTTAGCGATCAGTTTAGTTTTTCAAGGCTGGCTCTGTGATGGGGTCAGCCTTTTTTTGATGGATATAAGGGGAGATCATTAGAAAAAGAGGGATTGACTTATTTTGTGCTATAAAAATCACGTTAACCAGTGGAAAATGAAATAGTAATGTGATTTTTGTTAGAAATAATTCCAAATTTTGTGATGAATTGAAAATAATTTTAATTTTTTCTTAATAAAAATCTTGGCTAACGTTCTTGAATCGCAGATTCTGAAAAATTCTGTGCTTTGTCGCCAAAAAAGACAGCATAAATGTCATGAAAATTTCTTAATTTTGAATATAATTTCTATCCAGAATTAAGTGGCCCGAATAGTATTCTTAATATATTATTCGGGTTTTTTTATTTGTTAATCAAGGAATGTAACTATTTGATCTACAATACTTTTGGTTCTTAATATTCGGAAATGACCTGTATTTTCAATACGTCTCAATTCACATGTATTTCCCCAAGCTTTTTGTACACTTTCCGATTGTTCAATATTGACAACTTTATCATTAATATCATGCAAAATCAAAGCTTCTTTTACATTGGATTTTTTGACGAAATCAGAAACATTTTGATCTTTAACTTTCAAATTAAATTCAGTTTCCAATTTATTCACTAGCCTTGTTTTTACTTTGTTTGTGATTCCTACAAAAGCTGCAACATCATCTAATCGTTGTTCAAAGCGGTCAGGAGTTGTAAGCATAACATATTTAGAAATTTGTATATTTCCATGATTGGCTAAACAATGTGTAGTACCGACACTGCCAAATGAATGGGAGATAATTTTATCCATCTGATACTGATCCAACATGTATTTGATGATATTACTAAAATCAAACATTGTGGTTCTGCCTTGCTCACTAAAGCCATGAGAAGGAGCATCAAAAGCATATACAGTATAATCGTTGTCGATTAAGCTTGGAATAATATCAGAAAAGTTACCTGCTTGACCTTCCCAGCCATGTACGAGTAATACTTTTTTAGAACCATTTCCCCATTTATAAGTTTGAATGCCAATGGCGTTGATTTCCACCTTTTTCTGTTCAGCCTTATCTAATACTTCAATCTCATGTGGACGAAGTTTGAACACTTGAGGCTTTAATATTTTCTTATAGGCTATGTTGACTACTACATTGGGTGCGGTAGTTGAAAGTAATTTGATGAGTGGTTTCATAGTTTATATTCTTTTTTACAAAATTATCTTATTTTAAATTGAATAACAACTCATTCATTTATAAAAAAATAAGGGATCAACTTGATCCCTTATTTACATTCTATTGCTAGAATGCCTGCCTTATAAACAGTTTTTCAAAATAGTTGGTGGATTAAAATGTATATTTTTAAATACCGCTATTAGTAACGGTGTTATAATTTCTTTTTCTTGAAAAATTTGATTAATAAACACATAACATAGTTTACCCTCCTTGTTTAAGTTAGGTTACTCAGCTTTACATTTATTAGGAGTTTATTGTGAAAGTTTTTATAAATCTTAAATTTTGAAATATTTACTTCGACCTCATTAAATCATGAAACATTTAATGTAATTTTGTGTTCAAGACTTAACACTACGAAACAACTTCTGTTTTTATGACAAATAAAGGATATAAGAAACTTAGTCAACTACTATCTAAACATATACAGCATCAAATAGAAGGAGATGTAATCGAGCCATTAATTGACCCAAATCAGGATGAGGATTTTTGGGGGAATTTGGTGAGGTATTCAGATGGTATGAACCTGGCTATAATAAAAAATAAAGGGACAATAACTTCATTGGCCCAGCACCTAGAGAAAAGTATTACACCTTTTGTAGCGCTTTGTAAGCTCGAAGGATCTACTTTACCGGTTATTTTTTATGTAAACGAAAGCGGTAAAACCCTTGCTGCTGTCGTGGATGTGTTAGGGCAAGAAACAGAAGTAAATCTTACGATTGCCTTAGAGAACTTGATCAGATTGGAATCAGGGGAAATTGAATATGCTATTCCAATTTCCAATAACCCAATGATATCTGATGCTACCACTAAAGAAAAAAGTGGGTCCATCTCTCGTCTCTATCGATTACTTTCAGTAGAGAAAAAAGACATTGCCTATATTTATATTTATGCATTACTGATTTCATTGTTCGGTTTGGTATTACCACTTGGTGTTCAAACGGTCATTGAATTGATAGCAGGTGGTGTGGTGATTGATTCGATTACAGTGATGATCGGTTTGGTCATTGTGGTGACGATGTTTACCGGAGGTTTACAAATCATGCAGTTAAAACTGGTGGAGACCTTACAACGAAGGGTTTTTGTAAAAGCCGCCTTTGAATTTGCATTTCGTCTGCCTAAAATAAAATTAGAGTCGTTGATGGGAAGCTACGCACCAGAGTTGATGAACCGCTTCTTTGATGTGTTGACCATCCAGAAAAGTTTACCAAAATTCTTGATTGATTTATCGGGTGCGATCCTACAGATCTTGTTCGGTATGGTACTACTTTCTTTCTATCACCCACTTTTCATCGTGTTTGGTATTGTATTGATCTCATTATTGATCATTCTATTTTACTATACTGGTCCAAAAGCATTGGAGGCCAATATGGTCGAATCAAAATACAAGTATAAAGTAGTACACTGGTTGGAAGAAATGGCAAGAACATTACTTTCATTCAAAATAGCAGGTAGTACAACGCTTCCATTAGAAAGAACTGAAAACCTTACGAACCATTATTTACACTACAGAGAGAAACAATTCAATGTAGTGATCAATCAATTCCTTTACGTTTACATTTTCAAAACACTAGTAACGGGTGGTTTATTGATTATTGGTTCTTGGTTAGTGATCAACAGAGAAATCAACCTTGGTCAATTCGTAGCTTCAGAGATTGTGATTGTATTAGTACTTTCTGCTTCTGAAAAGCTAGTATTATCAATGGAAGTGGCTTATGACATGCTTACTGCGGTAGACAAAATTGCTCATGTGACGGATCTTCCATTAGAGAAAAAGAACGGTGTCACAATGCCTGTTACTGAAAGTAAAGGTTTTGAGGTGAAAGTTGCTGATTTACATTTCTCTTATCCAAATGGTAGAAAGGCGTTGAATGGAGTCAATTTACATATCAAAGAGGGTGAAAGATTATGTTTGTTAGGGTATAACTTCTCAGGAAAAGACGCAATGATGCTTGCTTTGTCGAGTATGCTTAACGACTATACAGGTGCGATCACTTATGACGATTATTCGTTGAAAGATGTCGATTTGAATAGCATAAGAAATCAAATTTCGAAAAACCTTTCTGAAGAAGAATTGTTTGACGGAACTATCCTCGAAAACATCACAATGGGTAAGGAAAGCGTTTCTTACGATGATGTGCTATGGGCATTAAAAAGTGTAGAGTTATTAGACTTTGTAAATAAACAACCTCAAGGATTAAATACATTGATTACAGCTGGCGGAAAAGTATTCCCAGAAAGTGTAACCATGCGTTTTCTATTAGCGAGATGTATTGTGGACCGTCCAAAACTATTGATTTTGAATAAGACATTCCGTGAGTTGGATAGTCAAATCAGATTAAAGGTGCTTTCATTCTTAATCGATAAAAATAATCCTTGGACTTTAGTTTTTGTAGGTAACGACCCAATACTTTCAAATTTATGTGATCGTGTAGCCATCATGTCACAAGGAAAGGTGGAGACAGTAGGAACCTTAGACGAAGTGAAACAACATCCAAGTTTCCAACATTGTTTTTTACCACCATCAAATAACGCTTAAATCAGATAGAAATGTTAAATATCACTCCAAAAAACTCTTCTGATCAGCAAGAATTTGACAGAAGATTTGGTTCTCTAAATACATTAAACACCCCTTCTGAAGGAAAGAAAATTGCTCAATGGATCATGGCTATCATTGCCATATTCTTTGTTGTAATGTTTTTGCCATGGCAACAAAACATCAGAGCAAGAGGAGAAATGACGGCGTTAATGCCACAAGATAGACCTCAAAAAATTCAATGTCCGATCGATGGAACTATTGCAAAATGGAACGTTGCAGAAGGGCAACACGTTGACTCAGGACAAGTGCTATTGACCATTGCCGAAGTAAAAGACAAATACATTGACCCAGACATGATTTTACGTTTGGAAGAAGGTATAATGGCAAAAGGTGAAGCAATTGCAGCCAAAAGAGATAAAGTATTGGCAAAAGAACGTCAGCTTGCAGCTTTAGAAGATGGTCTTCAAATCAAATTGAAGCAGTTTGATAATAAAATTGAGCAAACGCTACTAAAAGTTGAAAGCGACAGTATTTCTTGGGAAGCTGCTAAAGTGGACTTGAAAAACGCCGACAGACAGTACAAAGCCAATCAGGAACTTTATAATAAAGGTTTGATTTCTTTGACGAAGTTGGAAGGTGTGAGAAGTAAGTACCAACAATCTGTCTCGAAAGAAGTGGGGGCTAGAACGAAATTTGAAATGGCAATCAACGAGTACCAAAATGCAATTCTTGGTAAAAACGTGACAAGAAACGAGATGTTGGATAAGATAGCCAAAACGGATTCGGAATTAAGTACAACACTTTCGGAGATTGCAGATAGCGAAGGTTCATTAGCAAAAGCTAGAAACGAACTTTCAAGTATGGAAGTACGTGCCGGAATGAGAGTAATTCGTGCTCCTCAAAAAGGTATTGTGGTACAAGCATTAAGTAGCGGTATTGGTGAAAACGTTAAGAGTGGTCAAGTGTTAATGACATTGATGCCCGAAAATCCTCATCTTGCTGCAGCTATTTATGTGAAAACGATGGATGTACCTTTAATTGAAGAAGGAAGACATGTTCGTTTAAGGTTCGATGGATGGCCATCAATTCAGTTCTCAGGCTGGCCAAGTGTTTCAGTAGGTACTTTCGGTGGTAAGGTAGAGGTAGTAGATTTTGTGAACCAAGCAGACGGAACATTTAGAATCTTAATCACTCAAGATCTTAAAGAGAAAGATGATGAGTGGCCAATGGAATTAAGAATGGATACAGGCGTATTTGGATGGGTAATGTTGGAAGAGGTGCCAATATGGTATGAACTTTGGCGTCAGATCAACGGTTTCCCTCCAAGTTTGAATAATTATGATGCGTCTTCAAAATCTTCAAAATCAAAAAAGAAATAATATGAGAGTAGCTGTGATAGCACTACTATTGAGTCTCAGTTTCTGGAATGTGGGATATACACAAGACATTACAGAAAATGATTCAACAGAAAGTATTCTTTCTTTGGATGATTTATATGAGATTGTAATGGTATATCATCCAGTAGCACAACAAATTGCTTTACTCTCTGAACAGGGAAAGATGCAGGTGCGATTGGGTAAAGGATATTCAGATCCAAAGTTGTACTCGAAGTACGATCAAAAGGTATTTAAGACCAAGGGTTATTATACGAAATGGAACACTTATGCAAAGATTCCAGTTTGGGCCGCTTCGATCAACGTGGGATATGAAAGAAATGATGGCATTAATCTTAACCCTGAAAATGATACAAACAGTGGTAAGGGACTAATGTACATCGGTCTTGAACTTCCAGTATTGAAAGGTTTGCTCATGGATGAACGTAGAGCCATGTTAAGAAAAGGTTATGCGATGCAACAAATGACAGAGGCAGATCAGATCAAGCAAATCAACAAGTTAATCTTACAGGTTGCCAAAGACTATTGGACTTGGTACTTTGCTTATCATCAGTATCGTTTAGCTGAGGAGGGATATGATTTAGCCATTTTCAGAAAAGAAGCGGTTGATGAAAGAGTCCGTCAAGGTGACTTAGCGAATATTGATGGTACGGAAGCATTAATCACAATTCAGGATAGAGAAATTAATTTAAAATTATCGAAACTTGAATTGCAAAAGGCCAAACTTGTTCTTTCTAATCACTTATGGAATGAGGAAGGAAAGCCATTAGAACTTTTGGATAATATTTTACCAGAAGAACTAGGAGTGGAGGTATTACCTACTCTTGAAACGTTATTGAGTGAGGCTTCTATGAAGCACCCTGATATCATTAAGGTACAAACGAAGGGAACCATCTTAAATGTAGATCAGAGATTAGCAAAAGAGGCCGTGAAGCCTGAGTTAAACTTGAAATACAACTACCTTGGTACAACACCAATCGGTGGATGGGAATATGGCTTGGATGAAAATTATAAATTTGGTGCATCTTTCTCAATGCCTATCTTTTTGAGAAAAGAAAGAGCCAAATTGCAAATGACAAAGTTAAAGATCCAAGATAATGATCTTAAACTGATTATGACAAAGAGAAAGGTAGAAAACAACATCAAAAAAGCCTTCTTGGCAGTTCAGAATTACGTTGAACTTACAGATATGCAAAGTGAAATGTCTCAGAATTATGAGATTTTATTGCAAGGTGAAACGGAAAAATTTGATGCCGGTGAAAGTTCAGTGTTTTATATGAATGTTCGTGAAGGTAAGTTGTTAGAAGCTCAAACAAAGCTTTTCAAAATGAAGGCTGAATATGCAAAGTCAGTGGCTGAATTAAATTGGACAACAGGCTTGTCACCAACACTTTAAGAGTTGACATACCTTGTTATTAGCAATAAAACAAAAAGGATTGAAGTTTTTCAATCCTTTTTTTTGTAAAAGTTAACGATAAATAAAATTTTTTATCATATTTACCGTTATGAAAATGAAATGAATATTACCCTGGATTTGAAGAAAAATATTTATACAGTTTTGATCTGAAATTTATGCTAAAAATCAGACTAATCTGTTATATACATAACTTCTTGTAAGAAATATTTTTCATTGACTTCAGGTTTAGGTTGTACTCTCTATTAATCTATAGTTATTAATTTTTTGATCTATTTTATTAATTAACAAAAAGGTGCCTCGTTGTAAGTGCAAACAATGAGATGTCTATTATTAACGTCTATGATGTATTCTCGATCTTTCTATACATTTTTATTGCTCCTAACAATTTTATCATTGAGCTGTGCTTCAGTGTACTCACAAAATCAAACTGAAAATAAGATTTTTGTACCAAAATACGCTGAGCAATCCCTATCACAATTAAGTCGATATTTAACTTCCAACGAGCCATCAGATTACAAAAAGGCTAAGAATATTTACGATTGGATCACGGGTAATTTTATCCTTGAAGAGAGGTATAAAATTAAAAGTTATACAATACAACAAATCCTCAAACGCAAAAGAGGTACTGCACAAGAATTCTCTAACCTATTTGATTCTTTATGTCATCGGTCGGGTCTTGTGAGTAAACAAATTGTAGGATATACCTTCACTGAAAATAAGCCGATCATTAAAGTATTGTATCAACCCAACCACTATTGGAATGCAGTTTTGATTGATGGAAATTGGTATCAGGTGGATTGCTTGTGGGGAAGTAATTACGGCAGACTGAAGAAGTTAACTTTTGATATTGAGGGTAACTCCGTGAATTATGAAGTGAAAAATGGAAAAGAAGCTGAAACTTATTTCTGTCCATTACCTCAAGATTTGATTAAAACCCACTTTCCAGCAGATCCTAATTGGCAATTATTGGAAACGACTATTACCTCAAAAGAGTTTATTCAAAATGACTTTTCAAGGGTAACCAATTCAAAATTAGGGAATGAAACATTAGATCGTTATATATCTTTACATTGTTCCGATTACCTCTATGAGAGTTCGAAAAATGCCTTTGCTGATAATTCTAAAAACCATCGTCAATTAGCAGTATCAAGTTTGGAGAAAGGGAAAAACTTAATTTTTGACCCTAAAGCAACACAAAAGGAAAAGGATTTATTCTTCCAAAAGAAACAAATTTATTATCATGAGGCAGCTTCATCGGCGTTGTCCTATAGTAGTAACATTTCTTTATATTCAAAAATTGAAAAAGAAGCATTAGGATTGTGGATCAGGCATAATATTGGTGTGCCGATTGCAAAAAGAGCAAAATATTTGGATCGTTTTTCTTTAGATAAAAATAACATTGCCAAAAAGGAAATGCACCTGAAAAGCATGAATAATAACATTAAGCACTTTGAGGAAAAGGTATCAAAGAAGCATTATAATTCGCTGAAAAAACCGAGAAGAAAAGTAGCTTATGATTCTCTTTATTTTAAAGTAACAAAAGAACAAATCGCAGAGGCAGATTCCACAATTCAAGAGATTGAACTTGAAATTGCCAATTTGAAGTCTATCAATCAAATTTTGAATGATAAAAAACGAGAACAGATTCTAGTGAAGAAATCATTGAATTACTCTCAAACAAGCTACCTGCAGCAGTTTAAATTATTATTACAAGTAGATGTGACTTTACAGGTTTTAGGCCACCAATCACATCAAATCACAAGAGTGGATAACAGTATTGATGTCTTAGTGAAATCTCTTAAGTCAATCAATAATGAGTTGAGTAAAAATAATATTGAATTATCAAGAAACACCTCTGAACTTAAAAAACAGATCAATACCAAACTCAATTTATATAGAGGTCTTTATATTATGTCGAACGCTGAAATTGCTTATAAAAAGGAATACGACAAAGTCAATGATCGATTAAGAGAAGTATTTTATGATCAGACATTAGCCAAACGTGAAGAATACAAAGTTGCAGTTTGGACGAATGAGGCAATGCAAGATGAGAACGAAGAATTGTTACGTCAAAAAAAGATCATAAAGGATATCATGAAGATTAAGTCAGTTTTTAAAAAGGAAAAGATAGCCTCTATCGCGAAACGAGAAACAAAAGAGAAGAAATTTTGTGATGCAATTACTCAAACAGTCTATGATGACTTGAGTAACATCAAAAACTTTAAAAAAGAAATGTCCTATAATTAACAATGGGAGTGCTTTCCTTTTTGGTCAACGGATAATATAAGTTCCATAAGAGGTGAATTACGTTATAGATTTACCTCTTATGGAAGTGAAATGATATTAATTCTCCTAAAGTTTGAAGTTACTTTAACTTGTAAGTGTTCACTTAATTAAAATAAAGAAAAGCCAAAAATCACTGAGAAAGTTTGGTAATCGGAAACCCAGAATGATTTATTGGATAAGATATCTTTGGGAGTCATATATCTTAACTCCATGCTATATTTACCCTTTTTTGGTTTATAACCTAATCCAAAGGCAAAGTTTGATACTTTTGCAATTTCAAGATCATTTCCAGTTTCATAATCAATTTCTGAACCTAATAGCATCTCCATATTGTAAGAAGCATTGAAAAAAATGGATGACTTATTCTTCAGAAAGAAATAATGCCTAATTCCAAAAGGAAATTGTAATGAGCTGTAATTGATAGAAACAGATTGATTAGATAATTCTTTTTCGGTTGTAAAATAATGATATGTAGGTTCAACAATTAGTGCCCATTTGTTTTTATTAAAAGGTAATACAATTTCAGCTTCAAAACCCAATCTAAAATTGACACGAGTTCCGAAATCGGCATTTTTCCAATCGATAATTCCAGTAGTATTTTCTATTGAAAGTGATGATACATTTAAACCTGGTCTAAAACTAATATGAAATGTATCTTTCTCTTGTGCTTTGTTGTAGTTAACAAATTTACTTTTTTCACACCTGTTATACTTAATAAAGTAATTGACTAAGTCACTTCTTTCATAGCGTAATGTGACAATGTCGTTTATATCAAGGTCTGAACATCCTAATTTATCCCATAACTGTTCTTTGAAATTGTTATTAGTTCCAATTTTACTTCCATTAATTAAAAACTTTTTGAAAACTAATTGCTCAACTTCAGAACCGTCTTTTGAATAAAAGAAACGCTCTAAATTACCGTCAGAATATTGATATAAGGTTCCCTTTCCTTTTATTAATATTCTTAAGAAAAGAGTTTCTTGTTTGAATATAGCATTTTTATTAGAAGTTAATCGGCCACCATCACCACTTGAGCGATCAATATTTACTGTTTTTCTGACATATCTTAGACTGTTGCCAATACCAAATTCTTTTACAGAAGTGATTGAAATCTTTTTAGATCTGCCATTCAAAGAACTTCTATATTCAAATTTAGAAGGGTTGTTTTTCCAGGCTGTATTTTTGATGTAGCAACCAACTCTTCTGTTAGAGTTATTAATGTAATATCCTCTTTCAAATGAAATTTGAGCATAAATATTAATACTAAGCAATACCGTTGAAAGTAATAGTAATAGTTTCTTCATAGTAATAGTTTACAATATTATTTTAAAAATTTAAAAGTGTGACTCTTGCTCAAAACGATGATTTACTAGCTCTTTATGGATTTTAGAACTGACTTTCTGTTGGATGTATATAGTAACAATTCTACAGAAGAGAGTTTGAATGTTTGACTTTAAGAGTTTGTTTGATAAAGTTTATATAAGCATGGTATTTAATAGAACGCTTTTCTAAAAAAATGTATTCACCTTTCAGTTTCAAAATTAGTGAATCTCATGTTTTACTCAAATTACTTTTCATAATTCTCTAATAAATCTTTTTGAAAAGGTTGAGGGCCCAACAGTAATGTGGCAATACTAATCAAGTTCAAAAACGCCAAAGTGGTAAATAATGCTTCCGTTTGTTCTCCATGAAAGCGTCCTAAAAGAGCAAAAAAGGAAAGTGTAAAAGTGATATATCCCAAAGTCTTTAGTCCCTCATTAAGTTCAATATGCAATTTTGAATATAAACTAAAACTTCTCTTTTTACTTTTTAAGAAGCGAATCACATCACCACAATTAGGAACAAATTTATCTATCGTCATATAAACGGCAAAACGATTTGTACTCTC
>NZ_JTAM01000214.1 GCF_000812565.1 Flammeovirga sp. OC4 | reverse complement strand
AAGTGGTAGGGGAGCATTCTAGCGAGGTTGAAGCCGTATGGTGATGTACGGTGGACTTTCTAGAAAAGCAAATGTAGGCATAAGTAACGATAAGGCAGGTGAGAAACCTGCCCGCCGATAGACCAAGGTTTCCTGGGCGACGCTAATCGTCCCAGGGTTAGCCGGGACCTAAGGAGATTGCCGAATGGCATATTCGATGGATATCAGGTCAAAATTCCTGAGCATCTTATATTTTCGATGGAGTGACGGAGTGATGCAGCATCTGCGTACTGACGGAATAGTACGTTGAATTGCGTACCTATAGG
>NZ_JTAM01000213.1 GCF_000812565.1 Flammeovirga sp. OC4 | reverse complement strand
ACTGGATAACCAAACCCCACCACACTTCCTTCTAATCCATCGTACTTCCAATTTGATAGTTCATCATCTGCAAGTTTTTGTAATTCACTTTTCGATTTATCAATGAAATTGAAAGTGCGTATAGCTCCATCTTCATCTCCTGCCGTAGCAGTGATCTTTTTTCCCGTTGCCCTGTCTTTTGATATGGCTTTGATTAATATTTTAGTATCTTCTTTCCGGCGGGTCTTTAAAGCATTTTTCTTCATGTGCTTTGAGAAATCAAACACTTTCGTATTGAATCCTTCAGGATATTTAAACCCCACTTGAAGCTCT
>NZ_JTAM01000212.1 GCF_000812565.1 Flammeovirga sp. OC4 | reverse complement strand
ATGCTTACGGAATTAGAGCGTGTCAATGATCCTGATAATGTAATTTCTGATAGGACTTTCAATGCTGGAATTGTGTTGGTGGATTTGGATGACAATCCGACTTTGCAAGGGCGAATTGACGCTCTTACTGCTTTGGGGTGGAATGTAAAGATCGTTAATTACAAACTGCTTTCTGCTACAATTGGGGAGCGTACTTATGTTGATTTTAGTGGTAGGGTTACGGCTAATAGTGGGGCTGAGTTGTGGTTTGTGAACTCTAGGAGAGTTGCGGGGGGAGTGCAGTTGGAACAGGGGGATATTGTGGAGTTGTATCATAGT
>NZ_JTAM01000023.1 GCF_000812565.1 Flammeovirga sp. OC4 | reverse complement strand
AGAAATGAAGAAGAAGGAAGTTTGAAAGTGAATACTATAAAAGTTGGTGGAAAGATCGATCGAAGGCTACCAAAAAAACTAGTCTACGTAATACTTATTATTTTTTAAATTACGACATTAGAAACGGGATGAATACAAAATTATCTAAGTGGATCAGCACTACAATAGTAGGAATGAGTCTACTATCAACAACAGGCTACGCACAAAATACAATCACAGTAAACCCTACAATTCAACGTTATTTAGGAGAGACTACGTCTGAACTTGATCGAGGAAAATACATGCAAGCCCATATTTGGTTTGGAGATAAAGAAGATCAGGATTTTGAAGCGTTTAAAAACGAATACAATATTTCATCAGAGTACAAAGGGTCAAGAAGATTCTGGAGCCCATTGAGCACTGTGAAGAACGGAAAAAGACCAAAAGTAAAAAATAAATATAACGGAGAAAGGAAAGTACAGCCTTATTCAGTGGTTACAGGCAGAGCAACCAACTTCTTCTATGATAGAAGTGTGGATTATTCAGAAGCGGATGTATCAGAATACTCAAAAGATTTAGCAGCCTATATTGCGGAACGTTTCAAAAAAGATTGGGTGGAGATGCCATCTATCTATGAACCGTACAATGAGCCAATGGTGCATGCTAAAGACCTTTACCCAGGCAAAGGCAAGAAAAACAAATCAGACAAAGCCATCATTAAAATCTCAGAATCTTTAAGAGACATTGGACAAGCAATTCATGCTGTTCCAGAATTGAAGAACATGAAAGTGGCAGGGTACGCCTCAGCATGGCCGGCTTTTGAAGTAGGCGACTTTAATGTTTGGGATACTCGCTACCGTACTTTTATCGACATAGCTGGTAAAGACATGGATATCTTATCCGTTCACCTATATGATGGAAAAGGCTTGAACAACTCCGGCGGACGTCGTTCTGGTTCTAATGCAGAAGCGATTTTAGATTTGATTGAGGCTTACTCTTACATCAGTCTTGGAGAGGTAAAACCAATTGCTATTACAGAATATGGTCGTTTAGTAGATGATCAACCGGGCTGGACAGCAAAAAATGGAAAATCAAATTATCACCCTATTGAAAACTCACAAGCTGTAAGGTCTCAAATGCATTTAGCCATGGGCTTTATGGAAAGAGGTGATAATATTGTATGTGCGATTCCATTTTCAACAGGAAAACAATCGCCTACAAAAAAGTTTGCGAAAGCAGGTCTTTGGACTAAAGGTGAAGATGGCGGATGGGAATTGACTTCAAGAAAGTATTTCTTTGAAGTACTGAAAGACGTAAAAGGTAACCGTGTGCACATTGGTTCAGATAATGTAGATATTCAAACGCAAGCTTTTGTTGACGGCAAGCAATTGTATGTGATTTTAAACAACTTAAATGAAGAAACACAAACATTAAACCTTGCTATTGACGAGTTGAAAGGTCTGAAGAAAGTAGAGACCAAAAGAATCAAAACCTATGTCAATCAATTACCTGAATTGATAAAGGAAACGTCTAAAAAAGCACCATCGACTATAGATATTGCGTACGGAGAGACGATTATTTTAACTTATAATTTCTCCAAGTCTCTTCCTACCAAAAAGAAAGAATACAGCACAAAGTATTACGCAAGTGAATACTTAAAACCAATCAAAGCCAATGAAGCGAATACATTTAAATTCCAAAATGTATTGGCGGATGCAAAAGGAAGTGCCGTTTTGCGTTTAGGCGTAGGTAGAGACCACGGTAAAAGCCTTCAGCCAGTAGTTACAGTCAATGGTCAAAAGGTAACATTGCCAGAAGATGTAATCCGTGGCTACGACCAACACAACAGAGGAAAATTCTTTGGATTACTAGAAATCCCAGTCCCAGCGGACTACCTAAAATCAGGTGAAAACGAAGTGAACATTACTTTCCCTGACAGCAATGGTAGAATCAGCTCGGCAGTATTGAAAGTAATCGGTTTCTCAAAGAAAAACAGCTAGAGTACTCACTCTCAGTATAGATTTATTTGATTAAAAGAAAGGCAGGAGCAATTCCTGTCTTTTTTTGTTTATTCATAAATCCACATCAACATATTCTTATTTTGTTTCAATAAAGTATCTAAGTACCTCATAGTGTCATTGGAAACGGCCGGACATCCCCAACCCTCAGGTGTACCAATAGGAAAAGTCTCTTTGTCTTTAACCCTTTCCCATGAGTGTAAAACGATTATTCTTTTATACGCATTACTATTGGTCGATTCTAAGCCATGCATTTTATAATTTATTTTGATGCCCCAGCTACTGACACCTCTTTTACCCATTCTATATTTACCGAGTGAGGAAAGATGACTTTCTGGTACATTGCTAAATTGAGGTTTAGCTCTTGTTTGATCATCAGACCAATAAGCATCACCACATCCATGAGCTACAAGTGCTTTTTTGATCACTTCTTTTTTTGCGAAGTCATAAACAAAAAACCTCAAATTACCCGAATGTATTCCCATATCTATAAGGATACAATAGTTTTGAGAAAGATTATTTTCTTTACAATAAGTGAGTGCTTTTTCTGCTTTTTGTTGGACCCTTTGCTGGATCTCTGTTAAGCTAAAATTGATGGAGTCACATTCGTACTTATTTTCTTCAGTAAAAGTGATATCATCCCAATCATCATTCCATGTCGTACTTTCGTCTTCTTGGCAAAACACATCGATTGAAAATAATAAAAGGAGTAAAAAAATAGGATAAAGTTGCATGTTGTTAGATGAGTAACATTAAATAAAATGGAATTTATTAAAAATGATGCATATACCAACTAACAACTATAATAATACTTTTAAATACACATACATTAAATTCAGATGTATTAGAGGGATATATGTTTAATATAAACTGTTTGTTATTGGGTTTCTATTTCTAGTGCTTTGTGATAAGATTAATTGTTGATTGTAATTGACTATTATACAGTAGTGTTAAGTGGTTTTTGATATAAGTATATTGACTTTAATGAGAAAATTAAATGAAAATATGTTTAATGACAAACAATATCTCTTTGACGACTTTCTCTAGATGTTTGAAGTGGAATTCAAAGACCTTTGTAAGGTAATCAAACGCTAATTGATCCATTTAAAAACACTTTAAACAAATAGAACAATGAGTATTATTAAAAACGAACAGGTTTTCCCTCAACAAAAAAGGACGCAGTATTTCCCAAATAAAACAGGTGATTATTGTAAACCATAAAGATTTTTAAAATCTGCAACTTCATAAAGAAAACTCCACATCAGCCTGATCTTTTTTAGTTCGGGTTTGATGTGGGAATAAAAGCGCCTTTTAGTAGAAGGGTATCGTCTACTACTGTTTTATTTGAACATTATTCCTCAAAGAGGGGTAATTTTTTGTTTTTTAGTGGGAGAAATTTATTAATCGTTCTATTGACGTTTTTTTTATCTTTTATGTGTGATGGTGTCTTCTATTTTTGATTCGAAATGAAATGAAACTATGAAGAGACTTATGACACCGAAGGTATTTTTTAGTTTACTACTACCTTTATTACTATCACTGTCGCTTTGGGCTCAGGAAAGTAATAATGCTTATTTTAAGAAGATCAAAAATGAGAAGGTAATTTCTGATCCTTCCATTGTGTGGAAAAACTTTGGCCCCGGGATGTCAGGTTATTGCGAAGAGTTTTGGTGTCATCCAACCGATCCTAACGTAATGTTTATGGGGCCAGATATGCATGTGACTTTTGGAACATGGGATGCTGGGAAATCATGGCATACGGTAAAAGATTCAGACGGTTTAGGATATGATTTAGAACGTACTCACGACATTCAATTTTCAACGAAGAATCCAGATTTTGGAGTAGCTATTGAAAGAGAAGGAGGAGTCTATACTTCAGAGGATAGAGGGAGAACTTGGAAACAAGTGGCTGACATAGGGAAGGCTCATACTAAACTAACGATTCACCCTAAAAAAGATCAAACGTGGTTTATTGGAGCAGGTGATTTTTGGAATGTGAAAAATAACCACCGATCACTTCAAAAACTCAATGGAATAAAGCACAAAAGAGCAGACTATGGTTATATACTAAAAACAACAAATGGTGGTAAATCTTTTAAAAAGATAGCCACAAATATCGCTGAAGATTTAGATGTGGGAAGAATTATCATTCATCCTGTAAAACCTAACTTCATGTGGATTGCTACGAATCATGGTGTGTTCAAAAGTAAAAATGAAGGTAAAAGTTGGGAATCATGTGCTAAGGGGTTACCCAATAATTTGCCAAGGGATATGACCGCTCAGTATGATGAAAAAACGGGAAAATTCACATTATTACTGATTGAGCAGACGTATTTTGAGGAAAATAATAAAACCGTTTCAACAAAAGGAGGAGTATATAAAAGTACTGATTTAGGTGCAAGTTGGGAAGATATTTCAAGTAATCTTTACTTTGATTTAAATCAGATACATTTCACTGCTGAACATGATCGTTTTTACAGAGCGGTAGGCTATTGGTTTGGTATTTCAAAAAAAGAAGCGAAACAAAAATTTCCTCAGTTGCCTAATCATACACTTTCAGTATTCAATCGTATTGTAGTCAATCCTCTTAATTCAAATGAGATTCATGTTGCATTCAACAAAAAACATGATTTTAGTTTTGGCCCTGGAGATTTGTGGTCTACGACAGATGGTGGCAAAACTTGGAAAGTGACTGCACGACAAGGAAAATATTGGTTAAGTAAGAATGATTTAAAGTATTGGGAAAAGAGAAATAATCCTACTGGTACAAATATCAAATTTGCCCATTTACAACATTATATGGATTTAGAACCTGCCCGTTCTGGCAATAGAATGTTGGCGGTGAATGCTAAAGGGGAAGTGTTTATTGGAATTGACCAACAGACATTAAAATCTACAGATCAAGGTGGAAGTTGGTTTCAGATTGATGATGATGAAACAGCCACTGGAAGTCAAAAATGGATAGGTAGAGGAGGAAGTAACCTGCCAGGTCGATTTATGTTGTTGGAGACAGGAATTCCAGAACGCCGATTATTATGTAGTGGTGAACATGGGCTTTGGGAAACTACAGAGATTGGTAATTGGAAAGATCCTCAAGCAGTGGCTGTTCAACAGTTAGAGGGGCAGGTAAATCATTTTGGGATGCATTCGGTTTCTACAGTAGCCGTTCATCCTAAAGATCCCAATATTATCTATATTTTGGGATGGAGACAAAGTCATAGGGGTAAATTAAGACGATCAAAAGACGGCGGGAAAACATGGGAGAACATCGCTACTATTTTTGATGCGAATAGCCCACTACATAAAAAGTTGGCTGCTCAGAATTCTCTGATCATTGACCCTCAAAATCCGAAGAATATGTATTTCTGTGCTACTTACCAGATGATTTCAGAGGTAAACGGAGGAAGAGGACCAAAATTAACCAAAGGACAATATGGTTTTTATCGCTCATTGGATGGGGGGTATACTTGGGAAGTAAGTAATAAGGGCATTGACCATAAAGGAGCGAGTATCCGAAGAATTATTATGGATCCGAGTCAACCAACTACTCTTTATGCAGCTGTAAATGATAACAATGGTGGTCTTTTTAAATCGACTGATAAAGGTTCTAATTGGGAGAAGATGAAAATTCCAGCTCAAATCAAAGCAGTCAACAATGTCTTTATTGATCGAAATACCAAAGAGATTTTTATTAGTACGGGTAGAAGAACAGGAGAGTACAATGAAGGAGGTGTCTGGAAAAGTAAAAATAATGGAAAGACATGGCAAAAGATATTCAGTGCCCCTTTTGTGTGGCAAGCAGAAACATCATCTATCAATCCTGATATTATTGTGGTGAGTGTTGCAGGTCAAGCAGGTGATAAAAGAGAGTGTTTTAAAAATCCAGGAGTTTACCTTTCAAAAGATAGAGGTGATACTTGGACTAAAATTAATAAAGGCCTAGGTCAACCGAATAAGATAGTAGATGTTAAGCCGGATCCTTACAATGAAAATGTACTTTGGTGTGCATCGTGGGGATGTGGATGGTTTATCACTTACTTGAATGATGATCAAAACGGGTGGCTTAATCAATAATCATAAGACATCACTAAGACAGGAATATAAATGAGAACGGAAGGTATTCTTTTTAAGTTTTACAATCAATATCCATTAGATAGTATTCAACATCGAAATACATAAGATGTTTATTAATTGTAGTTAGTTAAAATAGTATTATAAATCTTCAAAATAATTATCAAATCCATAGTTTATAAATTAAGTAATAAATGAATTCCACTTTTTCCCTTTTTACTTCAACCATAAAGCAAACTAGCGTATGAATAAAACAACTACGACTCTAATTTTTTCTTTATTGGTGCTCCTTTTTGTAAGGGCTCAAATGGATCAAGCATTCTTCTCATCTTTAAAAGGTGAGAGGATGTCTTCAAACAACAAGATTACAAGGAGGCAATTGGGTCCTGGTAATCAGGTTTTGATAAAAAAGGATGGTACACCAAAGTATCAGTCAGTGGATCAAACATTACAATTAACTTCACTTACTCACCTAACTACCTTGTTTATTCATTCAATAACAGGAAGTTGGGAAATGACAAAGCATATTACTCCAAAGCAAAATATAAATCTACATTCATTACTTGCGGGGGCGTACGTCTGCAAGTTCTATCAAAATAATCAAGTATATACTATCAGATTACTCAAAAGGTAACATAAACCATACTCTAATAATGAAAACAACAAAAATTTCGATCCTAACATTACTATTACTATGTATCTCGACTTTTGGCTTTAGCCAGAAGAACATTGTCTATGGCGAAGACTATATGGTCTGGGAAGCCGAAGACACGGAGTCTCCACTAGGGAAGTGGAAACTAAGAACACCGGGAGATCCTCTTTATTACAAAGGGGATGGAATTGAAGCATTCAATCAAACCTATATTGAATTTAGGGGTGCTTGGGCTTCAAAGGAATCACCATTGACTTATAAATTCACTTGTCCAAAAACAGGTGACTACAGAATGGTGATGCGTTTATATCAACCTTTAACAGAGGATGAAAAAGGTGATCAGAAAAACGATATGTTTGTTCGCCTAGAAGGTGATTATACAAGTGCAACAACAAAACCGAAGACTGAATTGGAAAAAGACCATAAGTTTTGGGGGAGAGGCGTAAGAGTCTGGGGTACTTGCTATAGTCTTGAAATTGGTGGCTCACATGCTCATGCCACTTATGGTTTGAAAGAAGGTGAAGAATACACCCTTGTGATGTCAGGCCGTTCGGCAGGAGCGAGTATTGATTATATCATGTTTTACATGGATAATCCTCCAAAAGCAATTGGAAACCAGGATTTAGCACTGCAGTTTCCTGAAACACATAGACCTTTTGTGGATCCTACGTCAATTGATATATTACCGACTGATGTTACTACAATCAGAAAGGGTTCATCTTTACAATTTGACTATGCACTTCAGCCTGTAAATACAAAAAGGGAAGTATTTTGGACTTCTTCAGACAACAGTATTTTGACGGTTGAAAATGGAAAAATTACGGCCGTTGGTGATGTTGGAACGTCAGCAACGATAACAGCAACTGCAGCAACAGGTCTAAGTACTAACATCACATTGACCATTGAAGAATGGTTTGCAATGGGGGTGGAAAGCATTGAGGTCAATCCTGATCCAATTGTAGTTCCGGCTACCAAATCAGTTCCTGTAACCATAAATGTTTTACCTTTTGGAGCAGACAATCCAGAAGTGGAATGGGAAATTAAAGATTCTTCAATAGCTACTATTGATGAGAATGGCGTGATCACTGGAGTAACAGAAGGAGAAACTTCTTTAGTGGTAAAGTCAGTGGAAAATACTTCAATTTCGACTGAAGTGATGATTACAGTGGGCGAATATGTGGAAAGCTTTATTAAGTTCTCTGCAACGAATGAGGAAATTTTAAATGCGAAATACGAAGCAGGAGGTAAAATGCCGGTTAAATTTGAATACCATGCAGGGACAGGTAATACAGTAGGAGAATCTATTAAATTAAAATTAAGATACATCAAAAGTGATGGAGGTTGGAAAATATTGGAAGATGTATCAGTGGATTTAGCAGATCCTATTGGGACTGTTGAAGGTGTAGTTGAAACAGAAATTTCTTTAGAAAATATCAAACCTGTTGCTGAAATTGCATCGAATGAGTTCTATTACCTTTTCGTGCAAATGACCACTTCAAATGGCATTAAGAAAAATGTAGGGCTTCAGCCTATACAAATTATCAAGGCTACCGAAACGCCAGATCCGGACCCTGATACACCTCCGGTATTGAGTACATACAATCCTGTTCAGGCTGAAACTACTATCTATCCAAATCCTTCAAGTGGAACAGTTAGTATCCGAACAGGCGATAATGTTCCAGGTACTTTCCAAATCGTGGATATTAATGGTAAACAAGTGAAAGAAGGAACTTTTGTTTCTAGTGTTCAAAATGATATTTCTGATCTATCGGCAGGCTTCTATTTTATTCGCATAAAAGTAGCTTCAGGCAATGCCGTTTTTAAACTACTGATTGAGTAATTTAATTATGAAAAATTACATTTTAACCTTGATCGGCTTAATGGTGTTTACACCGTTAAGTTACGGTCAAATAACAATTTGGAAAACGAAAAAAGAAAAACAACATATCACTACTCCTCAGTGGGTAGTGAATGATGTTGTTTTTAAAAGTAAAAAGAAGGTGAATGAGCCTCTTCAGAAAAACATTTTTGCCTTAGTGCAAGGAGAAGGAGAGGCAACTCAAAAAATCCCTTTATTTTATAATGGGAACAATGAGTGGGTCTTCCGTTATTCGAGCAGTACGGAAGGGGTGAAAAAGTATATTCTTACTTCTGAGATAAAAGAGTTAGATGGTAAAAATGGACAAATCACTGTAACTAAAAACGAGAAAAAGAATCGTCATGGTGGAATTGTAGTGCATGAAGATAATCCTCAGCACTTCTTTTATGAAGATGGTAAACACTACTTCAATATGGCCTTTGAATGTGATTGGTTATTTGCTTTGGACTATGGACAAGACGAATTGCCAAAAACAAAGCACCTTTTGAACGTACTAGAGGAGTACAAGTTTAATCAGGTGGTAATGAATGTTTATTCTTATGATGTCAAATGGAAAAAAGATCCAAAACTATCTCAGTATCCTCAATTTGAGTATGGTGGAAGGGAAGATATCTATCCTTTTTTAGGTTCAAATGCTTCACCCGATTTTAGCACATTGAATCTTCAGTTTTTCCAACACTTTGATAAAGTCATTTCAGAAATGCATGACAAGGAAATTGTCTCACATTTAATGATTTATGTGTGGAATAAACTGGTCAATTGGCCAGATATGAATTCAGAGTCGGATAATTTGTATTATGATTATGTGATCAAAAGATATCAAGCATTCCCTAATATAGTTTGGGATGTATCAAAAGAGGCTTTGCTGTATGGTAGAGCGACAGAAGAATATATTAATGAGAGAATTGATAGAGCCCGAGATCTTGATGCTTATAACCGTTTGATCTCAGTACACGATTTTGGTTTTTGTAAGAGAAATAGTTCTAAAGTAGATTTTATTTCGATGCAAAATTGGCAACATACACTCTATCAAAATATGCTTCAAGCTCAAAAGGAATTTAAGGAAAAACCTATTTTCAATATTGAGCATGGCGGTTATGAAGAAAGCCCTTTCCGAGTATTTCCTGGAGCTTATATCAACGCTGAAGCTTGTTTAAGAAGAAATTACCAATGCCTCTTTGCAGGAGGTTATACCACATATTATTGGCAGGGTGCTTCATGGAATGTGGTCATTCATAATCCATTTGAACAACCTGCAGATTTCAAAAAGCCTCATTTTGAGTACTTCAAGCATATGAGAACGCTTTTTGAACAATATAATTTTGAAAACTTTGTACCTCTCTCACATCACAATTCTAGCGGCTTTAATCTCACCAACAAAAAAGATGGTGTGGTAATGATGTATACGCCAAAAGAAAATCAGTGGATAGGAGTACATAAAGTATTAAAGAAAAACTTCGATTATTCTGAAGCTAAACAACAATGGTTTAACACCCTGACAGGTGAATTTTCACAACAAGAAGATTACAATACTGAACCTTTCGATTTTTGGTATGAAAGGCCATGGAAAGGAGAGGCGGATGTGATCCTTATTATTTCAAATTTAAAAACAAATTCAGTTAACTAAACAGTGTAAATTATGAAAAAGATTATTGCATTATCAGTAATAGTATTGATGTCACTCGTATCATTTGCTCAAGATGTACCAGCCCCAGGAAATTGGGCGAAGAAGAATGCGGAGAAGTATGTAGAGTTTGCTACTAAAGAGTGGAACCTTACAGAAGAGCAACAAGAGGTGATTTACGGTTACCGTTTAGATTTTATTGCTAGACGTTCACATGTATATCAACAGAAGAAAGCGGGTAAACTAACACAAGATGAAGTGAAAACTCAAGTACAAGCTATTCAAAAAGATATTTCTCAAAAGTTTACAAAATACTTAGACATTAAGTGGAAAGAGTATTACAGAGTAAATAAAGCTTTTGATGAAAGCAGAAAAGGTAAATAACAAGCTTTTGAAGAGTGAAGAATTGTAAACTAGGTTTTTGTTATTCATGTATAATAGGATAGCATTTTACAAGCTTTTAAGATTCTACTTCCAAGCTTCTATCTTCTTCATTTTTCCATTGATGAAAAACGAAGCAAAAAATCTAGGTTTAGAAGTCAAAAGCTAAATTTTATGTATTGAGCCTAAATGATTTTAAACTCGCTGCACTCAAACAGCAAAATCATTTTTAACGTCTCAATGCATAAAATTCTTAACGCTTTTCCCTTCAATGCCGATGGAAGAATTAAAAGACGAAGGACTTCAATGCAATGAAGTAAAGAGTATCACTTTATGAATCAACATGAAAAGTTCGTAATAACTTAGTTTACGAATCTCAAACTCATCAAAAACTTTACCCAAGTATTTTGAGAGGCGTGGCTTACTACACACTCATAGGATGAAAAGAATTATTGTAGAGTTTTATAGTAATTCGTAGATAGTAATAATCAATATTCTTTCCCCTTTGATTTGTGTAGTGGCTAACGCTCATCAAAACACTATTTTCACTAAAGCATTCTAAATTATACTCTCATTGGAATCAATAAATTAACTAAATTATGAAAAAGATTATTATCCTATTTGCCCTATTTCTAATCTCTAATTTATCCTTTGCTCAGTCGGTACCAACTCCCGGAGAATGGGTTCAAAAAAGTGCACAGCATTACATTGATTTTGCCAGCAAAGAATGGAATCTTTCGGAGTCTCAAAAGAAACATATTTACGACTACTATCTTAATTTTTTAGCCTTTAGATCATACTATTTTAAAAGAAAAAAAGAGGGGACTTTAACCGCAGAAGAAACGGCGATGTTGGTGAGATCAATCCAACAAGAAACAACGCAAAAGATCACAAAATACCTCGGTATTGATTGGAGAGAGTATTATAGAGTCAATAGGGAGTATATGAAAAGAGGATAAGTGTTGTGTTTAATGACTTGATTGTGTGTTTCTTTTTTTAGACAAGGGGTTGAAAAAAATCATTATAAGGGGGATAAATTTATAATCTTCCGATTTGATATAATTTAAACGGCCTATCTTGCGTTTCCTTTATTTCTTTGTTTAAAACTAGACATTAAGAACAACAGAAATGAAGAGAAGGTTATTACTACTTATTATGGGATTATGGCTTATGTCATGCTCCCAACAACGAACAAACTTTGAACGGGAGATAGATTTCAATTTTGATTGGAAATTTACGTTAGTGGAAGATACTTTACCACCAACGCAAGTGCCTTTATCGGATCAAGATTGGAGGGACATCAGACTCCCTCATGATTGGAGCGTGGAAGCTTCTTTTGACTCAACTTTAGAAGGATGTGTGGGGTATTTACCCGGTGGCGTAGGGATGTATCAAAAACATTTTAAAACGCCAGTAGATCTAAAAACTAAAAATGTATTTATCCTTTTTGATGGTGTGTATAATAACGCCACTTTTTGGATCAATGGTAAAAAGTTAGGAGTAAACCCTTACGGTTATTCGCCTATTTATTATGACCTATCCTCTTACCTACATGAAGATGATAAAGAAAATATTATTACAGTTCATGTAGATCATTCTCGTTTTGCTGATAGTAGATGGTATACGGGAAGTGGCATTTATAGAAATGTAAAATTAGTGACCATAGATAAATTACACATTCCAATTTGGGGGACATTTATCACTACTCCTGAAGTCACAGAGGACGCAGCCAAAGTCCAACTTCAAATTCAATTAGAAAATAATCATACTACTACTCAAAATGTAGAAATTACGACAAGTATTGTCGATGCTTTTGGGAAAGAAGTTACAACGGTGAGTTCTACTCAAGCATTAGGCTCAAATCAAAAAAACAAAATCAATCAAGATTTCATTGTAAAATCACCAAAGTTGTGGTCGCCGGATACACCTGTTCTTTACAATGCTTTAACGCAATTGAAAGTCAATGGAAAAGTGGTGGATGAATACAATACCCCTTTCGGTATTCGTACAATTGAATTTAAAGTCAATGAAGGTTTTTACTTGAATGGAAAAAATACTTTAGTAAAAGGAGTATGTCTGCACCATGATGCTGGTTTAGTTGGAACAGCAGTTCCATTGGGCGTTTGGGAACGTAGATTGAAACTATTAAAAGAGGGTGGAGTCAATGCGATCCGTACTTCTCATAATCCGTTTTCGAAAGAGTTCTTAGACCTTTGTGACCGAATGGGTTTCTTGGTACAGCATGAATTATTTGATGAATTTGATTATCCTAAAGACAAACGTCAGAATTTTCATGATCGTCATTCAGATTATGCGACAAGAGGTTATGATGAACACTTCCAAAAGTGGGCAAAGAGTGATTTGCAACGTACGATGCTAAGAGATAGAAACCATCCGTCTGTATTCCAATGGAGTATTGGTAATGAGATAGAGTGGACATATTTACATTATAGATATATTACAGGATTCTATACTGACCCTAAAAATCCAAATAAACAAAAAGGCTTCTTTGGTAAGCCTCCGATGTTTACCGCCAAAGAATTGAAGGAGCGTTATGACAATTGGGAGAAAGGAGATTACATTCTTGCAGAAACAGCCAAAAAATTAAACGATTGGGTGAAAGAAATGGATGACACTCGTCCTACAACAGCCAACTTGATTATTCCTCAAGTCAGTCATGTGAGTGGATATGCAGATGCAGTAGATATACCGGGTTATAGCTATAGAAATGTGATTTTCCCTTGGGCTAAAAAATATTTCCCAAATACTCAAGTGACGACCAATGAGTGTCCCGGGACATGGGATGATTGGAAACAGGTATTAGAATATCCTGGTGTATTCAGTATTTTCATGTGGACAGGTATTGATTATATCGGTGAAAGAAATGAGCGTTGGCCCGAAAAAAGTGCTTGGGGAGATATGCTTGATTTAGCAGGTTTCAAAGTGACGGGCTGGAATTATTTCAAGAGTATTTGGAAAGATGAACCACACATTTCTATTGGTACTTTACCATTGAAGGAGTCAGGTTTTAAAGCACACCCTATGTCAGGTCTTCCTGTTGCTAAATCAAAAAAGTCATACAAATGGAGAAATAGCAACTGGCATTGGAACTACAAAAAAGGAGAAAAAGTATTGGTGGAAGTGACTTCTAACTATGCTACCGTTGAGCTGTTATTGAATGGCAAATCGTTGGGTTATAGAAGTATGTCAGACAGCCCAGGTAGAATTATGCGTTGGGTTGTTCCTTATGAAGAGGGAGAATTGGTGGCTAGAGCAAAGTTGGGGAAAGAAGAAACGATCACAAAACTTAAATCAGCTGGAAAACCATCGAAGTTTTCAATTGCAGCAGATAAAAAACAGTTGAAAGCAGATGCCTATGATGTTTCCCATATTGTTTTCCAATTGGAAGACAAAGAGGGTAATCCTGTAAAAACAGAAGATGTAAAAGTCACTTTTGAAGTGGAAGGAAATGCTAAACTCTTAGGTGTTGATAATGGTGCTTGGACTAATATTCAAGATTTCCAATCCAATCAACTTATGACTTCAAAAGGTAGAGCATTGACTATCATTCAGACCACTAAAAAGGCAGGCGATATTAAAGTGACAGCAAAGGTGGAAGGGTATCCTCAGCAAACAATTACGCTAAAATCATCTAAATAATAAATTATATAAAAGTATGAAACTAAATGTCCTCTTTTTGATCGCTTACTTACTAACTACCTCACTATGGGCTCAAAATTCAGTCGTAAATGTCACTGATTTTGGGGCAGTAGGAGATAGCACTACGCTCAATACTACATCATTTCAACAAGCGATAGATGCTTGTGCAAAAGAAGGTGGAGGAACAGTGAGAGTTGGAGAAGGAATATTCAAAATTGGGACAATTTTTCTAAAAGATAATGTAAAACTATGGGTTACAGAAGGAGCAAAAATCATAGGAAGTGAAAATCCGATGGATTATAAAAGTATTGCTCCTTTTGTAGATGCCACAGGTCAGCCAAGAGGAAAATGTTTGATTGGTGCTGAGAAAGCAAAAGGCATAGCGATTTATGGTAAAGGAATAATTGACGGGCAGGGTAAAATGTTTTTGTATAAAAACATGAACGCTACTTTGGAGAAATTGGGTGTTTTAAAGGAAAAAAGAAAACCTTTGATAGCGGATCGCCCGTTCTTGATTCGATTGGTCGGGTGTGAAGATGTCAATGTCAGTCAAATTACTCTGCGACAGTCTTCAGCATGGACGCTACACTTTTTCCAATGTAAAAATGCAGTGGTAGAAGGTATTAAAATATACAGTCATGCACACCGAAATAATGATGGAATTGATATTGATTCGAGTACAGATATTTTTATTAAAGATTCAAATATTGATGCTGGAGATGATGCCGTATGTATCAAGGCAACAAGCCCATTACCGACTCAAAATGTAGAAGTAGAAAACTGTACCCTCAAAAGTGATTGGGGAGCAATTAAGTTCGGAACAGAGTCAATGGGTGATTTTAAAGACATTCATATTCACGATTGTACGATCAATGAAACATTGGGTGGTGGTATCAAAATCTTAAGTGTAGACGGAGCCAACATTGAAAACATTGTCATTGAAGATATCAAAATGTACGGTGTGGATATGCCTATTTTTGTTCGTTTGGGTGAGCGTTTAAGAACCTATAGAAATGCCCCAAAAGAGCAAGTAGGCAGCATGAAAAACATCCTTTTGAAGAATATTTATGCTGAGGTGTTACCGGCAAATAAGACTAGAGTAGCTTCGCCGAGTGGCATTTTGATGACAGGTACTGACCAACATAGGATTGAGAATTTCAGAATGGAGAAAATCGAAATCAAAATGGAGTCGGCAGGAAAGAAAGAGGATAAAAATAATGAGGTGCCAACGTTAGAGACGAAATATCCAGAGTATATCCCATTTGGTGTTTTACCGGCTTATGGAATGTATGCTAGGAATATCAAAAATATCACGATCAAAAATCTTCACTTTCATCAAGATGGTAATGATCAGAGGTATCCAATTTTGTTTGATAATGTAATTTCAAATACATCTAAAAACTTAAAGTTAAACAACGAAAAAGTATTTATTCATTTTGCAAAATCAGAGGATGAAAATGAACTATAAACTCTTATTACTATTACTCGTTTTTGTCCCGAAGGTATGGGCACAACAACCTAATGTGGTCTTGATCTATACGGATGATCATCGCTATAGTGGTATTCATGCATTAGGTGGACAAGCGGTAGAAACGCCCAATATGGATAAGTTATCCGAGGAAGGAGTCGTTTTCGATAATGCTTATTTGATGGGTTCTTTTGCGGGAGCAACTTGTATTCCTAGTCGAGCCATGTTGCTGTCAGGTCGACCTCTTTTTCATTTAAAAGGTGCTGGGCATAAAATCCCAAAAGAGCATACTACTATTGCTGAGGCTTTTCACGATGCAGGCTATCATTCCCACATTGTAGGGAAGTGGCATCAAGACAAAGCATCTGTTTCCAGAGCTTTTGATTCCGGCGGACAAGTGATGGGATTGGGTGCTTATTTGGTCGATCATTACAGAATGCCGCTTTGGCAATGGAATGATCAAGGGAAGTACCCTAAAAGTGATGCTTACCTTATTTCTTATGATAAAAAGCAAAATAGAGTAAAGGAATCGTTTACAGCTGAAAAACGTGAAAGAGGTCCTTTTGGAACGGAAGAAAATGGTCCTCATACCTCAGAGATTTTTGCGGAGGATGCCATTGATTTTATCGAAAATTACAAAGAAGAAAACCCCTTCTTTATGTATTTGGCATTTCATGCGCCTCATGATCCACGACAAGCCCCTAAGCGATTTAAAAAGAAATACCCTGAAGATAAAATTGAGCTTCCTCCTTCTTATATGCCCCAACATCCTTTTGATAATGGGCATATGTATTTAAGAGACGAAGCCCTAGCTGCTTGGCCAAGAACAAAGGAAGTTTCTCAAAAGGAACTTTCAGATTACTATGCTATTATTACTCATTTGGACGAACAGATCGGAAAGGTAATCGCTTCACTCAAGGCAAGCGGTCAATATGAAAATACGATTATAGTTTTAGCAGGAGATAGTGGTTTAGCAGTAGGAAATCACGGTCTGATGGGAAAACAAAATGTATACGATGAAGACGGCCTTCATATTCCGTTGATTATTGGAGGTGGAGCGATTAAGCAACCGCAAAGAAAATCGGCTTTATGCTATACACATGATATCTATCCTACGATTTGTGACCTTGCTAAAGTAAAAATTCCTGCTTCTGTAAAAGGGAAAAGTTTACTTCCTGTTATCAATAATCAGAAAGAGCAAATTAGAGACTATACTTATCATGCCTATCGTCAGTTCCAAAGAGCATATAGAAAAGGGGATTATAAATTGATTGAGTATGTTAGAGCGCCCGATTTTACAAAAAAAGACGGTCATTCTGTTAGAGGATCAAGAGTGACACAACTGTTTCATGTAAAGAACGATCCATGGGAAACACAAGATTTATCTTTTTTCCCAGAACATCAAGAAAGAATAAAACAAATGCAATCTGAAATGATAAAGGTTGCTCAAAAAGAAGAAGATTATAAGGAAAAAGTAGAGTATGGTTTTGACTTTTGGGATTACTATCACTCGGCTTTAATTGTTAAATAATGAATGAAATGAAATTAAATAGGTTAACATTATTATTACTGTTTTGCTGGGCAAATATCGCTCAAGCACAAGAGATCAACTTCTCTTATTTTGATGAATCACTACCCATTGAAGAGAGAGCGGAAATTCTAGTTAGTCAAATGACACTAGAAGAAAAAATTAATCAGCTCATCAGCAGTGCTCCAGCTATTCCAAGGTTGAATGTTCCTGCTTATGATTGGTGGAATGAAGCCTTGCACGGTATTGCAAGAAATGGTAAAGCGACCATTTTCCCTCAAGGGATTGGGATGGCAGCCACTTTCGATACGACTTTAGTTTTTGAAGTAGCAGATGCCATTTCAACGGAAGCAAGAGCAAAGTTTAAAATCTCTCAAGCGATGGGAAATACCAGCAAGTACGCAGGCCTGACGTTCTGGACACCCAATGTCAATATCTTTAGAGATCCACGTTGGGGTAGAGGACAAGAAACGTATGGGGAAGATCCTTATTTAACCTCAAGAATCGGTTTGTCTTTTGTCAAAGGATTGCAAGGCGATGATGATAAAATCTTAAAAACGGCGGCTTGTGCCAAACACTTTGCAGTACATTCAGGACCGGAAAGTCAAAGACATACTTTTGATGCTCGACCTACGCAAAAAGATTTATACGAAACGTATCTTCCTGCTTTCGAGACATTAGTTGTAGAAGGAAAAGTTGAAGGTGTAATGGGGGCTTACAATGCCGTTTTTGGCGTTCCTTCATGTGCTAGTACTTTCTTATTGGATGACGTATTGAGAAAAGATTGGGGATTTGATGGTTATGTAACGTCAGATTGTGGAGCGATCAATGGTATGTTCCATAAAATGAAATATGTGGACAGTGCTCCAAAAGCAGCAGCAACAGGATTAAATGAAGGAGTGAATTTGAACTGTGGTCGTACTTATTTGAAATTAGCGAAAGCAGTAGAGGAAGGGTTAATCACTGAAGAAACAATTCACCAACGTGCGGTACAACTTTTCAAGACAAGGTTCAGATTGGGTATGTTTAACAAGGACAATGCTCACCCTTATTATAACGTTGCGAAAGAAAATATCCACTCCCCTGAGCATGTGGAGTTAGCGAGAAAAGCGGCTCAGAAATCCATTGTTTTATTGAAAAATAAGAACAACGTCTTGCCACTTCCAAAAGATATTAAAGTTCCTTACGTAACAGGTCCTTTCGCCAATTCAGCAGATATGTTGATGGGTAGCTACTACGGTATCAGCCCTAATTTGGTGACGATTTTGGAAGGAATTGCAGACAAAGTTTCATTGGGTACTTCGTTAAATTATAGAAGTGGTGCTTTACCATTCCAAAAAAATATCAACCCTAAAAACTGGGCGCCAAAAGTAGCTGCTGAATCTGATGTAACGATTTGTGTGGTTGGTATCACTGCTGATATGGAAGGGGAAGAAGTAGATGCGATTGCTTCTGAAAATATTGGAGATAGAAAAGACCTAAAGCTACCTGAAAATCAATTGAATTATGTAAAGGAAATCATTGAAAGCAAAAAAGGTCCTTTGGTATTAGTAGTAGCAAGTGGTAGTCCGGTTTCATTGGAAGGTATTGAAGAGCATTGTGATGCCATCTTACATATTTGGTACCCAGGTGAACAAGGCGGAAATGCAGTGGCTGATATTTTATTTGGTGATGTTTCTCCATCAGGAAAGTTACCAATTACTTTCCCGAAAAGTATTGCTCAATTACCGTCTTATGATGACTATTCAATGAAAGGAAGAACGTATAAGTTTATGAAAGAAGAGCCATTATTCCCTTTTGGTTTTGGCTTAACGTATACTGATTTTGCTTTTGAAAACCTTCATTTATCGTCTTCTACTTTAAAGCAGAAAGATAATTTAGAGTTGTCATTTACGGTAAGTAATACAGGAAAAGTAGATAGTGAAGATGTAGTACAACTTTATATTTCTCCTAAAAAACAAGAAGAGTTAACTCCTCAATATATTCTTCAAGGTTTCCAAAGAATTGCTTTAAAAGCAGGGGAAACAAAAGAATTTACTTTTGAATTATCATCTGACGATTTCAAACTTTTCAACGATCAAGGTGAGAAAGAATGGGTGAGAGGAGAATATGACATTAGCATTTCAAATGCTCTTCCTTCGGAAAGAAGTGAAGCGTTAGGTGCTGCAAAACCATTAGTAAAAACGGTAAAATTAGTCGGTAAAAAGTCAAGTAAATAATTAAATAGATTCTTCTTCTTAAGGCTTCACTTTGGCACTTTTGCCTAGGTGAAGCTTTTTTAATACTCAAAATGATAGTTATTCTTTGATCAATTTAAAGCTTTTGGTTCCATCTTCTGATTGAACATTAATGATATAAAGACCCGCTTTCTCATACGATAAATTCAAAATATTCTTTCCGGCTAAAAGTGTCTGTTGGAAAATTTCATTCCCCAAAATATCGAACATTGTCATCAAAGAACTGCTGTTTACGTCAATATGTAATAGGTCTTGCGTTGGGTTAGGGTATATTTTGATATTTTCTTTTAACGCATCAATAGAAGTAGGAATTGAAGGAGTAACCGTGATGCTGACTTGATCGGTTGCCGTTTCCTCTTCTCTACTAATGGTTAATTCAAAAGTGTAAATAGTGCTTTCAGTAATATTGGGGGCGGTAAAGGTTGGTTTAGGTGATGTGCTGTTTTGAATAGCAATGGGAGAGGTAGTAGACCAACTAAAAGTGACATCTTCAGGTGATGATGAAGAACCGTCTAAAGTGACTGTCGAACCCGATTCTACTGTTTGATCTTCCCCGGCATGTGCTACTAAGGGGATAATTATTTCAGAAAGAATAATCTCTTTATCAAAGTTACTTTGATCGATGGTAAGAACTCCCGTTGCAATTTCAAAGTTTTTTTTTGAAACGCTATAAGTGTACTCACCCTTTTCGATGACTTCAAAACTAGCCACACCATTTTGATCCGACAATGCTGATTCATGAAGAGTTTCGTCATTATTTGATAACGTCACAAGTGCATCGTCGATCGCATTATTTTCTTCATCAAAAACAGTAAGATTCACAATCATGGTCTTGCTGTATTCTTCCACTACGCTGATATTATCCACCTGATGCCTGGCAATATTTTCTTGCCAAGTACTACCTACAGGTCTGATGCTCGATTTGATAATATAGCCATCACCCAATTCTGGTAAATTGGGCAATGTGATCAATAATTCTTTCTGACTTTCTCCTGCTGTAACCGTCGCTCTAGCTTCGGCAACCCAATTGGAAGAAGTCCAAAATTCAGCAACTATATCTCTTGAGACATTCGCATTATAAGACAATTTTACTTTGACTTCTTGACCTTGAATGATTTCAGATTTAGGACTATGAATATGGATGACTTCATCCTTCAGCGTGTTTTCCTCATTATTTTTCACTTCCAAAATCAATGAACTTAGATGTCCTCCTGTATCTGGAAAGGTTACTTCTACAGTATTTTCTTCCTTTAATAATGCAATGTCAACGGGTATTTCAATTACACCAAAAAAGTCATCTCTATGTGCTTGATCTAAGCCTTTCCAGTTATTAGGGACAGAAATTTCAGTGCCGTTTACTTTAACTGTAGGCTGTTTTGAACGATCATGTTTCCTACCGATTCCCATCAAAAGTGTGGCTGTACCTTCTTTTACCACCACATCTGAAAAGCCAAAAGTCATTGCTGTATTGGTTTTGATAGGTTGTAAGTAAGTCGTAGAGTAATACTTGGTTTCTTTTGAAGCTTTTGTCTGCTTAATGGCTTCAGTGTATTCGAATTCCAAGACAACAGTTTCTCCTGGAATTAATTTCAAAGAACTTGGAGCTGTAGCTGTTTCATCGATGGACATCACCGGGTCTTTATCATCGTATATTTTCAAAGCCTTCGTAGTCAGTTTCACCAATGTGCCTGCACTTTCCACAAAGTTTAATTGTACAGTTTGTTCGTTTTCATCTAAATTATTGAAAGCCATAAAAAGCTTTTGGTCCTTGACAAAACCATGAACTTGAACGTCAGGATTATTCGTTTCTACCTGAATTCTTTTCCCTTGAACATTTCTCCATAATTCATAAAAATGAATTTTTGGTGCATATCTCCAATCTTCCACATTCGCTTCACCAATATTTGTAGGGATAAACAACGCAGCACCATAAGGCTGATAATTGTTTCCGGCATTCATATGCCACGTCGATTTATCTGTAATGAAAGGGATAGATATTTCAATTACATTTTCTCGATCCAATAAATTAAACAACATATGATTGATACTTCTCACCGTTTGAATACTTTCAAGATCCGTATATCGATCTTCAAAACCTCTTGTAATACCACCATATTCGGTGATAGCATGAGGTTTTACCATTCCCCATTTGATAAAACTATAAGTCTCAATGATATCAAGAATAGCTTCAGAATTACTGCCTGAACGTAGGTTGTTTTGTCCGGTTACATTCACGCCATCATAAAGGTGAGTAGCAAAAGCATCCATGTCAGCACCGGCTATATCCATAAACATTTTCATGTTTTCATCCCAGTTGGAAAAATCTCTAAGTTCCCAAGAAGGCCATGCCGATGAGTAACCAATCACTTTCATTTTTGCAAGACTTGGCTCTGCATGAATTTTCTTTCCCACAGAAGCAAATAGCTCAGCCATCTGTTTTTTAATTCGATCTTCTTCTGCAAGATTCCAACCTCCCTCATAAAAGTCTTTCGCATGTACAAAAGGCTCATTCATAGGTTCAAAAAACTCAGGTCTGCCATTGTCATTTACATAGTTTTTGTAGTATTCTACGGCCCAATCTCCGGCCTTGACGGGATCTAGACCATCTTTGAAAGCACTTTTAGGATGTTCGGTAGCCACAAATCGAGTTACTTTTCTTTCATTGGAATTTCCTGATTTTCCCGAAGGGTAAGTACCCACAGAATTTCCTTTACTGTTTGAATAAGAATAAGGTCCCCAAAAACCTCGACTTGGAAATGCATTGTAATCTTCAAAGAATTTTTTTACATCAGTATCCCCAGAATTAGAGTGGAGGTTAAAGTATTTATTACGTTCCAACTCCGAAACATTTCCAATATAGCGTTGTACTTTAGGATTGATGTTGACAGTAGTTTGTGCTTGTGATGGAGAAAAAAATGCACCACTCCACATCGAAATGAAGAGACAATACATAATGCATTTGTCCTTAATGGTAATTAATCGACTCATAAAAAATAGATTGTTAGCACACTGTAATCTAAGTTTTCGTGAACTTATAATCGACCTTTCTACAAGGATTTATAGGATCAACTTTTTAAGCTTCTTTCCTCTTCTTTTTGTCTTGAAACAAAAAGAAGCAAAAAATTCAAGGCTTAGAAGTCAAAAGCTAAATTCCATTCCTTGAGCCTAAATGATTTTAAACTCGCTAAAGCTCAAACAGCAAAATCATTTTTAACGGCTCAATACATGAAATTCTTAACGCTTTTCCCTTCAAGGCCGATGGAAGAAGTGCCAAACGAATTGGGTAGAAAGTCCACTGGCGCGAATGTTAAGCGTGAGCGTCATTCGTGTCCTACAGATCAGCAGAAATCTCCTGATTTCTAAATATTATAACTATTCGAAAAACTTAGTTTACAGTGTAATTAGTAATAATTCAATCTAAAATTACCGTCGAATTCTATAAAAGAGGTTGAAATTATTGATGTAAAAGGGGATAAAAATTTTTTAAGGATGGGATTGTATAGATATTATTGCATTAAGGAACAGTCTTATAGGGTTTCAAGCGAATTATTGATTGCAGTTTATGAGGATAGACAATACTTATTACTGTATGGCATCACCTAATTATAATTTTATTCCACCCCAAATCTTAGTACAGTTTTTAGTTTATCTTCAGGTACTTTACGAAAATCAGAAAGGTAAATTTCTCGATGTATCTTTGACTTTCGAACAAGTTGTGCGTTTTTTGCAAAAGTTTCCATGATGGCAAAGCTTTCAGGTTCATTGTCATAACTACCAATGTGTAGCATTTGAACACATCGTCCATCAGAGATTTTCTCAAACCGAACTTTATCTAGTAGGGGATGAGGCTTTTTCTTTTTTGTTATTTCTAGAATTTGATTAAAGAAGTCTTGGTCAACAAAATCAGGTTGTCTAATCATAATGTCGTAGACTAAATCATCCTTATTGAGTACACCAGTGTAGTTTTTCTTCGCTTCTTCAGAAATATCCCAAACTCCTTCCAATGGATAAACCGTCCAATCGTTATAATCCGCGGGTGACGAATCGCTTTTTTTGAGCGTCATTTTAATGCCATAAGCGATACTATAAAGTGCTCCAATACTTTCAGCAAAAAGGTCACTATTTGGATTGCCTTTTCCACTCAATACAATATAGTTGTATGTGGGAACTTCAATGATTTCAGGCTTGTTTTTGGGAAGATAAACCGCTTTTTCTTTTTTTCGCCATTCATGTTTCATACGCTTCACTTTAAGTTTTATTGATAAATGTACTACAAAATTTCTGGATTGTATAAAAAATAAAAAACCGGAATTAAACTAATTCCGGCTTATTCAATCTAACTAAAGTGTGATTCAAGTCTACAAGAAATCACGTTAACAATATTATTCTTTGATCAGCTTTACACTTTGGAGTGCATTGTTTGTTTGCACTTGAATAATGTAAAGACCTGTTTTATAATTTGAAACATTTAGTGTTTGTTGTCCCGCTCTAAATTCTTGTTTGAAAATAGAAGCACCTTGAAGATTAAGAACTGAGACTTCTGCATTTTCCACTAACTCAATCGTAACTTGATCAGTAGTTGGGTTAGGGAAGATATTTGTCACGATTTTAGCCTCTTCAATTGATGTAGGAATTTCCTCTGGTGCATTAACTGTAATTTGAACTTCATCTAGTACCACTACGTCACCGATCGCTACTTTTACAACAAACGTGAACGTCGTCTCAATGCTGACCTCAGGAGCATTGAAGGTAGGCTTCGCCACCGTTGCGTCAGACAATGTAATTCCATCTGGGGCTAACCATTCAAATGTTACTGTTTCAGGCGTTGAAGCTGATGCGTCTAGTGTCACTAAATCACCAATTTCGACGACTTGATCTGCACCTGCATTAGCCACCGGAAGTTCATTAGGACTGATTGTCACTGTGACTTCATCTGTCTGTGTCATATTTTTGTATTCAGCAGATAATGTAAACGTATAGGTCGTTTCTTCACTTACTTCAGGAGCCGTGAATGTTGGCATAATAGCATTTACATCAGAGAGTACAATTCCTTCAGGAGCTGACCATGTTAATGTAGCATTGGCAGGAACAGTAGCAGAAGCATCAAGTGTAATTATTTCACCGACAAATGATGAAATAGAAATACCAGCATCAGCAACTAATTCAGGGTATACTAATACATCAACCTCACTTGTAGCTTCATTACCTAAGTACTGAGCGGTTAGAGTAAACGTATACGTCATTTCTTCCGTAACATTTGGAGCCGTGAACGTAGGCATTGCTGAATTAACATCAGAGAGTGTAATTCCTTCAGGAGCTGTCCATACTAAAGTTGCATCAACAGGTGTAGTATGAGATCCATCTAGGGTTACCATTGTTCCCATTTTTGCTTCTTGATTTTCTCCAGCATTCACTTTAATTTCTGGAGTAACCGTTACTTTTACATCATCAGTGGCTGTTATTTTGTCATTCTGAGCCGTTAAAGTAATTGTATATTCTTTTACAGACGTTAGTGCTTCTGTAGCAGTCGCTGTTGTCGTCATTCCTTCTGTAGCTGAAAGTGAGATACCCTCTGGTGCTGACCATGTGTAAGTAAACTCCTCCGCTGAGTTTTGACTTGCTGTAAGTTCCACTGATCCACCTGCCTGAATTGTGACATCATTTCCGGCATTCAATACAAATTCAAAGTTACTCTCTACTAAACTAAAATCATCAAAATAGACTGTAGTTTGAACGTCTGTAGGACTTTGGATATAGATTCTTGATGAAACGATATCACCATTATTTACATCATTTATCGTATATTCTTCATCAATCAAAATCTCCTTTTCAAAGTAAACCCACTCACCAATTACCGCTTGATAGTCTCCCCAAGTAATATCCGTATTTCCGATAGCCAATTTATAGTTATCAACTGCAGGCCACTCATCAAATGGCATTATTCTGATGTTGAAAACAGCGGCGTTCATGCGGTCTACTCTAAATCTACCACTGAATGTGTATGTTTTACCAATTTCAAGATCAAAGTAACTGTCATCATTCGTTTGGAGGGCATCGATTCTCACTTCTTCTTCAATTAATAAACTATTCGAGCCTTCACTTTCAGTACTGACCTCATCGGAGCGAGTATATTGGCTAATCCCTTTCCAACCTACAGTTAACTCATCCTCAAAACCACCATTGACAATCAGGTCTTTTCCTTTAAGTTTTGCCTTTTGAACCGTTACTGTTACTGTCGTTTCTTCAGAGTGATTTTCTCCATCTGCAACAGTTAATTTAAAAGTGTAGTCCGTTGCTTCATTGACCTCAGGGGCCGTAAATGTGGGCATTACTGCATTGACATCAGAAAGGGTAATTCCTTCAGGAGCAACCCAATGATAAGTTAAAGGGTTGTCTGTTTTTGCTTCTGAAAGTGAAGCATCCAACGTCACTAACTTTCCACTAAAAGCACTTTGAGGATTTCCTGCATTTGCAATAGGAGTTAAGTCCGGTTCTACGGTGATCATCACTTGATCAGTGGCTTCTCTTTCACCAATTTTTGCAGTAAGTGTAAAAGTAAATGAAGTTACTTCTTGTACACTAGGAGCGGTAAACGTCGGCATTTTATCCGTTGAACTCGAAAGTTGAATTCCTTCTGGAGTCTTCCAGCTAATCATAGCTGAAGAAGGTGAAGTGGCTGAAGCATCAAGTGTTACAAGGTCTCCTTCAGTGACGGTTTGATCTTGACCTGCCATTGCCTTAATACTTTCTAAAACAGTAACTTTTACAGAAGAGTTAAAAGTTAGGTTACCTGTTGACGCCGTGACCATAAAGTCAAGGTCAGTGATTTCCGAAATGTCATTGGGTGCTGTAAACGACGTAGACATTTGATCTGTAGAAGTTAGCGTTATACCTTCCGGAGCTTTCCAAGTGTAAGTGAAAGCATTGGATGAATTATGCATGGCCATTAGATCTACCTTTGTGCCAGGAAGTACAGTTTGATCCTCATTGGTCGTTAGATCCATTGTAATATCAGCTTTTACAAGGCTTAAATCATCAAAATAAATCAATTCATCGGTTGTAATGTTAGGACTTTGGAAGTACACTCTAGCCATTACTTTATCGCCAATTGAAGCGCCCGCCTTAAATGTCTCATCAATGACGAAAGTCTTTTCAAAAGCTACCCATTCATTTAAAACAGGTTGGGCATCACCCCAGCTTAGATCATTTCTTGTAATTGAAAATTTCGTATTATCTGCATCTCTCCATTGATCTGAAGGCATTAATCTAAAATTATATACAGTGGTAGTCATTCGATCTACTCTAAACTTACCCGTAAACTTATAAGATTGTCCCACTTCAAGTTCCATAAAGCTCTCAGGGTTGGTTTGAACTAAATCAATTTGGCTTGTAGTTTCAATTTTCAAACTTTTTAGACCTTCGGTATCCGCAGGAACTACTTCTGATTGAGTGAAATTATCAAGCCCTTCCCAGCCTACATTTAATGCCTCTTCAAAGCCACCATTCTTTAATAGATTTAATCCATATAAGATCGTGTTTTTGGCAGTAAAAGTTACAGAAGCCACATCAGAATCATTTTCACCATCATTGACTACTAATGTAAAAGTCATTGGAGTGTCAACATCTACATTTGGTACAGTAAACGTAGTGATAGGATTGTTTTCATTGGCCAATTGAATCCCTTCGGGTGCTGTCCATTTATACGTTAACGGATCATTATTTTCATCATAAGAAGCGGCACCATGTAAAAATATCACTTCTCCTGACTCAATGGTTCTACCTGCTTGCACTACGGCAACCGGCTTTTTATTATCGATATTTAATGTGACCACTTCATCAATATTCTGATCAACCAGGATTTGGTCATTCGTCTCAATATGTAATGTCTTATTGATACTGTACTGGTAAGTATCGCCTAGTAAAAGTTCAAAAGTAACTTGACCGTTGCTATCCGTGATTTCAGTTTGATCAAAACCGTCTGTTATGTACAATCTGAAAGAAGCCCCTTCTACAATTTCTTGTTTATTATTTTTTACAGTGAAAGTAGCAGAGTAAGTAGTCACACCCTCTGTAATTAATGTAATTGTGCTAATTTCTGTATTATCATCAATCAAAAATGAACCTGTATATTCTTTGTAGCCGTCCGCATTGATTGTAAAATCATAGCTTCCATCCTCTAAAAGATCATCGACCTTACCTTGTGCATTAGTAGTATAATTAGTTTCATTAATAGTAATTGTAGCTCCTTCGATTGGGGTTGTTCCATCTGAAGTAACAATTAGAGGTATACCAGGGTACTGTTTAATTGATGCAAAAGCTTCAAGAGCAAAACCTTTTAGTATAGGGTAAGAATTTTCTCTCATTACCCAAGCACCATCATCTGAAAAGTCGAGATTAGTGAAGTTTGTTTGATCTGTCATTTCTAATGAAGACAATACACTTACTTTTGTGCTCTCATTAGCTCCATTGGAGGTGGTACGAGCGTAAAGACCTGAATAATCAATATTTGGTTCAGTACTTAGTTTACTATCAGCCACTAATGCTTTCTGGTCTCCAAGGTTGATACATTGACTGATGGCAGTATTGGAATATAGATATTGAATATTTCCGGCAATTCCCGCGTCCATTCCCCAGTTATTAGAAACTAAGGTCACATCAGAGATACAATTAGTCACCGAATGACCGTTCATTTGGCCCACGATTCCCGCAACATGCCCGTTACCTCTAATAGTTCCGCCTAATACAAAACACCTGTCGATGTATGTTGTATTTTCGGCTAACCCAATGATTCCACCGACTCTCGCTTTTGATTTGTCTGGAGTACTTACATTGATTAAACCTAAATTTTTTACTGTAGCATTGCGTGCACTACCCACAAAACCTAACCCAATAGTAGTTTGCTCAGGATTTGGCGTGATCAAAAGGTTAGAAATAGTATGGAAGTTTCCATCAAAAACACCACTAAATACTTTCTCGACATTATTAGCTAATTTGTAACCGATAGGGTAAAATGTTTCCCCATCCATATCCAAATCAGCTTCTAGTTTATAGTGTAAATCCCATGATTCATAAGCGGTAGTTAATTTGATTAAGTCAGCATTTGTTTCAATGAGAAATGGGTCTTCGGCCGTTCCGCTTCCGTTCCCCGTAAAAGTTTGTGCTTGTGCGCTGTTAAGAAAGCATAGAAACAACACACTCCAACACATGAATGTGAGTAGACTGTAAAAGTATTTCATACGTACTTAATAATAGTTGGTTAAAAAGTGTTCTGTCTGTTCTGATCGATGTCCGACGATCGAAGAGTATAAATGATCGATCAGAAGCGTAATTCAAAGATGTATATCTTACACTAATAAATGGGGTGTAAAATAAAGGGCAAAAGCGGGGGTATTTTTTAATCTGTTTCTACTTGATACATTATTAGAGAGTTAGCTATAGGCTTGAGTTTTGTTTTTGGTGTTGTTTTGGTTGAAAACGAGTTGTTTTAGTCTTTAAAATCTAGTTGTTATCTGTTTTCATTAATGTAATCAGTTCCATTCTATCTCTTGTAAGTACTCTATATTCTTCTTTTTATTTAGAAATCGGAAGATTTCTATTGATCTGTAGGACACGAATGCCACTATCGCTTAACATCCGTGCCATGAGCTTTAGCGAGTTTAAAAATCAGATGGAAATTAACGATAACCTAGTTGACAGTGTGTTTGCTATTATGTGACCAAAAAAAAGAGAGACCATTACGATCTCTCTTACAAACAATTCAAAATATAAAATGTACTTTTTCAGTTCTACATCAATTCTAATTTCTTTGTTTTACCAAAACCTTCACCTCTTAGTTTTGTGAATTCCTCTAAAAGTTGTTTTGTCAACTCAGGGTTTTCTTTCGCAAGGTTATGCGTTTGAGCACGGTCTTTTTTCAAGTTATACAATTGGATTTCATTATCGTTACCCAATTCGATGTTCACCTGTTTGTTTAATTTCTTTCCTTTGTAAGGAGGGATTAAAACGTAATCACCTTTTCTGTATGAAGTTCTTGTCGTTGCTTCTAAGATTAATGAAGTTCTACCTTCTTCTTTTGCATCAAGGAATGCTCCTAAAACATCTTTAGAGTCATCACTTCTTACATCGCTACCAACTAATGCTGCTAATGAGTTTAACATATCCATTTGGCAAACTAAAGCAGTTGATTTACCCGGCTTAATTTTACCTTTCCAGTAAGTAATGAATGGAACGTGAGCACCTGCATCAAATAAAGAGTATTTACCACCTCTTAGACCACCTTTTGGATCGTGATTCCCAATTAATTCCACAGCGTCATCATAGTAACCGTCATTCAATACAGGACCGTTATCTGATGAGAAGATAATCATTGTGTTTTCTTCAATACCTGCTTGCTTGATCGTTTTCATCAATTCACCAATACACCAATCTGCTTCCATAATTACGTCACCTCTTGGACCCATTCCAGATTTACCCTCAAAACGTGGGTGTGGAGTTCTTGGTACGTGAGGTTGTTGCATTGTATATGCTAAGAAGAAAGGCTTCTCTGTTTTTGCTTGAGTTGTGATGTAGTTTTTCACTTTGTCTAAGAAGTGATCAGCCATATCAACATCGCTCCATAAAGCAGACTTACCACCTTTCATATAACCGATTCTTGGAATACCATTTACGATAGTATTGTTATGACCGTGGTGCCATTTCATTGTGATCAACTCAGGATTATCCTTACCTGTTGGTTGTCCTTCGAAATTCTTTTTGTAATCAATTTGGATAGGATCGTTTTTATCCAAACCTACTACATCACCGTCTTCAATGTACACGGTAGGGACACGGTCTTGAGTGGCAGCCATAATGTAAGAGTGATCAAAACCAACCTCATTTGGACCTGGAGAAATATGTACGTTCCAATCTTTGTCATGTGTACCTAAACCAAGGTGCCACTTACCGATAATCGCCGTTTCATAACCTGCACCTTGAAGCATTTTTGGCACAGTCATTTGCTCAGTACTGATCAACATTGGTGCTGAACCAGGTAAGATTTGAGCATTTTTTCTCCAAGGATATTCCCCTGTAAATGCTGCATATCTTGAAGGTGTACAAGTAGCAGATGAAGCATAGCCGTTGCTGAAGTTAATACCACCGTTAGCCAACGCATCCATGTTTGGAGTGTTGATGGTAGTCGATCCGTTTGCACTGATATCTCCATAACCCAAATCATCCATATACACGAAGATGATGTTAGGTTTGGTTGTTTCTACTTCTTCTGAAGTAGTAGCATTTTTTTGGCATCCCAACGCCAACATAGCGAGAGGAACGAGCCATAATTTGTTAATTTTCATTTGTTAATTATTATAATGATGGTTGAAAAGATATTTTAATTTCTGCGTCCTGAAGTCCTTCTGCTTTAGCTGTTAAAGTGATCGGTTTTTCAGGATTTTTTGCCCCTTGAACAATGGCTAGGGCTAGACCATTAAATACTTCCATTTTGCGGCCTTGTAATGAAGTCAATGATGCAGCATCACCATTTCCTACACCTGCCAGTTTACCGTCTCCGCTGATTTCAAAATGAATCATATTGGAAGCAGTAGCACAGAAGTTGCCTTTTTCATCTACTACTTTTACGGTAATGTACGAAAGGTCTTTTCCGTCAGAAGCGATCAAACTACGATCGGCTTCCAATTCAATATGATGAGGTTTTCCTGCGGTTTTAATGGCCTTTCTTGCCACTTCTTTGCCCTTAGCGTAAGCCACTACTTCAATACTGCCAGGAGTATAAGGAACCTCCCAACTTAATCTATATTTTGACATCAATGGTCCTTCCTGTTTCCAATCACGGTGGGTCATTTTGATAGGAGTTAAGTCCACACCTTTCACTTTTTTACCCATTGATTTGCCGTTGACAAAAAGTTCTACTTCTTCTGCATTTGTAAAGGCATGTACAGGAATGATTTCCCCTTCATGACCTTCCCAATTCCAGTGAGGAAGTACGTGAACCATTGGTTCGCTTGTCCATTGACTTTGGTATAAATAATAGCGGTCTTTAGGGAAACCACATAAGTCAGCAGCACCAAAATACGATGAGTGGCTTGGCCAATCACCATTCCAATAACCATTGGTAGAGTTGTCTTTTCCTCCGTAAGGAGTAGGTTCGCCTAAGTAATCAAAACCGGTCCACATAAACTCACCTAGAATTCTAGGACTCTTTGCTAACATATCAAATTCCAAGTCAGGAGGATACGCCCAAGGAGGCCCTACTAAATCGTAACTTGTTACTTGGTTCACCCCTTTGGTAAAAGTAGGAGCAACCGGTCTTTCATAATAACCTCTTGAACTTGTACATGAAGACGTTTCAGATCCATACACTACCCATTCAGGATATTCTTCTAGGATTTTTTCATAACGCATTGGGAAGTAGTTAAAACCTACTACATCAATTTCGTGAGCCAATTTGTTGACAATAGAGGCAGGGTGGTAGTTGAAACCTGCTGTTACAGGACGGGAAGTGTCTTCTGATTTAGTAATCTTAGCCAATCTTCTCGTCTCTTTCCAGCCGTCTTTTCTGCCTTGTTCCAAGATTTCATTACCGATACTCCACATAATGATGGAAGGATGGTTACGGTCTCTGCGAATCAAAGCACGTAAATCTTCTTCGCTCCATTCGTCCCAAACTTTATTGTATCCATTTTCTACTTTACCAATTTTCCAGTTATCAAAGGCTTCATCAATCACTACCAATCCCATTTCATCGCAAAGCTCTAAAAGTACTTTAGCAGGAGGGTTGTGGCTTGTACGGATGGCATTTACACCCATGTCTTTCATGATTTGCAACTGTCGTTCCTTTGCCCTTCTATTAACTGCAGTACCCAATGGGCCTTGGTCATGGTGCAGACAAACTCCTTGTAATTGGATTCTTTCACCATTTAAAAGAAAACCTTCTTTTGCTGAGAATTCAATAGTTCTTACACCAAAAGTAGATGCATACTTGTCCAACAATTCCTCACCCTTTTTGATTTGGGTAATCGCTTTGTACAAGTGTGGGTTCTCCATCGACCATAATACAGGTTTTAAGAGTGTAGCTTTTTGACTGATGGTCTTTGAGGAAGAGGCATCAATTTTTGTACTGGAAACTACATCGCCCACCTTTTCCCCTTTATTATCATAGATCACAGTTTCAATACTGATCTCACTATTATTTTTAGAAGCATTAACTAAGTCGATGTCAATCTCAATTCCTGCATTTCTTTCAGATACAATGGGTGTTTTGATAAAAGTACCATCAAAAGCGATGTGAACTGGATTTTTGTACTCAATCCAAACATCACGGTAAATACCGGCACCTGGGTACCATCTTGAGCTCAAATCTTCTGGAGCACATTTTACGGCTATGGTATTTTCTTCACCAAACTTTAAGTAAGGTGTCATATCCATTTCAAAACCGATATAACCGTAAGGTCTTTCGCCAATTTTTTGCCCATTGACAAATACTTCGGCATTATTCATGACCCCTTCAAAGTGAACAAATACTTTTTGTCCTTCCATTTGAGAAGGGACATTGAAATCCTTTCTATACCACGCTTCACCATGAAAAGGAAGACCACCACAACGAGCATTATATGCCTTATCAATAGGGCCTTCAATGGCCCAATCATGAGGAAGGTCTAACGTTTTCCAACCTTCATCATTTAGGTCCAATGCCATTCCGTTTTGAAGTTCTCCTTTAGAAAACTTCCAATTGTCATTAAAACTGATTTCTTCAAGACTTTCAAAATCTTGCTGAGGGAGCTGTTGCGAACAGGCCATAAGCCCACACAAGACGCCAACACCTAATTTCTTTAAACTATTCATTATTCATTCCTTTAGTTCAATTCACTTGATTTAGTAAGTTTATAGAGATGTTTCTTGGGTAAATTTTCTTTATAAATGTTCGATCTCTTTGTATTTATTTCTTCCTCAATTTGATCTACCTTGGAAGCATATTTTTCATATAAATCACAGGTCTTTTTTTGATAAGCATACCAGCTCTGACCTTTCTGTTTCTTTAAGTTTTTTTGGAGAAATGCTATTTTAGCTTCAATATCATCTTCTCCTTTGTAATCTTTGAGCATTCTGTATTCGACCAATGCAACCGTTCTGATTTTAGCTTGAAGTTGATGATATTCTAGACAAAGCTGAAGTACTTTTTCCCCTTGTTGATACTGAGGTGTATTGGGTAAGTGAGCTAGATTAATTCCATTTTGGAGTTCTTGCTCACTGAATTGACCAACCTCTATTCCATCTATTTCCAACAGATACTTACCTTGCTGTAAGCCTTCTACAGCAATGATGTCATTATTAAAAGTTTGAAAGACTTTACTGAACTTTTCTCCTTCTTTGTATTGCGGAAGCATTGGAAAGGGAAGGGCATTGCTTTGTCTATAAAATGACAATTGATTAATGTTTTCCTCTTGGATCAACTCTACTTTACAATCATTTTCAAAAACAACAACATTTTCACTATTGCTGATTTTTGAGTAGACATAAGGGTGATTTTCTAAGGCGTTCTTCACCAATTCACTTGCCATCACATAATGCCCTGAATTGCCAGGGTGTACTCTATCTTTTCCGACTATTGTAAAAGATGGGTTTGTTTGTTGTTGCGTTGTATTAATTTCATTTAATAGGTGAAAAAAATCAACCACCAATATTTTATTATCCTCAGCATATTCTAATATGAATTCTGCACATTCTTCTAAAGCGTCATTGACACCCACATTATTGACGGTAGCAATTGTAGCCGTTTGATCATATATGGTAGGAGCAATTAAGATAGGAGTGACCTTACTTTTTTGAAGTAATTGAATAAGCTTTTTGATATTTTTTTTGTAATTCAAAATAGCGCGCTCCCTTTTATCTTTAATTGTTTGATCTACTTTAATTTTGGGGGCATATAAATTTCCCATCACATCATTCATACCCGACATCAAAAATGCATAATCAGGCTGACGAGAAAGAATATCTTCTTTATGCCTTTTCAACATACCACCCGTTACATCTCCAGAGATACCAGCACTATAAAAAGTGACAGGAACTGTGGGAAATTTAGTGGCACAATAACTTTGAAAAAGCATGTGATATCTTCCGTCTTGAGTAATACTGTTGCCAATAAAAACAACACGATCATTAGCCTTGAAGCTAATCTTTTGTTGTCCAAAAACAGTACAACTAAGCAGTAATAAAATACAAGTGATTGATTTATACATCTTTTTCTCTTAGTCGTGAACTATAGGCTTGTGCTTTTGCTTAAACTCAAAAGCAGATTCTTTTGTGAAACGCTCCACTAAAGGTTGTCCTTCACCTCTAGCTACTTTAATTTCTTTGGCCCACACTTTTCTCATTTCTTCTAGTTTCTCTTTGTATTGCGCATTAGAAGCGAGGTTTTTCAGTTCGTTAGGATCTTCTCCCAAGTGGTATAATTCTTCATAAACGGGCTGTTCACCATTTAAAGAACTTTCAGCATAGCTTCTGTAAACAGGGATTTCTTTATCATTCATGCCATATAGCACACTATTCACATTCAAGCCCAATGCTTTTGCATATTCCACTCTTTTACTCGCTGAGAAATTATCGTTTTTATAATATCTGATGTATTTCCACTCTTGGTTTTGTACCGCTTCACACCTTGGATTTCCAAAATGAGTAGACCATAGGTTTTCTGTGTACACATAAGGTCTTACAGAAGCATTTTCATCTGTCAATAAAGCCGATACATCTTTTCCTTGGTATTCTGATGGAATTGCAATACCTGCTTTCGCTAACATTGTAGGTGCAATATCAATACTTTGTACCAAGTTGTCATTTCTATGTACTCTTTTCTTTTTTGGAAGGCGAGGGTCATAAATGATTGTAGAAACTTTAGTGCAGTATTCATACAATAGTGCTTTTCCTCCTAAACCATATTGTCCCATTAATAACCCATGGTCTGAAGAGAAAACGATGATTGTATTCTTATCTAATTTTAATTCTTTCAACTTGTCTGTTAAGTTCCCCACCAAACGGTCGATTCCAACCATAGCTTGATACTGACGTGTTAATCTTTCTCTTGCTCCTTCTGGCGTGTCGACATGATTATAAATAACCTGACGGTCTTCCACATGCAATAAATCGGCTGGAAGCTTAGGTGTTTTGATATCTTTTTTTGCTATATAATGCTCCGGTAATGGCAGTGTTTGATCTCTAAACAATGACTTGTAAATATCATCATCACTTTCCTTTTGTTTCATGGTAGAAGTACTTGCACCATGCGGTAAGTTGAAGCAGATATTGAGTAGGAAAGGTTGATCTTGAGGTCTTCCTTCCATCACTTTAATGGCTTCTTTAATTCTAAAGTCGTTATTGTCTAATACATCAAATGAAGCTTCTTCTAAGATTTCAATTTGCGTATCATTCTTTGCACCTCTGAATATCTTATGACGATCTTTTGGATAAAAACCTAAGTGTCTGTGTCCACCATAGAAATAATCAAAAGCGTGTTCCATTACTTTAGAATCATAACCGTTTTTCCCTAATGGAGTGTGGTTTTTACCGACATATGCTGTAAAATAGCCTGCCTCTTTCATTACAACAGGGTAGGCTGTTTTCCAAGCTTCTTCTGATAATGCTGTTCCTGAATTAAAATTGACGCCATGTTTTCTCTCGTATTGTGACATGAACATTGACACCCTACTTGGCATACAAATAGGACTTGTGATATGTGCATTTGTAAACAAAGTACCTTGATTGGCCAATTGGTCAATGTTAGGAGTCTTGACCACCTTATTGCCTGTCACACTTAAATAATCATAAGGTTGATCATCCGTCAGAATAAAAATAATATTAGGACGGTCATCCTTGGCTTTTTTCTGTGCATTTACACTCCAAAATGGGAGCGTAATAAATAATAGTAATAGATATTTCATGTTGTTAAATTTTAAGCAAGACGAAATAATAGGAGGCACATCACACCCCCTATATTTGTTTCTCGTCTTTCTGTGCTTGCAGTTACATAATAGTCACACTTGCTATTTGGAATTTCGCACCTAAGTCTACACTTCTTTTCATAGGTGAGGCATTTCCGATAGTTATTTTTAAAGCCCCTTTAGGATCAATGGCTTTTCCTTTATCGTCAAATATTTGTCTTGCTTCTTGCGTAATTTTAAAAGTAACTTCTTTTGATTCACCAGGCTTCAAACGCACTCTCTCAAACCCTTTTAATGAAGAGTTGGGAGCATCAAACTTCACTTTATAATCAGATAAGTAAAGCTGAACAACTTCTTCTGCTTCAAAATTGCCAGTATTTGTGATCGTTACTTTTGCTTCAATTACCTCTTTTGCTTTCAATTTTTCTTTGTTGAAAGAAATAGGGCTGTATTTAAATTCAGAATATGACAATCCATAACCGAATGGGTACATTGGATCTTTGTCCATGTATCTGTATGTTCTTCCTTCCATAGTATAATCTTCATAGGCAGGAAGTTGATCTACCGATTTAGGGAATGTGATAGGTAACTTTCCTGAAGGAGAAGCATTACCAAAAATAATATCTCCAATAGCATCGCCACCTTCTTGACCAGGGTACCATGCAAATAAAATTACATCTGCAATTTCTGCGATCTCAGTAAGGTTAACGGGGCTACCTGCTGTCAAAATCACAATCAAAGGATTCTTCGATTTTGAACGGATTTTCTTCAAGTAAGCAATTTGGTTGGCAGGCAATTTCAAATCATTTTTGTCCCCTTTTGATGAAGACGCAATTGCTTCACCTTCTTCACCTTCAATCAAACCAGAAATACCCATGACAGCAATACAAGCATCTGCCGCTGCCGCTTCACCAGTTGACCAATCAATCGGATTACGGTTTTCGCTGTCAAGCATAATGCCTTGTTTGTAATTAATACTTGTTCCCAAGCTTACTTTACTTACTATGCCCTCTAAGATATTTGTCATATGACCACTTACTCCAAAGTAATTGCCTAACAACACTTCACTGTTATTGGCATTAGGTCCTACTACGTAAAGGGTTCTGATATCTTTCTTTAATGGAAGTACATTGTTGTCATTTTTGAGTAAAACCACCGATTTTAATGCGGCATCATAGGCAAGTTTTCTGTGGGTAGCACATTCTACTGTATCACCACTTACTTTATTGAAAGGGTTGATTTCGGCAGGATCTAACAAACCTAATTTAATACGCGTCTCCAAAAGGTTTCTTAAACGTTCGTCTACCTCTTTTTCTGTCACTAAACCTGCGTTGACTGCGGCAACGATACTTCCTTTATACACCTTACCACAGTTCAAATCTGTACCGGCTTTAATTGCAGCTGCTGTCGCTTCTTCTGGTGTCGGGTAAACTTTGTGATGGGCATAAAAATCTTTGATTGCACTACAATCTGAAACGACATGTCCATCAAATCCCCATTCTTTTCTTAGTATTTCTTCTAACAATAAATCACTTCCACAAGCAGGTTCACCAAATACACGATTATAGGCTCCCATTACCGCTTCTACTTTTCCTTCTTTTACTAAAGTTTTAAAAGCTGGAAGGTAAGTTTCTCTGAAATCTTTCATACTAGGAACCGCATCAAAAACATGACGGTCTTCTTCAGGACCAGAGTGTACTGCATAATGCTTGGCACAAGCTGCTGCTTGAATATATTTTTCATGATCTCCTTGTAATCCTTTAACAAAATGTAATCCCATTTGTCCGGATAAGTAAGGGTCTTCACCATAAGTCTCTTGACCACGTCCCCAACGTGGGTCTCTAAAAATATTGACGTTAGGCGACCAAAATGTCAACCCTGCATAACGGGAACTATTATTCATTTCTTGAGCTACTAAAAACTTTGCTCTAGCTTCAGCTCCAATGGCGGTAGCAATATCCTGAATAAGTGCTTTGTCAAAACTCGCAGCCATCCCGATAGCTTGAGGAAATACAGTGGCTCTACCGTTTCTCGCTACTCCGTGAAGGGCTTCATTCCACCAGCTGTATTTAGGAATTTGAAGACGTGGAATTCCTGCACTGACATCCACCATCTGTGATGCTTTTTCTTCTAATGTCATAGCATTAAGAAGTGCATCAATTCTTTCATCTGTATCTCTATATGGATCGAGCCAAATAAACTCTTCTTGAGCAATAGTTTCTTGTAGAGGTACTAATAGAAATAAGCACCCCAAAGCATATAAGTATTTAATCATTTCACTACCATTTTAAAAAGTTTCGCCGTTGTGTTTTCAAAAATACTAGATTGACGGTGTCTACGGGGTGTATATTTTACGCAAATAGAGGGGGGAGATTTGTTGTACAGTAAAAGTCCATTGTTAAGGGTTGAAAAAGATGCAAGTAGAAGTGGGGGATTTATCCTGTTTTTGAAGGTATAAGCCCTAAAATCTCATTTTTTTAATACTGAATCATTGCAGTGTTTTTCGGTAGATGCTACGTATATGTTCAATTAATATCTATTTTTAATGCTTCAAAATAAAAAGGACGTCGCAAAGCAACGCCCTTAAAACAGCTAATTGTTGTAGGTTAATTACACGAAACCATCGCCGGTCAAACGACCATTTTTACCATTCAGTATTTGTTTTTAAACCTTCTAATGAGAACCAATCGTAGACGGCTTCATTCTTAGAATCGACGCCGTTGCTTGTAGCATAAACACCAATTCCAGCGCCATTAAATTTGGCATTTCCCTGTTCATCTGCGATGATGATCAAACTTCTTTTATCACCAATAGGATGCATTTCTGAAGTAGAATTTCCATAGTAAAACTGTACCATCATATCTTTGGCTACTGCCTTAAAAATAATCTCTTTTTGCTTGTAAGGAATACGGGCAATTTCTTTGTCTATTCCTTTGAAAGTTTCAATCAGTACTATCGAATTTTTCTCTTTCATCAGCTTAAAGTGATTCTCGTTGGTGCGGTAGATAGTAAGGCCTGCATGCTCATTTGGTTTAGATGTTTTAAACGATAAATGAGTAGAAGCTTCAAAATCATGATCTACTAATCTTTGAATCAAAATAGATGAATTGGTCTTACTATTCATCACCTCTTTTCTTAGTTTTACTTTTAATGTGCCATTTTCTAATTCATAAAATGGGGACTTAGGTGTTCGGATGGTGCACCATTTAAAGGCTAATTGCTCTTTATCAAATTGATCGATAACAGGTAATGCTGGAACAGGCGTCCAAGGTAAATCAGGACGTTGCTGTTCCGAAAGAACAACTCCTTTTCCTTTATTGAAAATAGGTGTCTGCCCTTCAAAATCTACCTTTGCCAAAAATGTTTCTCTGGCTAACGTTGTGATGCCATTTTTCCATCTTTTACCAAGCATAACGGCCCACCATTCGCCATTTTGGGTTTGAACCAAATCACCATGACCAATGGCATACGTAGGGTAGTTTTTTCCTAAATGTCTGTGTGTGAGCACCGGATTGACGATATCCGCAACATAAGGCCCGTTGATGTTGTCACTATGATGTACCGACATTGCGTGATTTTCTTCAGTACCTCCTTCAGAAACCAATAAAAGGTATTGTCCATTGATTTTATAGATATGAGGTCCTTCTGTATATGAGGCATTATTTGCATGACCATTAGTTAGTTCATGCCTTTCACCAATTAATTGATGCGTAGTCAGGTCAATTTCTTGATTGTAAACCACAGTTTGTGTAGCCCATTGCTTTTCTTTAACAGGCCCAGTTCCTGTATAATAAACCTTTCCATCATCATCCCAAAAAAGAGAAGGATCAATTCCTGTTGCTTGCGGAAGCCATATAGGATCAGACCATGGTCCCGCTGGATTTTCAGCAGTGATATAAAAATTCATTTTACATCCTACACATGTATTGATAATATAAAAAACACCCTCATGATGACGAATGGTAGGTGCAAAAAGACCTAACCTGTCTTTTAAACCATCAAAATTGACACTCTCAGGATTAGTAACTGCATTCCCAATCTGTTCCCAGTTCACTAGATCTTTACTGTGATAGATAGGAAGTCCAGGAAACCAAACAAATGAGGAATTGACAAGGTAGTAATCGTCGCCTACTCTACAGATAGAAGGGTCAGGGTGATAACCACTGATGATCGGGTTTTTAAAAGTTTGTGGAGGTTCTTGCCCCCATACATGGAAGTAGGCTGTAATAATTAATAAAAAGGGAAAAAATGCTTTTAGCTTCATACTTTGTATTATTTAAAAAGTTATTTATTGATACTCTAAAGGTAGTTCTATTAAAAAAGTACAACCGATAATTATTATGATCAAAAAAGGGGGAGAATTTTTAGGGTTCAATCTCATAAAAATCTTTATGCCTGTCTTCTGTAGGATTGACTACTTCGTAAAGATGAATTATTTATGAATTGATCCTTTTTCATTTTTAAAATAATAATATTAAACTATATTTGTTGTAACAATATATGTAAAAACGAACATTGTAAACATGAAACTATTTTCATCTTATTCTCTAGGCCCAATATCATTACAAAACAGCATTGTGATGGCTCCAATGACACGTTGTAGAGCAGAAAACAATATTCCTACTGACCTAATGGCAGAGTACTATGCCCAAAGAGCATCGGCAGGTTTGATCATTACTGAAGGTACCGCACCCTCAAAAAATGGTTTGGGGTATGCACGAATTCCGGGTATTTACTCATCAGAACAAGTGGACGGGTGGAAAAAAGTAACTTCTGCAGTACACGAAAAAGGTGGAAAGATTTTTATGCAACTCATGCATACTGGTCGTGTTTCTCATCCTTTAAATATGACTGATGATGCTAGAGTAGTAGCACCTTCTGCTATTGCGATGAGCGGTGAGATGTATACAGATGCAGAAGGTAATCAACCTTATCCTGTACCTCAAGAAATGACTTTAGAAGACATCAAAGAAGCTATTCAAGAGTTCGTAAATGCCGCTAAAAATGCAATCCAAAGCGGTATGGATGGTGTGGAGTTGCATGCTGCAAATGGTTATTTGATCAATCAGTTTTTAAGCCCAATTTCTAATCAAAGAACTGATGAATATGGTGGAACCGCAGAGAAAAGAAATCGTTTTGCGATTGAGGTAGCACAAGCGGTAGTGGAAGCTATTGGTGCAGATAAAGTAGGAATTAGAATTTCTCCTTATGGTGTCTTCAATGATTTAGCTCCTTTTGATGGAATTGATGAACAATATCTAGCACTTATTGATGCCCTTAATGCTTTGGACTTGGTCTATCTTCATATTGTAGATCATAGTGGCATGGGAGCTCCTGAAGTACCAAAATCGATCAAACAAAAATTGAAGTCAGCTTTTAAAAACACCTTTATTGCAAGTGGTGGATTGGACAAAGAAAAAGCGGAAGCGATATTAGAAGCCGAAGAAGGTGATCTAGTAGCTTTTGGAAGACCCTTTATTTCTAATCCTGATTTGGTAGAAAGAATGAAAGAAGATCTTGAGATCGCTACTCCAGACTTTGACACTTTCTATACTCCAGGTGAAAAAGGATATACAGATTACGAAGTAGCTGTAGTTCAATAATCATAAACTTTTTGGCAGACCAATTTTTCCTAAGCTCTCATTGACTGTTTTATTAAGTCAATGAGAGCTCTATTTTATAATGTTGTAGGCAGTATTTAAATACTAAAACCTTTACAACTGTATTTTAAATTTTAGTATGTTTCAGACTCTCGATTTGGGCAAAACTCCTTGTGAGCAGGTTCACTTGCACAGTCCCCTAACTCTTCATAACACATAGAACATACTACTGAGTCACATTGAGAACAAGATGTAAAACCCACTGAAATTATTCCAACAACAATTAAGATCTTTTTCATATTTATTTATAATTAGGTAGTTAAGTGCTTCGAAAATTTAGCACCAACTTATTAAGTAGTTGTATCATTAAACTCGGATTTTCTGGACTTCCTTTTTATTTCCCAAGTAAGAGAAGAGCATTTATTACCATCGCCCTGCTCCTAAATGCTACCTTGGTTGTTCTCAAAAAGATCATCCAACTTATTCAAGCTCAGCTCTTCAAATACTTAATTGCAACAATGTTTTTGATTTAAATAGGAGGTTATGATAATGCTTTATCTCCGCCTACATTGAGTTATTTTAATTACTTATAAAGTAACGACCCAATATACTGACACTTAAGAAGCATATTTGTAACACTGTATTATGTTTTTATAACAATGTATTTAACGATAAAATGTATAGATAATTCAAAGTCAAACTATTAATTCCTTTCTACCTTTAGCATCTTAACTTTTTGATTGATTTTTTAATAAATCAGATCGTTTCTTTTAGGTATTGAGAATAGTTATGGAATTTTGTTGAATAAAAATAGGGTCTGTCTACTTAATCAAGATGGGTACAAATCAATTTATAGTTGGAAATAATACTACTAATTTTGATTTTTACAATAGAGGTCTCAAATTGAAGTCTAAGCAAACCATTGCAACTCTCAACTTATATCACTTTGCGTTATTATTAAGTCCATAATTGGTTAGGTTTTCAACTTATGAAAGCTAAGAAATTAGAATCAAAATGATGATAAGAGTATTTATCAACCTATTTGTTTTATTTATATTTTTTGGATGTAATAAAACAGAAACATGCCCTGATGAAATATTAAAAAGTCAGATGGAAAAGATGGATTTCCTATCAAGAAAAATCTTTAATGAAAATCCAAAGCTATTAGCTATTGTACCTTCCGATTCAATAATAATAGATATATCAATTAGTTCACAAATAGATTCTTTATTTAAAGATTTATGTTTTGAAATAAATGAGACTAAGAGCTTTGAATCATTTGCTCTAATCTATTGGCTCAACGTAAAAAAACAGTGGATTGAAAATTATCCTAATATTGGAACTTCTATTGTGCCTGAAAATTTTTTAGATAAAGATAAAAGCAATTCTAGGAGAGTAGAGGTGAGGACACTTTATATTTTGATGAAAAAGAATAATATCGATAAAAAACTTCTGAGAAATGGATTCACCATGAGTGAAATTAAATTTCCTAAATCAGAGATTAATATGTTATATGATTATCCATATATTAAATCTATTTTGAATGAAATAGATCTACTTGAAAAAAAAGTATATAATCCTGCTAATCTCAGTATTAAGCCATAGACGTCACTTAGAATTGTTCAATTGAAAAGTTGATAACTTATGAAGAAGCAAAAGAAATATTATAGAGAAAAAAGGTTACTGGATGTACCAAAAGTTACTAAAGCAACAACTGATCATGGTCAGAAAATTAAGGTAAACTTTTTATGAAATGAAGTATTATATATTAGAAGATTCTACTGGAGATGAAATTGGGAATACATACCCTCAAACAGATGGTATGAGTAACAATTATAAGTTTAAAAAGATTGATTCTGTCTCGAATTTACCAATCTTAAAAGCTCCAAAAGTTATTCCCGACTTAAATTCAGTGATGTTAGGTAAAGGTTCCAACTTAACAGATATAGTGAGTAGTGCATTATTCAATAGCTATAGCTTTTTGGTAAATAGTAAGCTTAAGGCTTTAATGACAAAATTCAATCTACCAAAGCATGCATTTTTTGAGGCTACTTTATTAAAATATGGTAGCGATGTAAAGGAAAACTATTTTTTATTTCACTTACAGGAAAGTCATAGTACCTTTATTGACTTTACAAAATCTAGCTTTTCAACATTAAGAATTCCACCTTGGGAATTGCCAAATTGGGATTATGAAAAAACACCAATTGAGATAAACTCGCATGATGATTTAGTAATAAAGGATAAGGAACTTGAATCATTTAAAAATATTGTCCCAGATAGATTGAAACTAGTTGATAATTTTGATCATAATTTAGACTTGTTTACATTAAGATATTTGTATGGAAAAATACTTATTTCTGAACGGTTGAAAGAGGCTCTTGAAATAAACAAGATTTCAGGTTTTCAAATTACAAAACCGTCTTATGAAATAAGTATATAAATAAACCAATTTTTATCTCACTATTAAGTTGTAGGCTTTACTTAGGGGCTGTCGCAAAACTAAGATTTGAATAAATAATCATTATGTTTAACTTATAACATAATGATTATTTACTATGCTCCCAAAGTTCAAAGAAATTCCTAAAAATCAACTAAGTATTTTTCCAACTCAATTGGATAGCTTAATACCTCAAGATCATATATGCAGAGCAATTGACTCCTTTGTAGAAGGCTTACCAATGAATTTAGTAGGTAAGTATTTTTTAAATAAACCTTCAAATGAAGGAGGTCGTCCTGCTTATCATCCAAAACTAATTTTGAAACTTCTTCTTTATAGTTACACTACCCCGTATAGATCTAGTCATGAGCTTGAGAAACTAGCCAAAGAATCAATACCATGTATGTGGCTCCTTTCTGGTGAAACACCGGATCATGCTACCATTTCTAGGTTTCGGAGTAAATATCTAAAAGATGTTTTGGAAGATATACATGTTAATTTAGTCTTGAATTTAGCAAAGCATGAATTAGTGAATTTAGAAGAATATGTTTTAGATGGCACCCTAATTAATGCTAATGCCAATAAGTATAAAACAGTATTTAAAAAGAATGCAGAGAGATATTCCCAACAGGTACGAACAAAAGTGCAAGAATATATTCATACTCTTGAAAATTTAGAAAAAGAATCGATTCATCAAAATGAGGTATTAGATATTCCATCTGAGACTTCTTGTTCAGATAGTAACAAAATCAAAGAAATTGCTCATAAAATTGATGAACAACTTTCCAAAAGGGGCAACGACAGGGTAACGAAAAAACAAAAGACTCAATGCCGCAATATTATAAGAAAAGCAGATCAATTAAATGGATATGAACAACAGCTTCAAACATTAGACTCACGTAATTCCTATTCTAAAACAGATACTGATGCAACGTATATGCGCATGAAAAATAGAGAGTATGCTAATGGATACAACGTGCAAGTAGGGACAAGTAAAGGTTTTATTACAGGAGTAACTTTACATCAAACTTCAAGTGATCAGAAGGCCTTTATACCTCATGTTGCAAAATATGAAGAATGGTATGGGAAAGGTACATTGAAACATATCGTAGCGGATGGTGGCTATGGCTCAGAAAGAACTTTTACTTGGATGGAGCAGCGTAAAATAATACCTTATGTGAAGTTTCCAGGTTATTACCAACAGACAAAAGAGGCTTATAAAAAGAATCAATTTATCGCGAAAAATATGCCCTATTACGAGGATGGTGATTATTATTTATGCCCCAATGATCAAAAGTTAGAGTGGTACGGTCAACGTATCAAAATTCATAAAAATGGCTATAAAAACATCATACAAGAATACAGGTGTAAAAAATGTAATACTTGCCCTTTAAAAAATAAATGTACGACAGCTGAGTATAGGAAAATAATGATATCAGAAAATGCAAATAGATTACGAGCAAAAGCCACTCACTTTTTAAAAACGGAAGAAGGGAAAAAGAAAAGTAAAATGAGAGGACATGATATTGAAACCGTTTTTGGCCATCTAAAAAAGAACTTGAAATTAGATTCCTTTCTTCTAAGAGGAAAAGATAATGTAAATATAGAAATGCTACTATTTACTATATCTTACAATCTGATAAAGTTATTAAAGTCCGGATTTCTATTAAGGGGAGAACAACTCATAGTTCTTCTTTATGCTTATTTATATCGACGCAATAAATGGTTGAAAATAAAAAACTCTTCATTTTTAAACTGTTTATGTTCATACGATTTAAAAATGAAGAGTATTTGGAATTTTTGATGGTTTTGCGACAGCCCCAAATCTATACAACATCCGTCTTTTAAGAAATATTACTTCTCGAAGATAATATTCCTTTGAGAATCCTTCTTATATATATTTTTTGCCTTTAGAGCACCTTTTTTATGACTTGGTCGATAGTGGTTGTTATCTGGATCAAGAATACATTTGACTTGGTATTCTATCATTTTCTCAAATGGAAGAAGGAAATCATTGGTGTCACTTTGTTCAAGTTCTCCTTTTTTGAGCAAATTAATGACAGTATAGACCGACTCAATGGTACTAAGACAAAGCGATTCGGGCTGCTGTTTTAGGATGAATTTTGATTTTATAGTATTATCAAAGCTCACTCTAGGAAGTGCTTGTAAATTTGTACTCAATCGTAGCATTTTACGAGCACAAGGCCATGTACCGTCAAGAATAAAAAGGTAGGGGTTCTTCCCTAAAAAGCTGTTTATTGCTGTACCTTTTTGTTCCGATAAATTGAAGTTTTCTTTTCCAGGGTAAAGTAAGAAAGATTTATTTTCTTCGTCATTTAGTATCTCGTTGACGCGTTCATTGTTTGTGAAATCAACATCAACAATTACTTCTGAATTTTCAAGTTGAAGGTTTGTCATCAATCCCGTTCCGTTTTTTTCTTTCTTATACTCCATGGGATGCATAAGAATAACAAAACGAGTATTTGTTTGTATAGGATTTGTGTATTTACAACTACAAGAGACGGTGGGTCTCATGCATTTATAACATTTTTTTCTAGGATTTTCTATGTCTACTCGCAAAGTGAAATTCTTTTTTTTCTAATTGACTAAACCTGAATTCTTAAAACTATGGTCTAGCCTTCTCCGGTCAACCAAGCCATCGCTTGAATTTAGGCTGCTAACTTAATTATTTTCAAAATTGAAGCAAAAGCTTTATTTGAAATATTTGTTTATTGAGGTTGAATAAGAGCGTTATTCGTTTTGCTTCGATGCATTTTCTTTCAAAAACAATGAGCTTATTTTTAAATTACCTGTTTTGTCAAAGAGTAAAACGCTATGATTATCGGGTGGAGATTTTAGGGAAATAAGGGGGTGAAATACCTTTTTAAAGAATTACTAAATTTCCCATTAATTCTTTCGGTCCTAACTTAAATAAATGTTTGTAATTGGAATTAGGTTATCGCTGAAAGTGCTAATTCAGCGTACTTAGAAATGAAAAATTGAATTATTAATTACAACATGAAACTTAATTACTACTGGACCATTCTTTTATGGTTGGGAGGGGCATACCAAACGCTTGCTCAAAACCCACTCATCACTCATCGATTCTCTGCTGACCCTACAGCAAGAGTAATGAATGATACACTTTTTGTATTTCCATCATCGGATACTACATGTACGCAAATTCAAGGGAATAACGGTTTCTGTATGCCAGATTACCACGTTTATTCTACAACCGATCTAACAAATTGGAAAGATCATGGTGAAATTTTGTCTCACAATACTGTACCATGGGTAGAGAAAGACAGCTACGGAATGTGGGCTCCAGATTGTATTGAAAAAGACGGCAAATATTATTTTTATTTTCCTGCAATGCCGAAAGATAAGAGTGCTTTCAGGAGAATTGGTGTGGCAGTGGCAAATACGCCATCTGGTCCTTATACCCCAGAAGCGTCTTATATAGAGGGGATTGAGGGTATTGACCCTAATGTATTTATTGATGATGATGGTAGCATCTATCTTTACTATGGTGGTGGGGAAAACCTTTATTGGGTTGAACTCAACCAAGATATGAAGTCGATAAAAACTAAGCCTCAAAAAGTACAAGGTTTACCTTCAAAATACAAAGAAGGGCCGTTTATGTTTAAACGAAAAAATAAATATTATTTCACATTCCCACATGCACCTTCAGGTTCAGAGGAAATTTCTTATGCCGTAGGAGATAGTCCCAAAGGACCATTTGAGTACAAAGGAAAAGTACTAGAAAGATGGAAAGATGGTTGTTGGACCAATCACCACTCTTTTGTAGAATATAAAGGTGAGTGGTTATTATTCTATCATCACATGGATATTTCAGGTAACAAGCATAGAAGATCCATGTGTGCTGATCGAATCTTCTTTGACGAAGAAGGAAATATCCCTGAAATCAAAGCAACACAAAGAGGAATCGCAAAACTGTATGCTAAAGATGCGATACAATTGGACCGTTATAGCCTATTGGAAAATGGAAAAGTAGAGAAAACGAGTGCTTCTGATATTAATTGGGTCGTGAAGCGTATTTCACCTTCAACAAAATTAGAAATACATGATATTAATTTTGAAAAGGAGAAGTTTACCCAAGTCGCTTTATGGGTAAGTTCTAAAACCACTGCAACGGTTGAAATTTTAGCCAATGGTAAAAGCTGGGCAACATTTGATATTCCTGCGATGAAAGAAGGAGAGTGGAGAGTAGTGAAAGCGAAAACGAAGTTTACTCCTAAAGGAATGCAAGAGCTGTCTTTCCAATTTAAAGGTGATACTGAAACTTTACAATTGGATTGGATGCAATGTATGAGAAAGAAAGAGGTTCTCTTGGGTAAATCCTCAGATATTGAATTATTCAACCAATCAAAACAAAGAATAATTTTTGAAGCAAATCAAGGTTTGATTTATACGCCTAAGGCATTGAACTCCGCCCAACCCCATATTTTGAAGGATGCTTTTGTAAAAGGGGATTTACATATCAATGGAAAGAAAGTCACAAAATTGTCTACAATTGAGGCCGGTGATGTCGTTAGTTTTAGTTCTGACAAGGAAAAACAAATGTATGATGCCTTTGCTGGAATTGAAGCCTCTAATTTTTCTGATCAAGAGGGAGTAATGACTGAGTCCTGTAAATTAGGAGGAAAAAATGTGGGCTACATTGAAAATGGCGATTATCTGATGTTCAATAACTTACTATTTAATCAGCAACCGCAAAAAGTGACGATTGGTGTAGCTTCTGCCAATACAGGTGGTGTTGTAGAAATTCGAAAAAGTGATCTTAAAGGAGAAGTATTAGCCTCTTTTGAAATACAGAAAACGGGTGGTTGGCAAAAATGGACCAACCTTACTTCTGATATCAATACTCAAGTAGCCAAAAATGAAAAGATTTTTATTGTATTTAAAGGCAATAATGGGTTTCTGATGAACTTGAAAGATGTAAAATTTGAATAAATAAATCAGGATAATTAAAGCAACGACAACAGCCTAAGACATGATCAAAAAAATTATTACTGGAGCCTTATTGGGGGCTTTATTAGCAGGGTGTGCCACCACTGACAAGGTAAAAGAAACAACAAAAATCGAGTACGAAGCAGATTGGGAATCACTGAGTCAATACCAAGTGCCAGAGTGGTGGAAAAATACAAAGTTTGGTATTTATTTTCACTGGGGACCTTATTCCGTTCCGGCTTATGAGACAGAGTGGTATTCTATTTATATGTATAGAGAAGGACACCCTATTCGAAAATACCATGAAGAAAAGTATGGTAGCTTAGATAAATTTGGCTACAAGGATTTTATTCCAATGTTTACAGGTGAGCATTTTGATGCAGACGAATGGGCTAAACTTTTCAAAGAGGCAGGGGCTCAATTCGCCGGACCCGTTGCAGAACATTCAGATGGTTTTGCAATGTGGGATAGTGAATTAACGCATTGGGATGCTAAAGAAATGGGTCCCAAAAGAGATATTGTTGGAGAAATGGCCAAGGCTGTCAAGAAGCAAAACATGAAGTTTATTGCGACTTATCACCGACACTGGACCTACGCATGGTATCCTACATGGGACAAAACTACTGATGCAGGAGACCCTCAATATACAGGGCTATATGGGCCTTATGCTCCAAAAGGAACTTTCACGATGGCTGATGTCAAAAGTGATCCCCTTCCTGATAAACAGTTCAATGACGATTGGTTAGCCCGTTTGGATGAACTAATGGATAAATACCAGCCAGATATTATTTGGTTTGATAATAGAATGGATATTATCGACGAAAAATACAGACAACAATTCTTAGCCAATTACTATAATAATGCTCAGAAATGGGGTAAAGAAGTGGTATGTACTTACAAGTTCCATGATTTGAAAAAGGGAACAGCAGTTCTTGATTTAGAGCGTTCAAGAATGAAAGATAAACAGCCCTTTGTTTGGTTGACGGATGATTCTATTGATTGGAAAGCGTGGTGTCATATTGATGATCCAAAGTATAAATCGACCAATAGATTAATCGACTTTTTAGTGGATGTAGTTTCTAAAAATGGAGCTGTTTTATTAAACATTCCGCCAAAGGCAAATGGTGAAATACCTGTAGAAGTGGCCACTCGTTTGAGAGAAATGGGACAATGGTTGAGAATGAATGGAGAAGCAATTTATGATACTCGTCCTTGGGTGATTTATGGTGAAGGACCGCAAGAAATCAAAGAGGGACATTTGAGTGAACATAAAAACAAAGAAGCTGTTGCAGAAGATATTCGTTTTACAACCAACGGAAACAATCTTTACGCGATATCTCTAGCTTGGCCAAAAGACGGTAAACTTACAATCAAAAGTTTAGGGACTGAAAAAGCGTATTTAAAAAGTGATATTAAAAACATTCAATTGCTAGGAACCAAAGGTGAATTAAAATACGCTAGAAAAGGAAACGGATTAGAAATTGAGCTGCCTCAGGAGAAACCATGCGAACATGCATTTGTTTTCAAATTAGAATTATCCGAAAAAGCGATGTAATATAATCTTATAAGAAACTTTCAAATTTTGATTTGTTTCTTCTTTTATAATATAGAGCCCACTATCATAAATATCACGATCGTTTGATATTTGTGTTAGTGGGCTATTTATATTATTAGTCGGAACTACACTGTAAACTAAATTTTCGAATATTTATGGTATTTAGAAATCAGAAGATTTCTGCTGATCTGTAGGACACGAATGATGCTATTGCTTAACATTCGCACCAGTGGACTTTCTACCCAATTCATTTGCTACTTCTTCCCTTGGCCTTGAAGGGAAAAGCGTCAATAATATCATGAAGTGAGGTGTTAAAAATGATTTTGCTGTTTGAGCATCTCAAAACGATGAAGTTTTGATCGAGTTATCCTTTCAATAGGTGAGAGAAATGAAATTTAACTTTTGACTTCTAAGCCTTGAATTTTTTGCTTCGTTTTTGTTTCAAAACAAAAATGAAGAAAAAAAATCTTTTTTGGGTGAATCAGATTTTATTTTGTAATGTTGGAACTATTATCTCTTAAATTAAATCCTCTTCAAAAGGTTATATCTTAACGATTATTAGTAATAAGTGAAATATTGACGTTTATCACTATTTCTTTAATTGAAAGTGTACGTTTATGGACATTTTTTAATGTTGCTTTAGGCTTTTAAATTAAGACTACTTATTTTCATGGAATAAATTTTACTAACCGTACCACAATGAGTAAACCACTAGGGAAAATCCTTGTAATAGACGATAACGAAGACATTTTGCTAGCTGCAAAAATGTTATTAAAGAAACAGGCAGATTTAGTTCAAGTAGAGAGTAATCCAGGCAAGATACCATTCTTATTAAAGAATGACTCTTATGATGTGATTCTTTTAGATATGAACTTTACAAAGGATACTACAAGTGGAAAAGAAGGATTTCATTGGTTGGAACAAATTTTAGAAATTGACCCCAATGCTGTAGTAGTGATGATTACAGCGTATGGAGATGTAGAAACAGCCGTAAATGCAGTTAAACAGGGTGCAACGGATTTTGTATTAAAGCCTTGGAATAATGAAAAACTGATTGCGACTTTAACCTCTGCTGCTCGCTTAAGAAAATCCTATGATCAGGTGAAAGTTTTGAAAGAAGAAAAAACGCAGCTTTCATCAGCATTAAGTAAGACGGGAAGTGGAGAGGGAATCGTTATCGGTGATAGCCCTGCAATGAAAAAAGTTTTTGCCCTGATCAGTAAAGTAGCAAAAACAGATGCCAATATTTTGATTTTAGGTGAAAACGGTACCGGTAAAGAGGTGATTGCAAGAGCAGTTCATGAGCAATCACTTAGAAATGAGAAAGTATTTATCGGTGTGGATATGGGATCAATCTCAGAGACACTATTCCAATCCGAATTATTTGGTCATAAAAAAGGAGCATTTACCGATGCCCGTGAAGATAGAGCAGGTCGCTTTGAAATTGCCAATAAAGGAACATTGTTCTTAGATGAAATTGGTAACCTCCCAATGACTTTGCAATCCAAACTTCTAACGGTACTTCAAAAAAGAGAAGTAACAAGAGTGGGAGATAACCGACCAATTAGCATTGATATTCGATTGGTGTGTGCGACTAACATGCCGGTTTATGAAATGGTAGAAAATAAAGAATTCCGTCAGGATTTGTTATACCGTATCAATACTGTAGAGATTCATTTACCACCACTAAGAGATAGAATTGAGGATATTCCTTTATTAGTGGCTCACTTCTTAGAAATTTATGCTAAGAAGTATAGAAGAGGTCCATTGAAAGTAGCTTCTGCTACCATGAAGAAACTTCAAAAATATTATTGGCCAGGCAATGTAAGAGAATTACAACATGCCTTGGAAAGAGCCGTGATTATGGCTGACAGTGACACTTTACAACCAATGGACTTTACTTTCCTAGTCGAAAAAAATAAAGATGAGGAAGAATTCGATTTATCTGAGTTCGATTTAGATACTGTAGAGAAAATGATGATTCAGAAAGCAGTAAGTAAATACTCTGGAAATATTTCTAAAGCCGCTAAATCACTTGGTTTAACAAGAGCCTCACTGTACAGAAGACTCGAAAAACATGGTTTATAAACAATTCAAACTTCAAGTATCACTTAGAGTTTTTCTTCTCGTTTTAACAGCAATTGCCTTGAGTTTTTTCTTGTTGAAAGAATACTTGGCGACCACCATATTTATTTTTGGATTACTTTCTTATCAAGTATATCTTTTGATTCAAAAATTAAGTGGTATTGCATTTGAAATGAAGAAGTTTCTAGACGCTATTAACTACGACGATTTTACACAGACTTTTTCAGTAAATGCCTCAGGTGATATTCAAAATGAACTCAATAAGTCATTGACTTCTGCATTGGACCGTTTTAAGGAATTAAGGTCCAACCGAGAGTCTGATTTAATGTTTTATAAAAGTATTGCCCAGCATGTGGATTCGGGGTTAATTGCCTTTGATCCTTCCGGAAAAGTGGTTTTTTCTAATTTGACGACAAAACGACTTTTTTCAGGTATCAAAACGGCCAATATTTTAGATTTTAAAGAGGCGTTCCCTGCACTTTACACCATCTTTACGAATGATGATGACATGGAAAGTTATCAATGTGAATTGAAAGGGAAATATAACGTAGACAAAGTTTTAATTCAGAAAATGACAGTCTATGTAAAGGGTGAAGTCATCAATGTATTCAATATCACAAGAGTAGCAGAAGAGTTAGAGAAAGTAGAAATCAAAGCATGGGAATCATTGATCACAGTTTTAACACATGAGATCATGAATGCAATGGCACCAATTTCATCATTGAGTGATACCGTAAGTGCCGAGTTAGAATATATAAAAGAAGGAATTTTAGAGCGATCTGAAATTCCAACCGCTGAAGATTTTGAAGATTTAAATCTTGCATTAAATACCATCCAGCAAAGAAGCCATCAGATGTCGAAATTGGCAGAAGACTTTAGGGTAATGGCACATTTAAGAGAAAGTGAACCACAACATATTAATCTTGGAGAACTCTGTAAGGAGACATTGATTCAATATGAATCGATTAGTATTGAAAAAGATGTTGAGATTGAATTGGATATTCAAGTGGAAGGCTTGATGGTTACTTCTGACCCTCAGCAATTGAGTGAGGTGATTCAAAACTTAATTAAAAATGCCATTGAGGAACTAGAAGGAAAGGAAAATGGAAAGGTCACTATTATCTGTAAACAAGACGATCATACCAACCGCCCTGTATTACAAGTGATTGATAATGGCTCTGGAATTGAGTCAGATGCATTGTCTCGAATTTTTGTTCCATTCTTTACCACCAAAAAAGGACATACTGGTATTGGTTTAAGCTTATCACGACAAATTATGAGAAATAATAAAGGTCGATTGACAGTTATTTCTTCAATTGATGAAGGAGCTGAGTTTACGGTTTGGTTCTAATATCATTATAAATTTATACAATGACCCGCTTGGATAGTAGAGTACAAAATCCAAGCGGGCCATTTTTTTATTATCAAAAACACCAATACAATTTAAAGGTATTTTTGCAATTCAGCCTTCTCTTTTTCAGCATCATATTTAGGATTAGATTGAGTCGGAATTTTACCATCCCTTTCAGTTAACCACTCTTGTAAATAGTTGTACATTTTGTTAGCACGTTTAGCATACTTATCAGCTAAATTATTACGTTCAGAAGGATCATCTATTAAATTATAAAGCTCCATTTTCTTATCTTCATAATAATAGTGCAATTTCCAATCGCCTTGTATCACCACTGACCCCGGACGAGTTCTGAACAATGCATCTCTTGCATCATCACCTCCTTTTTCATACGCTTGTAAATAAATAGGGAAATGATAAACTAAAGTTCTTTTTTTATCAAACTTACCTTTGCCAGTTAATAATGGGGCAATTGAATTACCATCTAAAGCATAACCATCAGGAATTGTACTATTTGTGATTTCTGCTAAAGTAGGCAAGAAATCAAGTTGAGTGACTTTCGTATTTTCTTTTTTGCCGGCTTCCCAGTGTCCTTTCCACTTAAAAAGCATTGGGACTTTAAGGCCACCTTCATAATAAGAACCTTTACCTGCTCTTATACCAAACTGGTGAGAAATTGAGTAGATACCGCCGTTATCAGAAGTGAAAATGATAATTGTATCATCTGTTAATTTCAGTTCATCCAATAAGTCAAGTAATCGTCCAATATTCCAATCCGTATTTTCAATAAGTGCGGCATACTGAGGATTGAGGCGTGCTCCGTCTTTTTGCTTTTTGCCTTTATATTTTTCATCCATACCTGGCTTGCACATTAAAGGTGTATGTACAGCATAATAAGGCAAATAGACAAAGAATGGTTGATCACTTTTCCTTTCATTTTTTAAATAATGAATCACCTCATCCGTTATTCGATCCGTTAGATATTCTCCTTGTTCACCATCTTTTAAATTGGTTAGTTTAAATGGGCTAATATAAGAAGGAGGATGTCCTTGATGACTTGTTCCTCTTGCATAATCAAAACCATAATCTTCTGCTTTTCTACTGACGTGCCATTTACCAAAGGCTGCCGTCTGATAGCCATTTTGCTTGAAAATATTTCCAATTGTCAAAGCCTTTTTTTGTAAATGTGGGTGGTTTTCTATGGGTACTATTTTACGTGTGTAATCTTCTCCTCTAGTAGACGGACCAACAGTATAAATACCATGACGTGTAGTCGTCTGACCAGTAAGTAAACAAGCTCTAGAAGGGGCACAATTGGCAGCACCAGCATACCCGTTCATAAAAATTATACTTTCTTTTGATAATTGATCGATATTTGGAGTATGGTAGACATCATTTCCCATATACCCAACATCAGTCCAACCCATATCGTCTACATTGATGATTAAAATATTAGGTTTCTTGTCTTCTTGTGCATTCGAAAAAATAGGTGTAATTATGAGCAAACTGATAATTACTCTAAAAAATCTCTTATTCATACTTTTAAAAAATAAAATTGTAGTCAGTGTCTTTAGATGAATATCTAATGTAAATATATCCATTTTAAAGGTTTTTAGTTGATGTCAATCTTTCAAAAACTTATGAATCGAATTTTATGCTATATTTGAGCGTTTTGATTAAATGATAATCCAAGGTCATCTTAATCATTAAAATAAAAAGATAATTAATGACCAACATAACAGCTAAAATGAGAATAGAAGTAACCTCAGAACCAAGTAAAGAAGATTTAAAAACCATCAGCAAAGGCATAGAAAGCTATAATCAAAACTATATTCTAGATGAAGTTGTCTTTGAAAAAGATACCAAGTTTGCTGTTTTTGTAAAGGATGATAATGGTAAAGTGTTAGGTGGAATAAGAGCATGTGCATTCTGGAATTATTGTATCATTGAATTACTTTGGCTTTCTGAAGAAGCTCGTGGTAAAGGAGTGGGGAGTAAGCTGATGTCTGCTGCAGAGCAATTTGCTATGGATAAAGGCTTTGAATATATGCGTACTGAAACATTAAGTTTTCAAGCAAAGCCATTTTATGAGAAACAAGGGTATGAGGTATATGGAGAATTGAAAGATTACCCCAAAGGGCATACTACTTACTGTTTGGTCAAGAAACTCTAAATCTTAAGGATGGTAAAAACTTCTAGGTTAAAAAGTTTTTAAATTTATCATATTAAAACCCTAACCCCCACAAACCTAAAACACTTGTGGGAGGTTTTAATCCCCCTCATCCAAACCAAAAAATCACTATATTTATCCCAAAAGCGAACAACAATTTATATATACTCAACATTTTATCGATCCATTAACTAATTTCGGATTTAAGAAAAAATTTGGAGAAGAAACCAATAAAGATATTCTCATTGATTTTTTGAACTCGATATTACCAGACGAAGATAAGATCTAGATACTGAAGAGAAAAACCGATTCGGAAACCAAAACCTCAACGCCGACTATTTGATGCGATCATGACCATCAAAGTTTCCAATCACGATCTACTCAGCGACAATAAATTTGAAGTTCTGCATATTCTATACTTAGAGTATATACTGAATAATACACATAATTATAAGATGTTTACTTCAATAATCTGCTTATGCGAATTATAAAATATATGAAAATCAAAGAAAAGTTGTGACTTATTTAGTTTAGTTGGAGTATTTTTTTCAGAACTTTGTAGGACAAATAAACTGATGCTTCAATCTATAAACTAAAATGCAAAATGGTGTTACTTGACTTAATTCAAACAGACTCTTTATCACTTGTTTTAGACCTACTGCAAGAACAAAAGGAAATCAATAAGAAATTGGTTGAAATTATTGGACAGAAAAAACCGGTATTTTCTACGTCAGACATTATTGCTATAGTCTCTTTATTCGTTAATTCTATCTTAGCTTATTTTATATACAACTTAGGAGTGAGAAATATTGAGAAAAAAGAACATAATGAAGAGGCAAAGAAAAAGTTAAAAGCACAAAAGGAAAAGCATATAGAATTAAAGAAGAATCAAGTTTTAATCGATAGATACCTCACGGATTTATCAAAAATGGCTCAAAGAATTAATCATGAAAAATATCACCTTTCAGATATAATTTACGCAAAAGATACAAAATTTAATAAATATGATAACTACAAATCCAAAGAACAACGTCATATAGCACAAGAATATAAAAATGTATTTGATGATAGTATTAAACTTCAAAAAATCTTTAATGAGAAGTTTATATACTTTGAAGATTTTGACTCCTTTGAAAACCTTAATAAAAAGATTGATAATTTCAATAGAACAGTAAAACAAGGTTATTATTATGATAATAATAATAGCTCGAGCTCGGAATATCTTCAATCTTTAATTGATAGCATTAATAAATTTAGAGCAGAATATAATAAATCAGTTGAAAATAAATAGATATTTATACAACCTATGTATTTAACAAAATAACACATAAAATGAAAAAGATTTACTGGTTTACTCATCTCAATTTAGCATCAACAGAAAGATTGAACCTTACTTTTGATTTAACAAAATATCTGAAAATTTTTATTGAAAATGAAATATGGAATAAAGCACCATATAGAATAGAATATACTGAAAGTTTTAAAAGGGAAGACATAGAAAAAATTAATTCAATAAAGATACATATTCATACAGAACATGCTCCCTACTCAAACTTTCATAACTATGAAGAAGTTCTCAATAAATATATTGACTTGCATAAAATTGAATCCTCAAAAATTTTATTATCAGGTATCTCAGAAGCTAATAAATTAGCAGTTGTAGATGTTGATTTTGAGTCGTCAAATAAAGTTAAGGACACACTTTCATATGAGGACGAAAAAGACATTGATAAAGTATTTGAGAGAATGGGTGATGATGATATGGATTTCCATATCGAACTATTAAAAATAAAATCTGTAATATCAGAGTTTATACAATTCTTTATGTTCAATTTACATCTCAATTTTTTAACTCATGATTACCAATTTAGTTTTGCTGATAAGCCAGAGCTTATTGGTTTTACAGTTGTATCAGAAAATAATAAACAACTGTACAAAAGTGACAAAATTGATTTGTTATCTCATTACATTTTATATGAAGGGAATAATGATAATTTATTAAAATTAATGGACACAACTTCTTTATTTTGGCACAAAAATATACCCTCAATACACTTCTTTTTGGATGCATTAAAAGGTAATAATGTAACTTCAACGAATTTCATTAAAATGGTATTTACACTCGAAAGTTTTTTTGGAAAGAATGTATCGAATGATTTTGTGACCCTTACGATACCAATGATTTTAAGTAAAAATATAAGAACAAGTAAAAGCATTCGGGAAAAAATAAAAAAATGTTTTGATAGGAGAAACGAAATTGTTCACGGTAACAACCATTATAACCTAAATAGTTATTCTGATAAAAAAGGAAGAGAGGTGGCGTCATTATTTTTTGAACTAAAAAATATTATCACTTACATATTTTATTTCTATATACAAAACAACTTTTATCATAGTAAGCAAAATGAAAAAATTAACCATGAGATGATTTTCAATCTATTACCAAATGGAATAGGTGAATAAGATATAATTTATCATATAACATGCTATATGTTAAACTGAGAAATGTGGAATAGCTACATTTACCCGGAGAGTAAGTTAAGCCTCTGACGAGATGTACTATAGAGGACGAAGTGATGCAAATTTAACCTATAAACTCATAGGTGAGATCGCATCTTCAAGAATTGCTTACTTGATCACCAAAGCAACACGATACTTGAACAATGGGTTAAGGTTTAAAATTAAAGTAGTTCTTTTTGTATAAAACCTGAATTTTTAAAAATATGTATAAACAAAAAACATTAGCAGAAGTTAAGTCCATTGCGAATAATATGGAAAAAACGCCTGAAGCTGCTTTAGAGAGATTAAGAGGTATTGGTCTTTTTGCATCAAAAGATGGAAAATCAAATTACCCTACGTTGGAGAAATGGATAGTAGAAAATGCATCAGAAAAAGCAAAAAAGTCTATCAGAATAATGAGAAATTTGAATGGAATTAAATAATAAGTAACGATAGACTATAACCTTGTAATATGTTTTCATGGTTACTCATAACAAACATAGATAATTTAAAACAAGAGGAAATAGACTTCTTAGTTGACACACACGAATTGAAGACAAGGATTAATTTTTTTTGTACTAATATATAAGTTTTGCAAAATCGCAAAACTTATATAACTTGAAGGCATGGAAAATAAACTCCCTATCACCTCCAAGCAGATGAAAGCTCTAAATTTTGAAGTGAGATCTGCCACGGTAAAATCGAAACCCAATAACAAAGGACTTTTCTTGACGCTGACAGGAAAAGGGCAACGTGTGGTTATGCAATTGGAAGAGAAAAGCCTTGAGGAATTTGAAGCCTCGGACTTGGGAAAACTGATCAACTCAATGTATCAGGATAGGGGAGATTATGACAAAAAATACCTGCTTGCTGATTTCTAGGAATTACGATATAAAGTCAATTCTAAAAGAGCCAGAACTCTATATTCAATTGCTTTCAATGATTTGCAAACCATGTCGCAACGACAAGCTCACACCAGAGCAGCGCATTTTTGCGAGAAGTATTTTGAAAAATACAGCAAGGAACTAGAAGGATGGGATGATTTTTGGAAATTTTATTTAGAAAGCAACTATAAACCCCACCAAGAACGTCTGATTGGAATCAAGTTCGCACAGACTTTTTCTGATTTTCCAAAAGATAGTTTCATCTACAAAATGATCCTGGTTGCTCGATGGGATCAATACTATAAAAATTCAATCAAATATACAGGTATTACTCCCGAAATGAGAGCAAAATTGGAAAAGGAAAACCGAATAAAAGAAGAGGAGAAACTAGAAAATCAGAAGAACAAACGCTTGAAAAAAGTGGTCAAAAAAGTATTGAGGATTGAAAGTTAAAAGTATTACGAATTTGCAAAACTTATAAATTGATCCCAAATTTCATAACATAAATGCTACCTACTAATGAACAATGAAAATAACTTCAAAAAGAACACTAGAAAGAAAAAATATACTGACGAACAGATCCTTGAGGAAGCAAGGAAATATGAATACCTGAATGATTTTAGAAAGGCCAATTCAAACATGGTGAATTTGGCTTATTTCAGAAAAATAGACCTTTCATTTCTTAAAAAGGCAGAAAAGAATCATAACTCTTATAAGAGTATAACGGCAAAAATTATACAGGACAAACACACTAAATTTGTAAAAATCGCCGAAAGAAAGGGGATTACAGCTACTGATTTGTTTAGAATGCTAATTGATGATTGTATTGAAAACAGTAAAACTCTTCTTTGATGAGAAAATACTTATCACAAACTTCATGTAAAAAAGTTAGAAGAAATTGGAGATACCTTACCTTAAAGTTGATCTAACCTTTTAAGTGCTTCACCAGCATGCTCATTGCCATTTTTATAAGCTTTTTTATATAATCTAATGGCTTCATTGTAATTTTTAGGAACACCTTGTCCATATTCATACATAAAACCAAGACCATATTGTCCATAAGTATTTCCTTGTTCAGCGGATAATCGATACCACTTAATAGCTTCATTATAATCTTTGGGAACACCATATCCATTATGATACATAAAACCAAGACTATATTGTCCATAAGCATTTCCTTGTTCAGCAGATAGCTTAAACAACTTAACAGCTTCATAATAATCTTTTGAAATACCTATCCCTTGTTGATACATATTGCCTAAGTCATATTGAGCCCTATGATATCCTTGCTCAGCAGATAACCGGTACCACTTTAGAGCCTCTTTATAATCTTGAGTTACTCCTTGCCCTTGATGATACATATTGCCTAAGTCATATTGAGCCATACGATATCCTTGTTCTGCAGATAATCGATACCACTTAACAGCTTCATTGTAATCTTTAAGTACACCATATCCATGTTTATACATAAAACCTATCATATATTGAGAATTGTCTACCCCTTGATTAGCAGATAATCGATACCACTTTACTGCCTCCTTATAATCTTGACTTACTCCTTGCCCAAATTGATACATAGAGCCTAAATTAGTTTGAGCAGTAGAAAAACCTTGTTCAGCAGATAATCGACACCACTTTACTGCCTCCTTATAATCTTGACTTACTCCTTGCCCTTTTTGATACATATAACTTAAGTTCCATTGAGCTATAGGATATCCCTGTTCAGCAGATAATCGATACCACTTTAATGCCTCTTTATAATCTTGAGTCACTTCTTTACCTTTTGAATAAATATTCCCTAGGCGATATTGTGCTTTTTGGTCTCCTAAAATCGCTTGTTTTTTTAGTTGCTCAAACTCACTTAGAGTCTCTTCTAGGCTGGTGTATTTTTTATTGACACCACCGATAAAAAATACACTACCAGGATCATCTAACCCAAAATGGCCATAAATAGGCTCATTTCTAGTTTTACCCATAATATGATTACACACCTGAGATAAGGTCAAGGGAGTGGTGTTTCCTAGTATATTTTGCTCTAAAATTTCTAAAAACAAATAACAAAACGGAGAATAATGACCCGCTTTCCCATCTGAAACAACTTCTTTTGCTCCTGATGTCAAATAAACTCTAGATCTTTTATTCGATTGCTTTTGTATATACCTCTCTACATTTTGTTCTACTTCTGATAAATGATTTCCTCTAGTTGGAGTAGAAATTAAATCCTCATTGAAAGTTCCACCAAAGCAAATATCCAATATCAATCCTATATCCTTTGCAGGGAGTGCATCTAAAGACCCTTTGAAACTTTTATACCCCAAATATGAGTTACGGGGAATATCATTTTCTTTAGAATCCTTAAAAACGATAAAGCCATCTTTTTTGTATTTCCCATCAAAATCGCCATGTCCTGCAATATAAACGAGCAGTTGATCTTCTGGTTTTAGAAGGTCATGATAAGCATATAACTTACTTTCAAATTCACTTTTAGTAGGAGATAATAATAATGTACATTCCATATTATAATCATCCGATAATATCTTCGAGACTGCTTTTGCATCGTTTTCTGCATTTTTCAGAGTAGGCCAATGGGGAGAATCATAGTTATTTCCTCCCATAATCAGTGCATATTGTTTGCCGCTATCTAAGGTGCCTTTAGTTGAATAATTTTTTAGATTTAAACCTCTGTTTTCTTGTGCTAGAAGTGGGAATGTGAGGGTAATAAAAAAATAAAGAAAAAATTTAATTGGTTTCATTTTATATAAAAAAATATGAAACACAAATATAATCATAAGATTAAATATCAGGAATTTTTCATAGAGCATATTAACTAGGATACACGCATAATTGAAATAGTAAGTAAGGGTGATTTTTTATAACCTATTAATTTAAGATTAGTTATTAAGAGTTAACTCCTTATTAATAAGGTTCATTTTTAAATCAAATGATAGATGCTGCCTCTTAACGCTACACTATCTGATATTTTAAGAGATTTCAAAAAACACACCTCAAAAACAATTATAAAAAATATAGAAGAAAATAAAGGTGATAGTCGCAAATAGTGGATGTTATGGATGTTCAAAAGGACAGGTCAAAAAAATCAGAACAATAAGAAATATCAGTTTTGCCAACAGTATAATCAACCTATCCTTTTAGATACTCCTACAAAACTTTCACAAAGGTTGGGTTATATTATTTTTTCTACTTTTTTTGAAAATATTTTTCTGTTTTTTATTTCTGTAATTCAGAGTGTTACATGTATGGTGTTTTTTGTATTTACTTTCGTTAACTAATCTATGTGGTGGCATTTTATAAAAAAGGAATCTAATAGGTGTTTAGAATTATAAACGCTCATTGGTTATGCCTAATGGGTAGAAGAGTCTTATTAAATTCTATCAGTTAGAAATTAATAAGATTGTATTTTTAGATTTAGTATGTTACAAAGTATCTCAAGATGTATTAATTTTTTTGATTTGTGATTACATAATATCTGGTAAATATTCTAATGTTAATTTGTAATTCATATTACAAATTTCAGTTAGCTTCTGGTTAATTCTATTTTTTTACATTGAGTGTAATTGCACTAAATATTTTCAATCTATTTAAACAATTTAATTAACATGAAAACTTTATTAATTTCAACATTACTAACGGCTTTAAGTATTACTTCTGTATTCGCGTGTCATGGTCATTATTATAAATGTCATGGAACTGAAGAAGCATTTTATAATGATGTAGATCGTAACTGCGGTGGCGGTGGATCATGGGAAGTAACTTGGTTAGATTGTTAATTAATCAATAGTGTAAAAAACTAACAGGTGTATAGCAAACTTAAACAGGTAAACATTTTAACTAGGGGTGACTTTTGGCTAACCAATATGGAATTTATGAGTGTAATTAATTTTTATGATAAGTTCTAAAGAGAAGTAGTTCAATAAAAAAATGCCTAATTTTAATGGTGTAACTGATAATAAATAAGTTTGCTATACTTATATAATTATCAAATCCGTGATTAACTCCTAATGAAAAACACATTATATATTTTATTAAGCTTTCTTCTGGCTTGTAATTCTTCTTCTGATAAAGACTCTAAAAATCACTTTACACCTTCTTCTAACATGCAAAGTGACGCATCATACTATTCAAATATTCAATCCATAAAGGGAGGTGATTTTTTGATTTTTGATGCAATGGGTGGACATACATATCAAATAATTGGAGAACATAAAAAAGACTTAGGTACCTTAATTGATGATAAAAGAGATTTATATCTTAACCTACTGACAAGTGTAATTAATGATTCAATTGTTTTTAGACTAAATCATAACTTTGTTGGACTTTTCAATATCAATACTGAAGAGTATATAGAAACATATAACATTGATGAGTTTTATAAAAAAACATCCTTAGATGTAAATAACTATTCGGTACAACACTTTGGTGCAATGTTCAATTATGGAGGAATATCTTCGAAAGGAGTATTTGATTATCATAATGATAGAGCAATCTTTCCAATCAGACCTAAAACGGGTACTGAAACATTAAGAGGTATTCCTTATAAAGGAAATTTTTTAGCTTATTATGATGTAGATAAGAAAGAGGGGGCAATTCTAGATTTTAAGTATCCTTACAACTATGAAGGTTTTTGGGATGATTGGTCTGCCGTTTCTAATCCTTATTTAACTACAGCTGGACAAAATGTTATCATCAGTTTTCCATTTACTAATGACTGCTTTGTTTATTCAATGGAAAATAATAGTTATAAGAACCTACAGAAAGAATCATCATTTGTTTCTCGAAATAAAATAGAAGAAGACCCGAGGGATAGAGATCATAAATGGATGAGAAATGAGTACTATTTACCAATCTATTTTAATGAGAAAAATAATAAATATTATAGAGTACATTTATTAGAAACAGAGGACGATGAAGACATTTATAATAGAAGGTCTGAATTGTTAGTGTACGATAAGTCTTTTAATTTATTAGAAACTGTTGATATACCTGAATATGTTAAACCAACTTTCCTTTTCCCTTGTGAAGATAGAGTTGATTTTTTAAGTAACAATGAAGAATATGGTGAATTTGTTTCATTTCATTTCTAATAAAAAACATTTTCTGTTTGTCGCATTTTTATTTCTTTTTTCATGTAAAGAAGAACAAAAAGTGAAGGTTAAAACTGGAAGTATTTCTGATTTTAAAAGAGTCAGAAATACTTCCAGTTATGTCATTGTAAACACTAAGAGTTTATATAGAAAATGTACATCAATAGGGAAAATAAAGCCTCTAAATGAATTTTTTCTGCCTTTTCAAGACTTTGGAATTATCAAATCTATTCATGTTACAAATTCATCATTTGTAAAGAAAGGTACTTTATTAGCATCTCTGGATGATATTGATAATACGTTAGATGTAGAAGAAAAAAAGGCTTTTTTAGAATCAAAGTTAGACTTACTTAATACAGAAGTAATAAAGTATGGTTTATATGAACAACCCTCTTTTGATTCTACAATTTATGAAAAACTAAAAGTAAGAACTGGTGTTAATCTAGCTGAACTGAATTTGAAGATGTCATTATCCAGACTGCAGAAAAAGAAAATTATAGCACCTTGTGATGGTTATATTTCAGACATCACAACTCATGAGGGAGAGTTTACAACAATGAATAATAAATTTTGTACCGTTAGTGACCTCTCAAAACTGTATGTGGATACAAAGCTTCCTGCATATGAATATAAAAATGTTCAAGAGGGGCAAAAAGCTGAAGTTAGGGTCTTAAGTGATGATGAGATTTATAATGCAAAAGTTATTCAAGTTGATAAAAGAGTCGATGAACAAGGTTTAATTGATGTCAGACTAATTATTACAGATAGTAATACATCTTTGTTATCTAATATTGATGTGAAAATCAACATTTTTATTCAATTAACAGAAGCGATTGTTGTACCTGCAGAGGCATTATCTAAAAGAAATAATAGAGATGTAATTTTTACTTATGTGAATGGGAAAGCAAAATGGACGGATGTAGTAAAAGGTCCTACAAATGGAGAAGAGGTTGCTATTAATACTGGGTTGAATGAAGGTGATACTGTCTTAATCTCTAATGTAAATAGTTTGTTTGAAGGGGAAAATGTTATTATCGAATGATCAAAACTATTCTTGAAAGACCAATAGCAATGCTGATGATAATAATATTATTTCTTTCTATTGGTTATGTATCGTGTATTAGCCTTTCTATCTCATTATTACCTGATATAGATATTCCTAAGTTGACTGTCAAAATCAAATATGATTATGCTTCTCCTATCACAATTGAAAACCAAGTGTTAAGAAAATTAAGAGAGAATCTTAAACATATAGATAATGTAACGAAGGTTGAATCTGAGGCTTATTTTGAAAGTGGACAACTTGAATTGTATTTTAATCATGGTACTGATATGGTTTACTCTTTTATTGAGGTAAATGAAAGAATAGACCAATTAAGAAATTTACTGCCAGAAGATGTGGAGAGGCCTGTTGTAATACAAAGTAGTACATCAGATTTACCTATTATGACTTTACAGGTTATACCAAATACAGCTATAAATTATAATCATTTTAGTCAACTAGCTAAAGTTATCTTGAAAAAAAGAATTGAGACGGTAAAAGGTGTTTCAATGGTTGACTTTAATGGGATAGATGAAAAACAAATTACAGTAAATATTGATAGAGATCTACTTGATGTTCATGGCATTGATATTAATATAGTATTGCAAAAAATAAAAAATGTAAACCTTGAATTAGGGTACTTTTTTGTCAAAGAAAATAATTTACTTTTTAAAGCACATGTAGATCAACTCGATTTATATGACATAGAGGGTTTGAGACAGATTATAATTAGTAATAATGGCTTTAATATTATTAGATTGAAAGACATTGCTACGATAGAGGAAACTTCACAAAAAAAGGAGGGACTGCATTTATTTAATCTTGAAAGGTCGATAGTATTTAATATACATAAACAAAATAATGCCCGTTTTAATATAGTCCATGATGAAATATTAGCATTAATCAATCAATTTAGAAATGACTACCCAGATTTATCTTTTCAAATCTCAAAAAATCAATACCCATTAATTAGAAGTAGTATTGATAATTTAGTGATGTCAATACTCTTAGGTGGAATCATTTCTGTTACAATTTTACTGCTATTTAATAACAACTTATTTATACCTCTAATTATGGGATTTTGTGTTCCGATTTCCATAATTACATCATTTACGATTTTCAATATCTTTCATTTATCTATTAATATTATTTCTCTTGGTGGTTTAGCACTCGGTGTTGGTATGATCATCGATAATGCTATTATCTTGATAGATAACATTACATTGAAATATAATCAATTTAAGAGCTCTTCGATAAATGATTTAAAGGAATCTTGTATAAAAGGAACTAAAGAAGTAATACCTGCACTTATTAGTTCTACGCTGACTACTATGTGTATTTACTTGCCAATTATTATGATAAATGGTATTGTCAGCGAATTATTTTTAGAGCATTGTATAGCTGTTGGTGCTACCTTATTTTGCTCTCTTATAACTTCTATCATTATAGTACCATTACTTTATTTTACTCTTTGGAAGTATAATAAACCTTCTTACAAAGCTATTGAGAGCACTGTTTTTAATAAGATAGCTTCAAGGTATAAGGTAGGGCATCATCTTGTCACTTCATACCCCAAAAATTTAATAGCTTTAACTGTTTTAATAACAGTGTTAGGTGTTTCTTCAGTTTATTTTCTTGATAAAAAAATATTGCCTGATCTTTCAAAAAAAGACATAAACTTAATTATTAAATGGAATGATAAAATTGATTTACCTGATTCGAAAATTAGATATGAAAAACTAATCGACAGTATTAAAAAAGAAGGGATTGTTTTTTATTCGTCTACTGATATTGGTGTTAGTCAATACAAACTTGATCATGGGGTGAAAGACCTACAAACTGTAAACTCTTATCTTAATTTTAATACATTTGATGGGAAGGGAAAGTTTATTCAACTATTTGACGCCATTTTTAAAGAACGATTTCCAAATGCTTCCTATAAGTTTACAGAATCAGACGATCCTTTAAATCAATTGATATCAATTATAAAAGAGGATTATTATAAGCTATTATTCAGGAATACTAACAGTCAGATTCCGTTAAAGATGGAGAAATTAAATACTTTGAAAAATAAACTTCTGCAATTAAACCCTTTCTTTATCGCAGGAAATGGATCAATTGCTGAAACGAAAATTAAATTAAAGATCAATGAAAGCAAACTGAATTATTATCATCTAAACTTATCTGATATTAAACAGCAATTAGAGGTTATTTTAAACGGAATAAAAACAACTAAAATTAATAATTATACAGAGATTATTGATGTAGTAGTAAAGGAAAAAAGTAGCACTCGATTGACAAATATCTTATATAACAATTATATCGCAATAGATGGAAAACAACATAGAATACCACTTTCTGAAGTAGTGGAAGTAGAGAAATATGAAAGCTATAAAAATATAAAAGCAGATGAGTTGGGTATTTATCATGATTTTATTCTAACAGAAGATCATTTTCATAATGATATTGATGTTGAAGCACTTAATACTACTATGAATGTAACGAAAGAAGGAAAGTTTTTTCAAATAAATGAACAGCTTAATAATGTCCTTTTTATTGCAATTCTATCTATTCTGGTTTTATATATGATATTATCTGCTCATTTTGAATCAATCACTCAACCTCTAATAATCGTAGTGACACTTCCAATAGGTATTTCAGGTAGTTTAATACTTTTATTGCTATTCCAACAATCACTAAATATTATCTCAATGATTGGAATTGTAGTGATGTTGGGAATTATGGTAAATGATGCAATTCTGAAGATGGATACAGTCAACAGACTCAAAAAGGAAAATTCAACTTTACCGTTAGAGCAAATAGTATATCAAGCTAGTATGGTCAGATTAAAGCCTATTCTGATGACATCACTCACAACAATGTTAGCGGTTATACCTATTTTATTTAGTGATAGTATTGGGTCTGATCTACAAAAGCCTATGGCAATATCAATTATTGGCGGGGTTGGTTTTGGTACACTAACAGCCTTATTTTTTGTACCCTTGATAATATTGTTTATCAATAAAAAGTAAGGAATATGGGGTTTAGAATTTTACTTATAACATTTATATTGAGTATACTAGGTTTTGCTTCATTACCTTATCTTACGATAAATTACAAACCTAAAAAGGAAGATAATAAAATAAGGGTTACTGTAAATATGGATAATACGTCTCCAAGACAAATGGAGGAAGATGTTATTTCTATTCTTGAAGGAGCCTTTTCTCAAATTAATGAACTTAAAAATATTAATTCCTTTTCATATTACAATTCAGGTGAAGTTGAATTAGAATTTGATGTTAATGCGAACAAAGTTCAAAAGAAATTTGAAGTAATGATGATGATTAGACAAGTGTATCATTTACTTCCTAAACATTGTTCCTACCCAACAATTAGCCGTTACAACCCTAACTTTATACAAAATGAATTACTTTCTATTAGTCTTAATAAACCTAATTATGCTGAAGAAATTAAAGAGGAAATATCAAAATTAAAAGGAATCAATAAGATTGAAATTCAAGGGGAAAGGGATAGTGTATATGTCATTAAATATCATAAAGATTTATTAGATCAATATGGTTTAAGTTTAAAGGATATAAAAAATAAAATTTCTTCTAATTTTAAAAATGATCACTTAGGAAAAGTGAATTATGAGGCTTCTATCTATAAAGTAAATGTTGGGCATAATTTATCTCGTATAAAAGACTTGGCAGCTTTAGAAATTTATAGAAAAGGTTATCAGATTATTCGATTAGGAGATGTATCGTCAATTAATTTAGAACAGAAAAGATTAGATCATTTATTTAGAATCAATGGTGAAAATACGATCTATCTAAATATTTATACTCAGAAAAAAGCAAATGAAATAGAAGTCTCTGATGCTGTTCGAAAAAAGTTAGAAACATTAAGAAGCCAATATAATATCAAATTAGTTATTGAAAGTGATTCATCGAAGTTGATAAAAAAAGAAATTGATAAACTATTGAAAAGATCAAGTCTAGCTATAGTCATCCTCTTTCTCTTTTCTTGGTTAGTTTATCAAAAGGTGAAAGTGATCATAATATTGATGACTTCTTTAATTGTAAATAGTGCAGTATTATTATTACTAGTAAATATATTTCAGATTGATATTAATATTTATACCATTGTAGGTATATCAATTTCAATAGGCTTTATCATTGATAACTTTATAATTTCAATTAATTCATTAGAACAGAAAAATGAAAAAGTAAATTTTGTATTATTTATTACTTCATTAACAACAATCATTACATTGTTATTTGTTTTACTTTTACCCGAAGAAGAAAGAAAAGGAATTGAAGATTTTTCAATTATCATAAGCCTTAACCTTTTGATTTCATTAATAGTTTCTTGCTTCTTTATTCCCTATTTTTCTCAATTATTGAAGATCAAAAAAGTTAAGACACCCCTTAAGTCAAAAAGACAATCTGTTGTTTTAAAATACTATTTTCAACATGGTATTGATTTCCTCTATAAAAAGAAAGTCTACCTTTTTCTTATTCTGATATTCACTTTTGGTATTCCCAATTTCAAAATTCCCTACAAGAATGAAATAGCAAAGAATACAATTTTTACATCTCATGAGATATCGAAAGTAGAAAAACTATTTGGAGGTTTGATTACTGCTTTTCTAAAGAAAGAAAAAATCAGTACTGTTGATAATGACTTGCAAGATAAGCTTGTGATCGTTATGACTCCTCCATTTGGTACTACTTTAACTACCTTAGATTCTGTAACAAGAAGATTAGAAAACCTATTACATAGTCATCAATCTTCTATTGAAAAGGTAAAAACCAACATAGATCTAGAACAATCTAAAGTTGAATTGACTTTTAGTAAGAATATTGCTGAAAGTGTTCCATTTATGATCAAACAAGAAGTTATTAGCTACTCAAAATTGAACAAGCAAACCAACTTTGATATTTATGGATTTGGAAAAAGTTTTACGAATAATAATAATATCATTCCACTTACATTTTATTTTTCTTTGAAAGGATTCAATCTGAATGATCTCAATACAATTTCTGATTCTATAGAAAATATACTAACCAAGAATAAGAAAATATATAAATTGAATATGTTTTCTTCTGGAAATTGGTGGGATAATTCAACGAAAAAAGAGAAATTGAAAATATCAATTAACGAACATTTTAATTCATATGAAGTGTTTAATGAAATACAAAAATACTCACCTCTTCTGCATTATAATTCAATATTGATAGATAATGAATATTTTGATTATTCATTTGAAAATAAGGATGCTGAGGCTTTTACAACATATCAATTATCGCAACTAAATTTCAATAATTATCCTTTAAAATCAATTATCAAACTTAAAAAAGAGACTACAGAAAATAAGATAAAAAAGAGTAATAGAAATTATATAAGAAATATCAGTCTATCTTATAAAAGTAAATATAAAATAGCTGTAAGTAAACTGACTCAAATCGTAGAAAATATTAATGCAAATTTACCTATAGGCTATTCATTGACTTTTGAGAAAGAAGAGTATTCAAAACTCTCTTATCACCAAAAAATATTTATAGTTTTAATTGTGGTTATAATCTATATGTTTTGTGCTATTTTATTTGAATCTTTTTACCAGCCACTAATCATAATTTCTATAATTCCAATCTCATTCATAGGTGTATTTTTTGTGTTCACTAATTTTAATTTCAAGTTTGATGAAGGAGGTTTTGCATCTTTAATTCTTTTAGGGGGAATTAGTGTTAACTCATCAATTTATATTATAGATGCTTTTAATAATCTCAAAGGCATAAATTCTAGAAATAAAACTTTCGTTTCTCTACTCATTAAATTTAAACCAATTTTGCTGACAATTATTTCTACTATTGTCGGAATGATACCTTTTCTTTTATACGAAGATAATTTTTGGTATTCATTAGCAATAGGTACAATAAGTGGGTTAATAAGTTCTATACTTGGAGTAGTAATAATGATACCAATTTGTCTAAAAATGTTAAGGTATTAACACCCCTGTTACTAAAAATACAAAAATCGGACATAGAATTTTATTAACATGCAGTATTAGAGGTCAATCGAGGTTTGTTTGAGACATTTAAATATTAAAACCTAAGATTTAAATACAAACATAGATAATTTCAAACAAGAGGAAATAGACTTCTTTGTTGACACTCGAATTTACAAGGATGATGAAATATATACAAAGTGCCATAAAAAAATCCTTAAGCCAAGAAATGACCTAAGGATTTTAAAAATTTTATTTAATGTTAAAACCAATGTTTATCTGTAAATTAACAGGAGTCCACCTGTAATAACCATCTACATCAAAAAATACCATTGGACCTATATCAAACATCATATAAAAAACATTATTTACTACTTTCTGGATTCCCCAAGTTGGGCCAATACCAAATGTATACTTCGTATAAGTATCATTTTGATTATCTATAGAGATATAATGTTTTGGTACATTAAAATTTGCTTCATTTAAAGATCTAAATGAAACGAAATGGCTAATATTCCTTTTTACATTACGGTTATAGTGATGCTTTAATTGAACATCTAAAAATAGACTTGCTTGATTTTTATACATTTCAAATGTATTATCAAGTTGAAATTCACTAGCATTTATTCCATAACCAATTTCTGCTGATAAAGAGAGTTTTGTATTAGCTATAAACTTTTCAATACCAAATGAAGGATTTATAATATTAATTCTGTAATGTGCATTATGAACCTTAGTGGTATCACTCTGTATTTGTGCATTTACTTGACAATAAATAAATGACATTAAAATTAATATTATTAATTTTTTCATGATTAAAAAAGAATTATGTTCAACTTAAAAAACACTCCTTAGACTATTATCTAAAGAAATGCCACCACTGGAGAATGTGAATAATTGATAACGAAAAAATGCTATTATTAATTAATGAAAACATTTCACTCTAAGATGAGATTCCACTGTTCTGATTATCAAGTTTTAGGTGTTCCTTAGGACTTAGAACTGATCAATTTTTTAAGGTTCCAATTTATCATAAAAAAATCCAAGCCCCACAAGCTAAATCCAAATTTCAACATATCTACCCAAAAACGAACAACAGTTATATGCACTTCAAAGGAATAAAAAATCCCTCCTGATCTAAAAGTCCAGGAGGGAAACACATTTTATGAAATGAAATATTATTACTATTTTTCTTATAATTCTTTTTCTGAAGTGTTCGCTTTGATTTGTCTTAATTCAAAACCATTTAAGACAATAGGAACATCTTGAGCATGATTCTGCAAAGTCAATTTTACATCACCGTTACCATCAGCAAAAATCACAAATTTTGCCTTGGCAGGGTAGAGGTTACCAAGTTTGGTACCGCTTGTGGGTTCAATAGCGTTTACAACGGTTCTTTTACCTTTACTGTCGTTGGCTACAATTTGATAAGTATTTAATTTTTTCTCCAAAATTGCAGTTCCTTTTACTCTTGCTAAAACCTTAATTGAATGATGATATGTAACAATTTCGTAAGTTCCTTTAGGTAAGTTTTTGAAAGTCACATCCAATTGATCATCACCTTTTACTTTCACCGCATCCATGGCTAAGTAAGGTTGATTACCCAGTAAACCAAAAGCAGTATTCCACTCCAACTTACCGTTTTTAGCACTTACTAATACCTCCGCATTATTGTAGTCTTTTAGAGTATAAGACGATTTTGAAGTACCATCCCAACGGTTCCATCCAAATTGTAACAGTTGATCATCAGCACCCATATCCACTTTTACAATAGGATAGTTTAATGCATCTTTGATTCGTTGTTGACGGATATCTTTGTTGTAAGCGACTGTTTTACTTTCAATTGTTGCAGGTTTTAAGCCTTTTGCTTTTGCAGTGATCTTAAAAGCACCTTCTTTTAAAGTTGACCTTAAAACGATAGAAGCTGTACCCCAATAGGCTTTGTTTGGATTAGCACCAATTTCAGCGTCTCCTACTAAAATACCTTCCCCTTCAATCTTGAAAGAAACCATAGATTCATTATTTACAACATGATTTCCATTTTTATCCAAGATATATGCTCTAACCATTCTCATGTCTGAACCACTTGCAAGGATAGGAGTATTTTGTTCTTCAATTTCTAATTTTAATTGATAGGCTTTACCGTATTTGTTCAGTGTGAAATCTGCAACCTCAACACCTCTTATTAGTCCTTTAGCATACAAATCACCTTTTTCTTCATTCAAAAGGAAAGTGTAAGAAGGAGAATTACAGTGACTTCTGTTAGGGTCGTCATCTGGCTTTTGTTTCGCGACTAATTTACCGTTATTGTAAAGTTCTACTTCGTCACAGTTACTAAATACTACTACCTTATTGTCTCTACTTGCTCTTTCATCACCGATGTAAACCATTGGTGTTGTTGTCATCTCTGATTTATACCAGAAGTTGACTGGGTTTGGTACTCTATAAAAAGAGAAAGGTCTTCTTGGTTGCATTCCCCAATCTTTTTGGAAAGAGAAATAGTCATGTGCAGTCCATAATGCTACTCCAAAACGGTTAGCAGACGCTTTTGATTTTGATACTTCAAATTGGTTTTTCAAAGCATCATAAGAAGAACCATGCTCACATAAGAAAGAGAAATCATTTTCTGTAACAGGCATATTTTGATAATCCATTGGTGTATAGATATCACAAATACCCGAATGAACTGGACCTGTCCAAGGTGCACCATTTGAGCCTGTCATTCTTGTAGGATCTTCTTCTTTACATGCGTAATGTAACCTTTCTACTGGACCTCTATGGTTCAATCCACCACTCCACATTAAAATAGAAGGATTGTTTCTATGATTACGAATCATAATTCGAGTGGCTAATTCTAAATTATCAAACCATTCGCCTTCTACAAAATGAATCCATGAAGGTGCTTCTTCAATCAATAAAATACCTAACTCGTCACACGCTTCAATAAATGAGTTGTCATGAGGGTAGTGTGCTAAACGTACTACATTATATCCTGTTTCTTTTAATTGCTCTGCATCTTTGCGATGTAAACTATTCGCGACTGCATCCCCTACAAATGGATATTGCTGATGCTTATTGACACCGATTAATTCAACAGGTGTACCATTCAATACGAAACCTTTTCCATCAATAAATTCAAACTTTCTTACTCCCAATGGATTTTCAACCATATCCATCAACTGATTATCTTGGTAAACTAATGTTTGTACTCTATATAAATAGGGATCATCGATTGACCATAAATGAAGGTTTTCAGTAATACCCGTCGTTTGTTGGAAAGTATGATCACTGTTTGCAGAAATAGTATGTTGCTCTATTGCTTTAGCGATAACATAGCCATCCTTATCAATAATTCTTTGTTCTACTTTTGCAGAAACGGCAGTATTTTGCTCATTTCTAACAGTAGATCTGATATTAACAGTTGCATTATTTTTAGATACCGTCGGTGTAGTGATAAAAATACCTGCATATTTATCTTCCCAATTGAATGTGATATTCAAAGGATTTTTTACCACTAAATATACATCTCTGTATAATCCACTAAATAAGATATAATCTCTACGATCACCATCGGGTGGGATATTAGGATTTAATCTATTGTCAACGCTGAGTACAATGGTATTAGGTTTTCCATCCTTATGCACAAAATCCGTTACATCAAAATGAAAAGGAGTGAAGCCACTTACCATATCTTCTCCTACATACTTTCCATTGACCCAAAGTTTAGTATGTTGATGTGCACCTTCAAATTCTAAAAATACTTTTTGACTTGCATTAGCTTCTACTTTCAGTTGTTTTCTATACCATCCAATATAACGATGGAATGTCTCCTGGAATGAAGAGTCTGTACTATTGTCCAATTCATTGGAAGACAGTTTCATACTATGAGGAACGTTGACTTTTTCCCATTTAGAATCGTCAAAAGATGTAGCAGTGACCACTTTCTCATCTTTTTCACCTCTATAAAAAGACCACTGCTCATTAATGTCCAACTTTACTCTAGCTTGCTGAAGCTCAATAGTTGTTTGTGCAAAAAGGTTAGAACAGAAAAGAATGCTACCGATTAGTAGCATCCCTCTGAAAAATCCTAGGGGGTTGTTTGTTTTCATTTTATTGTATTAGAATTTTCTTAATGAAATTTTCTTTTTCACCATGCACTCTAATCAGATAAATCCCCTTAGAGTAGTGGTTTGTTAGTTTGAAGTTTACTTGAGTGCTTGGAATTGCATAGTCAAAATGATCCATCAATTTTCCTTTCGTATCCAAGACCTCGATTTTATAAATTTTACTATTTCCTTTAATTCCCATCAATTGTTGACTTTGAGTAGGGTTAGGGAAAACAGTGATATTTTCTTCTTCTGTTAATTCATCACCAATGGAAAGCACCGGATCAAATTCAAATTCAGTGATAACAACTTCTGCAAGACTTGTAAGGCTATTTGATTTTACCACCTTCGCTACAACTTCTACATTTTCGTAGTTTAATGGCTCTGCAAAAACATTCAAGTCTACACTGACATTATCAGTGCCTTTCATTACTTTCACTTTAGCCTGACCAAGTAGGAAAGCATCTCCCCATAATTCAACAAGAATATCTCTATCTGCTGAAGCTGTATATTCTAAGTCAAAGGTGTTCACTTCTCCCATTTTGATTTCAGTTGGATTGGAAGCAAATGCGATAGCATCTGACAAAGTTTGGCCGTTATTGATCTCTAAAAAGTCGATGACTGCAGTACCAGTTTCAGTATGAACCTGAATAGGATATTTTCCAGCTGAAAGTTCTACAGTAGTTTGTACCGTTGGGTTTTCGGTAGTACTCAGTTCGATCATTTCACCCAACATCTCATTGTTGGATGTGATGGCTACTTTTGCATTTTCAGTAGTACTTTTTCCAGCAATTGAAAGCGTGTACGTTGCATTTTCAGGCACTTCAATACTGTAAGAAGTCCATTCACCTTCTTGTAAAACGATTTCAAAGTTTTCAGTATTCTTTTGAATATTGACACCTTCAGATAAACGGTATTGTTTGGAATTGTTGATATCATCTAATGAATGATACCCTATACCTTGACCTCCAATATCAAAATCTTCCGCTTCAATTTTCTGAGGTAATTGATAGTTACTGCCGTTAAATGGGAACCTACTACCTAGATTATGAATGCTGTTGACTGAAAGAATAACCGAACTCACTGCACCACCGTCATCATTGAATTTTAACTCAACAGTATTTGTTGCTTTTAGTAATTGGTAAGGGACAGGTATTTCAATTACCCCAAAGTAATCTTCTCTATCCGCTTGATCATATCCTTTCCAGTTTTCCAAAGAATTGATACTTACTCCATTGATTTTTACCATTGGTTTTTTAGACATTTCATGCTTTCTACCAATGGCCATTCTCAATCTCGCTTCACCTTCATTAGAAAGTTCAGCAACATCATTGAAAACAAATTTCATGGTTTTATTGGCTTCAATTTCTTGCATGTACGTCTTAGAGTAGTACTCCTTTCTAACCGCTTTTTTACTAAATGTAACCTCACGGTCAAGCGTATATGTAAGTACAACTGTTTCATGTGGTTCTATGGTCACACTAGATGGGACCTCTGCTAAGTCTTCATCTTTGTAAATGGGATCGTCATTCTGATAAATCTTCAAACTTCTTTTATTCACTTTTTGGAAGTCGCCCATTGATGAAACAAATTGAAGAGCAACCTCTTGATCTTCTGTGTCAATATTATTCAAGCAGATATATGCTGTTTTTCCATCTACAAATGCCTGAACAAAAATATCAGGATTAGAAGAGGAACAACGAACACGTTTACCTTGTACTTTATCCCAAAGATTAAAGAAGTCTTTTTTTGCTGTGAGTAAAAATTCTGTAGGTTTACCATTTACAATAGACTCTTTTACAGGACGCCATAAATCCGCTCCATAAGGTTCGAAGTTTGAGCCCCAGTGCCATGGTGATTTGCCTGTGATAAATGGAATAGAAATCATCAGTCGGTCTTCTCTGTCCATCAAACCAAAAATAATATGGTTGATAGAGCGCACCGTTTGAATACTCTCCACATCAGTGTAGGTGTCACCATATCCGCTAGAGATGCCACCGTATTCTGTAATAGCGTGGGGTTTAATCTCATCCCATTTAATGTAACTGTAGGTTTCAATCAAATCTAGAATTGCATCTGCATTACTGCCCGATCTTTCAGTATCTTGACCCGTAACATTGATTCCATCATAAAGGTGTGTAGAGAAACCGTCCATATAATCGCCGGCTACATCCATAAACATCTTCATTCTGGTTTCCCAATGACCAAAGTCCCATAATTCCATAGAAGGCCAGGCGGATGAATAGCCAATCACTTTTGTGTCTACTCCTTGTTCATCAAAAGCTTTACCGATTTCTTTAAAGTATTCTGCAGTTTTTCTTCTTACTTCAGCTTCTGTATACTTACCGTTCTCCTGGTATTCATCGGCATGAACAAAAGGTTCATTGACCGGTTCGTAAAAGTGAGGACGAGTATGATCCTCATAAAAATGTTGGAAATATTGAGCAGCAAATTGTCCAGCTTGCTTAGTGTCCAAATCCATATGGATCATTGCGGCAGGGTGGTCTGTTACGACTAGCTGACGTGATATATGTTTATAGTAATTTTGCTCTTGGACGTATTTTATGTTATTGACACCTTCTTTTTCTACTTGCGATGCTTGTGGAAAAACATTGTTTTTAGTGATATAATCTTTATATCTGCCAAAAGCACCCCAAAATGATCTGCCTTGTGTTATATCCCATTGACTGACTACTTCCATGTCTTCATCAGTATGGTCTTTGTTGGCAACCATATGTAGATTGAAGAATTTATTTCGATCGAGTTCTGATACATTTTCTAAGTAGCGCTGTGTTTGGAAGTCAACTGAGATTGCAGTTTGAGCAGATGCTTCGTGTGCACACAGAAGTACCGAAACACATGCCAAAACTTTGCATATAGGTTTGTAATATCTTTTCATCTTAGATTGCTAATTAGTAATAATTCATATTCCAAATATACAGGATCACAGAGGGGAAGGAAGGTATAATTTTAGTGAAATTGAGGGGGTAATTATTGAATTGTGAGGCTTGGGCTGTTTAAAAATAAAGATTTTCACCAGTAGAGGTCTATATTATTTAGGGCTAAGGGTGCTCTAGGTTATGGGTATAAATGGAATGAAAGTACCAGTAATCATTTTTTTAGATTAAAAATAACCAATATTAAGGTATATACATTTTGACTTTTAAGAGTGTTAATGAAAAAGCCATAACCTTTAGTTTATACGGTTATGGCTTTTACTTTTTTAGTTGGCGACTGATTGTCTTCTAATCACGGGATCCAAATTTTGTAAAATCTTATTTTTAAGTTTTATATCAATATTATTTTTCTCCAGATAGCTATTGACCCAATCAATGGTTTGTTGTTCTTTACGTTTCCCAATAGTACTTTTCAAATAATTATAAGGAAAGAAAATGTCTCCGGTTTTTTGAATTTCAGGTAATAGTTCTAATGTTGGTCTCACGTATTTTAATGAATGTTTTGCATTCAAAGGATGATTTAAAAGGCGAAGTGCACTTTCAACCCAAGGCTCATTAGACCTATTTCCAACTTCCTTTAATCCTTCAAAAAAGGCGTCTTTTTCAATTTCATTATTGCTGCTGGCTGGGGAGATAAACTCTAAATACTCTTTATAATAATTAGAGCTTAACGCAGACTTTACAGCCTCTACAGCAACATTGGATTGATGACGATTTTCCAGACGCAATTTCATTAAAAGATTAATTCTCTCTCTGTCATTGAGTGTTGGAGTCGTATTCTTTGAAGTTAAAAATGTATTTAGGTAGTCGAATTGCTCCTCTTGATGTTGTAAGATCTTGATGACATTAAAGTAGAATGACTGCAGTGCTTTTTCTTTACTTTCTTTAATTTGTTTTTCAAGGAAATGAAAGTATGCTTTACTGATATTTTTTCGTTCCGTTTCAGTAATATAATACCAATATAACTGATCGAATTGACCTAACAACTGTTTTTTTAGAAGCAGATTTTCTTCCAAAATCATTCTTTCCCAAATGAAGTTGATGTATCCGTCTAAATAAAGGTTGTCTCTTAAAAAGTTTTCCCAAAGTGTACTATAGGCAATCGCTTTTTCTAAAGGCGAATATTCTTTGATGTTATTTTTTATTTCATTAATCAACCCAATACTTAACTCAAAGTAACCATAATTTTTTCCACTCTGATCTAATGGGAAACTTCCTTTAGGGAGTTCTAAATTGACTTTTTCTTGATCCAATAAAACTTCATTACCGCCAATGACTACCTTTTGAGATTTCTTAAAATCTTGAGTAGTGATAAAGAGTTTATCCTTCTTTCTTTCAAGAATGTAATGAGGCATTCCTTCATTTTTTACCCAAAGATTTGCCCAATCTTTTAGGTCTACATTTGATGTCGTAGAAATGACTTCAATTAAATCATCAAAAGTCGCGTTGTTATAGGCATATTTTTCTAGATAAATCTGTAAAGATTTTTTTAGGTTTTCTTCACCTACTAATAATTCGATTTGAGCCATTACAACCGGAGCTTTACAGTAAATAATAGCTCCATAAAGTGTTCCTGCCAAATTAAGGTTTTCAAGTTTTTGCTGAATAGGGTGATTACCAGCAGTTCTATCAATCTCATAGGCCCTGTATTGATGAGAAAGGAAGAATTGTAAATTGTGATCAATTTCAGGGTAAGAAGGGGTAATTGCTTTTGCTGCGATAAAGTTGGCAAAAACTTCTTTTAACCACACATCATCAAACCATTTCATGGTCACCAAATCACCGAACCACATATGGGCTACTTCATGAGCAATAAGCTGAGCTCGACGGAGTTTTTCTGAAGGACCGGCATTTTCATCTAAAATCAATGAAGAAGCTCGGTATTGGATCGCACCCACATGTTCCATTCCTCCATATTGAAATGGGGGGATTAATGCAAAGTCCAGCTTGTTAAAAGGTAGAGGAATAGATGTATAATTTTCCATCCATTGGACTGCATTTGCATGCAATTCAAAAATCTGATCTTGGTTAGCTTGTATCTTATCCTCTTCTTCCAAATGAAGCATGGCATATTTTCTACCACCTACTGATTTCTCGATACGCTTAAATTCTCCAGCCACAAATGAAAATAAATAACTAGAGATGGGTTCCGTTTGACCAAAAGTGATGACTTTTCGTCCTTTCTCAGTTGGTTTTGTTACACCATACTCTCCAGCAATGGCATCCCAATTTTCGGGCATATCTAAACTTAAGATATACTTTGCTTTGATATCTGGCTGATCAAAACATGGAAATAACGTTCTTGCCCTATCTGGAACAAGAAGCGTATACATGTAATTTTCTTTTCTGTTAAGTGATTGATCACCGGCTATAAAATGAAAGGATATACTATTTTCACCTTTTTTCAGGTGATCAGTTGGTATAATAATATGTTCCTGTTTATAATAATGCTTTGAGGGCTGATTATTGACAATAAGGTTTGTAATTCGTGTAGAATCTGATCTGAAATCCAAAACGATAGGTTCAGAATTGCTGTTAACGTTAAATCTTAAATGTAATGTAGATTGAATTCTTTTGATGGGAGAGTCGGGTAATACAAGATGTAAATCATATTCTACATTTGTAATGGTATTGAATCGCTGTTGTGCTAGTTGTTGAGAAACTCCTGATTTAAGGGGTAAGTCTTCTGGAGATTGACATGAGTAAAACATTAAAAATAAGCCTAGAATAATGTATAGTTTTTTCATTTGAACATTTTAGTTAAAAAATAATCCCAAAGTTAAATGATACATTGTTATAATTTAGATGTTTATTATCACTACCGATACAATTATATTTTAAACTTATAAAAGCCCCTATGTTGGGGAAAAGATCAGTAGTAATACCTACTTCAGGAGCAAAGCCAAAATGCCAATCTGTAAAATCTTTGGTAATAATCTTACCTGGATAATCAAATGTATTGATGACAATACCATGTGATTGATGATACATACCAAAACCAATTCCTACATAAGGTTTCAAATATTTACTTTCAAAAAAGGAATATTTAAGATGTGCTAAAATCGGAACGGATTTAACATTTGTCATCTGTTGATTGTTAACACCATAAAGCACGGGAATTTCTACAATTTCCTTATCTTTTGAATAATGATAACCTACAGAAAGACCTGCTGATAGAGGTGTTTTCTTGAAATGATATTGCCATTCCAACTGGAATCCATTCAATTCGAGGTATCTTAAATCACTTACACCTTGTGAATTGCTGTAAGAAAAAAGAAATTTATTTTCTTGGGCAATTGTGCAATTAGCGAAAAAAGTCAAAACCCCAATTGTTAGTAGAATTAAGAATTTACGGTTCATATTTAAAATTAGGCTTATTTAAGCATTCAGCAAATAGTTTTGACAAAGGTAAAATAAATATTCCTAAAACAATAAATTATCTTAAAATAATGCTATTTAATTTTATTCAGAATATTATTTCTTGTTTTTGTCACAAAACCTAAGCGAAGCTTGTTTAGGTAGGTGTCGGATGAATTGATTAGAATTCATTACTTAAATAATTATATTTTATACAAACACACACATGACAAAAGAGACAGTACATTTAGTACATAAAATTCGCCAACAAGCTTCAAAGTATAAAGAAAGAGATGCAGTAAGATTTCGTGTTGCAGATCAAATTTGGGAAAGTATCTCATGGAATGATTTTTCAGAAGAAATAGATAAAATCTCATTAAGTCTTTTGTCATCAGGTGTAGGTGTTCAGGAAAAAGTAGGTATTTACGCTCAAAATATGCCGAACTGGACAATTGCAGATTTTGCATCTCAACAAATTAGAGCTGTAAGTGTATCGATTTACGCTACAAGTACATCAAAGCAAGCAGCGTACATTATTAACGATGCTCAGATTAAAGTACTTTTTGTTGGAGATCAAGAACAATACGACAACGCTGCTGAAATTGCGGAAGAATGTCCATCATTAGAATGGATTGTAGCAATGAAGCCTAGTATTCATAGAAGAGGACATAAATTGGGTATTCTTTGGGATGATTTCATTGAAAAAGGTGAAAAATCTCAAGAAGCTGAATTATTGAAAAGAGTAGAGGATGCATCATTGACTGATTTGATGACGCTGATTTATACTTCGGGTACTACTGGTGAACCTAAAGGTGTAATGATGGATTATCATAACTTCGGAAAGCAATTTGATGCTCATGATGAATTCATTGAATTTACAGATAAAGATATCAACTTAAGTTTCCTTCCATTATCTCACGTATTCGAGAGAGCATGGTCAACTTATGTTTTATATAAAGGTGGTGTCAATAATTATTTGGAAGATACGAAGCTGATCAAAGAGGCATTAGTGGAAGTAAAACCAAATGTGATGTGTGCTGTTCCTCGTTTTTATGAGAAAATCTACTCAACAATTCACGAAAAAGTAGCCAAAGCAGCTCCTTCAAGACAGAAATTGTTTCACTGGGCTATCGGAGTGGGTAAAGCAGTATTCCACCATAAACTAAATAATGAAACACCATCAGGATTTTTGAAATTCCAACATAAGATTGCAAACAAATTGGTGTTTAGTAAATTCCAAAAATTGATGGGTGGAAACATTAAGTTTATGCCAGCAGGTGGAGCTAAATTGGATCCAGAAATTGGTGAGTTCTTCCATGCTATTGGTATTCCTGTAGTATTAGGATACGGTCTTACTGAGACAGCAGCTACTGTAACGGCATGGTATATTGATCGTGCTTTCAATCCAAACACAATTGGTACAAAAATGCCAAATGTTGATGTGAAAATTGGTGAGAACGACGAGATCTTAGTAAAAGGTGATGTAGTAATGAAAGGTTACTATAACAAACCTGAAGAAACTGCCAAGGTATTTACTGAAGACGGATACTTTAAAACAGGTGATGCTGGTAAATTTGATGAAGATGGTAACTTGATGATCACTGATAGAATTAAGGAACTAATGAAAACATCAAATGGTAAGTACATCGCACCACAGGTTGTAGAAGGTAAGATTGGTAAAGACCACTTCGTAGAGCAAATTGCTGTCATTGCAGATGGTAAAAACTTCGTTTCGGCTTTGATTGTTCCAACTTATGAAAACTTAAAAGAGTACGCTCAAGAAAATGGTATTTCATATGGTTCAGTAGAAGAATTAGTAAATCACCATGATATTCAGAAATTAATTGAAAAGAGAGTAGAAGCTCAACAACATGATTTGGCTCCTTTCGAGAAAGTGAAACGCTTCACGCTTCTTACAAAAGAATTTTCTCAAGATAAAGGGGAAATGACTCCAACGTTGAAATTGAAGAGAAAGACAATCAACGAAAATTATAAAAATGAAATTGCAGCAATGTACACTAAGTAATTTGCAATGCATTTCAAATCAAGCCACTATCTTTTTATAGGTAGTGGTTTTTTTATGAATTTTCGCTTCAATTTTTCAAAGACCCAACCCTTTTAATTTACTGTTTTTGATAAATACTTCTTAACCTCGAAAAATGCTGAGGAGTGATGCCTAAATAAGATGCAATATGATTTGCGGATGCTTTTTTAAAGACGATTGGTCTTTTCAGGAATAGATCTTCAAACCTTTCTCTTGGTGATTGTAATAAAAAAGACGCCACTTTTTCATGATACATCACAAAACTTTGTTCAGTTACTTTACGAAGTAAACGTTCAATGTTGATGGACTGTTTTGCGAGTTCGTTGAGTTCTTGATATGAAAGCGTTAATAATGTAGTCGACTCCATAGCAATATTAAACGACTTACAAGGGGTTTCAGAAATAATAGAGGGTAAATCTCCTGTAAATGAACCTTCAAAATAAAAGCATTCCGTTTTTTCCTCTTCTTCTATTAAGTAGTAATTTCTTAAATAACCTTTTGCAACAAAAGCAACTTGATCGGTAACCTTTCCTTCATAATACCAATAATCTCCTTCGTCTAAATGTTTTACTGCTATGAGGTTTTTGATCAGTTTTTGTTCTTTGTCAGTTAATTTAGAAATACAATTGAGTTCTTCTATGAGTTGTTGTAGCATAATAAAAAAAAGAAATGAATTTAGCCTTTGATATATCGTGATATAATAAAATCACTGATAAGAGTATTGAGTTTTGGTACAAGATGTTGTGTGATACTTACAAACTTAGCTTTAAAACCCGGAATTACAATATATTTTTTCTTAGAAAGTCCTTTTAGCATAGATCGACACGCATAATCTAATGGTAAATTCCCAGCGAAATTCTTCAGTATTTTTGACACTTTAGGAGACTCTTTCTTTTCCATTTCTACCAAAGGTGTATCAATTTCTGGAGGACATGCCGCAGTGATATGAATACCAAAAGGCTTCCATTCGCTCCTTAACACGCCTGCAAAACCTAGAGTAGCATACTTTGAGCTACAGTAAGCAGAGTACCCGTAATTCGTAATAATACCTGCTAATGAAACGATAAACATGAGCTGTCCTTTAGTCTTTTTTAGGTATTCGAAAGAGACCTCGGCGACATTACGAGAGCCAAATACATTGACATTGATAACTTGTTCGAAATCATCTTTGGAAAAATCGGTAAATGGTACACACCTGCCAATCCCCGCTGAGTGAATGATAATGTGTGGGGTTCCAATTGCCTTTACTCCTTCACCAAAACCATACTGAACAGACGATAAATCGGTCGTTTCCATCAAGATAGAATGAACACTGTTATCTCCCCCTTTACTTTGAACAATTTCGCAGGCTTCCTCTAAATTCTTTCGACCAAAAAGAACAATATTTGCCCCAGATGAGGAGAGTTGTTTTCCCATTTCTAAACCGATTCCACTTGTTCCGCCAGTAATAAATATGTTTTTGTTGTTGTAGTACTTCATTGTTAAGGTTTTCTATTATAAGTGAGTTTGGGAGTTGTTTTAAAAGCATGAAAAATTTCTATTGGAGACAGGTTGAAATGATTATTATTTCTTAAGAGTCTTACTATTTCATATTTTGAATCGAATATTTTACCAAATCAGAAACTTCACCTTAGCCTAATTACAATTTGTGATTGAAATTGTTTTAAATCTAAATACTATTGAAGTAGAATCATAACCCTACTTAAAAATACAATAATAAAGGGGACATTTTTTTATGATAAAAACAGAAAGCTAGAAATTCTAAAAATGCCTCTTTATTCAAACAGATTCCTCACCTTTAAGTTATTGCCACATAAGCTAGTTTTAAGCTCAACTCATTTACATTAAAAACTAGAGTTATGCTAAGAAAATTATTGGTCGTTACATTGTTATTTTTGATCGGTTGTAATGAATCAACCTCTGATCAAAAAGTAAAAGATAGAAATATACAAAACACTACATTTGAGATCATAACTTTAAAAAATAATCGTGGAAATAGAGTGGATATCACTAACTATGGGGCAAGAATAGTAGCATGGTTTGTAAAAGATAAAATGAACAGCTTAAGAAATATCGTTTTAGGTTTTTCTACTTTACAGCAATATCAAGAAGCAGGAGCTCCTTATTATGGTGCAATTATAGGTAGATATGCTAACCGCTTACAAAATTTTGAACTAGATGGAGAGATAATTAACCTGACAAATGATGAATATATTTTGCATGGCGGAAAGTCAGGTTGTCATGATAAATTTTGGGAGGTGGAGAATGTGACCAACAATAAAGTTAAATTAGGTTACGAGTTTAAAGATAAAGAAGGAGGCTTTCCTGGAAACCTTAAAGTTTCGGTTGAATATAAGTTGTCGGATGAAAATGAATTGGAGATCAACTACTTTGCGACAACTGACAAAAAAACGGTTTTGAACCTTTCGAATCATGCTTTTTTTAATTTGAAAGGGGCCGGGAATGGATCTGTACTCGATCTTCAGTTGATGGTGAACGCAGACCGATTCACACCATTAAAGAAAGGAGGATTACCAACGGGTGAAATTAGAGCAGTTGATTATTCTGTTTTTGATTTTAGAACTTTGAAACCGGTGGGAGAGGTGATGGATAGCCAAAATGAACAGATTAACTTAGCAAATGGGTTAGACCATAATTTTATCAAAAAAAATAACAATATTCCATTTATAACTGCCATTGATCCTCAATCTGGAATTAAAATGGAAATGAAAACAACATTACCAGCGGCTCAAATCTATACTGCTAATTTTCTTTCGGGAAAGGATAGGAGTGATGATGGAAAAGCTTTTAAAGCAAGGGAATCTATTTGTTTTGAGGCACAATTTTATCCAAACGCACCTCACCATCCCAATTTTCCAAGTGTTATTTTGGAAGTTGGAGAAGAGTACAAGCATTCTACGATCTATAAAGTAAGTGCGTTGTAAACTAAATCTTAACGCTTTTCCCTTCAATGCCGGGGTGGAGTATTACCAAACTAAAATGGTAGAAAGCTCACTGGCGCGAATGTTAAGCGATAGCGGCATTCGTGTCCTTCAGATTGTAAGAAATCTCCTGATTTCTAAACCCTATAAATATTCGAAAACTTAGTTTACATTGTATACCATATTAAAAAAGTAGTATTTAGGAAACAATAATATTATAGTTTCCCTTTCAAATTTTATTGGTTGGATGAAAAAGGATGTTCCTATTCGATATAAATCGAAACCCATTGAGCGATCATTCTCCCAACATATAAAGAATATTTATTTTTAGTCAATAAATGATCAGCTCCATCTAATGAAATAAAACTTTTAGAATGATGTGCAAAACCGTATATTTCAGCTGCATTTTTGATTTCCACGGTAGTGTCTTGTGGTGAATGAGTGATTAGGATTGGTTTTCTTAATGTGGCCATTATTTGTTCCATATCAGTAGAAGAAATATCATCAATAAATTGTTTTGAGATCGTAAATGGTCGACCTCCTAATTCTACTAGAGCCTTCCCTTTTTCTTTAATTTCATCAATACTATGCTTAAAAAGATGCTGAACATGGTGAGGGGCTGATGGGGCACCAATTGTTGCGATGGCTTCAATCGAAGTTATTTGTTTACCAGCATAGATAGCAGCTGCCCCTCCAAGAGAATGCCCAATCATAAGTTTTGGGGCTTTGTATTCTTTTGATAAATATTCAGCAACATCTATCAAGTCTTGTACATTCGAACTAAAATCAGTTTCACTAAATTCACCTTTACTTTGACCTAAACCAGTAAAATCAAATCGCAAAACTGCTACTCCCATAGCGTTTAATGCTTTTGCAATGTTGACGACCGCATTCAAATTTTTTGAACAAGTAAAGCAGTGTGCAAATATTGCATAAGTTGTCGTTGCATTTTCTTCAGGTAACTCTAGCTTGGAAGCTAATTCTATTCCTTTACTATTTTTAATTTTCAGATCAATGGATTGCATAAAGGTTATATTTTGGGTTTTTACTATTGAAGTTCAATATAGTAATTTAAAAAAAACGGTGAATTAATACTTATTGAATAGTGAAATAAAAGCCTGTAAGTAGCTGATCATAATTATCTATAATTGCAGTTGACTTCAATGATATCTTTTTGATTGCTATTCCAATTCGTATGAGCGTTGTATTAAAATGCCTCTGTAATAACTATGCACTTTCTTTTGTATAAAGACTAAAAGGAAGAGAAATCGTAATTAGTATAGCGTTTTTTAGTGAAAAAAGAATTGAAGAATAAAAGTAGAATTCTTTGTTTAATTTTTTTGAAGTAGGAAAACCATATCCTTGAAATATTACAATAAATTGATTAGATTGTTGTGACTTTAGTAAGTTATTAATATTAGTGGAGCAAGTCTTGAATCTATATTTTTTGAAGGTTAAATCCTCTTATTTTAAAAAGCTCCAAATTGTGATTCCGTTCATTCTTAATTTAAACACTAACCAATATGACAAACACAAAAAAACACACTAGGCTGATAGTATTATCTAAATATCATTTATCAGAAGTTATCCCCATTTGATAGGATTAGTATTGATTCCTATAATTAAAATGAGCTTTAAAGAATGCTCACTTTTTTTCATAAGAAATGTTTTAAAGCTCTTTACTTAAAGTTATAGCTATCAACATCATCAGAAATCAAACTATCGATTGTCCTATTATATAACTGAAATCAAAATTGTATTTAACCACATCAACAACATTAAGCTTCTGTACAAAATAGAAGTAAAATACTCACACCCTTCATTGTATTATTGAGGTTTTATAAGTGCAATGATCAAATACAGTTTACTTTCTTGGTTTTAGTAGCATTGTCGAATAGTATTTAATGGAGAAATGAAATACACTATTACAAATCGAATTGAAATGAATATTATTTATACTTTAATACTATCACTATTAATTGCCCTTCCTTGTTACCAAAGTACAGCACAAAAACCACAGTCCTTCCTTAATCAAAAGATAGTTTTAGCCCTAAATAATCCACTTTTGAGTTTAAGTGCTGAAACTGGAAATCTCCAAAAAATGAGATATGAGACGCTTTTTGGAAATAAAGAAAGTCACCTTAATGGGCGATACAGTACTCAACAGCCTAATATTACTTTTATGGTGAATCCGATGACCCCAGATGATGCAGTAGCTTATGAAATAAAAGTAGCGAAGGAAATGGGGGTTGATGGTTTTAAGTTTCCTCTAGTGATTGATGCTGATCAATCATATATGGATCGTGCTGTAAAAAACATTACTTATTACGTGACTTCTGCAGTGAATCGAAAACTCGATTTCACATTTTCAATTGAATTAATTTTAAAGAGGGATCCAGCGTCAATGTCAGAAGACCTGATGTATGATGTATTACAAACACGTTTAAAGGAAATTTTTCAAAACACAAAATACTCAGACAAGTGGCTAAGAAGTAGTGATAATAAAATTGTAGTTTTTACGAAATCTCCACTTCATGTGTTGGATAAAACAAGGGTGGCAAAGGAAAAGGAATTAACAGATCACCCTGAGATGATTAAGGAGGTTCATAGTACTCTTAACAGTTTATCTTCTTCCTTAAATACAAAACTCACCTATGTTTTTGAGACAAAATATCCCTCTAATCAACGTTTTAATGAGGAAGTTTTGAAACTTTTCCCTGCAATTTCTCAGAGTAAAAGGTCCATGGCATTGGAAGAAAATGTGGCGGCTTTGAAAAACCTTTGTAAATCGAATAATAAACCATTCATTCAAAATGTCTACCCCGATCACTTAAGTTCTCAAATGAGACTGAAGAAAAATGATCAGTTAGTACAGGAGAATTCTGATGAATCCAAAGGTCTATCTTTAAATGATGTATACGTTGCAGGCCAAGATTTAAAGCTCACTCATACTTATAGGAGTTTACTTCAATCTGCGGTTGACAATGATGCCGCCATGATCAATTTAATGTCATGGAATTATTTTGATAACGGCTCACATATTGCTCCTGAAGCACATCATGGATTTGGATATGGGATGTTATTAAGGTATTATAAAAAGATATGGTTGGATGAGGAAGACCAAAACATTAATAGAGAGTTATTGATGACTTCTTATAAAGCAACATCTTCAAAACACCTTTCCAAAGCTCGACCTGAAGTAAAATGTACTATTCAAAATTTAGATAAAGACGAACAGGAAGATCGTATTGAAGTGTTGACTATTTTGAGAGAACCGGGAGAGGTATATTGTAATGGAAAATTACTAGGGAAAGCACCTGCCGGAATACATGCTTTTTATGCTCCTTATCAGGAGGGAGAAGTAAGTGTGGAACTAAAAAGAGGTCCAAAGGAAATAATACAATACTCTACCCCAAAGGTAATTAAAAATAATTCTGAAAAAATGGATTGGATGACCTACAGCTTTACCAATTTGGATGAAAAAATCGGTCTTTATTATCAGAATATTGTGTTAGACTTTGAGATAAAACAAATGTATCGACGTTTTATTGTATCAGAAGCAAATCAAAAAATATGGAGAAATGCCCTTCAAAAAAGATATCTTGAAAAGTTGAATGCACTTTATGTTTATGGTGAAACACCTCAAAAATTCCTTTCGGTATGTAAAAAAATCGATAAAAAATACAGAGAAACGATTAGAACAATTTTAGATAGTTTCCAATTTAAAGTTTGGTTGGAAATGGAAGAAAATGCTTCAAAAAATAAAGGAATATCAAATGTTATTGATCCTATGAATGATCTTTTATTAGAAGGTGAAAGCTCATTGGATAAGGACGATATTTAAGGTTGAATTATAATTAATTAAGTACCTGTTCAAAATTATCTATAGCTAAAATGCATTTGAATTAAACTCAGGTTTCGTTAAAATTTTCCGTCTTATTTATGGCTGTAAATTTTGCCTTACCTGAGATCAAATCATTCTACATTTATAAACTATATTTAATTATGGTCAGCTACTTATTCATAAAAAGAGCGTTAAAAGATAGGTTTGAAAAAATGTATTTCTAATTGATTTATCACATGAAACACTACATAGAGGTATGTTGGTAAGGTTTTAGTTCAATTAAATGGTAGTAAATTTGCGAAAATTACGAATGTGATGTTTATTGCAAAAAATGGAATTTAGATGAAATTGATTACTTATACAAAGTACCTTTATGAATAGAATCAGTAAGAATGTTTACTGTTATTTTTTAAATCAACTAGGTTGTGTATGAAAATGGAAGTAGTATAGTAAGTATCATGAAACCTGTACTACTTAATAAAACAGTGCGAATCGGGAAATAAAAGTGATGAGGACATTACCCTTTAAATGATATTTCACCCAAAAGTTTCACTACAATTAATACGAAGTAGAAACAGATTCATCGACAAGTACTTGTTTTGTCAGCATCATCAAAATCATCCAATTTTTATTTTGTAGAACAAACTTACTTTTAAAACAAAAGACTTGAGATATAAAGGTGACCGGCAACAATGGTTGTTTCACCACTAAAATCCTTATGTTACCAAGTATAGCATCCTCTGAAAACGACGTTGATGTTTAAGTATTTCATTAAGGATAGAAAGATATCGTAGGTAGTGTATATCATCTTTTTATGAATTATTACAAAGATATTTTTTACAATATATTTTGTATACATCCTATGATTTTAAAGATAGTTGGAATTTGGAGCCCGACAGTACAAATTCTGACAAGAAAAAAGTAAAGGAATCTTTATTCCTTTTACAATAACCTTGAAGCACTTTTTCTTAATGATGAAGTGCTTCATTTTTTATAATGATAATTTGTGATTACAATGAAACAATCTTTCTTAACTCTGTGCTTTATTTTTTACGGCATTTTTCTTCAAGCACAAACTAAAGTCAGTCAAGTATTTTCTAACCATATGGTATTACAACAACAAACTGAAGTAAAACTATGGGGATGGGATAAAGCGAACCAAAGTATTAATATCAGGACATCATGGGGTGCTAAAGCCAAAGTAGTAACAAGTAAAGAGGGAAGGTGGGAGACATTGCTTGAAACGCCCCGTGGAAGTTTTAAACCAGAAGAAATTAAAATTAAGGGGTCATCATTAGTGGAGATTAAGGATGTGTTGATTGGAGAAGTTTGGTTGGCATCTGGTCAGTCTAATATGCAAATGCCATTGGAAGGGTATGTAAATCAACCCGTCTTGTTTTCAAAAGAAGCAATTACTGATGCAAATAATTTCAATGCTCCTAATGGAATTACATCTTTCAGTGAAGACATTACAGGTTTCGAAGTAGCTGGTGATGACTTTAAATTCTATCCTGCAACTGCCAAAATAGTGCATAAAGAAATAGCTGTATTAGTATGGAGTGATCAGGTAAAACAACCTAAATATGTTCGATATGCTTTTAAGAATTTCCATAAAAGCAATTTATTTGGTGTTTCAGGGTTACCTGTTTTCCCTTTTAGGTCGGATGCTAAAGTAGAATAAAAAAAGTGATGAATTGAATAGGTGGAATCCTACCCATTCAATCATCACAACTAATACACTAACTATTCTTAAATTGCATGTCTAAATGGAACACTGTCTAGTAAGGCGTCATCTGTATTCAGGATGACCTCATTTAATTTTTCGACAATCAAAGATTTATCTCTAGGTAATTGAGCATCAAAACTTACAGAATTGATGGCGTGTATGCCCATATAAAGGGTAGGGACATTGACTAGTTCAATGGTTTTGATTTGTTCTTCTAAAACTTCTCTTTCAGTAGATATGCTGAAAGTTCCCTTGGCAACATCATTTTCAAGGATGGTACCTTTATTGGCGTTTAGGGTAGTTGGTACGATCCCTAAAGGTTTTACCTTGTTGATCAAACGAGCATTTGCCTCTGCGTTTTCAATACCTCTTTCACCTCCTGCAGCCCCAAACATAAAGCCATAAAAGAATGTAATACCAAATTTATTTAAACGTTCTAATTGTTCCTCTGTATCTTGTAAGGTAGCCCCTTTGTTAAGGTAGTCAAGAGCATCACTCAAACCTGTCTCAACTCCAATCCATAAATCACCAATTCCTACCTTTGCTATTTCAGCCAAATCTTCATCAGATTTATGCATGATATTATTGATAGATGCATACATCGTGATTACTTCGACTTTTGGAAGGTACTGATGGATCATATCTGCTATTGCTTTTAATCTTTTGGCTGAAAGTACAAAGGCATCCCCATTAACTAAAAATATTCGCTTAACATCTGGATATAATAACTGAGCTTCTTTTAAATCTTCCTCAATTTGTGCCATTGATGAGACCGAAAATTTCGTTTCTCTATACATGGTACAAAAAGTACATTCATTATGAGCACAACCTACTGTAACTTCTAATAATAATGTGTTGCCTTCATAAGGCGGTCTGTAAACTTGTCCTGTATATTTCATTTATTTTAATATTTTATGTGTAAAAGCGATAAGCTTTTCGATTTCATTTTCATTGTAAGCACTTGCATGTGCTTTGGTATATCTACCCGAATCATTATCATAGTAATCACCACTATGTTGAAGGTGTTTTTCTTCTAATGCTAATTCAACTAATAAGTCAGATCCTTTTTCAGCAGGTGACCAGAATTGACCATACGCATCTAATGCCATTTTTGTTCTCAAAAGGGAACCTGGGTTAACAGCGATTGAAACAATATTTTTATATTCTTTTGATAAAAATGTATTCCATATTGTCAAAGCTAACTTACTTTGAGCATAGGCATTATTCACTTCCAATACCGCTTTTCCTTCTATTTGATTGTAATTAATACCCGCCTGAGCAGCAGAACTTAGGTTAATAATTCTAGACTGCTGAGCATTGCTTAATGTTTTAATCAATGCATTGGTAAGTACATAGGGAGCTAAATAATTAACGGTAAAACGGAGATCATAACCCAACAAATTATTTGAAGAACTACCATGAAACACACCAGCATTATTGATAAGGACATCGATATAATCAACGTTTGTCTTTATCTCATTGGCCATCTGTTTCACTTCTTCTAAATTTGAGAAATCAGCTACAAAGCCTTTTATATTTTCATTATTGGTTAATGATTTAATTTCTTCAATAAGGTCGTCAATTTTAGATTGATTTCTTCCATGAACAAACACGTGATGTCCTTTTTGTGCTAATGTTACGGCGGCAATTTTACCAATGCCATCTGTACTACCTGTAATTAATATATTTTTTCTTTCCACTTGTTTCTCCTTTTTGTTTTTAATTGATCACCATGCATCAACGTTTTTAAAAGCTGATGCATGATGTTTTAATTTTTATTTGTTATGATAAATCGTCTTTTGCTTCAATTAAGAAGTGATGACTAATAGATCCGGCTGTTCTTTCCTTTAAATGAGGAACATAGCCTGGATCTTTCATAAAGTTTAAAGCAGCATCTTTAGAAGGCCATTCAATTAAAATGCGAAGTGCTGTATCTACTTTTTCACCCTCCAATTGTTCGTGGCTAGCAGTTCTAGCAAGGTATTTACCTCCATGCTTTGCCACTAACTTGTTGGCAGGTTCTAAATAATCTGCAATCCATACATCTGTTGTTGGTGTAACATCTAATACTGAGTAGTAAGCCATAACATTTATTTTTTAAGTGGTGATGAATAACATTACAAAGATACTTGGTGGATATATGGATTATGTTGTATATATATTGGTAAGAATTGTATGAATGTTGGAAATGAAAGAAAATATTGATCCTAATGGTATTATTTATAGAGGTTTATACTAATTTTATGCTATAATTAATGCTGTTAATCCGATATATATACAATGAAAGTTGAATCAATCAATAAATTACTAGAAATTCATGTGGAAGAATTAGACACATGGATCAAAAGGCCTTATAAAAATAACTTTTTTGAGATCGTATATGTTGAACAAGGAAGTGGGAGACAATGTATCAATGATCACGAATTTGAATACAATGAAGGGAATATCTTTTTTCTTCCCCCAATGGATTGTCATTCTTTTAAAATAAAAGAACCCTCTAAATTTTATTTTATAAGATTTACTGATCACTATTTCCTTCAGAAAGATAGTTTGATGGATTATAAGGCGTGGTTTGATAGAGTAGCTTATGTAATTGCTAATTACAATAAGGTGCCAGGAGATATTATTTCAACAGATCAAGACCGTCAGTTTATTATCAATAATATCAAATCTATTTATAAAGAATATCTTTTAGCGGATGCTTATTCAACATCGATTATTACGGGGGTTATTGCATCCATTCTCAATATTTTAGCCCGAAGTATTGAAAAAAGATACGTGGACAAGGCAAATGAAGTAGATAGTCGTTTTGGTGAAATATTACGATATATCAACACGAATCTTCTTGATAATGAAAAGCTAAGATTGAACCATCTCTCTGAACAATTTGGTATTTCAAAGTCCTATTTCTCCGAATACTTCAAAAAACAAGCAGGAGTAAGTTTGGGGGACTATATACTGAAATCAAAACTAAAAATTGTGGAAACAAAAGTCTTGCATACCGATTTAAGCCTAAAAGAAATCGCTTGGCAGTTGAATTTTACAGACAGTAGTCATTTAGCTAGATCTTTTAAGAAAGTTTACGGAAGTACAGTGAAAGAATTTAAACAGATGGGAAAATTGAAATGTGATTTATAGTTTAAAGCTTTAAAATATGAATTACAAAATTTGCTATTAATTAGTGTAGTGACTACTTTGTTATAAAGAATAAGACTCACAGATCTAATCGAAATTATTCTTTAAAACGAAAGCAACAAACAAAATTGAATGACTTAAAAATGATACGAGACATTACACTAAACGATGCTCAAGCAGTAGCCGATATTTATAACTATTATATCGAAAATACAGTAGTAACTTTTGAAGAAACGGCGGTCAGTGCCGAAGAAATCAAACAAAGAATTTTAGCAAAGAGAGAAGATCTACCTTGGATTGTATTTGAAAAAGATGGAGAAGTTGTAGGTTATGCTTATGCATCTGAATGGAAGTCGAGATGTGCCTATAAATTTTCAATTGAAAGTACAGTTTATCTCAAAAATACAAACCTGAAAGAAGGCATTGGAACCTTACTTTATACTGAATTAATAGATCGTATTAAAAAGACAAATGTTCATGCTATCATAGGAGGTATTGCATTACCAAATGATGGGAGTACAAGGTTACATGAAAAACTTGGGTTCGAGAAAGTTGCTCAATTTAGGGAAGTGGGTTACAAATTTGACCAATGGATTGATGTGGGGTATTGGGAATTGATATTATAGCCTTTTTAGAACATTGATTCATAATAATCACCCTTCTAATAATAGTTTTCTTGTGTCTGTATATTAATTTTATCATTAAGAAACCTATTTTCTATTTTATTATTGCCACGATGAGTATAGAACAAGCATATAATAGTTGGGCCGATATTTATGATTCGAACCAAAACAAGACGAGAGATTTAGATGCAAAAGCTACTGTAGAGACCTTATCAAAATATGATTTTAAAAATGTCATTGAACTAGGGGCAGGAACAGGGAAAAACACTCCTTTTCTTTTGTCTAAGGCAGAATCAGTGGTAAGCCTTGATTTTTCTGAAGAAATGTTGAACAAGGCAAAGGCTAAAATCAAAGATAAACGCGTCTCTTTTAGAAGAACTGATTTAAATAAAGAGTGGGATGCAGAAGATGGTTTTGCAGACTTAGTGACAGCAAGTTTATGCCTTGAGCATATTGAAAACCTGGATCAGATTTTTGCAAAAGCGAATACTAAACTCAAAAAGAGTGGTCTCTTTTTTATCAGTGAATTACATCCTTTCAAACAATATCTTGGGACAAAAGCAAGATATGAAACGGAAGAAGGTGTGAAAGAATTAGAGGTTTACATCCATCATCTTTCAGAATTTGTGCACTCTGCACAAAACAATGGTTTTATGTTAAAAGAAGTGGAAGAGTGGTTTGATGGGGAAGCGGAAAACGAAGTACCAAGAATTATTTCCCTCGTTTTTCAAAAATAAGCTTATGACACCCATCCAAGTAGTTGCTGCAATCATCATTAATGACCAACAAGAAATTTTGATCACTCAAAGACCTTTGCATAAATCACAAGGAGGATTGTGGGAATTTCCAGGAGGGAAGATTGAAAAAGGAGAATCAAAGGAAATGGCTTTGGTGAGAGAGATCAAAGAAGAGTTGAACGTTACGATTAAAGTAGAGGATTTTGTTCACTCTTGTGAGCACGATTACGGAAGTGTAGCTATAGAACTATTTGCCTATTTTTCTAAAATTATAAATGGTAAAATTCATTTAGAAGAACACATTGACATGAAGTGGGTAAGTATTGATACATTAGAACGTTATGATTTGGCTCCTGCAGATATTCCAATCGCAGAAAAAATAAAAGATTTTTTTCAAACTAAATTAGAAATAAAATGAAACCTACAGAAGAACAATTAAAGGAAATTGCAGAAGAACATGAAATTGGAATGCAATGTTACTTTCATTTCAAAACTGGAGAACTTATCTCAATTCCTGACATGGAGGATTTTTATGATGGAGATTTTGAAGATTGGGAAGATGATATTAAAAAAGTAGAGGAGAATGAAGATGACTATTATCTATTCAAAAAAAAGGGTTCTAGAGACTCCTATAGAGATATGGAGGCGTTTGTCGAAACAGTTGATGACGCTAAACTTCAAGATGAATTGGTAGAAGCTTTAAACAAGAAAGGTCCTTTTAGAAACTTTAAATGGGTTATTGATAACTCTGGAGAGTACAGAAATAAATGGTTTAAATTTCAAGAACAACAAAGAGTTGAATACGTAAGGGAGGAAGTAGAAATGAATGAAGAAGAATTTCTAGATTAAACCATGACCTAAAAAAGAATCACCTGACTCTTCTCAGAGAAAGGTGATTCGATTGATTGTAAAGAAAATCTTTTCTGACTAAGCTGGGCTTAATGCAGAGATTTCATCTTCAGAGTTTACGATATCCAACATTACTGAGTCAGCAGCGATAGTTTCGCCTTCTTCAGCAATAATATGGTTTACGAAACCACTGAAATCAGAAACAATATTGTTTTCCATTTTCATGGATTCTAAAATCACGATTGGTTGACCTTTTTCAACTTTATCACCTGTTTTCACAAGTACGCTGATTACTCTACCTGGCATTGGAGCTAGAACTTTTTTACCCATTTTCATAGGCTTAGCTACTTTTTCCTCTACCACTACTTCTTCAACTGCTTGAGCAGCTGCAGCTTCTTTTTGTTTCGCTTCGAATTGCTCTTTCTTTAATTTCTTAAGGAAGCCTTTCGCTACTAATGGGAATAACTCTAATAGTAATTCTTCTTCGTAGTTCTCAGCCAATTTCACACCACCAAACTCAGCAAGAGTAGGATTGTCTTGTGACTTGTAAGTGCTAGTATCGAATGGTCTTTCGTCTTCGAAACCACAGATTTGCTTTCTAAACTCAGGCTTAACAGGAATTGGAGTCTTACCGTAGTCACCTTTCACTAAACTTTGGAATTGGTTAGAAGTGTTAGAGTACATTTCTTTACCTTGTTTTAAGCTCATCGCTGCGTTTACTGCTTGAGCACCAACGATTTGTGAAGTAGGAGTTACTAGTGGAGGAAGACCAGCATCCATACGTACTTGAGGGATCAATTTCATTGCTTCGTCCAAGATTTCGTCTGAACCTAAAGCTTTCAATTGAGCTACCATGTTAGAGTACATACCACCTGGAACCTCAGCTTCTTTTACTTTCGTATTTGGTTTAGGGAAGTTGAAGTAATCCTCGATTTGGTGACAGATATCTAATAATGTATCCTCGTTACCAGCGTTTACAGCTGCGATAGCATCATTAAATAACTTGTCTACGTGTGGAGGAAGAGTATCTGTAAGAGGGTTGAAAGGATTAGGGAAGCTATCATAAGCATCAAATGCTTTCAATTCTTTACGAACGTCTACCAATTTAGCGTTGATTTTCGCAACAGCCTCCATGTTTACGTCCATTTCGATACCTAATTTCTTAGCGAAAAGGTAGATTAATTCTAAAGCAACACCTGCTGAACCACCTGCGAAGTTCCAGATGTTTGTATCTACGATATCAGCACCGCTCATTACAGCACATAATACTGCTGCTAAACCATAACCTGGAGTACAGTGTGTATGGAAATCAACAGGGATAGAAAGGTTTGCTTTAAATAGTTTTACTAGTTTGGCAACTCTCATTGGAGGAATCAAACCAGACATATCTTTAATAGAGATCATATCTGCACCTAACTTTTCCATTTCTAAAGCTAAGTCAAGGAAATATTGATCTGTAAATACAGGCTTAGGAAGTGGCTTACCTTTAAAGAATGCTTTAATTCTCTCCATTGTAGAGAAGTGTGGGTCAATTGTATAACAAACCGCACAGTCAGCAATACCACCGTATTTTTTTACATATTTAATAGTAGACTTAATGTTGTTAGTATCATTAAGAGCATCAAAGATTCTCATGATACCTAAACCATTATTGATAGATGTTTTACAGAAACCTTCAATAATTTCTTCAGTATAAGGAGTGTAACCAAATAAGTTACGACCACGAGATAAGGCAGTCAATTTACTTACATTACCTACAGAGTCATGAATAGTTTTTAAACGAGTCCATGGGTTTTCTCCTAAATAACGCATTACTGAATCCGGAACAGCACCACCCCAAACTTCCATTGCATAGAAATTGGCGTCTTGGTAATCAGGAAGAAGATAATCAACCTGATCTTGAGTCATTCTTGTAGCAAATAATGATTGTTGCCCGTCACGTAGCGTTAAATCTCTAATTAATAGTTTCTTTGACATCTTATCTTATGGTTTATTACACTGTTTGTCCAATAATATTTTGTCGAATATTAAGCGGATATAATTCATTTTCGATGGAACATTGTATACATCTGTTCCGGTAAAACATTAATTACAAAGGTTAATTAATATTATACTTCAAAGTTGGGATAGTTTTGTGACGAATGAAGTGATATCCCTTGTTAGAAAATGCTGATTTTGTACACCTTTTTTGGAGACCCCTATTTTTTTTAGTGAGGGTTGTCATTAAATAAATGAATGTGAATAGGAAATAGTGGTAAAGTGCAGTTCTTTTTATGGTTTTAAATCGCTCGTTTTCAGTAAGTAAAAAAATAAGCCCATGAATTAACGATGAGCTTAAGTATAAAGTGAAGAAAAAGAGATTTATCAACCTTGAGGTCTGAAAAAAAACTCTTCTTTGATAATTTTGCCATCTTTTACTTCATAAACGGCAATTTCTGTACTTTTTGATCTTTGGCCAGTAGGTTTAAAAGTGGCATCCATCATAATAGTACAAGAAAAGAAGTCGTCTGCAACAATTGGATCCGATACTGAAAAACCATGTGGCTCCATCATATCCATAAATTGTTTCCCTTTTTCAGCAAGCCCATCAAGACCCTTGACTTCTTTTACAGGAGCACCATCCGGCTCAATACTGACACAATCGTCAGCGAATAATTCTGTTTGTGCTTTTTCGAATTCGCCAATTCGGCACAATTCTACTAAACGGTGAGCAATTTCTTTAATTGTCATAAGTTAATCTTTGGTATATAATGAGTGTAAATTGTTTGACATATTGAATATAGTTTGATTTTTTTAATAAAGTACTACCGCAAATTCAGTATTATAAAAATATCGCATTAAAAATCGTAGGCCTAATGGGTATACAATTTTTTGAAAACAGACTATAATACTATTCACTTCAATGGAGAACCATAAATGGCATTTGTCAAATAATCATAAGAGGTAGTTTATCCTCTTTTTTCTTTTTAGTTTTAAAAGCATCAACTTAATTATTCTTGACAAGAACATACTTTTGTTCAATTACTCTTTTAATATATGAGAAAGAAAATTATTGTTATAGGTAGTTCGAATACTGATTTGGTGGTGCGAAGTCCACGTTTACCCAAAGCCGGAGAAACAATAATGGGTACAACTTTTTTTCAGAACCAAGGTGGAAAAGGGGCAAATCAGGCGGTAGCTGCAGCACGGTTGGGCGGAGAGGTTACTTTTGTTGCCAACGTTGGCTATGATGATTATGGAAATAAAGCCATAGCATCTTATGAAAAAGAAGGTATCAATACTGCTTTCATCAATAAAGTAGATGCATCTACTGGTATGGCAATGATTAACGTGGATGACAATGCCGAAAATTGTATAGTTGTGGTCCCAGGTGCGAATGATACTTTATCCAACACACATATTGATGCAGTTGCAAGTCGTTTTAATACATCAACAATTGTATTATTACAGTTGGAAGTACCTTTACCTACTATTGAGTATGCGGTGAGCATGGCAAAATCAAATGGAGCGCGGATAATTTTGAATCCAGCTCCAGCGAAAAGTATTTCCGATAACACATTGAAATTAGTAGATATCATCACCCCTAATGAGACGGAGTTAGAATTGCTGACAGGAATTAAAGTAGGTGATAAATCCTCTTTAGTAGAGGCAGTAAATCTTTTACATGATAAGGGAATACCAACCGTCATAGTCACTTTAGGGGCAAATGGCTGTTTTGTTTCTGATGGAGAAACCCAAGAATATTATTCAGCTCCAAAAGTGCATGCCATAGATACAACTGCAGCCGGAGATGTTTTTAATGGAGCTTTGACAACGGCTTTATCCATTGGAAAAACTTTGGAAGAGGGAGTACAATTTGCATTAAAAGCAGCGTCTATTTCTGTGACAAAAAATGGAGCCCAAGAATCCATTCCAACTCTATCTGAATTATAATAAACAAACTGATTTGAAATGAAATTTATACTAAAACCAATTCTTTTATTGAGTATTTTGTTCAACACATTGTCTGGATATACTCAAAATACAACACCTAGAGAAAAAGTAATTTTTGATTGTGATTTAGGAGATGACATCGATGATATGTATGCTTTAGCCTTATTGTTATCAAGCCCAGAGATTGAGATAATGGGCATTGTCATGGATTTTGCTAATACTCCTGAAAGGGGTAAAATGGCGTTAAAACTGCTCTATGAGTTAGGTTTAGATGATATTCCAGTGGTCATAGGTCGTAAAACGAGTGATGTCTACTCACCTCAGTACATATGGTCTGAAGGTTTTAATCAATTGCAGCCTTCAAAAATGGATGCAGTTGAATTTATATCTACAACTTTAGAGAAATATCCCAATGAAGTAAATTTGGTGACAGTAGGTCCAGTTCCGAATATGAAAGACCTCTTAGCGAAGGATCCTTCAATTTTGAAAAAGGCAAAACACATTTATTCTATGTTTGGATCATTCAATATGGGCTATAATAGTGCCCCAACCCCAAGTCCTGAATGGAATGTGGTCGCCGATATTGAGGCTTCAAAGGCATTTATAAAAGCAGATAAAGACCACAAAATTACTTATATTCCATTGGATGTAACTGCATTTGTAAAAGTCAATCAAGAAAATATGAATCTCTTACAAATGAGAAATTCAACACTGACCGATGCCATTTGTGCTAATTATGTGTTGTGGAGATTTATGGATTATGCGAAAGACTTAAATTATATCCCTATTGTTTATGATGCAGTAGCAATTGGTGCTATTCTTTGGCCAAAACTTTTTCATTTTGAAGATGGATTTGTAGAGGTTAATGATAAAGGAATTACCTCAATAAACACTTCAAAATCGCCCAATTCAAGAATTGCTCTACATATCAATGAAGAGGAATTTTTAAGAAGAATGATGAAAAGATTATTACTTCAGAATATACAAAGAGACAACAAATAACAACCTAATTTTAGTGAAATGAAACAAATTATTATTGGCATTTTTTTATCCGTATTTTTTTATTCATGTCAATCAAAACAAGAAGAGAGTAATTCTCTTAAGCACCCTAGCTTGATTTATCAAGATTATACTCCTCAGCCGACAGATATTGTCATATCGAGAGTTGAATACAAAGACAGATTGTATGGTTTTTGGTTGGGGCAATGTATTGCGAACTGGACGGGACTTGTCACTGAGATGGACAAAATTGGTAATATTGGAGAAATCAAAACAGGTCCTTTTTATACAAGGGAAGATTGGGGAAAGAAAGATGAACCTAGTATTTGGGGACAAGGAGTACCAAGTGATTTGTCAGAAACCATTGATTTTGTGGTGAGGAAAAAAGGAGAAATATGGGGAGCAGATGATGATACAGATATTGAATATATCTATCAGCATTTACTTTATACAAAACAAAAAAGTATCCTTACTCCAGAAGATATACGTGATGGTTGGTTAAAACACATTCAAAAAGAAGAGGAGAATTATCTTTGGGTATCCAATCAAAAAGCCTTCGATTTGATGCACGAAGGTATTTTACCTCCAGAAACAAGTAACCCTGAAATCAATGAGCATTTTGATATGATTGATGCCCAATTGACCACTGAAATCTTTGGTTTTTTTGCTCCTGCACGTACAGATATTGCTCAGAAATTAGCAGAACTACCCATACTTACAACGGCAAGAGATGAAGCTGCACAAATTTCATCGTTTTATGTCAATATGTATGCTTTGGCTTCTTTGGTAGACGCTCAAAAATCACAAAAAGAAAAAATCTTATGGATGGCTGATCGTGCAAGAGAGAAAATGGAGCAAGAAAGCTATGTTACAAAAATGTATGATTTTGTGAAAAGAGAATACTTAAAAGGTACAAAATGGGAAGATGTAAGAGATGCACTCTATGAAAAATATCAAGTCAATCAAGAAGATGGCTATCATATCACTTCTAAAGAATTGTATTGTAATGGCTGTTTTGCTGCTGGAATTAATTACGCTGCAAGCTTGGTCAGTTTATTTTATGGTGAAGGCGACTTGAAGGAAACCATAAAAATTGGAACCTTGGCAGGGTGGGATTCCGATAACCCTACTGCTACATGGGGAGGTTTGATTGGGTTTATGATTGGTAAAACAGGAGTGGAGCAAGCTTTTGGAACAGACCTTTCAGATCAGTTTGATATTCATAGAACAAGACAAAATTTCCCATTAGACAGTACAGATAACTTTAATGACATGTCAAAAATAGGGGTATTCATCGTCGATAGAGTTGTGAAAGAAGAGATGAAAGGAGGTATTGATCTTGAGAAAGATATTTGGTACATTCCTGCTGAACAATAAAAGAGAGAAGGCTATGTTGCACAAGTTGTGAACATAGCCTTTCATTCTACAGTTCTATTTAGAGTATGTTATACTCTGGGTATAGTTAAAAAAATCAGGATTTAAAAAAGGCCTGTTAATTTGAACATTGTGGTTTGCATATAGGCTCTTTCGAACTTATTGGCATCCATATCCACAATTCCAAAATTGTGCTGAGCACTAATTTTTACATTCCTAAATCTTATACTACCTCCAAGAATAGCATAAGCATCATGCTTTTTGAAGCCAGAAGTAGGATCGTCATTTTCTTTTTTGACAAAACGAAGGTCTTCATAATGTTTGATTCCACCACCTTCAGTAATCGCAGTTCCTTTGTATCTGTTTTCATAGGCCATACCAATGTCGGCGGCAATAGCCCAATATTTTCCTAATGGGATTTGTGGGTGAAAAATTAAAGGAACATCCCATGAGAAAATTTCAGTATTCCTCACTGACGTCACACCCTGATCATCTGTAAATTGATTTTCAAATCTCTTTTTGGAAATACCTATTCCAATTTCCCATGAATAATGTTTACCATTATTGATATACATCCCTGACCCAAAACGCCAGCCTTCCATAGGTTCAGAAGTTGAAATTTGATCTCCTTCGTAATGCACTCCAGTATAAACTAAAGAGGCGTCCAAGTAAAAATTATCCCAATTATTGTCTATGCACTGGGCCAGTAAATTAGAGCTTGACAGGAAAAAGATAAATAAAAAGAGTACAGCATTAGTAGTTTTTTTCATGACACTATTGTAATTGAAAAGAGAATAAAATAATAGCTTGTATTAGCCCACTTTTATGAAGATTACCCATTCAATTTTTAATTAATTTGATCACTTTGAATAGATAAAATTCACGCTTTTAAAAGTGGGTTATCAAACCTGTTTTTAAAGGAATTTATTTATCAATTATTGATAAATATTGTTTAACTAATTCTCTTCTATGACAACTCATAGTGCGAAGGGGACAATATTTTTTTCGAAAAAAATAAAAACCAAACGATTACAATGCATCTAAGTAAGGCTTTATATTTTCTTTTTCATCGAGTTGATGTCCGTTGCGCTGCAGGAAATTTAATACTTTGGAAGCCACTTCCACATTGAACATTTTATTCGAATATTTTCCTGAATTGATAAGTAAAAGTTCAGCATTTGGAAGGTCATTAAGATAATATTTGGCTCCTTTGAAATCAGTGCCAGCATCTTCTTCTTCTCCCCATATAATTAAGCTTTTTGGTTGTTTGTCTTTCAGCATTTTTTGCCATTTTGGAAATTGCTGAGCAAGGTTATTATAATCTTCTAAGAGTTGTTTAAAAGTTAGTTTTTGTCGATCCATTTGTACAAATTGTAAGTACTCTTGCCAATCACCAAGGTTATAATTACTACTGTCCTCAATTGTAGCTTTTTCTGAATGTATATCGGCATTTTCACCGCTTAATTTCCATACATAATCCATGAAAGCGTTCGAACTATCACTTTCAATATTTTGATACAATGCTTTTCTTTCTTCAGGAAGGGCTTCAATATAAAGTTCAGCGTTTTGGATGATTAAAGCATTGACTTTTTTCGGTTTCCTTTCCATAAGTTGAAAACCTATATGGAAAGCCGTGTTTTGTACATAAAGTGTGTAATCATCAATTTCCATTTCATCTAAAAAATGCTCCAAATAGTCAGTCATCATTGAGAAGGTAAAGCTGTTTTTGTGGGCATCAATCTTACTATTCCACTTTGTATTGGAATGATCTGGCGCCACTACATAATAATGAGAGGCTAACATGGGAATTAACTGATCAAAGGTATTCCTATTGGTAGGAAAACCATGCAATAAAAGGAGTGTAGGATTTAAACGGTTTCCCGCAGTTCTATAATAATATCTTACACCTTTTATATTCTTATTTAAAAGTTTAATCTCAGGCTCTTTAAAGAATTTACTATTTACAAGCCGAGCCTCTTTATTACTATAGTCGCAAGAACAGACGAAAATAGTAAATAAAAATATGATAAGTCTAGCTGAATTCATAATCAAAAAAAAATAAGTATCGATAGTAAGATTTAAGTATTCAACAAATATAAAATACTGTAAGAGAAGAACAAGTGGTTAGTTTGTATGTGTTTAAACAAGAAGAGAGAGAGACGGTATAAAGTATTGTTTTATAATTTGTTATACTATTGTGAATATATGTGATTATTTGTCAATGTGGTAGGACTAGTTTTAAACGGATCTTTGTTTCTTAAAGCATTGATTTTGTACTTTCGATATAATTGATCACTAAAAGAACAATTAATTATGTGATTTTTAATGTATAAAAAAAGGGCAGAAATGATTTTCAGTGATCACTGAAATAATCATAACGGCCCTTTATTGATGAATTATTACTCTTGATTAACGAATAGAACTAAACTAGTTTAATGCTGAATGACTCGTTACTTCATTTTCCACTTTTTGGATAAAATCTGTAAGTTGAGTGTTTTTATCAAGGTTCAGTTTTTTTCTTAATCGATACCTTGAAGTTTCCACTCCTCGGACCGAAAGATTCAGTGCATTTGCAATGTCTTTTGTTGACATATTCATCTTTATATAGGCACATATTTTTAATTCTTGAGTGCTCAATTGAGGGTAATTTTCTTTAAAATATTCAAAGAAATCAGAGTGAATTAAATTAAAATGATCCTTAAATCTTGCCCAATCTTTTTCATCATCAATATCTTTACTGATTCGGTTGGCAAGGTGTTGTATTTCTTTGGCAACCGCTACATTTTCAGCCTTTGATGATACTTTTATAAGGTCATTTTTGATGGTTGATAGAAGCTCATTTCGTTGTGTCAAATGGAATGTAGACAAGGCTAATTCTTTATTTTTAAAACTAATCTCCTGATCGTGTTTTTCTTGCACAAGTTGTTTGATGGTGTCATCTTGGTCCACAATCTGTTGTTCTTTTTGTCCAACAATACTCAACCACTTTTTCGAATATCTTAATTTTGAAAGCTTTACAATCCCAAAAGTAAACCCACAAGTCATCATGATATAAAAAAGATAGGCAAAGGGACTTCTGTACCATGGTGGTAGTACAACAAATGGTATTTCTTTTTGAATACTCACTTCTCCATAAATATTCTTTGCCGTGACTTTAAAAGTATAATTCCCTTCTTTTAAATTGGTATAAACACTTGCATTCTGAGTAGTCCAAGGTTTTGGAATTTTATCAAATCCTTCTAAGAAAGTTTGGTAAGTATTATACTCCAAGCCATCAAAATAAGGAGTGGAATAGGAGAAGGTTACATCATTAAATTCATAAGGCATTTCAATGGGTTCTTCATCACTGATATGAATGGTATTACTTTCAATTCCATTGGTGTTTTGAAAGTTTCTTACTGACAAAGGAATACTTTTTTGGACACCTCTTTTGAACCTAGGGTTAAATAAGATAAAACCTTCTTTTGCTGTAATCAACACATTGGAGGGATCAATGCAGATGATTGTTTCTAAGTCATCACTGATATATTTATTGATGCGTTCAAAAAGTTGTCTCTCCACATAGGGACTGTCAGAGTTGAGGTCATAAATTAATCCTACTTTGTTATTTTGAATAAAATAGATATTGCCATGTATGTCGTTGACCAGGCAAGACACTCTATCTCTTCCCAAGATGTCAGTGAACTTTTGGTCTCTTTCAAAAACGTCTTTCTTGGCATTGTATTTAAAAATACCATTTTCACCACAAAATAGGAGTTCATTGTTGACTTGAAAAAGATTGATTAAAACATTGGAATAAAAGCCTTTGTCTTTTCCGTAAAATTGAACAGAATTCACCTTGTAATTATCAAAATCAATTGTGAGTTTATACACCCCTTTAAAACCATGACTGATCCATAATGTATTATCATTGACGAGTGCTAGAAGTCTGGAGGATTCCTCAAAACCATCTATTTTGTGTGTAATCCATTGATCCTTTACCTTTTCATGAATGTATAGTCCATCATATGATCCTCTAAGGAATATATCTTTCCTTTTATTGACTTGAAGGACATTCCAAGCTCCCTTGATGGAAGAAACGGGTTCTATTTTTTCGTCATTGATAACATATAAACCTTCATGCTGTCCTTGAAAAAGGCGATTGCCTATGCCCGTCAAATTGTAAGTGTGACCAATGTTTAAACGTTGGTAGTGCGGTTCATTATAAGGGAGTTTTGGGCTGTATTTATATACTCCATTAGTGGTTCCCAAATAAAGTTCATTTTGAAAGGAGGTAGCAGCATAACCTCCACCTTCGATGCCGATTTTCTCATTAATTAATCGGAAAGGAGAGTGCAACTCTACATAAGATAATCCATTGCGATGTGCAAGCCACAAGTTTTCAGATTGATCTTGAAAGATATTGTAAACGGTCATATCCGCCAACCCGTTTTTCTTATTGAGGTGAAGTACTATTTCCCCGCTTTCGTTTAATATAAATAAACCGTTATTTTGAGTGGCGATGGCAATAGTATTGTCCTTTAATAAAGTGGCCTGATTGATTTTTGCTTTTTCAAAGGTAGACCAAATATTGGGCATCCAAGGTTTGAACCCTTCACCGTTGTTGATTAACAATTTTCCATCATGCGACAGGGCCAATAGAGAACCATTGGGAAAATTGATGATGGATCTTAAGATATGCCCGTGTAGAATTTCTGTACCATCGTATTGTGGCAATATTCTTTTTTCATTCCAGTTGAGCAGCCCAACAGTGGGTGAACTAGAAATGAAATCTCCCTTGATATAGAAACTATATCGAATATTTTTTGGAGGGATAAGTGTTTCTACTTTACCGTCATAATAGACAAAGATTCTTTTATGAGAACAGAAGATCACTTCATTGCTTCTTTTCCCTTGATAAATGTTCCAGATTTCATCAAAACTGACATTTTCATCAATAGTTCCTCGGAGGGATTGATAAGACAATTGTCCCTTTTCATTTTTTTCAAAATAACCGAATTCGTTTTGCCCTCCTACATAAATTCTATTGCCGAGAGCATAAACGCTTTTTAAATTATTGTTCCCTTTATTCAATGTGTACGTTTTCCACGATACACCATCAAACTCTAAAAGGCCGAAATTATTGGCGATATAAATAAACCCATTTTGATTCTGAGTTATACTCCAATTTTGTGAACCCGCCTTATACGTAGTAGCAGGAAAAGTATTTACAATTGGAATTCCAACGGTCAAGTTTTCTGCTAAAATAATGTTGAAATAACTGCTAATTATAAAAATAAGTAATAATTGATATTTCATAAGATAGTTTTATAGTGTTTCAAAAAGTCGGCATACATAAAGGTTTTTTGCATGCTTGAAGTAGTAGAGCGTTTATTTAACGTGTAGCTGCAATATCGTTAAAATAACGTATAGAGTACTACGTCAATGTATTTTTGGACTACTTCAAATATACTTCAACACCTACTTAAAGCTTTTGAAACGCATGTTTTAGTGTTTTTGTGACATTCAAAAGTGCTAATATCGATATATCACAAAAATGAGCTGGCAAGAGTAGGTCGTCTACTAATTTTTATTGGATGTGATGAAATAAATGAATTAATTATTATGTTGGAGAAAATCAAAAAAGTATACTATCCAGTAATGGTTGCTTCAATTGTTGCAATTGGAGGATTTTTATTAGGATTTGATGGCGTTGTCAATTCAGGGGCAATTCCTTTTTATAAATACACTTTTGGAATATCAGATCAACCTTTATTGATTGGTATCTCAAGTAGTATGATCATATTAGGAGCGTTTATAGGTAATCTTACGGCAGGGTCTATTAGTGATCGATTCGGTAGAAAACCTAGTTTAATGTTGACTTCCATTTTGTTTACAATAGGGGCTTTAGGAACAGCTATGGCTACTAATATTTTCGTTTTTATATTATGTAAGCTTATTGCGGGTCTTGGAGTTGGCATTGCAATCCTTGTGGCACCAATGTATATCTCTGAGATTGCACCACCAAAGCAAAGAGGCTGGTTGGTTACTTTCAACCAATTAAATATTGTATTAGGGCTTTCTATTGCGTACTTCTCAAACTATTATATTTTACAATTAGTGGAAGATCCGAATAGTAATTGGCGATGGATGTTAGGAGTAGGAGCTATACCAGCACTTTTATATACTCTTTTACTATTGATCATACCTGAAAGCCCAAGGTGGTTGTTACAGAAACAAAAAGAGACAGAAGCATTAAAAGTATTGGCGAAAGTTGGAGGAGAGGAGTATGCTCAAGAAGAGTTGCGTACTATTAATTCATCACTCTCAAAACAATCTAAATCTACCAATCAAAAAGCATTGAGAGGGGAATTATTCCACAAAAGGATGAAATTAGTATTATTTATTGGCTTTGGTCTGGCTATTTTCCAACAAACTTCAGGAATCAATGCCATTTTATATTATGCTCCAATGATTTTTGAAATGACAGGTGAGGGGCAAGATAGTGCATTTATGCAATCTATTATCATAGGTATTGTATTCGTGGTAATGACCATTATTTCTATGCTTTTAATTGATAGGTTGGGAAGAAAACCACTGTTGATTATGGGTACTTCTGTAATGACCCTTTCTCTATTTTTTACAGCCTATTATTTTTATGATGCGACTTACAGTATAACTAAAGAAAACGTTTCTGAGATTGGCACTTCTTTAGAGAGGGGTATTTTAGCAGAAGAATTCAAAAGAATGAATATAGAATTATTGCCTTTTGATGAATACAAAATTATGGGCGATAAGTTACAATTGTTACAAAATGGAAATATTACTCAATCTGCTAGTGGGGTGAATGAAAAAATCTTTGCTGAATTAGCCCAGGTGAGTATGCTTAAAGTAAGCCTTAATAAAACAGTAGGCTTTAAATTTGATTCAGAATTACAACTTTATAAAGAGGTGAAAAGCGATCTTTTCCTTCAGTTATTTCCAAATGAACACGCCATTAGCCCTCAAACTGAAAGAGATCCGTTTTTCTTAGCAGCAAAGAATGATTTATTGAAGGGAAGTGATTATAAAAAAGCATTTCAGAAATCTATAAATGCGACCTTCTCGTCTCAATATCAATCCATATTGTTGAACCACAGTATTCATATTAACTCATTTTTTGTACTATTTGGTATCCTCGGTTTTATTGCCGGATTTTCAATTTCTGTAGGACCCGTTATGTGGGCTATGCTACCTGAGATTTTACCAAATCATTTGAGAGGTATTGGTATTTCCATCATTGGAGGTGTTAACTCAGCAACAAGTTTTCTAGTGGCCACTGTTTTTCCACTGGAATTAGAATTGTTTGGAGCAGGAACTACATTTGTGATTTTTGGAATATGTATGCTATTGTGTTTTGCCTTTTCAGTTTTTGTTGTGAGGGAAACAAAGGGTAAGTCATTAGAGCAAATAGAAGAAGAGTTAATTGGTGAAAAAGTAAGCAGTGATGATGATACTGCTGACGTTGTAGCACCACTAGCACATTAAATTCTTATAGATTATTAAAAAACAAAGTTTCATTCAGATTTAATATAGATTTAAGGACAATTTTATGTTTTAAAAACGGGAGATCGATTCTTCCGTTTTTTTTATTCCCAAAATTGAAAGGATAACCCAGTCAAAACTTCATTGTTTTCAGAGACTCAAATACAAAATCATAACTAACTACATTGTAAACTAAATTATCGTCAACTTTCAATCAACCTTTCTGCCAGTTTTTATAGGATCAACTTTCAAACTTCCTTCTTCTTCATTTTTGTCTTGAAACAAAAACGAAGCAAAAAATTCAAGGCTTTGAAGTCAAAAGCTAAATTCCATTTCTCTCGCCTATTGAAAGGCTAACTCGATCAAAACTTCATCGTTTTGAGATGCTCAAACAACAAAATCATTTTTAACGGCTCAATACATGGAATTCTGAACGCTTTTCCCTTCAAGGCCGGGGGTGTTACTACTAAATGATTGCCTGATTACATGTCAAAAGACTAAGGTTTTATACTCATTTTCTAAAAGCAGTTCTGTAGGGTCGTTGCATTGCAACGACCTCGCGAACCACAATACACTACCATTTCTCCTTCACAAAAGGAATTACATGAATTAACGAAAACTTAGTTTACAATGTACTTGTATTATACAATAACCTTATCGAGTAGCGTCTACATCTTTATGCTATCTAACGTTTCTGATTATGTAAATCTCTTATGCCCTTAAGTTTCATTTCATGTTTAAAATAATTCTTTCATTACATATTAATCTGTATTATAATTAACGATTAAGTGATAATTTGATATGCTTTTTTATGTTCTCCTTTACTTTATTTTAGGTATTATCAAATGAGTAAAATATAAAGATCTAGACTTAGAAACCCAAAACTAAATTCCATATCTAACGCTTCAAATATGTAGTATAAATAATTCAAACTTTCAGATCAAAAGAGGAAATAGGTGTTAAAATGATATAAGTAGGGGTTTGATTCATTTTTAGATCGAGAAAACATGAAATCCTTTCCGAAATTATAATGCTGTAATAAAAGTCAGTTCAAAAACTGCTCTGAGAAGTAGTGTTTGGAGATGGTGGTGAATGGAATTGAACCTTTTAAAGAATAATATCAACTATCAATAACCTGAAATAAACCATAGTAAATCAATTATTTATCTCATTAAGTACCAAAATATTCATACAAATTGAGGGTGTTTTGTGCTTTAGTACATCCATTGAGGTATTGAAGTATCTGATGTAGTGTATAAAAGTGTCCAAAATACACGTGAAGTAAGTTTGCGTGACGCTTGAAGTAGTGTTGAAGTATATTATTTTTTGATGTTTGAGTGTAAATATTCCTTAATTGCGGTATGCAAAAGGTTAAAACTTTTATGAAAGTGCCAGCTTCATTAATCAAGGGTAAAACCTTATAAATAGAAGTTTTAACCGGTAAGCACTATCTATTATTCTTTGATCTACACTAAATTTTAATCTATTGAAGAAAACTGTATGACAATGAAATATACTATAAACTATTCAAATTCTACTTTACTTAATATACTAAGGAAAGTAGCCTTGATCAGTACTTTTTTCTCAGTTATTCTAGCAGAAAGTTTTGCTCAAGAAAAAGTCATTAAAGGTACTATTAAAGACGGAACTGGACCAATTCCTGGTGTGAATGTCACGATTCAAGGTACTTCAAAAGGAACTGTAACTGATTTTGACGGTCGTTATCAACTTTCTGTAACTGACGATGCTGTATTGGTGATTACTTATATTGGTTATAAGACAGAGCAACATCCCGTAAGCGAGCTCACTTCTTTTGATTTTGTATTACAAGAAGAGACTACTCAAATGGAAGAGCTTGTTGTAATTGGTTATGGTACACAAAGTAAAAAAGACGTAACTGGTTCTGTAGCTTCAGTGGACAATGAATCGTTGACAGTAGCAGTGGAATCAAGTGCTGAAATGGCCATGCAAGGTAAAGTGGCAGGTGTGTCAGTATCACAAAGTTCAGGTTCACCAGGTTCAGCATCTACCATCACTATTCGTGGTCAAGGTACAATCGGTGATGCGACTCCATTATATGTAGTGGATGGAATTTTGACACAAAATATCTCTTTCTTAAACCCCGCTGATATTGAAAAAATGGACGTTTTAAAAGACGCTTCAGCAACAGCAATTTACGGTTCAAGAGGTGCAAATGGTGTCATCATCATTACAACGAAGAAAGGAAAAGAAGGTGGACAAGTTAATGTTACATTTGATGGATATGCAGGTGTACAACAAGTAGGGAATTATATTGAACTTACAGATGCTTATCAATATGCCTTCTTAAGAAATGAATCATTGAGAAACAATGGACATTCAAACAAGTATAGTGTTGAACAATTGCAAAAATTCCAACAAGAAGGTGGGACAGATTGGCAAAGAGAAATATTCTCAGAACCAAGTGAGGCAGCAATTCAAAACTATCAATTGACAGCAAGTGGTGGTAATGAAAAATCTCAGTTCTTGATGAGTTTGAACTACTTTGACCAAAAAGGTATTATTGCACCATCTGCTTATGATAGATTATCAGGTAGATTGAATGTAAAGTCACAAGTAAGTGAGAAGTTTGCAATAGGAGCAAATTTGGTGATGACAAGATCGAATCAGAGTGTGATTCCTCAAAACAATGAGTACGAAGATCCGATTATGCATGCTGTAGGTTCTTCACCTACCGATCCTGTATATCATGAGTTGTCAGAAACTAACCCTGATTATGTTTATTCTACTTCTTCAATTTCAGATGAATTTACAAACCCTGTAGGTCGTCTGGCCTTGATCAACGATGAAATTGTCATCGACAGATATTTAGCCAATGTATTTGCAGAGTATGAGCCAATTCAAGGTTTGACTTTCAAAACAATGTTCGGTATGGATAGACAGTATCAGGAGAGAAAAATCTTCAACCCTAAGTTTATCGATAAAGGAAACGTGAAGTTGACAAGAGAAACAGCAAGAATGGGTATCTTCCAAGAAAAACACTTCTCTTACACTTGGGATAACACAGTCACTTTCAAAAGAAACATTGGAAACAAACACGATTTCACAGTTTTAGGAGGTGTATCATTATACAACGAATATCACGAGTTCTTTAACGGTGGTAAATCAGGGATGCCAAATGATGAATACTTAAGATACTTGGATTCGGGTATTGCAACGGAAGATGATATTGCTCCAGCTAACTTTGCACAAGACGCAGGAATTTTCTCTTACTTAGGTAGATTTATCTATGGATATGATGATCGTTACTTACTAACTGCTTCATTCCGTATGGATGGTTCTTCAAGATTATCGAAAGACTACCGTTGGGGTACTTTCCCATCGTTCGCCTTAGCTTGGAAAGTTTCAAATGAAGCATTTATGAGTGATGTGAACTTTGTAAAAGATTTAAAAGTTAGAGGTGGTTGGGGACAAGTTGCCAATGACAAAATGCCAAATAACTTAGGTTTCTACCCGACAGTTTCAACAATTACAACAGGTCTTCGTTACCCAGTTGGTGGAGCAGGAGTTATTCAAGATGGTGCTTCATTGATTACAGGTCCTACAACAAATCTTATTTGGGAAACATCAGAACAACTTAACGTAGGTGTTGATGCCTCTTTCTTGAACAGCAGATTAACAACAACGATCGATTTCTATCAAAAAACAACACTTGATATGTTATTCCAAGCAGATGTAGTAGGTTCATCAGGATATACTCAAAACCCTTGGACAAACGGTGCTTCTGTAAGAAACTCAGGTATTGAATTAGTTTTAAGTTGGAATGATGAAAGAGAAAGCGGTTTTTCTTACGGAGTTACAGGTAACTTCTCTTACAACAAAAATGAAGTGTTAGATACTGGTGCTAAAACACCTTACAACACAGCAACTCTTTGGGGACAAGATATCTTATTAACTACAGAAGGTGAAAGTATTGGATCGTTCTACGTATATGAAACGAACGGTATCTATCAGCAAGACCCTGACGGTGCAGCAGGTGATGTACCATTGAACAACTCAGTGACAGCAGGTGATTTAATCTATGTTGATCAAAATGGAGATAAGAAAATCAATGGCGATGACCGTAAGATCTTAGGCAACTCTCTACCAGTTTACAACTATGGTGTTACAGCTAACTTTGCATACAAAGGATTTGATTTAGTTCTTTTCTTACAAGGTATGGGGGGGCATAAAATCTTCAATGGTATCCGATTCAACTCAAACAAAGCCAACTCTAATTACTTTGCATCAGTATTTGAAGGTGATCGATGGACAGGCCCAGGCTCAACAAATGAGCATCCAAAAGTAACGGGTACTGAAAACAACAGACAATATTCTGATTATTACTTAGAGGACGGTGATTTCTTAAGAATTAGAAATGTTCAATTGGGTTACACAATTCCTCAGCACATTTCGAACAAAATGGGCATCAACAAATTCAGAGTATACATTGCAGGTCAAAACCTTTATACTTTCACAAAATACACTGGCTTTGATCCTGAAATTGGACAAAACCTTCAAGGACAAACAATTGATTTCAGTATTGACAGAGGTAACTACCCAGTACCTAGAATATATACAGCAGGTGTAAATATTGGATTCTAATTTTGTAAAACGATAAAGAAATTTCAAATGAAAAAAATATATAAATCATTAATTGCAGGAGCTTTAATAGGAATTGGAACCTCAAGTTGTTCTAACTTCTTAGAAAGAGAGCCATTAGCAAGAGAAACTGCTTCTGTATTCGTATCTGATCCAGCTAATATTGATAGAATGTTGATTGCAGCTTACAATCCGATGTTATGGAGTTTTCAACAATCTCAGTTCTATAATTATTTCATCTTTGGTGATATAGCTTCTGATGATGCTTCAAAAGGAGGTTTGACTGAAGGTGACTTGGGCTACATGCAATCTGTCCAAAAGTTCCAATGGAATGCGAGTGATCCAATGTATGAATTAGTTTGGCAAAAGCACTTTGCAGGTGTTTTTAGAGCAAATAACGCACTTTTTGCATTAGAAACGAGTAAAGATAAAATCTCAGAAGAGGATTACAATCAAGGATATTCTGAGGCAAGGTTTTTAAGAGGATGGCATTATTTCCAACTTGCAAAAATGTTTGGTGGAGTGCCATTACTTCAAACAGAAGATGATTATATCAACATCACTCAAATTGCTCGTGCTACAGAGAAAGAAACATATGATTTTATCTTAACTGATTTCAGAGAAGCACAAGTTCATCTTAAATTAAAAGCGGAGTACGATGGTAATTATTTAGGTAGAGCAACAAAAGGTATGGCGCAGTCGTACTTTGCTAAAGCGGCTTTATATTCTAATGAAACGGCTTATTATGATGAGGCTTATAATTTCACAAAAGAGGTTGTTGCTTCAGGTCAATATGCACTGATTGATTTTGAGAAAATCTGGAGACTTGAAAACGAAAATGGTGATTATTCTATTTTTGAAGTACAATTTGAGCCTTCAGCATTCCATAACTGGAATTTACAATCAACAGGTTCTTACTCTAACATGATGACTTCTGTAAGAGCGGGTACTGACAGTGAATTTGGTGAAGGTTGGGGTTTCAATATTCCAAACAAAGAACTAGATGCATTGTATAGAGCTGCGGGTGATGATATCAGAAGAGAGCAAACGTTGATCTACGATGGTGAAGTGGTGTACCCTCAAGATGGGTTTGCAATGGAAATTCCAAGTGAACCGTCAGACAACTGGAATAACACAGAAGGATTAGCTTCTCAAAAGTATTTCTTACCACTTAGCGAGCAAACAAAATCATCAATTGGTGACCATAGATGTAATGGACCTTCTAACTACAGAATGTTTAGATATGCAGACTTACTTTTATTCCAAGCGGAGTTAGCCATTAAAGTAGGTAAAGCGGGTGAAGCTGCAACTCCTTTTAATGCAGTAAGAACTAGAGCAGGTTTACCATCACTTGGTGCACCTACATTGGATCAAGTATATGCTGAAAGACGTTTGGAGTTAGCAATGGAAGGTCACCGCTTCTTCGATCAAGTAAGAACAGGCCAGATCACACAAAGATTATTGGATGAAGGTTTTGTGAAAGGAACTCACGAAAAGTTCCCGATACCACAATCAGAAATTGATTTGACAAATGGTATCATCAAACCAAATCCTAGCAACTAGTATATAAATAATCGTCAGCTAATATTCAGTATTAGCTGACACCTTCAAGATATTTCTTTCTTTCGTTGGTAGTTTTTTACCAAGCTGGCACCTTACTGCCTATTTTTTAACGCTCTCAATAGAGACACACTATTCTTTTTACATTCATAAAATTTAATGAAATGAGAAAATTCGATTTATTAAAATTATTAATTTTAGGTTTAATTGCCCTTGCTTTCGGATCATGTTCTGATGATGATTCATCTACTGTAGATGTTCCTGCAGCTGTTCTTAAAATAACTCAGGATTCAGATGATAATTCAAAAGTGACTGTTGAAGTTGAAGAGGCAACAGGAGTTTTATCTTATGTATTCTCTTTTGGAGATGGAAACACTGTAAATTCTGAAGGTCCAGAGGCTTCACATACTTACTTATGGAATAGTGAGTTTACTGTAAGTGTAGTACTAACTTCAGCTCAAGGTGTTTCTGAAGTAACAGGTACATTAACTGTAACTGATGCAGAGTCAGATGTAATTTGTAATAATAATTACTACCAATTATTGACTGGCGGTTGTCAAGACGGGGGTCCTGGTCTAGGAAAAACATGGAAATTCTCTATTGCTCCAGGTGCTTTCCAAGTAGGTCCTGGTCCTGAGCATGGTGATTGGAATCCTGATCAAAACGTAATTTGGTGGGGTTCACAATACAACCACTGGGGTGGTAACAACGGTGAAGGTATTTCTATGCCTGAAGCACTTAAGTCTCGTTTTACTTTTGGTCTCTTCCCTAATGTAATGGAAGTACAAGCAACACATCAAATCAATAACTGGCAAGAAGATATTACAGCAAAAGATTACGAAGATTTTGAATCAGTTTATGAGGGTGAAGACTCTTACTCTGTATCTATAATTGAGGAGGATGGTGCAATGTTTCTTCAAATCATGGATGGAGGATTCCTTGGTTATAAGCAAACAGTAGATGGTGTTGTAAATTCTAAATATGAGATTGTATCTCTTACAGAAACAGAATTGTACGTTAGATACTTGAATGTACTTAATAAAAACGAACCAGAAAATGGTATAAACTACCGTTACTTGAAGTTCGTTCAAGAAGATGTTGTAGAAGAAGAACCAGCTCCTGCAGCTGAGTAATTCAAAGAAATAGCATTCTTAAACAAATGTGAGAAGGGGGTATTTCTCTTAGAGGAGTACCTCCCTTTTTGTAACTTTTTAATCAATACTCCATGAGATATTTTTTATTTATTTTTTTATTAACTCATCAGTTATACGCTCAGGAAAGGTCAGCATGTTTTGGTGGAAATGCCAAATTTGTTCCTTCTGATGGAGAAAAATTACTAATTATAGGGCAGGACCTAGGTGCTGTTGGTGGGTTATCAAATTATACGGATGGATATGTTGATGCTTTTGAATATTATCCAGCAGGTGTTACTTCTTATACAAACATTGTGAATTTACAGGGCTTAATGAGTAAAGCCAACTATGGTGCAGGTGATGTGAATGCACAACAATATATCGATGATAGCAATTTTACAAACTCCACAATTGCTTTAGGCTTGTTTTTGGTAGGGCAGGAAACAGCTGTAATTGAGGGAACAAGAGATTATAATATCAGAAGATTAGCGAATTGGATTAAAAACACTAATCGTCCAGTGTATTTGAGAATAGGGTATGAATTTGATGGTCCCCATAATAATTACAACCCATCAAATTACGTGAAGATGTACCAACATATTGTAGATGTGTTTGACGAAGAAAGAGTTTTAAATTGCGATTTTGTATGGCAATCAGATGGCGTACATGCCGCAAATATTTTAAATGCCTATTACCCAGGCGATGAGTATGTAGATTGGATGGCATTTTCTTATTTTGGAAGAGGAGCGGGAGCCTCTTTAATTAGTTTTGCAAAACAAAAAGGTAAGCCTGTTATGATTGCTGAAGCCACTCCTATGGGATATGATTTGGAAGCTACGACTGAAAATGTATGGTCAATTTGGTTTCAACCTTTATTCGATCTTATCAATAATAATGAATCTATAAAAGCGTTAGCCTATATCAATGTCGACTGGAATGCACAACCCATGTGGAGAGATAGTGATATCAATTGGGGAGATTCAAGAATACAGGCTAATGCAGTAGTTACTAAAAATTGGAAGACTGCAATCGATGATGGTACTTGGTTGAAAAGTACAAGTAATTTGTTTGATTCTATTGGTTATCCTTTTTCAACAGAAGAAGATTGTTTTGCAACAATTACTGCTTTAGAAGATGAACAATTGGAAAGTAAAGTCAAAGTTTATTCTAGTAATGCTGGTTTAAGGATAGAATTATTGGAATCTATCTTTATTTCAAAACTAATGATTATCGAAATCGGATCCGGTAAAATTGTGGAAGAAATGCAAATGGAAAAGCATTCCCAAACTATAGATTTACCAATAGATTCAGGTTTATATTCAATCATAATGTATGATGATAAAGGAAATCAAATCATCAAAAAAGTATTACACACTAAGAAATAATAAGTGTGAAAATTAGGAGGACTTCATTTTGGTGTGTCCTCTCTTAAAATGCGATTAGTGTTTAGAGTTTTTTGGAGCCTTTCTGATGGTGAATGATTAGATAAAGTACGTCTATCAATACAATGCCCTGTAAACTACTATTTAACTCAACTTTAAATATAGAAAATTCACTCTTAGAGCCTGGGCTCCAAATTAGCTCCAATTCAATAGAAATAAGGAGACTTAAGCGATAAATATATATGTTAAGTGCTAATAACTAATTTAAATAAAAATGAAACAGCTAACATTACTAATTATTTTTTTCACACTTGTACTAGGTGTGAATTCATCAAAAGCTAACACTGCTACTTCTAACAAAGGAAACTTTACTATTTTTGGATTAAACTGTAAAGGTGAAGTTCAAGTTGGAAGCTCCATTTACTTAAAATTCAACAAGCCAAATACTTACGTTTATTATGCAAGAATTTATGAAGTAGATTCTTATACTGAGACGTTAGTAAGGGAAACACCAATTAATAAGTATAATGATACCTCTTCGAAGATTTTATTACTATTTCCTTATGTAACAAGTACGAAACCAGTTAGAATTGAAGTTTCATACAGTGGTAGTGGTAAAGATGAAATCAACCTTAAACGTACTACAATTAACTACAATCTCAATGTCTATATCACAAACCAAAGTGAGTTAAACAGTTCATTGACTTACAAAAATGACAGAGTTAAAGTTGAATATAGAGGTTTTTCATCTTCAGCAGTGACATCTTTTAAGTTTAAATCTTTATCGCCGTATTTAACAGTGTATAGAGATGAGCTAATATTAAACACAAATTATAATAGTTCTTTAAAAGATGTTGAACTTCAGTTTGAATCAGAAGCCATTAATACTTGTGGTGAAAAATTTGTAAAGGTTCATAAGCTAAAACTTAGACCTCCGTTTGAAGATCCTGATAACGTAGTCATTTCAAAGTTTTATTCTAACACCTCTTTTAAATTCACTGAAAATAATACAGACAGAACAGGTACGGTGACGATTTACTGGTCTTCACCTAATTATGGAGGTTCGATAGCAACGTATCCAATCAGTAAGGTGCCAAATGTGGTAAAGTATACAAGTTATCCTTACACACCTTCTTATAAATACTTTATGATTTATAGTGATAATTATGGAAACTCTCATAGAACTCCATATTATTATGTAGGTTCAAATGCAAGAACTCGTAATACTTCGGTTGAAGAAAATGTAACTTTCTCTACTTTTCCTAATCCAGTAACATCTGTATTAAATGTTTCCTATCCTTCGGAAGGAGAAGTAGCTTTGAAAATACATTCTATTAATGGCATTGAAGTCAAGTCGAAATCATTTACATCCAAAACTTCAGTTGATGTTGCTGATTTAGATAAAGGCATCTATATACTAACTATAGATGGTAAATCTTCAAAATTCGTAAAACAATAATCTAACTATTATACAGCACTTAATATATACAGATCCCCTATACCATATTTTTATGGATAGGGGATGTTTTATTACATATCTTTCAAGTCTCCGACATAAAAGGGGATATTGGCTGTTCCTACTTTTCCTTTTCCATCATAGACATAAACAAAAAGCCTGTAATCTCCTTCCTTTTGAGGTGTTTTGAAGGTGATTTCAATTTCTTTATTCTCAATGATTTGGAGGTTTATTTTGGGAGGTGTTTGTTCAAAAGCACCCCCTTGACTTTTAACTTTCACTTCTTCCATTAATTCCCAATGAAAACTTAAATTCTCTGCTTTTGGCACCGATAGCTCAATATTGGAAGTCAGTATTTTTTCATCCTTTATGACAATAAAATCGCTTGCCTTTTTTCCGTTTAGCTGTATGCTTTTTACGGAAGGAGCTCTATTTTCGGGGTATTTTCCAGACCAATATTTAGTAAGCTCATCAATGCGAGCGTCACTTTCTCCTGATACAGTAAAGAGGCCATACCATGTAGGTGTTCTCTCTTGTTTTTGTCCCCAATAAAAAGCAAAAGAACCTAGGAATAGCGGGTCTTGATTCTCAACCATGCCTTTTTGAATTCGGTTTGCTAGGCCTTCTCCTTTTTCAAATGAGGTTTCTTCTACTTCTCTGTTCCATGGTGTGATAGGTCTTTCCCAATGTCCAACTGCCCCATATTCAGTGACCATATAAGGAATTTTCAAGTGAAGTTCTTTTACACGTTGAGGTAAAACTAATAAATCACCATACACTTGAAATGAGATGATATCCAAGCTTGGTGTTCTTTCTAAAGTTCGAACGACATGTTCCTTCGTAATGCCGGCAAATGTTGTCGTTACAGGATGAATAGGGTCAACACTATGGATAAATTGAATGATCTCTTCCAATGCATCATAAACTTTTGGATTTACTAGAGCAAGCTGTCCATGTTCGTCAAAAAGAAGGTTTAATTCATTTCCTACAACCCAACACATTAATTCGGGTCGGTCCTTATACTTTAGTACTTGAGCTTTGATTTTTTCCAATTGCTTTTTTACAGCTTCTTTGTCATTATAATCAAACCCATGCAATTCTTGTTCAACTGCAATTCCTAAAGCGACTTTAAGATTATACTTTTGGGCGGAGTCAAATTTTGCTTCTGCATTTTGTGTACTCCAAGTTCTAAATGCATTCGCACCTGATTGAGCCAAGAGTTCAAATTTGGTGAGACCTACATTATTATCAATGCCTACACCTTTAATGAAGAAGTGCTCTTCGTTGAATAACTTCAACCTCTCATTGCCTTGAGCACGGCTTATATAGGGTAAGAGAAGTAACAAAAAGAAGAGTGATTTTAATTTACATTTCATTTCTAATCGCAATTATGTTTGTTGATAAACAAAAGTACTTTTATTCATTTATAAAATGCTGATTTTGATATCAAAAAGGCGGTTTGAAGTAGTTGTGAAGTAGTGTCGAGAGTAGTTGTAGTAGTTTACATATTAAAAAAAATAATGACCTTTGAAATAGGTAATTGAACAACAGTTTTGTCTTTCAAAACCATTGATCATTTACTCAACGAAAAGAAAGAATATTGCAGACTATTTACTTTAAACAGAGTAAATTTTTTGGATTGGTCATCCTTTAATTTTTACAAGTATGATAATGAGAACAGTTTATTTTATAGCTGTCTCTTTTGCTTTAGGTTTAATAGGGTGTGTAGAACAGACAACTGATAAAACGTTTATTAAAAGTGCTGTTGCTTCTCCTAATACATCGGCAAAAGTGGATAGACCTTTAGCAAAATATGAACCCGAAGATGGGAAAGTTTTGGTTTTTATTGGACAAGAAATTTCAGCCCTTGGTGGGTTAGAGGAATATAATGATGGGTATTTAGATCATTTCAAGGAGCGTCCTGCTGGATTTACTTCTTACTCTTTCTTAACACCTGGAGATACCACATTTGGATTTGTACACAAAGGATTAGATGGTATTTATAGTTCCGACAACTGGGGTGATAGTGTCTATAATGCGAGTCTTCAGTTGGCGGATTCTGATTATGACAATATGATGTTGGCCATTGGTCTTGGAATGGTAAACCATGAAACAAAAGTTGCGAATGGTGAACATGATGAGATGATTATTGAATTAGGTAAGTTTATAAAGTCCATTGCACCTCGTCCTGTATTTTTAAGAGTAGGATACGAGTTTGATGGTCACTTATGGAACCATTACAAGAGAGAAGATTATCTTAAGGCATATAGAAGAGTAAAAGATGTCTTAGACAAAGAAAATGTTGAAAACGTGGCATACGTATGGCAGTCTACAGGATTTGTTTCTACTCCTGGTCAATTGGAAGATTGGTATCCTGGGGATGAATATGTGGATTGGTGTGGTTTTTCATTTTTTGCAAGGTGGCGAGAGCAAGAAATGATTGAATTTGCAAGAGCGAAAGGTAAGCCTGTATTTATTGCGGAGGCATCACCAACTGTCTCAGGTCCTTTTATGAAGTTTGATAACCAAACATTACCAATGGACTTAAATAATGAAGACGAGGCTCAATTAGCATGGAACGAATGGTTTGTTCCTTTCTTTGATACAATTGAGAAAAACGATGATGTTGTAAAAGCATTTTCATACATCAACTGTAACTGGAAATCGCACCCCATGTGGTTTGATAATCCAACGTTCAAATTGGTTGACGCTCGATTGCAAGTGAATAAGAATCTCAAGAAAAAATGGGAAGCAAAACTTCAAGACAAAAGATATATCATGTCTTCTGAAGATTTATACAAAAAATACACAGTAAAGTAGTTAATAATAGATTCAATAAGGTTTATAAATAACAGGTAATTCATTTTAAGTAGTGTAATGCTTATCGATTCATAGTCTTCTTGCAAAGACTAACAAACAGATTTTCCATAAGACACATGAGGGGTTAATGTCCTTTGTGTGTCTTTTATTTTATGAGAACACTACATTGTAAACTAAATTATAGTCAACTTTCAACTAGCTTTTCAACAAGCATTTATAGGTTTTACTTTCAAATTTCCTTCTTCTTCATTTCTCTTATGATT
>NZ_JTAM01000211.1 GCF_000812565.1 Flammeovirga sp. OC4 | reverse complement strand
ACGAATTTCAATATTCCTATTGAAGGCAAAAAGGAAGTACATGCAAATTTTCAGAAAGGGAGTAATGAACAAAAAGCATTACTCCCTAACAAGGATTTAAAAGCGGTTTATACGCCTATTAATAAGCAATTAAACCTTCCACAATACCCTAAACAGGATTGTTGCAGTGGTGTTCAAAACAGTGAGTTTTCCGAGTCGGAGGAAATCAAAAAAGTGACAGCAGACATTCTGAAGGCATATAAAAAAGGGAAAGAGCTTTCAATGGCTGATAAACATGCATACTTGTTAGGAGTAGCTACCGCAAAGGAATTGTACCAGG
>NZ_JTAM01000210.1 GCF_000812565.1 Flammeovirga sp. OC4 | reverse complement strand
CTTTGTTACTATTAGTTTTATCCCCCTTATGTTGATAGAAGTACATGAAGCACAAATCATTAAAAAACACAGAAGTTGAAATAATCTATTCATAATAAATAAATGTGATAACCGTTTCATTTCATTTGATATTCAAAAGTAGAATCAATGCAGGTAAACTATTTTTTTCTAACTCAATGAGATGTTGCTCTGCGTCAAATTTGGACTTACACTCACATAATACGTTTTTTTAAGCAATTTTTTAAATGTTTGTCTTTATAAGGAACTAGTGTATTTTTGATGATTTACAAGCGACTAATGATACTCCAAACGAAGTTTTGGT
>NZ_JTAM01000209.1 GCF_000812565.1 Flammeovirga sp. OC4 | reverse complement strand
TTTATACAGTTTGTAAACTGGGTGTATGAAAAAACGGGAGCAAAATCACTATTGCACCAACTTTTAGGTATTGACGAGGAAGTATCCATCTTATCGGTGATCAAAAGAGTGTTTGATGATATTGCTATTCGCTTTGAAGGACTGGTCAAAGTAGGAGCTAAAGCAATGGATGTGATCAATTATGGCTTGAGAGGTGAGTTTTCGAAAGCAAAAGAAGGCTTTTCGATGATAAAAACAGATTTAAAAGATGTGTTCTCTTCGGATTTTGTGGAAAGAAACCGTAAAGCCTCTATTATTAAGCCAACCGAAAAAGCAACACAAGGAGGAAAGTTTATTCAGGACTTCTTGTCTCA
>NZ_JTAM01000208.1 GCF_000812565.1 Flammeovirga sp. OC4 | reverse complement strand
TATCTACCGCCATTTTGAGAGCCGATCGAATTACCCTTGCGTTCTCTCCGTTGGTGGTAAATGAATAGCCTAAAATTCTTTCGGAGTGAGCGTCTATAATCACATAAAAATCAAGATTGGCTTTTATGTTTCCTCTGGCATCTTTATAGTAATAGTTCACCTTTGTGCCGTCACCATTCCAAAGCGCATTTCTACATGAAGCACGCTCTCTTGTGTTTCTGTACATGAACTTGTTTTCAAAGGCACTTTTACCGTGATAAACAGGATACCAGTACTTCTTCAGCTCATTCATATTGAGACGTCTTTTTACACCGCTCAAACTTACTTCACCTTTGCCGTTTTTCACTCTCCATTTATTGAA
>NZ_JTAM01000207.1 GCF_000812565.1 Flammeovirga sp. OC4 | reverse complement strand
CCTTCGATGGTTCGCCCAGACTAAAACCGGGCCTTTGAATGCGAGGCTCTAGCGGCCGCACGGACCGCCTCCCTCGTGTGAGATATCCAAATTGTAGCAGCGAGTGCAGCTGAGCCAAGCGTGGCCACAATCTCGAGAGCGCTTGTCAAGCTGCTGACCCCGTGAACAAGTCTCGAGGTCCTGATTGATAACCCGGTGGAGTCATCTCCTCTCCTCGATCTGTTTCAACGTCACGCCTACCACGTTCCACATGCGCCTCACGGGACCCATACGCACCACGTGAAGCCCTTGCGGCTCGCGTCTCCATTCCGCAGCTCATCGACCCCTCGGCCGAGACGCAATTACCGGAACAGCTAGCGAG
>NZ_JTAM01000206.1 GCF_000812565.1 Flammeovirga sp. OC4 | reverse complement strand
CAGCCTTGATCTGTTGGAATATAAGTAAGATCAGATACCCATGCTTTTGCTGGTGCGTCTGTTTTAAATTTACGGTTCAGTATATTAGGAGCTACCTTCTTTCCATGGTTGGACTGTGTGGTTTGAGGTTTGTAACTTTTACAAATGCAGCTTTTTATGTTTTCTTTTTTCATTATTCTAGCTACTCGATTACGAGAGGTCTGGATACCTTTCTCTTTTAATGAGGAAGTGATCTTATAGCTTCCATACCTATTTTTTGAAAGGTGATATTCCTTTAAAACATGCTTTGTATCTCTCTCGAAAGCGATTTTTCGCTTCGATACTTTTCCTTGAAGCCAGCTGTAATAGGCGGAACTACTTATTTTTAGTACATCACACATACTCTCAACAGAAAACTCCTG
>NZ_JTAM01000205.1 GCF_000812565.1 Flammeovirga sp. OC4 | reverse complement strand
TCCTGGTCCTCATACTTCAAAAGGTGTAAAAGAACACAAAAAGTATCCCTACCTCCTTCGTAATATGGTCATTAATAAAGTAAATCAAGTATGGGCAACCGATATCACCTACATTCCAATGGAAAAGGGTTTTATGTATTTAATGGCTGTAATTGATATACACAGCCGTTACATTGTAGGCTGGTCTCTTTCCAATACAATGGAAGCAGAATGGTGCAAAGAGACGATACAGGAATGTATAGAAGAGCATGGAGCACCGGAAATTGTCAATACAGATCAAGG
>NZ_JTAM01000204.1 GCF_000812565.1 Flammeovirga sp. OC4 | reverse complement strand
CCCGGAGCTAACGAATGAAGTGCCAATGCTCCAATATTCTCATTGAGAGCGTCACCGTGCTGTGTTGCTTTTTCCTTGATCTTATCATAAGAAATAGCATACAATTCATCGTCTGTGATCTCAGTATTTTCCGTTTCGATTTTTCTCAAAACAATAGTGACATCACCATCAGCAGATTGATTGGTTGCAATAGGATAAACTGTGTTATCAATTAACACCCCGGGATCTGCTCCAAGCTCTGTAAGGTGAATTACAGAATTGCCTACCATTTTTGACTTGTCAGGAATTTCTGCTAAAAATCCTGCATCGGCTCTCATGTGCTTTTCAACTGCACCCGTCCAAACTTCTTTATATACGCCTGCCATAATTCTTATTTTTCAGGTTTAACGCCAAATTGATTTTCATACA
>NZ_JTAM01000022.1 GCF_000812565.1 Flammeovirga sp. OC4 | reverse complement strand
ACAAGATGTTGACTAACCTTTTTTTGTGTACAAATTTCAATGATTCATCAACTTTTATCTTGAATCATTGAAATATTTATACTATTAACTCATCTTTTGCTATTTATTATCATAAATGTTGATAACTTTTTAAAAATACAAAACGAGGTAGTATGTAAAATAAAAAGTTATTCACATATGCACTTTTTATTAACAGTAAATCATTGTTCTGTGAAAATGATCCATTAAAAAGATGTAGAACTTCTTTAATCCATTGATTTTATTTGATAAAAACTTGTAAATAATGTTATTATTTGAGTATTATTTCTAAAAAAATTACATGAATTGAAAGGTTAAAATGTAGAATGATTGATTATAGTTTTTTTTTTGATTAGCATTATAAATTTCATGAGCTTAACATGAACAGCTAAAACTTTAAATGATAACTATGAAAACTAGAAATTTAAAAACGATTCTATTCTTAGCTTTTTCAACCATCATGACTTTAGTAAGTTGTGAGAAAAATGAGGTTGATTTAAATCAAGCAAGCGATTCTCTAACAATTGAGCAACTAATTGAAAGTATGAATGGAGATGAAGTATTTGACATGACTAATACTTTAATTTCCAATCAGCGATCTCTATTTCCTATCAATAATGGTAGTCTCATCGAAAACAAGTATGCCTATAGAAAGCTAAACAGTTTTGGTGCTGGATTTGAGTCGACATTCAAACCAGGGGATATTCTTTGTGAGGGAAGCGGATATGATTTTGCAAAATGTGTTAAAAAACAGCTTGATAATGGTTTTACATTAAGGTTATACAAAGAAGGTAAAACCTCTTTTGCAGAAGAATTGTAAACTTTTCTTTAGCTTAATCCAAGAAAAACAGCCCTAACCTCTTACTTATATGAGATTAGGGCCGTTTTTTAGTGAAAGAGGAGCTATAAAGATTAAATCGAAATCACTTCTCCATCCTCAAGAACAAAGCTTTTCTCCATTAATCCTAAATCAGTATATTTTTGTCTAAGATCAGCTCTTGTCGTTGGACAATGATTGACTGCCTCCATATGATTGGCAATGACCTTACCAGGAGCATTTTTCGTAAATTTGATCACATCTTCAACTGTCATCAATAACGGTTTGAATATATCAAATTGAGCAGAACCAGCCGCTACTACACTGATTTCAGGTTTATATTCTCTTAATACTTTATCAACAGCATCAGTGTAGATTGTATCAGAACTTAAGTAAACAGAGAGTTGATCAGGTAGTTCGATATAAAAACCCATTACATTTCCGGCAGGTTTAGCGACAAAACCGTAACCATGTTGAGCAGGAATACCTTCTATTTTTCCTCCCAAAAAATCACTCCTTTTCCAATAGTCTACAGTTAGAATAATGTTCAAACCTCTTTTTCTTAACTCATCCTCATCTTTTACACTACAGATAACAGGAATATTTTTCTTTCTTAAAAATGCTTCTGCATCCTTGTCTAAATGATCGGGGTGAAGGTGAGTAATAAGACAGTGCGTTACTTTATCTAAAATAGGTTGAACATTTTCGGGCAGATCAACTAAAGGATTTTTTCGTGCTTTAAAACGAATAAAAGAAAAAGGAGGCATTGTACTTTTTTTCCCTAGCATTGGGTCTACTAAAATAACTTTGTCATTCGTTTCAATGACCATTGAAGCGTTTCTGATGTGATGGATTTTCATGAGGATAATTTTTAGATTGTATTAATAAGTTCTCGTTTCCATTCGTGATAGAATGGGTTGATTTGTTTTTCTGTTCCGATTGTACTACTACGACCATGACCAGGATGAATAACCATGTGATCAGGTTGCTCATCGATCAACTGGATTACAGATTTCTTGAGTTGCTCAAGATTTGCGGTAGGTCTATCCCAGCGACCAACACTACCTTCAAATAGCGTATCACCAACATAAAGGTCATGACCAATTTTATAACAAACTCCTCCAATAGTATGACCTGGAGTAAGTATTACAGTTATTTTATGGTCATCTATATATAATTTGGTCTCCTCAGTGATTGTTTTAATGTTCAATGAATTGATATCGTAGGCTCTTTCTTTTCCAAAATATCCAAATCCATTAAGATCATTATCCATTAAAATTTGATATTCTAACTCATGAACATAAATAGGTACATCGAAACAATCCAAGGCTTCAATGTGGTCGATGTGAGCATGTGTAAGTAATATTCCTATCACTTCAAGCCCTTCTCGTTTTACATACTCTTGGATTAATTCTTTTTGGTAACCCGGATCAATGATAAAGCACTTTCCATTTCTGTCAAGTACATAACAGTTCATTGGTATGTCACCGTCTAATTGTAGCTTTCTGATTGGATATAACTTCATATCTGTATTGTTTTTTGTACAATACAAATGTCGATTTCAAGGAAGCCAATTCCATTGATTCAAATCAAGAAATTAGATACGCTTGCGAATCCTGCTTAATGTTTCAGGAGTTACGCCCAAATAGGAGGCAATATGATATTGAGGAATAGATTGTAACCAGTGAGGCTTATAAATCATGAGTTCTTTATATAGTTCTTCGGGTGTTTTTGTGATACGGTTGTATTCAAATTGTTCTTTATTTTCAAAAATCTTCTGAAATGTAAGATCAATAAATGTTTTTCCACAATCATACTTTTGAAGTAGTGCTCTGAAAATGGATTTTTCTATAGTTAGTAGTTCTATCTTAGTTAAAGCCTCTTGATTCTTTTTGGTGGAAGTATCATTGTTGAAAGCAGAGAAATCTGTAATGAATTGTGGAGTGGTATAGAAAAGTGTATTGGTTTCTTTTTCTGGGCTAATGTAATATTCACGAACACTTCCACTATTGAGAAATCGTAATTGATTTTCAAAGTTGCCAATCTGAAGTATCAACTCTCCTTTTTTGTAAGTCTCCACTTTAAAGGAATTAAAAAGTTCTTTCAATCCTTCCTTATTCAATGGGTATTCCGTTTCGAAAAACTTAGAGATTTGTGTGAAATTTGACATTACTTTTTCATTTTTTATCAAATGTAAGGATACTTTTTTGAAAATACTTAAGTAAAGAAACTGACTTATAATACGTTCACTTTATCTCCCCCAAATGGGGGATTTTTTGTCGATAATCGCAATTATCTTCCATTAAAATCTCATGCAAGAGATATTGTACTCTATTTTCGATAGTAGAAGATAATGAGGCTGACTATTTTTTTTACTGGTGACACGCTTCTTTGTTTCATTACAAACTTTTAATTCTTTACTAAAGATGAAATTAAAAATACCTATTTCAAGATTACTGCTCTTATCATTTTTGTTGCTCCCTTTTACGCTATTTTCTCAAGATGTTTTAGTGGGAACAACGAGTTATTCTATCTATGCGATTTCTGATGATGGAACTACTACCATACACTCATCTACTCTTGGTACAAGGACAACTAAAGGAGGACAATTTGGAAAGACTTTAATTTACCATAATGATAAATTATGGGGAGTAGCAAAAATTGGTGGAACTAATGACGAAGGTATAATCTTTAGCCTTGCTATCGATGGTACTGGCTTTACGATACTTCACCATTTTGATGGTACCAACGGTGGAAAACCTATTGATCGCGTATTTGCAATCAATAATAAAATAGTAGGGTTGACAAGTGAGGGAGGAACATCAGATAAAGGTGTATTATTTTCCATGAATGAAGATGGTACGGGATATTCTGTTTTAGAAGAGTTTTCTAAAGTTGTAGGGGGGAGCCTTTCATTTGAAAATGACCAAATATGGGGTGTTTTATCTGGTGAAGAAGAGATTTTTTCTATTGATGCTGATGGTAATAATTACAACGAAATAGATTTAACAGGTTTTGATGATTCTGCTTCCTCTGGAGGAGGATTAAAATATATAAACAGTAAGATTTATGGAACATTGAGTGCATCATCATCTAATGGTTCTCTTTTTTCAATAGATACAGATGGTACAAACTATTCTGAGTTAGCAGATGCTGATAGTGAGACTAATTTGGAGTCTTCGCCAGGTTTCTCATTGATTGCGAGTAATAGTAAAGTTTTTGGAGTAACGACATCCTCTGATGGGACTATCTTTTCAATGGATGTTGATGGTTCAAATTTAGCAAAACTACATGATTTTGTATCAGGTACAGGAGTTAACCCAGCGAGTGGCTTAACGGAATATGATGGTAAACTTTGGGGTATAACATCAGGAGGAGGAAATAATGGGGAAGGAGTAATATTTACCATTGATACTGATGGAACGAACTACAGTGTTGAGGAACATATTTCAGAATCACAAATAGGAGGAGAGGTACAAGGAATGCCTATCATTTTTTCAACAGAAACTACCTGGGATGGATCAAGTTGGACTAATGGTGAACCTAGCGCTTTTAAAACAATTGTCATAGATAGTGATTTCACTCCTACTTCAGATTTTACATGTGCAGCTTTAACAATTACTTCAGGTAATTCATTGAACATAGCTTCAGGAAGAACAATTACTGTACAAGGTGATATTACGAACAATGGTGATGGAATAACAGGTTCCGGTATATTAGTAATTGATGGTTTTGTAAATGTTACAGAAAACTTATCCATTAATCCAACATTGTCAATCACATCAGGAAATTCATTGAGTATATCATCAGGTAAGGCCTTAACTCTATCAGGAGGTTTGTCAAGTATTGGTAATGGTATAGGAGGTTCAGGTTCCTTACTTATTGATTTTGATTTTACATTGTCTTCAGATATTACTTTTGGGGATATTGGTATTGCATCAGGTCATGAGATAAATATCCCAACAGGCAGAACCTTAACTTTACAAGGCGATATTACGAATAGTGGTGATGGAATAACAGGTGAAGGAACATTAGAAATTGATGCGAATGTAGAGGTAGTAAATGCAATAACGGTACAAGGTATTGTATCTATCACATCTGGTAATCAGTTGACTACAAACAATAATTTGACATTGGAAGATGGTGCCACGTTATATCATTCAAGTACTGGACAAATCAGTGGTAATGTGAATGTGAAAAGAACAGGTGAAACAAGTAATAAAATCTATAATTATTGGTCTGTACCCGTTCAAGAAGGGGCACAAGCTTCACAAGTGGTTGACAGAGACCGTTATTATTATGATGAGCCAAGTTCTACATGGCAAGCTTTCTCAGGGTCCGTTAGTGTAGGACAGGGGATTATTGCTACAGGTGCAGGTACGTTTACAATTACAGGTACTCCTTATGCAGATGCTGTGAATGTTCCTGTAACGTCTCAAAGTGCGAATGCTACTTTTAAAGGCTATAATTTAATTGGTAATGTGTTCTTAGCACCATTGGATTATGATTTATTTATTGCTGATAACGGTAATATCACCAATGGTACTTTATATTTCTATGAAGGGAATTCAGATGGTACGGGAGCCTATACAGTAGTCAATTCTAGTAATAAATTAGATATTCCTTCTTTCCAAGGTTTCTTTGTTCATGTAGCTGCTGATGGAAATATTACATTCGAACATGATCAAAAGCAAACAGAAAAGAGTGGTAGTGTTTACAGAAAGAATCAAAATACACCTTTTGAGAAATTTACTTTTGAAGCAATATCAGATTTATATTCAGATAAAGTAGTTTTCTTAACAGGGGCTGATTTTACAGATGAGGATGATTACACATTTGATGCTTTTAAACTAAACGGTTCACAAGCGTTATCCTTAAAGTTCAATCGTGATGAGACAGATTATCATACTTTGGCATTAGAAAAAGTTGATCAATATATGTTACCAATTACTCTTGCGTTTGACAAAACCAAAACGGTCAACTTAGAGCTTCAAGAAAAGCAGTTATTAGAGGATTATGAAATCTATTTGTTTGATAAGACCAATGAAAATAAATTTAATTTGAACGATGAGGTGGTCTTAACAGGTGAAGGTACAGAGGAAGATCGTTATGAAATTCATATTTCAAAAATTATACAAACAGATCCAGGAAATTCAGATGACATTATTTCATCAATAGATCTAGAGGATGAGGTAGAAACTACAATTTCGATTGTAAATTCTAAAATTCTAATAGATCAGATTTCAAACGGTGATATAGAAATAATAGTGACAACAACGCTAGGAACTAAACTCTATCAGAGTCAGAGCAAAGCGACAGGTGGAAAAGCAGAATTTAATTATTCGATTCCAACAAACACGCCTGTAATTATACAACTTCTGACTTCTCAGAAATATTATTCTTACAAAGTTTTAATTAATAAATAGTTATGAAAAAAATAAAGGTATTATTCCTTACCCTAATATTCAATTTTATTGCTTTATCATTATGGGCAGGACCAATGCTTCCTCCTACTCCTGCGGGAGTACCCATAGATGATGGTGGTTATATTCTCTTAGCTTCGGGTGCTATATATGGTATCTACAAGTTTAAAAGTAAGAGAAAGAAAAAGTAACTACCTACCAACCTGCTACAATTTTTTGTAGCAGGTTTAACTTTTTAATTATGATAGCAACTATTAAAACTACATTCGAGCAATTCTCTCTATTACAGAAATTTCTGATTAAGGCCATTATACTTTTTTGTATCTGGCAAGTGACTTATAGGTTTTGGATAGAGCCGGATGGAACTTTAGATCAAAAGTTAATAGAAGCAGTGGCTCAATTAAGCTCTTTCTTACTTAACCTATTTTTTGAATCAAGTGTTGTCAATAAAGATACAGTGACCTTAAATGGGATGCAGGCTGTGTTTATAGGAAAGGGCTGTAATGGTTTAGGGATCGAAATGTTATTTATTGGCTTCATCTTGTCTGCACCTGGAGCATTGAGAACTAAAATAATTTATGGGTTGTTTGGTTTTGCATTGATTTATTTATCGAATGTGATTAGGGTAATGTTATTGGCGTATAATTTTATTCAATCTCCTGAGACTTTTGATTTTAATCATAAATACACCTATGCCTATGCTGTATATGGAATTATTTTCTGTCTTTGGATGATATGGGTTGAAAAATATTCAGGTTTAAAATCTAAAAATGAATAAGAAGTTAGTATTCTCAAGAGGTATTGCACTTTTTACTTGGTTAGTAATCAGTATTCTTGTTTTTGATGTAAGAAAAGACTCTTCCCTCTTTTTTGATCAATTGGCCACGGACTTACTCAAATTCGGTGGTATAAGGTGGTTGTTGAGCTTGTTTACAGGCTTAGGTTATTTGTCTGTATCTGTTCATTGGCTGGCAACGAAGCTTTTCTTTGTCTCAATGATTTGTATAAACATTTTTATCATCTCTCTCTTTTTTAGCAATGATAGAAAAGTCTTTTACCGAATGACGATATTTACAATTTTATTTATAATGACGAGTTTTACTTTGAGCATCATAAGTAAGTTTACTGGAATTTTTGCTTTTCAGCGCTTTTCATATTCCATGCTTACGTTTATAATTTATCCTATAGCTCCATTTATATTTATCCCATTACTGTATATGTTGTCATTAGAGTCTAAATCGAAACTAGATGTAGAGTTTATCGAAGCTTAACATTGTATCGAATAGCTACTTTAACGACTAAAGTTGTCAAAGCAAGCAGTACTAAACTACTTACTAAAGCAGCAAAATGTATTGATAAGAAACTGTGTTTACTTAACCAATCAATTGAAGTATATCTTAAAGGCGTATTATCAATAAAGTAATAAAAACTAATACGCCTGATTACTTCGCTTATCAAGTAAAGTAGTAACGCATTTTGTCCCCAGAATAATAGAATTGGATAATGAATTATTGTAATACGTTGTATTAATTGACCAAAAAATAATGAAAGCCCAATTGTAAATAAGGAAAAGGAAGGAAGCCATAAATCTTGTGATAATGGGAAGATAAAACTTAAAAAGAATCCAGCACTACTAAAAACAATTGAGAAAATAATAGTCCAATCAGGGAACTTCGTCAGGTGAAAGCGGTGCAATAGTACTCCAATTAATATTCCGATAAAAGCGTTAATAAGACTACCAAAAAGCGATAAAATACCTTGTGGATCATACAACATACCTCTATAAATATGATTCCTCAATACCAGCTGATCAATAGCTTCTTGAAAACGAAAAGGAGCTTGATTCAAGGTAGAATAATTAAAACTATATATTAAAATAAAGAGAATGAAGGAGGCTAAACAGGAAATAATCAAATACCTATAATTCAAAAGAAGTAAACAACCACCTAAAGTATATAAAATTGCTATACGCTGTAAAATTCCCATTAGTCGAAGTCCTCCAAGTGGAAAATAGAATGGGAAGTTTTCGATAATAATACCAATAATAAATAGAGAAATTCCCCTTTGGATAATACGTTTTAATTTGAGATTACTTTTATTATATCCTAATGCTATACCCATTATAAATATAAAATTAGGATAGACCCAGTCAGCAAAATGAAAACCAAGTTTAGTATGTGTCAATTGTAGAAATGACTGATTATTATTGCCTCCTAGATTAATAAGCAACATAAAAAATACCGTTAATCCCCTGTTGACATCTAGCCATACTAGCCGAGGAAAATGATGTTTCACTTTATTATTCATTGGCTGCTATTGCATTAAATTTTCTCTTTCTAATTTATATTTGATGAGGTCTATCGTTTTGCTAATTCCTAGTTTTATTTTAATATTTCGCTTATGAGTTTTTACAGTTTCTGATCCTACAAACATCTGTTTTGCAATTTGATTAGTCGTCAACCCATCACATATCAGATCTAATACTTGTTCTTCTCTTAAAGAGAGTATTTGTTCTGATTTTTGTACATTTTGAAAATGTTCTTCCACTCTTGAAGAATAATATTTATTTCCCTTGCTTACAGTTCTTAAAGCTAATAGAAGGTCTTTATCTGTGTCATCTTTTAAAATATATCCAAGAACCCCAATCGATTTACACTTTTTTGTTGTAGAGTATTTATTGTGCATAGAAATGACTAAGGTTTTTAAATCAGGATTTTTAGCTTTAATCAATTCAATCATTTCTATGCCATTCATTTCAGGCATTTGAATATCGGAGATCAGTAATTGCTCATCATATTTACTTTCCGCTAAATATTGTTTAGGTGAACTATAAACATTGATTATGGTGGAGGAAGGAAAATATGATTTTATCATTTCTAATAACCCTTTAAGAAAGAGGTAATGATCGTCTACAATTGAAATTTTGTTTATCATTTTTATAAGTTTATAATTAAAATCTTATTGTTATTTGGAGCTATCTCTAATCGGCCTTTGAGTAATTTTACTCTGTAGAAAACGTTCTGTAGCCTATACTCGTTTTGTAATAAATCTTCAGAAAAATGAGTGCCGTTATCATAAAATAGCACATTGATATTTTGATGGTCTACTTCAATTTCTAATCTTACTTGAGTCGTTTTTTGTTGAAGTGAAGAAAAAAGAAATAACTCTTGAATGACCCTGTAAAGGTGTTCCAACTCTTCTATTGGAAGAGGGATTGAGGAAGTATTGTAATGAAATTGGAAGGACTTTGAATGAGCATTAAACTTTGTTGCTAATTCCCTTATTTCATCAATCCAATCATCGACTTTAAATGAAGGGCTTACTAACGTGTGTGAGATATTCCGGACGTTATTGATTGTATTTTCAAGAAGTGGTTTTATGTTTAGGTTACTTTCTTTCAGTTTCATTTTGATGAATGAAAGATCACCTCCAATACTATCATGAATTTCTCTACCGATTTTATTCCTTTCATCCTCCTGACTTATCACAATGGATTGAATGTATTTCTGTTGATGTTCTTGCTCTAGTTTGGCTAATCTTTTATTCTCTTTAATGACATTTTCCCATTTCCTGTAAAGGATGAAGAACATAAAAAAGAACAGAAATAAGGTGACAAAATAACAGATTAAAGTAGCGTTAATGTTTCTTTCAAGTAGTCCTAAGTGTGGAAGACATACGAAAATGAAACAATTAATAGCTGTAAAAAGGAAGAAATAGAATAATTCTTTTGCATAAACCACTTTATCTTTAATGCCAGGAAAACATAGATGAGCAAAGAAAAGAGAGATTAAAATCCATGAACCTATAATGATAGTAGTATATGTGATTTGTTGTATTAAGATTTCATGAGGAAGAATCAAGAAAAGCACTTCAAGAACAATCATTATGATATTGAAATAAAAAATTATTTTTAACTCTTTGGAAGCATCATTGGGGTATAAATAATTTTTTAAAAATAAATAGTAACCGTTGATGAGAAGGTGATTACTAATAATTCGAATGATATAACTAATATCATAATCATTGAAAGAAAAATAACCATAAAACAAACCTATTCCTGTTTCTACAAAGCCTATTATACCTATAATCTGTAATATAAAACCGAAGTAAAGTATATTTTTGGAGAGTGTCCAACTCAAAAGTATTATGATGATAAATAATACTGTTACTGTTCTTAACACGGTCAGAACAGCAGATTGCTGACTTTTTATTTCATGATATTCATCTACATCATAGAGCTTTATGTTTGTTGGAAGCGGTCCACCTTTACCAAAAAGTTCAATGTATATTTCTTTACTTTCATTTTTATCAAAATGTAAATAGAAAGCATTATCATATATGTCAATTGAAGAAATAGAATTTAGATCTAAAACATTAATTCTTGTATTGGCTGAAGATAGTATATAGACTTTGCCGTAAGGAATTAATTTATAGTTGAAAGCAAGGATTTGTTCTTGACTTACTGTAGAACTTATTTTTACTCTATACCATTTTTTACCCGCAAAAGGAGAATGACTAAAGTCGGCATACCCAAACTCTTTCCATGCTGTAAGTGAATTTCGGACCTCTTCAAAGGAAAGGTCAGAGGAGTTGACTTTAAAAAAAGAATGAAATTGAGTAGAAGGTGTTTCATTAATTTTAAAAACACTTTCTCCAGAAGCAACATTGCATATAAAAATAAAATGGAGATAAAGTAAAATTTGCTTTCTCATAATTTTGCTAGTGAAGTGGAATACTTATCATTACTGTCAATCCGTAATTGTTTGTGAGATAGAGAACGCCTCTCATCACTTTTACTCTTTGCTTAATATTTTGTATTCCAATACCTGCTTTTTTCAAGGCACTTTTCTCGATACCTGTTCCATCATCTGAATATTTGATGATAAGTTGTCCCTCTTTTTCTTGAAAAGATATTGAAACTTTTTGAGCCTTACTATGCTTTGCTGCATTGACAAAAAGTTCATTAATGATCAAAAAAATATGTTGTAGGAAGGTATTTGGTAAGAGTATATTCTGAGCATTATTCTGAAAAGAATACTGTATATCTTTGGATGAAAACTGAGTTGTTAATTCACTAATTTTTTCTGTCCAATTTTTCTGATGAATACTCGTATTTCTGAGCTGTTTACTGATGGTACTTACTTTTAAAATAGTGTCATCCAAGATAGGTTTCAAAGTTGTATTTGTTGGCGGTAACATTTTTTTTACAACTAATAAATCTGTCCCGATTTTATCATTGATTTCATTACTAATTTTTTGCCTTTCAATTTGTTGACTTTTTGAAATCACCTCTAAATATTCTCTCTGAAATTGAGCTTCTAGTTGAGTTAATCGTCTATTATCATCATAAGTTTGTTTGACTTTTATACCTATTAGAAGTGCGATCATCATAACACTCAAAATACCTCCAACATATATCAATACAGATGATAGAAATGTTCTTTCCAATAGTCCTATATGCGGGCCTGTTACCGATATGAAAAACACAATCATCATTAATATCAGTATTCCAAAAGAAATGAGTGCCATATGATTATTTTTTCGAATAGAGGGAAGGAATAAATGACGAATAATGAAATAAAATAAGATATAGCTTGAAGTAATAATTGATGTATAAAGTATTCCCCAAATCAATGTGACTTGAGGGATAAGGAGAAGAAAAAGCTCTAAGAGGATTAAGTATATATTAATACCAATGAAGATTTTATTCTTAAAAATGTTAGCATTGGTATCTAGAATACTGTCAAAATAATTGAATAAAGCTATAACCAATAAATGATTACCTAAAATTCTAATGAAGTAAGAGAGGTCATTACCTCTCACATAAAAGAGACCAACAAGTGCACCTGATTCTGTTTCAGCAAATAGCATTATCGCAATGAGACTGAAACATAAATATAAGTACCCATTGTTTTTAGAATTAAAGTATAATGATATAAGTATTACTAAAAAAAAGATGGTAATGGTCCTACAGATAATTAAGAAACTACTTTTCTTCTGTTTTTCCTTTAGGAAATTTTGTTTTGATAATAAAATGGGGTTTGACGAAGTGGAACCTCCATTACCAAAAACTTTAAAATAAATTGTTTTACTTTCCCCTTTTTTGAAATCCAATTCAATACTTCTTTCGATTGTTTTTTGATAAACATTTGTTCCCAAGGGATATTTATCATAACCACTTTTCAAACTTGATTGGACGTAAATATCCAAGACAGGAATCATATCATACATAAATGCTAAAACAGTGGATGTATCTTTTGAGGATGCAACCTTAAACCTATACCATTTTTTTTCCGAAAAAGGAGGCAAACTATAGGTCGAGTTAGGCAGTTTTCCCCAATGGTACAATTGAGGTCTTAAGTGTACCAAGGTATCCTCTGTTGAATAGTTCATGACTTCAACATAGGAGTCTATTGCATCACTTTCTGAAAGTGGAAAAGTTTGTTGCCCGAAAGAACAATAAATAGGAAGAAGTAATATAAAAAACTTCAAACACAGAAATTTTAGCATGATAGTCGGTAAAGAGAGAAAATGTGATAACCAGTAGTTAACAAATTTAGTATTTTTTCTTATTGTTAACAACTTTAAAACGAGTTCATGTTAAAGATTCAGTAATGATATTATCTTAATTTCTAACATGATTTGAAACACAAAAAACTCCAAATGATAGCACTTGGAGTTTTCTAACTTTAATTTCTATTTTTAATTTAAATCGATCAAAATTACTCATTTTATATATTCCAAAACATCACCTAAAATGGGGATTTTTTCAGAAATAGAATATTTTATCTGTTTGACGAAAATCTATAACAACCTGCTTTTTTTCTCTAAATGATTGGAGCCTTAAACCATGACCTTTGTAATGTAATCAAACGGAAATCAATCAAATAATTACATTGCTATGAAATCTAAATTATTAAAATTAGTCATTAGTTTCTTTCTATTTCCCGCGTTATTCACTAATGCCCAAGACTATGATTTGGTCATTTTGAATGGACGAGTAATGGATCCAGAAACGATGTTGGACAGAGTATTAAATGTTGGAGTGAAAGATGGTAATATTGCTATTATTACTCCTAAAGAAATTACGGGAGAAAAAACAATCGATGCAGAAGGATTAGTGGTTGCTCCAGGTTTTATTGATACACACTTCCATGCATTGGATGGTCTTTCTTTAAAAATGGCGGCAAGAGATGGTGTGACTACTGGAATGGACCTTGAGATTGGTGCCATCAATATTGATAATTGGTACAAAGCCAAAGAAGAAGCTTGGCCTCTGAATTATGGTACAGGTATTAGTCATGAAGGAATTCGAATACAAGTGCTTGACCCAGAAGTAGAGTTACCTGAGTGGGCCGATGCTCCCGTTTTATTAGGAAAACTAAGGGCCGACGCTTGTGCTGATGGTGATTGTGGCTGGCAGGATACAGAAAGTAATCTGGAGCAACTCAATGAAATATTGAGGCTTGCTGATGAGGCAATGCAGCAAGGTGCTATTGGTTTTAATTCGACTGTAGGGTATATGGTAGATGGTGTGACGACTTTAGAAATGTATAAACTGCAAGAAGTGGCGGCAAATTATGGTCGTGTTTCAACTGCCCATGTCCGTTTTCACGCTAGTCCTAAAAATCCTTCAGCTCCTATTGGTTTTGATGAAATATTAGCGAATGCTTTGGTATTGAATGCCCCTCTCTTATTACAGCATAATAATGATTTTGGTTGGATGGAAAATGAGGATAAACTTCAAAGAGCAAGAGCACAAGGTCATAATGTATGGTCGGAATATTACCCTTATACAGCGGCTTCTACTTCTATTTCATCTTCATTTTTGCAACCTGATATGTATGAAAAAGTATTAGGGGGAGTATACGAAAGAGATATCTATGATCCTATTGATGATAAGTTTTTAAATCAAGAAGATTTCTTAGCGACTCAAGAAAAAGATCCAAGTAGAATTGTGATTATTTATAATCAAAATAGAAAATTATGGATGACCGATTGGTTAAAAATGCCTCATATGACAGTTGCAGCGGATGCAATTTATTCAGGATTAGGTATTGATTCATGGGAGGTTCCTTTTGAAGAGTACAAAGGACATCCAAGAACTGCTGGAACAAGAGCTAAAGTATTAAGATTAGCAAGAGAGAATGGAGTACCTTTAATGTTTAGCCTTTCTCAAATGTCTTATTGGCCAGCTAAACACCTTGGCGATGCAGGATTAGAAGCTATGCAAAAAAGAGGTAGAATGCAGGAAGGAATGGTAGCAGATATCACAATTTTTGACCCTGAAACAGTTGCTGATCAAGCTACTTATAAAGCAAAACAACAAGGTACTCCTTCCACAGGTATTCCTTATGTAATTGTCAATGGACAATGTGTAGTTGAAAATTCTGAGTTCAAGAAGGTTTGGGCAGGTCAACCCATTCGCTATGAGATAACCGATGATTCAAAGCATGTACCATTAAGCAAAGAGTACTGGTTGAAAAAACATGCTATTAATAGTGTTTCTGTAGACGATTGTTCATTACATGCAAATGAGCATAACCACAAACATGATCATGAACATGACGGTCACAATCACGATCATCATCAAGAAAAATAGAAGCTAAAATTTCTTGAAATCGCCGATTATAATACTATTAAAAATGAATAACCTAACTAAAAAAAGCTCTCCTTTAGCAATAAAGGAGAGCCCTAGAAGACTATATTTCTTATTGATGCTGATACTCTTCAATATCTCTTCAAGTTATAGTCAGAATGAAAAAAGTATAACAAGTCCTGCATCTGTTGAAAATCAATTAAAAAGCAATCAAAAAGAGACGGAAAACACAAGTCTTTGGAATGTACTGGATAGTACGGATAATGCTAAAAACAGATTCTACGAGAAATCAGGGTTTATGGTCAATATGGATTACAACTCTCAAGTGATGGGTGCTACATCTGCAGTCAATAATAATGTGGGAGCAAGTGGAGTTTTTAGAGTGTATGGTAAATGGAATTTAGTACGCAATAAAAAAGGAACTTCAGAAGGTGGTTTGGTTTTTAAGTTTGAAAACAGACATAAATATACTGATAATGCATTGAGAGAATTTGGACCTCTTGATGTCGGGTTTCTAGGTTTTATGCAGTCCGTTTATAATGATCAGAAATGGAGAATGACCAATTTATATTGGCGACAAAGTTTTAATAACAATAAGATAGTTTTCTATACTGGTTTTGTGGATGTGACGGATTGGGCCGATGTTCACGCTGCAGCGAGTCCTTGGACAAGCTTCAATAACATTTTGTTCGCAACAGGATCAGGTACTATGGGTGGCATGTTTCCTGATGGATCTATGGGAGCGATGCTGAATGTTTGGGTCAGTGATAATGTGTATTTGGTGGGAAGTATGATTGACATTAACGGAAAAGCCACTGAGTTTTGGAAAAGCTTTGATACTTTCTTTAGTAAATTCGAAACTTTAAAAACCTTTGAAATTGGGTATACACCCGGAATGAAATCTGCTTTCTTGAAAAATATTCATGCTACGGTTTGGCAGGTAGATGCTAGTGAAACTCTGGGTACAAAAAGTGGTTTTGGTGTGATCGGATCTGCAAGTTGGTTGATTGGTACTAAGTTTATGCCTTTTGTAAGAGGTGGATGGGCCAAAGATGGAGGAAGTTTTTATGAAGCATCAGTCAGTGCCGGATTCACTTACAATATCATGGGACCAAATACTTTAGGGGTCGGATTAAACTGGAACCGACCAAGTGAAAGTACTTTTGGGCAGAAACTGAGAGATCAATATGTCTCTGAGATTTTCTACAAATTCAAATTGACGCATCATACAGAACTCACACCGAGTGTTCAATTAGTAGCCAATCCAGCTTTGAATATGAATACTGATTTTACGTCAGTATTCGGACTAAGATTTAGAGCTTTCTTATAAAAAAATTCTAGAGAAGGGAAGGAAATCAGGTTCTTTCCTTTTTCTATTTATTGCTTTTTCCTGCAAAAACCTAGTATATTAGATAATGACCAAAAACGGAAGTATGGATTATCAATATATTATTGAAGGGAACGAACTTGCTCAAGAAGTTGTATATGAAAAAGTAGCCAAAGACTTTAAAGGAGAATGGGATGGAGAACACCTAAGGGTTGAAAACAGTTGGGCTGATATCGATATACATTCATTTACTTTTTTAGATGAAATGTATATTTCTATTTCTACTTTGCATTTTCAAAAACCCGTTTTATTTAAAAGTAGTCGAAGTGAGGATGAACAACCTTACTTTGCTCTAAAAATTGGTTTTACTGGCTCTTTTCTTGGCGATGAACAAAAACATGACTTCAATAACCTCGGTGTATTTTTCTATAATTCTAAACAGAATTTTGAAGTGGAATACCCTGTTGATACGAAGTGTCAATGGCTTTCTATTGTGTTTTCTTTGGAGGTCTATGAAAAGTTTATGGGAAAGCAGAACAGTCAAATTACCCAACTGATTCATGAAGAATCTTCATGGTTCAAGTATTTTCCATTGGATGTAGAGATTGAAAATCTAGTGAAAGCTTTATTTTTCAATTTGGATAAGAAAAGAAGAAGACCGATTCAGTTCTTTACAAAACCCTTAGAAATCATTGGGTTGGTACGTGAAAAAATGGAGAAAGAAGCGAGTGGTTTCAAAAGAAATATTCATGAAGACGACTTGAAAATCATGATGCAGTTGAAAGAACAATACCTCTCCGATTTCACTCAACAACCCAACTTGTCAGACTTAAGTTTTAAATATGGAATGAGTATTTCTAAGTTGAACCGAGTGTTTAAATCTATTTTTGATAAACCCATTTTACAATTCTACAATCAACAAAAAATAGAAGAAGCCTACCGACAAATTAATCGTACCAATAAGAGTATTACAGCTATTTCAATGGACCTCAATTTTACCAATGTAGGGTATATGAGTAAGATGTTTAAAGACGCTTATGGTTTTCCTCCTTCTGAGTTAAGAAATAAGGAATAAATTAAACATATGCTCAGTTGGTATTATAATAAAAAAAACCTCCTTTTCCGTAGTAGAAAAGGAGGTTTTGATCTATTTGAAATAAAATGAATTAGTCCACTTTTACCCAAACTTTTAATGAAACTGCTGGAACAGTAATATCTGCTGAAGATCCACCTTTTAGTTTTCTAAGGTTCTTTTGATCTTTCACACCTTTTTGGATGTTTACAGCATCATTGTTTGCTACTAGCTTCCAGTTTCCTTCTGGCAATTCAATATTTTTGAAAGTAGCTTCTGCATCACCTGTATTCAATAATACAAATACCTTTTGGTCTACGATATAGCCCAATTGATGTTCGTCTTCAGGAGTGATAAACTGATAATAGCCTTCAGGTGCTTTTTCAGCAGTTCTGAACACTTTACCATATTCTGAAAGTCTGAACTCATTCATGCCTTTCCAGAATGCAAACATATTTTTGTAATCGTTGGTATTTCCTTCTTTCGGAGTTTGACCAACAGTCTCCCATGCATATTGATTGGCTGTACGGTGATTGTAAGTATCTCTATAACCGTGCATGTACACTTTGTATCCTTTGTTTGTAGTTTTTACCACTTCTTTCAAAGGAGCATCTGCTTTAGAACGCATGATCTCAGAACCACCGTTGGTTACTAATGGTCCTAATGAAGTATATAAAAGCGTTACCGCAATTTTATAGTTGTCTTGATCTACGCTTGTACGACCATCAAATTTCTCACCACCAAACTGATCGGATAAAGTGAAGTTATCGTGGATATCCAAGTAAGTGATACCAGAGTTAGGAGTCTTATCTTCCTTATTAGAATTTTCTAATCCTTTCATCACACCTTCACGATCGCTCGTTTTACCACCAGCCCATCCACGGTCTGTCAACGGGTCAGATAATTTGAAAACAGGACCTTTGTAAGCACTACGTGAATCATCTTGGAAGAACGTGATTGGAGAGTCATCCTTGTACCAATCCCATGAAGGGTTAGCTTCAAATTCAGGATCATTAGAACCAATCCAAGGCTCACCATAAACGATTTTATCTTGACCGATTGCCTCTTTTAAAGCAATCAAAGTTTGTTGATCTACTTGACCTGCCAAATCAATACGGAAACCGTCAATACCAAATTCTTTGATATAATATTGACATTGGTCGATCAACCATCTTTGTGTCATTGGGCGGTTTTCAGTTTTCACCTCGTTACCGTAATCACCAATATGCTCAAGATCTTTTGTTCTATAATAATACTGTTTATCAATACCATTGAAGTTGAAGATCCAGTCATTGCCGTCCATGTTCTCCGCAGTGTGGTTCGGTACAATATCAATAATTACCGCTACACCTTCGTCATGAAATGCTTGCACAAGGTCCCTGAACTCATTACGCTCTTCGCCTGGTTCTTTACCTACAGTACGGTACCTTGTTTCCACTGCCATAGCGTGTGAAGTTCTGTAACCCCATTGATAATTCTCTTCACTTACGCCTTGTGAGATCATGTACTCATCATTCTCAAAAGAAGCTTTCCAGTCGTCTGTAGGGTAATGTAAATACTCTTGGATAGGCATAAGGTGAACTACATTGATTCCTAAATCCAATAAGTAATCGAAACCAATTTTCTGTCCTTTAGAGTTCTTCAATCCTTTTTTAGTCACTGCAGGAATACGTCCTTTGATACTTTCATCAACAGGAAGACGATCAGTGAAATCTTGTACGTGCACCTCATAAGCAATTACATCTTCCATGGCAGGAATACCGTTGGCTAAAGGAGTGGCAGGTGTAGTTCTGTGCCAGATTCTACATTTACCCCAAGTGTCATCACTTACACGTGTATAAGGGTCAGAAACGTGTGCTTTTGTTGTTTCATAAAACAAGTTACCCGGATCTTGGTGTCCATGAATCGTAAAATCATACCAAACGCCATGAAGATCTTTATCGAAGAAAGCTTCCCAAACACCGTCTTCATCTTCTTTCATGTCAATTACTTCATACGCTTTAGTGTCATCTTTATCCTTGTATAAATAAAGTTTTACTAGCGTAGCTCTTGGAGCAAAAAGGCGTACAGAAGTTTTACCATTATCGATATTAGCTCCTAGTTCTTTAGTAGAGAACGTTTCTCTAAACCATCCATCGTAAGAACATAAAGCGGATAATTTTTGAGAAGGAATATGTAAGTAATACACTCTCTTTTTATCCAAAGGAACTTCAGGAATAATCAATGTTGTTGTTGCTTCGTTAGGTAAAACACCTTTTACTTTGATGGTGTCACCTTCTGCAGATGTAATGATATAGGCTTCAGGTTTCAATGGCCTTTCACCGACTACATTTGCCCAGATTAATCTTTCATTTTTTAGTTCTGCTTTAAGGCCTGGAAGAATAGTATTTTGCATGAATACTAAATTACCGGCATTTGTGTTAGGAGATACATCAGTAGGACTCAACCATTCACCTTCATTGATTCTAAACTTGAACTCCGCTTGAGGAGAAATTACGTTAAAATCCTTGTTATTGAAAGTAAGAATCCATTGACCACCGATTTTTTTTAGTTGCCATTCTTCATTGTCCATGTCTGTGTCCCATCCTCTAAATGAACCCGTAACAACTACTTTGGTAGGCTTTTGGTTGTAGATGCCTTCATCAAAGATAAAGGAAACTTCATCACTAAAAATAGCATAACCTTGCTTGACTTGCTGCCCAGTGAATGATTGTCCAAACCCGATACTGGCAAGTAGTAGGAAAGCAAAAATTAGAATACTTTTTTTCATTTTCAACTTATAAATATTGAGATTGTGCTAATAAGTACCAAGACAAAATTATTGCACATGAACACCCCTTATTGTTGTACGTTTACAGCCTCAAAAGGCAACTATTAATTTGTTTTCTAGGCGAATAGTCACTGAAACAATAGTAGATTTTTCTTTCACATTAGTCTTGACTTGATACTTAAAGTTAAGTGAAAATGATGAATAAAAGATGACTATTAAGTAACCAAGAAATAAAAAAAGTATCGCAACCGAATGCAATACTTTAAATTCTAAATTTTTTTCAATCTTTTAATAATTTAATACAAAATGTGCAGCAATTTAATTTGAAATATTATGATAAATTCCATCTGATAGAACCATTTATCAAATTGTAAATCTTAACACTTTTCACTTTAAGGCCAAGTAAAGCACTACCAGACGAATTGGGTAGAAAGTCTATTGGCACGAATAAATATTATACATATTCGATAATTAGTTTACAGTGTATTTAAGAAGCTATAATAGTTTTCGTAAGAACAGTCAAAGCCTCCATTTTTACAGAATCATAAGCATCTGAGTGTGCTCTTCCATAGTGTCCCGCATCATTGTCGAAGTATTCTCCTGAATGTTGTTTATGTTCATCCTTAATCGTCAAATCATAAAGAATATTTCCACCTTTATCAGCAGGAGACCAATGCTTGCCGTAAGCCTCTTTCACCATTCTAGTATTTAATAAAGATCCTGGATTGACAGCAATTACAGTGATCTCATTTCTTTTTCCGGAAAGGTCAAAACTCCACATGGTCAAGGCTAATTTACTTTGAGCATAAGTGGTATTTTCAGATAAGGTTTCTTTTCCCTCTAACGCTAATAATGATACAGGAGATTGTGCAGCCGAACTTAAATTAATAATACGAGCATCATCTCCTTTTATGATCGGAATTAGTTTTTCGGTAAGTAGATAAGGAGCCAAATAATTGACCACAAAACGAAGATCTAAACCTTGTGAATTGGTAGGTTCAGGGCTTTTATAGACACCAGCATTATTGATTAAAACATCAAGGTGATGCACTTTTTGTAAAATATCAGTAGCTAATTGTTCCACTTGATCCAGTTCTGATAAGTCGGCGACAAAACCACCCACATTTTGATTATGGCTTTCTTTTTGAATAGCTTCAATGACCGATTTTACTTTTGATGGGTTTCTGCCATGAATAAATACAGAGTGACCATCTTTAGCTAATTTCAAAGCAGCAAGTTTACCTATACCATCTGTACTTCCTGTGATAAGAATAGTTTTTTTCATTTTTGAATTATAGTTTGTCTAATTTAATAAATTACTTCTGTTCTAGTGTCTAAATCCTATTAAATTCTACTTATGCAAAATCTACTCAATACAATAGAAACAAAAATCAAATTAACCCCTGTTCTCAAAACAGCCCTTGAAACCTCTTTCCAAAAAGTAATGATACAAAAAGGAACTGTTATTTTGGAAGAGGATACCACTGCACGTTTTCTTTATTTTATAGATAAAGGAGTATTACATAATTATTATTATCATGATGGAAAACAGATAAGTTCTTGGTTCTATACAGAAAACCACTTTATCACTGCTTGGTACAGTTTCTACGCACAGCAACCTAGTTTTGAAGCCATTGAATGTTTGGAAGATTGTGAATTATACCGCATTAGTTATACTGATTACCAAAAACTAATTAAGGACTTTCCCGAATTCAATACTTTCGCTCGATTGCTTTCAGAAGAGATGCTGATGATCATTGATCAAATTTCAAAAAACTGGTCTTTTCTCACTGCAAAGCAAAAATATGAGGTCTTGCAAAGTTATTTCCCTCAGATAGAATTAAGAGTAAAGCTGGGGCTGATCGCTTCTTTTTTGGGTATTTCACAAGAGACTTTGAGTAGATTGAGAGCTCAGAAATAGTTTTTGACATAGATCAAAAAATCATAATTTTTCTCCCCATACCTTTGAACTAACATTAAATCATCACCTGACAAAACATGAAATTATTGAATAAATCACTTTTCTATTCTTTACTATTCAGTATTGGAACTCAATCTTGTAAAACCATCAATACACAAGATCAAGATGTAGAAGTTCAACTGTCTGCTGTTTCTTATAATGGAAATATCAAACAGATCATAAACAACAATTGCTTTTACTGTCATTCGGGAGAAACTCCAAGTGCGGGAATGGATCTTACCACTTATGATAATCTAGTAGAGGCCGTAAAAAACAGAGGTCTTCTCAATAGAATTAACAATGCTTCTAACCCAATGCCTCAAAGCGGTTTGATGATGAAAGAAGATCGCTTAAAGTTGAAGGAATGGGCAGAAAAGAATTTCCCATTAGAAGCCAATACTAATTCAATTAACACTGTAAAAACACCAACTATGTATTATAAAGCCCCAGAAATTACCCCAATCAATATAGATAATGAAGGATTTGATTTTATGACCAAAATGCAAGGACATTGGGTGGGAGATATCTTCCTCTTAGGTCAGAAGATTCCTTGGTTTACCTTTGATTTCAGAGCCATCAATACTTCCCAAATTCATGGTTTATTTGAAGGTGGTACGATGGGAAATTTGTTTAATACTTTCTTTGTCGCTGAATATAAAGGAGTGAAAACTATCATGCTCAGAAACGGCGGAATCCTAGCTGATATCTATCGTACAAGCTATTTTGTATTAACTGAAGTCTCCAATAACGAATATCTTTTTGTGGATGCTTACGGTGGAAAAGACATCATGTGGGTAAAGGTGAGTTTTAAAGATAATAAGATGAAAATGGTTTCATATACCAGTAGAATGGGTTCCAACAAACCTAGTAAACACATGGAGTTTAATGGGGCACTTCTACATTCTGATTTAGCTCAAAAAGCATCTGAAAAATATAATTTCCCAACAAAAGAAGTAGTAAAACGTTTTCCAAATGGAATGCCTTTGGCAGATTGGGGAGAGCAATATCCCGTAGTGACGTCGGCAAGTTATATGATGCAGGCAGGAGATAAGAGTTATGCTGAATTAGGAGAGTTGGCACAAGACCCAATTCAAATTAACGATATTGAAAATATTGCGACAGTAGATCTATCCTTCAAAAGATCAGATCTGAGTAAAGACAATAAAATCAGTGTTTACTTATCAAGAGAACCGTTGACGGATAACAAAGGTAATTTTAAAACAGAGTACGGTTATATCTCAGAAAAAATGATGAATGAAGTACTTCTTTTCCCTGAAATCTCTAAAAGCCAAAATGATTTTCAATTGACTTATCTTCATGAAGGAAAATGTTATTTGACTTTCGTGATTGACAATAACCAAGATATGACACCAGGAAAAGGAGATTATTACAGTGAAAGTCTAGCATTGGATTTGAAAGCTGGAGCCCCTTTAAAAATTGAAGTGGATAATATTTTGAAGACGATCAATTAGAAAATTAAGGATGAAATTACTTCCTTTTTTAAACACTAATTATAAATAATACCATTAACTATAATTAGTGTTTTGCTTATGTACTTTACTATTTTTCTATTTAAGTTTTATTAGATAATAATCATAGTTTAGATAATGAATGACTTGATATTTACTGTTAAATTGTTTCATATATAAATGATATGATTTTTTAACTAAAACTATGAAATTTAGACTTATAATTCAATTCTGTATTTTATTAACGATTCTACCTATCTTTATTACAAGTTGTGCAAGTACAGGTTTTCTAATGGCCAAACCGAAAGTGATCCTTTTAGGAAAAACTTATCCTCCAAAAGATGAACAAGAGACAATTGATGTTTATTTTACAAAAAAGCCAGATAAAAACTATGTGGAGTTTGCAAGAATAACATGTGCAGACACAAGTGATAAATGGTGCCTTCAACAAATATCTAAAAAGGCAAAGACTCTTGGTGCTGATGGAATCATAATTATTGGAAAAGCTGACTCTTATGGTATGGGTGTTCCGATAGGAAATTTAACTTATATGTCTTATGATGACTATGGAATGGAGGCAATTGCTATTAAATACAAATAGTAAAAAATTATGAATTAGTGTAGTGTTCAGCGAAGCGACACTTGTGCTTGTAATTGTAAAAAGTCTGTAGACTTTTAGGTACATCATGGAATCTAAAAGTCTACAGACTTTTTCCAGAAGTAGGTCCAAGTCACGCATTCAGCTTAAGACTTGAACCAGTTCAAAGGCTTAATAAGATGCTATTTATAAGCAATCCCTCCCATTAATTTGACTTTAACCAAATAAATAGCTAAATAGTAGTGTCGAAACAAAAAAGCTATTATAACCAAATTGACTACTGTTTAATTTAAAATTTTCATTAAAATGAAAACGATTAGTCATGTGCTGTTATTAGCAGTACTTTTGGTATCCCTTAGCTGTCAGAATCAATCCACAAAAAAAGAATCTACTACACCAACTCTTAAAGAAGCATTTGAAGGAAAGTTTCTCTTAGGCACTGCTTTGCATGTAGATCACACCAATGGAGTTCGCAAACAATCCGCTGATTTAGTAGAACAACAATACAATTCTATTGTCGCTGAAAATTGTATGAAACCTGAAGAAATACATCCTTCTAAAGGCGTTTACAATTTCAAAGAAGCCGATCAATTCGTTGAGTACGGAGAGAAAAACAACATGTTTATTGTAGGGCATACGTTGGTATGGCACTCACAAGTTCCTGATTGGTTCTTTTTAGACGATGAAGGAAATACTGTATCTAGAGAACAGTTGATTGAAAGAATGAGAGATCACATTTATACCGTAGTGGGAAGGTACAAAGGAAGAGTACAAGCATGGGATGTTGTCAATGAAGCGATTGATGATAAAGAAGGACTTCGTAAAAGTAAATGGCACCAAATCATTGGTGAAGATTTTATTGAATTAGCTTTCAAATTTGCTCATGAGGCGGACCCTGATGCTGAGTTATATTACAATGACTATTCTTTGATTTTACCCCACCGAAGAGCAGAAGCTGTCAAATTAGTCAAGAATCTGATTGATAAAGGCATCAGAGTGGACGGTATCGGTATGCAGGCACATTATGGTATTGATTATGTAAAAATTCCTGAGTTTGAAAAGAGTATTACAGATTTTGCATCACTTGGCGTAAAGGTGATGTTGACAGAATTGGATATTTCTGTTTTACCTTTCCCAACGGAAGAAATCTCAGCAGAAATCTCTCAAAAATATGCATTAGTACCAGAGTTTGACCCTTATACTTCTACGCTTCCAGATAGTATGCAGACCAAATTGGCTCAAAATTATGTAGACCTTTTCAAAGTGCTTTTAAAGCATCAAGAGAAAATCGGAAGAGTGACGTTCTGGGGCGTGAATGATGCTCATACTTGGAGAAACAATTGGCCGATTGAAGGAAGAACCGATCATCCTTTACTATTTGATCGAAACAACCAACCTAAGAAAGCTTATCATGCAGTATTGGAATTGGCAAATTCACCTACAGAAGGGTAATTAATTGCCAGAATAAGCGGTGATCACGATGAATAATGAATCAAATCCTACTTGAAATTTTATAAATGAGTTTATTCTCTGTATAATTATATAAGTACTAGGACAAAAGTAAACGGACAAAATATCGTGCACCATGACTGAAGCCATGGGCTGGTGATATTGCCTCCGACAACACTAAAGTGTTGCCTCCGTTTTCAACCTTCAAGACTTTAGTCTTGGTTAGGTTACTGTATTACCTGCCCATAGTTTTAACTATGGTGCACGAAGCACCTAATTACTTTTTTCCTAGTACTTAGTATGAAATCAAATCGTGATCACTTTTTATCATTTAGATAATAACCTTCACTTCAGTACTGATTTATGAATTATTATTTACTATTACTTTTAACTTTTTTATCCCTATCGGTTCACGGCCAGCAAAACGACTTTATTCAACTGAATTTAAAAGCCGATGGAAGGCCAATAACAGATATCAATAAAGATCAGCAAGGCTTTTTATGGGTGGGGACTTTTGGAAATGGTATTTATAGATATGATGGGTTGAATTATGAATTGTTCAACTACACCTTTTCTGATTCTTCAAAAATCAATGATAATTTTATAAGATGCTCGATTATTGACCAACACCAGCAACTATGGGTGGGAACCAACAAGGGGATCAGTTATTTTGATGCCCAAAAAGATAAGTTTACAGCAGTTCATATTCAAAGTGAAATGGATGTTGTGACTTTTGAAATGATTGAAACCCCTGATCATTCGTTACTTTTAGCCACTAACTCAAAAGGAATTTATATAAAGTCAAAGGAGAATAAGGTTGATTTCTATCCTTTGAACCTCTCTGTTGATGAATACTTTAAAATCACCTCAATTGCTACAAAAGATAATACACATTATTATTTAGCGACAAATCAAGGACTCTTCGTTTTTGATTATGTTTCTAAATCATTTTCGAAGGTAAAACATCAAAATTTACCTTCTTCTATCAGTATTCAAAAAGTATATTTTTCTGAGGATGGAACACTTTGGATTGGAACAGTAGAGTCGGGTATTTATACCATAAAAGAAGATAAAGTGACGGTTTACCCAATCACCACAACACGTATCATGGATTTTTGTGAGAGTGATTGGGGCGTTTTTGTCGCTACTGAAAACGATGGGATCTTTATTTTTGATCAGAAAAACGGACAGCAATACACTCATTTGGAGAGTAATGCCAAAGAAAATAATTCTCTCTCTTCTAATTCTGTTTGGTCGTTACATGCTGTTGATCAATCAAAAATATTGATTGGTTATTATGAGTTCGGAATTGGTTTGTTTGATCCCAACTTTTATAAATTCAAGCATTTAACTCATGATCCTTACAATAAAAACTCATTGGCTACTTCATCTGTCAATAGCATCATTTCAAGTCAAAAAAATAAACTTTGGATAGGGCAAGATGGTGGTGGAGTCACAGTTTATGATCAAAAGAGAAATCAATTTACAACAATCAATACCCTTCAAAATAATCTCTTTAATGGATTGGAAAGTGATGCAGTACAATCTGTTTTTAAAGACAGTAAAGGACAAACTTGGGTGGCTACTTGGGGTAATGGTATCTACCTGCTTCCCAAACATCAAACCTCATTTATCAACTACACAAAAGACAACTCGGATCTATCCTCAGACCGTGTGATTTTCTTTGATGAAGACAGTAAAGGAAGGGTTTGGATTGCTACTTTTGATAGAGGTGTCAACTATTTTGATCCCCAAGATGATAAAATTTATTACCCTAATTATGGAGAGTTTGTGTCTAATAGTTTGTCGACAAAAGATGTCAGAAACGTGTGTATTGATGATCAGGATAATGTTTGGGTGGGAACGACAGAAGGGCTGTTTTTTATTGATACACATCACTCAGAGTTTAAGGTGCAAAAGGTGCTTGATCAGCAGTTAGGAGGTGATAATATATTATCGCTTTACATTAGCAGGGAACAACAGTTATGGATTGGAACAGATGGGGCAGGGTTGTTTAAATACAATCTGAAAACGAAGGAATTATCACCTTATTTTAGTAATAATAAAGTAGATAGAAAGGTAATTTGTGGTATAGCTGAAGATAAATCCGGTAACATTTGGTTGACGAGTAAAAACGGAATTGCGGTCATTCAGAAGTGGAACGACAGCATTCGTTATTTCTCTAAAAAAGATGGATTAGTGTCTGAAACCTTTAATTATAATGCCATCGATTATGATGCGGTTACCAATACGATTTATACTGGAACGATCGAAGGTTTAAATTACATCAATGCTTCCATCATTCAACCTCAAGAGTGTGATGCTGAGATTTTCTTCAATTCCATCAGCATACATCAAACTAATTTTCAGAATGACATAGAACAAATCAAAAAGAAAATCAAGGATGGGGAGGAGATAACTTTGTCACAAGAGGAAAACATTTTCTCAATTAATTTTACAGGAATTGACTTTCCCTATTCAGATAAAATCGACTTTGCTTATTATTTAGAAGGGCCGGAAAAATCATGGAATTATGTAGGGGCTGTCAGAAATGTGACTTACACTTCTTTGCCGAGAGGAGAGTATGTTTTTCATTTAAAAGGAATGGATAACAATGGGGTTTGGACACCCGAAAAGACAATAACAATTAAAGTCTTGCCATATTGGTACCAATCCAATTTGGCCATTTTAGTGTATGTATTATTGTTTTTGTGTGGCCTTTTCGTTTTGAATAGATTGATGAAGGCAAGAGTTCAAATTTTGGAAGAAGCCAAAGGTGAACGTGAAAGGCGATTGCAAGAAGAGGAGTTGACAAAGGCAAAACTTCAGTTTTTTACGAACATCTCCCATGAGTTTAGAACGCCACTGACATTGATTTTGAATCCCATTTCAGATATGATATCTGGTCAGTTTTCAACACAACAGTTGAGAGAAAAGAATGTCTCAATTTATAGAAATGCTCTTCGTTTGAAACACCTTATAGATGAGTTGATGGATTTTAGAAAGTTGAATTCAAAGAATATTAGCTTGAAAACACAGTTACTCAATCCCGAATTGGTAGTTGAAGAAGCGATATTATTCTTTGAAGAGGAGGCCGAAAGTAGGCAGATTGAAATTTCCATTACAAGAGATTATAATAAAGAGATAAAAATCTATCTAGATGAAAGCATGATTGAGAAGATCATCTTTAATCTGTTTTCAAATGCGTTTAAATTAATGGATCAAGAAGGTGAAATCAATATCAATCTTTCACTTGTGGAGCATTACCTAAGAATCTCAGTACGAGATACGGGGCCAGGTATACCAAGTGAAAACCTTGATAAGGTATTCGACCGTTTCTATCAAGTAGATTCACATCAAGATGCTTATTATGGAGGAACTGGTGTTGGTTTGGAGGTTGTCAAACAGTTTGTAGAATTACACAAAGGAAGGATTTCTGTAGAAAGTGAAGTGAATGTGGGGACGACTTTCCATCTTGATTTTCCAGTGGGGAAAGACCACCTTTCAGCTGATCAGATTTTTGATAAGGAAGCATTGAATAGAAAGAAGTATGTATTGGCAGTAGGACAGCAAAAGTCTACAGCTACTACAATCTCGAATTCTACCAAAAAGCAATCCGTATTGCTTGTAGAAGACAATTATGAATTGCGTTCTTATCTAAGAGAAGCATTACAAGAACACTATCAAATTGTAGAAGCTCCTGATGGCGTAAACGCTCTTGAAATTCTTGAAAATAGAAATATTGATATCGTTATATCAGATGTAATGATGCCAAATATGGATGGATTTACTTTATGTGAGAAAGTAAAAACGAACCTTAAGATCAGCCATGTGCCTATGATTCTTCTGACTGCCAAAAATGACCAAGAAGACAAAATCAAAGGCATACATCTTGGTGCAGATGCGTACATCCAAAAGCCATTTGATTTGGAGCTATTGCACGTTACCATCAAACAATTGTTGAAGTCAAGACAGCTAATTTTTGATCGATTTATTGGCAAATACCAAGAGGAAGGGTTTGAGAAAACGAATACAACAAGCGTTGATCAAGAGTTTTTGAAAACCATCACTGATTATGTGTATGAAAACCTCTCTGATTCCAATATGAACGTGGAACAATTGGCCGAAGTACTACATTTAAGTAGAAGTCAGTTGTACAGAAAAATCAAAGCATTGACGGGTTTAACGGCGACAGTATTTATCAAAAGAATTCGATTGGAACAAGCCCGCAAATTGATATTGGCAGGGAATAATAATATGAGTGAAGTGGGTTATCAAACCGGTTTCTCTTCTCCATCTTATTTCACCAAATGCTATAAAGAGTATTTTAATATTCTCCCTACTCAGGAAATGAAAGAGATGGAAGATTAAGAACAAGAAACATATTTATTGTAAAGAAGAACTCGGTGTTACATCGAGTTTTTTTTGTGGCTATACAATTGGTGCTTCGTGCACCATAGTTAAAACTAGGGGCAGGTGATACTTCAACCTTATCAAGACTGAAGTCTTGAAGGTTCAAAACGTAAACATCACTTTAGTGTTGTTGGAGTCAGTATCACTTGCCCATGACTTTAGTCGTGGTGCACGATATTTTGATTTGCATTATACAACACGTTTTTAAAATGATTTTTTTAAGTGATAGTCCTAAAATAAATGAAGCACGCCTTGTGAAAAATGTTGCAAAACAGCCTCTCAGCGTCATTATTGATATATTTAGCTCCATTTTTATTATTTGTATAAAGTACAATTCTACAACTTGCAGTATGAAAAAAAAGTCAAGCGAACAAAATGTTCACTCTAGGAAATTAGTAGTACTAGAGGTCTTGGTTATAACTAGTTTGGTTGGTCTTATTATTCTTTTTGTGTCATTGACATAGAAAATAAGCCAATCGTTTCGACACAATTAACAAGCCTATCTAAGGCATATTTTTTTACTATAATAAAGTTGATGAATAAAATGAAACGGACTTTTACTTAAAAATATTTCGACTTCTAATGTACGCTAACTCTTACTATTCACTGTATTTTGAAAGTTTCTCAGTAAACCCACAAATACAGCTTCTGATGAATTTAACATAGAACATGAAATGAACAATTACTTATGTAGGGTAGGTGTTTCGAATAAGGTACGCCTCCTGATAACTCTATTTTGCATTCTTCTATTTCCTAAACTTCTCTATGCTCAAGATGCAAAAATCATTAAAGGTGTTGTTGTTGATAGCAGTAATGACATGCCCTTACCAGGTGTAAATGTCTACATTGTAGGGACTACTATTGGAACAATTACCAATTTTGATGGTGCTTACTCAATTGAAGTACCTGTAGATAAAACAGAGTTACGTTTTAAGTATATCGGGTACATTGAGAAAACAATATCCATAGGAACTAAAGCAGAAATCAATATTTCACTTAATGAAGATGTGAAACAATTGGAAGAAATTGTAGTGGTAGGCTATGGTACTCAAGAAAGAGCTAAAGTGACCGGTGCTATTGCTACTGTAGATTCAGAACTGATTACTTCTACGCCTGTTTATACTGCAGATCAGGCTTTACAAGGTAGAGCAACGGGTGTGTCAGTAACCAATAATGGTTCACCTGGTAGTGACCCTATCGTGCAAATTCGTGGTGTGATGGGTACCAGTGGAAATAACCCCTTGATCGTTGTAGATGGTATTATTGTACAAGGTTTGGGGGATTTGAACCCATCAGATATTGAGACGATGTCTGTACTAAAAGATGCCTCAACTACGGCTATTTATGGTGCTCAGGGTGCCAATGGTGTAGTAGTAGTGACAACTAAAAAAGGTAAATCTGGTGATATCAAAATTGATGTTGATGGATATAGAGGTGTTCAGTCTGTCCAAAAGCAAAATGATGTAATGTCGCGTGACGATTATATCGCTTACTCTAAAATGTGGGGTAATGCAGCAGAAGGACGATTGGAAGATCCCAAATATGCTGATATCAGTAAGTACAATACCAATTGGCAAGATGAGATCTTTCAACAAGGCATCATAGAAAATTATAATATTGGATTATCTGGAGGTGGAGAGAACACCAATTACCGTATCAGTGGTAATTACATGAACCAAGAAGGGGTATTGAAAAATACAGGAATTGAACGTTTTATGTTCAGAGCCAACTCAAACTATACGAAGGGAAGATTAAAAGTAGCACAGACGTTCTCGGTTTCTAGTACAGAGAAAAAGCCAGAACAAACTAGTGCAGGGCGTTCAGCATTAGAACATGCCATCAAAATGCCTCCTTACCTTACCGTATACAATGCAAGCAATCTAGGTGGTTATCAAGGTACAGATATTCAATTGGATGGTCAAGATGCAGAAAACCCAGTGAGAGTATTGGAGCATACAGAAATTTCTAACCGAAGAGTGAATTTAATGGGTACGCTTTCTGCAGAAGTAGAACTATTCCAAGGTTTCTCTATTAAAGGGCAAGGTGGTATTGATTACTTCAATTATACCAATGATTTATTCTCTCCTGCTTATGACGATGGATCAGCATTGGCTCGTCCTTCAAGATCATTGATTGAAAAAGGATACGGATCACATGCTATGATGACATTGATCGGTCAAGCCAATTACAGCCGTCAATTCGGGAAGCACAATGTAAATGCAGTATTAGTAGCAGAGCGTATTGAAAAGAAAAATATGAATGCGGGTACATCAAGTTTTAACGAAATCACAAATGAAATCAAGAACACTACAAATACTGATCTTACCGGTGGTTCTTTCGAAGTAGGTTATGGAAAACTAGGGTACTTAGGTCGTGTGAATTATGATTATGATGGAAAATACTTATTTGCTGCTTCATACAGACGTGATGCCTCTTCAAGATTTGGTGTTAATAACAGATGGGCAGGATTCTATTCTCTTTCATTAGGTTGGAATGTATTGGATGAAGCATTTATCCCTGAAACTAATTGGATGTCTCAATTAAAGCTAAGAGGTAGTTACGGTTCAGTAGGTAATGACAATATTGGTGATTACAGATATTCAGCTTCTATCGTTTCAGGAAATCACCGCTATGTATTTGGTGGAGCGAATGGCGTTTATCAAGCCTTTGGTACAACTGCAGGTAACTTGCCAAACCCAGATTTGAAATGGGAAACTACTTACATGACCAATGTTGGTGTGGATTTAGGTTTCTTTGAAGACCGCTTGACGTTATCGGCTGAATATTATAAAAATGAGAGTAATGACCTTTTGATCAATGTAAGACAAGTGTCATCGATTGGTGGGGTAAATGCTACTCAAGCTAAAAATGCAGGTTCAGCACAAGTAAGCGGTTTTGAATTCAATTTAGGTGTAAAAAATCAGGAAAAAGCATTGCAATGGGCTGTAAATATGAACATCAGTACCATGCAAAACAGAGTGAATGATTTAGGTGGTGAAACACTGTTTGAAGGCTATTACGAAAACAACGGATCTATTTTGAGAAGTGTTGAAGGAGAGCCATTAAGACACTTCTACGGTTATCAAACGGTTGGTATTTTCAGATCATGGGAAGAGATTTATACTTCTCCAATCCAAACCTCTAACACTGCTCCTGGTGACATTAAATTCAGAGATATTTCAGGACCTGACGGTGTACCTGATGGGGTGATTGATCATCATGACAGAACCATTATTGGTAACCCTACACCAGATGTTGTTTTTGGTTTGAATATGGATTTCAATTACAAAAACTTTGATTTGAACATCTTCTTCAACGGTACTTATGGCAATGAAATTTACAACACTACAAGATGGTACTTGGAAGGCGGTCAACGTTTTTTCAATGCTAATCCTATGATGTTGAATGCATGGACACCTGAGAATCCAGATTCAGATGTACCAAGATTAAACGAGTCGGGTGACAACTTAAGAACTTCAGATCGCTTTGTAGAAGACGGTTCTTATATCCGATTGAAAAACGTGACATTGGGCTATACTTTACCGAAGAATGTATTATCAAAATACATCTCTAGATGTAGGTTCTATGTGAGTGGTCAAAACCTATTTACAATTACAAATTACTCAGGTTTAGATCCTGAAGTAGGAGCGGCTGCAGCAAGTGGCAATAACCCTGCAGAGACTGGAATTGATAGAGGTAACTACCCAACTCCTGTTACAATCATTGGCGGTTTACAATTAAACTTCTAGAATCATGAACAAAAGAAACTCTATATATTTATCATTATTGATGATCGTTTTTGGAAGTAGCTGTAGTACAGATTTCCTCAACGTTTCCAATCCAAATGAACTGACAGAAGACACTTATTTTAAGAATAAATCACAGTTGCAATCTTCTGTGGATGCTTCTTATGTCAACCTTCAGTCCAAAGGACTTTACATCCGTCATTTATTTTTTATGAATGATAATATGGGACATGAAGTAGAACTCAACCCTCAGCATGAAGCAGACAAACGTCAGTATTATAACTTTACTTTTGATTCCAACCATGAAGGTATTTTTACCTATTGGGACAACTGTTTCAGAGGTATTAATAAAGCCAACTTTGTCATTTCAAATAAAGATAAGTTTGAAAATGTGACACAAGATGATGTGGATAAAGCTTTAGGAGAAACCCATTTTATGAGAGCGTTTTACTATCATTTGTTAGTGACTCGATTTGGCGGAGTACCTATTTATCCAGAGCTTACTGACGTACCTCAACCTAGATCTACAAAAGAAGAGGTATATCAATTTATTTTAAATGATTTAGAAGTGGCAGCTTCATTATTACCAACTCAAGGAGCTACTGATGGCGGTAGAGCAACGGCAGGCGCGGCATGGGCATTAAAAGGAAAAATGCACTTGTTCAGAAAAGAATGGCAAGAAGCAGCAAATGCTTTCCAAAATGTGACGGGCTATACTTTAGTAGAGGATTATATGGATAACTTCTTGGAAGAAACAGAATATAATTCAGAGTCAGTATTTGAGGTAGGTTTCACACGTGAGTTTGGTTGGTCAGACCAAGATACTTGGTGGGTAGAAGATGCTTCAGGAATGCAGTTTGTTTCTTTGAGAGGCCAAGAATACGGTTGGAACGACTGGTTCAACTCATATCCTGGAGACGATCTTTTGGACGAATATGAAGCCAATGATCCTCGTTATACTGCCAATTTTTATACGGACGGTGAGTTATTCAATAATGGAACTGAAGTTGTAAGTCTGCCAGACCACAGAGCGGCATGGAAGAAATACCAGAACTATTACCAACGTCCTAAGGAAGAGATTGCATCAGGAATCAATCACAGAGTCATTCGTTATTCAGATGTATTATTGATGTGGGCTGAGGCTGAAAACGAATTAGGAAATGCTTCAAAAGCCATTGAACTGATGAACCAAGTGAGAGCAAGAGTCAATATGCCTTTGTATGGTTCTAGTGAAATGAACGCTACTTATCCTGTAGGAAGCAAATCAGATATCTTCCAAGCGATTATTCACGAAAGAAAAGTGGAATTGGCAGGGGAGCAAGTGAGATTCAATGATCTATTAAGATGGGATTTAGCATCAACAGTTTTAGCAGGAACAGGTTTTGTCGCTGGTAAATCAGAATTACTTCCTATTCCTCAAAAAGAGATTGATGTGAATCCAGAAATCTCAGCTGCAGATCAAAACCCTGGCTACTAATAGTGTCTTGTCAAATTGAAATTGAATGAACTATGAAAAAGAACTTATTATACATATATCTTATAGGACTTCTTTCGATATGGGGATGTTCTAATGAGGATTCTTCTCCAGTGGAAGAAATGCCAAAAGCCGCTTTTACGGCAACTCCTTCAAGCGAAAATCCAAACTATATTGTACTGGATAATCAGTCTACCGGAACTTCAATCATGAGCTCATGGAAGTTCAAAGAAGATGGGCCGTTTGTAAGAGGATCTCAAGGTGTTGATACCACTTATTATCCTAATGAAGGGACTTACAAAATCACTTTATATACGGGAAATAATATGGGTGTAGATACAGTTTCAAAGGAAATTGTAATTGCTCAAAGAGATCCTGATTTACCACCAGTAGGTGGGGATGCATTCTTGCTGTTAGGTGATTTTGAAGATGGAGAAGTTGGCGATTGGAATGCTTGGGGACAAGATGTTTCAGTGGTAAGCAACCCTTCAGGTTCTGCGGTTAATCCTTCGGATAGAGTATTAAAAATGACGCAGACAGAGCCTTGGCAAAACAGTGCAGTGAGAAATATTCCACAGGTTACGCCATTCGCTACCAAGATCGTAGTAGATGTATATATGGAAGTGGCAGGAGAATTAAAACTTCAAATTGAAGGTGATTTTGCTACAGGTTATTTCCAAGCGGTGCCAGCAGGTGAGTGGGTAACATTGGAGTATGATTTAGAAGGTCAAGTAGATGCAGCAAAAGAATACCCTTGGATCCTTTTCCAAGGTAATACAGCGGGTAGTTTCTACATTGACAATATCAAATACTATGCGTTAGATATCGGTGGAAACAACGGTACAGTTTATGGCGATTTTGAAGATGAGCAAGTAGGAGATTGGAATGCTTGGGGACAAGATGTTTCTGTAGTAGCCAACCCTGCGGTAGATGCTGTAAACGCTTCTGATTTTGTATTGATGATGACACAAGTAGATCCATTCTCAGTCAATGCCGTAAGAAACGGTCAGATTGTAGGTGTGGCAGCAGATAAAATTACGGTGGATGTGTATTTCGAACAAGCAGGTTCCTTAAAATTACAGCTGGAGAGTGATTTTGAGACAGGCTATTTCCTTGATGTCGAACCAGGTAAATGGGTAACATTAGAATATAACCTCGTAGATCAGATAGATGGTAGTACTGAATACCCTTGGGTGGTCATTCAGGGAAATACAGCAGGTAATTATTATGTAGACAATATTACCTATTTCGAACAATAATAGTGTAGACAAACAATCCAGGGAGCTATTCCCTGGACTGTTTTTAAAATTAGAAAATAATAGAATCATGAAAAGAATTTTAGTATATCTATTGGCTGCATTAGTACTTTCATTACAGTCTTGTGTAGATAATAAAGAGCAGGAAGTAACACTTTCAGCACCTGATATTTATAAGATCTCAAATCTTAAAGCAAGTAGTTTTACGGCAGATTGGACAAGCGTTGTCAATGCTCAAAGTTATGAGCTGAACCTTGCTACGGATGAAAACTTCTCTAACCTAGTGGCTCCTTATGAAAGCGTAGTGACAAAGGATGATTTTTATACTTTTGAAGAATTAGCGAACGGACAGACTTTTTATTTGAGAGTGAAGGCTCAACTGAAGGAAAAAACTTCCACGTTCTCCAATTCCAAATCAGTGACTACTTTGGAAGCGGATGGAGTTGAGCCTGATACTCCTCTAAAAGATGTGGCTACTACCTTCAGAGTCGGGATGGCTACGATTGTGAACCGTTTGAATGGTACGCATGACGAAATTTACAGAAGAGAGTACAATCAGATTTCGGCAGAATGGGAAATGAAAATGAACATCATGTATCCTGAGCAAGGAAGATATGATTTTACATTGGCAGATCAGTTGGTGGAATACGCTCAAAACAACGGAATGGAAGTACACGGTCATGCTTTAATTTGGCATGCTGCCACTCCAAGTTGGGTAGAGAATTTCGAAGGAACAGATGAGGAATTCTCAGACATGGTAGAAGATTATATCAAAACTACGGTAACAAGATACAAAGGAAAAGTGGTGTCTTGGGATGTGGTTAACGAGGCTATTGATGATGCAGGAGGCAATTATAGAAACACTGTATTTTTAGAAAGAATGGGTGAAAACTACATTCAGAAGTGTTTTGAATGGGCAAGAGAGGCAGACCCTGATTGTCTCCTTTTCTACAATGATTACAACTTGTGCTGGGATAAAACGAAGCTGAATGGTGTGATCAGTAAAATTGTAGATAATTTCCAAACGAATAATGTCCCATTGGATGGTGTAGGTTTCCAAATGCACATCAGTTACAATGGCCCATCAAAAAGTGCGATTGCTGAGAATACAAAAATGATCACTGATAAAGGATTATTGATGCACTTCTCAGAATTAGATGTGAAAATCAACCCTGATAATGACCTTACTTCTTCAACGGAAGAAAGAGAATTTGCTCAAAAAGACAAAGTGAGAGAAGTGGTGGAAGTATACAATGCAATTCCTGAAAGCAGTAAGTTCGCTTTGACGATTTGGGGATTGAAAGATAATGAATCTTGGATACCAAGTGTTCAAGGACACGATGATTGGCCTTTATTGTATGATAAAGATTTCGTCATCAAAAAAGCACATACAGGCTTCTTAGAAGGCCTTCAAGAATAGAGTTAGCAATGGGGAGAAAGCTGGGAATAGTAGTACCACTTTCTCCACCTAACAAACAAGCATTTTTTACCAAAAAAGTAGTGAGGTGTTTCGTACACCATAGTTAAAACTATGGGCAGGTGATAAGCAAACTTAAATCAAGACTGAAGTCTTGAAGGTTTAAAAAACGGAAACATCACTTTAGTGTTGTTGGAGTTAGTATTCCCTGCCCATGACTTCAGTCATGGTGCGCGATATTTCTATCTATTACTTAAGATTAAATGAAAATGAACAATCAAAAAGTATCTTTAAAAGAGAAAATTGGTTACAGCCTTGGTGATTGCTCCGTGAATTTTGTATTCCAAATCATGTTGGTGTTCCAATTGGGCTTTTATACGGATGTATTCGGCATAAAAGCCACAGCCGCAGGTACCATACTGCTTTTAGCAAGAGTGATTGATGCTTTTGTGGACCCCGTAGTGGGAATTATGTCTGACAGGACCAATACAAAATGGGGGAAATACAGACCTTGGGTACTATGGACAGCCATTCCATTTGGATTATTTTTCTTTCTGGCTTTTACCACTCCTGACCTTACAGAAAGGTATAAAGTCATTTACGCAGGTATCACATACACGCTCCTAATGGCAATCTATTCCCTTAACAATACGCCTTATTCTGCATTGCATGGAGTGATGTCAAGTGATATTAATGAAAGAACAAATATTGGTTCTGTCAGATTTGTATTGGCCATGATTGCCTCATTGGTGGTACAAGGTTTTACTTTACCATTGGTTGATAAGTTTGGGCAAGGTGATGATCAAAAAGGGTGGTCGATTACAATAGGTATATTTTCGTTAGTAGCAATTGTGTTTTTTGTGATTACCTTCTTATCAACCAAAGAAAGAATCACACCGCCACCATCACAAAAGACAAGTATCAAACAAGATTTTAATGATCTGAAGAAAAACGGACCTTGGTTCTCGATGTTTATCGTGACGCTTTTCATTTTCACAACCTTATCATTATGGGGAGGAGGAATGTATTACTTCTTTAGCTATTACATGAAACCAGAAGCCATTTTTTCATTCCTCGAACAATTCAATTTAATTCAAAATACAAGCGGAGACCCTTCTCTATTACAAAAACTAATGGGCACTTTTGGGTTGCTGGCATTGCCGGATAAGAGTAATGCATTTAGCGTAGGATTTAGCTTTTTCAATATGATCGGTCAGTTTGTAACCATCATAGGAGTACTGACATTATCAGCTCCTTTAGCCAAGAGATTCGGAAAGCGTAATACATTTATTGTTTGTCTATTTTTGACAGCAGTGTTTACGGGATTGTTCTTTTTTGTTCCAGAAGATAACGTTGGGGTAGCATTCACTTTAAATATCCTGAAGTCCCTTTTCTATGCCCCAACTATCCCACTTTTATGGGCAATGATGGGTGATGTAGCTGATTATTCAGAATGGAAATACAATAGAAGAGCGACCGGGTTTGTGTTCTCAGGGATTGTTTTTGCCTTGAAAGCAGGGCTTGGGTTAGGAGGAGCATTGTGTGGGTGGATCGTATCAGTTTATGGTTACGAACCTAATATAGTACAGTCAACAGAAGCGATTTTCGGAATCCGATTAACGGCTTCCTTAGTACCTGCCACCACCTTTATGGTATCCGTTATCTCTCTTATTTTTTATGTGATTACGAAAGACTTTAACATTAAAATTCAGTCTGATCTTTCAGAAAGAAGACAATTACAACAATCAGCAAGTGCATTAGAATTAGAAGATGTTTCAATAAATTAATTCAAATAGAAATACAATGGAATTAGTACAAAATAAACCAAAATATATAGCAGACCATATCTATTCCGCAGATCCATCTGCACATGTTTTTAACGGAAAATTATACATCTACCCTTCACATGATATAGAGTCAGGTGTACCCGAAAACGACAATGGAGACCACTTCAATATGCAAGATTACCATGTATTTTCAATGGACGAAATTGATGGTGAAGTGAAGGACCATGGTTGTGTATTAAAACTAGAAGATATCCCATGGGCAGGGCGACAAATGTGGGCACCCGATGCAGCTGAAAAGAACGGGAAGTACTATTTATATTTCCCGATGAAAGATAAGAATGATATTTTCAGAATGGGTGTAGCTATCAGCGACAAACCTGAAGGTCCTTTTATTCCAGAAGCCACTCCAATGGATGGAAGCTATAGTATTGACCCTGCTGTTTTGCAAGACAACGAAGAAGATTATTATATGTATTTCGGAGGTATTTGGGGTGGACAATTACAACGATACAGAGACAATAAAGCCATAGAGGTAGGGCAAGAGCCTGCAGATCATGAAAATGCTTTATGTCCAAAAGTGGTGAAATTGACAGCAGATATGAAAGGCTTCGCAGAGGAACCAAAAGATTTAGTAATTCTAGATGAAAATGGTGAACCTCTAAAAGCAGGAGATCATGATAGAAGGTATTTTGAAGGACCTTGGATGCATAAATACAACGGCAAATATTACTTCTCTTATTCTACAGGAAACACACATCAAATCTGTTATGCAGTAGGTGATTCCCCTTACGGACCATTTCAGTACAAAGGTGTGATTTTAACTCCTGTAGTAGGATGGACCACACATCATTCCATCGTAGAATTTAATGACAAGTGGTACTTGTTTTATCACGACAGTAAACCTTCAGGTGGAAAAACATGGTTACGAAGCGTCAAATTTATCGAAATAGATTATAGTAGTGACGGGACAATTTCAACAATCGACGGTCAAATGTAACGGATAGTTTAATATTTCATTTCGAAAAGCATATCAATTTGATGTGCTTTTTTTATGTATATCCTTTAAAACTAAGTACATGGAAAGAAGAATAGAGACAAAATATCGTACACCATGACTAAAGTCATGGGTAGGTGATATTGACTCCGACAACACTAAAGTGTTGCCTCCGTTTTCAACCTTCAAGACTTTAGTCTTGATTAGGTTGCTGTATCACTTGCCCATAGTTTTAACTATGGTGCACGAAACCCCCGATTATTTTTTTCCTAGTATTTATACTCTTACAAATGAAGCACCCAGTGCAACATTTTTCGCGCTTCATTTTTGATGTTTTTTGACCCCAATTTTATATTTTATAATTCTTCATTAGCATAGTTTTACTTTCAACGAGATATCTCTTAAGCTGTTGAGCATTTAAAATTGGGATAGATTGGATTTATATTTTTGAGTCTATTCAAGGCAGAATAGAAGAGCATAGCTATAGCTACGAGATGATATTCTAACGTAGAATAGGCTAAAAAAGATAATCCAAAACTTCCTATTTTAATTGAACAATAGCTTTGATGAAATGAATTCAACTCTTCTACTTTCTATGTTGTTCCGGCTACCTCATTAGCAAAGAGAAAGAGTGCTAACTAAATCAACTACAGTATTGAAATGAAAAATTATCAAATTAAAAAAAGATCTCAGGTCGATCTTTTGAAGGACTTTTACATCCTTTTATGTACTGCTCTAACTATTTTTCTTTTATCCCTAACCACTAATGGAACAGCCCAAACCATTTGTAATAATGAAATAGGTAACCAAGGAGGCTACACTTATGAATACTGGAAAGATTCAGGCAATGGGTGTATGACACTTAACAATGGAGGCAATTTCTATGTTTCATGGAATAACATTGGCAACCTTTTAGCAAGAAAAGGGAAGCGTCCAGGTGTGAAAAATCAGACGGTGACGTATGGCGCGAATTACCAACCTTCTGGTAATTCTTATCTATGCATTTACGGTTGGACTACAAGTCCATTAGTAGAATATTATATTGTAGAAAGCTGGGGAAGCTGGCGTCCGCCGGGAGGAACACCTAAAGGCTCAGTGACAACTGATGGAGCAACTTATGATATTTACGAAACCACTCGAGTTCAACAGCCATCCATAGAAGGTACCAAAACGTTTCAGCAATATTGGAGTGTCCGAAGGTCCAAAAGAACAAGCGGTACGGTCACTTGTGCGAATCACTTTAACGCATGGGCTTCATTAGGAATGAATATGGGGAATTTATATGAAGTGTCATTTACGGTTGAAGGCTACCAAAGCAGTGGTACTTGTGATGTGTACAGCATGACCATGGGTACAAGTAATGGAAACAGTGGCGGAAGTGGTAGTTCTAATACCATCAAAGTCAGAGCAAAAGGAATCAGTGGTCAGGAGAAGTTGAATGTGAGAATTGATAATCAAACGATACAAGTATTGTCATTGACCAATAACTTCAAAATTTATACAGTCAATACCAATTCTTCTGGAGGTGTAAATGTAGAATATTTTAATGATGCTAACGGTAGAGATGTGCAGGTAGATTGGGTAGAAATCAATGGAAGCCGAAAGCAAGCAGAACAGCAATCTTACAACACAGCAGTTTGGCAGAATAATACATGCGGAGGACAATACAGCGAATGGATGCATTGCAATGGTGTTATCGGTTTTGGAAATACTTCAGGAGCAAGACAAAGAAGTCTATCTAGCCTTGAAGAACATTCTGAAAGCATTATTTTTCCTAATCCGATTAATGACAATTACTTCACTGTCAAAAATGTTGATTTGGGTATTATAAATGAGATTTTAATTTATACTTCTCAAGGTCAATTAGTAGAAACAATTACTACAGAAGGAGAAACCACAACTTTCCAATTACCTCCTTTGATGCACCAAGGAATCTATTTTTTCCATGTAATAGGTACCGAAAATACTTTAACTCAAAGAGTGGTTATTCAATAATGCTTGTATGTAGGCACGTAGCCTGCTACGTGTAGTTATGAAACTATATCAATGAAGGTGTTATAAAAAAAATCCGCTATTACTATGGAAACCTCATAGCAATAGCGGATCATTTATATCTATAGAAACAGACTACTTAATAATCTTATTTCCTAAAGGTAATACTACTTTACCCGCTAACTCGTTGATGATAGCGGCTGCCATCATGTACCATGCTGCCATAGCACAAATAATCAAGTCAATTGCAGCGATTGGTTTGAAAGCTTCAGAAACAAAGTGCTCTAAAACTAAGAATAAGAATCCTAAAAGAAGCGTACCGAAAGTAAACGCCATTGCCGTGTGAATTCTTAAAGAAGCGATAAACATGATCAATGTATAAAGCATCCAAGCTAATAAGAAGAACCCTACATCTGAGTGAGAAGATTCATAAATACCGTAGTGGTTACAAAGCCAGATGATACAAAGGCCCATCCAGAATGCACCGTATGAAACGAATGCTGAAAAACCGAAGCTGTTCCCCATTTTTTGCTCTTGGAAACCGGCAATAAATTGTGCCAATCCACCAAAAATGATTCCCATAGCCATCACAGGACCTAAGCCTACCCAGCCTAAGTTATGGAATTGTAATAATAATGTCGTTAAACCAAAGCCAGCTAAACCTACAACAGCAGGATTCCCGTTTTTCATTTTTTGATTAGTTTGATTGATAGATAATTGTTTTACAGAGGGAAACCCCTCCTTTTTTTGCAGTCGCAAAAGTACTAATATATAGATCGATCATTCGTTAATGAGTGGTAATCCAGTACCTTAAGGATATAATAATTATCAATTCGGATCTCCCATTTATCGAAGGGTTGTAGTGTTTTTGATTCCTAAAAAAATATTTTCAAAAAAAAAGAAGAATGAATACGTCAAATAAATGATAGATGTCTAAAAGGTAGCTTTTCACTACTTTAAACACTACGTCATTACTACTCACCTATTGCCTTTCATGTTTGTAGCGACATAAATTATGATAACAAACAAAAGCATGAAATGAAAAGACACTTACTAATACTCTTATTATTAATACTTCAGACGAATATTTTCGCTCAAGTACAAGTGAGAGATACTACGCTTTTATGGCAACATTATGATTATACTTTAGATGAACATTACAGCATAACCTCTTTTTCTACTTCTGAAATTGTGGAAAGAAAATTCAAGGGCATTGTGATGGAAAATGAACTCGTAAAATTAACTGTAGTACCTGAATTTGGTGCGAGAGTAGTATCCTTTATTTATAAACCTACTGGTCATGAGCAGCTCTATACAAATGAGTTAGGAGTTCCTTATTTGATAGGGGATAATATTTTTTATCATGACTGGCTGATGCAATATGCTGGTGTTTTTCCTACTTTCCCAGAACCTGAGCATGGCAAATACTGGTGTGTTCCATGGAATACGGAAGAACCACAACTATTGGAAGATGGTGTGAAATTATCCATGTGGATGAAAGACGATAGGTCTAATCCCCAACGTCCTCCACAATACAATAATGGCGTCACCAATGTAACTTGTCATTTTGATGTAGTTTTGAGAGAAGGAGCATCCAACTTTGAGATCAATGTACGATTAGAAAATCTTGCAGTAGAAAAGAATTTGGAATATTGGACATGTGTCACATTTGCTCCTGGTTCAACTGTAGAAAACCCAAGAACTTCTTTCAACTCAGAGATGATTGTACCAATAGACCAATATGAAGTGGGTTGGAGCCCTGCCAATTGGCTAATGGGTATGGATGAATTGGTTTCTAATGGACCTAGAGTGCAGGAGTATAATAATCTGGCATTACTCAAAAACTGGGAAGAACAAGGCATTGCTTACGCTTATCCTGATTTTCAAAAGAATTTTTACGGCGTGATCAATCACGACAATGAAGAAGGACTTTTTAGAATATCAAGTGATCAGTCGGTTACTCCTGGCCTGAAGTTTTGGGCCTGGGGTGAGCCTGGGGAAAATGTAGATACCGATAATTTTTATGATTACGAAAGACCTAATATTGAATTATGGTCAGGTCTGTCTCAACAGTTTTTTGAAGATTACACCATGCCTGCTCATCAGGTTTTAGAATGGACGGAGACGTATATGCCCTCAGTGGGGCTAAGTGCTGTTGATTTTATCAATCCTGATATAGCAATTGATATCAAACAAATGTCTTACAATAGACTTCAATATTCTACTTTCCAACCCGTTCAAAAAGGATATAAAGTACAATTAATAGTGATGGATGATGGTAATGAAGTTTACAAGAATACATCTACTCTTCAATCCTCTACCACGCAATCTATTTCAGAGGAGTTGATCTTTTCTGAATTAGATATACCTTCTGATACCTATGAAGGAAGCCTTTCGCTACTTTATAATGATGCTGTTTTATACGCTGAAAACTTTAACATAATCGTAGGAAACGAAGGAGATCCTTCTAAAGGAGATGGTGTTATCAATAGTCTAGACAAGGAGTTCGTTGTTCAATTTAAAAATCAGGAAACAGGTCAATTGGATTTGATTTTTAAAGAAAACACACAAAAGTTCGTACAAGTCTTTGATTTAGAGGGAAGGGTTGTTTTTCAGCAGTACTCTCACCAAAAGAAGATCCATATATCTTCTCTAACTAAAGGTATTTACATCGTCAATATTCAAGACAACAATCAAAATAGACTCATCAAGAAAGTGGGCATATTGTAAATTTTTTTAAGCTACTATTATGAAAGGATTACAAGGTAAAAGAGCATTAGTCACAGGAGGAGCACAAGGAATTGGAAGAGCATGCGTAGAAGCATTTCTTTCTTATGGATGTTCCGTTGTTATTTCGGATATAGAAGAAGAAACAGGGTTAGCAGCTGTGGAAGAGTTGAGAGCGAATGGAGGAGAGGTCTATTTCATTCAAGGAGATATGTTGGATGAAAAGTTTTGTGAAGAGCAGGTCGCTTTTGCGATTGAAAAAATGGGCGGCTTGGACTTCTTGATCAATAATGCGTTTTCATTTATTGCTGCAGGAATAGACGCAAAACGTAGTGAATGGCAACGTTCGTTGGAAGTGGGGCCTATTGGTTTTGCGAAGATGATCCAAGAGGTGAGTAAACTAATGCAACAACATGGTAAAGGAGCTATTGTCAATATTTCTAGTATCTCGGCACATATAGCACAGCCAGGAAGATGGACATACAACGCAGCAAAAGGTGCCGTCAATCAATTAACAAAATGTGCAGCGTTGGATCTTGCTCCTATGGGAATTAGAGTCAATTCGGTGAGTCCGGGATGGATTTGGACAAGGGAAGTGATCAAGTCAGCGGGGTATGATCAAGAAAAATATGAACCGATATGGGGAAAATTCCATATGATGAGAAGATGCGGAAAACCAGAGGAAGTAGCGAGCGCATGTATGTTTTTATGTAGTGATGAAGCAAGCTTTATTACGGGAACAGACCTGCCTGTAGATGGTGGTTACCTTGGTTTAGGAGGTGAGGGAATTGGAGAAGATGCAGAGTATGCAGGCAGTAATTAATAAAAATATTGAAACGTTGGAATGTATTTGGAACATTCCATCTACTCTTGGAGAAGGCCCACTTTGGGTGGAATACGAACAGGCGGTCTATTGGCTGGACATTGTAGAAAAGAAAGTGCACCGTTACTCTACTTTCAATCAATCTAAAAAGTCATGGCAACTGAGTTTTGAGTTGACAAGTTTAGCCTTCAGAGAAAGTGGTGGTTTTATCGGTACCGTTCGAGATGGTTTTGCTTTGATTGATTTTGAAAACGATGATTATAAAATGATTCAGTCGTTGGAAGAACATCTACCGGAAAACAGATTTAATGATGGAAAAGTAGATACTTATGGCAACTTCTGGGCAGGGTCAATGGATGAAAAGGAGAAGAAAGCGTCTGGAAGTTTATACAGGTTAGGAGCAGATGGGAAAGTAGCACATTTAGACAGTGATTACATCATTACTAACGGCCCTGCATTTAGTCCAGATGGAAAAACACTCTATCATAATGATACCATTAAAAGGGTAATTTATGCTTATGATATTGAGGATAAAAGCATTAAAAATAAAAGAGTTTTATACCAGCTCAACGATCCCGAAGGTTACCCTGATGGCCTCACGGTAGATGCTGATGGCAATCTGTGGCAATGTTCTTTTGCGGGAGCAAGAATAACAAAATTATCACCACAAGGAGAGGTACTGGAAGTGTATGAAATGCCAGTGCCTAATATTACAAGCTGTACGTTTGGAGGAGAGCACCTTGATACATTATACATCACAACAGCAAGGTACCTGATGACAGATGAAGACAAACAAAAATTTCCTCTAGCAGGAAGTCTATTCGCTTTTAAGCCTGGCGTAAAAGGGCTTCCAACATCATTAGTTCAATATTAAAAAAACAAACAATACAATGAGTGATTTGAAACAATACTTACCTGCAGATCAGTTTGAAGGTACATTAATAGGAAGAGTTTGGATGGTTGGCGTTGAAACGGGGCCAGCTCCTGTTGTGATTAAAGAAGATGGAGTATATAATCTTACAACATTGGCACCAACAACTTCAGACTTATTTAACCTCAATATTAAATTAAGTTCCATGGAGACCTCTTTATTGGAAAGGCTAGGAAGTTATGAGGAATTGATGGAGAATGCACTTGAAGGACGAAAAGACAAAACGCATTTTATTTCTCCTTTTGATATTCAAGCCATCAAGGCATGTGGTGTGACTTTCATGGTTTCCATGCTGGAAAGAGTGATTGAAGAAAGAGCAGGGGGTGATGCTTCTAAGGCAGATGAACTGAGAGGAATGATTAATGAGAAAATTGGAGGAGATGTACGTGAAATCGTACCAGGTTCTAAAGCTTCAGAAGATTTGAAAGAAGTACTACAAGCTGAAGGAATGTGGTCGCAATATATGGAAGTAGGGATTGGGCCTTATGCAGAGGTATTTACGAAAGCACAACCAATGTCTTCAGTAGGTATAGGTGCAGAAATTGGAATCTTGCCTATTTCAGAATGGAATAATCCTGAACCGGAAATTGTATTGGCTGTAAATGGAAGTGGTGAAGTGATCGGAGCCACATTGGGTAATGATGTAAACCTAAGAGATATAGAGGGAAGAAGTGCTTTACTTTTGGGGAAAGCCAAGGACAATAATGCATCATGTGCTATCGGTCCTTTTATCCGTATTTTCGATGAAACTTTTTCCATTGAAGATGTTCGTAAAGCAGAAGTAAGAGTGCTAGTGCAAGGAAAAGAAGACGGATTTATTTTGGATGATAAAAGTGATATGACACAAATCAGTAGAGATGTGTTGGATCTAGTAGGGCAGACTTTCAGTGACAATCACCAATATCCTGATGGCTTCGCACTTTTCACAGGAACATTGTTTGCTCCTACTAAAGACAGAGGAGACAAAGGCAATGGTTTCACTCACAAAGTAGGTGATGTAGTTTCTATTTCTTCCGCGAAGCTGGGGATGCTGACCAATACGGTCAATCATACGAACAAGGCACCAAGATGGACTTTTGGTATTTCAGAATTGATGAAAAACTTGACCAAAAGAGGAGTATTGACAACTTAATGTGTTGAAATAAAATTAACCAATAGTTCGTACACCATAGTTAAAACTATGGGTAGGTGATAATTAAACCTAATCAAGACTGAAGTCTTGAAGGTTTAAAAACGAAGACATCACTTTAGTGTTGTCGTAGTCAGTATCCCCTGCCCATGACTTCAGTCGTGGTGCATGCTTCACAAATATAAAACGATGAAAGTAGTAATCTCAGACTGCAATTTTGCAGGAGCCTTTGAAGAAGAAAAAAAAGTATGTGATAGAGCAGGATTCAACCTTGAGATCTATCAACATAAAGAAGAAGATAAAATAATAGAAGTAGCAAAAGATGCAGATGCCCTTTTGGTACAGTACGGTATTTATTCAGATAGAATCCTTTCTCAGTTAAACAACGCTAAAGTGATAGTGAGGTATGGAATAGGGGTGGATAATATTGATTTAGAAGCGGCGAAAAAATATGGAATAGCAGTGTGTAATGTTCCAGATTATGGTATTGCAGAAGTAGCAGACCATGCAGCATCATTAGCCGTTTCACTAGGTAGACAACTTCCATTTTGGCATGACTCTATTATAGGAAATCAGTGGCCTGCCTCTACGCCTACCACACTGAAATCTTTTTCAGACATGAACTTTGTAGTATTGGGTGCAGGACGTATAGGGAGAGAAACGATAAAAAGAATGCAGGCTTTTGGCTTCAAGTGTTATGCGTATGATCCCTATGTATCACAGGCTGTTTTATCAGGCATGAATGTTCAGAAAGTGGAATTAGAAGAAGCAATTAAAATGGCTGATATTCTTTCTCTGCATTTACCTCACACACCTGAGACACATCATTTGATCAATCAGCAAAGGTTGTCAAAAATGAAATCTACAGCAACTTTGATTAATACTTCAAGAGGAGCATTGATTCATACAAAAGAGCTAGCAGAAGCATTGAATCAAGGAGAAATTGCCAATGCAGGAATCGATGTTTTTGAAGCAGAACCGATGGAAGGAGATCATCCACTGAGAACGGCAAAAAATATTCTGATGACGCCTCATATTTCTTATTATAGTGAAGCAAGTGTAAGAAGATTGCAACGCTATGCTGCCGAAGAAGTGGAGCGTACATTAAATGGGGAAGCACTGCGATGCCAGGTGGTGTAGGGGTCGACCTAAGTGTCGACCCGCCTCACGTAGGGGTTGACCTATGTGTCAACCCACCTCACGTAGGGGTTGACCTACGTGTCAACCCGCTACAATATAGGGTTTAACCTACGTGTTAACCCGCAAAAAATATTCATATTTTAATAAAAAAAGAAATGACAAAAATGATTCAAAATCCTATCCTTAGAGGGTTCAATCCAGATCCAAGTATTCTAAGAAGAGGGGATGATTATTATATAGCAACATCAACGTTTGAGTGGTTTCCAGGATATCAGATTCACCATTCCAAAGATTTAGTGAATTGGGAACTGATCACAAGACCATTAGATAGAGCATCACAGTTAGACATGAGAGGTGTGCCTGATTCAGGTGGAGTTTGGGCGCCTTGTTTAAGCTACAATGAGCACAATGAAACGTACTATTTATTGTATACCAATGTCTTGAGTTTTGATGGTGCAACATGGAAAGACACCCCTAACTATGTAGTAACAGCGAAAGATATTATGGGGCCATGGTCTGAGCCAGTGTATTTGAATTCAAGCGGGTTTGACTCTTCTTTCTTTCATGATGATGATGGAAAAATATGGATGATTAATATGATAATGGATCACCGTAAGCGTAAGTTTTTCGGTGGAATTGTATTACAGGAGTATTCTGAAGAAGAGCAGAAGTTAATAGGTGATATCCATTATATCTTCCCAGGAACAGAATTAGGAGGAACAGAAGGGCCACACATTTTCAAGAAAAATGGCTACTATTATTTATTGACAGCTGAAGGGGGAACGGAATTCAACCACGCCATGACTTTAGCAAGATCAAAAAGCCTATTCGGACCTTACGAAGTACATCCTCAAAACCCCATTATAACCTGTAAAGATGCACCTCAAAACTACTTACAGAGATCAGGTCATGGTCAGTTTGTAGAAACACAAAATGGAGAGTGGTACGGTGTGTTCTTAGTAGGAAGACCATTGACAGAAAGAGGCAGATGCATTACAGGTAGAGAATCAGCCATTGAAAAATTTGAATGGAGAGAAGATGATTGGTTGTATAAAGTGGGGGATAACAATGTGCCGAGAAAAGAAGTAGAAGCTCCTCAACTTCCAGAACACAAACCAAAGCCTAAGGTTGAGAAAATCACTTTTGCTCCAGATCAGCCATTAGACATTCATCTTCATGCCTTAAGAGTCCCTATGACGGAAGATTGGATTACTCAAAATGATAGAGAAGGTTATTTGAGGTTGTACGGCAGAGAATCATTAAGCTCAGTTTTCAGACAATCATTAGTAGCTCACAGAGTACAAGAGCATCATGTTGTTGCAGAAACGTGTGTAGAATTTGATCCTGTTTCATTCCAACAAATGGCAGGCTTGGTAGCGTATTACAATACATTCCATTATCACTACTTACACATTATGGGGAATGATGACGGCACCAAAAAAGAATTGTATATCATCACTTGTGATAAGTATGATCAGCAAGAACCAATTGAACCCATTGATGTTTCAGACGCAGAAAAAGTGTGGATGAAAATGGATTACAATGGTGCTCAATTACAATTCTACTATGCCGTAAAAGAAGGAGAATGGCAGAAAGTAGGACCTGTTTTGGATGGAAGTATTCTATCAGATGAGTACGTAAGAGATGAAAATGTACGCTACAGAGCAGCATTTACAGGAGCGTTTGTAGGTGTTTGCTGTCAAGATCTATCAGGTAGAAGACAGCACGCCGATTTTGAATATTTCAGCTATAAAGAATTGACTCATGATTAAAGAAAAAACTATTTCGGGAAGCTCTTATATAGGAGGTGTATGGTTAAAGCCTACTGGAGAACTTTTCTCCTCTATCAACCCAGTTACTGATGAATCGATAGGAAGGTTTTATACTTCAGAGGATAAAGAAATTGAATTGGCAATGCACAAAGCACAAGATGCTTTTGAAACATATAGAAATCTAAGTGGTAAAGAAATCGCACAATTTCTATATGCAATAGCAGATGAAATTGAAGCTTTAGGAGATACACTTTTAGAAGTAGGACACAGAGAAAGTGGATTGGGAATTCCAAGATTAACGGGTGAAAGAGGAAGAACGTGCGGACAGATCAGAGCGTTTGCCAGTATCGCTGCAACAGGGCAATGGACACAGCCGAGTATTGATACAGCAATTCCTGACCGTCAGCCAGTACCTAAGCCAGATATCAGACGTATGATGCGTCCCATCGGGCCAGTGGTTGTTTTTGGAGCCTCCAACTTCCCATTTGCATTTGGTTCTTTAGGTGGAGACACAGCTTCAGCATTAGCGGCAGGAAATCCTGTAGTGGTGAAAGGACATCCTTCTCACCCTGAAACGTCAGAACTTTTTGCTCAGGCGGTTGAAACTGCGGCTTCCAAAACCAATATGCCTAAAGGAGTTTTCTCATTACTACAAGGTGTTGGAAATGATTTAGGAGCAAAATTGGTAAAGCATCCATTGACACAAGCTGTAGGGTTTACAGGTTCTTTCAAAGGAGGAAAAGCTTTGATGGACATTGCAGCATCTCGCCCTGACCCTATTCCAGTTTATGCTGAAATGGGAAGTATCAACCCTGTTTTTATTGGTAAAAAAGCATTAGAAAATAAAAAAGAAGAATTGATTGCAGGGCTTTCAACTTCTGTTTGTTTAGGTGTGGGGCAGTTCTGTACCAACCCCGGTTTAATTGTAACAACCATTGATGAGGAGTTTATCAATGGTTTAGCCTCACAATTGAATGATAACAGCAGAGGAGTGATGTTGAATAAAGGTATTCTTTCTTCTTATTACCATGGACTTGTCCGTTTGAAAAACAATCCGAATGTGGAGTGGGTCAACGAGGCAGAGTGGAATGAAAACGAGAAAACACCACCCAATGCATTATTCAAAACCACTATAGATCACTTCATCAATGATAAATCACTCCACGAAGAAATTTTTGGTCCAGTGACATTGGTTGTTGAAGTGACTTGCGACAAGGATATGTTGCGTTTAGCAAAGCATTTAGAAGGACAATTAACCGCAACGATTCACTCTGACGGAGATGATGAATTGACATCACAATTGATCAACATCTTAGAATTAAAAGTAGGTAGAATTATTTTCAACGGTTATCCAACAGGTGTTGATGTGAATCCTTCTATGCAACACGGAGGACCTTACCCAGCATCTTCAATTGGTTGGGCGACTAGTGTTGGAGGTGAAGCCATTGTGCGTTTCGCAAGGTTTGTTGCCTATCAAAATATACCAGACAAATTACTGCCAGATATACTTAAAAACGAAAATCCTTTACAGCTCTACAGAAAGCTTAACGGTGAATATTCAGATAAAGTAATTTAGATGATTCAGGTAGATTTAATGAGAATTAGAAATGGAAAGACACGGCATTTTTGTTGTGTCTTTTTTCATTTAAAGTTTCTTTTCTATCCATTGTAAAGCCACCTGACAATATTCAGGTAATTTACCTTCAAATCCCTGACTGTAAAATTTTTTCTTACTTCTGAGAAAGTTATTTCTTTCTGCAAGACTTTTACCTCTTAACCTAGAATATTCACTCTGAAGACTTTTTAATAAGTTGGCTCTATGTTTCTTTAAGAAAATACCTTCATTTAATCCTAAAAGTTTAATATCAGTACTTATGTCACTATCACTACTTTTGACTGTTCCGTCTTGAGTAAAGTAGAGTAAATCAACACTGTTTGTTAGTGGATTAAGTTTTAAAAGTTCTTGATTTGCCTTCTTTTTATCACAGTGTAATTTTCTTTTTTTTCCAGATGTAAGTGGAATATTTTCCCCTCCGTCACAAACCCCAAAAAGGTTGCTATATATTAATTCAAGGTTGTTGTATTTACTTTTGGGTTTGTAATGCTCTATATTAATATTCTTTTTGTTGATCCTGCACATACAATATGCACATAGAAAAAACTGTTCTCTCAGTAGTGCATCTTGAAGGTCGCTTTTATCTAAACCATCAAAATTAGTATTTGGTGTGCTTCTATGATTCTTTAAAGATTGAGGTTCATTTGAAGCTTGTTTATCAATCTTTCTCATTTTTATTCTCGTTTAACTCCCACTCAGCAAATTCAAGATCTCTTCTAGCTGTTACAGTTTCAGGGTCGTTTTCTCCAAATCTATTGATGAAAATATCGTTGAAAATCTTTTTAGCTTTATCAAGTCCGTCTTTTTTATCAAGGAGTTCATAAAATTCATTGACTTTTTCAGAAATATTTGCTGGTCTTAATTCTCCAACTCCCTGAACACCTTCCAAAATACTTTCAATATTCCTTCCCTCTGTAAAGATATTGTTTTGAGACACTTTGAAGTTATCAATGTGGTAAACATATTCCTTTGGTATATTGGATAGTATAAGAGGAGAATGAGTAGTGATTAAAAATTGAAGATTTAAAAAAGTATTCATCAAGGCTCCAATAATGTTTTTTTGCCATTTTGGATGAAGGTGTTGATCAATTTCATCAATTAATACTACACCTTGGGCCATTTGAAACTCAAATTTATAATTGCTATTTACAGGCGATGACATAATACATCTTCTTGCAAGGTCACCTACCATATGAATTATTTTCTTTTCTCCATCCGACAAGTTAATAATAGGAATCATTGTTCCTTCTTTTTCGATCTGCATCATAAGCCTTTCAGATCTATCATTATGTGGAGATTTAGCTACAGAAATTTTACCAAATGTGGAAACATCAAGCTTTTCTAAAAATAGTTCAATGGCTCTTCTGACGTTGCTGACTGTATTTTTCTCAATAGTAAAGTCCTTTTTTTGAAATTGTAATTCTCTTTCGTCAGCTTGTTCTGTGATAAACCATTGTTCAAAATCAGTAAATTCTCCTATATTATCTAAAGCATTTAAGTAAACATTAAGTGCTGATGATTCTGTATGAATATCTTTTCTATAATTATTGAAATTAACAGAAGGACCATAATACGCAAAAACGGGTAAATAGGATTGATTAAAAATAGATTGACTTTTTAAATCATCTCTGAATTTATTAATATCCTCATTATTATCGTTTTGAGATTTATCAGTGTTTCTGATAAATCGATATCTTGAGTATTTAAAATCATATGATTTGGTTAATAATTTGTCGTTTATTGAGGCATCATAACCTGTCTCTAATTTTAAACTAATTAAAACGTCATCTGCATTGACTTTTATATCTTGTAGAGGTAATTCCTCTTGTGGTAATTCAGGGAAAAAAGGGTTTAATACATATTTCAAAATCCATCTGACAGCATTAAGTAAAGATGATTTACCAGATCCATTTTCGCCAATGAATACAGCTAAATGCTCTTTTTCAAGATCTTTTCCTTTATAATATTCTTCTGCATTATTATTCTTCCTAAACAGTAAAGAAAAATCTAATTTTTCAAACCCTTTATAATTTTTGAGTTCTATTGCTGTAATTTTCATAAGTATTCATCTTATTTTTCTGAAAGATACCAAATTTACTTTAGTCTCCGAAAATCAAAAACAAATGACTAAACATAAAGTCAAGTAAATAATTATCTTAAAAATCAATTGAAGTTAACATTTATAAAGTTCCCTTCCCTCCACCGTTACGTGCCACTTTCTAAAAACACCCATTTATTATCCATCGGAACGCTTTCCAGTACCCGAAGCACTAACATTGTAAAAACAGCTTGAAGTGACTTTCCGGAAAGAATAACAATTTAACTGACTTGAATGAAGTAGCAAACTATTTATCAGAGGGTATAAAATGAAACCCAAAGATGCATGGTTCCCTACTTGGTAAACAACTAAAAGTATGAAAATGAAATTTACAAAATGGCTATTGTCGCTCTCTTTATGTTTGAGTGTTGGAGTCAATATGCTCTTCGCACAAACTGATTTTCGTGAGGAAACTATTTACTTTCTAATGACCACTCGCTTCTTTGATGGAGATCCGAGTAATAATGTTCCTAATGAATGGAGTTCTTATAATCCAGACCCAGAAATAAACCCCGCTATTACAGACCCCAATGATGTCACTTGGAAAGGGGATTTTAAGGGCTTAATTCAAAAACTAGATTATATCAAAGACTTAGGTTTTACCGCTATTTGGATCACTCCTATTGTACAAAACTGGAGTCCTTTGGATTACCATGGCTACCACGCTTATGATTTTACAAAAGTAGATCCTCGATTGGAATCTCCAGGTGCCACTTTTCAAGACCTGATCAACGAAGTGCATGCCAGAGATATGAAAATTGTACTGGATGTAGTGACCAATCACGCTGGACGTTTTGGTATTAAAGATTTTGCTGAAATCAAGTACAATACGGATACTTCAGAAGTGTGGGGACAGGATTTAAATGGTAACCCATTGCAACCTAACCCAAATTGGGAGTACGATGGAATGACACCTAATCCAGATGATGGCTTGATTTGGAGTAGAGCGAATCTGCCGGAATTGCCAGCGCCTTACAACGAAGATCTTTCCAACTACAACTGGCCTTCTACAGTTTCTTATGTCAATACCACAGACGCAGATTGGTACCATCAAAGCGGTAATGGTTTTGCTCAAGGCTGGGATGATACCGAAAACCTTTATAACAGAGCATTGGCAGGAGATACACCTGATTTAAATACATCAAGTCCTCTAGTAAGAGAGTATTTGGTCAATGCTTACAAGACATTTATTGAAATGGGCGTAGATGCATTCCGTTGGGATACCATCAAGCACATGTCTAAAGAAGATGTACTGTATTTCTTAGATGCTTTTAAGGCGATCAATCCAGACCTTTTTGTTTTTGGAGAAGTTGCACAGAAGCGTCACGAATTGCACAGTATCGAAGAAATTAATCCACACTGGTACACTTGGAGAGGAGCAACCAATGCTTCTGAACCATCAGGAATGGCCGTAATTGACTTTTATGCGGAAGCAAGTTTCCATGGTCCTTTTGAATATGGTGAAGGTTTTGGTGGAGTAAAAGCAGCAGCACGTTATGATCACTTATATGCAGACCCGTCAACCAACTTATTATGGTTAGATAACCATGATTTTGGTCCGAATAATGACTGGAATAAGCGTTATGGTGGAACGGATGAAAACTTAGCGGCCTGTCTGAACTTTATGTTTACTTGGAGAGGTATCCCGATTGTGTATTATGGTACGGAAATGCGATTTATGGCAGGGGCTTTTGCTGATATTCATGATGCAGAAGGAATTAAAAAATCCATTAATGAAACAGGTAGAGCATACTATGGTGATGTGATGGACCAAGCACCAAGCCACAAGATTTATCAGCACATCAAAAAACTGAATGCTATGCGATCAGCAGTGCCAGCACTTCAAAAAGGAGAGTGGCGCTGGAATGGTGATAATGGCGGAAACGGCGTTGGTTATGTTCGTGTACATGGAAACAGTGAAGTGGCTGTAGGTCTAGCAAAAGATGGATCAGCATCATTCAATTTTACAGGTTTGACCAATGGTGTTTACAGAGATGCTGTGACAGGAGCAGAAGCAGTCGTTTCTAATGGAACATTGAACTGTACAGTAGAATCAGGTTCGGCTGCAGTTTATGTTTTAAATGGCCCTGGTATGATCGGTGGCAATGGTGTTGGTTTCTTCCAGCCAGGAGAAGGTGGACCAAGCTTACCATTTGTAAGTGCATCGCCAGCACCTCAGAGATATGACAATCCTGTAGAAGTAAGTCTTTCCGCTTCCTTAGGAGCAGGAGGCCCTTATACAATTTATTACACAACAGACGGTTCTCAGCCATCGTTCTCAAGCAGTCAGTACAACAACACAAAAATCGCTGTTAATGATGATATGGACATCAAAGCATTTACAGTCGATAAAGATGGAAATTCATCTTCAGTGACCACTTTCTCTTACAGAATCGGTGAGATTGAAGGACTAGAAGTGTATTTCAAAAAGCCATCCAATTGGAATGGTGTCAATGTACATTATTGGCAAGAAGTACCTGCCGGGGCATTACCTGCAAGCACTTGGCCTGGACCAAATATGACACAGCATGATGGTGATTGGTATAAATATGTATTTGAAAACACAGAAAGTGTCAACCTACTTTTCAGTGATAATGGAAGTAACAAAACCATTGACCTTTCAAGAAACTCAAACGGTTGGTATGATGGAAATACATGGCACAGCGAATGCCCTGACTGCTCGGTTGTAACACCTCAAGTACCAACTTTAATGCTCACTCAAAATAGCAATAGAGTAAGTGCATCAGCCACTGAAAACGGAGTGATTTATTATACTTTGGATGGAAGTACTCCAACTGCTTCATCCTCTCAATACAATGGGGAAGTAGTGTTGTCTGGAAACGCAGGTGATGTGATTACTCTCAAAGCCATTGCGATCAATAGCGTTGGTAGTTCTGCCGTTAAAACAGTGACCTACACTGTACCAACGCCAATTGAAGGAGGAATGACCGTGTATTTCAAAACGGACTGTTCAACACCAAGAATTTATTTCTGGAGTGTAACAGGAGGAACCATGACAACAGCATGGCCGGGAGAAAATATGTTGGCTTCAACAGATTACCCTGGATTCTATGAATACACGATTGACGGCACTTGCACTAATTTGATCTTACTTTGCGGTGATACAAAAATCACTGGCGATGAAATGAATATTTGTGGTAACGTTTGGTATGATAACGGATGGATTGATGAACCAATCACAACGCCTGATATAGAAGCTCCAACGGTTTCTATTTCACCATCAGGCAGCACTTTTGTAGGCTCTGGAAACATTACAATTTCCGCTTCAGACAATCGTGATGCATCACCGACGATCTATTATACTTTAGACGGATCTACACCAACCTCATCTTCAACTTCAGCAGAAGGGCAAGTCACCTTATCGATTTCCCAAACTACTACTGTCTCAGCTATCGCTGTTGATGATGCCGGCAATACTTCAACGGTAAGTACCGCATCATTCACAGTGACTGCACCAAGCGGAGGTTTCACCGTTTATGCTAAAGACTATACACATATTTACCATTGGAACGCCTCTCCGACGGGAGCATTGGCTAATGCGACTTGGCCAGGTGTAAGTATGTCACAGTCTAATGGATGGTACGCTTTCACTTTCCCAGAAGCCGTGACTTCTTCAAGTATTATTTTCAGTAATAATGGAGGAGGACAAACTTCTGACTTGACAAGAAACAAAGACGGTTGGTATGTAAATGGGCAATGGTACGATCAAAACCCTGATGGCAATACAGTAACACCAACAGGATTGACAGTACACTTTAAATCGACTTGGAACAACCCATTACTCCACTATTGGAATACAGATAATGGAAGTACTTCTAATTGGCCGGGAGTAGCAATGACCAACGATGGAGACGGTTGGTTTAGTTACACTATTCCAAACACGTCATCTGCAAGTTTATTATTCCATGATGGAAATGGTAATCAAACTTCTGATCTATCAAGAGCTACTGAAGGCTGGTATAAAGACGGACAATGGTACAACGAAAATCCTGAAATAAGCAGTGCACGAAATATTACTTCTGATATTGAGGCAGTTGAAGAAATCAAGTTGTACCCAACTATTGTTGCAAATCACTTCTTCCTTCAGTTAACCTTGAAAGAAAGCAAGAGTGTAGGCCTTCAGATTTTCAATTTAAGTGGACAAGAGGTCTACGCTACATCAACGAAATTATTTGAAGCAGGAAAGTATGAATTGAAATTTGATCAATTAAATCTCGAATCGGGAATGTATTTGGTGAACATTTATCTTGATAGCCAAAAAACAGTTAAGAAAGTGATCAAAAAATAAGGATAGTACAACAAGTTTGAGTTCTTCAAATGAAGGTTTCAAACATGTTCTAACATTCTCTTAATACTTTTCTACATTCATTTATTATAGTACACTAGTTCTACGCGAATAGTGTTTGAAATAGTCTGCTGCATTTTGTGGTAGACTATTTTTTTTAACTTCGAACACTAATCTGTTCAAAACGTGTAATTTATGTTCAAAAGTGAACAAGTGTAAATGGTGTTGTATTGGTTTGTTTTCATTTAAGTATTTGTATTTCAGTGTTTTATAATTTATTGGCATAACTATGGAATTACTATTGGCATATTAACTAGTGTTCAAATTAATTATTTTTATACCATGAAAACTTTACTTATCTCTCTTATTGGTTTGTTGTGTTCTGTAAATTTATTAGCTGAAGTACCAGAGTATCCAGAGTCAAATGAAAACTCGGAATTAGTGAAAATGGTTCAAAAAGCAGAGGCTAATGATTGGGCTACATACACAAGAGCTGCACAATTATCAATCAACTGGAATGCAGATTTGGAGCTTGCGAAAGAGTGGATAGATCATGCTGTAACTGTTGATGAAAATCACAATACATTAGAAGTATTAGGCGATTATTATTTAAGAGTTGGAGATGTGAAAAATGCTTACGCATCATACGAAAAAGCACTTTTAAAAGACATTACCTCAATAGACTATAACAGCAGAGCAAGACTTCAACGAAAAATATTAGTGTTTTCTAAATCATTAAAATAAGTATTTCGTATTATATCAATCCCTTTTTTGGTAATTAAAACTACTGAAAAGGGGATTTTTTTGATTCAATACTCCTTGACAATTTCATGTATCAGTTTATTACTCATTGTTCAAAGTACATTCCTATCACTATAGCGGATGTAGCAGTGATCAATCAAATTTTTCTGACCCAAAAAGCTTCACAAAGCAACTATTTATTACAAAATGAAAAGCACAATAGATGCTTTTATTATATCGAAAAAGGTAGTGTTCGATTAGTATCAAAATCGTCTGATTTGGAGGAAGAATATTTTTTTCAAAAAGGGGATTTTTTTAGTACTTATCATTTTTTGAAAAGTAAATCACAAATTTTTGATATCATTTTTTTAGAAGATGTACAATACATTGAGATTTCTTTAGAGCACCTTTTGAAGCTTTGTGAGTATGATCGAAAATTTAAAAAATTACCAGAGATTATGTTTTTTAAAGGAAAAAGAATTTTTCATGAATTTAAAAGTTGATGAATGACTTTATTTTACCTCTTTAGAAGTCGTATTTATTTGTAATATAAATTTTGAATCTCTTTTTAAGGTTTTAAATTAATGTTTAATTCGTTGGTTATTAGCGTTTTCAAATCATCTTTATTTTAAATATTACTTCTGATTTTACTTTTTTTCAATAGTAAGTTTGTAAGTGTAAAAAATGACTCGTTATAATTTGAGTTACAAAAAAAAACTTAACTTGAACTACTATTAAAATGAACAAGACAATTAAAAGAAGTGAAGAAGCCAAAACTGTTTTTGATAGAAGGTCTTTAGCCGTAGATTATAGACATTTGAAGGCTATTTTAAAAGAGGGAATGACAGTATTGGATATTGGTTGCGGTACAGGAGCCATTACAAAAGACATTGCTAAAATTGTAGGCCCAACAGGAAAAGTAATTGGTATCGATAATACCTACGAAGTGATTGAGCATGGTAATATAGTTTATGCTGACATTTCAAATTTAGAACTCAAAACAGTAGACTTGTTTAACTTCGAAACGAAAGAAAAGTTTGATTTAATAGTAGGGGCAAGAGTATTACAATGGATGACGACCGTAAAAGAAGCTTTACAAAAAGTAAAATCACTTTTAAAAGAAGGAGGTCAAGTTTCCTTTTTAGATTACAATCATAACCGGTTAGAATGGGTTCCTCAGCCTCCTTTGACCATGAGACGCTTTTACCAGGCGTTTTTAAATTGGCGAAAAGATGCAGGAATTAATAATGCCATTGGTACTGACTTACCGCATTTATTAAAAGAGGTGGGGTTTAAAGATATTGAAGTTGTGCCATCTCATGAGTTGTATGATCACACAAGAAAAGATTTTGATGAACGAGTCAAGATATGGTCTCAAGTTGCAGGTTTAGAACAAATAACTACTGAAGGCTATCTGTCAGAACGTGATCGATTGAGAGCTATTGAAGATTATAATAAGTGGGTAGAGGAAAAAGCAGTTTCGATGACTATGTTTCTAAATGAAGTAAGAGGAAGAATATAAATGCCATTTTTTGAACAAATGCTTTATAATGACTTTGATAAAAACTTCTTTGCGATGAAAATGGTAAAGAAGTTTTTTTACGTACAAAGTCAAAAATAAATCATAGTTAATTCTAATTTAATTTTTTGTGAGTACAACACTAAAAAACGTATGAATAGTGGTTCTATTAAAAGTTTTTTGAAGGAAGTAATCGCAAAACAATAAATAGAATTGGTATTAGATAATTTTGAATTTGTACTTATTTTTGAATACTTATCATATTAGTGTTTATGTGGCCTAAATCAAATTTGAAATGGAGATAGAGATAAAAGAAGGAAGTGCAGCACATATATTAAAACAAGTTCATGAGTGTCTGGGAGGAGAAATATCACCAATCAGGTATGAGGTAAAGAAACCTGGTTTTCATATTATATCTAGGGTGTTTTCTTTAGTAAAAGGAACTGATATTATAATTCATTCTGTCAAATCAGAGGAAGACATTTACTATAATATTATAGGTGATGAAAAAGAGGACCGTTACTTAAACTTTAGGTTTGAGTATAAGACAGATATTATGATGAACACCGAAGATCATAAAGAAGGGGTGGATTTACAGGCGGTAGGTATGGCTGTTTATGATACTTCTTATTCTTTTAAAACTCATAATAAAGGAGGAGGATTAAAACAGTGGGTTTCTCTTCGTATCGCTACTCCCCAAATGACAGATATATTCACCCAGTTTGGAAGATATTTGGAAGGACTCTTTCCTGATGATCATAATTGGGTTAGATATGATATTGCTCCATTAGAAGTGCATTTACTGTTAAAGGATATTTTTGATTTGGACTTAGATCAGCGTAATCCAATGACACATAGTATTGTCTTGGCCCGCATAATAGAATGCTTGGGCGTGTTTTATGAGCGATTACTTCATAAAGGGTTTCAAGAACATAGTACTGTACACCCTGAAGATCTACAAAGGCTAATGGATTTGAAAGATAAGTTGATTAATCCTTTTGAACCTTTGCCGGCCCTTTCTGAAATTGCTGATGAGTACGGTTATTCTTTGTCAAAGTTGAAAAGAGATTTTGGGAGTGTATTCGGAAGCAGTATTAAAAGGTTTCATACTGATTTAAGACTAGAAAAAGCAAAGCAGCTATTACAAAATGAAAGTAGAAGTGTTACTGAGATTGCAAGGTTGGTAGGGTACAATAGTGTCTCTAAATTTTCTGTAGCATTTAAGAAAAACTATAATATAACCCCAAAGGAGGCCTCAACGAAGTATAAATCAAAATAAACTTTTTGGTATAAACTCTGACCTAAAATTGAAAAGCCAAACCAAAACAGTACCGTTAGTATAATTATAAAATGAATTTCAAATCAACTTTTAGTAGTGACATCATCAATACTAAAAGGCAAATAGATGAAAACATGATACGTAATATACTACAATTCAATAAGCACTTTCTACTTATACTTTCAGGACTGTTTTTATTCAATGCAACCTCATTTGCTCAAAATGAAGAGGAATCACTCGAATACAAATTAGCCTACACTACAGCAGTACAAGCTACAATTTATGGATGGGCGCCAGTCATGATGGACGTGGCTTTAGAGCTTCAGACATCAGTAGATGCACCGATGAACAATGGTCAAGCACCACTAAATCAACTAGGGCCAATTACTCGTTTGTGGGATTATAGAGACCGCTCGTACACTACACCAAACAATGATACCTACTATATTCAAGGGTGGGCTGATTTGGAAAACAACCCTATGGTATTATTTATACCTGAAGTAAAAAACAGATACTTTATCGAGCAAATTTTAGATATGTACACCGAATCTGTAGTAGACCTTTGTAATGCAACTATGGGTGAGCAAGGTGGATATTTTATCCTAGCAAAAAGAGGAGAGAAGTTTGATAACCCTGACAATTTACCGGTACATTATTCTAATACAAGATATATTTGGTTAGCAGGCCGTTTGGGGGTAGATGCGTCTGAAGCAGACCAAAAAATTGCTCAAGAATTACAAAAAGAATTTAGATTAATGCCTTTGGCAGACTATCCAAATGGTGGTCAAAATCCTGAGCCTTTAGTGGCTGTTGGGGCTCCAAAAGTCAACTTTCCTAAAGGGATGGACTGGTTTAAAAGATTTGATAGAGTATTAGCAGAAAACTATCTGGAGGAAGATAAAAGTCTGACAGATCAGTTCAAAAACATTGGAATTGGCAACGGTAAAATGGAGGAGTTGACTGAGGTCCAAAAAGAAGCGATGGTGAAAGGTTTTGCGGATACATTCCAAATGATTCTTCACACTGCTAAGCATACCAATACACCAGTAAATGGGTGGAATTATGAATACAACGCAGGAAAATACGGCACAGACTACTTACAAAGAGCTGCGGTTAATATGAACTCTATTGGATTAAACTCTCCAGAAAGAGCAATGTACCCTAAAAGATATTTTGATGATCAAGGTAAGGTTTTAAACGGTAAAAATGCTTATGAAATTACATTGCCAGCAGATATGGCTGTTAATGAGGAGTTTGGTGGTTTCTGGTCAATCACAATGTATGATGCTCAAGATCGCTTTATGGTAGAGAACGAAATCGATAGATATAAAGTAGGGTCAGTGACTGAGGGAATGGCTTACAATAAAGACGGATCTTTAACGATCTATATCTCTCACGAAAAGCCAAAAAATAAAAAGCAGCTTAAAAACTGGTTGCCTGCACCTGATGCCGATTTCATGTTGCAATGTAGATTTTATGAACCAAATGAAAAAGTGGTCAAAGGTGAATTCCACTTACCTGAGTTGTATAAGATAAAATAGTAATTTGTGTTTGTTTTGCTCTAGAGGTGTATCCTCTAGAGCATTTTTTATTTTGATAAATCTACCATTTGATTTGCTAACTCAATAAGGTCATTGACTACAAAATCCGGCTTCTCAACCAAAGGATAAAGTGCTTTCCCTTTTCTTTTGATAAAGGCCGTGTTTAAACCTGCTTCTTTTGCACCGGCTACATCCCAACCATGTGCAGCAACCATTAGTACTTCTTCAGCTTTATAACCTGTCTCTTTTAAAGCCCAATTATAACTATCTAGGTGAGGTTTATAGGTTTTAATAGTTTCAACGCTCAACATTTGATCAATAAATGAATTCAGTTGAGCATTTTGCATTTGCATTTTTACTCCTTCATAAGAGGAGTTCGTAAATGTGATGACCTTGTAACCCTTCTTTTTCAAAATTTCTAAACCTTTCTTGACATCAGGGTGAGGAGAAAGTGAACGGAGTGGGGTAACAATCGCCTTTTTGGCTTCTTCCATGGTTAAAGGGATTTCGTTGTTTTCTGCAACCATCAGTAAAGTCGCCGTTCCAATTTTTCCAAAATGCTCATATCTATTAATATCTGTCGCGACTAAAGAATAATGTAACATTTTTGAGAACCATATATCAAGTAGGTCAGTTCTTCCTCCAAGTGCATCAGCAACAGAAGCTTTCATATTATTGAGGTCTAGAATCGTCTCATTGACGTCAAGAAAAATGACTTTTACTTGAGAAGTACGCTCGTCTTTGTGAGGTGCATCAAACCCTAAAAGGAGAAACAAAAATGGAATTAATAATAGGTTTTTCATTTGATTGCTATTTATAATTTAAGTGTTTAAAGTGGAAATAGGGAGCACATTCTTACAAATGCACCCCCCAATTGAATTGGTAATAAATGAGTGAATAAATTGGTCTAACTAGAATATTTTAATTGATCAAGATAGGAGGTGACTCCCACTAAGTATTGATCAAGGATAATGTCATTATGATACAGTTTTCTTAATCCACGTACGCCTTCAAAGGCACTGACTAAAAAAGTGGCGACAGCTTTACTATCCGTGTTTTTTTTGATAGCACCTTTTTCCTTCTCTTGTTCAATGACTTTTTCTATCGCTGAGGTCCATTGATCAATGATCTTCCTTAAAGCACTTTGATAACTATCTTCTGTACTCCCAATTTCATTGATCAAGTTATTGGCAGGGCATCCTTTTTCCTTTTCATAATCAGTAAATGCTCTGATTTTATTCGAGAATATATCTTTTAATATTTCTATAGTATCTCCTTCCTTTTGAAGCGGAAGAATCATGTTTTTATGGATTCGGTCAAAAATTATCTTATTGATGACAGCTATACCGATCTCTTTCTTATCCTTAAAGTGATGGTAAAAAGCACCTTTGGTCAAAGAAGTAGCCTTCATGATTTGATTGATACTTGTTGATTTAAAACCATCTTTATAAAAAAGTTGGAAGGAAGTATCAATAATGAGTTGCTGCGTCTGTTCGGATTTTAATTTCTGTTCCATGTTACAAACATAGAGATAATTCAAAAACATTCCAAGTGGTATGTTTTTTTAATAAATAAAAAGGATGGAAGCAAAATAGGCTTTGCTTCTATCCTTAATAAGTATTTAATACTAATTCTTATTATCTTTTACCTTCCCATTCACCATAAAATTGCTCCAAGAATACTTCCATATATTGGTGTCTTTTCTCAGCAATTTTTTTTGCGGTGTCAGTATGGATACGATCTTTCAATAAGAGAAGCTTTTCGTAGAAGTGAGCAATTGTAGAAGATTCACTTTTATGATAAGCATCAAAGCTTTCGTGCATTTCATAATTTTCAGAAGGATCATACAAAGCTCTATGTTTACTACCTCCATAAGCAAAGGCCCTAGCAATACCAATGGCACCAATAGCATCTAAACGGTCGGCATCTTGTACCACTTGTCCTTCTATACTTGGCATATCGTCTTTGACATTGGCTCCTTTAAACGAAACTCTTTTTACGATGTCAGCTACTTTTTCAATGGTTTCTTCATCAGCTCCAATTTCTTTTAGCCATGCTGCAGTTTGTCTACTACCTTCTAATAAGTCTCCATCATAAAATTTATGATCAGCAATATCATGAAGAAGGGCTCCCAATGCGACAACGTAGGGATCACAATCTTCCGTTTTTGCAATGTTCTCAGCTGATTTCCAAACACGGTAGATATGATGCCAATCGTGGCCAGTACCTTCTCCTTCGAATTTTTTTTGAATAAATTGAGCAGTTTTTTCAACTATTTCTTTCTGATGTGAATTCATTTTCAATGGAACTGTTAAATTGTGGATGCATTACGTTTTCAACAAACGAGCTTGCAAATTTAAGGCATATTTTAAAACAATTATTTATCTAGTAAGTATTTTAATATGCTCTCAGAAGCGAATTTATTACAAACTCTTAAACGCTAAAAAAATGGCAGAAATTACTTTAAAAGGAAATCCTTTTCATACTTCAGGAGAATTACCAGCAGTAGGTTCAGTTGCTCCCGCTTTTACATTAGTAAAATCAGATCTTTCAGAAGTGACTTTAGAAGACTTGAAAGGTAAAAAAGTAATTCTAAACATCTACCCAAGTGTTGATACAGGTACTTGTGCAACTTCAACTAGAACTTTCAACGAAAAAGCATCATCATTAGACAATACTGTAGTAGTATGTGTTTCTAAAGATTTACCATTTGCATTTGGACGTTTTTGTGGAGCTGAAGGTATCGAAAAAGTAATCACTGGTTCTTCATTCAGAGATACTTCATTTGAAGATGCTTATGGTTTAAAAATTATCGATGGTCCTTTAACAGGATTATGCTCAAGATGTATCGTTGTAATTGACGAAGAAGGTAAAGTAAAATATACAGAGCAAGTTGCTGAAACTGTAGATGAACCAAACTACGAAGCAGCTATCGCAGCATTATAAGTCTTTAATTGATTAGGCTTCAAAAAAAGAAACCTTTCCACAAAGTTTGAGAGAGCTTGTGTGGAAAGGTTTTCTTGTTTTAGTATTACAATAATAGACCTTTTCGGTTTAAAATCATTAACTACAATTAAAAAAATGTAAAAATAAGTTGTTGAATTCTAATTTTCCTCTTTTTGATCTTCTTCTTCTTGTTTAAAATGTAATCGAACCATGTCGATTCTTGCACCATCCATGGTGACGATATTAAACTGTAAATGATCTACTTCAATATTTTCGCCTACTTGAGGAATATTTCTATGGTGATAAAGAATAAATCCACCTAAGGTATCGTATTCTCCTTCTTCAATTTTCCAGTTGTGTTTTTCGTTGAGTGTATCTACCTCATGCCTAGCGGTAAGCAAATAAGTATGTTCATCTTCTTTGAAGAAAGGAAGGTCGTCTTCATCATGTTCATCTTCAATTTCACCAACAATTTCTTCCGTAATATCTTCTAAAGTAGCTATACCGGCTGTACCTCCATATTCATCGATGATCCATACCATACTTTTCTGTTCAGCCATCATATAAGCCATCATTTCATCGGCAGCGGCAGTTTCAGGTTTAGAAGGCATTTCACGTATAATTTCCTGAATGGATTGTGGTTTTTTGTAAAGTTGTCTAACATGACAATAACCAACAATATCATCTAAATCATCTCTATAAATAGGTATTTTAGAGTGTCCACTGTCAATAAACAATTTTCTCAGAGCTTCAATATCTTCCTCAATGTCAAGAGCAACAATCTCTTTACGAGGAATCATGACATCTCTAGCCTTTGCTTCTTTGAATTGTAGTGCATTTTCAAAATATTTTTTATCCAAACTTTCACTTTCTGGATCATCATCATCTTGAGATGCCAATTCAATATCATTGATATATTGACTTAAATCTGTCAAGTTAAACGGGGTTTCTTGTTCTTCCATTTTTACTCCCATCAAATATTTAATTGAAAACTGCGAAAGTTTCTCAACAGTCCATGTGACAGGATAAAGCACCGTATAAATGATATTCATAGGAGGTGCTGCGATATTCAAGAACAAATCGGGGTTGAGCATGGTCAGACTTTTAGGTAAAAACTCCGCTGTAACCAATACTACAACTGTTGATAAAACTGTTTGAGAAATCAACACGCCTACTTCAATAGACCCAGCGTCTAAAGCAGGGAGCTTTTCTTTGAAAAGTTCTTGAAAAAATGGATCTAAAACGTTGGATACAAATACACCATACATTACTAATGCAGAAGTATTGCCAATCAGAATAGTGGTAATAAAAGTAGATTTATTTTCAAAAAATTTATCAATCAGCCTACCCGTAAAAGAGTCCTTCTGTCTTTGTACTTCAATATGCAGTCTATTTGCCGAAACGAAAGCGATTTCAGTAGCGGAAAAGAAAGCAGAAAATAAAAGACATAAACCGATGTAAATTATGTTTTCATTCATTTTTCTCCGAAATTTTTAACAAATATCAAAAAATCTCCTTAAGAGTCGTACAATTTTCGAAATAATAACTCACAATAGTACAAATCTATCTATATTTATGGCACATTTTTCACATCGCAAAAAATTGTTAGTTCAGTATTATGAAGGATTTGACATTAGACATCAGAATTGAGAAGACTGAGAACTCACGTTTAAGTACAGTAGATTTCAATAATATCCCATTTGGAAAGACTATGTCTGACCATATGTTTGTGGCTGACTATCGCGATGGTAAATGGCAAGACTTAAGAGTCGTCCCTTACGATTCATTTCAATTAAGTCCTGCAACGTCTTCATTGCATTATGGACAGTCTATTTTTGAAGGATTAAAAGGTTTTAGAAACGCTCAAAACCCTGAAGAGGTATTGGTATTCCGTCCACAGGAAAACGCCAAAAGAATGAACGTTTCTGCTGAAAGAATTTGTATGCCAGCGATTCCAGAAGAAATCTTCATGGAAGGTTTACATACACTTTTAGAAGTGGATAGAGATTGGGTTCCTAACACGCCGGATAGTTCTTTATATATTCGTCCATTTATGTTTGCAACAGATGAGTTTTTAGGGATGCGTCCTTCAGAAACTTATACTTTTGCCATCATCACAGCTCCAGCAGGAAAATATTATTCTAAAGCCTTAAAAGTGAAAGTAGAGAAGGAGTTTTCGAGAACAGCTCCAGGTGGAACAGGTTTCGCTAAAGTAGCAGGAAACTATGCAGCCTCTTTACTTCCAGCAAAATTAGCAGCAGAACAAGGTTACGATCAGTTACTTTGGACAGATGCTAAAGAGCATAAATATATTGAGGAATCGGGTACAATGAACGTTATGTTTGATTTGGACGGAACGTTTGTAACAGCTCCAACTATTCCAGTAGAAGATACTATTCTTCGTTCTGTCACTCGTTTGACTGTAATAGAGTTATTAGAGGAAATGGGTAAGAAAGTGGAAGAGCGTCATATTTCTGTAGAAGAAGTAATTACAGCTATTAAAGAAGGTAGATTAAACGGTGCTTTCGGTATTGGTACAGCTGTAACAATTGCTCCTTTCGCATCAATTGCCGATGATGGTATTGATTATGAATTACCAGCAGATTATACTTTTGCTCAAGAGTTAAAAGAAAAATTCCAAGGGATTCAAAAAGGAGAATTGGAAGACGCAAGAGGTTGGACATACAAAATCTAAGCTCCCTTTTCTAATTACTGAAGTACGTTTAGTACTCAAAACAAAAATGCCACTTTTCAAACATGGAAAGTGGCATTTTTTTATTGTAGCTTAGAAAGCTATTTTATTTCTTCTTCTTTTTCTTCGACTTTACTTCAGGATGTGCTTTTAAATAGTTTTCCCAAAGATCAGGACGTCTTTCCTTTGTACGTTCCATAGACTGTTCCAGTCGCCATTCATCAATTTTTGATTCATGACCAGAAAGCAAAATAGCTGGAACCTCTTGTCCTTTCCATTCTCTAGGCCTTGTGTATACCGGAGGTGCCAAAAGACCATCTTGGAAAGAATCGGTCAATGCTGAGGTTTCATCCCCCAATACTCCCGGAATTAATCGGATAATAGCATCAGCAACAACAGCAGCAGCTAATTCACCTCCAGAAAGTACAAAATCACCGATAGAGATCTCTCTTGTGATCACTTCATCTCTTACCCTTTGATCAATTCCTTTATAATGTCCACAAAGAATAATGATATTTTCGCAACTAATGGAAAGGTGATTGGCAATTTGTTGATCGAAAACTTCACCATCAGGCGTCATATAGATTACCTCTTGATAGTCTCTTTCTTTCTTTAAATCTTCAATACAGTTGAAAATAGGGTCTGCCATTAATACCATTCCTGCACCATGTCCATAGGCATAATCGTCAATGTGACCATGTTTATTCACTTTATACTCTCTTAAATCATGAACGTGTACTTCAGAAAGGGCTTTATCATTGGCTCTTTGAAGTATAGAGTGAGAAAATGGACTGTCCAATAATTTGGGCACACAAGAAATAATATCAATACGCATTATAATGACAACGATTGAGTTGAAAATCTAAATAAATTTGAAAAACAAAGATACAAACATTGTATCGAAATCCTTTTTGTAATGAGCTGCTGATTCACAACTATTTGTTTTTCTTGTTAAATACGCCTAAAAAAGCACCTTTAAGTGTATTTATTACGTATAAATAAATATTACAACAAACTAAAACTATAAAACCATGAAATACTTCAAAATAATATTGATTGGCTTTTTTGCATTAGCCATGAGTAGCTGTATCTCATACAAAGACTCAGTAGTATCGGGATATAACCCAGATGATATCGAAAATATTTACCACATTGTCCACGAATAGTGAAGACAGCCTTCTATTTTTTAGAAGGTTTTATAGTAATAAATAGATGCCGAAAATGTATGATAAATAACGTTTTTGAGCTTTATTTTATCTTTTTATAGTTATTGAAATTGTTAGTAGTCAATAATATATGGCAATATTTTGTGATTCTAGTAAATATATGTTAACTTAAAGATGTAAAATTTACACTACCACTATTACCATCTCAAACTTACACTACTATGAAATATTTAAAACTTATATTGATAGGAGCATTTTTGCTATCTCTAAGTAGTTGTGTATCTTATAAAGATTCAATTGCATCAGGCTATAACCCTAATGACATGAACAATATTTATCACAAAGTTCATGAATAGGTCAAAATATAAAGATTTTCTATGTATGATATGAAATGTATTTACCCTTAAGAGGCCTCATAATTTGAGGTCTCTTTTTTTTATGCCCTAATCCTAATAACAAAAATTGACGAAGTAGTGCATAAAGTATTTGCATTAAAGTTTGAAAAATTGAAATTTGCTGTGCTATCTATAGGAGGTAGGAAATCTAAAAAAAACAACTAATCAGATTTACATGCTTTTTGCACAAGTACCAGGGGCGTCAGACGTAAAGAAAATATTAATCCATGCTGCACAGCAAAATAAAATTGCACATGCACAATTATTTATAGGGAAAGAAGGAGGAGTACAGCTTTCATTGGCATTAGCCTATGCAAATTATTTGAACTGTGAAAACCCTGGAGAAGAAGACGCTTGTGGAGAATGTAAATCATGTAGAAATGCACAAAAATTACTTCACCCTGATTTACACTTTGTAGTTCCTACGGTTACCACAAAGAAAGTCAGTAAAAGGGAAGACGCCGTTACAGAGCGTTTTCTTCCTGATTGGAGGTCATTTTTACTCGATGAAAATGGAGCCTATAAGAATGTAAGTGATTGGGTAGACTTTGTGGGAGGAGAAAACAAACAAGCGATCATTTCTAGACAAGAAAGTCGTGAGGTGATTAAGTCTATGTCCATTAAGGCACATCAAGGAGGTTATAAAATTGTTTTGATGTGGATGCCCGAATTAATGCAGGCTCCTGCCGCCAATGCAGTTTTAAAAATATTAGAAGAACCGCCAGAGAAAACATTGTTTTTTATGGTGAGTAATGATCCCGAAAAACTTTTAGTCACCATTCTTTCAAGGGCTCAAAAAATATACGTTCCATCTCCTTCTGATGACGAAATATCGAATTTGTTAGTAGAGCAAGGTATAGAGATCAATAAAGCTCAAAAAGTAGCTTTTTTGGCAGATGGAAATATCCGTGAAGCTTTAAGAATTGCTTCAGATGTACCTGACCAAAGCGAAGAGCTATTCAAAAATTGGATGCGTTCTTGTTTTAAACGTGATTTTACGGAGATAGCCGGAAAATGGTCAGAAGAGTTCAATAAACTAGGAAAAGAAGGACAGAAAAACTTTTTCAAGTTTGGATTGACGCTTTTTCGAGAAGCAATGCTCATTAAGAATAATGCAGAAGCTGTTATTCGATTGGACGAGGAGACGAGGGAATTTGTAAATAATTTTTCTAAAGTCCTCACAGAGAAGAACCTGCCGGAATTGGTGAAAAGTTTTAATGACTCTTTTTATTATATTGAAAGAAATGCGAACCCTAAAATCACATTCGTAACCTTATCCATTAAGGTAGGAAAGGCATTTGGTCGTATTACGTATTAATTTCAATTTTTGAAGAAAAAAACGAAAAACAGAGAAGATTTTTCTTCTCTCGTAACAGTATTATTTTATATTTGTATAGGAGAGCAGTGTGATTGATTGAAAATACACTGCTCTCTTTTGTAAGTGCATGTTTCAAACATGCTTATATATAGTCTAGTACTAATAAGCGTTAACTCATAAAATTGATTAAACTATGGATTTAAAGAACGAATTTAAAAAATTTGCCATGAAGGATCAGGGGATCTCGAGCCTTCACATGGATAGCTATATTGGTAATTTCGAAAATATGACACGTACAGTTATTGAAGAGCGTGATCGTAGATTTGCCGAAATTGACGTATTCTCAAGATTAATTGCTGACCGTATCATCTTCATGGGTACTCAAGTGGATGACGCCATTTCAAATATTGTTATTGCACAGTTATTATTCTTAGAATCAATTGATGCTAAAAAAGATATTTTGATGTACATCAATAGCCCAGGAGGATCTGTCTATGCAGGTTTGGGTATGTATGATACAATGCAGTACGTTCGTCCTGACGTAGCTACAATCTGTACTGGTTTAGCAGCATCAATGGGAGCTGTTTTATTAGCAGGTGGTGCTGAAGGAAAAAGATCTGCTTTACCTCACTCAAGAATCATGATTCACCAACCGCTAGGTGGTGCCCAAGGTCAAGCATCTGATATTGAGATTACAGCAAGAGAAATTCAAAAGTTAAAGAAAGAGCTTTATGAAATTCTAGCAAATCATTCAGGTCAACCTTATGATAAAGTGTGGCAAGACTCAGATCGTGACTACTGGATGAGAGCTCAGCAAGCCAAAGAATATGGTTTAATTGATGAGGTTTTGACAAGAAACCCAAAGAACGATTAAACTAGACTTTAATAGTAATTTTATTCCTTTTTACATAAAAAGTAGATTCAAACCATCACTTTATGTGAAAAATCAATAAAAAAGCTGTTATAAGTATAAAACATTGGTATTGAGAGGGAAATGATCTGATATTTCCCTCTTATCTATTGTAAGAAAGTGTAAAATTTGTAGTAACTTGCATTTTCAACATAAAGAATATAAACTCTAGAATATATTATTGAGTTTATTATGGTATAAAGAAAGTTTTCTTTATACATTTTTGAATGTAGAGTAAAGGCAAGGAGAGAATAAATGAAAGGGAATTTCTGTTCGTTTTGTGGCGCACCTAAAGACACGGTGGAATTAATGGTTTCAGGTCAGAATGCTCAGATCTGTAACAATTGTATTGAACAAGTACACCAAATCCTGATGGAGGAAAGAAAACCTCGTAAAAAGGATATGGAAACTTCTTCGTTTGATTTAAAAACGCCTGCCGAGATGAAAAAGCATCTTGATGAATATATTATCGGGCAGGAAAAAGCAAAACGAGTGCTCTCGGTTGCTGTTTATAATCATTATAAGCGTTTAAACCAAAAACAGTCTTCTGATGATATTGTGATTGAAAAATCAAATATTATCATGACAGGTAATACTGGTACTGGAAAAACATTATTAGCTAAAACTTTAGCAAAAGCATTACAAGTACCTTTCTGTATTGCTGATGCCACGGTAATCACAGAAGCAGGTTATGTAGGTGAAGATGTAGAAACAATCCTAACACGTCTACTACAAGCTGCCGATTACAATGTGGAGCAAGCTGAGAGAGGTATTGTTTATATTGATGAGATCGATAAGATTGCTCGTAAGTCGGATAATCCATCGATCACAAGAGACGTAAGTGGTGAAGGGGTTCAACAAGCATTGTTGAAATTGTTGGAAGGGTCGATTGTAAATGTTCCTCCTCAAGGTGGTAGAAAGCACCCTGAACAAAAGCTGATCTCAGTAAACACTGAAAACATCTTATTTATCTGTGGTGGTGCCTTTGCAGGTATCGCGGATATGATTGCTTCTCGTTTGAATACAAGACCAATTGGTTTTGCAGGCAAAGAAGAAGATCAACCAGAATTGAATAAAGAAGAGCTTTTAGAGTTTGTAACAGCACAAGACTTGAAACGTTTTGGTATTATTCCAGAATTGATTGGTCGTTTGCCATTGGTTACTTACTTAAAGCCTTTGGATAAAGATGCATTAAGAAATATTCTAACAGAACCTAAAAATGCCTTGACAAAGCAGTACAAGAAATTGTTTGCAATGGAAGACATTGATTTGGTATTTGAAGATGATGCTTTGGATTACATCGTAGAAAAAGCATTAGAATATGACTTAGGAGCAAGAGGTTTACGTAGTATTTTAGAAGCGATTATGCTTGATGCTATGTATGAATTACCTTCTTCTGAAGAAAAAATTAAAGAATTTGTGATTGATAGAGCTTATGCAAAAATCAAATTTGAAAGCTCATCACATGCTAAGAACTTAAAAGTTGCATAAGCACAAATTGACATAATAAATCTAACAAACAGCAAGGTACTACTCTTAAGTGCTTTGCTGTTTGTGTTTCAAATTTAATGAAGAACCTATCGTTATGGATTTTAGTAATATGTTTGGGCAGTTAAAAGAAGTCCAAGAAAAATTAAAACAAGCACAAGAAGACCTAGTAAATGTAACTGCTGAAGGTGATGCAGGTGGAGGAATGGTAAGAGCCGTTGCAAATGGTAAAAAACAGGTCATCAAATTGGAAATTGATCCTTTGCTTTGTAAAGAAGAAGATAGAGAGATGTTACAAGATCTTGTTGTTGCTGCTGTAAACCAAGCCATCAAGGAAGCAGATCAAAAAGGACAAGAGCGATTGATGAAGACTACCAAAGGCATGATGCCAAATATTCCGGGTATGGACTTTGGAAATCTAGGATAATAAAATCTTATTGAGATAAACTGAATAAGGGTTGTTGGTCAAAACATCAACAACCTTTTTATATATAAATTGAGACATTTTTTTTGTTGACATGAAGCCAACAAGTGGACTTCCTTATGATGAAGTAGCTATTGTTATTTTAAATTATAACGGTAGAAGATTTTTAGAAGAATTTTTAGATAGTGTAATTCAAAGCAGTTGTGATGCCAAGGTTATAGTAGCAGATAACGCTTCTACTGATGATTCTATACCCTTTTTAAAAGAAAATTACCCTAAAGTAAGGTTGATTGAATTATCTGAAAACTTTGGATTTACAGGAGGCTACAATAAGGCCTTAGAGCAGATAGACGCAAAATACTATGTGCTTTTGAATTCAGATATTCAATGTCCTGAAAACTGGTTGACTCCATTACTCACTTTAATGGAAAGCGATAGTCAAATCGCAGCTTGTCAACCTAAAATCAAACTCTTTTCGGACCAAGAATCCTTTGAGCACGCAGGTGCTGCGGGAGGATTTATGGATTATATGGGTTATCCTTTTTGTCGAGGAAGAATCATGCATGCTCTAGAATACGATGATGGTCAATATGATGATACCGTTGAAGTTTTTTGGGCAACAGGTGCCTGTTTATTTATAAGAGCAGAATTGTACCATAAAATGGGAGGATTGGATGAAAAGTTCTTTGCTCACATGGAGGAAATAGATTTATGTTGGAGATTGAAGAGTGAAGGCTACAAAATCAAAGCGGTAGGAACTTCTGAGGTATATCATGTTGGCGGTGGAACATTGAGTAGAGAAAACCCAAAAAAGACTTACTTGAATTTTAGAAATGGTTTATTCCTTCTTTTTAAAAATTTACCTTCTTCAAAGTTACTATTAGTACTGTTTTTGAGGATGGTTTTAGACGGTGTTGCGGGGGTGAGATTTTTACTGAAAGGAGAGGTGAATAACCTATGGGCAGTGTTAAAAGCACATAGAGATTTTTATCTTTCGATAGGATATTTAGTGAAAGCAAGGCGAAAAATTAAAAACCATAAAATTAACTTTCCCGAAGTTTATAAAAAGTTGATTGTAAAGGAGTTTTTTTTGAAAAAAAGAACGAAATTCACGGACTTAAATGGGTTTTCTAATAACTAAATAAGGGGCTATTTAAAAAAAATGAATTAATGAAAACTCTTGAATCTTATTTTTTGTTAATCTTTTATAATAATAATAAGCATTAAGAGTTAGTAAATTGTATTCACTTATCTTTGAAAACTGAAAAATTACGCAATTAAAATGCTATATTCATTTGATATCATACTATTTATAAATTCAAACTTCTAAAAAAAGTTAATATTTGTACTGCATAGGTGAACAATTGAGTTAAGGCAATTAAATTGCGGAACCTAGAAATAGAAAAATTGGATGACGATTATGAACAAATACACTAATGCTTTGTCTACAGTACTTGCTGCTGGAACAATGTTATTCACAAACTGCGGTAATGTAGATGTGAATAAAATGGCTCAAGAGCAAGGAATGACAATTAATCCTTCACCATTAGAATTACATGGTGATTCGGTTGTTTTCGAAATTGACACAAAACTTCCTCCAAAATTATTAAAGAAAGGTTTTACTTATGACGTTATAGTAAATTATAACCCTAATGATGCTGAGCCTATCGAAGTTGGTGTTGTTACTTTCAAAGGTGACGACTATGCTGATTCCCCTGAGGCTACTCCAGCTTTACATCAGCGTATGGCTTTCGCTTATGAGGATAAGTTTGAAAGAGGTCAATTAGAATACTTAGGTCGTGCAACAAAAGACAAAAACGGTAAAGTAAAAGAGTCTAACGAAGGTGCTTTCGCAGCAATGCCAAACAACCAAGGTCAAGGTGTTATCACTACAGCCCAAAACGTTCAGCCTACTTTTATCGCAAACTTTGCTGATCACGGTTATAACAACGCTGAAGAGTATATCCCAAATAACGTGGATTTCTTCTTCTTACAAGGATCATCAGTATTACGTTCTTCTGAGAAGAGAGGTGCTGAAGGTAAGGAGTTATCTAATTACGTATCTGCTAAGAACCCTACAAGAACAGTAACAATTACTGGTTCTCACTCACCAGAAGGTTCTACAGAAGCAAATACAAAATTAGCGAACAAGCGTCCTGAGGCTGTACAAAAGTATTACGAGTACTTGTTAAAGAAAAATAAGGTTGAAGAGGAAAATGCTCCTCAATTTGTAACAAAGCCAGTAGTTGAAAACTGGACAGCGTTCAAAGCAATCTTAAAAGATTCAGATAAATTTACTGACGCTGAGAAAGATGAAATCATGTCAGTAGTAAACGGATCAGGTGACTTTGTATCTAAGCAATTAAAGTTACAATCACTTGCTTCTTACAAAAAATTATTCCGTTACGTTTACCCTCCATTACGTAATGCTAAATCTGAGATCTTACAGATCAAAGAAAAGCTTACTGACGCTGAAATCTCAGCTCGTGCAGCTAGCATTGCAGAAGGTCAAATGGCATTAGATTCATTATCTTCTGAGGAATTATTATACGCTGCTCACTTATCTTCGGATTTAGCTGCTAAAGTAAAAATTTACGAAGCTGCTATCCGTAAAGATGACTCAGCAATCGCTCATAACAACTTAGGTGCAACTTTATTCGCTCAAGCGAAACAAGGTGGCGATGTTATGGCATTAGTTGAAAAAGCTATCCCTCACTTCGAGACAGCTGCTAAATCAAACAACGTTCCTGAAGCTTACGCTAACCTTGCTGGTGCGAAGTTAATGAAAGGTGATGTTGCTGGTGCTCAAGCTGACTTAGAGAAAGCAAACTCTAGCAACCCTTCAGTAGCTGCTACTGCAAACGCTGTTAAAGGTTATGTTGCAATCACTGACGGTGATTACGACGGTGCTATCCAGTACTTATCTTCTGCTGGAGATGACGCTACAGTTGTTTACAACAAAGGCTTAGCTTACTTATTAAAAGCTGAAAAATCAGGTGCTAGTGATTTCTCACAAGCTCAAGGTGCTTTCAATGAGTCAGGTACTGAGTGGGCTCACTACGGTTTAGCAATCGTTGCTGCTAGAAAATCTGATGCTGCTACAGCTATCAGCGAAATCAAAGCTGCAGGTGAGTTGAAAACTAAAGCGGCTCAAGATCTTGAGTTCTTCGCTTTATTCGAAAACGCAGATTTCCAAGCTGCTACTAAATAATTAGATTTAGAAGTAGTTTTTAAATAGAAGAGCCTATCCTTTTCATTAAGGATAGGCTTTTTGTGTTTTGAGACTTCAAAAGTAGATGATAGAAGATCTTATTTATTTTTGTGCTAGTGTATTAAAAAGGGGAAGAGGTGATGAAAGTTCACCTTCCTTACCAAAGCTTAATGATAAATGTTCTTTTTTTATGAAAACCTTTTATTGATAAGCTTAAAAAATAGCGTAAATCTTCTTATCTTGGCATCCGAAAACGAAAATACTGATATATATTATTAGCAGAACTTTTAATAAGTAATGAGAGAAATTCAATTCAGAGAAGCTCTTAGAGAGGCGATGCAAGAGGAAATGCGTCGTGATAAGGATGTCTTCATCATGGGTGAGGAAGTTGCAGAATACAACGGAGCATACAAAGTAACACAAGGAATGTTAGACGAATTCGGTCCAGATAGAGTGATCGATACGCCAATTGCAGAACTTGGATTTGCTGGTATCGGTGTAGGTGCAGCAATGAATGGTACTCGTCCGATTGTAGAGTTTATGACATTCAACTTCTCGTTGGTAGCTATAGACCAAGTAATCAACAGTGCGGCGAAAATCCTTTCGATGTCAGGTGGACAATACTCTGCACCAATGGTATTCCGTGGACCAACAGGTAACGCTGGACAGTTAGGTGCTCAGCACTCACAAAACTTTGAAAACTGGTATGCTAATACTCCAGGTCTTAAAGTGGTGGTTCCTTCTAATCCATATGATGCAAAAGGTTTATTGAAAGCATCAATCAGAGATAACGATCCAGTTATCTTTATGGAATCAGAATTAATGTATGCTGATAAAGGTGAAGTACCTGAAAGCGAATATATCATTCCTTTAGGTGTTGCTAACGTAATCAAGGAAGGTACTGATGTAACTTTAGTGTCATTCGGTAAAATGGTTCACGTGATCACTAAAGCAGCAGAAGAGTTAGAGAAAGCAGGTATTTCTTGTGATGTGATTGACTTACGTACTGTAAGACCAATCGACTTTGATGCTATCTTAAAGTCAGTGAAGAAAACAAACCGTTTAGTTGTTGTTGAGGAAGCTTGGCCATTAGCGTCAATCTCATCTGAGATTTCTCACCACGTACAACTACACGCATTTGATCACTTAGATTCTCCAGTAGTAAGAGTAGCTTCTAAAGACGTTCCTCTTCCTTACGCACCAACATTGATCGAAGAGATCTTGCCAAACGTTGAGCGTACTGTTGAAGCAGTGAAAAAAGTAATGTACAGAAAGTAATCTAAGGATTACCTAAAACATAAATAAACCTCTAATGTCAGTTTTTCTGATGTTAGAGGTTTTGTTTTTAATATCATTTTCTTTGCCTATTAATGATCTTATGACCGTAGCGTGATATGTAAGTCCGTTCGAATAATTCTTTGCTTGTGAATTAATTAGATAATCAAGTTATATTATAAGATAAGAAATAGACATAAAATCGATTGAAGTTAGGTTAAATTCAATAGTCATTTCACCTAAAAGAATCAATCATGAAAAACCTACATCTTTTACTCCTATTAGGGTTATTTTGTATTTCTTGTTCAGAAAAGAAAAGCGTAAAATTTGCTGTTTGTACAGATGTACATCAAGACATTATTCACGACGCCCCTCAACGACTCCAAACCTTCGTAAAGCAAGCCCAGAAAGAAAAAGCTGACTTTATCATTCAGTTGGGAGATTTTTGTTATCCCAAAGAGCAGAATCAAGATTTTTTGAAAGTGTGGAACTCTTTTGCAGGTCAAAAGTACCATGTATTGGGCAACCATGATATGGATGTGTCTTCAAAAGAAGAAGTGATGAATTATATTGATATGAAGGAAAACTTCTATTCTTTTGATCAAGGAGCGTTTCATTTTATAGTATTGGACCCTAATTTCTTTGTAGAGTATACATCCTATGTTGACTATGAAAAGGGGAATTATTTTGCTCATAAACCCACTAGAGCAACTTTACCACAAAATCAGTTGGATTGGTTGAAGGAGGATCTTGCTCAAACAAATAAAAAAGTGATTGTGTTCTCTCATCAGAATTTAGATGGTGAATCGGGAGTGAAAAACAGAGATGAAGTAAGATGCATTTTTGAAGAGGCCAATCAAGAGGTTAAAAAGGTAATAGCCTGTTTTAGCGGACATGATCATCATGATGATTACCATGAAATAAATGGCATTCATTATATAAGAATAAACAGTATGTCTTATGAGTGGGTAGGGAAGGAGTTTCAGTGTAAGGAAAGGTTTCCGGATGAGGTAAATGATTACCGTCCCGCTTTGAAAAATACAGTGCCTTATAAAATACCAGTATATGCTATTGTAGAGGTCAATGAGCAAGGTTATATTGATATAATGGGGGTAGAAGGAGATTTTATAGCTCCAGGGCCAAAAGATTTAGGGGTGAATTTTGATTATGAGATTTCTCCTTCTGTTTCTGATCGGTATTTGAAGTTCTAGCTCTTTTTCGGTAGGCTTTATCCTAACCAGCAAACATGCTTAAAGTTATTTATTTTCGGTTACATAGAACACTAAATATGCCTCTTACATTTATTATTTTTGATGTAAGAGGCTTTGTTTTTTCTTTTGAAATTGCTAATAATAAAATGCGAAGCTGAACAACACACCAAAATCCGATTGAAATGAAATTAACTAGCCAATATACCATTACCAACAATGATGTGACTTCTATTGATGAAGTTGCCGAATTATGGAAAAAACTATTTGCTCTACATCATTATTTAAGATATGAGGTCCATATAGAGCCTACTGACAGAGATTGGGTAAGAAGACGTTCAAAATTATTGCAGAAAGCGAATGATATGCTCGTAATTACCGCTAAAGTAGAGAATAAGCTAGTAGGTTACTTGATCGTGTCTGTACATGAATGTGATAAGACCGTTGGGGAGATCGAATCCCTTTACGTATTGAAAGAATATCGCAAGGAGGATATAGGGACGGAAATGATGAAGGAAGCCATGAATTGGCTAAATTATAAAGGTGTAGCCATCCAGAAGATTGCTGTTGGGGTAGAAAATGAACAAGTCATTGCATTTTACAATAAACTTGGTTTTACTCCTAAATCCATCATTTTAGAAAAAAGAGGAGATGAATCTTATCGCTCAGTGAACAAGTAAAGAAGAATATATGGAGTATTTTGTGCTACTCCCTTGTATGAACAATTGCTTTATACTTACTAATCCACAATTTGTTTGATGAAAGTCTCTTCAGGGTAAAGGACTTCCGAAAGAAATAAACCTTGAGCAGGAGCAAGGAATTTTGCCGCTCTTTCTCTGCTTTTGGTTGCAAGTGTTTCTCTCATATAATCTAATGTCATTCTTCCCATACCTACTTCCATCATATTCCCCACAATAATTCTGATCATTCCTCTAAGAAAGCGGTTGGCTTGAATATGGAAAGATAATGTGTTTCCATCTTTTGTCCAGTAGGATTGCATGATGTCACATATATGTGTGTGTACATCAGCATGCTTTTTTGAAAAAGCAGTAAAATCTTCAAATTCCAGTAAGACTTTAGCGGCTTCCTGAAGTTTATCAAAATCAGGGTGTCTGAAATATTGCCAAACGAGACCTTGTTTAAAAGGAGATTTTCCTAATTCAATATCATAACGGTAGCTTCTTTTAGTAGCATCAAAACGTGCGTGAGCTTCATTGTCTACTTGCCAAAGACTATTGACCGCAATATCATTAGAAAGAAATGAGTTGACCCTGTGTAGGAAATTTTTTCCACTTAAATCACCATCAAAGTCAAACTGTGCATACTGTTGGGAGCAGTGTACACCCGTATCGGTTCTTCCACTGCCAATTGTATTGATTTCCTTGCCTAATAGTTTACTTAAAACATAGTCAAGATGTCCTTGAGCTGTTTCAGCATTGGGCTGTACTTGCCAGCCGTGATAATTTGTGCCTAAATAAGCGATTTCAGCAAAGTATCTCATATCTGTGGATTTTTCTCGATTTGATCAGAGGTACATTATAAACAAAAAAAACCGCAAATTCTATTCAGAACTTGCGGTTTAGCACGGGCAGTAGGATTCGAACCCACGACCTGCGGTTTTGGAGACCGTAACTCTACCAGCTGAGCTATGCCCGTGTGTCTTTCTCTTTAAGACGTTGCAATATTAACGGTTAAATTATTTCTATACAAATCTACTCAAAACATTTTTTGAGATAAAATTTTAAATAATTCATTTTGAGGGAGAAAAAAACAGGTGTTAAAGCCAATTAACACCTGTTTTTGAAATAATCTATCGAAATTAGACTATAAACCTAATACTTCTACACCTTGATTAAATACAACATCGGTAGGAATATTGGCATCATCAATCTTATCTAAGTCCTTTTGAAGCTCAAAAGAAATTTTTCCGTGTGATTTTACCAATTCTGTTACGCCTTTGTAATCACCATTTCCTTGTAATTCTAAGATTTTTGCAGAAAGAGCGTTCATTGCTTCCTCCATTTTCTCATAATTTACTTTGTAAAGACCAGCCGCATCTTGTTCAAATGCTCCGTATTCTTTGAAGAAATTGAAACGAACCATGTTGGCAACACCGTGAGCAGAAGCGGCACCAAAACGAACAGATCTGAAAATACCTGCTAAGAAAGTAGTGTAGTAATCTTTCATGTCACCGTCAATCTCACCTTTCTTGTGGAGTTGTGATACCATATAAAGACCTAAAATATCAGCTTTACCTTCTTCTAGTGCTGAAGCATGTTCTTTCAATGCTTTTCTAACCGTACCTTTTCCGTTGATTGTTTCTTTGATACCTAAGCCGTGGGCCACTTCATGGAACATTGTGTTAGCAAAGAAAGCATCAAAAGTGATGTGCTTACGTTGAGAGGGATCAATCAATACTTCAGAAATTGGAACAAGGATCTTATCAAATTTTGCACGCATAGCGTTTTTCAACTGCAAACGTCTTGAACCTTTTTGATCTTGTACTCTTTCATCATTTGGAAGGTTGATCGCAATCGTTTTACCGCCGGCATTACAGTCTCCTGCGTAGTAAACTACATCATAGGCGTTCAATTGAGAATCCGTACCTGGCATTTCATCTTTGTACTTCTTGTCAACAGGAAGTCCTTTTTGAAGTTCTGGCAAGAATGAAGCGTATTTTTCTAATTTCTTAGACCACTTCATATCTTTGATTAAGACATAAGCTTCAAAAGAGGCTTTATAACCATATAACATGTCTTCATAATTCTCAATAGGACCTACCACAAAATCAATCGGGTTTGATTTCATGTCCATCCAAGCTAGATCTGAAGTGAAGTAATTGTTAGAAACAAAAGCCTTTGCTCTTAATTCCAAGTATTTTTTCAAGCCAGGATCTTTGGCTAATTGAGCACACTCCATTAATAAAGAAGATGCTCTGTCAAGTTCCGCTTCAAACTCCTTTGAATAAGGAATCACTTTCAACTCCCCTCTAGGATCTCTTCGGATAACTGTATATAGGCTTGTTTTTGCATCATCCTTTAAGTTGTCAAATTCCTCTTTTGTCATATCCTGAGGATAAAAATTAGCCCCTAAAGGCTTTTCAGGAGTGTTATCTACAAAAGGTTTATTGTCTTGTAATCTGTCCCAAGGACCGTAATTGACAGCGGCGTATCTTTTTAACTCATCATTAGGTAAGCTTTCTATAAATGAATCTTTATTGCCATAAGCTTGTTTCCAGAATAAGTTATCCATGATTTCAGCCACTTCAATCATTTTTTTGATCATCAATTTCTGATTTCCACTCATGTGACTTAAGTCTGAAGTCAGTGTGAAATCAGTATAATCGACAAGGTGGTTTACCTTTGGAGCAGCAACAGCTTGTTGAACTTCTTGTTTATGAGGTTGTTCAGCACATCCAATCAGCATGGAAGTACATAGAGAAATACCTACTAGTAAAGATTTTTTCATTCTTCAAATTGTAAATTGTACTATATCCTTTGTATCAAACTAAACTAAATTTAGCAACGATAAAAAGTATGAATCGTGTAAATATAAACTATGAAAATCAAATATTTGATGATTCTTCTCTACGAGTGATTTATTAAAATCTAATGACATTTTTTCTTTAATGTATCAACTCTAATTGTTAAGATATTGTACTACTTTTTAATATTATCCTTGATTTATCCTAGATGTTAAATTATCATTGAGTCAAATTTTGATGGGTACCATATTGTTGAAGGTATTTTACTTTTGATGTATCTGTGATCACATCAAGTGTTGAGGCAATAACTTGATGCTTTTTCATTCAATCCTACAGGAAAAACTAGACTTTTTATAACTATTGTTCGGGGTTAGATATTACTCCGGTGACTTTATAATTTAACTGATTTATTATGCAAAAATTACTTAAGGCTTACAAGATTTTACCACTCCTTATTTTGTTCGTGATGGGGTGTATAGAACAAGAAACAGAAATGTGCTGCACTCAAATTGATGAGACTACTTATGAGTTTTCCGTTTTGAATAGACAAGGAAAAGACCTTTTGGATGCGTCTGAAGAAGGTACTTACAATACCAACAAGATTAAACTTTATCGTCTGAAAAATGGAAACCGGTCATTAGTCGAATATACTGACGGAACATCTCCTGCTGGTTATTATATCTATCAATATGAGGGGGTTAACAGAATAAGACTATATTTTGGAAACAGTGACGACTTGATCACTGAGGGTATAATTCAATGGTCTGAAAATGAATCAGACACGATTAAACTAGAGGAAGAGTTACAAAATGAAAATGCTACTGTCCGAAAGTTGGTAAAGATTACTTATAATAATGTTGTGGTTTGGGATGTATCTAAAAACTTACCCCAAAGGTATTTTCAAGTGATAAAGTAAACAGATTATTCTCTTATAAAATGCATAGTTGATAAAGGTTAGTGGAATGTAATAGGTTTCCACTAACCTTTTTTTAATGCTCAATTGATAAATGCGATACTATTGGATAATGGTCCGATGCTTTAATGGAAGTATCTGTTTTAAAGGAGTTCAATTGAAGTTGTTGAGAATAAAATATTTGATCAATCCTGAAGGGTAAATCCCTTAATGTAAATCCAAAACCATCTCCTTTATTTTCAAAACTATTTTTGAGAAGATGTTGGAATGAAAAATATCCATAACTATAAGGAGGTTCATTAAAGTCGCCACATAATACAACAGGGTAAGCACTTTTTTCAATGAGATCGATAAGAATATCAATTTGTTGTTGACGGAGTAGTGCACCTTTGTAAATCTTTATCACAGTGCTTGACCATCTGTCCCACCTGTTTTTGTATTGGTTTTCTCCATTATCTAAAATGATAGATTGAAGGTGGCAATTGATCACTTTAATGGTATCATTACTATTAAGCTTTATATCCGTAATTAATATTCCATTAGTAACGGAGCCTCCAATACTCTTGAAGTCAATTTTCTGTTTTTGGATAATTGGAAACTTTGAAATAGTCGCTAATCCAAAAGTGGCGTTTGCTCGATCCGTTAGAAAAGCAGGGGCATATACATTATAACCTCTTGCTGTTCCTAAACTTTCATTTGTATTGAAAATATTAGGTCTTTTTTTCTTCTTCTTTTTTTTAGAAGAATCATGATGATAGTATTCTTGAAAGCAATAGATATCATTATTTGTTTCCTTGAGCCATTCAATCATTTCCTCCGCTTCTTTGTAATCATGATTGAGATAACTGTATACATTAAAAACAGAAACATTATAACTCATAATGGAAAAGTCACCTTTTTCTTCATTAGAGATGCTGAATTGAAATGTTTTGATGGCGAGTATTAAGAAAAAGAGAATATAGAAAGTAAAGAAATGTAGATAGTATTTTCTTCTGTAAATAATCTCTTGTATTGATAAAGGAATAAAACACAATCCCCAAACAGGAGTGATCAAGGCCCATAGAATCGCCGTAGGGAGTACGGATTCGGGTAACGTTCCGAGCTGTGAAAAAACAACACATAGTACTCCAAAAATTCTAAATTTATTTTGTTTCAAAAAAATCTGCATACCTAGTTTTTGTCACCTTTTTTTTTCTTAAAAAAAATTAATTTGTAAACATACTGCAAGTTATATGAATATATGACATAAGTCATGTTTGTTCTGTTGAATCTTTATTCATCAATAGTTTTACAAAGGAATAAACATTGACGAAAGTCAATAATTACAGTTGACGAATGTCATGTAATAGGATTTATTAGGTCGAGTATATTTGTATCATATTAGTATAGGACTCTTTTTATTTAAATATCTTATGAGTGCAATTATCGTATTGATTGGAATCAGTTTGATTGTGGCCCTGATTTTTCTGGGTATCTTCATTTGGTCTGTGAAATCTAATCAGTATGAGGATACTTACACTCCAAGCATCCGAATATTATTCGAAGAAGATGATCGACAACGAACAGCAACACAAGCAGGAGACGACGAGCGCTAACTTAGAGCATTTTTCGTACGACAATGTGATTGTGAAGAATTTTGCAATCGCCACAATGTTTTGGGGAATAGCCGGGATGGTAGTGGGACTATTAGTAGCATTACAACTCGCTCACCCAATTTTCAACATAGGAGAACAAGCCTGGTTGACTTTTGGTAGACTTAGACCACTACATACCAATGCAGTGATTTTTGCATTTGTAGGTAATGGTATGTTTGCCGGTATCTATTATTCGTTACCACGTTTGGTAAAAGCAAGAATGTACAGTGATTTACTCGGAAAGATTCATTTCTGGGGATGGCAGTTAATTATTTTATCCGCTTTAATCACTTTACCTTTAGGTTTTACTCAAGGTAAAGAATATGCCGAATTAGAATGGCCAATCGATATTGCCATTGCTGTAATTTGGGTAGTTTTTGGTCTTAACATGATCATGACATTGGTCAAAAGACGTGAGAGACACCTTTATGTAGCAATTTGGTTCTACTTGGCAACTTTCGTAACGGTAGCCGTTTTACACATTGTAAACAGTTTAGCATTACCGTTATCATTATTCAATTCTTACTCTGTTTTTGCAGGGGTACAAGATGCATTAGTACAATGGTGGTATGGTCACAATGCCGTGGCATTCTTCCTTACTACTCCTTATTTAGGTCTAATGTACTACTTCGTACCTAAGGCAGCTAACAGACCTGTATACTCTTACAGATTATCCATCATTCACTTCTGGTCACTGATCTTTATTTATATCTGGGCTGGACCTCACCACTTATTATACACTGCACTTCCTGACTGGGCTCAGTCGTTAGGTACTGTATTCTCAGTAATGTTGATTGCTCCATCTTGGGGTGGTATGTTGAACGGTTTATTGACACTTCGTGGTGTTTGGGATAAAGTTCGTACAGAACCTGTATTGAAGTTTATGGTAGTGGCATTAACTGCTTACGGTATGGCCACTTTTGAAGGACCAATGTTATCTTTCAAAAACGTTAACGCTATAACACACTACACTGACTGGACAATTGCTCACGTTCACGTAGGTGCACTAGGATGGAACGGATTCTTAACATTTGGTATGTTATACTGGTTGTTCCCTAAGATGTACCGCACAAAGCTTCACTCATTGAAGTTAGCAAATGTTCACTTCTGGTTAGGAACATTGGGTATTGTATTCTATGTAGTACCAATGTATTGGGCAGGTTTGACGCAGTCATTAATGTGGAAAGAATTCACTCCAGAAGGTTTCTTGAAGTATCCTAACTTCTTAGAAACAGTGACTCAAATTGTACCAATGTACATGTTGAGAGCAGTGGGTGGTTTATTATATGTTGTAGGTGCATTAGTAGGTGTTTATAACTACTACATGACAGCTACTTCAGGTAAATTACAAAGAGAAGAAGAAGCAAGTGCTCCAGCATTACAAGGATCGCACAAAGTGAAGAGATGGCACGAATGGATTGAGGCTCGTCCTATCCAAATGACTATTTTCTCTTTCGTAGCGATTTCAATTGGTGGTATTGTTGAATTCTTACCAACTTATTTCGTAGAAGAAAATACACCGACAATTGCGACGGTGAAACCATATACTCCTCTTGAATTAAAGGGACGTGATATTTACATCAGAGAAGGATGTTATTTATGTCACTCTCAAATGATCCGACCTTTCCGTTCTGAAACTGAAAGATATGGTGATTACTCTAAATCAGGTGAGTTTGTTTATGACCATCCATTCCAATGGGGTTCTAAGCGTACTGGTCCAGATTTAGCAAGACTAGGAGGGAAGTACCCAGATTCATGGCACTACAATCATATGTTAGATCCAGGATCAATGTCACCAGGTTCAATCATGCCATCTTACCCATGGTTATTGGAAGACGACATTTCTGTTGATGATGTTCCTGCTCAAATCTCATTAATGAGAAACTTGGGAGTACCATATGAAGAAGGTTATGAGGAAAAAGCAGTAGCTGATTTGGACAAGCAAGCAGAAGAAATTACTGAAAGCTTAATCAATGATGGTTCTGACACTGCACCTCGTAAGGAAATCGTTGCCTTGATCGCTTACTTACAGCGTTTAGGTGTCGATGCAGGTCAAGCAAGTAACCTTCCATTAAAATAGATTAGACATGTTTACTCCTGATATTTTTGATCAGGAGTAAACATTCTGAATAACATAAAGTTATGTATAAAGATGTACTTAGATCTATAGAGGGAATTGATATTTTTCCAGTGATAGGATTCCTTATCTTTTTCACATTCTTTTTAGCGTGGAGTCTCTATGCTTTCAAGATGAAAAATGATACGGTTTCAGAAATATCAAACCTGCCTTTAGATTTAGACGAAGAGAAAGAAAATGACAGCACAAATGAATTTAAGTAAACTTTCAAAGCCATTATTGTCATTTGTATTGACAATCAGTGCAATCTTATTAAACGCTTCATCAACTTTTGCAGCGTCATCAATGCAAGAATCATTAAATATGATGAATGCAAGTGAGTGGGCAGTAACATTGTTAGGGTTTGCGATTATTGTTTTTTTCTTAATCTTCCTAGTATTGGCATTGGTCTTTTATACTGTAGTTGTTACAAAAAAACAAACGGCTCAATAGGTAACAAGCTATTGACTCTCAAACTGAACAGGTCATGAAATCTGCAAATAAAAAAATATTATCGCTTTTAGCTCTTACGCTTACTGGTAATGCAGCTTGGGCATCAGATCAGCTGATTTATGGTATAGATAATTTTGATTTACTTATTTATACTTTAGGATCAGTATTAGTATTACTTTTCTTCGCTATTCTTATTATAGCTTTAGGCCTTCTTTTCATTGTGAAGGAAAGCTTGAAAAAAGCTCCAAAGACAGCAGAAGATGTAGCCTTCGAAATGGAAGGTGAAACAGGGTGGAAAGGTTTCTTAGCAAGAATTAATGCTGCTAAACCAATCGCTTTGGAAAAAGATATCATCATGGATCATAATTACGATGGTATCCAAGAGTTGGACAACGACTTACCGCCTTGGTGGAAAGCCTTGTTTTATGCTTGTATCGTTTTAGCATTCGGTTACCTTGGTGTATATCACTGGTGGGCAGAGACAGATGCTGAACCTGTATCAATCGCTGAATATCATTATGATGTGGAGCAAGCTGAAATTGCAAAGAAAGAGTATTTAGCGACAATGGCTAATGCTATCGATGAAACAAATGTAGAAGTAGCTGTAGAAGCTTCTGCTTTGGCTTCAGGTAAAAAAGCATTTGATGCCAACTGTAAAGCGTGTCACGGTGGTGCCGGTGAAGGTGGTGTTGGACCAAACCTTACAGATGAGTACTGGTTACATGGAGGTGATGTAAAAAGCATCTTTAAGACGATCAAGTATGGTGTACCTGCAAAAGGTATGTTGGCTTGGGAAGCGAAGTTAACACCATTACAAATTCAAGAAGTATCAAGCTATATTTTAAGCTTACAAGGTACTAACCCTCCAAACGGTAAAGCACCTCAAGGAGAAAAAGTAGCAATGTAAAACTTGCTTGGAAATAGAAAAGGGTAGCCTGAAGAGGTTACCCTTTTTATAGTTTCTATATATTAACATATCATCATATATAAGTACTTGAGATTATGCAAGAAGACGCCTATTTTAATATGTAAATATGTGTTAGCAGCATACTCAAACTAAGTTCCAATTTGATTAAATTTGGAATAAGCAGAGGAATAAAAGTTTGTTCGGAATTATCCACTACTGAACAGATTACAAAAACGACCTATAGTCATGAGAAAAGATCTACATTCCCAATCACCAGAGTCATTTCGTGATAGTATATCTACTGTAGATGCCGAAGGTAAAAGAGTTTGGCTTTACCCCAAAAAGCCAAGTGGTAGATATTATAACGCAAGAAAATGGGTAGCCTACATACTAATAGCTTTCTTCTTTGTTGGCCCATTCATCAAAATTAATGGACAACCTTTCTTTATGATGAACATATTAGAAAGGCAATTTGTCATTTTTGGACGTTTATTCGTTCCACAAGACTTTTTTGTATTTGTCTTGATCATGATCGCCCTGATCATTTTTATTGTACTTTTTACCGTAGTCTACGGTAGAGTATGGTGTGGTTGGACCTGTCCTCAGACCGTCTTTATGGAAATGGTATTCCGTAGGATAGAATATTGGATAGAGGGAGATGCAAATCAGAAAAGAAAATTAGATCAAGCACCTTGGACACAAGAGAAAATTCTTAAGAAGGGAACAAAGCACACCATCTTTGTGATTTTCTCTTTAGCAATAGCCAACATGGTGTTAGGATATATCGTTGGAGGTGATGCATTGGTCAATATGATCACAAGTAAACCCGCTGAAAACTGGCCTGTATTCTTAGCTCATATTGCTTTTGCGGGGATATTTTATTTTGTTTTTGCACGTTTCAGAGAGCAAGCCTGTACGCAAGTTTGTCCTTATGGTCGTTTACAAGGCGTATTTTTGGACAAAGATTCCATTGTAATTTCTTATGATCATGTAAGGGGTGAACCAAGAGGTAAATTGAAAAAGAAAAAGGCATCAAGTGGTTGTGGTGGATGCGGTAGTTCATCTGCTGCTGTAAAACCGATTGTTGGTAGAGCCAAGAAGCCTAAAGTAAATCCAAGTCCTCTTCCTGAAATCAAGAAACCTGATGTAGAAGAAGTAAAAGCTCCTGTTTCTGAAGAAAAAGAAACAGTGAGAAAGATGACTTTGGAAGATGTGAATCCTACTGTATCAGCAGATCAACCATTGGGTGATTGTATTGATTGTAAGTTGTGCGTCCATGTTTGCCCAACAGGTATTGATATTCGAAATGGTACGCAGTTGGAATGCGTGAACTGTACGGCATGTATTGATGCTTGTGATGAGGTGATGGACAAAATTGATAAACCAAGAGGTTTGATCCGATTTGCGTCAGCCAATGACATTGAAAAAGGAAAGCCCTTCAAGTTTACAGCGAGAATCAAAGCGTATACAGCCGTATTGCTAGTATTGGTAGGAGCGATCTCATTGGCATTAGTCAAACGTGGAGAAGTAGAAGTAACAGTACTAAGAGCACCAGGTATGCTTTATCAGAAAGCAGAAAATGGTGACATCAGAAATTTATACACCATACAATTAGTAAATAAAAGCAATAATAGTTTTGACGATTTGGATGTACTCTTGGTAGATCCAGAAGGAAAAATTACAATTGCTGGAGGTGATATGCAATTAAAAGAAGGAGCACATTTAGACGGTGCATTCTTTATTGATATTGCCCCTGAAAATCTGGATGGAATGAAGAATAAAATTACCATCAAGATTATGAATGGAGAAGAGGAATTAGATGAATTAACTACTAATTTCCTTGGTCCAATAAAAAAATAAAGGGTTCTATAGGTTCATTTTGAGCCTCTAGAATACTTGTTTATAACAAACTTTAGATAGAACAAACATGAAATTAAATTGGGGTTGGGGAATAGTGATAGTATTCAGTGTTTTTGGAGTCACTATGATTGGTTTAGTAATTAAGATGTTTACAGTACCTGTAAATATGGTCTCAAAAGATTACTATGCAGAAGAGCAACGTTTTGAACAAACAGTTCAGAAGAAGGAGAACACCAAAAAATTATCAACAGCACCTGTACTAGCATTAAATAAAGAAAAAGGGACTGTAGATATTATTCTTCCTCCAGAATTAAAAAGTGCGGAAGGGAATATCCGATTTTTCAGACCTTCAGATTCTCGTTTAGATTTTAATGTGAAATTAGACGTGAACGCTGAAAACGAACAAAATATTGATGCTTCAAGAATAGTGAAAGGAAGATGGATCATTCAGGTTAATTTTTCAGACAGTGGGGTAGATTATTTATTTGAAAAAGCATTGGTACTATAATAATGACGGAATTATATCTAACAGCATTGGGATTAGGTTTTGCAGGAAGTTTCCATTGTTTGGGGATGTGTGGACCTATTGCTTTAGCAATTCAAGGAGGGAAAACTACAGGGCCTAGACTTGTAGTAGATCGTTTGCTCTATAACCTTGGAAGAGCTTTTACCTATGGTATGTTAGGGGCTTTTGCAGGACTATTAGGTCAAGGTTTATCATGGCTGATTGGTTATCAAGTCTATTTGACACTCTTCTTGGCGGTAATGATGATTGCCTTTGGCCTCTTTTCAGTCAATCCTGATAAGCTATTAAAATTGGTGCCGTTCTTAGGAGAATGGTTTCAGTTTGTGAGAAAGCAACTAGGGAAATTCATGCGTCAGGCAAAGTGGCATACCTTCTTCAGCATTGGGGTACTGAATGGCTTTCTTCCATGTGGATTAGTATACATGGCCATGTTTACGGCACTATCAACAGGCAGTATTACAGAAGGTATGGGCTATATGTTTGCCTTTGGATTAGGGACTATTCCAATGATGTTTGCCGTGGCTGTTGCAGGTCAATTTATTGAAACAAAAGTTCGAAATAATGTAAGAAAAATTTACCCAATACTATTTTTAGCAATGGGTACATTACTCTTATGGAGAGCCTATAATATACATCAATCGTCAGAAGGGATAGATGAAAAACCTGCTGATCAAGTGGAAATGAAATGTCATTAAAAAGAGAGGGAAAAATGCCAGAACACGAAATCAAAACATGTCAACGATGTGGTAAAACATTCGAGTGTAAAGTAGGGAACATTACTCAATGTCAATGTTATGAAGTGAAATTGACATATGAAGAAACACAGAAGATGAGGGAAGAATACGACGAGTGTTTGTGTGCGGCATGTATGTTGGATTTGCAAATCAAATATAGAAAAGAGCAAATTCAGAAATCATGAATTAATCGAAAATTTGAATATTTAGAATGCTACGGAATCTTATTTCGTGGCATTTTTTTATGCCAAAAAATCAATAAGGGACAGGAAAATGTAATTCAATAAAAAAATATCAAAAAAAAATAGATTGTATATTCTCTAGTTTTCTCTAGATAAAAACAAGAGTGTAGATTGTTATATAAATTAGATTTATTTCATTCCAAACAATGGATTCTATTCTTTAATCAACATCTTTGTTGCAACAGATAAAATTTTAAGTGAAGGATGTTTCACCAAATATCTGAATTGTATTTTAAGTAGATTATAAGAAATAATAATGATTTTATCAGGTATTGTAATTTGTGATTTAAAAAACTACTTCGATATATTTGTGCACGGCTATTAAAGTATTATCATATTCTAATTTACTAACTATTTAAACATTGCCTTTGCTAACAGGCATTAATAAATCCAATTCAATAACTTTAACTAAAACAATGAAAAATGTTTTACTCGCTGTAATTCTACTTGGGATTTTCAGCATCACTAACTTAAAAGCACAAGAGTTAATACGTCTCGATCAAACCAGCAATGACCGAAAACAAAAAATTACTCTTCAACAAGCTGAAAGTGTACTAAGAGAAAGATTAAACTTGGGAGTTCCAAGTAGTTTTAAACCAATTGAAACTAGAGTAGATGAGTTAGGAATTAGTCATCGAAGATTTCAAGAGTTTTTTGAAGGCATAAAAGTAGAGTATGGCGGTTATACTCTCAATTTCAAAGGTGAAGATCCTTTGTCGATTGTGCATCATATGAAGCCAATTAAGCTGCAATCCATCAAAGCCTCTTTGTCTGAAAAAGAAGCTTTAGAGGTAGCTATCGGTAGGGTTGGTGCAACAAAGTACATGTGGCAAAGGGCAGGCGAAGCAGAAATTGCATTGCAAATGTCAGAGGGAGAAAAGAAGACTTTCTATCCTAAAGGCGAACTTGTAATTGTACCCAATTATGAGGCGACTGATAAGTCATCTCGTTTTCAACCTGTTTTGGCTTATAAGTTTGATATTTATGCAGAACAACCTTTAAGCAGATCTTATGTGTATGTAGATGCACATACAGGTGACATTGTGCACGTTAATCCAATTATCAAACATGCAACGGCTGAAGGATCTCTCGTTACTCGTTATTCAGGAACGAAAACATCTAATACTGACGCCTATAATGGCTCTTATCGATTAAGAGATTATTCGAGAGGAAACGGTATTGAAACGTATGATATGAATACCGGAACAAACTATAATCAAGCTGTTGATTTTGTTGATAATGACAACAATTGGACTGCAGCAGAATGGAATAATTCTCAGAAAGACAATGCGGCATTAGATGCACATTGGGGAGCTCAAATGACGTATGATTATTTCATGTCTACCCATAACCGAGACAGTTGGGATGGTAATGGAGCTGCAATCAAAAGTTATGTACATTTTGATAACGCTTATGATAATGCATTCTGGAATGGCTCAGTGATGACTTATGGAGATGGAAGCGATACCTACTTTGATGCATTGACATCATTGGATGTAGCAGCACATGAAATAGGACATGCAATTTGTGAAAAAACGGCCAACTTGGTTTATCAAAGAGAGTCTGGAGCACTCAATGAAGGTTTCTCGGATATTTGGGCGGCATGTGTTGAGTCTTATGCTGCTCCTGAAAAAGATATTTGGTTGATCGGTGAGGATATTGAAAGAAGATCTACAAGTCAAGCACTGCGTTCAATGAGTAATCCAAAATCGGAAAATCAGCCAGATACTTATGGGGGAACAAATTGGTATAATCCAAATTGTGGAACGCCAACACGAAATAATGATTATTGTGGAGTACATATTAACAGTGGCGTTTTAAATTATTGGTTCTATTTATTGACAGATGGAAAAACCGGAACCAATGACCTAGGAACTGCATATTCAGTAGCGGGTATTGGCATTGATAAAGCAGGTAGAATTGCTTACAGAACAGAAGCCGTTTACCTTTCATCTACGTCTACTTTTGCAGATGCTCGTACATTTTCAATTCAATCAGCCATCGACCTTTATGGCGCTGGTTCAAATGAAGAAATTCAAACAACTAATGCTTGGCATGCTGTGGGTGTTGGAGCAAAATATGGAGAGGCATCCGCTTATTGTGCATCAAAAGGTAGTGATGCTTCTTACGAATGGATTGCCAATGTAACAGTTGGTGACCTCGTAAATACATCTGGAACTAATGGAGGTTATAATAATTTTTCCGCAACAGAATCTGTAACCTTAGAAGCAGGAAATACTTATAATGTTTCACTTTCTCCAGGTTTTTCAAATCAAGCTTATAATGAATATTGGAAAATATGGATTGATTTAAATGCTGATGGTGATTTTGATGATGCCAACGAGCTTGTTTTTGATGGAGGATCACTTTCGAATACAACAAAAACAGGGACCATCACAATTCCATCAAATACTGATGCAACTACTACACGAATGAGAGTTTCTATGAAGTACAATGGTGCTCAAACAGTTTGTGAAACTTTCGACTATGGTGAAGTTGAAGATTATGCCGTTGAAATTACATCTGGTGCACAAGGTGCAATTTGTGCAGTTCCAACCGGGTTGTCTACGAATACCGTTACATCAAGCACTGTGGATTTATCATGGAATAATGTAGGCTCTGCGAATGATTACACTGTACGATTAAGAGAGCAGGGAAGTACATGGAGCACTTATACTGCTACTACAAATGCGGCATCATTCAGTGGTTTGTCTACTGCAACAACTTATGAAGTACAGGTCGCTTCAAATTGTACTTCTGGAAGTTCTGCTTATTCGTCTTCGATCGCATTTACGACAACAAGTGGTGGTGGTACCCCTTCAAATTATTGTTCGTCAAATGGAAATGATGATTCTTATTTCTGGATTGACGATGTGAGATTTGGTTCACTATCTAATAGTAGTAATGCAGATGGAGGGTATGCTGATTATACTTCATTGAGTGCCGGAACACTTGTAAAGGGAACAGATGAAACGGTCTCTTTCAGTGCGGGGTATAGCGGGACTAATTATACGGTTTATTGGTCAATATGGATAGATTATAATCAAGATGGAGACTTTGAGGATTCAGGAGAATTATTTGTTCAAGGATCATCAAGTAGCGCCAACTTATTATCTTCTACTCAGACTATTCCAGCGTCAGCACAAAATGGTCTTACTCGAATGAGAGTGGCCATGAAATATGGAAGTGCATCTACTCCATGTGAATCGTTTACTTATGGAGAAGTAGAAGATTATACGGTCAATATTTCTAACAGTGCAAGTATAAATACCATTGCTCAAACCCTGTCCAACACTAGAGTAGAATCATTGGGTAGTGCATTGACGCATTCATCATTTGATGTTTATCCCAACCCTGCCCAATCTATTATTAATATTACTACAGGAGTTTTTGCAGGAAATGGCACCTTATCCATTTTCAATATAAATGGTCAACAAGTACTTTCTCAATCAGTCGATACAGAGAAAGTAGTGATTCCAGTACAAACTCTTCAAAAGGGTATGTACTTGATAAAAGTTAGCAATGCATTAGAGTCCAAAACGAAGAAGTTCATTGTAGAATAATAAGTACTAAGACAAAATTATTTAATACTAATTCTATTTATTGTTTTGCGATTACTTCCTTCAAAAAACGCAAAATAGAACCACTATTCATACGTTTTTTAGCGTTGTACTCACAAAAAATAAATACGAATTAACTATGATCTATTTTTGACTTAATATATTGTAAACTAAGTTTTCGAATATTTATGGTATTTAGAAATCAGGAGATTTCTGCTGATCTGTAGGACACGAATGACGCTATCGCTTAACATTCGCGCCAGTGGATTTTCTATCCAATTCATTTGTTACTTCTTCCCTTGAATTTTTTGCTTCGTTTTTGTTTCAAGACAAAAATGAAGAAGAAGGAAGCTTGAAAGTAGATCCTATAATTATTTGTAGAAAGGTCGATTGAAAGTTGACGATAATTTAGTTTACAATGTACTTAATACATACTTCTAATTAAATAGTTAGTACATTAGAATAAAACGATAATTTAATAGCTAAAGCTACCTCTTGTAGAGGTGGCTTTTCTCATTTTAAGCACTTGTCATTTTTAATTGTACAATGATATAATAGCAAGTATTTCAAAAAAAATCAGTACGATAAACTAATAGAGGAAGGCCTTCGATCATTAAATCAATCGTTTTCTAAAAAAATCCTAAAAATAGAACTACAACATCATAAAAAAATGCAGTTGTTGAGTTGTCTTTAGACTTTAATTTTCACTTTTTATTAAGCGTTATAGATACTTTTTTTGTTGGATTATTTAATTTTATTTTGCTGTATTTCAGTATTTTGTGTTTTGTTGTTGAGTGTATGTTGATATCGTTTTTTGTGCTGTTAAGATTAAGTTGACATAAGGTTTTTTGTTGGTGTCTGTTTTACACCTAAAATTGTATTGCAAGTTCAAAGCAAGCTTTTTTTCGATCTCTCAAAAGGGAATTTTTATGAAATGACAATGAAAACATCGTCTATTTAGTGACCAAAAATCATTATCCCTTTCTCAAGAGCTAAAAAGTTATTCATACACTATTTATTTAATTTTTTACTTATGTCAACTAATTTAAGATTAGCGTTATTTATTCTACTAGGAGTAGTAGGTACTTCATTTTTTTCATCATGTTCTAGTAGTGACTCAGATGGACAAGAAGAAGTAGTGTTACCAGAAGTTACAGGAATTACTTTAGACCAAACTACGCTAAGTGTGGCTTTAGGATCTTCTGCTTCTTTAACAGCATCATTACTTCCAGAAGGGGTAACAGGTGATATTTCATGGAGTTCATCAGACCCTACAGTATTAGCAGTAGTCAATGGTGATATTCAGCCTTTAAAAGTAGGTGAAGCAACAGTAGCAGCTACACATGGTACTTTTACAGCGACTTGTGTAGTGACTGTATATGAAGATGCAAGCAGTGGTACATTAGACCCGGTTCCGGAAGTATTACAAGGTGAAGATTATTATGTAATTTCTTTAGATGAAACAGCATTTAAAACAATCGAGTCTAAAGTAACTTATGACCTTCGTGTGGATGATGTTGATAAAAACTTTTACATCTGGGATGGTACTTTTGTTGGAGGCCAACCTCAAGGAAATAACTACTTTGATTTAGAAGAAGGATGGATGAGTTTAGTTGTAGGTTCGGCAGGCTGGTCAGGTGCTGGATATAACGTTGGATCTGGATTCGGAACTGTTGACATGACTCCTTTATTTAATGCTCCAGAGGATTATTACTTCCACATTGCAATGAAATCATCAAGTTCTTCAACAGTTTACACATTGATTTTTGCTGATGGTATTTCTGAAGCAAAAGTAGTTTTAGGTGCAGGCCCTGACGGTGACGGTGTAGCTCCTTACGGTGATTTTGAGCGTAACGGCGAATGGCAAGAAGTAAGCATTCCATTAACTCATTTCCATGAGCAAGGCGTATTCTACAATCAGCCAGTAAGTGATGTGAATATCTTTGCTTTCTTAGCTGGTGGTAATACTGGTGATACGATTGATGTTGATGCTATTTTCTTCTACAAAAAGAAAAAATAAGGAATCTTTTAAAAGAATAGTCTTTACATAGTGAAGGCTATTCTTTCACCGACTTTAAACTAAACTTTCAATCAAACTTTTAAGGTTGAATCAATAATACTAGAATGAAAAAATTATTACTACTACTGATTTCGATGACCTTCTTTGCATGTGCCGCAGAGACTTCTTTAGAGGAAGAAAACACTGCCCTACAGTTGTCGAGTGATGCTTTAACCATAAGTGTAGGTCAATCAGAACAACTAAAGATATTAAGTGCTCCACAATCCGATCAAGAGGTTGTTTGGACAACAGATGATGAATTTATAGCATCTGTCTTTCATGGTGTAGTGACTGCTCATCAAAGTGGTACAACCACCATTTCAGTAGTGATGGGAGAGGAGGTTGCTACATGTACAATTACAGTTCCCGAAAGAGAATACAAATTGGTTTGGCAAGAAGAGTTTGATGGTGATGCGTTGAATCTTGATTATTGGACTTACGAGGTAAATGGCCGAGGAGGTGGAAATCAAGAATTACAATACTACACAGACAGACCTGAGAATATTAGAGTAGAGGACGGTAAGCTTATCATTGAAGCAAAGAAAGAGGAATATGAAGGTAAAAATTATACTTCTGCCAGAATCATTTCAAAAGACAAAAAAGATCTTCGATACGGTAAAGTAGAGGCTCGTTTGAAAGTGCCAGGTGGTAGAGGTACTTGGCCGGCATTTTGGATGTTGGGATATGGACGTTGGCCTGATGCGGGTGAGATTGATATTATGGAACACGTAGGTTATGAGTCAAATATTTTTCACTGTGCACTACATACTAAAAACAAGAATGGTTTGAATGGGCAAAATGCTCATGGTGAACAAATTTTTGATCAAGACGTTTCAGGTGAGTTTCATACTATCACCATGGAGTGGGTAGAAGATGAGTTTATGGGATACGATCGTATACATATTTATGTTTATGGTAATTTAACTAAGACCTTTGCGGAGACGAAACAACTTCAAGATGCAGGAGATTGGCCTTTCAATCAAGAGTTTTTCTTCATTCTAAATTTAGCAATTGGAGGATCATGGGGAGGAGCACTGGGTGTTGATGACACTATGTTTGACAACCCGGTCTTATTTGAAATTGATTATATAAGAGCTTATCAATTAGCAGAAGTGGAGTAATATGAACTCTTATTTATATCTAATTTCCATATTCTTTCTCTTTACATGTTGTCAAGTCCAACAAAGTCTTGACAACATTGTGGAGGAGGAAGAAGAAGGGGCGATCACCGGAAGTACTCAGAAAAGAAGTACGAAAAGAGGAGTTTCTTTCGCCTTTAAGTATACAGAAGATGTAGAGGTTTTAAGTGAAGGAATTTCATGGTCCTATAATTGGAGTCCTCTTCAGTTTGACAAGTTTATGCCATTGACAAAAGAGCGAAATATAGAGTTTTGCCCAATGGCTTGGAATGGAGTGAATGAAGAGCAAATCAGAACTTACGTTCAAAAGAATCCAGAGGTGAAATATTTACTGGCTTTCAATGAACCGAATTTAACGGATCAGGCCAATATGACACCTCAACAGGCAGCTGAAAAATGGGATGATGTGAAAGCAATAGCAAAGGAATTGAATTTGAAAATCATATCTCCAGCTATGAATTATGGAACATTAGAAGGTTATCATGATCCTATAAAATGGTTGGATGAGTTTTTTGAATTGGTACCTGATCATGGTATTGAAGGCATTTCCGTGCATTGTTACATGACAAGTGCAGCTGCTTTGAAGCGGTATATTGAGATGTTTAAAAAGTACAATATGCCTATTTGGTTAACGGAGTTTTGTGCTTGGGATGGAAATGTAACGCCTCAAAGTCAATTGAACTATATGTCTGATGCCTTGAATTATTTGGAAAGTGATCCTGATGTTTACCGTTATGCTTGGTTTATTCCAAGAGGACAAGGTGCTGAAGATTTATTTCCATATATGTTTTTATTAAAACAATCCTCAGATGTACAACTTACAGAACTGGGAATGGTTTACAATCAGATGTCGACTTTTGATAAAGACAACTATTTTGGAATAGGGCAGAAAATTGAAGCAGAACATTACAGTGACATTAGTATTTCTGAATCAATTGGTGATACAGGATGGACCAATGGGCCTAGAGTAAGACGTACCACCGAAGCTCCTAATGAGACTTTAGAATTATATAATTTCTTGAAAGGGCAGTGGGTAGAATATCAACTCAATGTACCTGATAACGGCGAGTATAATTTGAATATTCGATATGCATCATTTGTCGATACTCAGCTATCGCTTGAAATAGATGGTTTAGAAATGACGGTGATGGATTTACCTTCTACAACGGAAGAATTTATATGGAGTACACACCAAAGTAAGGTGACACTAACTACTGGTAAACATACAATACGACTAATACAAAATAAAGGAACAGTATCTATTAATTGGCTTCTTTTTAATCAATAATAACAAATTACCATGGACCATTTAAAAAGGAAACAATGGTTCGGAATGAAATGAATATCAAATAATAATACGGGTTCAAGATGGGAAAGTAATCATGCAGATAACCAATGGATAACTGTTGATTTAGGACAAATGTATGACAGAAGAAGTTTTGATAACATTTCAATTCAGAAGACATTACAATTTATGTAAAATGGACAATTGTATTATAAGAAATGGATTTGAATAGATGTGTATAACTAAATCAGCTGTAGTCTCAGCAATGAGATGTGCAGTTGAAATGAACAATTAGAATTAGCGTTATGAAGAGAAGGATGAATTATATTTTTAAACTTATTGTATTTTATGGTATTGTTTTACTGTTTCCACTTTGTGTAGCTGGAATGCAAAGCAAGGTTATTCATCCTTCTTCTTTTTCTGATCATTATCAAATCTTGGATCAAGAAGTAGCAATCTTCAACACGGATCAGTCCTATTCTTTACAAGAAGTCATTAAAGAATATCCTGATCATTTTGAAGTCTATTCTAAAGAAAATTCATTAAGAGAACGTAAAGAGTATTGGGTAAAAATCACATTGAAAACCTCATTTTTGAGGGGGCGTAATTGGCTTTTTGAGTTAAATCATAATCATTCAGATCTTGAAGTGTACGGTAAAACTCAAAGTGATTCAACATTCTTTATTACTAATCTATCCACCGTTCAAACTTTATACTCTTCATTGTTTAAGGAGCATTCGGTTTTCTTATTAGACAAGCTTAATAGTATTAAAGAACACACCGTGGTGGATTTGTATTTACATTTTACTAATTCCTATAACAAAGAACTGTCGTTTCAATTGGTAAGTGATGATGCCTTTTTTAAGACAAGTAATGAGCTACACTTTTTATCAGGTTTAAAATATGGAGTGTTAGGAATTTTATTCCTTGTTTCAGTGGTCTGGAGCATCGTCATTGATAAAAAGAAGGTGTTATTTTTTGTCTTCTTATTAGGTCTATTCACCTTATTCTTATCGAGTAATATTTATAGTATTCAACATTTATTTGAAGTAGAATATCAACAGGTTTTACTTATTCATAATATGCTGGTAATCTTCCATATTACCCTTATTTTAACTATCATTCCAAACATTTATAAATGCAATATTAGACAATTTCATTTACTACATTTTGTGGCATTATGGTTTGTGACTGCTTTTCTCTACCAAAGTTTAGGTAACCATTATTTTGAGAATATATGGCATCAGTACATCGTACTTTTGCCTATTGTTATCGTCATCCCTTTGGTCTCTCTTTACAACTACTTTTTAAAAACATTAAAAACAGCAGATACCATCTCATGTGTATTACTGTTTGTCACATTAATATTTGGGATTTCTAGAGAAAACATCTCCTCTTTCAAAGCATCCTGTAGTCAGGATTCATATCATTTTTTGTTGCTGATCATTACCATTTTGATCAGTATCTATCAATTCAAAATAGATCACAATGTCATCACACAAAGAAATGAAAACGTGAAAAAGTTGGTTTATCAACCTCACTAAACAGAGGGTAGATATTGATTTATCTGCTCAATTATAAAGAAACACGCTCTTACAAAGCTAATTTTTAGATGAATAATTAATACAAATGAAAACAATGAATAAGCTCTTTATTTTGAGTCTACTACTGATCAGTAATATTGCTTTTTCGCAGGAGTCTCGTATGATTTCGGGAAAGGTGATAGATAGTAATCAGAAAGCTCCTATTCCGGGAGTGAATGTAAAAGTTAAAGGTATAACAAAAGGAACAATAACAGATTTAGGAGGTAATTTCAGTATACTGGTAGAGCCTTCAGAAACAGAACTGACTTTTACTTTTATTGGATATAAAGAAAAAACAGTTTCAATCTATAATAAAACGACCATTGATGTAAGTTTAGAAGAAGATGTTGAGCAGTTGGATGAAGTAGTGGTAGTAGGATATCAAGTCCAAAAGAAAAGTGTTGTAACTGGTGCCATTGCTTCGGTGAAATCTGAAGATATTACACAAGTACCAGTACAAAATGCAGCACAATCTTTACAAGGTAAAACGCCAGGGGTATTAGTAACCCCAGTATCAGGACAGCCAGGTGCGGGTATTGATATTAGAGTAAGAGGAACAGGTTCTAACGGAGATAACACACCATTGTATGTTGTGGATGGTATTCAAATTGACAACATTAATTTCTTGAACCCATCGGATATTGAGTCTATTGAGGTGTTGAAAGATGCGGCATCATCGGCGATTTATGGATCAAGAGGTGCAAATGGTGTAGTATTAGTCACCACCAAAAAAGGGAAAGAAGGAGTAAGTACGGTAACTTATGATGGTTACTATGGTATTCAAGAAGCATGGAGAAAAGTACCTGTAATGAATGCTCAACAGTACATGGAGTTTCATAATGAAGGAGCAAAAAATGGAAACGCATTAATGCCATTTTCAGAAGATGAAATTTTAAATAATGCCGTAGATACAGATTGGCAAAATGAGATCTTTGAAGCTGCTCCAATTCAAAGCCATAACTTACAATTTTCTGGAGGAACAGAGAAATCCAATTACATGACGAGTATTGGTTATTTTGGACAGCAAGGTATTGTTGCACCAGCAAAATCACAGTTCGAACGTTTTACAGTACGTTTAAATGCATCACATAAACTATCAGAGTATTTTAGAATTGGCACTAATGTGAGTTTTGTGAGAGAAGAGTCACAGGGCATTAATGAGAACAACCAATTTGGTAGTGTATTACAAAACGCTCTTTTACATGACCCGCTTACTCCTGTATTGGAATCAGATCCTTCCAAAATAGAGGAATATGAGAATATGGACGTTTTACCTGTCACTAACAGTAATGGTGATTTCTATGGTATTTCAAATCAATCATTACGTGAGATAGTTAATCCGTTAGCTCGTATTGAAAATACTTATGAGAATAATAAAAATAATAAGTTCATCGGGAATATGTTTTTGGAACTAACGCCAGGTATTGAAGGCTTGTCAATTAAAACAGATCTTGGGGTGGATATTGGAAACTGGTACGGAAGAGGATATTCTCCAGAAGCTTATTTTAATAATGTCACTTATTCAAATGCATCTAGGGTCAACCAATTTCAAGGTGCATACACAACACTTCAATGGGAAAATGTAATTTCATACAATAAGAAAATAAATGAACATAAGTTGAGCTTCTTAGTGGGTAATACTGTGAGAACATGGGAGTCTGAAGACAATTTTTCTGCTAGAACAAATGTACAGATTAATGGTTGGGACTATGCATGGGTCAACAACGGAACAGCTGACAAAACACAAGGAGCAAGTGGTGGTATGGCACAACATGGCTTAGTTTCCTACTTTGGGAGAGCTTCTTATGACTATAAAGAAAAATATTTACTCTCAGTAATTGCTCGTTATGATGGTTCTTCAAGGTTTGGGGCAGCAAACAAATTCGGCTTTTTCCCATCTGTACAAGCAGGTTGGATTCTTACTCAGGAAGATTTCTTAAAGTACAATGAGACCGTGAATTTCCTGAAGCTAAGAGCATCATGGGGTAGAGTAGGTAATGAAAGAATTGGAGATTTCGGTTACTTGGAATTATTTGACCAAACACCACCTTATTCTTATGGTAATGGAGAAAATCAAAATATGAACTCTGGCTATGGTATTACAAGAATGCCAAATCCAGATCTAAAGTGGGAAACTGCTGAAGAGATTAATGTGGGTATAGACGCAGGGTTCTTTGGAGATATGTTATCTGCATCCATAGACCTTTATTCTCGTCAAAGAAAAGACCTTTTAGGTACTAAGCCAGTACCAGCATTTACAGGTGTAGGTGGTCCTATTTTTAACTTAGGGACTGTATCAAATCAAGGTGTAGAAGTGGCATTGACTTATTCTAAACGTAAAGGAGAATTAACTTTCGACATCACGGGTAACTTTGCTTATAATGACAATAAAATGGTGGAAGTAGCCAATGAAGATGGACGATTTACAGGACCTTCTATGCACTTTGGTGAAGGGCAGCTGATGATTCAAGAAGAACATGCAATGCCGTTTTACTTTGGATGGAAAACTGATGGCATTCTTCAAAATCAAGCAGAAGCAGATGCTTATAATGAGAAGTTCAATCAAGATAGCAATGATAAGGCTGTTCCTGGTGATATCCGTTTTGTAGACCTGAACGATGATGGTGTAATTGATAACGATGATAGAACAGATATTGGATCACCCGTTCACTCTTGGATGTACGGTTTAAATATCAGAATGGAGTACAAAGGTTTTGATTTTGCAATGTTCTGGCAAGGTCAGGCAGGTGGAAAGTTGATCAATGGTAATCAACGTATTGACCTTACAAAAGCACAAAACTATCCTACACGTTATTTAGATAGATGGACAGGTGAAGGTTCTACGAATAGTTTCCCAATTTTTTCTTACGAGGATGATAACAGAAACTTTATCCGTCTAAACGATATGGTACATGTTGAAGATGCTTCTTATTTACGATTGAGAAATATTCAGCTTGGTTATACATTACCTCAACGCTATTCAAGTGCAGTAGGAATGAGCAAACTAAGAGTTTATGTTTCAGCCAATAACTTATTGACATTTACAGAATACTCTGGAATGGACCCTGAAGTAGGACATGGAGGTATTTGGACGGGCTATGACTACGGTTCATATCCGCAAGCGAAATCATACTTATTGGGATTAAACATTGCTTTCTAAAAAAAAACAGAATCATGAGACTTAAAAATATATTAATTGCAGGTATGGCTTCAATGATGTCAGTCACTTCCTGCCACAGCGTTTTGGATGTAGAGCCTACACAATCACAAACTGCTGAGACTTATTTTTCTTCTTCAAAAGAAGCTCAACAAGCTTTATTTGGGGTGTATGAAAAATTAAGATCAGATTATAAAAATACCGTTCCTAATAGTAATCCAATTCTTGAGGCCGCATTAGGAGATGATGCTCATATTGGAGGATCTCCTGATGGTAATGACATGCTTTCATTACAGCGAATAAGCAACTTTGAAGCATTTACCAATTCTGCAACGGCTTTGGCAGAGTGGAGCAAGTGCTATGGTGCCATTCAAAGAGCAAATACACTTTTAGCTAATTATGACCAGATCAATTTTGTAGCAAAGGATGGTGATTTGGAAAAAACAATTTTGGGTGAAGCCACTTTCTTACGTGCTCATTTCTACTTTGAATTAGTTCGTTATTTTGAGAATATACCTTTGATATTAGATCCTTTAGAAGGAGACTCTTGGACATCGATCACACAAGCTGATCCAAAAGATGTTTATGCTCAAATTTCAAAGGATATTTTGACGGGTATCGCTTTCATGACTGATGAAGTGGAACCTGAATTTGAGGGGCAATTGACAAAGTATGCAGCCATGGCTGAATTGGTCAAAGTATACATGTTTTATACAGGTTACTACAATCAAGAAAGTTTGCCAGTGGTGGGTAGTAACCCTATCACAAAGGATGCAATCATTGATTATGCAGAACAAGTGATCAATAGCGGTAATTATGCTTTGGAAGAAAATTATGCCGATTTATTCAATGAAAATGGTAACTTTTCAAAGGAAGCAATTTTTGAAATTACATTTGTAAATACGGGTTCTGGACACTGGGGAGATTGGTCGTTTGGTAGTATTTTTTGCCAAATGGCAGGGCCAAGAGAGCATTCGAGTGCCCGTTTCGCACCAGGTTGGGGTATTTTTTCTCCAACAAGAGAATTGGAAGCACAGTTTGAAGAAGGTGATACTCGAAAAGCGGCAACGATTGTCTATGCTAAAGAGCTTATTGATCTTACAGGAAAGACGTATGAATTGAATTATCAGTTTACTTCAATGCACGCAAACAAGTACACCACGCACTTCTGGAATAAAGCAAGTTCGGAAACGCCTTTGAACTGGGGGCAAAACTACCACTATTTACGTCTTGCGGATGTCTATTTGTTAGCGGCTGAATTGTACGTGGATTCTAATAATGGTAAAGCGACAGAATATGTAAATATTGTTCGTCAAAGAGCAGGATTAGATCCATTGACAAGCGTTTCTTTGGAGGATATCTATCAAGAGCGTCGTGTGGAGTTGGCTTTTGAAGGGCATCGTTATTTTGATGTCTTAAGAAGAGGTTTGTCTGTTGCTGAAACAGAATTGACAACAGAAAATTATCAGTTAGTACCTCCAACGGATACAGATGATATATACATCAGCAAAGAAGGGTATAATTTCACGGGTGATGTTTCTCCGAATGGAGATCCGTCTATTTTTGAAGTAACGTTCGATCCTTCTAAAAAAGGGTTCTTACCAATTCCTCAATATGAACTAGACTTACATTCAGAACTAAAACAAAACTCTGGATACAACTAATTCATCGTTTATGCTTAATTCATCGGTAGTTCTGGGCTTTTGCTCAGAACTACCTTTTTTACTATTCAATGAATAAAAATATCATGAAAAAGAAGCTGATTATTCCTTTTACTGGTATACTATTGATTCTCTTTTTCTGGAAGACTACGATCACACAAGCAATAGAACAAGTGAGAAAGGAACCCATTTCAGAAATTATTAATAGCAATGATTCTGTTGAAAAAAAGGCAGAAAGAATTCTTCAAAAATTGACCTTAGAAGAAAAAGTAGGGCAGATGGCCCAAATTACTTTAGATGTGATTACAAAAGGTGAAAATGTATATGTAAGTGACGAACCTATAACATTGGATCAAAAGCTTTTGGAAGAGGCAATTATAAAATATAAAATTGGCTCAGTTTTAAATACAGCGAACAATAAGGCGAGATCAAGGGAAAAGTGGAATGAGGTGATCTCCCAAATTCAAGACTTAGCAATGTATGAAATCGGAATTCCTGTTTTGTATGGTGTAGATGCCATGCACGGTACTACGTATACAGAAGGTGCTACTTTTTTTCCACAACAAATTGGAATGGCAGCAACTTGGAATCCTGAGTTGGTGAGAAAAGGGGCTGAAATTACAGCTTATGAAACAAGGGCTAGCTCTATTCCTTGGAATTTCTCTCCTGTTTTGGATATGGGAAGGAATGCCTTGTGGCCTCGTATATGGGAAACATACGGTGAAGACGTATACCTCACAACACAAATGGGCGAAGCAGCAATTAATGGTTATGAAGGCATTAATAACGACTTAAGTAATCCAAATAAAGTAGCAGCTTGTATTAAACACTTTTTGGGATATGGGGCAGAGAAATCAGGAAAAGACAGAACTCCCGCTTATTTACCAGAAATTGAATTGAGAGAGCACTACCTCCCTTCTTATAAAGCTGCAATTGATGCAGGAGCACACACGATTATGATCAATTCGGGAATCATCAATGGCACTCCTGTTCATGCCGACTATAAGTTATTGACCGAGTTATTACGCCATGAATTGGGTTTTAAAGGAGTAGTGGTGACCGATTGGGCCGATATTGAAAACTTACATCAAAGGGATAAAGTTGCTGATACACAAAAAGAGGCGGTGAAAAAAGCCATCAATGCGGGAATTGATATGTCTATGATTCCTTACAATTTCAAGTTTACAGAGTATCTGATCGAATTGGTCAATGAAGGAGAAGTATCGATGACTCGGATTGATGAAGCCGTTAAAAGAATTATCAAGCTTAAATTACACCTTGGTTTGTTCGAAAAGCCTTATCCAAGTATTGATGAATACCCTAACTTTGGAAGTAAAGCACATGAAAAAGCAGCGTATGATGCCGCAGTAGAATCCATTACTTTATTAAAAAATAAGGAGAATCTATTGCCATTAAAAATGGGAACTAAAATTTTAGTCACTGGTCCTAATGCACATTCAATGCGTACGCTAAATGGTGGCTGGACATACTCTTGGCAAGGTGAAAAAGTTGAAGAATTTGCACAAGATTATAATACTATCTATGAGGCAGTACAAAGCAAGTTTGGAAAAGAAAATGTGACCTATGCTGCAGGAGTAGAGTACAATCATTACGGACAATATCATGAGGAAATGAATATTGATATCGATGCTGTGGTTGAAGCGGCAAAATCCAGTGATGTTATTCTTTTGTGTTTAGGCGAAAACTCCTACACTGAATCCGTAGGCAATTTACATGATTTGTATATCTCCCAAAATCAAAGAGCATTGGCAGAAGCAATGGCAGCCACGGGCAAACCTGTTGTTTTAATCTTAAATGAGGGACGTCCACGTTTGATTTCTCAGTTCAATGTAGAGATGAAGGCAATTGTGCAGATTTACCTTCCAGGTAATTATGGAGGTGATGCACTCGCAAGTATTCTAATCGGGGAGCATAATCCAAGTGGAAAACTACCTTATTCTTACCCAATGTATCCCAATGCACTTGGTAATTATGATCACAAACCATCAGAAGCACAAGAAAAGATGGAAGGAATGTATGATTATAACTCTTCCTTACCTTTTCAATTTCCCTTTGGCTTCGGGTTGAGTTATACTACGTTTGAATACTCTGATCTATTACTTTCTAAAAAAGAGATAGACCCGAATGAAAGTGTCATGGTTCAGGTAAAAGTGAAAAATACTGGAAGTGTAGAAGGAAAAGAAGTAGTACAACTTTATGTAAAAGACCTATATGCTTCGATTACACCTGATAATAAACGCCTAAGAAAGTTTGAGAAAATAAACTTGAAGGCAGGAGAATCAAAAGTGGTTACTTTCAAATTAAAAGCTGAAGAACTTGCTTTTGTGGGAGAAGACTTAAAGAAAATCCTTGAGAAAGGAGATTTTAAATTAATGATTGCCGATCAATCAGAAGTATTTAGAGTAACGAACATGAAAAGATATCAATAATGAAAATAGCTAGAGGAGGTAGTGTATTTATTGTTATTTCAATGCTATTTCTTCTAGTTGTAACATAATTTGGAATTATTGAAATTGTTACTTAAAATAGCTTGAGTATAGATTGGTGACGAGTCTATATCTTTTTTGATGGAATGAAATGAAATACTAGAGTATAAGCTTTTTGTGGAGACGATAAGGAAAGAAGTAATTTCTTGAAAGAGAATTTATACCTAATTTTTTTGTACTTAAAAGCAACTCTCAATTTTTATAGCTCTGGTATACAGGCCAATATTGGTTACTTTTTTATAAGCTCTATTAACTGGGTCAATGCAAATATTGAATTATAAACTATTACTATATTTTACGCTATTTTTATCTACTCGATTCGCTTTAGGTCAGGTATCAACTCCTAACGTCATAAGCTTTGGTAAGTCAGATTACAATGCAGGAAGACAAAATTGGGCAATTGATATTGATAAAGATGACATTGTGTATTTTGGAAATACCGATGGACTTCTGACATATAACCATGGAGAATGGGCCTTATTTCCACTACCTTCAAAAACACCTATACGATCATTGAAAGTTATTGGAGACACAGTATGGGTTGGAGGAGGAGAATACGGTTATTATGTAAAAGAAAAGGGCAGTCTCAATTTTCATAGTTTAGGTATTTTAGAATACCGTCATGTATGGAATATAGAGTCTGATGGAGAAAACATTATTTTTCAATTGGAAGATAAATTTATACTCTACAATGTAAAAAGTCAGATCACTAAGACCCTGGATTATTTTGAAGGAATTAGCACGATTACGAAATGGAAAGGTCAGGTGTGGGCTGTCATGAAAACGGGCAAAATTGGATGTGTTTTTAATGATGTATTAAATGTAAAACATCAGTTTCAGGAACTTTTCAATAAAGAAGTAAGAAGAGTATTTCAAAGAGGACAAAACCTTTATATTTTACTTCTGGATGGTCACCTTTATCAATATGATGGACAAGACCTTGTAGAGGTATCCCTTCCGTCTAACTTAAAAGGGAAAGCTCTATTTTCAGCAATTTCATACAACAACGATTATTACTGTATCGGTACGGTAACGGAGGGCTTTGTGATGCTTGATCAGTCCAATCATATTATTAATGATGTAAGTGCCGCAGATGGATTGTCAGACGATACCGTTTTAGCAATGAAGAGAGATAAAATGGGCAATGTATGGTTGGGATTGGATTACGGAATAGCGAAGGTGGAATTACAAAGTTCAATTTCTAAACCTTTCAGTGGTGCAGCAACTTACTCGGTGACAGATTATAAAGGAAAAGTATATTTAGCAACGAACAAAGGGTTATATATTTCAAAGGATTATAAAGGTTTTCAACTGGAGGAAAAACTGCTTGGACAGGTCTGGAACTTGAAAAAGATCAATGATGAATTATTTATCTGCTACAACGGAGGATTGATGAAATTTGACGGTCAAAAGTATGCTTCCATCTTGGATCATACCGGGGTAATTGACATTGTACAATACGGCAATTCTAACCGTTATCTTGTATCAACCTATAAAGGCTTACAAAATTTCATCAAAACGGAAGAAGGATATTACTACTTTGTCAATGAAGTCGATTTATGGGGGGAAGCGAAATTAATCAATGACAAAGAAAATGGGTGCATTTGGGTCAATATAAAAGAAGCAGATCTTGTACAATTAAAGATGACTCCTGACTTTTCCATGGATAAAAAGGTCTGTTATGGTATTAAAAAAGCTTATAACACAAAAAATGGAATTGTCTTTTCTGATGGAGAACAATTTAAGTTATATCAAAATGGAAAGTTTATTGATTCAAACAGTACCCTGCTTAAGAGTATAAATGCTGCAAATATTGAGGCGCTGACCCAAAATGAAAACCGAAATATTGTGGCTTATGTTCAAAATGGAGATGTAAAGTTGGTGGAATTATTATCCGATGGAAATATTCACTCTTACAATAGCCTCTTAAAACCGATTGGAAAAAATTTAAATGTAGAGAATAAGTTTCTAGACATTCAAAATAACACATTGAGAATTGCGACGGATAGAGGAGTCACTTATTTTAAAGTGAAACATCAAGTACAGTTTGAAAGGAACGATGAACCAGTGATTTCAAGTATAGAAGTAGTAGGTGCCGAACATCAAAAAAACTATTATCCTTTTAATTCTGAAGAGCTACAATTTTCAGCAAAGGACAATAACCTGAAGTTGAAATTATTTACAGATAAGTATACTTCAGATATTGTAGAGTACAGGTATAAGTTTTTGAATGAGACAGAATGGTCTTCATGGGCATTGTGGGATGAAGGTCTTATTTTATCCAATTTATCAGGTGGGGATTATACACTAATCGTTCAAAATAGAATTAATGAAGGAAAAATAAATGAGACCACCTTAGCATTTAAGGTAGAAAAAGTATGGTATCAATCCAGTTGGATTATTCTCCCTATTACGCTTCTTCTCATTTTCATCAATATGATTTTCTTCAGAATTAATCGATACTTCAACAAGAAAAAATTGAAACTTCAAAAGGAAAATCTTGAACAAGAAAACGCTAGAGAACTATTGGAATTAAAGCAAGAACAGCTACTTCAGTACATGGAAATTATTAATAGAAAAGATACTTTCTTGAGCAAGGTGAAGGCAGGGTTGGATAAGATGCGAAACAACGAATCCAATAAATGGTCAGCCATGATTGAAGAGGAAATCCATCAAGAAAGAAAGGATGTTTTATTCTCTAATCTTTTTTCTGAGGTGCAACAAGATTTTATCAAGAAAATCACGGAATCTTATCCTAAACTTACTGCCAATGATATCAGAATACTTTCATTTATCCGTATTAATTTAAGCAATAGAGAGATTTCTAACCTTATGAATATCACCCCTAGAAGCTTAGATACCAGTAGGTACAGGTTGAGAAAGAAAATCAATCTTGAGCAAGGAGAAGATCTAAATAAATTTATAAGAGAGTTTTAATTGTATGACAGTCTAAGTGCACTGTAAACTAAGTTTTCGTTATTTATATTGTTTAGAAATCAGGAGATTTCTGATGATCTGAAGGACACGAATGACGTTGACGCTTAACATTCGCGCCATTGAGTTTTCTACCATTTTAGTTTGGTAGTTTTCCCTTCAAGGCCGGGGAATTTACTGCTAGATGATTGTCTAATTACAGATCAAAAGAAAAGTGTTTTATAATGATCTTTTAAAGTGCAGTTCTGTAGGGACGTTTTAGTAAAACGTCCTTGCGAACCACAATACAGCATCATTTCCTCCAAAAAAGTAATCATATTAATTAATGAAAACTTAGTTTACAGTGTGCTAGGCAGGGTCCACATCAATATTCACCCAAACTCTCTTAAATAGTTTTTCTTCATGCAAGTTTTGAATAGCATGCTGAATCAAGCGTTTAGCATTTTTGATATCGAAATTTTCACGTTCTAGCTTGATCAAAATCTCGGATAGGTAAAAGTTTCTGATTTTATTGATAATCGGTTCTTGTGGTCCCAAGATTCGATTGTCGCCAATCCAATGCGATAATCGTTGTGCTAACCATTCGGCAGACTCTCTTGTAAGGTCTTGTTTTTCACTCCTTACCGTGAGACGGATTAATCGAGTGAAAGGTGGGTAGTGATATTGTTGGCGTTCTTGAATTTCTTTTCGGTAGAAATTGGCATAATCATGTCTTGCTACTTTGGCAAAAAGAGTTTCATCGGGCGTTGTCGTTTGAAGAATCACTGTACCTTCTTTGCCTCTTCTGCCGGCTCTACCACTTACTTGTGTGAGTAATTGGAATGCTCTCTCATGAGCCCTGAAATCAGGGAAATGTAGTAAACGATCGGCATCCAAAATACCTACCACTCGTACGTTACCAAAGTCCAAACCTTTGGTGATCATTTGTGTGCCGACTAAAACATCAAGATGCCCTTGTTCAAAGTCAGTGAGAATTTGTTCATAGCTATGCTTTCTTCTTGTAGAATCTAAATCCATTCTTCCCACTCTCAGGTCGGTCAGGTAAGTCTTCAAGCTTTCCTCAATTTTTTGTGTACCTACCCCTACGGTTTTGAGGTGTGTACTTCCGCAGTTGACACATGTTTTAGGTACATGTTCTTTATAACCACAATAGTGACATCTCAATTCATTTTTATAAATGTGATAGGTCAAATTTACAGAGCAACTAGGGCATTCCGGAACCCAGCCACACGTTTCACAACTGACATAAGGAGAGTAGCCTCTTCGGTTTTGGAATAAAATAGCCTGATGTCCTTCTTCTGTGGTTTGATGAACGGCTTGTAGTAAATCATCCGAAAACTCATCTTTCATTTTGCGTTGTTTCCGCATTTTTTTGATATCGATGATTTTGATTTCAGGAAGTTTTGCACCACCGTATCTTTCGTTTAAGGCAGCGTAAGCGTACTTCTTTTTGACCGCTAAGTAAAAAGATTCCAATGATGGAGTGGCTGATCCCAAGATTACTTTGGCATGATGAAGATGGGCCAGAACCATTGCTACATCTCTACCTTGATACCTTGGCATTTTATCTTGTGATTTATAAGAAGAATCATGTTCTTCATCAACCACAATTAATTCCAAATCAGTAAATGGAAGAAATAAAGAAGCACGAGTGCCGACAATCACTTGATACTGCCCTTCTTGTACACCTTTCCAGGTTTCTACTCGTTCATTGTCAGAGAATTTTGAATGATAAATTCCCAGTACATCACCAAAATAAACTTTCAAACGGCGTACTAATTGACTCGTTAGTGCTATTTCAGGAATTAAAAATAAAGCTTGTGAGCCATTTTCAATCACGTTTTGAATCAGCTGTAGATAGATCTCCGTTTTACCACTACCAGTAACGCCGTGTAGCAAACATGTGCCTTTTTCATTGAGGCCAGCCACTACTTTTTGGAGGCATTCATTTTGAGCTTCAGAAAGTTGAGGTGTAGGCATCATTTTATCCGCAATACTCAACTCAAATCGAGGAACTTGTCTTTCAAACTCTTCAAAAATGCCATTTTTAGTCATTGTACCTACTGAACTCGGCGACAAAGGTTTGTTATCATGAATCAGTTCTCTTTTGCTGACACCATGATAATTGGTCATGGAATCTTCATAAACCGGTACCATCGAGAGGTATTTCAATAAAGCATCTTCTTGTTTAGCTTTTTTGGCAATAATCTCAAAAACGCCATCCAAAAGTGCTGTATTGTCTACTAAACTCTGATGAAGACGGATTCTTTTTTCCATCTTCGGCTTGTACTTTTCTTTAATTTTTTCGATTAAAAGAATAGCTTCCTTAGCAATCAATTCCTTTACAGCTTTATAAGGGTTCTTTAATTCCAATATTGAACCTACATTGCTATAAGGTATAGTTTGTTCTTTTTCGAGTAATTTTAGAAAAGTAAACTCACGGTCCGTGAGCAATTCCAAATGATCATCTATAATGAAGTTGGGGTGTAATTGAATAAAGGATTGACTACTCAGTTTTAGGCCTGAAGGTAGTGCAATATTCATCACATCCCCTATCGAACACATATAATATTCTGCAATCCATTTCCAAAGTTTAATTTGATCTGGAGTGACAGAAGGTGTATCTTCTAAAAGTTCAAGAATAGGTTTGGGATCATATCCTTCAGGTCTATTTTGATGTATCTCTCCAACAATTCCAGTATAAACCTTTCGATTACCAAATTCCACCAAGACACGTTGACCTACCATTACTTCTAAATCCCAAGCAGGGGAAATAAAATAGCAAAAGGTCTTCGGTACAGGAACAGGAAGAATGATTTCTGCGAATTGATGTTTTTCTTCAAATAGAGACATGAAAGCGGAGGATGAGCTGTAAAAAGTAGAATTATAAACGTTTTCTTGGAGTTGTAGCTTGGAACTCCTTCAAATATTCAGGTTCCCAATACGCAACATCCTTAAAGGCTTCTTTCTTGTAAAGCTCAATGGCCAACTCACCAATGTATTGAGCAGAAGGCACAATATTTTGAATCAGTTTAGTAGACCTTCCTTCAAATAGAGGAGCACATTTTTCAGCACCATTACCAAAGTAAACCAAACGATCTGTGTATTCTGATAAACTGTTCTCATCCATGATCATAGGTTGAGGAGAAAGTTTTTCTTCCATCTTTGAAGAATATAAAGCAGTGTATACTTCCATTCTTCGAGCGTCTAGCATTGGGCAGATCAAGTCACCTTCATCAGTGGAATAAGAAACTTGTAAAGCCATAGATTCTAAAGTACTCACACCCATCAGCGGAATATCCAATGTATAGCATAGTCCTTTTGCCGTAGAAGCTCCAATTCTTAATCCCGTATAAGAACCTGGTCCTTCAGAGACTGCTACTGCTTTCAACTCTGACATTTCAATGCCTGCATTGTCAGTTACATTCTGAATCATAACAGCCAAATACTCTGAGTGAGATTTGTCAATATGTTGTTCATAATAAGAAACCAATGCACCTTCTAATGTATGTAATGCTACTGAACAAACAGTAGTGGAAGTATCTATGCTTAAAATCAAACCGATTTGTATTTAAATCCTCGAACTTTTAAATGTATAGGAATGAAAACTTCTTTTGATAGTTCTCTTTCATCTAAATACAAAGTAACTACACTTATCCATAAGATAGAAGAGTGGTTTGAAATAATTAAATAAAATTCGGAGGCAATATTTTTGGAGAGAGGTCAAAAAGACAAAAGGAAGAGACCGTTTTAAAGACCTCTTCCTTTTCAGTATATTTTTTAACCGAAGAATGGTTGTTTCAACATTCGCTTGCCGGTGGCTTTCATATAAGCATTGGCATAAGCTGCACCAGAAGGCGGCATACCTGGCTCGCCCAGTCCTGTAGGAGCTTCATTGCTATCCACAAAGTAGGTTTCTATGACCGGAGTATCCATCATTCGGATGAGCTTGTATTTGTCATAATTTTGAGATTGAGCTATACCATCTTTCAATTCCATATTGCCATACATGGCATGACCAATACCATCTAAAATGGCACCTTCAATTTGATTTTTAGCACCAGAAGTATTGATAACAATTCCACAGTCTACACTTGCATAGAAACGTTTGGCAACAGGTTTTCCATCAATTATTTCCATGTCACATACTTCAGCTACATAACTATTGTGACTGTAGTAGCATGAAAAGCCTTGATAAATACCTTTTTCCGCTTTTCCCCAATTCGATTTTTCTTTGACCAATTGAATGGTTTTTTGCATACGTTCAGCATTATAAGGCGTCTTTTTCCCTTTTGCTTTTTCAAGTAATTCCAAACGTAAATCAATAGGATCTTTTTGTAAAGTGATGGCTAATTCATCCATGAAACTTTCAGTGGCAAATCCTAAAAAGTTTGTAATAGGAGCTCTCCACCAAAGTGTTGTTACATCAGAAGGGACATTGGCAGAAGTAGCGGAATAATGATCCACTGCACCAAAAGGGAAGAATCGAGCGATCCCTTTGTTCATTCCTCGGTTATTGACAATGGCCTCTTTGAGTTCATAGCTTGTCAGTTGACCATTTTTGATGGATGCTGTAATTTTATATTTCACCTTTGGTCTATATTGGCCAATCGCCATATCGTCTTCACGAGTATACATTAATTTGATAGGAGCTTTGGCAAGGTGGGAAACCATTGCGGCATCTTCTACAAAGTCAGTGCTCAATCTTCTACCAAAACCACCGCCCATTCTAGTCATTTCGACTGTTACATCTTCGACATTTCTATCCAAAAGTTTTGCCACTACATTTGCAGAACTTCGAGGGACTTGAGTGGGACCAACTAACCTTATTTTTTGATCTGTTACATCAGCAAAAAAGTTCATAGGTTCCATGGTGCTATGCGGTAAAAAAGGTGCTTCATAGGTTTTCTCAATGATTTGATCCGCCTCATTTCTAGCCTTCGCAACGTCTCCACTTTTCACTTTTTCCTCCAATTTGTTTTTTCGGAGTAATTGATTCATTTGTTGATCAAACACATCTGTATTTTCGTCATCTTGGAGGTTGCCCCATTCGATGTTCAATTTTGACTTTCCTTTGAACGCAGCCCAAGTACTGTTGGCGATTACAGCCACTTTATTCTTGAACTGAATGACTTGTTCTACCCCTTTGACGGCTTTCGCTTCAGTATCATCGACTGACTTTAAAGAAGCTCCAAATGGAGGGCGTGCCACCGCAGCGTATTTCATGCCTTTTTCTTTATAATCGACACCATAAAGAGGCTTTCCTGTAATAATAGGTTTGATATCAACATTATTAATGGCTTTGCCAATTAATGTGAAATCTTCTACTTTTTTGAGGGGGGCATTTTCAGGAATCGGTAATTTAGCGGCTTCTGTGATAACTTCTTCATAATTGATTTTCTTTCCATCATTAGATGAAATCACACCTTGTGACGCTTTTAGACTTTCGACCTCAACACCCCATTTTTTAGCTGCCGCTGTTAAAAACATTAGTTTTACAGCCGCCCCTGCATTTCTTAAACCAGGAAAACTCTGACGTATTGATTGACTACCCCCAGCTACCTGACGGTTAAAATCATTACTTAATGGTGCTTGTGCTACGTGTACTTTTTCCCATGGAATATCTAATTCTTCAGCAACAATCATGGGCATGGCCGTTTTTACACCTTGTCCAATTTCAGGGTTTGGAGAGTAAATTTTGACCATACCGTTCGTTGCCATTTCTATGTAAGCATTGAAGCTTGTGAAATCAAGATCTTCAATAGAAACGGGCATTTTGGCAGCTTGCTCGTTGCTTTCATTACAGCCAATACCAATTAGCATTCCTCCTCCTGCAAGAAGTGAGAGTTTCAGAAAATTTCTACGGTTGAATGTATTGCTCATGGTTATTTTATTTTCTCAGCTGCTAAAGCAACGGCTTTTTCAATTCGATTATAAGAGGCACAACGGCAGATGTTACCATTCATTGCCATTCTGATTTCTTGATTGGAAGGTGATGGGTTTTTCATCAATAATGCAGATGCAGTCATCATTTGTCCACTCTGACAATAGCCACATTGTGGAACATCAATGGTTTCCCAAGCTTCTTGTATTGGGTGATCACCGTTTTCAGAAAGTCCTTCAATAGTAGTGATTTCTTTCCCTTCTACAAGCTCCACCATTTGCTGACAGCTGCGTTCTGCTTTACCATCAATATGTACAGTACAGGCTCCACATTCACCAATTCCGCACCCAAACTTTGTTCCCACTAATTCCAATTCATCTCTCAACACCCAAAGCAAAGGTGTGCCATCTTCTACATCAACAGAGTAGTTTTTTTTGTTGATTTTTAAATCGAATTTCATAGTTATTTATAATAAATGTTTGTTCTTTGTGTCTTATTTTTTGTTCGAAGAAAAAGTTAATAACTTCTGATAATCTTTTTCAGTGTCAACGTCAAAAAAAGGTTGCTCAGAGGAAAGAATGTCCACTTCATTAAAGTGTTTTTGTAGCAATGGTTTTGCCCCTTGATCTCCGCTGAGTTGCAACAGTGCAGGAAAGAAAGAGCAATCAAAAACGACTGGTACTCCTTTCACCTTTTGAAATTGACTGATAACAATTTTTGAAGTTTTGGATTGATGCCAAAGTGCTTCAAAATGTGATGTCCCCACTAAAGGCATATCACTTAGTGCTATCATGATTTTTTGTGTATCCGGTTTTTGTTTCAAAATGGATTGAATGCCAAACCGAATGCTTTCTCCCATTCCTAATTCCCATTCTGAACAGAAGAATTCTTGTATATTATTTTTTTGAAGGACGGGAGCAATTTCAGCTTGATACCCTCCAGTCACTCCAAAAACAGGGAACCCCAAAGGTTGTACCTGATGGATAATGTGTTCTAAAATACTTTTTCCATCCCACTCCAAAAGTTGTTTTGGTCTGCCTAATCTGTTAGAATTTCCAGCACAAAGTAGTAAAACTGCTCTATGCATTGTTCAACGCTTTATATGAAAGTGAATTTGGAACTTTTCCTCTACAAACAGAGATGATCTCTGCAATTATAGAGATACTAATTTCTTGAGGAGTGATACTTCCAATGTCTAAACCACAAGGGCTATGAATAGCATCCAAAAACTCAGTGTCAATGGTAGGATTAAATTCTATCATCTGATCCATCAGTTTTCCAATTCTCTTTTTCGCTCCCAATACACCCAAATAGGCGAACTTTTTTTGATGTAGCTGTAATAGATAGGCCAAATCTTTGACAAAACTGTGGGTCATTACCACTATAGCTGTATGTTCATCAATGCAGAGTTGGTGTATATCATCTTCATTCAAACGGATCAAGTTTTTTGCACCAGAAAAATCAGTGACATCAGCCGTTCCTTTTAAAGTATCAATAATTTGTACATTCCATCCTGTCAATGCTGCAAATTGACAAAGTGCCTTAGCATCATGTTCTGCTCCGAAAATAAAGAGTTGAAACTCCGGAGAAAGCGTTTGTTGATATTTTTCAAATGAAAGATTGAAAGTGAAGGGTTTGCCATAGATTGAATCCTCTTGACTAAAAATGAGAGAACCACTTTTGCCCATTAAGGAAGACTGTTCAGAGTAATAACTCTCTATCGTAATGATTTCCCTTTTATCTAAAACTATTTGAAATTGATCCAATTGTTCTTGGTTGACATGAAAGGGTTCAATCAGAATTTTTAATACGCCTTCGCATCCTAATCGGAAGCGTCCATCATATTCTATTACCTTAGAATGACCGCTTTTAAAAACACTTTGAGCTTGTCTTATCATTTCTTTTTCAACGCACCCACCACTTATTGCACCGATCATTTTATCATTTTCCCAAAGTAACATTCTTACCCCCGGTTTACGGTAGGAAGAACCATTCAAGCCAACTACTGATATGAGTACAGTTTTGATTTGTTGTTGTTGAGCGTAATAGGAAGAGTAGACGATATCTTTAAGTTCGTGAATCATTGATAAAAGTTAAGAAGGATAATGACCTAAGCCAAAAGGTTTAAAAAAGTGGAATGGAGGTGAAGATAAATATTGCACTCTATCTTTTACTACCATTACGTCTTTTGTTTACTGATGGCTAGTACTTACATGTGCTGCAACTAATATACTTATAAAGTAAAATAGATCGAACATTTTCAATTTTATTAATATAATTTATAAGTTTTATCTTTAGCGGGGTATACAATATTTACCCAATAGATCATCAATCTATTCCAATTGCTATTTTTCATTCTTATCAATTTCAAATCAACACTATGAGCTCCTATTCTACAACTCAAAAATGGACATTACTCACTACAATAATGGCTTCAAGCCTTGTGTTTATTGATGGTTCTGCGCTGAATGTCGCTTTGCCTGCGCTACAAAAAGAGATGGAATTGACAGGAACACAATTGCTATGGGTGATCAATGGCTATGCCCTTTTTCTTTCAGCTTTATTAATGGTAGGAGGGGCATTAGGAGATCTTTATGGGAGAAACCGAATTTTTCTGATGGGATTAGTCTTGTTTTCCATTTCATCTTTGGTATGTGGATTGGCTCAAAATGCTTCCCAATTGTTAGTCGCTAGAGGTTTTCAGGGAATAGGAGGAGCGTTATTAACCCCTGGCAGCTTATCCATATTGTCAGCTCATTTTGATAATGAAAACAGGGGAAAAGCAATTGGTTTATGGTCCACTTTTAGTGCCTTGATGGGAATCATAGGCCCTATTTTAGGAGGATGGTTGGCAGGCATGGGGTATTGGAGAGTGATTTTCTTCTTGAATATTCCACTTTCTATTTTTGTGTTTTTCGGCATACTTTACAAAGTGCCAGAATCAAAAAATAGTAGTGCTCAAAAGTTGGATATTGTTGGAGCTGTTTTAGTGACTTTAGGATTGGCAGGAGTTACATTTGGTTTTACAGAGTCATCGGATTTGGGCTTTCAGCACCCCGTAATTTTAATTAGCGTAGGGGTAGGAGTTACCACATTGATCATTTTTACTTACAGTCAAAAAAGAATTCAAAATCCAATGATGCCACTCTCTTTGTTTCAATCCAAAACCTTTACAGGAGCGAATTTGATGACTTTATTTCTGTATATGGCAATGAGTGGAGCTTTATTTTTTGTGCCTTTAAATCTCATTCAAATTCAAGGATATAGTGAAGTAAAAGCAGGTTTATCGATGTTACCTATTATTATTTGTATTGCTACTATTTCTCCACTTATGGGTAAATATATTGATCAAAAGGGTTATCGTTTACCCTTGATTATTGGACCGTTGATCGTAGCAGTAGGGTATTTTGCATTTACTCTAATTGGAATTTCAGAGGGAGCTTCGTCCTATTGGAGCACATTTATGCTTCCTTTTTTATTGATTGGGATAGGGATGGGAATTGTAGTAGCCCCGCTTACTACGGCCGTAATGGGGTCTGTGAATGAAGCTAATATCGGCGTAGCATCAGGAATCAACAATACAGTAGCAAGAGCAGCAAGTGTTTTGGCCATTGCTTTGTTAGGTGCTTTTGCTTTATTTTCTTTTAAAGGTGAAGTGATTGAAAAAGTAGAAACTTTGGGGATTGAACAAAGTGCTCAAGAATTATTGATTGAAGAAGCGGAAGATTTCACGGCAGCAAAACCACCTTCGACATTGGATAAAGAAATTGTCCTTCAAGCCCAACAAATTTATAAAGAAGCCTTTATATCGTCTTTTGATGGTGTGGTAATAATAGCAATGTTATTAGCATTGCTTTCAAGCCTGATAAGTTTTTTGACTATCAAGAATTAGGGCTAAAGCAAGAGGTTTTCAAACTCAAAACAATAAATAGTTTAGTAATCTGCACTCAATATGAAATTAATGCTATCTGATTGTCCTTTAAGATCTGTAACAGTGATTTCAAGATTGTAGGTGATTTTTCCATCTAAGTGTTCATTATAGTTGATGGGAAAGGTGGTTTCAATCACTTCTTCTATAGATACAGGGAGAGTGAGTTCTTCTTCTGATAAGTTAATGATTCTTCCAAAAGACTGGATACTTCTATGATCACTTTCAAAAGAGTATCGAACAGATGACAATCCAACCTCTTCGTTGATAACACCATCAATTCCAATTTGCAAATTCTGATTTTCAAGAAGTAGATCGGTAAGGTCGTATTCCTCATCGGGATTCACTTCAGTATTCACTCCATTGATGACTAAGTGATGAACGACTATTTCTGGCTTTTCATCCTTTTTAGATTGTAGAGAAAAATTGAAAGAAGATGCATTTTCCCAAGTCTGATTTAGATCTTTTATTTTAATACTGACTTCAATTAGGTCACCCTCATTTGTCTCGATTTTATCGAAACCAAAGGAAAGGTAGTCAATAAATAGCTCTGATAGATCCGTTTCAATAGCACCTTCTAAATCAACATCGATTGGAGTTTCTACAATAGGATCATTCTCACCTTGATAACGTGTAACTTCTAATCGTGCAGAATCTAAACCTCCTGTATCTTCAAATATTAGACTGGTAAGGTTGAATTGTTCACCAGGGTTTAAAGGAATAATACCATTAGAAGGAACATCTTTACCAGACTCTTCCACAACTGTAATAAGTTCGGCAGGGTCATTTTCACAATCTATGCTGATGGCTTCGCTCAACATTGTCGTATTACCATAAATATCTTCAATCAATAATTTAAATTGATGAGAGCCATTGCTGATATCACTTGGTATCGAAATTTCATTTTGAAGTAAAGTACCTATTCCTGTTGACCGACCTTCTGTATCAAAATAAATGGTTTCACCTTCATCAAAAGCAACACCTACTCTATATAATTCTATATTATCCGTTACAAAAGCATTCACTTCAACAACATCTCCTTTGCAAAACTGATTATCAATGGTATTTTTTTCATTTGTAGATCGAACCGAAAATTGCTCAATGGAAGGGGAGGTGGTATCAGTATCTATGTAAAAATAAGTCGTGTCTTTTGTGTAATTATTACTTGCATCCTTATTGGTCGTTTCTAATAGGTATTTACCAGTTTCTGCATTCAAGGGTACAATAAAAGTAGAATCAAACTTCATTAATCTTGTAGCAACATTACTATAGGTGCTATCAAAGGTAAAAGCAACTGTATTACTTTCTCCCCCATTTTGTTCTAGTAAAGCTACTTTTACATTCGTTTCTTGGATCAATGCATTATCTCTAAACATCACATTGACGTGAATAGAGTCATAATAATAATAGACTTTATCAGGAATAATATTATTGCTTACTGTTGGAAAAAATTCATCGTCTAAAGCAATACAAGAAAAAACACATGATAAAGTAACAACGAAAAGAACAACTTTAGTTAGAAGTTTCATAAGACAAAACAGAGATATGTTAGAGTAGGTTTGTCCTCTGTAATATTTAGAAATGAATGATCAGTTTTAGTATTACGAGGAAAAATCATCATTTTGAAAGGGTGTGTATTTATAAAGTAGAGATTTTAAACACGCTTCTTAGTCGAGGGCAATTTAAGAAATGTAAATTACAGTTAATAAAGATGTTATAAAAATATTTTGATGTAGAGGAATAAAGTTCAAAATACTAGTATGCATGTTGTTTTTTCATATTAAAAAGGGGATATTTGAGCACCCGAAATAGACTTTCTACTAAATTAGCTACGGTTATTTTACTATGATGATTAAATATACTCATGTTACTCTTACTGTTTTTTTCTGTTTATTTTCTCTGATTCTACAAGCTCAATCGACGCTCAATGTATCTGGTGCTACAGTATCAAACAATACGAATAGTGTAACGACTTCTGTAGGTCAAGTTTTTGTCCAAATGGGTGAAAACCTCAGTTATACTGTACACGAAGGCGTCTTACAGCCCTATGAAATTTCAGAAATAAAACTTCCAACCTCAAATTGGGATTTAACAAGTGATTTAGAAATGAATGCATTTCCAAATCCTGTTACTCATTTTCTAACTTTAAAAACACCTTCCCCTAAAATGCTAAGTGCTTCTTTACATACTGCAGAAGGGAAAGAATTATTTAAAATAGATCAGTTTAGGTATGAGTCTAAACTTCCGTTAGAACCATACCCGTCCGGTATATATCTAGTACAGGTTTTTCACGAAAGTGCGGTTGTGAAAACCTTTAAAGTGGTGAAGAATTAAGCAAATCAGATCCCTAACATTCATCTCAATAACATCAACTATGAAATCAATCTACATTCTACTTACCCTCCTTGTGGTAAGTTGGGCGACCTATGCCCAAGTTCCACATTATATGAGCTATCAAGCCGTAGTGCGAGATGCCGATGGAGAATTAATTAAAAGCCAAGATGTAAGTGTCAGAATAAGCATCATTCAAGGTGATATTTCTGGTACATCGGTTTACAGTGAAATTCATTTTCCATCAACCAACACTTCAGGTCTCTTGACGTTGGCAGTTGGCAATGGTGGTCAAGTCATTGGAACATTCTCCGAAATTGATTGGGGAGCCGATATCTATTACATCAAATCAGAAATAGATCCTAATGGTGGTGAGGATTATTCTATTACCACAATATCACAAATGATGAGTGTCCCATATGCTTTATATGCTGAAAGGGCAGGGAATACTGTAAAAGGAATTGATGGAGAAGATGGAATAGATGGTGAAAAAGGTGAAGATGGAGCAGACGGAGTTGGCATTGTATCGACTATCTATGAAGGAGATGGTAAGTTTACATTTAACTTTAGTGATGGTACGTGGTATACAACGCCTAGTTTACAGGGTGATAGAGGGTTGTCGGCCTATGAGTTGGCACTCATAAATGGTTTTGAAGGTACAGAAGAAGAATGGGTGACTTCATTGAAAGAAGCAAAAGATGGTGAAGACGGAGCATCTGCTTATGCAATAGCCGTAAGTAATGGCTTTGAAGGCAGTGAGTCCGAGTGGTTATCATCTTTAAAAGGCGAAACCGGTGAGCAGGGAGAACAGGGTGAAAAGGGTGAGCAAGGTGAGACTGGAGCCGCTGGATCAAATGGATCATCCGCTTATGCAATAGCCGTAAGTAATGGCTTTGAAGGCAGTGAGTCCGAGTGGTTATCATCTTTAAAAGGTGAAACAGGTGAGCAGGGAGAACAAGGTGAGACTGGTGCTGCTGGATCAGATGGTTCTTCTGCTTATGCAATAGCCTTAAGTAATGGTTTTGAAGGTAGTGAATCAGAGTGGTTATCGTCATTAAAAGGCGAAACTGGTGAGCAGGGTGAACAAGGAGAACAGGGTGAGACTGGTGCTGCTGGAGCCAATGGTATTGATGGGTCATCCGCTTATGCAATAGCCGTAAGTAATGGCTTTGAAGGTAGTGAATCAGAGTGGTTATCGTCCTTAAAAGGCGAACAGGGCGAGCAAGGTGAGACTGGAGCTGCCGGATCAAATGGTTCCTCTGCTTATGCGATAGCCTTAAGTAATGGTTTTGAAGGTAGCGAGTCC
>NZ_JTAM01000203.1 GCF_000812565.1 Flammeovirga sp. OC4 | reverse complement strand
GATTGTCATCAGATACGGGATAACGATTAGAATTTTGAGCTTCATTACCATTCTCATCATACACTCTAGGTGGATAATGAGAGCCTATATTAGCATAGTTAGTGTAATATTTACATAGAAAATCCGCATGGATAATATCCATGTTTTTCTCATTTATCAACCTCCACTTCAATTCTGAAATATTTATATTAATCTCATTGAGATGATCAAATGCATCGATACTTATTGTAATCATATTTTGGATTTCTAATAAATGAGTGTATAAAGATTGAAAATCAAGCATTATATTATTTCTAAGACTTAGTGATGCAGTTGAAGCCAATAATATATTCGATAGATACGGTTGTGTAATAAACATTGAAGACAAATCAACTATTGAAATTGCTTCTACATTACTATGATACAACTCCACAATATCCCCCT
>NZ_JTAM01000202.1 GCF_000812565.1 Flammeovirga sp. OC4 | reverse complement strand
TAGAATCTCCTGCTGTTTGATGAATGGAATAATTTATAGAATATTCGTTTTCAGTTGAAACTTGAGTATTATAAGAAGGTTTTAACTGCCCATTCTTCATAGGATCATCTTTCATTTTCATGAAAGTCGCATCATGATCTGTTTTAGAGTAGCTATTTCTTCCATCAAGAATCTCTTCTTGCTTTTTGTATTGATCTATTTTCGGTGCTTGTGTTTTTTTTGCATAAGTGATTTTT
>NZ_JTAM01000201.1 GCF_000812565.1 Flammeovirga sp. OC4 | reverse complement strand
GGTGTCAAAGAAAGTTATCAACTTAAACGTTCCTAATTAATGATTTATAAAGTTATTATTTCTTATGAAAATGGCAAATTCCCTTGTAGTTGGTATTGATGTTTCAAGTAAAAAACTAGATTTTGTTTTCTTGGATAGAAAGCGAAAAAAAGAGATAATCAGAAAAGTAGACAACCACAAAGAGGGGTATAAGAAATTAGAGAAATTCATCACAAAAGAGACTCGGCTTGTTTTAGAAGCCACTGGTGTTTATCACTACAATTTATCGAAGTATTTTCATCAAAAAGGGTATACTGTATCAGTAGTTAATCCAAGAGCTATTAAGTACTATGGAATGGCTAAAATGTTGAGAGATAAGACTGATAAAGTTGATGCAAAACTTATTTATGATTATGGGATAAATATGTTGCAGACCCAACAAGTAAAAGTTCGTGACTGGGAGACTCCTTCAG
>NZ_JTAM01000200.1 GCF_000812565.1 Flammeovirga sp. OC4 | reverse complement strand
GCGAAACATACAAACCTTTCCGTTTCTGCATCATAAAGGGCAATGATGTCTTTGTCTAGATTTTCGGGGTCATACTTTACTTTAAATTTCTTTCCTATACTGTCACCATGGAATTGTAAGTCTACTTTTCCTTGGTCGTTTAGTACCTCGTAATTGAATGTTTGCTGACCGAATGTAATCGGTAAACCGCTTTGGTAATAAGTGTAAGTTTCTGCTTCATCGAACGATGCTATCTTTTCACTCTTGATACGTGCCTTTGGTCTGAACTCCCAGAAGAGTTTCATGTTAGATACTGCACCCAATGTCTTGAAATCATCATACTCAGGGCTTTCGTTCCAACGCTCCATTGGTGACTTGCCGTCTCGCTTCTGAATTCTGTTGTTCCATTCGTTCATATCAGATTCAACTAATGCTTTAATCTCCTCCAATGTTTTGTACTGAAACTTCTCCAG
>NZ_JTAM01000021.1 GCF_000812565.1 Flammeovirga sp. OC4 | reverse complement strand
AAACTAGTTATGAGACAGCCTCATTTTTTTTAATATTCTATATTCTTAATTCATCGATTCGATTTCCTTAAGATCTTTCAATTTTTGAATATCTGAAAACTCGTATCTTACAGCGTTCTTATATGAACCACCATAAGCCGCTTTTAAGAAAGTCTCTGCATTTTTATAATCACCTACTTCCTTATAAACTAGAGCAATTGAAAAATTATATTTTGCTTTAGTTTGAGGTGTGATAGAAGGATTGTGGATTACCTTTTTCAACTTTTCAGTTGAAGATCCAACCTCTCCTAAATTTTTCTCACACATTGTCTTGATAAAGATCACATTAATGTTTCTCTCATTTTGTGGCAATGCATCTTGATATTCTTCTAAATGAATATACGCTGTAGCAAAATCCTCTGCTTGATAGTTTAGAGTAGCAAGCTCTAATAGTTTTGCAGAACGTTTCTTAATATCTTTTTCTGCCATCAAAGCTCTATCTTGTGCTGCAATCACCTTTGTTTTATCAGTGTGAATCGCCGCTAATTGCTTCTGTAAATCAAAAGCCTCGATGAAAGATGAATTAATACCTAAAGTCACATCAATCATTTTTTGAGACTTAGTGTAATCCATTACCTGGAAATAAGTTTGAGCTAAACTGAAATAATATTCCTCTCTAAAGATTGTAAACATCGCTTCAGCTTCACTTGTAGTGATTTTATCCATCCACTCTTTCGCTTCACTATATTTACCTTGATTAAATAATGCCCAAATGTATTGGTAGTAATATCTTTCATTGCCTGATAAAGGTTCGATTTCACCAATAATTTTAGCCATTAATTCTTCCGCCTTTTCTGGATGATCAATTTCATTCCAGTACATTGACTCATAGTAATCAAGATCAAAAGATTCTGCTAAATCTAATTTTCTTAAATCATCAATGTGTTTTTTAGAGAAACGATGTCTATTCGCTTGATCTAAAATATCTAATATCTTAAGCTTATAAAGGTATTTTTGCTCAATATTTTCGTCCTTTTGAAAAGCTAAATCATAATATTTAACTGCCGCAGATGGCTTTTTCTTCTGTGAATAAAGATCGCCTAACATTTCATATGCTCTGAAAAAACTAGGATCAGATTTTACACAAGCCTCTAATGTTTTAATAGCATCATTAAATTTAGTAATAGCAAGGAGCGTATTTGCCTTCTTGAAATAAACACTTCCATCTGTTGGATTCGCGTTTATCGCTTTGTCTAATTCTTCAAGAGCTTCACTGTAGCGACTGTTCGCTAATAGAAAGTCAGCTGTCTCAAGATGAGCTTTTGCAACATCCTCCTGAGCTTTTAATTCCGTGACCAAAAACAATGAACAGAATAAGGACAGTATAATATTTAAGTGTGATAGTTTCATAGATGCTATAAAAATGAATTACTTTCTCTTGTATTGTTATTAAAAAAAACTTTGAAACTAAAGTGCTTCTTCTAATTAAACTAAGAATTGTACCACTTTAGTATTTCGTAATAGAAAAATTAATAGGACTTTAAGAAATCAGTCAATTGACCATCAACACCATGAGAATGCAATATTTTCAGGTATGATTCTGCACTTTCCTTACTTACAAAGTTTCCAGCAAAAACTTGATAAGTAATATCGCCACTATATTGATCAATCATAATATAAACATCTTCGATTTCATATTCTTGAACAAGATGACAATGTTCTTGTGCTGATTCCAAATCTCCTACATCAGTAATGAGTACAGACCATCTGTTTTTCTCTATTCTTACGCCATTAGGATTATATAAGTACCTATACATTGGATCAAAAGAAATGTACTCTGCAAAATATGTAGTAGGTTCTGCATCTGCACCTTCTTTATTTTTGACATTGAAGAACCAATAAGCTTGTAAAACATTAAACTTTGTAGCTTCCTCATCGCCATCAACATATAAGTAATAAGAGTTACCTTGATCAGTTAATTGTTTTGGAATACCTCTTCTCATAGTATAAGCAGTCACTAAGTAATTACTTACTAACTCTCCTGGCTGTTGATCTTTTGGAGGCTTTGGTGCAACCCTTAGGAAGTCTAACTTACCATCGTTGTTATAATCACCAAAACTGTCTGTTCCTTGGAATAAGCTTGAAAAAGAAGTTTGTAGGATTCTTGTTGGATCTGTAATATCAAATACGTTGTAACAACGATATCTACAGTTATCTCCCAAACAATCTTCTCTAAACGAAATAAGCATTAAGTAGCTTCTTCCTAAATAATCGAATTCTTTTGCTTCTAAGACATTGGAGTAATTCTGACGAATAGATTTCTCCATTGAACAGAAAAAATTAAACTCTCTATCGCCTAATATGATACCCGTTGGGTTAGGATTAAAGATGTTATCGTATTGCGGTCCATTGACAAAATAAATTTTGAAAGGGATCGACGCATCTCCATATATTGTAAAAGTTGTATCCCCCACCTCAGATGAGCTTGTAGGAAACAACTCTTTTTTAACTTGTACAGGTTCCTGAGATAAACTCCCCGGAGTATATGAATGCCCTTCTGTTACTTCTTGTGCAATAGCTTTGCCTAAACAAAATGAAGAAATAATAGCGAAACAGAAAAAAAATGAATTTATCTTTCTAGTGCAACAAAACATATCCGACTTCTTAACAATATTCAAATTTGATAGTGATTACGATAAATAAACAATTGTAATCTGAAATTATTCTCCAAATTCAAATGAAAAACAAAAAAAATACAAGTTTTTCATTAAATACCTCTCAAATCAATTATGAAGATTTATGAAAGGACATTTTTTAATAAAATAACTTCGACAATTCTTTACTAACAAATCTTGTTCCGTTAATGCATTATTTTTTGCAGAACAAATGTACAAACCAAATTTCAAATGATGTTGAGTAAACTTTATTTGGTAAGAAAATGTAATATAAAAAAAATGTTTTCACTAAAACTGTCACTTTATGATTCAATATGTTAGCCCGAAATTATCAATTTACACTTGTCTTATTACTTAATTGAGTACTATTTTTGCATTAATGTACGTTGTACTTATTAAAAGGTAAATTACTAAAACAAAATTTCTTCAGTGTCAACTCTTTGTACAATTGTTTTTTTGATTACTATCGCTAAAAACTTTACACAACTTTTTTTAGCAAAATGTATATAGAAAAAGCCACAAGGGTTATTTTGGAACATTTTTGTCTTAGTAGTACTAAAAAGAAATTTTACTTATTTAGAAAAACTCATGATGAGAACCTTACTTATCTCAATAATATCAACCTTAATTTTTAACACACAATTATTCGCTCAAAACGAATTAGACCGTACACGAATAATATTTAAATCTGGAAAATATTCCAAATCAACTCATATTGATATAGAAATTCATGGTGTAGGCATTGCAGAGATGATGGCCAGTGGTTCAAAATCTTTTGATGGAGCAAGATGGATAAAATTTTCAAAATTATTCTCTTACCAACTTTCTGACGGTGATGGCACCAAAGAAGTCTATTTTAAATTCAAAGACATTGATGGCAACGAGTCAAAAGTATTAATGAAGAAAATTATCCTTGACTCCACGCCTCCCTCTGATATTTCCGTTAAGATTGATGTCCCAACCAAATATTTCACTGATCCGAACAGTTTAAAGGTAGGAGTAATCTTAGGACATAAGGGGGCGAAATATTTTCAAATTAGTAATACTTCTGCTTTTCATGGTAACAAATGGCGCCTCATTCAAGATGAATATATTGAATGGGATTTAGCACCTGGTGATGATGGAAAACGTAAGATCTATGCCAGATACAGAGATCAAGCGGGCAATATTACAAGTGTAGTAACTGATGAAATTATCGTGGATAGAACAGCTCCATTCGGTGGTAAAATCACGATTAATGACGGTGAAAAAATTTCCAACCGTCAAGACCATCAGGTCAACCTTTCTTTCTTCTGTAGACAAGCCGATTCTATGATCGTTGCTCAAAGTAGTAATTTTGAAGGTGGAGAGTGGATTCCTTACGTTACGAAAAAAACGTATAAGGTATCTGAAGGTGATGGAATAAAACAGGTTTTTGTGAAATATAAAGATGTTGCTGGGAATCAGACACAAACTTATTCTTCTAGCATTTCTTTTGACACTAATGCACCAAAAAATATTTCGCTTACTATTGACCAAGGAGCTGAGTTTACAAATAACATCAACAAACTTGTCTCACTTAACATAGATGGTGATGATGCCGCAATGATGATGATCAGTAACAAATCCTCTTTCCAAGGGGCACATTGGCAACAATTAAAGCCTTCAATTAATGAATGGAAATTAAACGGTGAAGCAGATGGAATGAAATACGTTTATGTTAAATTTAAGGATGAAGCAGGAAATATTTCAAGACCAATCAGAGCTAGTATAGAATTAAAAAGAGGGTTTTAAGTTGTTATAGAAATTAATCAACTTACTTTCAATACAGTACAAAAGGGATCATTTATTCGTAAATGATCCTTTTTTTTTGTGATAAAATTTTGAAAAAAGTAGATTCTTTCATTAATTCGCATTTATCCTATATAATTAGTAGATTAAATAAAAGTTAAAGAAAAGAATATGTCATCGCAAAGCATCATTCCACAAGCTTCAGCAATATCATTTGATCAGCGAGTTGATGAAATCGCAAAGCAGGTGGCTATCTATCATTCGCAAGGGAAAAGAATTTTTGCTAGTTCTTCATTTCAACCACAAAGTGTTGTCTTGTTGGATATCATCAGCAGAGTAGATAAAAATATACCAGTATACTTTTTAGATACTAATTATCATTTTCCTGAAACAATCGAATTTAGAGATCAATTAGCCAAAAAGCTTGGATTAAATATTATAGACTTGAAGTCGAAAATCCCTGTTGAAAAACAAGTGGATGAAAATGGTGAACCACTTCATGTTCATCATCATGACAGATGTTGTCATATCAACAAGGTTGAGCCTTTAGAAGATATCTTAAAAGAAAACGATGTTTGGATTAACGGTATCAGAAAAGGACAATCTGCTGTTCGCTCTCAAATGCAAAAGGAAGAACAAGCAAAACATGGTGTAACGAAATATCACCCGATCTTAGATTGGGATTCAAAAATGGTATTCCAATACATCAATGAAAGAAAGCTTCCTTTACATTCTCTTATTGCAAAAGGGTATTTTAGTGTAGGTTGTTTGCCATGTACGGCTAAAGCAGATCCTACAAAGCCTTTATGGTCAGATGACCGTTCGGGTAGATGGGCTGGTAAAACCAAAACAGAATGTGGTTTACATACTAGCTTATAAGAAACTAACTGGTAATACACAATGGAACAAATAAGTCTCAAGTTTAAGTACTTGGGACTTTTTTTTATACCTCAGCTTTTCGTTCGTTGAAAAAAGAACTCCATTCGTTGAAATGATTATCAATATTGCATCCTTGATATGACCTTTGGAGTATACAAAATCAAACGAAAACAATTTAAAAAGTTAGTGTCATGAAAAAATCTAAAGTTCTTATTCTATCATTAATCGCAGTAGCAACTCTTGCTGTATCATTTGTAAGCGTAGCTCAACAAGAAAAGAAAAAGAAAAGAGATGAAGCCCGTAAGGAAATCAAAGCATACATGAAAGCTCAAGTGCTTCCTGTAGTATTAGAAAACAGAAAAGAGTTTGATAATAAGTTATCTAATTCAGAAAAGAAAACATTAGTATCATTAAGAGAAAGACTAGACGCCCTTTCTAAGAAAAAAGAAAGTATGAAACGCCCTGAAGGAGAGCCTACAGAAGAGCAACAAAAAGAGCGTCAGGCAATGGAAAAGGAAATGCGCCATATTACTACTGCTGCTTGGGAAATTGTGGACAACCATGAGGCTGATTTAGAAGCAATCAAAGCATCTACAAAAACTCAGCAAGAACAATGGAAAAGCGATATAAAAGCCATTATGACAAAATACAAGCCTGAAAATAAAGGTGAAGGTAATGGTCATGAAAAAGGTAATGGCAGAAAAGGTAGAGGTAAAGGAAAAATGGGACGTCAAGGTATGATGGGACATTATCAACCAGTTATGTTTGTCTTAATGGACCCTTCGAAGTCAGTGGATGAACTTGCTGATGAAATGGAAAAAAGACAAATGAAGAGAATGGGACACAAAGGTGGTAAAAATAGAGGCGGTAACGGTCATAGAGGAGGCGGAAGAAACTAAACTTCAGCCTTGAAAAAAAGCCATTACAATTTCGATTGTAATGGCTTTTTTTATGTTCAGAAATGAAAATTAATATTCAATATCAGCAACAAGTATATCGGCTAAAATTGGCTTTACATTTTCACCTACAACTTTTACGTGTGCTGGGTGAACTTGATAAGCTTCCAAAGCTTCTTTTGAATCAAAAATAGAATAAAGAACTACATCAAATCCTTTTGAACGGTCTGAAAAATTCTCTTTTACTTGAATTTCTTTTAACTCATCAATTTTTCCACCTAATGCCTGTAGAGCATCGATTAACTCTTGTTTTTGAGTTGCTGTTGTCTCTTCTTTTAATTTGAAAAGTACTGTATGATTAATCATCTGTCTATATTTTATTGTTCAGCACAAAAATAGAAACCTTTCAATAAATTAAAAACCTGATTGGAATGAATAATAAGCTTCACTCCAATCAGGTTTTTCAATTCTATTTATTCTTAGCTCTATTGAGCACTCACGTCATGCTCTAATTTACCTGGTAAAATTAATTCATCACTATCTTCATTTTCGAATGACAAATTGTAAGATGCTTTTGCCACTACAAGTCCCGAAGACAAGGGGGTTCCTTCTACTCTATAAACCACAACCAAAGGTGTATGAGCATTTTCTTCCGAAATAGAATACTCCCATTCCTCATCAGAAACAAAATTCAATTCAGTAAAATTATCTGCTGTAATAGACACATTGGCGTTGCTATAAAGCTCATTCAATGCCCCTAAATGTTCTGATAGCTTATTGTATTCATTGAGTTTCATCTCTCTTTTCTGCTGAAGAGCGACTACCTCATCTAATGACCCCAATCGTTCTTTTGTCTCTGCAACCACATCATCAAACTTTCCTTTCTTTCGGTAAAAATCATCTTGAGAATGTTTTACAATAATCTTGTCATATAAGTAATCTTGTAAAGCAATATAAAAGACATCGATTCTATCTCCTGTATCTCCTGACTGTCTATGTTGATTGTAGATATACTCAAAAGCAAATAAAGTTCTTAAAAGTGACCTCCCTTCTTCAAACAATCTTGTATTAGCTACTTCCAGCTCCTCGATGGCTTCTGTAACTCCTCCGACTGATCCATTTTGATTTTTTGCATCATCCAATACGCTCAATACCTTATCGATATTTTCCTGCATCAAATTAATGTCTCTGATATAACCATCTCTTGTTGATAGTAGTCGAACTACTGCAGACTGAACTGCCCCACTCTTTCCTGAAGCATCATCTACCGCAATCTGTCCTGCAATCACTTCAGTGTGTTCATAAATATCTGACATTCCTGCAAGTTCATCTTGTAAATTATGAAGACTGTTTTCTAAATCTCCAGTATCTTCACCCAAAGAACTCCATATTTTTTTTATATCAGCATCTACTTGTCTCACACTTTGGTCTGCACGCTCCACTGCATCTTCAACTTGTTTAATATTCATATTAGGCAAACGTAGTGTAATAGCGACTGCACTTCCTTCCACTGCATCGCCATTAAGCTCCCAAATTGCTTTTTCTTTTATAAACTCATCGATTGTAACAAGCTGAGGATCGATTTCTTCATCATCACTAAAAATAAAGAAGAAGATGGAGGTTAATAGTAAAACTCCTCCGAAAACAGCTCCAATAATAATCAATAATTTTGATGATGATGCGTTTGTATTATCTTCCATACGCTATAGCTAATTTAATATTTGGTATTGCTTTTTTATTTTCTCAACAATAACACCTGAAAACAACTCTTTGTTATTACAAAATTGCAGATATTATTGTTCATTCTCATTAATAATTTTGGCCTCCGTCAAAAAAAGACTATCACATTGAGGGAGAATTGATTTTATATGATATATAATATTCGTTTTACGTCCTATTTTTATAACGATTATTTGAATCTGAAATTTTAAAAATCTAAAAAAAAATAATTGTGGTGAAATCTTGGTGTGTTTTGAATCACAATTTCATAAATTGTTACTCCACAAAAAATATAAAAAACATATGAGCCAACAACGCATCTTATGGGCAGATGATGAAATTGATTTACTAAAGCCTCACATATTATTTTTAACAAAAAAAGGTTATGAAGTTACTCCAGTTTTAAGTGGTTTGGATGCCATTGAAAAATGTGAAGAAGAGGAATTTGATATTATCTTTTTGGATGAAAATATGCCGGGTATGACAGGATTGGAAGCTTTGGAGCAAATCAAAAGAATCAAGCCGAATATTCCTGTTGTGATGATTACAAAAAGTGAGGAAGAATATATCATGGAAGATGCTATTGGGGCCAAAATAGCAGATTACCTGATTAAACCCATTAACCCTAAACAGATTCTTCTGTCAATCAAGAAGATATTAGATACAAAAAAACTAGTTTCTGAAAAAACCAACTCTGCTTATCAACAAGATTTCCAAAGTATCATGATGTCATTTATGAATGATATGGAATGGGAAGATTGGGTAGAAACCTATAAGAAACTTGTGTATTGGGATATTGAAATCACTCAGACTGAAAACAGAAGTATGAGTGAGGTATTTGAAATGCAAAAAAATGAAGCCAACCATAATTTCTGTCGATTTATAAAAGATAATTACATTGATTGGATGGAGGACCCTGAAAACCGTCCTATTCTTTCGCATGAGTTACTTTCTGAAAAAGTTTTGCCTTATGTTAGAGAAAACGATGAAAGTGTCTTTTTCATTCTGATTGATAACCTAAGATATGACCAATGGAAGGTAATTGAGCCATTAGTATCCGACCTTTTCAATGTTAAAGAAGAGGTCTATTGCCCCATCTTACCGACCACTACTGCTTATGCAAGAAATGCCATTTTTTCAGGTTTAATGCCTTCTGAAATTGAAGCTACCTACCCTGAATGGTGGGTAAATGACAATGATGAAGACAGTAAAAATAATTATGAAGAAGAGTTATTAGGTGAGCAATTACTCCGTCATGGTATCCAAGAAAAATACAGTTATCACAAAGTAATTCGTGCTTCTCAAGGCAAGCAAGTCAATGACCAAATCAATAGTTTATTGCATAAAAAATTCAATGCTGTGGTCTATAACTTTGTTGACATGCTGTCTCACGCAAGGACCGATACCAATATGGTGAGAGAACTTGCACCTGACGAAGCGGCCTACCGTTCTATTACAAAATCTTGGTTTGAACACTCTACATTATATGAAATGCTAAAAATGTTGGCTGATAAAAACTGTAAAGTATACATCACAACAGACCATGGTACGGTAAGAACTAAAAAGCCTTATAAAATTATTGGGGACAGAGAAACAAATACCAACTTAAGGTACAAACAAGGTAAAAACCTTTCTTACAATAAGAAAAATGTACTTGTAGCTCGTCATCCTGAAGACTTTGGCTTACCAAAAACAGAGGTGTCTACATCGTATGTTTTTGCAACTGAAGATTACTTCTTTGCATATCCTAATAATTATAATTATTACGTGAGTTACTATAAAGACACTTTCCAGCATGGTGGAATTTCTATTGATGAAATGATCATTCCGTTTATTGAGCTGAGTAAAAAATAGTTCTTCCTTTAGGTAAGAGGTAAAAAGGAAGAGGGATGAGAGTGGTTCGTATTGTGGTTCATAATGGATATATCACTACGCCCCTTCCCTCTTCATTCTTACCTCTCACTTCTCTCCTCCTCTCTTAACCTTTCCTAATGAACCGCATTAATGACCTAAACCATTGTTAATTATGCTTCATAATGCCGAATTTTGTAAATTCGATGTTCGAGGTATAAAAATATATGGAATTTACAGCAATAGATTTTGAAACAGCACATGGTGCAAGGTGGAGTATTTGTCAAGTAGGAATTGTCAAGGTGAAAAACGGTGAAATCATTGACCGTTATGAAACTTTGGTTCGTCCTCCTGATAACCGATACCATAGTTTCAATACGACTATTCATGGTATTACCGCTGAAATGACTAAAAATGCACCCAGCTTTTTTCAAGTTTGGGATGAAATAAAACCTTTCATTGAAGGGCAACTGATCGTCGCACATAATGCTGGGTTTGACGTTGGAGCATTAGAACAAACTTTAGAATTGTACGACCTCGATGTTCCTGAATTCCAATACGATTGTACTTATAGAATCACTGGTGCTGCATTAGATGATGTTTGCTACACTTACGGTTGGGCACTTAATCATCATAATGCTTTGGCAGATGCGGAAGCTTGTGCAAAATTGTATATTGAATGTATTTCAGAAAAAGAGTTACCTATTTTTGAGAAAAATCCATTCAAAAAGAAAAAAACAAACCCTCCTTACCGTACACAACTTTCTGGAGATATTTTAAAACCCGATTTTGAAAATGCAGATCCTGATAGCCCTTTTTATAGACAAAAGGTCGTAATTACTGGTATTTTTAATACTTGGGAAAGATTAGAACTTGCTACCATTATCAAAGGTTTAGGAGCAAAAATTAATTCTAATATTTCAGGTCTTACAAATATTGTTCTGGTAGGTACAGATCCAGGGCCTACTAAATTACAGAAGGTAAATGCTCTTAATGCTGGTGGAAAAAATATTGAAATACTCAAAGAAGAAGAGTTAAAAGAGATCCTCGCTGTTTTGAATCATAATTAACCTATTCCTAATGGGAAACCTATTATACAACACCATTCGTTTTTTTGTAAAGTACGTCTATTTGAAACTGGTATTTTATAAAGTTGAAAAAACGGGTTGGGAGAAAATCCCTAAAGATGTACCTATTTTATTTGCTGTTACTCATCCACTGATGTATATCGATGCATTGGTTTTAGGATGTAGTTATCATAAACCGCTCTATTTTATTACCAAATCCACTGTTTTTAAGGGGAAATTCAACAAATGGCTCTTTCAAAAACTGAACATGATTCCCGTAGTACGAAAACAGGATGTACCGAAAGGGCAACCCTTTTCGAATAAAGACATGTTCAAACATTGTATAGACACACTTACCAAGGGAGGTGACATTCTTATTTTCTCCGAGGGAACAAGTATTTGGGAGAGAAAATTAAGAGGTTTGAAGTCTGGCACTGCAAGAATCGCTTTGGAGACAGAAGTGGCTAATCAATTTCAATCCAATGTACATATCGTTCCTGTAGCGTTGAATTATACACATATTGGGAGTGTGTTTCCTAGTGTAAGTATTGAGATTGGAAATCCAATACAAGTCCGTGATTACAAAGAGGATTACGAGAAAAACAGTGGTAAAACGGCTCAAGAAATTACTAAAAAGATTGAAGAGGAAATCTTAAAAAGCTATTTCACTCTTCCTAATTTGGAAGCAGAAGCACCGTTGGTTCAAGCGGTTACCATGTATACAGAAACCACTCCTTTCAAACGAAAGCAATCATTGAGGGATTATTTCCATTACCTCAACAAAGGATTAGATTTTTTAGAGAAACTATCAGAAAAGCAATTAAATACTATAAAAGCAAAGATTGAAAATTATGATGGCCTTTTAAAGAAAAATAAAATAAAAGATGAGTCATTTTGGAATACAGGAAAGAGCTTTAAAAGTGTGTTTTCTTTGATTTTTAGATCGATGATTACGTTGCTTATTTTACCATTCCATTGGGTGAATTGGATCTTGAATAAGATACCCTATAAATTATCCAAAAGTATTGCCTTGAAAACATCTGATGAAATGGAAGTCTGGGGTGCAAATTTGATTGCTTTATGTGGTATTATTTTCCCTATTTTCTACTTTACTTATCTGATGATTGCCTATTTCCTCACTGGAGGATTTGTATGGTATACTTTCCTAGTGGTTCTCATTTTTCCATTTTTCACGTATGCTTCGTATTTTTTCAATAGTTATATCCACTTTCTGTTATCCGATTGGCGAGTATTTCTGTTATCCAAACGAAACAAAACAGCTTATCAATCCATCAAGAAAGAAAGAAAAGAGATTATCGAAGCAATTGATCTAATCATCAATCAACATGGCAAAGAAGCATAAATTAGGTATTGTATTTTCAGGTGGTGGCGCCAAAGGATTGGCCCACATCGGAGTTTTATTCTATCTGAAAGAACTAGGAATTGTTCCTGATGCTGTAGCTGGAACAAGTGCAGGTTCGATAATAGGAAGTATGTATGCGTATGGCATTCCGCTCACCCAAATTCAAGAGTTTTTCTTAACGACAGATTTGTTTGACTGGGAAAGAAGATCTTTCTTTAAATCCAATGTACTTTTTAGAGGAATTGTTGACCCTAAAACACTCAAAAAGGATCTGCTTAAAGTATTTCCGGATGACGATTTCAGGCATTGTGATAAAGAGCTTTCTATTGTAGCCACCAATATGCTTTCTGCTGAAGAAAAGGTATTTACATCAGGCTCTATTACGGATGCCATCTTAGCCTCTATTGCCTATCCATTTGTTTTCTCTCCCATGGAAATTGACGATCAATTGTATAGTGATGGAGGTATACTCAATCACTTTCCAGTGGATGTTTTGCGGGAGCAATGTGAAAAGGTCATTGGCGTATACGTATCTCCAATCCGTCAATACGAGAAAGGGGAGTTAAACAATATTCAAAAGATCACATTGAGAGCATTGTCATTGAAAGGTGATAAAGCAGAACTCAAAAAACTGGAGGATTGTGACGTTCATATCTTCCCTCAAGACCTCATCCATTACAATACTTTTGATACTGACCCCGAAAAATTAATCGAGATTGTAGAAGTGGGTTATGACGAAGCCGCAAAATATCACGATCAGTTGATACAATTAAGAAGAGATTTAAGGGAAATTTAAGATCAGAATGGTAGTTTGAGAGGTATTTCAATAAAAAAGTAAATGAATGTAAGTATATTGGGTTTACTAAAGTTTAACTGTGTTAATAAGCTTATCAAGTAACGGTGATGTGGAGTAGAATCAAGAAAATTATTCATCATAAATTATCAACTAAAGAGATATTAAAAAATACTTCCTTACAACTAGAGCAAGAGTCTGAGCACTTGTATCATTTACAAATGTCGCTGAAATCTCAAGTCATAACTTTGAAAGGAAAATCGGATCATCTTCAAAAACATATCAAGAAAAACCAGTTTGATATCAAAGCTGCAATCAGCAATGAACAACGTTCTAAGGCGTTGGAATTGAATAATTACGGTAATACTTTGAAAAAAGAAAGAGATCATTACGTCAAGTCTATCAAAGAATTAGAACTGAAGTTACTTGATACGTCCAGTAAAATTTCCGTGATTCAGATTCAAAAAGAAAAGATCTCCACACAACTGATATTTCTAAAAACCAATCAAGAAAATGACAGTTTTAATGTAGAAGATTTTCTTTACGATGTATTCAATACAACTGAAGAAAGTACAATTCCTGAAGACGAACTTTTGTCTATGGAAATAGATCTAGCATTGGAGCAAAATACAGATAGTGAGGAATCTGAAGAAAAAATACAACAGTTTTTTGAAGAAATTCATCCCAATACAAACTCCCACTCTACTACAGAAGAATCAAAAGAAAACATAATCAATTCTTTTTTTACGAGAACAAAACCTCAAACCGCTCAAGAGAAAAAAATTGACGATTTTTTTAATAAAAAATAGCTCCAAGATCTAATATTCAGTTTCTTCTAAATATATTTAAGCTTATAAACAACTTCAGGCATATTCTGACGTTTTATAAACAAACTTTTATTATTACTATTACAGCTTAATTATGAGTATTTCTCTCAAAAAAGGGAACCGCTTCAACCTAACAAAAAACGAAAAAGGCCTGGATAAAATTATGGTAGGCTTGGGTTGGGATATGGTACCTGGCAATAACCTAGATTTAGATGCTTCTGTTTTCATGATCAATGCAAACGGTAAATTACCCGCCGACGAATACTTTGTTTTCTTCAATAATTTAAAATCGCCAGACAATAGTGTTGAACATACTGGAGACAACAGAACCGGTAAAGGAGATGGAGATGATGAGATGATATTAGCTCATCTTTCAAAAATTTCAAAAGACGTAGAGGAAATGGTTTTTGTGGCTTCTATCCATAATGCTGAGGTCTTAAGACATCACTTTGGAATGCTTCAAAATGCTTATATCCGTATTGTTGACATTGATACACAAAGAGAGATTATCCGTTTTAATTTGAATGAAAACTACACTGGTATCACTGACATGGAATTTGGTCGACTTAAAAAAACAAATGGTGAGTGGAATTTTATCGCCTCTGGTGATGGTTCTAAAAAGGGTCTACAAGGTTATGTAGATATTTATGCTTAAATTATCTTTTGGTACTTTTTAAGTACTCCTCTTTAAGTCATTTTAAACAAAAAGGCGAAGTTAGTTTATCACTAAATATGGGTAATTACTACTCATTCTGATCACTTAGTATTAATTTCGCCTTTGTTCTTGATATTTTAGAACAAAAGCATACAATCAAGCTATTCATAAACAAAGTAATCTATTATTCGATGGGTACATCTCTCAAGAAAAAAACTGGAATTTCATTATCAAAAGGAAGTAAAATATCTCTCCTTAAAAAAGATGGCAACACACTCGATTATATCAGAGTGGGTGCGAATTGGGGGGCGATTCATGGTAAATTACTTTTTGGACTTCTCAATAATAAAGTGAACGTAGATCTTGACGCTAGTATTAGTGCTTTCGATAAAGAAATGAACGAAATCTATACAGTTTACTATAACGAATTAATTTCACCTGATGGTGCCGTAACGCACACTGGTGATGATCTTGAAGGAGATGCTGGAGAAAATGATGGGCTAGACAATGAAACAATTCAGATACATCTCAACGAGGTAGCACAAGAGGTAGATCAGATCTTTTTATACCTCAACTCATACAAGAAACAAGACTTTGCAACAATTCCTTTCTCTGAAATCAGAATATACACGAGAAATGACTTGATTGCAACCTTCAACCTTTCTTCCAATTCTGAATTTGCTGGCTATGTCTCTATGATTATGGGACGCCTTTATAAAATAGAAGGAAACTGGAAGTTTGAAGCACTCGGTGAACCTATCCGTTCAAGAGACATTGAAGGAACTATAAAATATTTACAGGTAAAATATTCTTAATTTTATCTGTCTTTTCTATGAAAAAGTAGGAAATGAAATGGATTAAACTTTCTCATAGAAAAATAGCCACTAAGACGAGTTTAAGAAAGAGGACTATGTAATACATAAAGAATAACACTATTCTTTACTCTTTCTTATTCCTATTGATCTTAGTAAATTGATGATAATTACAAAATATTGAGGGTAATCGGTCCACTACTTATTACCTTCTTTTTATTAAAAATAATATTGAACACTAATCAACCTGAATTCGACGGACTCAGGTTATTACCCTAGTGTTTATCCAAATAAACTTTTGACTATTACATTACACTATGGAACAAATCAACTATCATAACAAGCGATTTAAGGCACTTTCTAACTCTGAAAACGGAGAAGTAGACAGCGAAACATTTTTTCATTACAGACAAGGTGGAGATGTAATTTGGGCCACTTATTATGGCACTAACATCCGAATGGGAACCATCACTGGGCTTGTAAAAGAAGACAGTTCTTTGGAATTTACCTATCAACATGTGAATACAAATGACGAGATCATGACAGGAAAATGCACGTCAGTTCCTGAAAGACAGTCAGATGGGAGTTTGATCTTAAAAGAGACCTGGGAATGGACTTGTAAAGACTTCTCTAAGGGTACTTCTGAGATCATTGAATTGGTAGAAAAAGAAAATCTTGTTCGTCTATTCTAATTGAATTTACAGTATCAATAAACTTTATTGAATTATAGTTTTTTTCGATTGGATTTTAATTCACTTTTTAGAGTTTATTGTGTTAATTGCGAAAGAAAAAAATGATCTACCTCATCAAAATGGGGGTAAATCGCTTTTTTTTGAAAACGAAAAATATTATTCTTAACAATAAAATCTTACAAAAAATGGCATTCGAATTACCTCAGTTACCGTATGCATACGATGCATTAGAGCCACACTTTGACGCTCGTACAATGGAAATTCACCACTCTAAGCACCACGCTGCTTATACTTCAAAATTAAACGCAGCGATCGAAGGTACTGCTGACGCTGACAAGTCTATCGAAGACTTACTTTCAGCTGACGAGTTATCAGGTGCTGTAAGAAACAACGGTGGCGGATTCTACAACCACAACTTATTCTGGACAATCTTATCACCAAACGGTGGTGGTGCTCCTACAGGCGATTTAGCGGCTGCTATTGATGCTGCATTTGGTTCTTTCGATGCTTTCAAAGAAGCTTTTGCTAACGCTGCTGCTACACGTTTCGGTTCAGGTTGGGCTTGGTTATGTGTAGATAACGGTACTGTTTCAGTTTGCTCAACTGCAAACCAAGACAACCCATTAATGAAAGGTGAGTGCGGAGGAACTCCAATCTTAGGTCTTGACGTTTGGGAGCACGCTTACTACCTAAACTACCAAAACCGTCGTCCTGATTACATCTCTGCATTCTGGAACGTTGTAAACTGGGAAGAAGTTGCAAAAAGATTTGAAGCTGCTAAGTAATTAGCACACTATAGGTACTTGATATTATAAAGTACTTATCAAATAGATAAAAGAAGCCATCTTGGAATACTCCGAGATGGCTTTTTCATTATAAGATAGTCACACACAAGTTGTACAGTTACAGGATTTTTAAAAACATCTACCTGTTAAAAAAATTTGTTAGGAAAAAGCGTCACACACTGTTTATTTGAAGTCTTATAACCTATTCTAATTGCCTTAATTGTTATTGAATCTGTTTCGTCTATTTCAATTGGCGTTGTATATACTTTCCACTCTTTATCCGCTCTTTTATACCCGATTGAGGCTCCTTTGGTGGGGCAGGATAAATGAAGTTTTCCTTTTTTCACCTTATAGACTACCTCATCGGTCTTTGGCTGTTCTTGATTAGGCCACATCTCCTCTATCATTGTTGACTCCACTGCTTTACATCTATCATTAATATTTCGCTGCCACTTATTCATTACCCCTCTCATGATTTTTTCTACTTCTTTCACCTCTGCTTTGCCAATCAGGTTATGCAATTCATCAGGGTCATTTTCTAAATCATACAATGCTTCCAATTCCTTTACAGGAGCGAACCACTTCATCTGATCACCTGAAAGTTTCTTTTGCTCCTTCAATTCTAATAAGACTTGCATGGTAGGTACATTTTTTCTGTACTCTATATCTTGATAGCTTGATGGCAATTCATATAAATACTTTACATAAAGGTATTTTCCATCGGTCACACTTCTTCTTGCCGAAGTATGTTCATCCATTCTATCTCTTGCGGCAAAAGAGTATTTTCTTTTTTGGGATTGAATACTTGACCCCTGTAAATGTTTAGGTATTTTCACTCCTGCTATTTCCAACACTGTTGGAGCTAAATCAATAAAATTCACCACTTGATCGCTATATCCTTTCTCTGCACTTTGAGGGTATTTTATCATAAAGGGAACATGTAATCCTGAAGAAATAACCTCACGTTTCTGCCTTGGCATTGGTCCTCCATGATCAGAAAAGAAGAATATATAGGTATTATCATACAGTCCATCTTCTTTTAACTGTTGGATAATCTCCCCCACTCTTTTATCCAATAACTCAAGATTACTATATACTCTTGCGATGTCTTTTCTTACTTCAGGAGTGTCAGGATAATAATCAGGAACACTTACTTTATGAGGTGAAACGGTAAGAGGAAGATGATTGTGTTTCCACAATTTCGACTCATGTGTTTCATTAAAATTAAAAACTGCGAAAAAAGGCTGTTCTTCTTTTCTGTTTCTCCAATGTGCTTTTGTATCATTTTGATCCCATGCTGTAAATGGTGAGGCAAACTGATAATCCGTTTTGGCATTATTCGTACAATAATAGCCTTCTCTTCTTAAGTATTCTGGAAAACACTTTACATTTGAAGGAATCACCGCACTGTATTCAATCACATTATTTCCTTCCCGATCTGTTACATTTTTATTTTTATTGTAAACACCTCGACTTTCTCCCATAATGTCTCTTCCTGTACGCATATGATTTGTTCCTAAAAAAGTAGGATACATACCTGTAATAATTGCAGAACGGCTTGGCGCACAAACTCCTGCTGTAGAGAAAGCATTATTGAATACTTTACTGTCTTCTGAAAGCGAATTAATTGCTGGTGTCTGAGCAGTAGAATCACCATAGCAAGCCAATAATGGACTCATATCCTCGAATGTGATCCAAACGATATTCGGTCTTTGATCTTGTGCTATTGATGACAATGCTAATAAGAGTAATAGCATTAAAGTTCCACTTCTTTTCATACCAAATAATAATTCTATTGTTGGGAATGTTATCTCGTTGTTGATGTTACAAATATCAGAGATGTAATTTTTAATGAGGGTGAAAAATTGTTCAATGATGTTTGCATTTGTTTTTTTTGCACACTTGAATAACAATCAACACTGATAATCAGACATTTGCAATTATTTAATGTTTTTATTGTGAACTATTTACCGACCTACTAGAATCATTATTCAACTTTAATCACAATGGTACAAACTACTTTTGCATAGGTACTTTTTACTCGAAGTACCTAAGTTCTAAGTCAAGACTATAATCACATCTATTTTTGAATTAGCACTTTCAATATTTTTTTAATAAGAAATGAATTGATCACGATTCATTGTATATAGTTGAAAACCATCAGATGAAAAGATTACTTATTTTTTTCCCATTTATGATTGGACTTCTTTCTTTAGGGAGTTGCTCCAAGATGAATAGCTCTCAAGAAGAGACACAACAACCTAACATTATTTTTATAATGAGTGATGATCACGCTACCAACGCCATCAGTGCATATGGTGGTAGATTAGCGCAACAATTTCCTGATCTTACGCCTAATATTGACCGTATAGCCAACGAGGGAATGATCATGCAAAATACATTCTGTACGAATGCAATTTGCGGTCCTTCAAGAGCGGCAATTTTAACAGGAAAATTCAGTCATGTCAATGGGTTCTTTAAGAATGAAAGCGGTGGGGATTTTGATGGTTCTCAACAAACATTTCCTAAGTTATTACAAAAAGCAGGTTATCAAACAGCAGTGATTGGTAAATGGCATTTAGGTACTGTTCCAACAGGATTCGACTACTCTAAAGTGATGATCAATCATGGTGGACAAGGTACTTATTTTAATACAGTGTTCTTAGAAAATGGTCAAGATACAGTGACTGAAAATCGTTTCCATTCATCAAGACAGGTTTGGGAAGATGCGAAAAAGTGGTTAACGAAAGGTCGCGATCAGAAGAAACCTTTTATGTTGATGTATCAGTTCAAGGCTCCTCACCGTCCTTGGGATCCTGACCCTCAATTCCAACATACATTTGACAACGTTGAAATTGTTGAGCCAGAAACTTTCAATGATACTTATGAAGGAAAGGTTGCGGCAGGTAATACTTGGCAAACGATCGAAAGAAACTTAAATAGAAAGGATTTAAAAGTACATCCTGAAAATATTGAGGCAATGTCTAAGCAAGAAATCAATGCTTGGTACAAATACGGAAATACCAATGAAGAACCTTGGTCGCCAAATGACACCTTAAAAGGTCAGGACTTGAAGAAATGGAAATACCAAAAGTACATGAAAGAGTATTTGGGTTGTGTGAAAGGTGTGGACCACTACATCGGTGAACTTTTAAATTATTTAGATGAATCTGGATTAGCTGAAAATACAATCGTAATTTATACTTCTGACCAAGGTTTCTATTTAGGTGAACACGGTTGGTTTGATAAGAGAATGATGTATGAGGAGTCTTTCAAAATGCCTTTCTTGATCCGTTATCCAAATCATATTCAACCGAAAACGGTCTCTAATAAGTTAGCCATGAACGTGGATTTCGCCCCTACATTACTTGATTTTGCAGGTGTTGAAATTCCAGAAGATATTCAAGGAAAGTCATTCCGCAATATTGTAGAAGGTAAAGAGGAAGACAAGTGGAGAGATGCAGTGTATTATCACTACTACGAATTCCCTTGGTGGCACCACGTTTTACCTCATTATGGTATCCGTACTGAAAAGTACAAACTGATCCACTTCTACTACAACCCTGAGGTAGCGAAGAATGAATGGAGGGAAAATGATTGGGAACTTTTCGACCTAGAAAACGACCCTAACGAGTTGAATAACCTTTATGGTAAAGCAGGTTATGAGGAAATCACTGCTGAACTAAAAGAACGTTTATTAGCGGCTCAAAGTGAGTATCAAGAAGATTCTCAAGAAGACATGATGAAGAAAACTGACGTCCGCATCGGACGCGTTTATGAACATAATAAATACACAAAGTAATAGTAAGAGTACATTTGTAACAATCTTGTAAGTAAAAAGGCAACCTCTGATGGGGGTTGCCTTTTTGATTTTGAGGTGGTGCCTGAACCACAAGGCATTGTGGCTCTACAAGGGTACTCTAATCACAATATTTCTCCTTTAGTTCTTTCACTTCTGAATCATACATTTTAGAATATCCCAATTCTTCAGCTCTGTTTAAATCCAAGCAAGATTGTATAAGATTATTCAACTTAATATTCACTAGAGCTCTATTTTTATAAGCAAATGAATTTGAAGGTAACAGCCTTAGGGACTGTTCAATGTCTTTTAATGCTTTCTCATTTAGATCCAATTTATAAAAGGAATAACCTCTATTGTTATAAGCAAAAGCCTTTACTGAAGTTTCTGCTGAACTATCAATTATCTTATTGAAATCAGCTACTGCTTCATTAAATTTACCCGCATTTAAATAAGTATACCCTCTATCTTGATAAGCATAAGATTGTACAGAATCGATATGTATTGCTTTATTATAACATTTCAGAGCCTCATCAAAATCACCTAACCGGCTTAGGGATGTTGCATACATTACGTTGAGATGATAATCTTTTGGAACAATAGTAAGTACTCGTTCACATTCCTCTTTTGCTTTTTGGAAATCTCCTGATTTCCAAAATAAGCCAACACTCACTCTTAAAAAATCTGGGTTATCAGGATAATGGTCAAGGGCTTTATTTACATCTTGTAATATTTGAGTATTATCAAATCTCCCTGAAGTCGCTTTTATTATAGCTCTATAGCCATAAGCGTAGAAATATTGAGGGTTTATTTCTATTGCTTTATTGATTGCTTCATAACTTTCTCTCAAATGACCTAAATGAAATAATGATCTCGCTTGCATGGTCCATAAAGAATAATTTTCAGGGTCCAACTCTAAAAGATCGTTAGTTCGTTTCACTACTGAAGCATAATCGTTAGCGTTAAAGAGTACAATAGTATCTTGTATGTATTCTTCAGGATTTTCTATATTTTTTGAACATGAAAGTAGTATACTAATAAAAAAGATGAAGAGAGTTTGTTTTAATATTGATTTCATTGTTTAATTAATGGTAATTGTAAGTTTGAAATTAAGGTATACTTTCGATAACGCCATACATTCCTGTATTAAAGTACTTTTTAACTGAACAAAAGCTTAAGTTATTCTTTCTGCTGAAAATAAAATCTCTTGACATACAAAATACAATTACAAATAAAAGGTGAATTCATGTTACTTTCAAAAGGCAAAAGCTATCTTGAGAATTAATACATATCAACACTCCTTGTGGCTCCTTTTACAATTTTGAATTGAATAATTTCTGGTAATTTTTTCAGAAAAATATAATTCTTTCCTGATGTTAGTATCGTTTCAACATTACAAAAACCTTGTTTCTGAAAAGTCTCTACTGTAAAATTTTTGTTAGATGATTGATCAGTATAAGTAAGTCTGTATCATCTTCAAAAGTACGGCAATGTGTTTCTGTTCTCTCTTCAAAAGATCCTAACATGATGTACTTATCTTGATTAATTAAAAGCATATTTAAATTTGATTCATTTTGTAGAAAATCAATTCGGAGCTATGAGGATATTTAGCTACAATAATATATTTCAAAAAATCAGTTTTAAAGTACTCAAGAACTTTTAAGATTCAAAAATAAAGAAGTATTTGACAGCTCTGATCATCCGATAAAAAAACACCTTCCCTAACCGAAATTAGAAAAGGTGTTTATCATAATTAAAGTACCTCCACTGCCTTTATAGAATCCAACTTCGCTTGAAGTTGTTCTACTATTTCAGGATATTCTTTTGCTAGGTTTGTGAGTTCTTGAGGATCTTTGTCTAGGTTGAACAACTGTGGTTCATGTGACATACCTCCTTCAATATTTTTGGTTTTATCCATAAAATTCGGGATTCTTTTACCTTTTGGAATGGGCTGAATGTATTTCCAATTGTGATTTCTTATGGCTAATGTAAAGCCTTCTTCCACCATATAATCACGGCCATCTTGTGAGGCACCAATTAATGCTGGAAGCATACTTTTGGAATCTTTTGCGATGCCTTCCGGTAGTTTTTTACCCAATAGATCTGCGAAAGATGCATAGAAATCGATGTGGGAGAAAGTGGCGTTGTTCACTTGGCCTGCTTTGATTTTTTTAGGCCAGTAAGCAATCATTGGAACTCTTGTGCCTCCTTCGAAAGAAGAATATTTTCCGCCACTGTAAGGGCCGTTGGGTTTGTGATCTCCTAGTAATTCGATGGCGTGATCATCGTAACCATCTGTAAGAACGGCTCCGTTATCTGATGTGAAGATGACTAACGTGTTTTCTTCTAAACCTAACTCCTTAAGCGTTTTCATTACTAAACCTGTCGTGTAATCCATTTGTAGAATTACATCACCGCGAACGCCCATTTCTGACTTTCCTTTAAACTGATCTGAAGGAAGACGTGGTACGTGAATATCATGAAATGCGAAGTAAAGGAAGAATGGATTGTCTTTGTTTTTTCGGATAAAATCGGATGCTTTTCCAGCTAACTTTTCAGGGAAATCCTCATCGGTCCACAATGCTTTTTCACCGCCTTTCATATAACCGATTCTTGAAATACCATTGATGATGGTATTGCCGTGTTGTTTGTCTGCTCCTTGACGTAATAGTTCAGGGTGATCGTTTCCTGTAGGACGATCTGAAATATTCTTTTTGTAGCTAACGGTGATCGGATCATTTGGATCAAGGTTGACTACATTATGATTTTCTAAATAAACTGAAGGCACTCTGTCGCCTGTGGAAGGTAAAAGGAAAGAGTAATCAAATCCGATTTCCAATGGTCCTGGCTTTACGGCTTTGTTCCAGTCTACATTTCCATTGCCTAAGCCTAAATGCCACTTCCCTACTACGGCTGTTTTGTACCCTTCTTCCTTCAACATATCAGGAAGGGTTTTCTTATTGGTATCAATCAACAAAGGTGCGTCACCAGGTAAGATTTGTGCTTTCTTTCTAAAGGCATATTCACCCGTCAGCATAGAATAACGAGACGGCGTACAAGTAGCATGTGGGGAGTGAACGTCTGTAAATAAGACACCACCGTTGGCCAGTTTATCAATTACAGGAGTTTGAGCTCCTTTCAATCCATTGACTCCTATATCACCGTACCCTAAATCGTCTACATAAAAAATAATAATATTAGGTTTGTCTGTCTTCTCCGATAATTTTGATTCATTAGAGTTAGACTTTTGACATCCCATCATCCCTAAGAATGTCAAACCAAGTAGTAACTTTTTCATTTCTTTTCTTCTTTAAATCGTTTTACTGTTTTCAATTCACATGCGCTGGAAGAAGAGGTTTACTTTTCCACACTCTCACATAATCTACTTTTGCTTCCGATAGTTTTCCAATCGGTTGATCTTTGAAATTACCATCAGCAAAACTTGCACCAACGGAAAGCCATAACCACTCATTAACATTAGGTACCCAAGTATCCTTGTAGGTGACTTTCAACACACCATCATAATAGATCTCCATTTTATCTTCCTCCCAAAGTAATCCATAAGTATGGAAACCCTCGTGAATTTTTGGAGTGTCAAACTTCTTTGTATTGGCTTTATGATCCTCAGAATATCCGTCAATATGCACTACTGCTTTTGTTGTTTCTGAAAGCCAAGCTGATTCAAAAATATCAATTTCTGCCCCATCATTAGCAGTACCATCTACATTTCGTTGGTGATGACCTTGAAGCCAAAAAGCAGTATGATTACCCTTAGAAGTATCTGCAACTTTAATTCTTGCTTCAAAATAACCATACTTCGGTTCATACTTCCCTCTTGAGTCAACACTTCCACAATACATTTTGTCTTCTGTTACTTTTGAGCTTTTCATAACCAAATTACCCTGACCATCTAACCAAATATGATCTTTCACCCAAAACCATGAAGAAATACCCAATTTAGGTCTTGGTCGCCTACTACTTTGACTTGTTGTAATACTCCATTTTGTAGTATCTAAAGACGTGCCTTCAAACTCATCAGACCACACCAATTCCCACTCTTTTGTAGGGGGAAGTGCATCTGTCGTTTCTGTAAAAATATAGGGTTGAGGCTGCTCCACTTTACTTCCTTCTTTTTCCTGATGACATGCTATCACGAATAAAAGAAGAAGAGGCAGGTAAAATAGATTTTTCATTATTGTTTTGATAAATTGATGAAAAAAGGGAGGACCATAACACCCTCCCATTTAATTACCAGTACAAATGCTTTCGATGTTTCAAAGAAGCGTAACTTTATAATTGATCTCTTATCTGCTTCTCTATTTACTACTTACATTTTATTACATTAAACTTAATGTATTGACCGTTATTTCCTTGGATTCCAGTCCATCAGAAGACACCTTCAAAATAATATTTCCGGCATCTTTTGAGGACTGTAAAATAGCCACACACTTTCCATTAAATGCTTTTCTTTTATGATCCACAAAGGATTCTAATGATGTAGGATCTCCATTTCCAACCCCTCTAAGTTGTCCTTCTCCTTTGACTTCAAAATGAATCAAATTATTGGCTCTAGGACATAAAACACCCTCTTTATCCACCACTGAAATTGTAGCATATACAACTTCTTCTCCATTGGCAGCTACTTGATTTCTATCGAGTTCCACTTGTAATGCAACTGGGGACCCTGCCGTATATTTCACCTCTTCCGCTAAAATATTACCTTTTTTATCTAAGGCCACTACTTTCAATTCGCCCTTTTGGTAAACGATATCATCCCATCTTAAACGGTAAGAATCATAAAGTTGTGAAGCGTCTTTTGTTCTGATTCCTAAGCTTTTTCCGTTTAAGAAAAGCTCTGCTTTATCATAATTTGTATAGCAATGTACACTTACTGTTTGTCCTTCTTTCCAGTTCCAATGTGGTAGTAAATGCAATACTTTTTCTTCTGACCAATGACTTTTATACAAATAGAAACGGTCTTTTGGGATACCTGCTAAATCGATAATTCCGAAATAAGAACTTTTTGTGGGCCACTGTTCATTGTAAGGAGTAGGTTCGCCTAAATAGTCATACCCTGTCCATACAAATTCACCCATGATAAAATCATTTTTCTCCTGTGCTTTAAATTCCCTGTCGGGTGTCTGCGCCCAGTTAGGAAAATCCATATCAAAAGAATTTGAATGAAGGTTAGGACGAATTTTATGTTTTGCTTCTTTTGCCGGGAAGAAATATTCTCCTCTGGAACTTACTGTTGAGGCTGTTTCGCTTCCATACATTTTCCATTCTGGATGATCTTTATGGAACGCTTCATATTTCTGTGGTTTATAGTTCCAACCCGGAATGTCCACTGCGTCAGCCAAACCATTTTTAATAGCTCCTTTAAAATTATTGAAGCCCGCTGTTGAAGGTCTCGTTGGGTCTTCTCGGTGTACAATATCTGTCAGGAATTGTGCGTTTTTAGCTCCATTCGGATCATTTTGCTCTCTGATTTCATTTCCAATAGACCACATGATCAAAGAAGGATGGTTTCTGTCTCTGTGCATCAGAGCCACCAAATCTTTTTCAGCCCAATCATGCCATAAAGTATTGTACCCGTTTTCAGTTTTCGGAATTTCCCATTCATCAAATGCCTCAGCTATAAATAAGAAACCCATTTCATCAGCTAGTTGTACTAAGCTTGGGTCAGAGGGATTATGTGTCGAACGGATCGCATTGGCACCCATTTCTTTCAATTTCAATAAGCGATGTTTCCATGCTGAAAGATTATGTGCTGCTCCTAAAGGTCCTAAGTCATGATGCAAACAAACACCTTTGAACTTAAGTGGTTTCCCATTTAAGAAAAAGCCATCATTGTTTGTAAACTCTATAGTTCTGAATCCAAATTGACTTTCATAAATATCCACGATCTCATCACCTACCACTACTTCTGTGATTACCTTGTAAAGATTTGGTGTTTCTATAGACCACCACTGAGGGGTGTCGACCACCAAATTCATTTCAATTTCATTATCGTTTTGGTCTAGTTTAATCGATTTTGTACTTGTGCTCACCCTTTGATTTTTAAAAAAGATCGATTGGATAAGTTCAATATTTTGATTTTGAGCGGTTCTGTTTTGTAAGCTTGTTTTGATATTGACATTTCCTTTTGAAGCCGTGATTTGAGGAGTTGTAATGTAAGTTCCCCAATTTTTCACATAGATTGGATTGGTCTTTACGATTCTTACTTCTCTATAAATTCCTGCTCCAGGATACCACCTTGAAGAAAGTGATTTATTTTCTAAATGTACTTCCAGTAAGTTGTCTTGATTGAATTGGATATGGGGTGTTAGTTCAAATTCAAAAGAGGAATACCCATAAGGCCAAGTTCCTACATACTGCTTGTTGAGGTACACCTTGGCATGGCTCATGGCTCCATCAAATTGGATAAAGATTTTCTTTTGCTGATCCTCTTGCGTAAAGTAAAGTGATTTCTTATAAAATCCTTTACCAATATGTGGCAATGCTCCAGTTCTACCGGTACGTACTTTGGGTACACGTTCTCCATCTTCCAACACAATGACGGCTTGCTTGTCTACCTCCTGATCAAAGGGCATTGAAATAGCCCAATCATGCGGTACTGTCACAGTTTCCCATTGTTGATCCAATGTGTCATTGTATTGAAATTCCCATTGATCCGTTAAGCGAATAATTTCTCTATTGTTATTATTTACCTTTTCGATTTTCTGACAGCTCAACATCAAGCTCCAAAAAACAATTAGAAGATAAAATAAGTAGTTCGTTCTCATAGTCTCTTTATTTAGAAGTTGAAGGCTGTGTTTCTAGACCTAAGGTTGAAATAGGGCCTATGATGATCTTGTGCTCACAATGGAAAAAATCCCATCATAAGCCCCTGTTTTCAATTAAAAGGTTGGTCTATTTCATTACAACAGTCCTCTCCTTTGTTATTTATTTCTCAGTCACCACCACATTGTCAAGGTAGAAGAACCCTGCCGCATTATTTTTTGCTTTATAGACATTAAAAGTCAAAGAGGTATGTCCTGCCGGCACTGTATATTCAAATGTAGTCTCTGTCCAAGTTGTGGACGCAGTAATTGTTTCTTGGTGTTTAATACTTCCAACGTTAGAAGGTTTTATGGTAAATTTCAAATCAACACCATCACCATCACTCCACTTTGTAAACATTGAAAATACATAAGTCTTCCCTTCTTCTACTGTGATTGTTTGAGCAATTGAAGCCTCATCTTTTTTCAATCTTGCACACTGTGCACCTTCATAAGGAGTTGCTAAAGCAGATGTCACAATATCAGCCGTACCAGAGTTATACCCTGACCAAGGAGAAGAGTCTGCTTTTAATGCTCCTGCTGTTACATCTTCAAAATCTCCTTTTTGAACAAGGTTTACTTTCACTGGAGGTGCGGGCGTTACATCACCTGTTTCAAATAATAATACATCATCGATCATCACTGTATTATTTGCCTCTGCACCTGGCTTGATGATCGTAATCTGAATTTCCGCGGTATTCTCTCCCGTTTCAAAAGTAAATGAACTATTGGTCCAATCTGTTTGAGAAGCATAATTACTATTCAATAATTCTACTTTTCCACCGCTCGTAATATCAAATACTTTTACAATACCTGCTGTAGTTGGTACATTACCCCATTTAGAATGGAGGTCTAAAGTATATTCTTTATAGCCTTCAACAGTATTTAATTTATGGTTTAAAAAGGCTCCATCTGCATTGTTGTCTGTCGCTAAAATTGCATACTTCTCTCCTGTATGAGCATCAGCGACACCGTTTACAAAATTACCATCAAATCCATACCAGCTATCTCCACTTGATGGGAACGGTCCTGCTGTAGTCGCTTCATATCCACCATCAATAATTAAACCTGAATCGGGTACTGGTTTTGGTTCGGGTTCAGGATCTACTTGCTCATCTGTTTTAAATACTGCTACTTCATCGAGGTACAACACTGTTAACCCCGCGTTGCTGCCATCATTTGTTCCTCCTTTGTAGAAGACCAAGTAAGCCGAAGTTGTGCTAGGTCCTGTTGTAAACTTAGTCGTCACATCTGTCCAATCCGTACTTGTAGAAAGCTCTTCAATATAAAGTCGTTCCCAACCTGCCTCAGGTTTAGTGTCTGGAGTTCTGTCTTGAACCTGTACCATCATTGTACCATCAGGAGTTTCTGCCCATTTGGTTGAATACTTAAATTCATATACTGTATTTGGCTCTACTTCAATGGCCTGAATCATCGAACCACCATCACCGTTTTTATCCGCTTGAATTTTTCCTGAGATTAATCCTTTTTTAGCCGCTGTTTCGTCAGTGAAACCATTATCATATCCTGTCCAAGCACCTTCAACGTTTCTGAACTCAAAACCTCCATCAATCACTAAACCATAGTCTCCTGCTTCTGGAAGTTCTCCATTGCCTGACCCTGCTTTAAGGTTAGGGTCATTCTCTGCATACAAATCGCCCAATGTAGTCAACATGTCTGTGTTTTGCTCATAAATTGTAGAGATGTGCAAAGCAGCTTGATTCTTTGCTCTTCCACCATCAAACCACGCATATCTTTGGATGTAAGAGGCCTGATCCATCATAGGCAATAAAGCTTCCATCAAGTCATAAGCTTGTTCTTTCGTTCTCTTGTTATTTTCTGGCGTTGTTGCAGTCCAATCTGCCAATCCCATCTCCGTAATCCAAATGGGTAATCCCCACTTCGTATTGGCATTTTGGAAAGCTTCCATCCATTTGTTGGGATCAATAGAGTCTGTATAACGGTGCATACAAATAAAGTCTACTCTTAAACCTTTAGCATTGGCTTGGCTCATAAAATCATCTAACCACCCACTTCCCATTGATGCTGGTGCCGGAGAACCTAATGGCACGCCTACTGATTCTAGAAGTGGCCATAATTCTATTGCCTCCTCTACAGACATATGGGCTTGATCTTCTTTGTCGGGTTCATTAAAACCCAACAAATAATTGATTTTTCCTTCAGCAGCTAACGCTTTTAATTTCTCCACTTTTCCTTCCACATCATTTCGTCCCCAAATCATTGGTACGAATTCAACATTATCAGGAAGGCCTGTAGGGTAATCACTTCCCCATGAGTAATGCCAGTACGGCATCACATTGGCCACACAATTACTCCATACTGGACTTTTTAAAGTTTGTCCGTACCCTTTTTTACCAAATGATTCCTCTGGTGCAATTTCCTCTTCACCCGGTGAAGGTCTATTGTTGATCATGTCATCCAAATCACAACTCATTACTGCAATAAGGATTGGAATAAGTAATATTATTTTATAGGCAATTTTCTTCATTTCATTTCTTTTTTGAGTGTTGAAGTTCGCTCTAGCACGGAGGCTTTCAATACCTCCATGCTAGGTCATTCAAAAAAATAAGTCAGATGTGAATGGTCTGTATCCGTAAACCATTATTCTATTGTTTTTACCAACCTGAGTTTTGAGAAAGGTTTGGATTTCTGTCAATCTCAGTCTGAGGAATTGGCCACCAATAATGCTTGCTTTCATTGAAAGTTCGATCATGGAAAATGACATTGTTTTCAAAATCATTTTTGGCTGTTTTCCATCTCAGCTCATCAAAATATCTTAGGCCTTCCAATGCCAATTCTACTCTTCTTTCATGTCTGATTTCTTCTCTTAATTCATCTTGACTTAATGAACTATCAAAATCAGCCATATCTACTCTTCTTCTGATTTGGTTTAATGCATTAAATACATCTCCAGAAGGGCCACTAAACTCATTTTTAGCTTCTGCATACATCAATAAAACATCTGCATAACGTAGTATCATAAAGTTACGATCTCCATCAGTGTATAATCCCACTTCTTTACGAATGTACTTTTGAATACCATATCTTGTAGCTTTCACCGTATTGTCCCATTTTGCCTGATCCAACCAAGGCTCCCCTCCTCTTAAGATCGTATGATCAAGTCGTGGATCACGGTTGGCAAATTCTGCCCAATAGTCATAAATACTTAAGCCTTCTGCTTCCAATTCTTTTTCACTCTTTGGTACTCCATTTTCATCAGACCAAACGGAAAATGGTGTTGCATCAGGATCATCTTCAGGCTTTAAACCATTTTTAGTATAATAATCATACACCAAGTTAGGCAATACACCAAAGTGCGACTGAGGTTGTTTTTTGTACGTTCCACTAAACCTTTCACCTGATTTCAAATTAGAAACAAATTGTACTGAAAAGATAGACTCCTCGCTATTTTGTCCCTCGGCAGAGAAAAGGAAATCATAATCGCTTACCAAACCAAATTTGCCAGAGTTGATCACTTCCTCACAATCTTTTATCGCATTTTCGTATTGCTGATTGTATAAATAAACTCTTGCTCTTAGTGCCAAAGCAGCGTACTTATTGATTTTACCTACCTGTTCCGATTTAGTAGGAAGTAAATCAATGGCCATTGTAAGGTCTTCTATGATTTGCTGTACGACTTCCTCTTTGGTCGATTTTTCGATACGTGCTTCCTGCGGAGAAACTACTTTCAAAATGAGGGGCACATTATTAAACAACATCGATAAGTTATTGTAAAATAAAGCTCTCAAGAAAAGGGCCTCACCGATGGCTACATCTTTTACCTCGGCATTGATGTCCATTGTAGGAGCATTGTCCAAGATCTCATTGGCTCTTCGGATACCTCTGTAGTTGTCATTCCAGACCCAATTGATTCGATCCGTAGCAGGGTTGTGCTGCCCTACACTGATGTCCCAATATTTCATCCAAGTCCACTCATTGTAGCCATTATCACTTACACAATCGAGGTCTCGAATGCCTCTTCCATACAACTCTTCCGGAGTCAAGCTTTCGTATGCAGCAGTGACGGCTAGTGCTAAATGATCTTCTGTTTGCCAGAAAGAATCTTGATTCAGCGTGTTATTATCTTGTAAATCTAAATAGTTACTACATGAAAAACATGCGGCACCTAAAAGTGTTATGATTGCTTTTTTCATGATGATGCGTTTAGAAAATGATGTTTGTTCCAAAAGTTAAAGTTGTTGTTTGAGGATACGCTTCGTTTCTAGATTGATTAGCATATCGTTCTGGATCCCAATGTTGCAATTTAGACCATGTAAGAGGGTTGGTTGAGTTCGCATAAACTCTTAAAGATTGTAATCTTAATTTTTTACAAACACTTTCGTTGAAAGTATACCCCAATTCTACATTTTTCAGTCTCAGGTAAGAAGCATCTTCTACCCAGAATGATGAAATCTGATCATTATTCACATTACCCAAACGAGGCATAGAAGCATCCGGATTTTCTGGTGTCCAACGGTCCAACCAATCAGTAGTCCAGTTCATCAGGTTGTTTGCACTACCACTGTGGTGTCCTGTTGCTGAAGAATAGATATCTACATTTTGAACACCTTGGAAGAACAACTTCAAATCGAATCCTTTATAAGCAAGTCCCATATTGATACCATACATATATTCTGGATTGGGATTACCAATGATTGTTCTATCTTCATCATTGATTACATCATCACCATTTACGTTTTCGTAGATTAAATCACCTAACTGTGGCGTCTGACCATCGATATATGGGTATTTTTCAAGATCTTCTTCTGTTCTGTAAATGCCAATACTTTTGTAACCGTAGAAAGAACCAATCGGATGTCCTTCCATATTTACTTGTCTGTTGTTAGGGTATTGTGTTTCGCCTTGCATACTAATGATCTCATTTTTGATCTTAGTAAGATTGAAACCTATAGAGTATTCTATACCTGTACTTCCGATTTGGTTGAAGTGATTGACGGCTAATTCCCAACCTGTATTCTTCACTCTACCGGCATTTTGGAAAGCTGGAGTATCTACACCTGTAGCACCTGGAATCGGTAATTTCAATAAAATATCATCAGTATCTTTTACAAAATAGTCTGCCGTTACTGTCAGCTTATCTTCCCAGAATCCTAAATCAACCCCTACACCGTACGAGGTCGTTGTTTCCCACATAATATCGGGGTTTGCTAAGTTTGTCACTGCTAAACCACCATAAGCGATTGATGCTCCATCAAAAGGATACCCATCTGTTGGTGAATAAGTCTGAGAATAAGGGTAGTAACCAATTTTATCATTTCCTAACTGTCCCCAATTGGCTCTAACTTTACCGAATGACAACATTTCAACATCTTTTAAGAAGGCTTCGTTAGAGAAGATCCAACCTACTGATAATGCAGGGAAAAGTGCAAATCTGTTGTTTTGAGGGAATTTCGAAGAACCGTCTTGACGTAGGTTGGCTTCAAAAAGGTAGCGATCATCGTAGTTGTATTGGAATCTGCCGAACAATGAAAGTAATCTTGACTCGTAAAACGCTCCACCTACAGTTGGGTTACTACCTGAACCTATTTCTGTCAGTGAGTTACTTGGCAAATCAAAGACATTCACATTGGTCGTTTTGTGAGCATAAGAATTGACCGTTGTACCTGCAAGAAAATTGAGGGAATGCTTACCCAATTTCTTGTTGTAATTGATGGTATTTTCCCACTGCATTGTTTCATACGTATTGCTTGTTTCTTTCAATGAGTTTTGAACTCTAGCAATATCAGAATCATTACCATCTGGGCCTGTCAATTGGAAATCATATTTATGTGCTTTGTTTAATCCCTTAGTAAAAGAATAACTCAAATTTGTTCTTAAGGTTAAACCTTTTACCGGTTTAAATTCCAAATAAGGATTGAGTGTTGTCTTATTCGAATCATTGAATTTTCTACTTGCCTCAGTAGCATAAAATACTGGGTTTTTGGTATTGATTTCATAAGGATTACCTGAAGCAGAACCCCATGATCCATCTTGATTAAAAACCGGAACCAAAGGAGAAGAATTGGCAATCAAACGCATAACACCTTGATCATCTGTATCTGCTGATTCTTCAGATTTTTTGATAGCACCAAAGATATTGGCCCCAAAAGTAAATCCTTTTCCTAATTTACTCTTCAGGTTGAGTCTGTAATTGATTCTTTCTGCCGAAGTACCGTACATGATTCCTTTTTGATCCAAATAGCCTACGGATGCCAAATATTGTGTATTGCCTACTTTTTGAGATAAAGACAGTTGATGGTTTTGGAAAAAGGCTCCATCTTTAAATGTTTCATCGGCCCAGTCTGTATTACCATATCGATAAGGATCACTTCCTTCTCTTGCTATCGCAATTTCTTCGTCAGAATAAATTGGGCTTCTACCGGCATTGATGTTTCCTTCATTTTTGAGCATCATATAATCCCAGCTGTCTAAAAATTCAGGTAAAACAGTTGCTTTTTGTAATCCTGCATAACCATTATAATTTACCTTTACTTTATCCGTTGTTCCACCGCTCTTTGTCGTCACTAAGATCACACCGTTGGCTGCCCTTGTACCATAAATCGAAGCAGAAGCTGCATCTTTTAAGACTGAAATACTCTCAATATCCGAAGGAAGGATATCCTGCATACTCCCCGGAACACCATCAATTAATACCAATGGACTAGAGTCATTGAGGGTACCATTACCTCTAATTGTGATCGTGGCTCCCGCTCCAGGTTTACCGCCTGACTGCGTTAGTTGCACACCTGCGATTCTACCTTGTAAAAGAGACTCAGTGTTAGGGACCGCCTGATTACCGATGTCTTTGTCGGGCGTTACCACACCAATAGCACCTGTCAGGTTTTCTTTCTTCTGAGTACCATAACCTACCACTACAATTTCTGATAAGAGTTCAGTAGACTCTACTAAAGTAATATTAAAAGATTTGTTTTGTCCTACTACCATTTCTTGAGGTTCGAACCCCATAAAACTAAAAATGATAGAAGTTGCTGGATCATCAACAGCAAGTTTAAACTGTCCGTCAAAGTTAGTAATAGTACCAGTGCTTGTTCCTTTAATTTTGATGTTCACCCCTGGTAAAGGTGCCCCTGCTTCATCTTTTACTGTACCCGAAACGATTCGATCTTGTGCTATTGCTTCAAAACCGAAGAAGATTAAGGTGAGCATTAGTAATAGTTGAAAAGGAAATTTCTTCTTTCCGTGATAGAAACTTTTCATAAAAAAAATGCTTTAATTTTTTCTACCAGAAACACTCTGAAGTCAAAAAAATGAACCTTCTTAATAAAGTAAGATCGGTGCTTTTCATGTTTCTGAATAATTCATTTCATAGAACGTAGTTGATCATTTGAAATCAATAATAATTAAAAGAGGAGTTTTAAAAATCAGATTAAGAATTGATAAACTACTTGTTCTCGTCTTACAACGATGATGTAAATATGAGCGGTCTTCTTTTTTTCTTGATGTCCATATCCGTCAATATGTGACTATTTTACACTTATTTAAAATAAAACACTGATAAATAAGTGATTACGATTAAAAAATGAGTTGAATAATTTATTACTTGTCAAGAATCAATTAAAAAAATAACGAATTTAGTCGCCGTTAATGACGAATCTGTTCACCCCACGAATATAACTATAGCTTTATATTTGTAAAAATACCAAGACAAAAACATTCGTATTAATTCTGATTATTTTTTAGGGTTTCTTACATTGATAATTTTCAAAAAACAGAAACCTTCCTTACAGACAATCTGCCTGTATTTACTCCTGGTCATGAAGAGTTATTCCTCAATAATTTTGACTTAGTACTTTGTCCTTGCAATGGTAATTTCACTTATCACTAATCAATTCCTAATCAATGATACATTTGTCTAAATCTCTACTAGGGATATTTTTTTTGACGTCATTTATTGCTTGTAAAACAGAGCAGAAAAAAGCTTATCAGTCGCCTGAAAAAGCACCCAATGTGTTACTGATCATTGCTGATGATCTTGGGGCACATGATTTATCTACGACCAATTCAAATTATTACGAAACACCACATATTGATCAGATTGCTGCCAAAGGGATTCAATTTGATCAAGGGTATGCCTCTTGTCAGGTTTGTAGCCCATCAAGAGCGAGTATTATGACAGGTAAATCCCCTGCACGACATGGTATCACTGATTGGATTGGAGCAAAAGAGGGAGAAGCCTGGAGAAAAACAAAGCGATTTAATCAACTACTTCCTGCCTATTATCAACATCAATTAGATACAAATTATATCACAATGCCTGAGGCTTTCAAAGCCCACGGTTATACCACCTTCTTTGCCGGAAAATGGCATGTAGGCGGTGAAGGGTCACTTCCTGAGGATCACGGTTTTGATATCAATAAAGGTGGTTTCCATGCAGGAAGTCCTCATGGTGGTTATTTTTCACCTTATAAAAACCCGAGACTGGAAGATGGTCCTAAAGGAGAAAATTTAAGTAGCCGACTTGCACAAGAAACAGTCGACTTTATGAGAGAAAATAAAGAGAAACCCTTTTTTGCCTGTTTGTCTTTTTATGCGGTACATGGTCCAATACAAACCACTGAGGAAAAATGGAGAAAATATAGAGATAAAGCATTAACACAAGGCATAGACAGTGTGGGATATAAAATGGGTAGGTTTTTACCGATCCGCCAACATCAAGACAACCCTGTTTATGCTGGCCTTGTAGAATCTATGGATGATGCCGTAGGTAAAGTGTTATCGGGATTAGAAGAATTAGGATTAAGTGAGAATACTATCGTTGTGTTTACAGGAGATAACGGAGGAGTAGCCGCAGGCGATGCTTTCTCTACTTCCAATTATCCGCTTAGAGGGGGTAAGGGTTATCAGTTTGAAGGTGGATTGAGAACTCCATATATCATTAAAGTACCTTGGTTAAAGCAATCAAACATTCATTCCAATGTGCCTGTTACACACACGGACTTCTACCCTACTTTATTGGAACTTACTGGACTTCCTTTACATCCTGATCAACACCAAGATGGTGTAAGTCTCGCTCCTCTTTTTGTGGGTGAAACCATCGATGATCGTTCTATTGTATGGCACTACCCACATTACGGTAATCAAGGTGGAGAACCGTCTTCTGTGATCCGTGCTGGAAAATGGAAATTGATTCATTATTATGAAGATAACCGCAATGAACTTTATAATCTGAATGAAGACGTTCATGAAAAACAAGACCTTTCCAATGAGTACCCTAACATCGTAAAGAAATTGAGTGATGATTTATTTACTTATTTGAATGACTTAGGAGCAAAATATCCTGAAAGAGATAATACTTGGTCGGAAGAAAAAGAAGAACGCTATTTGGAAAAAGTGAGAACGAAAAAAATGAAATCACTAGAGAAAAAACGTATGGAAATGTTAGCGGAAGACTTTCAACCCAATACAGATTGGTGGGGATCGCAACGTATAGTGGATTAATAGCCTACGTTTTTTTTTCTGATATTCAATACATTGTAAACTATGTTTTCGACTTTTAGAAATCAGGAGATTTCTGATGATCTGTAGGACACGAATGACGCTATCGCTTAACATTCGCGCCAGTGGGACTACTACTCTAATCGTTTAGTAGTTCTAACCCCGGCCTTGAAGGGAAAAGCGTCAAGAATTTCATGGAGTGAGCCGTTAAAAATGATTTTGCTGTTTGAGCGCAGCGAGTTTAAAATCATTTAGGCGAGAGGAATGGAATTTAGCTTTTGACTTCTAAGCCTTGACTTTTTTGCTTCGTTTTTGTGTTAAGACAAAAATGAAGAAGAAGGAAGTTTGAAAGTAGATCCTATAAGTCTTGTAGAAAAATCGATTGGAAGTTCACGAAGACTGAGTTTACAATGTATTAACATTAATAAATACTTTTTACTTATTATTTCCCATTGAAATAAGGTTTATTTGAGTGGTAAGCAATTGTACTCTTCTAACGGTACAGCGACTTAATGAACAATGAAATGAAATACTACCATTACTTATTATCACTAATTTTATTTTTTCACCTCCCAAATTTCGGATTCTCAAATGCTAGTGAAGGTTATCTTTATGAGTACCTCAACGTCTCCAATGGATTATCAAACAACTCCGTCACAAGAGTAGTTAAAGATGAATTGGGGCAATTTTGGTTTGCGAGTAGTGAAGGAATTGTAAAGCTTGATGCACAAGGTTTTGAACATTTGAAGCCTTCGCCCCGTTATGAGCATTTTTACAGTGAAGATGTTGAAACTCTTGAATTAGGAGCACATCACACCCTATGGGTTGGCACCAAAAGTGGTGGTCTTTCCAGTTACAACATTGCTAAAGATCAATTTGTGAGTTATCACCATGTGTTCAAAAACTACAGTAGAAATAATTCTTTCTTGAGAATTACTTCATTAAAAGAAACAAGTAATGGTTACTTATGCATCGGTACTTGGATGAGCGGCTTTTTTGTAATGGACATTGAAAAGCAAGAAGTTATTTTTCATCATCCTAACAACAAAGTCATACAATCCATCCAAGAAACTAATAATGGTAATGTATGGTTTGGGTCAGGGGGAAACCTGCATGAGTTTGACTTTAAGACCTTAAAGATTCAAAGACACCCTATCAAATCAGTACCTTGGATTACGAAGATCATTTATGATCATAAAAGAGATGCACTCTATTTTGGTAGCTCAAAAGGAGTATTCGAATATTCCATTGATACGCATTCTACTAAAAAATTCATTGGAAAAAATGACGAAAAACTCAAACTCATCAATTCACTAAGTATAGATCAACAGGGCAGACTTTGGGTAGGAACCTGGAAAAATGGTCTGTACCGAAGTAATCCTGAGAAATCGATTTTTCATAAAATTGATTTGAGACCGGCGCACGAACTAAATAAGAATTATCAGGGAGTCACGGATATTTTTATTGATAATAATGATATTATATGGATTACGACCACGCATGGTGGTGTAGTGAAACTGACCGAGAACAAAGGAATCTATAAAATTGCGAATTCCTTTAAAGAGAAGGTCGGCTTTCCAGACAATAACATCAACAGCATTTTTGTAGACCGATTCGATAATCAATGGATTGGCACAAAAAACGGCGGTATTGCCTATAAGAAACAAGCTGAGAAACAATATAAACACCTTCCTGTTTCAAGGAATCTTATCATTTCTGATTTTAAAACTATCGGCGATCAAGTTTATGTTACCACCTCTGAAGGCATCTTTATCTTTTCCATTCATGACCCCTTTGGGAAAAGCGAGTTTTATGGTTCTTCTAAATTCAGAAAGATAAAAACCATTTTCTATGATCAAAAAAATCAAAAGATATGGTTTGGTTTACAGCAAAATGGTATTGCTTGTATCAATGCATTAGAAGCATTTGATTTATCTAAAATCGAGTATTTTAATCCTGTCAGTAAAGGAAAATATTATTTTGAAGCAGACCGTATTGAGCATATTGTAGAGGCAGATCAAGAACATTTTTGGTTGGGTACTTTTAATGGTTTATATAAATTCAATAAAAGTGATAAAACCTCTACTTTCATTGACCTCAAGGCAATGTTTAACTTCCCTTCTAATATCATTTTATCGTTATTCAAACACCCTGACCTACCGTTACTTTATGTGGGAAGTGCGAATGGTTTATTGGTATTAGACACTTCTAAAGACAGTCTGCAGGCTGTTCATTTTTATGATCACACCAGCGGTTTAGAAAATGATTGTATCAATGCCATCACCATGGATCAACAAAACAGGCTTTGGGTGGGGCTTTCAAAAGGTATCAGTTGTATTCACCTCGACAATCATACCGTTCAAAACTACACTAAAGAAGACGGCGTAGATATCTCTTCCATTAATATTGGTGCGGTTTACAATAAGAAAGACCTGATTTACTTTGGTGGACAAAAAGGAATGGTGCTTTTTTCGCCTTCTTTTATCTCCGACAATGTGACGCTCCCCAATGTCTATTTCTCCCAACTTTATATCAATAATCACTACATTCAGGTAGATGACACATTAGACAATAGAGTGCTTTTGCAACAGGCTTTACCATTTACTAAAGCAATACAATTGGGGTACAAGGATAAGGTGATTCGCTTGAGTGTGAACACCACCAACTATGTGGATCAAAAAAATGTGGATTACTATTATAGAATAAAAACAGTATCGGATCAATGGATCGACAATCAACATTCTTCAAGTATCAATTTCACTCAATTGCCCGTTGGTAAAAACGTATTGGAAATCAAAGCATGCTTGTATGGTAACTGCGGTGAAACCAATCAATTGGTGATCGATATGAAACCGGCTCCTTGGTTTTCGACTCCTGCTATTCTCTTTTATATCTTAGTGGCACTCTTGATCATTTATGGTGTTTTCAAATTCTTTATTCGCAAAGAGAAACTAGAAAACCAAGTGCGTTTGATCCATTTGGAAAAAGAAAAGGAACATGAAATTACAGAAGCCAAAGTACGTTTCTTCACCAATATTTCACACGAAATCAGAACTCCTCTTACGCTTATTCATTCTCCATTAGAAGATCTCTTGGAGGAAGAAGATCTTCCTTCAAAATACAAAAGTAAGTTACAGATCATCAATAAAAATGCAGACAACTTATTGGTTCTTGTAAATCAATTATTGGATTTCAGAAAAATGGAAAACAATAAATTGGAGCTTTCTTATGACTATGTTTCTATTCGAAAAGTTGTTGAAAGCAAGTGTTGGGAGTTTCAATCTTTATTACAATTGTCGGGGTTACATCTTGATTTCAAATCCAAAGTCAATGAAAACCAACTCTACAAATTAGATCAGGAAAAGGTCGAGATTGTATTGAATAATCTTCTTTCCAATGCGATAAAATTTACACCAAAAGGAAAGACTATCACACTGGAATTGGCAGTGAAAGATCATATTGAAATTAAAGTCATCGACCAAGGTGTAGGAATCAAAGAAGAGGATCTGAAAAACATTTTCAATCGCTATTATCAAGGTACAACTCCAAGTCCTCAAGCAGGAACAGGGATTGGACTGGCACTTTCTAAAAGTATTGTCAACTTACACGGTGGCGATATTCACGTCAAAAGTTCTTATGGAAAAGGAACCGTATTTACGGTAGAACTCCCCGTTTTAGATGCTAAAGTAGAAGAACAACAAATCACTGAATTCACTACAGCTTCAGAAACCCAAAGAAGCTTACTTTTGGTGGACGACAATCTCGATATTTTACGTTATCTCGAATCGATCTTTGAAAAAGACTATCATATCTTCAAAGCAGAAAACGGAAAAGAGGGGCTTCAAATTTTGGAGAAACAGCCCGTTGATTTGATTATTTCAGATGTGATGATGCCTGTCATGGATGGAATGGAGTTTTGTCAGAAAGTCAAAAATCACCCTGACCACCAAAGTATTCCACTATTACTGCTCACTGCAAATGCCACTACAGAAAGTGAACTCAACAGCTTAAAAATTGGAGCAAATGATTACTTGAGAAAACCTTTCAATAGTAAAATCATTAAAGAGAAAGTCAATAATATACTGGCTTACAAAGCACATTTGATCGCATTTTATACTTCTCAGCTTCAACCTCAAAGTGCTCCCCAACAAGAAGTAGAAACCACTTCCAAGATACTCTCAGAAGATGAAAAATTCATCCAAAAAGCGGTTATATATATTGAAGATAATATTGACAATGATGAACTCAATGTTGAGCAATTATCGGATCATATGTGTATGAGTCAGTCGACATTATACCGAAAAATTAAGGCCGCAACGAATAATACGATTGTTGGTTTTATCCGTTCTGTAAGGTTAAAGAAGGCAGCTCAATTATTGATCGATACCAATTTAAGTTTAAAAGAAATTGCTGAAAGGGTCGGTATCAATGACGTAAGGTATTTCAAAAGAGAGTTTAAAAAACAATATGGGGTAGAGCCTGATTATTGCAGAAAAAATAAGTCGGTTACACTAGTTGAAAATACTATCAATTGATATTTCTGCAAGTCTTTTATTTTCTACTTCCAAGCTTCCTTCTTCTTCATTTTTCCATTGATGAAAAACGAAGCAAAAAATCTAGGCTTTGAAGTCAAAAGCTAAATTTCATTCCTCTCGCCTAAATGATTTTAAACTCGCTTTGCTCAAACAAGAAAATCATTTTTAACGGCTCGATTCATGAAATTCTTAACGCTTTTCCCTTCAATGCCGGGGGGAGTACTACCAAACTAAAATGGTAGAAAGCTCAATGGTGCGAATGTTAAGCGAGAGCGACATTCGTACCCTATAATCACCAGAAATCTCCCGATTTCTAGAGAGACTAGGCCATTACAAAATTATCCTGCTGTAATTCTTTCTTACCATCAAATCGGTACGCCACCAACAGTCCACCTTTTGCTACGCTGTAGTCCAAACAACAAACATTGGGTTTGAAAAGCATAGGTTGATTTTTTAGCCAATAATGTCCAAAAAATACAGGGCGTTCCACTGCTTTATAATAACTGAGGTCATCCAAAATGGAAGCTTTTATTGGAAGGGATGGAAGGTTCTCAACAGGGTGAACACTGATTGTTTCAAAAGTCATTTTTAATGGATCTTCCCACCATTTATACCTTATGTCTTTACGAAGATTACCGTCTTTATCAGCAAAAGTAAGCCCATCCGGCAATCTCAATTCTTTTCCTTTCAATGTTTGCTCAATGGCATTGTTCAATGCGTCATTTGTGGTATTCGCTTCTTCAATCAATGATTTGGTGAGACGATTTTGCTTTAATTTACCTTTCAAAAACGTAATATTTTTCTCATTCCAACAAGCATGAACAGCTCTGAGGTTTTTATCTTCATAAAATAGAGGCAATGTCAAAAACCATTCGATATACTCATTGTATTCTTTTTGTCGGTTTTGAAATTGTTTTAAAGTCTCATAGTGCTGAATGATATTCTTGATCCAATGTTTTCGGAGATGCCCGCCTTCTTTGTTTTGCAAATGAAAACAGATGGCATTGTACTCGTGATTCCCCATCAACGCAATCGCATGCCCCATTTCTGTCATACCTTTTACAATCTGAAGTGTTTCTCTGATTTTAGGACCTCTATCAATGTAATCTCCCACAAAAAGTACTTTTCGGTCAGGATGTCCATACACTCCAGATACTTTTTTGTAGCCCAGCTTTTGTAAAAGTCTTTCAAGTTCATCGGCATGTCCGTGGATGTCTCCTATAAGGTCTAGCATGGTTAATTAATAATTATGTTGAAATGGATGGTTTCTACTTTTCATGTTTTGTCTTAAAACAAAATTATTGCAAAAAAGTCAAGGTTCTAAATTCTTGAAATATTCAAATAAGAAATAATACTAAGTCCAATTTTTCTTTACGTAATAAGCTACACTTGAAGGTAAACTATTTACCATAAATGATTTTTTGGGATTTTTGGGATCATAAACAGCGATCAACTGTTCAAGGTACATATACTTACTAGGATCACTTGTCATCGTCTTTATTCGATGTTCTTTTCCTGATTTGTCGAAAAATGAAAATATGAATTTATAAACTCTACTATCCTCTATTTCCAAAGAAGTTGCTTTTTTTCGAAGGAGTTTTACTTTCGTGAATTTTCCTTTCTTCAATAACTGATATTTCATCAAACCATTGATAAAATTAAAAGATACCCATAGCAAACCTACAAAAAATGGTATAGTAAATAGTAATGAAGATAGTCCACCCGGTGTATTGCTCATTCCTTTTATTCTACTTACATCAGGTCTCAATACATTATATTCAATATCGACAGTATCATTAACGTCATATGTATAACCAATAGAATAGGATGTCCAATTGAAATTTCCCATTGGGGAGAAAAATATATAATCATAACCATAAATATATTCTTCATTAATCAGTGTGTTGGTTTCAAAAATAGTAGTAATTACCCCTTTTCCAATTGACGTGTTTTGATTTAAATACCTCATTTCAGCAAAATCAATATCACTTACGCTAAATGTTTGCAACAGTAAGAATAGCCCAAGCAATAACGTAACTATGGGTATTATACCGTATTTGCCATTAACGTAGAGAATCATTTGATCTAATAAGGGAAGTGTTCGTTTCATAAAAAATGGAGGTTGTTGCTTACCTCTCCAAAGGTCTAAAATAATTGTATCATTTGTTACTATTACATTGTAAACTAAGTTTTCGTTAACTTTTAATCAAGCTTTCTACAAACATTTATAGGCTCTACTTTCAAGCTTCTTTCTTCTTCATTTTTCCATTGATGAAAAACGAAGCAAAAAATCTAGGCTTAGAAGTCAAAAGCTAAATTTCATTCCTCTCGCCTAAATGATTTTAAACTCGCTTTGCTCAAACAAGAAAATCATTTTTAACGGCTCAATTCATGAAATTCTTAACGCTTTTCCCTTCAATGCCAGGGGGAAAACTACCAAACTAAAATGGTAGAAAACTCAATGGTGCGAATGTTAAGCGTCAGCGTCATTCGTGTCCTTCAGATCATCAGAAATCTCCTGATTTCTAAATAATATAAACAACGTAAACTTAGTTTACAATGTACTATTATCCTTCAAAATAAAAAAAGCCAAACTAAAACAGCTTGACTTTTCCTCTTATCTAAAAGTTATAAGTACTAAGGCAAAATTAGATCATAGTTAATTCTAATTTGTTTTTTGTGAGTACAACGCTAAAAAACGTATAAATAGTGGTTCTATTTAGCGTTTTTTGAAGGAAGTAATCGCAAAACAATAAATAGAATTAGTATTAAATAATTTTGTCTTGGTGCTTCTATATATAGAAATGTTGGTTTAAATATCATCTGGTAAAAGAACATTGTAGCCTTCCAAAACAGAATCTGCTTTCATGTTCATATAATCTACAGAAGAAGTGGCATGTTCTTTCAATTTTTGTTCTCTTACAGAGATATAATAATTATATTGTTCAGGTGTGAGGACCTTCCCTAAAATCAAGTCTTTCTCGATTGCAAATGACTTTTCCATCTCAAGGTACTTGATATTAAATTTTCCAAGTTTGATAATATGGATGACCATTCTTTTGTTGACCAACATCATTTTTGCTCTTAGTTCTGCCACTTTTTCTTGCTCCAATGGTATCTCAGACGTAATGATTTTCAATTCCCTTGAAGTAATCAAGAAGGACAGTAATTCAGACTGTTGATCAAGGGTCAAAATCTTATCTCGGTCTTTATAAAACTGCTTGTTCATTTTCACTTTATCCTCGTGACTATAATAAGGCCTGGCTTCTAATGAATCCTTTTGCATATTATATTTCACTCGCAATGCCTTCATCTGCTCGTATTGTTCGGGAGATAATTGCACTACTTTATTGACCCAATCTGTAAATTTCTTGGCATACAATTTTTGTTCATCGGTTTGCCCCCATGCAATCGTGGAACACATCAAAAGAACACCGATCAATAGTTTTGTTTTCATGGTATATGATTTAAAAAAATGAATAAAATGATTACTACTGCTTAATGAATTTCTTTCGTGTTTTATCAATTTGAAGAATGTAAACACCGCTTTGAAGTGTGGATATATCTAAAGCTTCCATTGATTCATTAATCTGAAATCCATTGACTTTCCTTCCATCTATCCCGAAAATATAGACGTCTTTTTTATTTAGATTTAGGCCTCTGATATACAATAAACCAAGGGCTGGATTAGGATATAATTTAAAGTCGACCGGAGGAGTAATAGAGGTTGGAGGAATTTCCGTTTTGGTCTTGATAACTGTTAATTCATACGTCTTGATCAATTCCTCTTCTCCTAATTTTAAGAGGGTCGTAATGATGATTTTTTCGTTTTGTTCAGTCGGTTTTACAATACCTTTGGTTCCATCGATTTCAATAATATCACTATTAGACGATACCCACTGCACTTCCAATCCCGTTCTTTCAGGAGCATGAAGGTGGATGTTTTGTGTGACAGATTGCACATCATCATTTTCATTAAAACCAATGTATACCTCTTTTTCTAGGGCTTTTAATTCACTTGACATTTCCCCCTTCAACTTAATGACAAATGACTTGTGACCTACCAAATGTTTGTATTTGATTTCTGCATCCAATCTGACAACATGTTCTATTTCAGGTGTTGTAACAAAGCCTGAATCTCCTTGCACTCTTACCAAATCTTCCGTATGAGAGTTCCATGTGACAGTGGCTTCATAACTTGACTGCGTGGGAAGATAAATATTATGTACAACATTATTTTTATGATCTTCATATTGAAACCCTATTTCAGTGGCATTGACAGCTTCTTGCAAGAAAAGATTATCATCTAATGCTCCATCCACGGATACAAATACATCATCGATATAAATTGTCCCAACCACTTTACCCAATTGTAATAAAAGGCGAAGAGTGGTCATACCTTCCATTGTAGCAGTGATCTCTTGTTCCACTTGGTACAACTTATCTTTTTCTATTACAATGGACTCACTATTGATTTTATCCACTCCCTTATCCAACTGTAACTGAAATCTTAGCTCTGTATCAACATCTGCATAAACGGAAAATTTCACCAGAAACTTTTGAGCTTCAGCGGTTGGAAAACCAATAGCGTGATCCGATGTTCTAAATCCTAGGTTAGAGAAATTCCCACCATTGGAAGTGATATGGAAGGCAGCCGATTTGGAGGAAGTAGTGGGGTGAATATCATTTTGAAGTTGATATTCTATCCCTAAACCCTCCTTCGATGTCATGATCCAACCTTCTTCTACACCATTCTCAAAACTAGGGTTCGTCTTAATGAGATTACCATTGATTTGCTCTTCATTTGTGGCATAATATTGATTCCACCATTGCTCTACATCTTGTTTTAGCTGAGCAATATTTTGACTAAATTCTGCATTATTGATCTCGTTTTTAGTCTCTATTACTTGGCTATTTTCATAAACATAAAACTCTTCATGAAAGGCCGTCACTTCTGAATAAGGAACATTCAGCGGAGTCATTTCTTTGCTACTTGTCCAAAGGGTATAACGTTCGTTTCCTTTCTTAAACGAATAGCCATTTTTACCATTTCTTTTATAATAAGTTACCGCCAAATCCAATGGGTAAGCTCTTTCTTCCTCATCATTATGATAGAGAGAATTACCTTGTAAAAACGTTGGTTTGGGTAAGTACGCATAGTCGCAAATGGTAGGATATAGATCTATCAACTGTACTGCTCTCTCCGACTCTTTTAATCGTTCTGAAGGATCTATGATGATTAATGGCACCTGAGCCGAATTTTGCAAAAGGTTATGTTTCCCCCACATATTATGATCTCCCAAATTGAATCCATGGTCCGAAGAAACAATAATCAAAGTGTTGTCTTTCTCACCAATCGCGTCTAGGTGATCGACCAACATCCCAATTTGAGCATCAATGTAAGATGCACAAGCGTAATAAGCGGTCAATAATTCTCTTTGCTTTTCAAGGTTCAATACTTTTTCCGCATCTTTATAAATATCTTCCCATGTCTGAGGAATATCCTTGTAGCCCAATAGTTCTGATGGTGCTTTGTAAGCAATGCTATCCGTTCCTTCAGGTAATTTTTGATAATCTGCTAGCGTAATGGTTTTGTCTTTGTATAAATCAAAATACTTTTGCGGAGCTACAAAAGGCAAGTGTGGTTTCTTAAAACCTACAGATAAGAAAAACGGTTGTTCCGTCACTGAAAACTTATTCATCATCTTGATCGCCTCTAATGTAAATTGCCCATCTTGATAGCCATCATCTCCTACTCCTTCCGGTCCTTTTTCATAAGACACCCCTGCCTCTACTCTGTAGTTATTGCCCGATACAAAATCTCCATATTCTTCTGGATAATCGTAATGATTTGGATCTTTATAATCGTCAGTCCATGAAGTAGCATTGTGTCCATTGTCCACATTTCTTGGGTCAAAGACTTTCCCAACAGCAGCAGTTCTATAACCGTTCAATGCCAAATATTGGGGTAAGGTGGTGAGGTTTGGAGCGGTCTCTTCCAGTTTTAAAGTAAGGTTGGTAATACCATTTCTTTCAGGATAAGTTCCGGTAAGGAAACTAGCTCTTGAAGGACCACAAACAGGATAAGAACATTGGGTGTTGGCATACTGAATACCTTGTTGCGATAGCTTATCGAAAGTAGGAGTAATCACTTCCTCATTTCCAAAAGCGGTCAGGTCAGTATTCAAATCATCAACCATGATAAAGAGAATATTTTTCCTTTGTGTTTTAGGAAATAAGGGCTGTAACTGTCCTTCAACCCAATCGCCTGCTTTACGATTATAAACGGTTTTGTTGGCTTTTGGACCGGCACACCAAATGGCTCTTGGAATCTCTAACTCTTCTGCCAAGGTGGCTACGGCTTGATGGTATTTTGCTCTGCTCAAAGGTGAGCATAAGTTATTTGATCCAAATTCACCTAAATATAAAGGCAAATTCAAATTGTCTGCCCACTGTTTTACATTTTCAAAATCAGCTCTCAATGAAGCATACTCTTCTGCTGTTCCCCAATCCGGAATACTGTTATTCGTTTCCGGGTATTTTGTAAATGTATTGGGCCAATAATAATGAAACCATGGTATCAGTTTATCTTCATTTTCAAAAAGAGCCGGGTCCATTTGTTGAGGAGCAAAAATGGCATTATCTCCACCTCCTACTACCATCAAAATACGGTCAGGATTGTCTTTGCGTACTGTCTCTACTAATTCAACATTCAGCTGATCTACTAATCCTTTATTCATGTTAAAATAAGGTTCATTGATCAACTCAAAGACTAATTCATCATTACTTTTATCTTTGAAATGAGCACTGATCTGCGTCCAAATGGCTAAAAACCTTTCCCACTTTGCAGGATCAGTATAAACTTCATCTTCTTTGGTCACTTCTTCTATAAACCAATGTTCACCATGGGCATTCAACACCACAATCAATCCTCTTTCAGTGGCCCACTCCACTACTTCTTCTACACGTAACAACCATGCTTCGTCGATCGTGTAAGGTGAAGTTTCTGTAGTATGGCTTCCCCAGCGAACGGGCAGACGTATATGGTCAAAACCAGCTGCTGCCACATCATCCATCATAAATTCCTCTATTGGGTCAGCCCAGTCTCCTTCATTTTTGGCACTCATCACATTTCCAAAATTGTAGCCATTTCCTAGCTTTTTGGCCATATCATGAGCGGGAGTTTGTGCTTGAAGTAATGAGGAAAAAAAGAGTAAAAAATAGATTAGTATGAATTTTTTCATTTGTCGAATATTAAAAAAGGCTGTTAAGTGCACTGTAAACTGAATTATCGTAAAATTTCGATCTGTATTTCTGCTAGATTTTATAGGGCCTACTTTCAGGCTTCCTTCTTCTTCATTTTTCCATTGATGAAAAACGAAGCAAAAAATCTAGGCTTAGAAGTCAAAAGCTAAATTTCATTCCTCTCGCCTAAATGATTTTAAACTCGCTTTGCTCAAACAAGAAAATCATTTTTAACGGCTCAATTCATGAAATTCTTAACGCTTTTCCCTTCAATGCCGGGGGGAATACTACCAAACTAAAATGGTAGAAAGCTCACTGGCGCGAATGTTAAGCGTTAGTGTCATTCGTGGCCTAAGGATCGGCAGAAATCTCCTGATTTCTAAAAGTCAATTAGTTTACAATGTATTATGTAAAATAGCATAAAGCATCATGGAGAATATCGTGTATGATCGCTGAAATAATGGGCAAGTGATCATTGCTTCACCAAAACTGAGTGTTTTAACCTTCTTTAGTTTCAGTCTTGATGAGATTGCGCTATCACCTACCCATATTTTAACTTTCGGATTCGAAACTCCTGTAGACTTTACCCTCACTTAACAGCCTATGTGTGGTCTACTTATTCCAATTGATGGATTATTTTTTGATAAACAATTTACTCTGAGTGTTCACCTTCAGGATATACTTACCGTTTGGTAATGACTGTACATTCAGTTTGTATCCGTTGGCTGTTTTCTCTATTGTAAAATTGTCAATCGATTTACCCAATAAGTCAAACACTGCAATGTCTGCATCCATTTGAGGCGTGCTCACCATTAAGTGATCCACTGTTGGGTTTGGATATATATTCAGGATCAAAAGTCCATCTTCTACTGAAGTAGGAACCTCTTCTTTCAATACAACTACTTCAAAAAGTTTAGTCACTGTTTCCTCTTCCAAACTTAAAGTCGCTGTAAGCGTTACCGTTGTAGTCGCTGATGGTCTTGTCACTGTACCGTCTGATGATATCACTGCTTCATTGGATGAACTCCAAGCCACTGTACTGGCATGCGATGAAGTCAATGGTAACGTAAGACTTGAGGTTACACTTTCAGCATTGTCGCCTTCTGCATATGTGATCATCAAGGCGTCTGAGGCTTCCTGCAATAATTCAGCGATCGTTTTCTCTGCTGCTATTACAGTCACATCGAACGTTTTGGTCGTCGTTTCTTCTT
>NZ_JTAM01000199.1 GCF_000812565.1 Flammeovirga sp. OC4 | reverse complement strand
TTATTGCCCCAATTCTTTGAGATCACGCTTTTGGCACCATCTTTTTTGAAGGCTCTCACTTTGCGAAGAATCACATTGTGATTGGAAGAGAGGTTGACTTTGATTCCTGTTTCCTCCGTCCATTTTTCAGAGGCTTCCAATACTACTTCACGAAAATGCTCCGGATTGTGACAGCTTTCCGAAAGGTGCAAATGAAGTTTTTCCTTCTGATCATTGAGGAGCAACTGCAACCATCGGCAAGTGGCTCTGTACTCCAGTTCTCTATCTTGATCAATAGAAGAAACCTGCTTGTACGTGACCTGTTTGGTTTCACGGTCGAGTATCTCTTTTTCAATTACATAACTTTCAAATATCTCATCGTCCCGTTTGGACAATGGAGGAAGCATATTGAGGAGCTTTAAAATATCGCTGTCTTTTCGGCGATCTGTCTTTTGTTCCTCATCCTTCCGCTGTTTTCTGTGAAG
>NZ_JTAM01000198.1 GCF_000812565.1 Flammeovirga sp. OC4 | reverse complement strand
ACGCCTGACGGCTTGACACTAAGAACAGTTGAGCACTTATCACTCAGAACAGTGGGGGAACCTAAATCACCTTTTTTTAAAAATTAGCTTATTGAATAAAATAGATACACATATTGCGTTAGGTATAAATAAAAATGTTGTTAAGAATAATAGTTCTTCTGAAAACCAAACAAATACAGATAAAGGAAAATTAAGCAAATACTTATAAACAATAAAAGCTTTCAATTCTTGGGATTCAAAACTGTCAAATGAATACCATTCTCCTTGAGAGAAATGATCTTCATAATTCATTAAGATAGAAATAGAATAAAAATATAAAACGACATAAATAATAATAAAAATAACGGTGACTAAATATTTATTCAATATTTTCATATTTGCTTATTGTTTTGAAGAAATTAAAAAGATAAAGTTAACCCTCCTCTGTTCGTGGTGTTAAGCCGTCAGGCGTCACTGCGAACTTGATTTTGTTT
>NZ_JTAM01000197.1 GCF_000812565.1 Flammeovirga sp. OC4 | reverse complement strand
ACATTATTTGTGGCAGAGTCAGGGATAGTTAAAATGTAATTATCCTGATAAAGTATAGTAGTATCAGTTGAAATGTTGCCTTGTGCTCCATAACTTCCTGGTAGTCTGATCATACCCTCAAAAGCCGAGTATCCTAAGTTGTTGTCCTGTAGGAAATAAGATCCAATACTAATATTTTTTAATGTTTGAGGTATCGACTTTAAGTCCATAATACTAGCAATCAGAGTTCTGAGCTCTGTTAAATTACCGATGGATTTAGGTAAGTACTGTATCGGATTTCTGTATATTTCTAGAGTTCTTATTTTATCAAGGTCACCAAATGATTCGGGGACTATCTTTATGTTTTTATTTGAAATTTTTAGAGATGTTACTCTGAAGTTAGAAATTGTAACACCAGTCCAGGTGTTTACACT
>NZ_JTAM01000196.1 GCF_000812565.1 Flammeovirga sp. OC4 | reverse complement strand
GCAGACTCAAATTTTGTCCCCAAGTATGAAGTACTGCTATCATTCCCATTTCCCCCATTAGACTTTTGCTTCCGAATGTTTTGACTGTTTCCCAGACGGTTTTGAAAAGCAGGTTATACATCAATTCAGGCTCATGCAGAAAGAGGTCATTTAATTGATGAGGCACTGTAAATACAGTATGAAAATAGGGGACGTCTAGTACTTCCTCCTCCCGTTTTGCGATCCATTTTTCTCTATAAGTTGCCTGACATTTCGA
>NZ_JTAM01000195.1 GCF_000812565.1 Flammeovirga sp. OC4 | reverse complement strand
TTTCTGCAACTGTTGTATGAAACTCTCACTTCATTGCACTTTTTACAGTAGTCGATATGCCTCCCGAGTTTAGCCGTTCGGCATATTGTCATTGCATGCAGATCGAATTTCTGTCTGCTGAGAAAATGAGTAGAAGTCCTCCAAAACTGTTGCCGATTGAGAATGTGGCTGATCTCAACTTTTGGCTTCATAAATCTTGTCGAAAGGCGAGAAGGAATTGGA
>NZ_JTAM01000020.1 GCF_000812565.1 Flammeovirga sp. OC4 | reverse complement strand
TCCTCTTCCAAACTTAAAGTCGCTGTAAGCGTTACCGTTGTAGTCGCTGATGGTCTTGTCACTGTACCGTCTGATGAAATCACTGCTTCATTGGATGAACTCCAAGCCACTGTACTCGCATGTGATGAAGTCAATGGCAACGTTAGGTTTGAGGTTACACTTTCAGCATTGTCGCCTGCCGCATACGTGATCATTAAGGCGTCTGAGGCTTCCTGTAATAATTCAGCGATCGTTTTCTCTGCTGCTATTACAGTCACATCGAACGTTTTGGTCGTCGTTTCTTCTTCCAAACTTAACGTCGCTGTAAGCGTTACTACAGTGGTTGCTGATGGTCTTGTTACTATACCATTGGATGAAATCACTGCTTCATTGGATGAACTCCAAGCCACTGTACTCGCATGTGATGAAGTCAATGGCAACGTTAGGTTTGAGGTTACACTTTCAGCATTGTCGCCTGCCTCATACGTGATCATCAAGGCATCTGAGGCTTCCTGTAATAATTCAGCGATCGTTTTCTCTGCTGCTATTACATTAACATCGAACGTTTTGGTCGTTGTTTCTTCTTCCAAACTTAAAGTCGCTGTAAGCGTTACTGCAGTTGTGGTTGATGGTCTTGTCACTGTACCGTCTGTTGAAATCACTGCCTCATTGGATGAACTCCAAGCCACTGTACTCGCATGTGATGAAGTCAATGGCAACGTTAGGTTTGAGGTTACACTTTCAGCATTGTCGCCTGCCGCATACGTGATCATTAAGGCGTCTGAGGCTTCCTGTAATAATTCAGCGATCGTTTTCTCTGCTGCTATTACAGTCACATCGAACGTTTTGGTCGTCGTTTCTTCTTCCAAACTTAACGTCGCTGTAAGCGTTACTACAGTGGTTGCTGATGGTCTTGTTACTATACCATTGGATGAAATCACTGCTTCATTGGATGAACTCCAAGCCACTGTACTAGCATGCGATGAAGTCAATGGTAACGTAAGGTTTGAGGTTACACTTTCAGCATTATCGCCTGCCACATACGTGATCATTAAGGCGTCTGAGGCTTCCTGTAATAATTCAGCGATCGTTTTCTCTGCTGCTATTACAGTCACATCGAACGTTTTGGTCGTCGTTACTTCTTCCAAACTTAACGTCGCTGTAAGCGTTACTGCAGTTGTGGCTGATGGTCTTGTCACTGTACCGTCTGATGATATCACTGCTTCATTGGATGAACTCCAAGCCACTGTACTAGCATGCGATGAAGTCAATGGTAACATTAGGTTTGAGGTTACACTTTCAGCATTGTCGCCTTCTGCATACGTGATCATCAAGGCGTCTGAGGCTTCCTGTAATAATTCAGCGATCGTTTTCTCTGCTGCTATTACAGTCACATCGAACGTTTTGGTCGTCGTTACTTCTTCCAAACTTAACGTCGCTGTAAGCGTTACTGCAGTTGTGGCTGATGGTCTTGTCACTGTACCGTCTGATGATATCACTGCTTCATTGGATGAACTCCAAGCCACTGTACTAGCATGCGATGAAGTCAATGGTAACATTAGGTTTGAGGTTACACTTTCAGCATTGTCGCCTTCTGCATACGTGATCATCAAGGCGTCTGAGGCTTCCTGTAATAATTCAGCGATCGTTTTCTCTGCTGCTATTACAGTCACATCGAACGTTTTGGTTGCCGTTTCTTCTTCCAAACTTAAAGTCGCTGTAAGCGTTAATGCAGTGGTTGCTGATGGTCTTGTTACTATACCATTGGATGAAATCACTGCTTCATTGGATGAACTCCAAGCCACTGTACTAGCATGCGATGAAGTCAATGGTAACGTAAGGTTTGAGGTTACACTTTCAGCATTATCGCCTGCCACATACGTGATCATCAAGGCATCTGAGGCTTCCTGTAATAATTCAGCGATCGTTTTCTCTGCTGCTATTACAGTCAAGTCGAATGTTTTTGAATCTGTTTCACCCAATAAATCGAGCGTTGCAGTTAACGTGATTGTTTCATTTTCCTTCGCTCTCACCACAACTCCGTTAGTTGAAATCACTGTTTCATTGGATGATTCCCATGTAATTGTTCCTCCATACTCAGTTGTAGTTGGTAAAGTAATGTTACTGATCACATCACTGCTTGTTTCACCTTCAGCATACGTTACTTCAATTGTTTCCAATGCATCTGCCAAGAATGATCTTAATGCAACCGTAAGAGGGAATTCAACTATTTCAGAATAATCACCTTTAGTAACCGTAGCGGTTAAAGTCACGGCTTGATCTGCGATTTGTTGTGTCACAACTGCTTGCCCCTCTTCAATTGAAATCGCTTCATGATTAGATGTCCAAGCAATATTCGTTTCATATCCAAAAGCATCAGTAGATGGAAGTGAAAAGCTAGTGGTTACTTGCTCTTTTGTGTCTTCACCTTCAAAAGTCAAACTCAGGTTTTGTGAAGCTAACATCACATGAGCTTTTGCAGTTGCTACGACTTTCATACTCACATTATCAAAAACGATTTCACCTACGTTGCCTCCCACTTGAAGCAATAATCTATACGACTTTATACCTGTAGGAATAGCTAATAGTGATGTGTATTTTTTACTTTCAGTTCCAATTTCAAGCGTTTCACCATTGGTCGTTACATTCCCTCCTTCAAGATCATGACCTTGCAACTGATATCTAATTTTCGTGCCTTCAAAACCATAAGCTTCAGTACTTACTTCCACGAGACTTTCTTCAGTCGTGATTGCATTCAATGGATAAGTTTGCGTTCTATATACCAAGTTTGGTAATGATACTCCCCCATTTGCAATGGCTAATTTCACTGCTTGAGTACCGTTGGATTGATGTGCAATTTGTTCGACTTCAAAATCAATTGGAGGATCAATGGTTGCATTAAAATTCGATTCCCAACCTACTAAACTCTCCGCTTCAAAATCCGAATTTACAATAATCAAATTCCCTTCCGCATCTGTATATTCTAATACTCTTACATTAAAAATCTTGTCCATTGATTCTTCTCCCAAAGTTACCGTAGCTGTCAAAACCACATCTGTAGGATTGGCTCCTCTTACAACTTTACCCTCTGTAGAAATCACTTCTGGGTGAGAAGATGCCCAAGTCACCGAAGTACCATTTATACCTTCCGATGGTAAAACTACAGGGTGTAAAATACCATTTCCATCTTGAGGATCTAAGAAGTTAAAAGTAACTTCCAAAGCCTCTACTGCTTCTTTCAAAGAAGTATCTTCTAATACGGTTACTGTAAATACTTTTTGCTCTTGATAGTCTCCTTTAGAAATAGTAGCGGTTAACTGTACCTCTTGCGATCCCATCACTTTTCCTATTACCGCAGTATGCTCATTAATAGTAATTGTAGCGTCATTAGAAGACCATGAAATCTCTGTTCCGTACTCTTGAAGATCTGTCATCGGCAGTGTAAAATCTTTCATGACACTTGATGCATCTTCACCTTCAGCAAAAGTCAACGCTAAATCCTTTTTTGCCAACTTCACCTGTGCAATAGCTGCATTGATTTCTTTGACCACCACGTCATCAAAAACAAAAGTTCCTGTAGTGTTTCCTCCAATCTGAATAAATAAACGAATAGAAGAGATTCCCGCTGGCATTTCCATCAGTGCTACATAATCATTTGTAGTCTCATTGATTGTAAAGCTTTCCGAGTTGACATTCACATTTTTGTCGTCTGCATCTTTGCCTTGCAATTGGTAGCGAATTGTTTTTTCTGCTTCCGCATAAGCCGATACTTTTACTTCAAAATAACGTTTTGTAGTAGATAGGCCATTGAATGGATAATTGAATGAGTTTCTGAAAACAAGGTTAGAGAAAGAGATACCACCATAATTGACCATCATTTGTGCAGCGCCTGTTCCGTTATCCTTGTGCGTTACTTTGGTTAATTCATAATCAATTGGAGGATCTGAAGAAGCCAATAAACCTACATTCCAGCCATTTAATTCTTCCTCTTCAAAATCGGCATTGACCAAAATGATATTACCATTTTCATCCGCGAATGGTACAACCGTTACATCAAATGTTTTCGTATCTGAAACATCTCCTGAAGTGATCGTCGCCGTTAATGTTACGTCTTGTGGCGTTGCACCTCTTTTTACATCACCTGTAATGCTGATGACGTCTTCATTCGATGAAGCCCAAGAGATTGCTGTACCATGCTTTCCTTCCGTTGGCATATCCACAATATCAAACATGATTCCGTTACCATCAGATGGGTCCAAATAGAAGTATTTTACAAATAAAGCTGATTTTGCTTCTTTCACTTTCTCTTCTGGAGTGATGGCTAAAACAGTAAGTTCAAAAGTCTTGTCTTGTGTTTCATTTCCATCTATTGTAACAGTCGCCGTTAATGTAATATTTTGCTCGGTATCTTTTCTATACACGTTCCCTTCAGTATCAATCACTGTTTCATCGGTCGATACCCAGGTAACCGTAGACTCAAATAATGATGTTGCAGGAAGCTCAATGTTGTTTTTTATGGTTGATGCTGTCTCCGAATCTGTGTAAACAATTTCGAGTGCATTTACCGCTTTTTCTAAATCTGATAACGAAGGTATCACCCTCAAGTTAAATGTTTTTGTGACAGAAGCTCCACCTTGTGTAATTGTAGCCGTCAACGTTACTTCTTCAGCATCTGTTACGTCCTGAATTTCAGCAGTCGCTTCATTAATGATCATCGCATTGGTATTACTTGAAGCCCAAGAGATTGTTGTGCCGTACGTATCATCAGTCAATGGCAAAGTAAAGTTTGTGGTTACATTATTCACATCGTCACCTTCTGCAAGTGTAATGTCTAGTGCCTCTTTGGCCCATTTTGCTTCTGCTTCCTCTTTAGAAATTTCTTTTACCATGGCGTTATCCACCACAACATTACCAGTGTTTTTCCCCACTTGAACAAAAAAGCGGAAAGAACCAATACCTGCATCCATTTTCAAAATGGCTGAATAGTCTGTAGGAGTGTCATTGATGAAGAATTCTGTACTGTTTTTATTCACAAAACTGTTAGAAGCATTTTTACCTTGTAATTGGTAACGTACTTTCTCCACGTCTCCATAGATATTGGAAGATACTTCATAATATTTTTCTTCTGTTGTGAAATCGTTGAAAGGATACAAGAATGTTCTTAACACCAAGTTAGGAAGAGATACACCACCGCTTACAATATCAAAAGAGACAGCTGGCGTTCCATTTTCTTTATGTGTGATAGATAGATAAGTGAAGTCAACACCTTGAGATGCATTGAAGTTCCTTTCCCAACCTGCATTCTCTCCTAAATCGAAATCAGCATTAATCACAATTAAGTTGCCTTGAGCGTCCATCATTGGCAATACATTTACTGTAAAGTCTTTTGTCAACGTTTCATCATTTAAAGAAATCGTTGCTTGCAATGTTACAGGAGTAGAAGAATTAGCTCTTTTGACTTCTCCAGTAGTACTGATCACATTTTCGTTAGATGAAGTCCAAGCAACTGTAGTTCCGTTGATACCTTCAGTTGGTAAAGTCACATCATATAAGATCCCATTTCCATCTTGTGGATCTAAATTATTGAAAGTCAATTCTAAAACATCTTTGGCTTCTTGTACTGATTCTGCATCCGTTTTTGTATTTTTGGGAGCAAAATAGACATTATCAAAATAGAAATCGCCAACGTTTTTTCCTACTTGAATCAACAGGTACCATTTCTCTGCACCGGCAGGAACCGTAATGGTTGTTTCAAAAGTCTGAACTGATTCAGTATTGTTGAATATCTCCGTTGTAATTTGAGACGGTCCATTATAGTTCAACGCAAAACGGAAATTCTGCCCTGTAGTACCGTAAGCATCCACTCTACAGATGTATTCTGTATCTTGTGCTAAAGGAGAACTGAAGTTGGTGTATCCTCCTGTTTTCACCTGAATATTACTTCTATTCAATTTCGAATTTTCTTCAGTAGAAGGAATAGCAACTTTCAAGAAAAAATTACCGTCAATTTCTACTCTCTCAAAAGAAGGAGGATCTGTTATACCATTTTTCATGGTAAGGGTCCAATCACTCGATTTGATCTCATCGTCAAATCCTGGGTTCGTGATTAAGTTGTCATTGGCAAAAGCGGAGAGACATAGTAGCCACGACAAAACTAAAGTTGTAAAAGTTAATTTCATATTAATTCATACTTTGTTATAAACAGAATAACAGGATTCCATTTAAATATTTGTGTTATTAATTCGTACCTATTTCTTAAAGAGGATTTATCACTCGGTACATGGAGAATGTGTTTGCTACATCTCCAAAAGGTATAGTCAAAAGTAGTTCGGGGAAGCGTTTTTGAAGGGGTATTTTCCGTTCTTACACCTCCAAAAATGTTTCTATCCTACGCTAATTGTGTTATTTAAGTAGTCAAAACGTCATTTTTGTAGGAATAGAATGTTCTTTTCAATGGAAAATAAGACTGTTTTTTTAAAACCTTGAAATCAGCAGGCTCTTCTGAGGTAGCAGGTGAAATCAATGATGTGCAAATGAATGAGAGGATAGGTATTTGAGAAGAAGGGTAGACACCTATGAAGAAGGATAGGCACGTGTAAAGAAGGGTAGACACATAGGTCTACCCCTACGTTAGATATTCGTCTTTTTTAGAGCGTTCGCAAGCAATACTCTATGCTTTTCAACTTCTTCTTTATAATTCGGATCATTGACGATGTTTTTATTTTCATCAGGATCTTTTGTCAGGTCATACATCATTTCAGCAATGACGACACCCTTTTTATTTTTAAATAATGTATACCTAAAACCTTTGGTACGGATGGTATCTCCCAATTTCCAACGGCTTAGTGCATATTCTTTGATCTCTTTTTGATGATCTTGAAGTACTGGAACTAACGAATTTCCCTGAAGTTGAGCGGGTTGTGATAAACCAGAAAGGTCACATAGTGTAGGGAAAATATCTACAATTTCAGCAAAACCTTCCGCAGATCCTTTCTTAAATTTCTTTCCTTTGGGTGGTTTAATCATCAAAGGAACTCTCAAAGCGATATCAAAGTTAGAATGCTTACACCAGAACGTGTGTTCTCCTAATTGCCAACCGTGATCGCCCCAAATGACAATAATCGTATTATCATACAGCTTTTGAGCTTTTAATTCATCAATTAAATCACCTACCAAGTAATCCGCAAAACTTACTGAAGCATAATAACCGTGTTTCAACGTTTTGGCCAATTGCTCATCCACATCACCTTTCTTAGGTACGCCATTATACGCTCTTAGTTCTCCCCAAGAGGTCTTTGCTACATTAGGAATTCCTTCAGGAAGGAAGTTATTATCGGGTGCAGGAATGTCATTTTCATTGTACAAATCCCAAAAACGCTCCGGTGCTACAAATGGAAGGTGTGGTCTTGCCAAACCTACCGCCATAAAGAACGGTTGGTCTTTTTGCTTCAACTCTTTCATCTTCTTTTTTGCTTTTGCGACCGTTCTGCCATCCAAAAAGTCTGTATCCTTACTGTTTTTCACTTTTTCATAAGGTTGGGGACGTTTGTAAGGAGGAATAGGATTTTCACTTTCCTTCACCAATTCATCGGCGTGGTATTCAAACATATCTTCTGCAACCACTAACTCCGACCAAGTTCTTTCCGCTGTATCTTTTTTACCATGAATTACTTTCCCAATCGAATAGGTATAATAGCCATTTTCTTTGAAATGCTGACCAATTGTCACTGCTCCAGGCATTTCCTTATCGATTTTTGCTCCCGCATCTACAAATCTTTTCAAAGTGGGACGCACGCCAGTATGCATAGAAGCTCTTGAGGCTCCACAAACGGGAACTTGACAAAATGCATTGTTAAACGTAGTGGAATGCTGACTGAGCTGATCGATGTTGGGCGTTTTGATTACCTCATTTCCATAACAACCTAATTCAGGTCTTAAATCATCAATTGTAATCAATAAAATATTCGGTTGATCTTGAGCCAGCGTCATAGCAGGGACACAAAGCATCCCCACTAAAATATATAAGAGTATTCGTTTCATTTTAGATAGAAGCTTTTGTTTCTGCAATCCAAGAAGTAATCATTTGAGCCATTTGTTTTGACTTTGGATCGTTGGCATTGTAGATATTTTTGGTTTCGTAAGGATCCTTCTTCAGGTTATACAACTCATAGCGTTCTTCTTTGTAAAAGTACATCATTTTGAAGTCGCCATCTCTTGCTACCGTTACATGTATATCTCCGGTTGAGTTAGGTCTTGCCTTCGGCGAATGCCAGAATATTGTTCTGTCTTTTGTCTTACCTTTTTTGATGTTTTCCTTAATGCTAATTCCATCTAAATGCTCTGTAGGATAAAGATTTAACCCACAAAGATCAAGTAATGTAGGGTATAAATCCGTGTTCGTTGTCACTTGATCGACAACACCATGCTTAGAGATCTTCGCCCCACCAAAAATCAACGGTACTTTGGTTCCACCTTCATAAGTATGCCCTTTTCCTGCTCTTAATGGAAGGTTAGAAGTGGCTAAATCTCTGTTGCTATTCAAACCTCTGTTGGACAATCCTCCGTGGTCTGAAGTGAAGACAATAATTGTATTTTTATATAAACCTTTTTCTTTCAAAGCCTTTACAATTCTACCCAAACTTTCATCTACTGAAGCCACCATTGCACCGTAAACAGGATTGTTTTGGTGCATTTTCATCATGCCATCCTGCTTGGTGTATTCAGGCCCTTCAAAGGTCATTCCTTCTAACTTCGTTTTGTACTTCTTGATGTCTTTCTTTTTTGCCTGGAAAGGAGTGTGTACCCCATAGTGGCTCAATACTGCAAAGAAAGGTTTTCCATTATGATCAGCATCTAAGAATTTAATCGTCTCATCCGTCAAACGGTCCGTTAAATACTCTCCTTCTTCACCTTCATCCAATCCAATAATTTTACCATGCCCTTTACCAATTTTCTTTGGATTTTTAGGAACGTTATAAGGGTAAAAATACGATTGAGGAGCACCAGCAGCACATCCTGCTACATTAATATCATATCCTTTATTGTGAGGCCATTCATCCTCTTCATGACCCAAATGCCATTTTCCAGCAAAATACGTATGATATCCTTGGTCTTTAAAAGCCTGACCGATTGTTTTTTCATTGTCATAAAACTTCTTACCCTTGATCGTATTTTCATTTTTGGCAGGAATGCCCGCTCTTGCTGGATAACGTCCTGTTTGCAAAGCATATCTTGAAGGCAAACACCTTGGGTGAGCCACGTATGCATTGGTAAAATCAACTCCTTCTTGAGCTAACTGATCAATGTTAGGTGTTTCATAAAAATCTGCATCGTGATGCGAAATATCGAAATACCCCAGATCATCTACTAAAAAAATCAAAACATTTTTCTTCTCTTGTGCCCAAAGCACATTACTGAACAGTAAAAGAAAAATGATGTTGTATATATTTTTCATTTCGTTTGTTTTTATGTAGGGGTAGACCTACGTGTCTACCCGTGTTTCAAATTAATACCTGCCTATAGTTTTAACTATGGTGCTCAAAACACTTGTACTAAACCTATTTCAATCGTACCGGATAAATGGCTTTTTCAGGAATGTTGAATTCAAAACTTCCTTCTAAATAACCTTCAGTCACCAAGAAATCATCCATTTCCTGCATTGTTTCATAGTACCATCTATTGATTGTACCCTTTTTATATCCTTTTTTCCTCCAATAGCCTTCATTAAAGAACGAGTGTTCAGCACCTTCATAGACTTTCATCTCACATTTTACGCCGAGTGCTTCACATTTTGATTGTACATCTTTGGCTAAAGGCAATGGAATGACTTTATCTCTATCTCCCAACATCACTAACATATCTGGGAAACTTTTATGAATATTCTGACGAGGGCTAAACGACTGCCAAGTTCTTCCTTTCTCCTCTAATTCTTTTGCCACTAACCGATGTGCATATCCTTCTTTACTCATTCCCATTACTGGATTAAATAAAATCAACAAATTAGGTTTGTAATCTTTTGCTTTGACTCCATTCGTTAAAGGTTCAATAAAAGCTAAGCTTAAAGCGAGTTGCCCACCTGCAGACCCACCTCCAACTACTATTTTGTTCGGATTTGCTCCATATTTTTTGGCATGTTTTCTCACATATCGCATTGCAATTTGTACGTCTTCTACGGCTTCAAAAATAGTGGTGTTATTTCTTTTTCTTACTCTGTATTCCGGACAAAAAACAACTAACCCTCTATCTGCCAAATGTCTTGCTTGCGAATAAAAAGCTGAAGGACTTCCACTGTTCCAACCTCCGCCGTGAATCAAAACCACTGCACCTTTCGATGATGCCATTTTTTTAGGTTTAAAAATATGAAGTTTCAATTGCAAAGAGTCCAAATCTCTATAAGTCACTTTTTCATCAGGACTTGCATTTTGGGCTTGAATTGTAAAAGAAATAAAGAAGCTGATTAGTAGTAATAATATTCGTTTCATTGTCATTCACCTTGTAGGGGTAGACCTATGTGTCTACCCGTGTTTACATTTATACATCCAAAAAATACGTAATTTATAGGTATATAAAAATATTTTATTATCGAACGGTGGGCAGACACATAGGTCTGCCCCTACGGTTATAACGATGGATAATTAGGTTTGTAATCGTTTAAGTTCAACTTCTTCGTTTCACTTACTTCAAGCTTCACTTTCTTCAGGTCTTTATCTCTTGATGAGTTACCTACCATAATTGTGAACGCTCCTTTTTCTACACCCCATTCCATATTTTGATCAAAGAAAGCCAAATCTTGTGTCGTTAATTCAAACGATAGCGATTTTGATTCCCCTGCTTTTAAAGCTACTTTTTTATACGCTTTTAATTCTTTTACCGGACGAGTAACTGATGAATAATCATCTCTAATATATACCTGTACCGTTTCTTCACCGTCTTCTTTACCCACGTTTTTCACATTACAAGTCACTGTAAATGTATCATCACCTTTGATTTTTGATTTATCTAAAGCTACATTTCTAATTTCATATTTTGTATAAGACAAACCAAAACCGAACGCATATAATGGATCTTTGTTCGTAAACTTATACTTATGGAAGTAATGCGAAGGCTTGTGATTATAATATAGTTTCACTTGACCAACTGTACGAGGCACTGTGATTGGTAATTTTGCTGTAGGGTTCACATCACCAAATAAGATCTCAGTAATCGCCTGACCTCCAAAACTACCTGGTTCCCATGCCTCTAAAACTGCACTCATGTTATCTTCTAACCACTCTTCACCAATCGGTCTACCGTTTACTAATACTGCTACTACTGGCGTTCCCGTTTTCTTGATCGCTTTGATCAATTCTAACTGACGACCTGGAAGATTGATATGCGCTCTATCTGTATTTTCTCCACACGTCTTGTTTTTCCAATCATAACGTAACGAGTTCTCACCTACTACTACAATGGCAATATCTGCCTTAGAAGCTTTTGATGCTGCTGTAGAAATGGCTTTGTCTGTTGTCTTACCAATGATTTCACCACTGTTATAATAATCCAACTCAAAACCTTTGTCTTTTGCTACTGCTTCCAAACCTTCTTTCACCGTTATGATTCTATCTTCAGGCTGATACCAGTGCCAGTCACCCAAAATTGTTTCGTTGTTAGCATTTGGTCCAGTAATAAATACTTTCTTGTATTTGTTTTTCGGTAAAGGTAAAATACCATCGTTCTTTAATAATACAATCGACTTTCTTGCAATCTCTAAAGCTGTTGCTTGGTGTTCTTGATTGAAAACTACCTCTTCTGCCTTCTCTTCTAATACATAAGGATTTTCAAAAAGCCCTAAACGGAATTTCACTTCTAAAATCATTGCACAAGCATCATTTACTCTTTCTTCAGGTACAATTCCTTTTTTTACAGCTTCAACAATTGATTCCGTAAACTTAGGACCGTGCATGTGCATGTCCATACCATTGTTCACTGACATACGGAAAGCGTCATCTAAACTCTCTGCTTGACCATGTAACGTATGAATACGCTCAATGTCCATCCAATCTGATACATAAAAACCTTCAAACCCATATTCCTTTCTCACAATGTCTGTCATAAACTCTTTGCTGGAGTGACAAGGAATGCCATTCACTTCGTTATGTGCTGTCATAATAGAGAACACATTCGCTTCTTGTACTGCTCTTCTGTAAGGAGGTAAATGCACTTCACGGATAGATCGCATAGAAAGGTCTAATGGAGAAGCATTTGTACCGTTCAGTGGTTCACCACCACCGATAAGATGTTTTGCACAAGCTATTACTTTTTCATCACCTGTAAAATCACCTTGCTGGAAACCTTTGATCATTTCCACACCCATATTACCTACTAGGTAAGGATCTTCGCCAAATGTTTCACCTACACGCCCCCAACGAGCATCTCTTGCAATGTCAATATTCGGTGTAAATGCCCAATGAGAACCCGTTGCTCTCATTTCTTTTGCCGTTTCTTTACCTACTCTGTATGATAATTCCTCATCAAATGTACTGGCCAAACCAATTGGCGTAGGGTAGATCGTTGCCCCATAATTTAAGCCATTACCATGAATCGCGTCGATACCTATTAATAAAGGAATCTGTAAACGAGATTTCATTGCTAAACCTTGAAGGTGATTGGCCTCCTTTGCAGAGATTACATGTAAAAAAGAACCTATTTTACCTTCTTCGGTCATTTTTGCAATATCCGAAGAATGCAAACCAGGATAAAAACCTAATGCATCATTATTATGCAACTCTTCTGGCGACAGGTCTTCCTCTGCCTTTTTCATATGTTCTAAACCAACATATTGTGCCATCTGAGCCACTTTTTCCTCTAATGTCATTTTAGACATCAAGTCTGCTATCCTATCTTCAACAGTTGCTTCACTGTTTTTGTAAATCGGTTGATCATTACTAGCTCTTGTCTCACACGACATCATGCCATATGCCATTGCTAGAATGATGATACCACTCATTAATCTTCTCATAGTCTCACCAAAAAAATAATAATTCATGTTCACAAAGCTCTTGATTATTCTTTATAAGGAGGTTCAGAAATAATTCTTAATACTCTGAAAAGAGTTCTATGAGATAGGTTTAAGAAATGTACATAAATAACAATAAACACTGATTTAGATGGTTTTAAGTCGATTTTTTAACATTGAACTATTTTCAAACCTCCGGGAACTATTCATCATACTAGCGTTTGAAGTACACTTTATATCATTGCAGTAGAACATTAACACAATGGATTAATAAAGTTTAATTAAAAAACAGTAATTTTGGAATGAAAAGATACTACGAAATGGAATGAAATGATCGCTTATAATGGATGAGTTCAAACGCTAAACTCATACTATACTACATTTTATCAGCACGATCTGATAACTATTTTTTTTATAACTAAAGATACTCTCAGTAGTACTTTTCTTAAAGGTCTACTGTAAAACAAATACGAATATGAAGCAGTATAAATTTATACTCTCAACTCTGATTTTGTTTCTTTATACTATCAACTTCTCTTTTGCACAAAATCAAGAAAACTATACTGTAGAAGGTATAGTAAAAGATGAAAATGGTATTACTTTACCCGGAGTGAATGTATATGATAGAGAAACAAGAAAAGGAGCAAAAACTGATTTTAACGGCAAGTTTAAAATCCAATTAGAAAAGGAAACGACATTGGTTTTCTCGTTTATTGGAATGAAAACGCAAAGAATTGAAGTCAACCCATTTGATACCTCTCTCCACAATCTCGATGTGACACTTAAAGAAGATTTAGAATTACTCGATGAAATCGTGGTAGTAGGTTATGGTAGTCAAAATGCCAGTGACCTTACAGGTGCTGTATCCCAATTGAAGGAATCTGATGACGTGGTAAGACAGTATCAAAGTGTAGACGGTTTGCTTCAAGGTAGAATGGCAGGCGTGCAGGTAACAAACAACATTGGTCAACCAGGAGGTGGAATCAGTGTGAAAATTAGAGGGGTGAATTCCCTTCGTGGTAACAACGAACCGCTTTACATTGTAGATGGTATTGTGATCAGTTCTGCTGGTGAAGATACTAATAATGCTTTCCAGGATGGCAATGAGGATCAAGGCGTGCAAAACGGTTTGGCGGGCATCAACCCTAGAGATATTGAATCGATTGAAGTGTTGAAAGATGCATCGGCAACGGCTATTTATGGTTCAAGAGGTGCTAACGGCGTCGTATTAATTACAACTAAAAAAGGAAGTAAAGGAGCTGCCAAAATCAACGCATTTGTCAGTTCTGAAGTTTCAACAATTTCCAAAAAGATTCAATTACTCGATGCGCCCACTTATGCACAAATGACCAATGAAGTTGCGATTCTAAAAGGGCTGCAACCAAAATATCATTTGGAAGGAGGCAACATTTATGCTCTCGAAAATGGAAATATAAATCCTACTCCTCTAACACAAGTCAATTGGCAAGATGAAATCTATCAGCCTGGTGTAAGTACAATGGGACAAATTTCGGCTTCGGGCGGTACTGACAAAACGAAATACTACATCTCTGGCGGGTTTAATGATTTGAACGGAATTGTGGAAAACTCCAATATGAAAAGTGGTGACCTGAGAATGAACCTTCAGAGTAATCTTACCAATAAATTAAAAGTGGATGCTAGAATGTCCGCTTTCTACTCACAAGGACAGTTTGCTCAAAGTGGCTCAAAAGGTGGAAGTAGCCGTTCTTTCTCAAAGTCAGTCGTCAACTTTCAACCGATTTATGAAAATGATGCTTCAATCTCAGACATCGGTTTATCAAGTCCACTTTCATTTATTCAAGACTATGAAGATTTGACCAATGAATTAAAATTATTTGCTTCTTTAAACGCTACCTATTCATTCAGCAAACACTTCAAATACCAAGTCAGAGCTGGTACGAATTTTAGAAGTAAAGACCGTTCGATCTGGTATGGAAAAAATACGCAGAAAGGTAGTCAAACCAACGGAGCATTAGGTATTTCTGGCTTAAACCGCTACTCTTATACTATTGATAATCTATTGATGTTCAATAAAAAATTCAATAAGAAACATAGAATTGATGCCGTAATTGGCTTCGTTGTAGATGGAATATCAAGTACGCAAAGTAATTCAGAGTCAGAGAATTTCCCTGTTCATTCCTTAAAGGCAAGAGCTCCTCATTTGGGACAGACCATCGTAAGACCTTATACTGAGTTGACAAGCACTGAACAATTGCTTTCAGGTTTGGGAAGATTCACGTATACGTATGATAATAAATATACGCTGACTGCTACGATGAGAGCCGATGGTTCTTCAAAATTCAAGGAAAAAAATCAATTTGGTTACTTCCCTTCTGCTGCCGCTGCATGGCATATTTCTGAAGAGAGCTTCTTGAAATCAAGTGACATTGTTTCTAATCTTAAATTAAGAGGTTCTTGGGGCTTAACAGGTAATCAGGGAATCACTCCTTATCAAACTTTCAACAATTACGGCATTGTTTATTATACCGATTACAATAATAATATCCTTATTGGTGCCGGACCGAACAACATTGCCAACCCTGAACTGAGATGGGAAACAACACAACAATCCAACGTCGGTTTGGACTTTGGTTTCTTAGGTGGAAAAATCTATGGATCAATTGATGCGTATTACAAAACAACAGATGATTTATTACAGCAAGTGCAAATTCCACCTTCAACGGGTTTTACAGCTTATTTGACCAACAGAGGTTCGATTGAAAATAAAGGGATCGATTTGATGTTGGAGACTGTGGCTTATGCCAAGAAAGACTGGACAATCACTGTAGGTGGTAATATTTCCTTCGTGAGAACAAAAGTTTTAGAGCTAGGCATCCCTGAAGCACCTGTCTATATCGATGGCCAAGAACAAATGGCTTCGTATTACTTAGGCAATAACATTTCATCGGGAACCTACTTCAAGCAACCTGCAAACATCTTTATGCAAGGACAACCGGTTGGTGTATTCTGGGGCTATAAAACCAATGGTATTTACCAAACGGAAGAAGCTGCAGCCAATGGACCTACCGTCAATGGTAATACACCCGAAGCTGGTGATATCGCCTTTGTTGATCAAAATGGAGACGGAAATATTGATACTAACGACATGACTGTTATCGGTGATCCTAATCCTACCTTCACTTTTGGTTTCAATACAAAAGTTACTTACAAAAACCTCACGGTGAGTGCCTTGTTTACGGGTGCCTACGGAAACGACATTGTCAATGGTAACCTTCTGATTGAAACAGATGCCTATCAAACCAACAAAAATGTAAGACCTGAAGCGTTTTATAATGCATGGAGACCTGGCGACACCAATGCCACTTCACCAAGGCTAGGGCACAATGACCCTACGGTATTTACAGACCGAATTGTGGAAGACGGAAGCTACGTTAGGTTAGCCAACCTTACTATTGGGTATGATATTCCACTCAACTCAGGAACTATTGAACGTATGAATGTCTTCTTTGCGGGAAGAAACTTATTTACGCTGACCAATTACTCTGGTTATGATCCTGAATTGACAACATTCATGGGCGATGGAAGCATCATGGGCGTTGACTGGAATTCATTCCCTAACGCCAGATCATTTTCATTAGGTCTTAATGTCACTTTCTAAATCAATTCTTATGAAAAATAGATTAATCCTATTCTTGGCCTCCTTACTTATTGCAACCTCAAGTTGTTATAAAGAAGACCCTCCTTTTTTGAGTGATGAAAACCTTTTTATCACAGATGAAGGTGTAAAAACAGCAGTGAATGGTATCTACTCTTCTCTTGCCGGTTTTACTTATTACAGTTCTGATTTAATACAACTGACCAACTTCCACTCCGGTATGTTTCAGTCCAGTAGAAATCAAGATCAGAACGGTATTGCTTCACTCAATCCACTTCCAAATCTTACTTTTGTAGAAAACGTTTGGAAGGCTTCGTACACCTCTATCAATAGAGCCAATTCAACCATTCAAGGCATCAAAGAGTTTCAACCAGAACCTTCTGAGGCGGTATTGAATGAATTAGGGCAAACCCACTTTTTAAGAGCACTAGTGTATTTCAATTTGGTAAGACTTTACGGTGATGTACCATTGAGACTTCAAGGTGTGGACAGTGAGACATTGCATGCACCAAGAGTGGCAACTGACAGTATTTACAATGTAATTATTGAAGACTTGAAAATTGCGGAAGAGCACCTGTATGAAAACGGTGTGCAAACCATCGGTAGACCTGCTAAAGAAGCGGCAAACATGCTTTTAGCTCAAGTGTACATGACGCTGGCAGGTAATGAAACCAGTGGTTCACCCTATTGGGCAATGGCAAAGGATGAAGCATTGAAAGTCTATGGAAAATATACGTTGGTGAGTGATTTTAATTCTTTGTGGGAATCTGGCAGTAGAAATAACAACTCGGAGGCTATTTTTGAGATTCAATACAATCAAGCCAATAGCGGAAATGTCATCCGTTTACATACGCCGAGTAATGCATTCATTGGGCAATCGTGGGGTAGAATTCTGTTAAATCCAGAATTGATTGATTACCATCAAAACCAATACCCGAATGACCCTCGTTTTGAAGCCACTATCATGTACAATTACACCAAATACAATGCAGATGGCAGCGAAGCAGGTGAACAGAAAATTTACCCTATGGTAGACCGTACTTCTAAAAGTAAAGCATTCCCGTTTGTAGCCAAACATTGGATTACAGACCCTCAAACACCAACACCTTATTCAGATGCCAACTTTGTGGTGATGCGTTATGCTGAATTGTTATTGATGCTGGCTGAAATCACGAATGAAGTAGATGGCCCTGCCGCTGCTGAAGTTTATGTCAATGAGGTAATTTCAAGAGCAAGAAACTCTGCGGGCGGTGATGGCGTTGCTCCTGAAAATTGGAGCGGATTATCACAAGATGAATTTAGAAGCAGAATCATGAGAGAGTATCAATATGAACTATTAGGTGAAGGTGGTGCTTGGTATAGAAACAGACGAAGAGGTTTGGACTACTTCAAAACTGAGGTGATTGATGTACACAACAACAGAATTGCAGAAGACGGCTTTCAAGAATTTGACCTTCTGTATGAAAACCCTGAAAAGGCGATGTTGCTTCCGATTCCAATGGCTGAAATCAACACCAACTTAAAAATTAATGCTGACGACCAAAACCCTGGCTATTAAGCCACAATTAACATGAAAAAGATTCTTTTAAACATACTTCTTCTGACTGTACTCTCCACGGGGTACAGTCAGGACAAAAAAAATGTTCTTTTTATCGCTATCGATGATTTGAAACCCACTATCGGTGCCTTTGGAGATGACTATGCCAAAACACCCAATATGGATCGATTGGCGGATAAAGGAACGGTATTTTTAAACAACCACTGTCAGCAAGCCGTTTGTGGTCCTTCAAGAGCCAGTTTATTGACCGGTTTAAGACCAGATATCGTAAAGGTTTGGGACCTGAAAACAAAAATTAGAAAGCAACGTCCCGATGTGGTGACATTACCGCAATACTTCAAAAACAACGGTTATTTGACCTATGGCGTGGGTAAAATCTATGATCCAAGAAGTGTAGATAAGCAACAAGATCAACAATCATGGACAGAATACACGCTTCCAAATCAATTAAGATACCCTGAAGGAAAGCAAGCCCCTGCCCTTTCTTATTATCAAAATCCTGAAAATGTAAAAAAGGTAAGAGCACTAAGAAAAGAAGCGGAGGCAAAAGGTATTGAAAAGAAAAAAATCAATAAGTGGGTACAACAGCGTTTCAAACCTGCTTTCGAAAAAGCAGATGTTTCTGATGATGCTTATATCGATGGAGCCATCACAAAACAAGGGGAAGCGTACATCAAAGCATTGGCCAAGCAAGATCAACCTTTCTTTTTAGCAGTAGGATACAAACGCCCTCACTTACCTTTTGCAGCTCCTACAAAATACTGGGATTTGTATAATGAAAATGAGGTTCCTTTAGCCAAATTCCAACAAAAAGTGGAAGGTGGTTATGAGAAAGCGTATCATAATTCAAGCGAATTGCAAGGGTATAAAACGGAAGGTTTAGACATCAGTGAAGCAGATGGGGTAGTCAAAATTTCAGAAAAAGGGCAGCGTCAATTGATTCACGGTTACTATGCGGCTACCTCTTATGTAGATGCTTTGGTAGGTCGATTAATTACTCAATTGGAAGAGAATAAACTGGATCAAAACACCATCATTATTCTTTGGGGTGATCACGGTTGGCACTTGGGAGATCACTTATTATGGAACAAGCACTCTAACTTTGAGCAAGCGACTCGATCGCCGATGATTATTGTAGACCCTTCTCAAAAAACAGTGAAGCGAGTAAGTAGTGTCACTGAGTTTGTAGACATCTACCCTACTTTGGCGGATATGGCTGGACTTCCTGTTCCAACTGAAGGATTGTCTGGTAAAAGTTTGAGACCTCTTCTAAACGGAAGTGAGAAGACGATCAAAAAATATGCGATGACTCAAATTGCAAGAGGAAAAATCAACGGCTACTCTTTAAAATCAGGAAATATCAGATATACGGCTTGGTATGATGGTACTCCAAGATTAAAGAAAACACTAGAAGGATGTACGCTAAAAGCAGAGGAATTGTACGATTACAAAGCGGACCCTTTAGAGACGAGAAACCTTGCAAAAGACAAAGCGTATCAAAAGCAACTCAATGAAATGAGAGCGTTGTTCATGGAGTTTTTCAGAAATGACAGAACCTACCAATCACATAGTTTTGGTGCTATAAATGGTACTAAGACTGATTGGAAAACTGCTGCGGAAGCAAGAATTGAAAAGCACCGAAAAGGAGATGTGAAACTGACCGTTTTAGATAAAAAAGGAAAACCTTTTAATGGGAAAGTGAAGATTGAACAAGTAAGGCATCAATTCCGCTTTGGGGGTGTGATCAATACGAATTTATTCACTTCAGAGAAAAAAGAAATATACCAAAAAACCTTCCTTACTTTGTTTGAAAATGCTGGGTATGAAAATGCTTTCAAAATCAAGCATAAAAGACTTTACGATAAGCGTCATCAACAAATCACGCCTTTCTTAAAAGAAAATAATATTCCGCTGAGAGGTCATGCATTGGTGTGGGAAAAAACGAAAAACATGCCGAAAGACATTCAGCAATACGTCAATGCAACGGATACTGCAGAATTAATTCATCAATTAGAAAACTATGTGAAATATGGTTTATCAGAGTACGATGTAGTGGAATGGGATGTTTTGAATGAACCAAGAGAATGTCATGTCGTACAAGATTTGACAAAGCAAAACTCATGGGCGTACTGGTTTGAATATGCTGATAAAGTAAGAAAAAATAAGCAGGTAAAATTCTATTTGAATGAAAATAAAGTCATCTCTGCTCCTTATAAAGTAGCGGATAAAAACATTCAATTCCATTACAAAGTGATTGAAGATATACTCGCTGCCAACGCTCCTTTAGAAGCTTTGGGTTTTCAATCGAGAATGAAGCAACACATCAAACCAGAAGATTTATATGCTAGACTAGAAAAGTTCGCTTCTTTTGGGTTGCCAATGTTGGGAACTGAGTTTGAAATTGTGGATTCTCCTTATCAGAAATTTACGGAGGCTGATAGAGCACAAATTACTGATGAAGCAATGACGGTATACTTCTCTCATCCTCAAGTGGAAGGTTTTTATGTTTGGACCCCTTTTGGTGAAAACCGAAAAGCATTTTTTGACCTTGATGCCAACCCAAGAATAGAAGCTAAAGTATGGGCAAAAAAACTTGAAGAATGGTCAACTTCTTTAGAAGCAAAAGCCGACAAAAAAGGAAAAGTAGCTTTCAGGGGTTTTAAAGGAACTTACAGGGTGACGATCACTCAAAATGGTAAAACCTACTCTAACTTATTCCAAGCGGAAGAAAGCCAAAACGATATCAAAGTAAAGCTCACTGATCTCACGAACTAAGCTGTTTTACTGATTTAAAATGTGCAACAGCTTTTAAAATATTATTGAAATGAAACAACTTCTATATTTTACATTCATAAGTCTGTTTTTCGTAATCATAGGTTGTGAAAAACAAGATCCTCTTAGAACCATTGAAACCGAATACCTAGATTCTGTTCACTATGATGCCAGTGTTTTCTATCCCTTAGAAGACATGATTTCTCCAGAGCCTATTTTTGAAAACAAGTATGGCGTTTCTTTTGCCATTGAAGAGTTTTTTAATGACAAAGGTGATAGCTCACAAATCAGTAATGTATTTATTGACAAAAAAACAGGAGTAATCAGTGTAAGAGATGCTTCACTTTTAGATCAAGAAGCAATATACCACGCCAACATTGCCACTTTTACGGTAAGTGGAAAAACAGTTCACGAAAAAGCTTGGTCAATGGGTATCACTCCAGTGACGGGCGAAGTGTTTTATTCGTCACCTACACCTTCTTATGAAAGATATTTTGAAGGTGAAGTACTTCATTTAGACAGTGCTTTCTTTGGGGAAGGAAATACTGCGATCTCTTATGAGTTAGTCAATGCTTCCAAAGGCCTATCAATTGATGAAGCCACTGGACATATCTCTAAAGTGGACTTTATGGAAGCTGGTGAATATGATATTGCTGTAAAAGTTTTGACAGAAGGTGGTGAAACTACGTTGAGTGAAGTTGCTAAAGTAAAAATCTACGGTGCGCCTGAATTAGTATATCAACCTAACTTCTTTAAGATTCAAGGTGATTACAGCATTCAAGCTATACCAACAGTAAGAGAATTCTTAGACGGTGCTACTTATGAAGTGCAAGTACAAGATAATCTTACACTAAGTAACCTCGCAATTGATGAAAATGCTGTCATTACTTTACCAGAAAATCACAATAATACAGTGGGAGTCTATAAAGTTGATGTCATCGCTACGTTAGACGGTCAGACTTTCACTTTCGAGGAAGCGGTTACTATTGAGATTGTGGCACAAATTAGCCCTGAAATCTCTTATGCTGAAAATAAAGTAACACTTTCACCTTGGACTGGCTACACCTTCACTCCTGAATTATATTCACTTCCAAGAAATGCAGTCGTTACACTTACAACGGCATTACCTGAAGGCATGACTTTCGATCCTGAAACAGGTTCTATTACAATTGCGGAAGAGCAAAACTTTACGGATGCAACTTACAGTATTGATATCAATGTCAACACACCAAGTCATGGAGACACTCCTCTAACTGCACTCACACAGATTGTTATCGAAACAAAAGCACAAATTCTTTTGGAAGATGATATGACAAGTGATGCATTGAGAATAGATTATATCCGTCAGCAAGTAGTCCTCAATGATAATGAGAGAAGCGGTGCTAGCTGGAACACTACAGCTTCAAGATCGTATTGTAGAGCACAAGCCAATATTTGGTCAGGTGACTATACAAGGTGGTCTTATATCGCTGTAAGTTATGCTGTAGACAATATCCGTAGAGCCACTGTTTCTTTTGATAACGGTGTCAACAAAGACTTAAAAGATACAGATGAATATACTGAAGACTATTTCACGGTCAATTATAATGCAGATTATGATGGTAGTGATGCTATTCATGATTTTGTATGGGAAAAAGACACGAATGCCAACATCTCAAGAGTAGGTACTGACATTGATAATGGGCCGTATGTGTCATCGGGTGTCTTGGAGATTGATACAAAATATCTTGTGAATAACAGAGTAAATATTGCTTGGTTGGCACACAAAGACATGACTGAAATCCCTGACAGCTTCAAAACAGGTCATACTTTCGGTTTCAACAATATTGTTGTTACGGCTTATACAAAGTATGATGCAGTGGTAGAATGAAGAGTTAAGAGTTAAGAAGGAAGAAGGAAGAAAAATAGTTCGGGTTGTGGTCCACAGTATGGTTTTTATGCCGATTGGACCACCTTACATCTTCCTTCTTCCCTTATCTTTTTCTAGTACTTAATAAACTAAGTTTTCGAATATTTATGGCATTTAGAAATCAGAAGATTTCTGATGATCTGAAGGACACGAATGACGCTATCGCTTAACATTCGCGCCAGTGGTCTTTCTACTCCATTCGTTAGGTAGTACTTCCTTCGGCCTGAAGGGAAAAGCATTAAAAATTTCATGAAGTGAGCCGTTAAAAATGATTTTTTGGTTTGAGCAAAGCGAGTTTAAAATCATTTAGGCGAGAGGAATGAAATTTAGCTTTTGACTTCTAAGCCTAGATTTTTTGCTTCGTTTTTCATCAATGGAAAAATGAAGAAGAAGGAAGTTTGAAAGTAGGACATAAAAGCCTGCGGAATAATTGATTAAAAGTTAACGAAAACTTAGTTTACGTTATTTGTACCATTTAGAAATCAGGAGATTTCTGATGACCTGAAGGACACGAATGACGCTATCGCTTAACATTCGCGCCAGTGGTCTTTCTACTCCATTCGTTAGGTAGTACCTCCTTCGGCCTTGAAGGGAAAAGCGTGAAGAATTTCATGAATTGAGCCGTTAAAAATGATTTTTTGGTTTGAGCAAAGCGAGTTTAAAATCATTTAGGCGAGAGGAATGAAATTTAGCTTTTGACTTCTAAGCCTAGATTTTTTGCTTCGTTTTTCATCAATGGAAAAATGAAGAAGAAAGAAGCTTGAAAGTAGAGCTTATAAATGTTTGTAGAAAACTTGATTAAAAGTTAACGAAAACTTAGTTTACGTTATTTGTATTGTTTAGAAATCAGGAGATTTCTAATGATCTGAAGGACACGAATGACACTATCGCTTAACATTCGCGCCAGTGGTCTTTCTACACAATTCGTTAGGTAGTACTTCCCTCGGCCTTGAAGGGAAAAGCGTGAAGAATTTCATGAATTGAGCCGTTAAAAATGATTTTGTTGTCTGAGCGCAGCGAGTTTAAAATCATTTAGGCGAGAGGAATGAAATTTAGCTTTTGACTTCTAAGCCTAGATTTTTTGCTTCGTTTTTCATCAATGGAAAAATGAAGAAGAAAGAAGCTTGAAAGTAGAGCTTATAAATGTTTGTAGAAAACTTGATTAAAAGTTAACGAAAACTTAGTTTACGTTATTTGTATTGTTTAGAAATCAGGAGATTTCTAATGATCTGAAGGACACGAATGACACTATCGCTTAACATTCGCGCCAGTGGTCTTTCTACACAATTCGTTAGGTAGTACTTCCCTCGGCCTTGAAGGGAAAAGCGTGAAGAATTTCATGAATTGAGCCGTTAAAAATGATTTTGTTGTCTGAGCGCAGCGAGTTTAAAATCATTTAGGCGAGAGGAATGAAATTTAGCTTTTGACTTCTAAGCCTAGATTTTTTGCTTCGTTTTTCATCAATGGAAAAATGAAGAAGAAGGAAGCTTGAAAGTAGATCCTATAAATGCTTGCAGAAAGGTTGATGATAATTTAGTTTACAATGTACTTAGTCTCCTGATTTCGAAATAAAGTATCACTATCGCTTAACACTATAGAAAATGGTGTTAGTTGCAATTAAATCAACCGATTCGTTGATTCCTTTTACTTAAATACTAACTTTACTAACCTAGATTAAATACTTGTTGGTCACTTACTCCATTAATTTTTACATCATTTCGAGTATGAATTTGAAGAGAACATTACTTATTTCTTTTATCCTTTTTATCAATTCTTTTATTGCATTGGCACAATGGGATGAAAACTTACTTTTTGACAACTATAATGTTCAAGATGGATTAAGTAGTCATATTGTCTATGATATTGCCAATGATGAAGATGACTTTACATGGGTCATATCACCCAATGGTATTCAACGTTTTGATGGGAAAAACTTTAAAAATTATACAATAAAAAACCCTGCAGGAGAAGATATTATTTTCTACAAAAACAACTCAGGGCTTTACATCGATCAACTCAAAAAATTATGGGTCTATTGTCAATTTGGACTCTACACCTACAACCCTACAGTTGACGCTTTTGAACCTTTTGAAATTCAAGGCATCAATAACAAAAGAGCTTTTACATCCATCACTGAACACAACGGGTTTTATTATTTTCTTTCTTGGAAAATGCTCGTTCGATGGGATCCTAAAAAAGATGCCTTCAAGAAGATATTTATCAAAAAAAGAATTACAGCCACCACTCCTTACGGTGCACAAGGACTTTTGATCGCCAGCCCTAATGGTCTTCAAATTATCAAAAAAGGAGAAGTCAAAGAGTTTCAGCTTTATGGTATCAACTTAAAAGGTGCAGGTATTACATGTCTTTATAAAAGTTCTGACAATGCGGTATGGGTAGGTACTTACAATAGAGGAATTTACTTGATCAAAGACAATAAAATTCAGCATATCAAGCAAAATGTAGATTATAAAATCAGTAAATTCAGTACTTACAAAAATAAAATTATTGCAGGGACAGATGGGCATGGTATTATGGTTTTTGATCATGACGGCCATGAAGTCAGCGGTAATAATTTAAAAGGCATTAATGGCTTACCAATTAACAGCTTGACAGTTGATCAGCACCAACGGCTATGGATTGCTACTTACGGAAAAGGGCTTTTCTTGCACAACCCTCACAAACCTTATTTAAGAAAAATCAATACCGATCCTGATCCCAATATGATTGCCGATCATGGCTACAGTTCTTTTAAAGATTCTAAGAAAAGAATCTTGTTGGGAACGAACAAAGGGATGGTTATCAAAGATAAAAACGGCAAAAAAAGATATTTAAGACCCAATCATTTTATTCAAAAATTTGATCGCAATGAGAGTTTTGTTATCAATAATATTGTAGAAGACAGGCATCACAATTTCTGGGTTTCAAGCTATGGTTTTGGTTTATTTTACTTGGATGGTAAAAACTTTAAAGTGTTGAAATCGATCAAAAATTTCCAAGTGAAAGATCAATACTACAATTGCAAATTTATTCTTCAACTAGAGCTTTACGGAGATAAATTGTGGTTTAGATTGGTAAAAGGGACTGTTTTTGAGATGAATATCAATGATCAATTGTTTAGTAAATATCCACTAAGCAGTACCTCCTATATTTATTACAGTCCTCAGCAAGGGAAAATGTATGCTGCTAACCATGATGGCATTCATGAAATAGATCAAGAGCAACCAAAACTGATTATAAAATCCTCAGATCTGTCTGTCAGTGCGATTATGCCGATTGACGAGAAAAATTTTATGTTGGGGACAGAATCTAAAGGAGTACTGATTTTTGATGTAATCAAAAAAAGCATTTCTCCAATCCAAGACAATCAAAAGAATTTATTACCTAGACGCATCAAACAGATCTTAAAAACAGATCTGAATAAATATGTGATTATTGGTGACAATGGGTTGTTTACTTTCCACTACAACAAAGGGAAAATTGCAGATATCCACGAACCGCTTCAGAAATTTGAATCCCATCAAGGAGCCTCTATTCTAAATAACAATCATATCATTCTAGGATCATACGATGGTTTTTATCAATTCCCTCTTCATTTTGAGGACAACATTACCACTGCTCCAAAAATCACTTTCAACCATTTTACAGTAGATGGAAAGAAGATTACAGCACTCAATTCTAAAATACTGGACAAAGACATCAACCTAGTAAAAGAAGTTATTCTTGACCACCCAGACCGTGGTTTTTCTTTGAATGTCATCTCCCCTGAATACAGAGGTGACCCCAACTTTTTTAGTTGGAAACTAGAAGGGTATGAAAACAACTTTAGTAAGAAAAGTACACTACAAGACATCAATTACCAAAACCTCCCTTATGGTAGTTATGTACTAAAAATCAAAATGTATTCTGGTAGAAATACAAGAGAAGAAGTGGAAAGAAGTTTAAAAATTTCCGTTGCTCCCCCAATCTGGGCTACCGTTTGGGCGAAGGTTTTGTATACTATTGGTGCTCTGATTTTACTTTGGTTGATTTATAAATCTTATGCCGATTATATTCAACAAAAGCACTTGCAGGCGCGAAATACTGTTTTTGCAGAGATAGCTCATGAGCTAAGAACGCCACTCACATTGATACAAGGTCCACTTCAAAAACTAGAAGAAGATACCGATTTGGACGCCTCAGCAACAAGATTAATCGGTATGATCCGAAGCAATTTGACAAGACTGAATAAACGTATCACGCAGTTATTGGATTATGAACGTATCAATCAAGTCAATGAAGAATTGGTGGTCAAAGAGTTTGATTTTGTACACCTCATCAAAGTGCTGATCCGTGATTTTGATCCACTATTACAGAAGAAAAATATTGAAGTACAGATCGATTCCTCCAAAGAACAAATCATGGTGGAATTAGATTTTGATAAGATTGAAAAAATCATCTATAACCTGGTTTCCAATGCTATCAAATACTCTAAAGAGAATGACAAAATCTTTATTGATATTAAAAAAGTGGAGGATCAAATCAAGTTCACCATTACTGATCATGGTTTAGGAATTCCGAAAGGGAATCAAAAACACATTTTCAAGCGTTTCTACAGAGCTGAAAACGTCATTAAGAATAAGAAAATTGGGAGCGGAATCGGTTTGGTCCTTTCTTATAAGTACACTTCCATGATGAACGGTAAACTCTTTTTTGAAAGCGAAGAAAACAAACAAACCACTTTCTTCTTAGAGCTTCCACTGAAAGTAAAAGGTATTAGAAATGATGCCGTTCCTCAAGAAATATCACATTATGGTGATGAGTTTGTGGAGAAAGATAAGGAAAAGTACGATTATCGAATTGCGGTGGCGGAAGATAATGAAGAGTTGAGAGCATTTATTAAAACCTCCCTTTCTGACAGTTTCGAAGTCGAAGTTTTTGAAAATGGCAAAGAATGTTTTGATGCTTTATTGGAGAAGGATTTCCACCTTGTACTCTCTGATGTCATGATGCCTGTCATGAATGGTTATGAGCTTTGTAATCAAATCAAAAGTAATGTGGCCACTTCCCACCTTCCGATCATTATGCTGACAGCACTCAACGCCTCTATGTACAAAGCGGAAGGCTATATGCACGGAGCAGACCACTATGTAATCAAGCCTTTTGACATCAGAATGCTGAAATATAGAATCATCAGTTTGATTGAAAATAGAAAGGCCCTAAGTCAGTTGTACAGAAAGCAAATTCATGAAGATGAACCGACCAAAGTACAGCCGGTGGTAGAAGAAACAATTGACAGTAAATTCCTCACTGAATTCAAACAGTTAATTGAAACCAACTTAACAGACTCTAACTACAATGTCTCTGAAATTTGTAAAGACATTGGGATGAGTAGACCCGTTTTATATCGAAAAATAAAGGCACTTACCGACCTCTCTCCAAAAGAGTATATTCAGACAAAACGTCTCAATCATGCCAAGAAGATGTTGATGGAATCAGATGAAAGTATCAGTACAATTGCTTATGAAAGTGGTTATTCTGATCCAAAATATTTCTCTACAGTATTTAAAAAACAGTTTGGGGAGAGTCCTAGTGAATTTAAGCAACACTGTTAAAACAGAATTGTGCACCTTAGTTCAAACTTTGGTGCACAATTCATTTTAAAAGAATAATACACATTTCATTTCATGGTTAATTGACAATAAAATCCTAATTTTGAGGCTCAATAAAGATTACTCTACTTTTTATCGAATAAAGGCAAACAATTTATTTATATACATGTGTTTCGTGAATACCTTTTCAATTACTTTTTACTGAAGCACTCTTTTCTTAAACTTAAACCTCTAGCATCATGCTATTCAAAAACAAACAATGGATCATATATCTATTAATATCCTCTTTATCATTCTTAGTTTACAGTTGTACTACCGAAGAAGTCACTCCTTCTAATGAAGTTGTTGATAAGGAAATCAGCCTTGGAGATGGAAAAGTATTTAATATGAAATACTTTATGATTTCTATTGAGCAGGTCACTTTTGAGCATTTCCATAGGTCTACTACGAAGATGACACATAATATTAATCAAAATGGTCAAGTAACTGAATCTTATTGGCATCAGATTAACATTGGTACATTTGGTGAAAATATAATAACTAGTAAGCACAAAATTGAAGAAAACGGAGTAATTTATAGTTCTACAGCTGAAGCAAGTGGAACTAAAGCGTATTATGAATACGAATACAACGAAAAAGGGCTTATCAACCAAATGACAGTCACTTATAATGATGGTACTGTTAATGTTGATACTTTCGAGTATAATGAATTAAATCAGTTAATTAAAAGAGTACCCGTTGACCGATATCGATATTATACTTTTACTTATGATTCAGAAAATAGGGTACAAACTTTGGAAGAACACTACGAAAGTAGTAGTAGTTCTTATCTGACAAAATACTATTATAATGAAAATGGTATGCCTATAAGAGAAGAAGGTGGTAATGGGGTAACCTACACGTATGACAATCAAAATAGAGTTATTGAAACTATATACGATTCAGGCTCTCGTGATGAATATATTTATAATGGTGATCAGCTATTGTTGAAATCATATCGTGAAGAAAATGGAGAACTTTCACTAAGTCAAGAAAAGTTATTTATAAATAAAATCACAAATCAGCAATATTGGCTAAGCTACTGGGATGAATATGCCATAAAAGGTACTTTTGATAGTGAAACACATAAAGTTGTCACTAAAGAATACTTCCTAAATAACAATTATAATTTAACATTAGAAGGAAAAAATATAATTGATGTTCGCTATGAAAGTGGACGTGGACGTAAAAAGCAAGAATCTTTTTACAAAGCTGATGGGACTAAATTATATGTTTTGAAGCATTCAGATGCTGATCGATTTGACAGAGAAACCACTTATTACAAAGCCGATGGAGTTACTGAGATATCATCGAAAGATATCACAGAAGAGTGGATACACAAACTTATTTAATACTCCTCAGATTTAGAATATTTCAATCACTTCTATAGTGATGCTTTTGAAACACCTTAATACTCAAATTAAGGTGTTTTTTTATTTTAAAATTCTTTTTGCAAACGGTTTCATGTTAACAATCAAAAGAAATAATACCTAAAACTTCTTCGATAAAAGTAAGTCCACCAAATTGAATGCACACAATTAAGTATTACATACTTTTTTGACAAAAACTTATATACGTAAACTTATTTTCAAACACTCTCACATGCTTCATTAGCAAACGCTTAGCAAACTCATAAATGAAGCATACTTTAAATTTAGTGCAAACTTTAATTCTTAACATCATGCAATTTACAAACAAAAAATGGATGAATTATTTACTAATTTTCTCTTTCGTACTCTTTATTTTCAGCTGTAATAATAAAGAAGCTGATCCTTCAAATGACCAAGACGCTATTGAACAACCTTCTGACGAAGAACTCGACAATGATGTCGAGATTGAAGAGGGAAAAGTCTTTAATTTGAAATACTTTAAAACTTCTATAGAGCAAATCATCTTTGACCCGGTAGAAAGAAAAAGAATGTATATGACACACTCTTTTGATGAAGAAAATATACTTCATGAATCGTATTGGAATTTCTCATTTATTGAATCGTTCGGTGAAAAAGTGATGATCATGCAGCATTCAAGAGATACCAATGATGTAATCATCAGTTCAACGATTGATATGGATGGTATTCCATTTACATTTGAGTATGAATATGATGAGCAAGGCCTGATCAGTGAAATGATAGAAAGTTCTCTAGGTTTTACTGTAAACCGTTATTCTTTTGAGTACAATGAAAAAGATCAACTCATCAAAAAACAAAATATCACTAATGATATAAGCTATACTTTCACCTATAATTCAGAAGGTAGAATTATTAGCCTTTCTGAAGAAGATCTTGGCGCCAACCCCACAACATATACTTATAGTTACGATGTACAAGGAAACTTGATCAAAGAAGAATCCAATAAAGGATTTAAGATGGAATACAAGTATGATGGTCAAGGACGAATCATAGAAAGTTTTGGTGGGTTAGATACTGAAACCCTGGAGGAATATGAATACCAAAGTAATCAACTTACAATTAAGGTTTATCCTCCAGAATCGAATGGGATGACGTACATCAGAAGAGATCAAGTATTTGAAGGTAATATTGCCAACCTGACATATTCTATCATCTATTTCAATGACTTTGCGGTCAAAAGTTTAATGAGTTCTCCTTTAAGAGTAGATGAGGTGCAATACTTCACTAATAATAATTTTAATCTTACGTTAGTAGGTAATAGCAAAATTGATGCTCGATACGATGGCATTATCGGTTTTAAAAAACAAGAATCTATTTATAATGCCAAAGGAGAGAAAATATATGTTATCACTTATAGTGAAAACAGACAGGCGACTTACTACAAAGGCGATGGAATCACTCAGATTTCCGAAGAAGATATCACCGAAATATGGGTTTTACAACTCATCAATTTCTAATCAAAATGCTTTGATAGGACTTCAATATTTAAAACATCTTAATTCTAATTAAGGTGTTTTTTTATTCAAAACTCCTTTTTGCAAACGGTTTCATGTTAATAACAGTAAGAAAAGTAACCCAGAATTTTGAAAGATAGATATGTGTCTGCGAAATTGATGAGGACAATTAACTACAACCCTGAATGAATGAATGAACATGAACAGACAATTTTTTATTATCTTAATTTTAAATGTATTTACCGTAACTTCACTAACATTTGCTCAACAACCATGGTCTAACACTTCCCTTCCTATGGAGGAAAGAGTCGACTTGTTGGTACAAGCAATGACATTGGAGGAAAAAATTGGACAGCTCGGCAATGCTGCTCCGGCCATTGAGAGACTTGGCCTTCCGGAATACAATTGGTGGAATGAAGCATTACATGGAGTTGCAAGAAATGGAAGAGCAACAATCTTCCCTCAAGCAATTGGTATGGCCGCTACTTTCGACAAAGATTTAATTCACGAAGTAGCTTCTGCTATTGGTAAAGAAGCTAGAGCAAAGTATCAAATCTCTCAGGCGATCGGTAACCGTACCATGTACTCTGGACTTACATTTTGGACACCAAATGTCAATATCTTCAGAGACCCAAGATGGGGACGTGGACAGGAAACGTATGGTGAAGATCCTTATTTGACTTCTCAAATCGGTATTCAATTTGTAAAAGGTTTACAGGGTAATGATCCAAAGTACCTACAAGCTTCTGCATGCGCCAAACACTATGCAGTACACTCAGGTCCTGAAGCACTCAGACATGAGTTTGATGTCTCTGTCTCTAAGCAAGATCTTTATGAAACGTATCTTCCGGCTTTTAAAGCATTGGTAACAGAAGCTGACGTTGAATCTGTAATGGGTGCCTACAACAGAGTGTACGGAGATCCTGCTTGTGGAAGTGACTTATTACTCAATGAGATTCTTCGAAAGGATTGGGGATTTGACGGGCACGTGGTGTCAGACTGTGGTGCCATTGAAGATTTCTTCAAATATCACAAAACCTCAAAAGGACCAAAAGAAGCGGCTGCTTTGGCTTTGAAAATGGGTACGAACCTCAACTGCGGTTGGGTTTATCAAGCACATTTGAAAGGAGCTATTGAAGACGGTTTGGTAGACGAAAGCATGGTAGATCAACGCTTGAAGGAGTTAATGATGACACGCTTCAAATTAGGTTTCTTTGATCCGGTAAATATGAATCCTTTCAATGCTGTAGACGAGTCAGTGATTGAAAGTGAAGCACACCAACAGTTGTCGTACAACACGGCAGTTAAATCATTAGTTTTATTGAAAAATAAGAATAATGTTTTACCACTGAACAAAGAAATCAGAAACCTCTACGTTGTAGGGCCGAATGCAAGTTCTACTGAAGTCCTTTTAGGAAACTACTATGGTTTAGCGTCCAATACTGTATCTATCTTAGACGGCATTGTGGGAAATGTAAGTAAAGGAACTACGATTGAGTACAAGCAAGGTATTCTATTGGACGAACCGAACAAAAACCCTATTGACTGGGCAACAGGTGCGGCTCGAAGTGCTGATGCTTGTATCGCTGTTATGGGGATTTCGCCTCTATTGGAAGGGGAAGAAGGGGAAGCCATTGCCTCTACAACAAAAGGTGATAGAATCGCACTTGGTCTACCACAAAATCAAATTGACTTCTTGAAAAAGATCAAAAAGGATAGCGACAAACCTTTGATTTTAGTACTTACTGGTGGATCTCCAGTGGTACTGCCTGAAATGGAAGAAATTGCTGATGCGATTTTATTTGTTTGGTACCCTGGTCAAATGGGTGGACAAGCTGTAGGTGATGTATTATTTGGAAAAGTTTCTCCTTCAGGAAAATTACCGATCACTTTCCCTGCTTCTTTAGATCAACTTCCGGATTATGAAGATTACACGATGAAAGGTAGAACGTATCGCTATATGACTGAAAAACCGTTATTCCCTTTCGGATATGGTCAGACTTATAGTACTTTCGAAATTGAAAGTTTGACAGCTTCTACTGAAAAAGTGAAAGCTAATGAAGACGTGGAATTAGAAGTAAAAGTGAAAAATACAGGTGACTTTGATGCTGAGGACGTCATTCAAATTTACTTGACAGAGTATCAGGCTGATTTTGATACACCTATTCAATCATTGAAAAAGTTTGAAAGAGTAGTATTAAAAGCAGGTGAAACTAAAACACTTCGCTTTACATTAACGCCTGAAGATCGCTCTGTTTTCAATAATAAAGGACAGCTAGTACAATCTTCTGGTACTATTAAAGTGATTGCTGCCGATGCTTCTCCAGGTACAAGAAGTGAGGAGTTAGGTTATGCTAAAAAGGAATTAGTATTAAAAATTAAAGGTGGTGGAAAAGTAATTCAGTAACACACTGTAAACTAAGTTTTCGTTATTTATTATATTTAGAAATCAGGAGATTTCTGATGATCTGAAGGACACGAATGACGCTAACGCTTAACATTCGCGCCAGTGAGCTTTCTACCCTTTTAGTTTGGTAGTATTACTCCGGCCTTGAAGGGAAAAGCGTGAAGAAGAAGGGAACTTGAAAGTTTTCGGTAATTTAGTTTACTTTATACACATCAGAATATAAAAATGCCGTTTTATCTGTGATTTTGATAAAACGGCATTTTTGCATCTACATATTTTCTTTGATCAAAGTGGCTACTTCTCTTTCAATAGGATCATAGATTACAATTTTGTCCTCGGACATCGAAACAACATCCACATTAAAGGTATCTCCCTCTGATACTACTTTCATCTTCTTTCCTAATTCTACCCACTCCCAACTGGCCACAATATCAGTGACCTCAACTTCACAAGAAATACCTACTTCTTCAGCTCCATCTAGAAAAGTAGTAATCACAAGTATGGATTGTGTAAGCAATGTACCATCTTCTTTAAATTGCATTGATGCAAAATATTCTTGATCATTACATTCTGCAATAGACTCTTCAACGATCCAAGTCGGGCCTATTAATAGGGCTGCTAACTCTTCTTCTTCAGAAGGTTTGACTTCATCATCGCTATCAAAACAAGATTGCAGTAAAAATAAATTAAGGGATAAAACAACAAGCAATAACAGCTTTCTCATAATAGTTAAAGTTTGGCTAAATAATAGTTTTAATTCATTTGTGATTGGTAGTTTTTGGGTTCGCTATAAATCACAAATTACGACCCAAAGCTAAACCTTTTACGGAAGAAGAAAAACAAAAAATCAATAAAAAAATCCTGATCAGACCATGCTCATCAGGATTCATATTATTCCTTATCAATTGTCAAAAATTAGTGATCTCTATTCTGCAAATAGATGCCAAACTCTTTCAATAATTGTTTTTTATCTTCTGTGATTTCTAAGCGTTCTAATGCTTTGAAACCTTTATCAAAATACTCATTTGCTCTGTTTGTAGCCATTTGTTTGATCCCCAAACGATCATAAATAGCGGTAACAGCTTTTACTTTCTCAGCCTTATCGAAATCAGTTTTATGCAGCCAGTAATTCAATTCTTCAGCATCTTTCCCTTCCGCTTGTTTTAATGCTTGAATCAACATCAAAGTCTTCTTATTGGAAATGATGTCTCCTCCTACTTGTTTACCAAACTTTTCCTGATCGGCATACACATCTAAAATATCATCATTCAATTGGAAACCTAAACCTACATTCACTCCAAACTCCTCAATCACGGCAGACTGCTCATCAGAAGCACCTCCAATCAAAGCCCCTAGTCGTAATGCAAAACCTACCAAAACGGCTGTTTTCAAACGAATCATATTGATATATTCTTCCTCTCCCACTTCATCTCTCTCCTCAAAGTCCATATCAAATTGTTGTCCTTCGCACACCTCTTGTGCACACTTATTGAAAAGTTCAATAGCTGATCTCAGAATCGAATCTTCCACTTTAATGATGTGTTCGTACGCTTTGACAAACATCACATCGCCAGAAAGGATACCAATATTGGGGTTCCACTTTTTATGAACAGTAGTATGTCCTCTTCTCAACGGAGCTTCATCCATAATATCATCGTGCATTAAAGTAAAGTTGTGAAACACTTCTACTCCAATAGCCGGTTCCATTGCTTTTTGATACTCCTCATCAAAAACATAGCACCCCAACAATGTCAATGCAGGACGAAGGCGCTTTCCGCCTAGCGATAAAATATAACGTAAAGGTTCATAAAGGTTTTCAGGTGTTTCACCAAACCTTTTCTTTTCCAATTCTTTTGCAAGTAGTACACCTGCGTCTTTTATATCAAATGATGTCATCTTTTATAATTATTCCCAGCGTCTGCTACCAATAGATAATTTTGCCAGACTTAAGGCGATTCCAATTAAACTAAAAAAATAAAGTATATCACGAGAATCAATCAATCCTCTACTTAATGATCTATAATGGAAGTCAATTCCCCATAATCCAATACCGTAAGCATAATCACCCAAAGCAGGAATAGAAGCTACTGACGAGATGCCATCATAGCAAATAAAACAAAAAACAACCGCTACAATAAAAGAGACGATTTGACTTGATGTAATGGATGATGCAAATACACCAATGGCGGCAAATCCACCCGATAAGAAAATTAGTCCAACATAAGATCCCATCACTGCTGCCGTATCAATGTTTCCTTTTGGAGCACCCAACTCATAAACCGAGAAGTAATAAATCACTGTAGGAATCAGTGCTAATACAGCTGTCATCCAAGCGGCAAAAAACTTACCTCCTATGATCTGAAAGTCGGTCAGTGGCCTTGTGAATAATAATTCCAAAGTACCTGTCTTTTTCTCCTCTGCCAATCCTCTCATAGTAATAGCAGGAAGTAAAAACATAAATACATAAGGGGCTACATTAAACAATGGATCTAAAGAAGAAAAACGGCCTTCTAAGATACTTGTCTGAGGAAAAACCCAAACAAACATTCCCATCATTACTAAAAAGACGGCCATTACCAAATACCCTAATACGGCACTAAAAAAACTACTTAATTCTCTTTGAAAAATTTGCCACATACATTAAAAAAATTTACGATAAACACATTAGTTTATCATGACTTTGTGAATAGGCGTATTGGCCTACCCGCTTTCAATTAGTACGGTGTATTTCCTTGGAATATACTCGATAAATTAGTAGGCATCACGTTGCCTCTAAACTTCACCTCCGTATTATTAGTCTGAGCTCTTACCGTAGCATCTGCCCAGTTATCGGCTCCATTCAAATTGATTCGAACAGCCGCCTGCATTATAGAACCTTGTACATTAAACGACATCTGCAATCCGCCATGTTCATTTTCTGTGACTTTAAGGTCCGATATTTTACCATCCAAAGTGATGCCACCCACACCATTATATCCTACAATTCCTTCAAAACCCAACTGCACTACACAAGAGTTCCCCTCCATTTTTATAAAGTTAATCGTGTTGGTTACCTGTGCAATATTACCATATCGATCATACACCTGATTGGCTTGAAGTACAAAATTTTGCGTTTTCATTGCTTCAAAGGCCATTTTATAACGTGCTTCTTCCTCTGCTTTTGCTTGTTTTTTGGCTAGTTGTTTTGCTTTCTTTCGTTCTTCTTTTGCCTTTTTACGGTCCAGTTTTCGTTGCTCTTTTTCGGTCAAAGGTTTCTCAGAAGTTTCCTGAGCAAAAGTGTTAGTAAAAGAAATACACATTACAACTAGTAATGCAAAAACATTGAATAAGATCTTTTTCATAGTAATTATTCAGTTATTTAAATAAAGGAATGGAGTTAATATTAGGTATTGATTTAATTCCAAAACCTGATTTCAGTTATTAAAAATCAGGTATAATGTTATTCATAATTGTTACGAAAAATAACCCATTAATTGATCTGTTATACTTTTTCATAACATAGTTAAATTAATTCCCACAAATATAAACTATTCCATCAACGAAATAGTTTTTTCACTTTATTTTTTATGTAAGATATGTAACTTTACATAGCATTATTCATACGATTAATTTACAATTATGAAGAACAACAGAGAACACGTTCTGAAGGTAGCCACCAAATTAATTTCCCAAAAAGGATTTGACGGTGCAAGTACTAGAGACATTGCACAAACAGCTAAAGTAAGCCAAGGAATGATCAATTATTATTTTGGATCAAAAGAGAATTTACTAAAAGAAATTATTGCCAATTATTCCAAGCAAATTAACGCTGTTGTCAGTGAATTAAATAACTCCGAAAAAGAAGGTATTGAATTTTTAAAGTTAGCCCTATTGAAGTTCTTCAAGATTGCTTTTGAAAACAGAGACCTTGCACGTATCATGAACGTGGAAGAAATGATGGCTATCCGAGAAGATGTTATTACAAAAAATGATGAGTTAGCCAATATCATCAACCTTCTTTTCATGGAAAAAATAGAAGAAGGAAAAGACAAAGGTATTTACAATCAAGAAGCAGATGGTGAATTAATCGTTGGTTTTTTGGTCAATGCCTTAAACGATTACATTATCAGATCTGAAAGAATTATTATTACTGAACCCATCAAAGGAGTATCGAACTACAATGATCATCAGCAAAAGAGAATTCTTGAGTTCAGTTACCTTTACCTTGAAAAAATGCTACTTCCATAAGCATTAAAATAAAGTATATTTTTGAATAGTTCGTGAGGTACAAAGCAGCGTTTCTCACGAACTATGGCACAAACATCTTCTATTCTCAACTTTGATCCATTCATTCACCAAAAAGCTACTTTTCTTTTTATGTCTCAGCAAAAAATTAAAAAGCCTGCTATAATTTCTGAAAGCTGGCTGTTTAGAATCAACAGGCTCTCCGATATCATCTTTGCCACTTCCATGACAATGCTACTTCTGGCCTTTGATTTTTCATCGATCGATGATGTAAAAAGTAATAAACAGCTTCTAAAAGCGTTATCTAAGCAACTACCCATATTGGGTATCTATCTTACTACATTTATACTTTTAGCAGTGTACTGGTTGAAACATACCACTACTACTCGATTAATGAAAGGTGCGGATAGCAAGTACATGTGGTTAGATATTATCACATTGGCATTTGTGGCTTTACTCCCTTTTTCAAATAGTTTGGCTACTGCATTTCCAGATTTTTATGCTGCAATTTTTCTGTATAGCGTTAATGTGATGATCATTGGGGGTTTCTCTTATTCGTCATGGCGTTATGCCACTCATTATGATCGATTATTGAAAGAGCCCCTTGAAAAAGAAATTGCAGATGAAATAAGTCAAGACAAATGGATGGAACCATTGTTGGCTTTTATTTCGCTAATTGTTGCTTATTTTTATATCGACTATGCTCAAGTTCCTTATATTCTTGTTCCAGTTATTTATGGATTAAGAACAAAATGGATTGAGTATAGAAGCACTAGAGCACGTTAATTGCTTATTAATTAAGTCGGATTTCAGTAGTAACAATTTTTTTATTTCATAAAATTACTAACAATGTCAGCACAAGTCATATCTATCAGTAACCACAAAGGAGGTGTTGGAAAAACAACTTCGGTCGTCAATTTGGGCGCAGGTCTTCATCAACTTGGAAAGAAGGTCTTGATGATTGATATGGATCCTCAAGCCAATTTAAGTCAATCGCTGGGCGTATTTGAGCCAGAAAACAGTGTTTACAAACTTCTTAGAGGAGCAACAAATATTGAAGATGCGATCATGGAACTAGAATTGGATCTTCATATGATCCCTTCAGAATTAGACCTTTCCGGTGCAGAACTTGAACTCAGCATGGAAGCCGGAAGAGAATTTATTTTGAAAGGACAAATCAATAAAGTAAAAGAAGACTACGATTATATATTAATTGACTGTCCTCCAAGTTTAGGGCTTTTAACCATCAATGCATTTACTACTTCCAATCAGGTATTTTTTCCGCTTCAAGCGCAGTTTTTAGCAACGCAAGGGCTTACAAAGCTTTTAGAGGTGATTGAAAAAGTACAACAACGTTTGAATGCTGATCTGGAAATAGGAGGTGTTTTTATTACGCAATACGATCAGAGAAAAATATTAAATAGAAACGTAAGAGAAGCCATCACCAAACATTTTGGGGACAAACTCTTCAAAACAGTGATCCGAGAAAATGTAGCTTTGGCCGAAGCTCCTTCTAAACAAACCAATATTTTTAGGTACAATGCCAAAAGCAATGGTGCTAAAGATTATTGGGACTTGGCACAAGAAGTACTCGAAAGAACAGTCATTAACGCATAAACCTTTACTACTTACTCATTATGGCAAAGAAAAATTTCTCTGGTGGATTGGATTCTCTTTTAGGTGGATCGTCCTTATCAAAAAGCAATGAAGCTCCTAAAGTTGAGCCTGTCAAAAAGGAAGAAAAAGTGATTCCTGCCACTCCAAAAAATCCAACGTTTGGACTAACAGAAGAACAACAAAATAAAATCACTGCTTTAGCACAAAAAGAAGGCAGAACGGAAGAAGAAATTATTCAAGAAGCAATTAGTTTCTATCTTGATTTTCAAGTAGATTTATAGAGAAGAGGAAATATTACATAAAGTAGTTCGTGAAAAGTAAATAAAATGCATTTCACGAGCTACAATTCCTTACGGCTTATGCCTTATACTACAAACCATTACCTTACTACTTTTTCCTCTTACTTATTTATATTTAAATCTAATAGACAGCCCTTATGATCAAAAAATTAATTCCATTACTTCTGAGCATCTTCATTACAAACTACTCTTGGAGCCAACATATTGGGCTCACACTTCAACATAACATCTCTATAAGTGAAAACGGAAATGAGATTACAGACCCTTGGAACGGCGGTATTAATGCCGTACAGTTCTTCGAAATTGATTTAAACCTAAATGGTCAAAATGAATTGGTTCTTTTTGATCGAGCCAGTCGAAGAATTATTCCTTATATGCATCAAGAGAATCAATGGGTTTATGCACCACAATTCATCTCCTATTTTCCCTCTTCCATTCGTTTTTGGTTACACCTCCAAGACCTTGATGGAGATGGCCAAAAAGATTTGATTATTGGGGAAGAAGACGGCATCTATTTTTATAAAAACACTTCAAGTGCTCAGCAATTTGCTTTTTCTGAAAATGGCTTATTGATAGAGACTACTTCGTTTTCGGGTGCACCTGCTCCTCTTTTGTCCTCACTTTTAGATACCCCTGCTTTTTATGACATCAATAATGATGGAGCATTGGATTTCTTCACCTTCGTACCTTCAGTAGGAGGTTCCATCGAATACCATCAACATGTTGGGCTCAATGACCAAGGTGCTCCAATGTATACAAAAGTGACCAACAACTGGGGTAACTTTCATGAATGTGGTGATTGTGCTACTTACATTTTCGATGGACAAAACTGTTCTTCCAATGGTAGAATTATGCACTTAGGGTCCGCCGTGACCATCTATGATATCAACAAAAATGGATTAGGAGATGTTTTAATCGGTGAAATGAGTTGTTCTAATCTGGTTGCAATTCCCAATAAAGGCAATAACGCAGCCCCTCTTTTCAACGAAAGTATTACCAACTTCCCTGCACAAGACCCTGTAAGTATTCCTATTTTTCCTGCAGCTTTTTTCATTGATTATACTCAAGACAATGAAAAAGAAATGCTGATTTCACCCAACCTCACTTCTAATGAAGGAGATCAAACCGATTTCAGTAAAAGTACATGGATGTACACGTTTAATAATGCAACGAAAGAATGGGAATTTGAAAAAACGCAGCTGTTTCAAACGTTAGATTTTGGGGAAAGAAGCAGACCTTTTGCGGTAGATGTGGATGAAGACGGAGTACTTGATCTTTTAGTGGGGTATAGAAATTCATTCAATGAGCAACTTGAAACTTATGGAGGGAGTATGGCTTTCTTAAGAAATACAGGTACGAATGAAAACCCTAGTTTCGAAATGGTAGAAAGAGATTATCTTGGGCTATCCGACTGGGGTAAAATTGATATTATTCCTTTTTGGGTGGATTACAACAACAACGGTACTAAGGAACTATTGGTGAGCGCTAGAACACCCAATTCCAATGAAGCTGGAGTCTATTTACTGCCCTTTGTAGGCGAAAGTATTGATTTCAATAATGTTTCAAAACTAGTCACACATCGTCCTGAAGAAAGTGTTTCCATGGTGGATGTTGATCAGAATGGACGCATTGATATTGTAGTAGGTACTTTTTCTGGGGAATTGAAAACATATTTACAGCAAGAGAATCAAGAATTTAAAGAAAGTAGTGAAAACCTATTTCCTCAAATTGAAGGGGATTTATTGAGAAAATATCCAAGTATACTTATAGAAGATTTAGACGATAACGGAAGCATAGATTTGCTTGTATTGGATGAAAGCGGCCTTCCTAGAATCTGGAGAAATTATACTGTTAACACTAGTGGTAATTATCAAAAAGAGGTACTATTTGATCCTGCAAAAAATGCATTTCAAATGATCAGCTTAGGTAAAAAAGGTACTGGAACTAAAATCGGAAATTATATCATTATAGGATCTGAAGGAGGTGGATTGCAGCTCTCGTCAATTGGAATACACGAATCTCCGACCAGCATCTCGCCCTTACCTTCTAATGAATTGGACCTAACTATCTTCCCAAATCCAAGTAGTACGGAAGTCACATTACAAAATAACAGTACGCTATTGTTGGATTACAAAATTATTTCAACTCAGGCAGTAACACTTGAAAGAGGTCAAATTACTCCTCAATCAAAAATTAAGTTATCAACAAATAGTTGGGTGAAGGGTGTTTATTTTGTCCAGCTTAGTGATGGAAACGGAAAGTTATTCACAAAAAAGCTACTTATTCAATAACTATTCACACTTATTCAAGTTTCTCTTTGAATACAAGAGAGACAATTGGGCATTTATCGGAAAAATGTGAATAAGTCGCTGTTTTTCATCTCACTTTATGAACAACAGCGATTAGAACGGAGCAGATAAGCGACATCAAACTTCAGAATGGCTCTAAAAGTATGCAGATAAGTATCTGTAATGACTACCTTAGAAGCATTTCCTTCTTGTAGTTTATCCAACATGCCCACAATATGTTCTTTGGGTAATTTTTCAACTTCGTCTTCTGACTGAATTCCTTGGTCATTAATCAGTAAGTCCGCAATTGTTAAGCTTAAATACTTGTCTTTCTTTGATAATTCTACCATAGTCTTTTGTTATTGAGTTATAAATAGAACAATTATAAGCAGTTGTACAATTAAATTCGGAAGTTTTGGATTTTCTTTTTTAGCCTACTCTGCGTTAGAATATCATCACGTAGCTTCGGCTATGCTCTTCATTTCTGCCTTGATTAGACTAAAAAATAATAATCCAACTTATCCCAATTTTAAATGTGCAACTGCTTAATTGAGTAAAATGAAGAGTGAAGAATGTTTTGGGTAACGTAATATCGATATACCGATTTTCTTCACTCTTTATTTAAAGCCCTGATAAACTATTAATGTCTATCTTGGACTAAATGTTTTCTTAAAATCCACAGTACAGCCGGTAAGTTATCGTATACTGTTTCTTGCACCTCAATGTTTTCCAAAACATCCTCGTCCATATATTCATCAACGAAAAACTCTTTTGGAGGTTCATACAAGGCATCTATAATATCATAAAAGTCATTTTCGTCTACTTCTCCTCTACCATTGAGGTAAGCAGCGTTGACAATACGAGTGGCAATATCATCCGCATCTTTTTGATCATATCCGTAGTAGGCTGAGTAAAGGATAAATTCTAAAATTTCTGGCACTGGCTCTTTTTCTACAGGCAATTTACCTGCAAACCTTCTCAAAGCAGAAATCAAATCTAGAATATCAATAGTGACATGATTTTCCTTTACTTCAACTTCAAAAAGCGATGACATAGCATACCTTGTTTCTTGAATAAGAATACTATTCGTTTCCTCCTCAAAGAACAGTGTAATGAAAACTTGTGAAGGATCACCTTTTTCTTGAAATTCTTCAATCCCCTCAATGGCTTCCCACATCGCCCCCATCACTCTAGAGCCTTCTTTAAAAAACTTAGGTAATCGTTTAAATGTTACCTCTTTACCATCTAAATATTCTTCTAAAGTGATTTTTGATGCTGTCATTTCTTTCCTATTAGATAAATTTTCGTTTATAGAATCCAACAGCAAAGTTATGAACTATTACTTAAAATTCTTTTGTCTTCATAGTTAAGTTAAACAATACTTTTGAGAAATGATAAAAAGAAAAGGCAATCCTATAAGAATTATTCAATTCCGTACTAAGATTGCCTTACTGTGCATTATTTTGTATTTCGAAATAAAACCGAAAATAGCTTTATTTGATCTTAAGCTTTATCTACATCCAGCTCGATCAAGGTCTGATCCCAACCTAACTTTAAGTGGTATTTATCCACATTTTCAGATTTTTCAATCCATATTCTTAAGCTTTCCATAATAGTATCACTATTGATCACATTGGTTTCTACTACTACAGTATCAAAGCTTTCATCTCTACTTGCTTTTCCTCCAAAACTTACGCCCCAACCGTATACTTTATTGTTGAAAATAATTTTCCATGTTTTGGATTCCGGAACCGTCCACAAAGTATATTGTCCTGCGGGTAAATTTTTACCATTGATAATTAATGGGACATTCGTTTTGAATGTTGTTGGTTCATTGGCGCCTGTTCTCCAAACTTGACCGTAAGGAACAAGATTACCAAAAATTACTCTTCCCTTTTTGAAAGGCGACGAATAATGTATGTTTATTTTAGTATCGCCATCAACAAAGTTTTGTTCTATTTCAGGACTGTGTTTTTTTGTCTCTGAAATCATCATTTTTTGACCGAAATAACCTAAAATACCTATTCCTAAAAGAACCCCTAAAACAATAACAAAAATCTTTCTCATCGTATTTTTTTTAGTGTTTAACATAGATGGTTTAAGTGCTGAAAAAATTAAGTACCAAACGGAGTACAAAATGGTAATGAGTTGGTAGATAACATACTACTCACTTATTATCCGTCTTCCTTGATTGTATTGATACTTATTACATTGTAAACTAAATTATCGTTAACTTTTAAATGATATTTATACAAGCTTTTTATATTCTACTTTCAAACTTCCTTCTTCTTCATTTTTGTCTTGAAACAAAAACGAAGCAAAAAATTCAAGGCTTAGAAGTCAAAAGCTAAATTTCATTGCTCTCGCCTAAATGATTTTAAACTCGCTGCGCTCAAACAGCAAAATCATTTTTAACGGCTCAATTCATGAAATTCTTAACGCTTTTCCCTTCAAGGCCAAGGGGCTTACTACCAAACGAATTGGGTAGAAAGCTAAAAAACTTATTGGTGCGAATGTTAAGCGTTAGCGTCATTCGTATCCTACAGATCAGCCGAAAACTTATTTTACAATGTACTTATAATGTTTTTACACACAAATATCAGATGTGATTAAACAAAAATCATACACTCTTTAAGTCAGGGAAATAATTATCGGCCAATTCTTCCGCTGTTTCCATCGCTCCATGTACTGTTGCACTGTGTCCATTTGTTCTACAAGCCTCTCCAATAAAGAATAATCTATTTTCTATCGGCTGCTTAAGATTTTCTCTTCCTTCTAAGGTTCCTTTTGTTGAATAAGAATAAGTTCCTTTTATAAATGGATCTTTGGTCCAGTCTTTTCCATGGTGACTCATGTACAATGACATCACCTCTATATCAGGATAGATTTCTTGTAAGTCATTTAATAAAACTTCCGCCAACTCATCATCTTCCAACTGATCCAATTCTTTTGATGCTTCGCCCATTAAATAGGCCACAATATGCTTGGGGTGAGAAGGACGTACTAGATAACTTGGGCACTTTTTGCCGCCTATAATTTCCACTAAATCTTCATCCCAGAAAGTCTCCGAAAATTCAATAAATAATTTACGCCCTTTTCCAAAACCAATATCTTCGATCGCTTTTTGTTTTTCCGCTGGAAGAGAAGGAGTGAAGTTTATTTTTTGCTCTTTTAAAACACCTAAAGGTACGCTGACAATTACTTTATCAAATGGGAGTGTCTCTCCTTTGTGCGTAAGAATCGAAATTTGCTCCCCTTCATAATTGACATCTACAATCGGGGTATTCAACTGGATTTTATCTTTTAATTTATCTTCAAAATAAGTCACTGCCGAGCTGTATCTGCCCCAACTAAAATAGTTTTTGTCACCCGATGACCAACGCCACTCTTCTTCCCCTAAGGTAGAGGCATGCACTTTTTCTACGTGAGCACTGTATTCGCTCAATATCCCTCTGATGATAAATTTTAGGTTGGGGTGATAGAGTCCTTTTTCTTTCAACGAATCTAGCACTGACCCATCATAATCTTCCTCTTCAATCGAATAAAAGTAATTTAATAATTTCTGTACTGTATCAGGCAAGTGTTCGGTGGCATCTAGGTCCGCTAATTTTTGATCATACCATATATATTCATTTCCGACTATCGGCTCTAACTTTTGATCCAGATGTTTCAACATTTCAAAAATGACACTTCTATTTCCGTGTATCTCAGCAGCGCCCATTTCTAAAAATAAATGTTCATGTATTGTTTGAGTGGCGATCCTGCCTCCTACTCTATTCGAAGCTTCAAAAAGTGAAACATCATAACCTAACTCCGTTAAAATGTGTCCGGCGTACAAGCCTGATATTCCTGCTCCAATTACTGCTACTTTCATAAGATTTATTTGGTTTTCTTCTACATCGAAAATACTCAAATCACTACTATATAAAAAGTGATTTTCATCGTAGTGTTATCAAAAAGAAATCACGAAATATCAATTTCTGGCTTTTTATGCCTCTGCTAGAAATTATTCGGTGATTATTACTAATTTAAACGTAACAATTCAGAAATGAGGGCGTATTAAAAACCCAAAAAAGAAAAAATTATGATAAAAATTAATTCAACATTAGGCTCCAATGTCATCGGCTTCACAATTAATGGTAAAATTGATGAGGAAGGACTTCAAGAGTTTTTCAAGGCAATAGAAGAAAAAACAAATGAAAATGGGAAAATAAAACTGCTCGGTGAAATTGAAGCCATCGGAGGAGTTGAAGATTTCAAAGCATTCATTGATTTATTAAAAACAAAAGCGAAAACCATTAAAGCACTGGAAAAATATGCTTTTGTAAGTGATACGGAATGGATGCAAAAAATATCGGGTGTTGTAGACTTTATGATTCCTAATATACCAATCAAGATGTTTAAAACGGAAGAGCGTGATGATGCTTTGGTGTGGTTATTACAGAAAGAAGAAGCTTTTGTTCCTGGGATTCATAAAATAGAAGTGGAAGACAATGACAACTTCCTAGCCTACCGTTTTACGGGTAAAATTAATCCTCAGGAGTATGTGGGGCTTGACAGTGAGTTTTCATCTCAAATCAACGCTGGCAAACCTTTAAACCTTTATATGGAATTTGCAGGTTTTGAAGGTTACAGCAATATCTTAGCAATGTGGGACGACTTTAAAACGGGCATTAAATATTACTCTGATATCAAAAAAGTAGCGATTGTAAACAGTGGGGAATGGATGGACTTTTTGGTGAAAATCGGTGATATTTTTACGCCTGGCATCAATATGGAACACTTTGAAGTGGCCGATAAAGAAAGGGCTAAAACTTGGTTGAATCGATAAAAAATAGAAAAGCACTGGTCCTTCAACCAGTGCTTTTTTATGCCAGTGGGCACAGAAGTTTAATATTGGAAACTAGATTTTTATTATCAAAAATGGACATTTTTTGTGGTTCGCGAGGACGTTTTAATAAAACGCTCCTACAATAACTGCAACTTAAAGATTCTGTTACAAAACCCACTAGCGCGAATGTTAAGCGATAGCATCATTCGTGCTTTAAAAATCATCAGAAATCTCCTGATTTCTAAACATCATAGACACTCGAATAAAACACTTTTAGCTCCACCCTCCACCTAACGCATTGTAAAGGCGAATCAGTTCGTTGATTTTCTCTAATTTATTATTAACTAAAACAAGCTCTGCTTGAAGGAGGTTTTGACGAGCAGTGATCACCTCCAAGTAGTTGGCCGATCCTGAAACTAAAAGGTCTTGAGAATATTCCACCGCTAAACGATACGCTTCACACTCTGCCTCTTGGTTAAAGATGACTTGCTCTTGCTTATCAATAATCAAAACAGAATTTGACACCTCTTGCCCTGCCAAAAGAATTTGCTTTTGGAAGTTCAATAATGCGATTTTCTCTTCACTTTGAGTGACTTCGTATTGTGTTTTTATCTGACGTTGGTTCCAGATCGGTTGTGTTGCCGAACCTAACACATTAAACAAGAAAGAAGAGGGATTAAACCAATCTTGTACTTGAATACTTTGAAGTCCCGCCGAGGCAGAAATCCTTAAAGAGGGATAGAAATTCGCCTTTGCAATATTTACGTTTTCGAAAGTCCTGATCAAGTTGTACTCTGCCGCTTTTACATCCGGTCGGTTTTCTAACAATTGCATTGGTAATCCAACATCCAATTTGAAATCAAAACGATCACTGAATACCGAATCTCTTTCAATCGCATGGTTATTTTCTCCCATAAGGAAAGAAATGGCATTTTCTGAAATCTCAATATTCTTTTCTGCCTCTACTAAAAGCACCTTGGAATTGTAAAGTAAGGCTTCCGATTGCTTTACGGCCACCAAAGTCAGTTCTCCGGCTTTATAAAGTGCTTCCGTTACTTCAAGGCTTTCCTCTCTTGACTTGATGGTTTTCAATAAAATCTCTCTTTGTTTATCAAAACCAATCAAGCGATAGTAATTGAACGCAACTTGACTTACCAAATCGGAAACAATGGCTTTCTTTACCTCTTCTTGTGTCAATAAATTCATTCTTGAAGCTTCCGTTGTGGCTTTCAATTTACCCCAAATGTCCGCTTCCCATGACATATCCACACCTACATTGTATTGCTGTTGATTACCAAAAGCATTTCCAATCGGTGTATTGGCTGAGTTTTGCGTATAACCCGCCGATACATTTCCGTTGATTGTAGGCTGATTGACACTCTTTCCTTGCTTGAATAACGACTTCGCAATCTCTACATTTTCTAATGCAATTCTTACATCGTAATTATTAGAAACAGCCCTATTGATATAATCAGTCAACAAACTGTCTTTGAAAAAGTCGGACCAAATGATCTGACCAAAATTCTGATCTTGATCTACATTTTCATTACTTATTCTATAAAGTTTGTCGTTGTCTATCTCTACTGTTCTTGTGTAGTCTTTACGGATCAAACAAGAAGACATAAGCATACTTAAGAGTACACTTGTCAGAATTATTTTAGTATACTGCATGTTCTAGTTCTTCTTTTTCAGGTTTTTGAGGAGTGTGCTTAGAGGATAGTTTTTCATGAATACCCTGGAACACTACAAATAATACTGGGATAAAAATTAACCCTAATAAAGTTCCGACCAACATTCCTGCTACGGCACCTGTACCAATTGATCGGTTACCTGCTGCACCTACACCAGTGGCTAATACCAGTGGCATCAAACCTAGAATAAAGGCAAATGAGGTCATCAAAATAGGACGAATACGCTCTCTTGCTCCTTCAATGGCCGCGTCATAAAGTGAATAGCCCTCGTTCCTTCTTTGCAGGGCAAACTCAATGATCAGAATGGCATTTTTCGCCAATAAACCTACCAACATAATCATGGCTACTTGGAAGTAAATGTTGTTTTCTAACCCTGCCCAGTTGGTAAAACTGTACGCTCCAAATACACCAAACGGTAAGGAGAACAATACGGCAAATGGAAGTACATAACTTTCGTATTGCGCCGCCAAGAAAAGATAAGTAAACAATATACTGAGCATAAAAATGTAGACCGATTGTCCGGAAGAACTGATCTCCTCTCTTGTCAAACCAGAGTAGGCAACCTCATAATTCAATGGCAATGTTTCTGCTGCAATTCTGTTGATCTCTGCGATAGCTTCACCCGAACTATGGCCAGGCATTACACCACCGTTGACTGAAACGGCATTGTACAGGTTGAAACGTTTGATGGATTGTGGTCCGTACGTTCTTGAGAGTTTGACAAATTCAGAGATCTGTACCATTGTCCCTTCACTGTTTCTTACAAACATATTGTCCAGGCTTCCTTCATTTTTACGGTCATCGGGCTTGGTCTGCATATTGACACGAAGTTGCTTACCAAACCTTGTAAAATCGGCTACGTAATATCCACCAATAAAACCTTGCATTGATTTGAAGATATCTCCTACCAATACTTTAGATTCTTTCGCTTTAGCTACATCAATTTCCATTTCTAATTGAGGAAAATCAACGTTAAATGAATTGGAAGCAAAAGCAATAACGTCTGACTTTTGAATTTCTGAAGTAAACTTCTTCGCCACTTCATCCAATCCTGACAACTGACCAGAAGCCTTGTCTAAAATCTGGAATTCAAAACCATCTGAACTACCAAAACCTGGAATACTTGGCGGTACAAAGAAAATCGTTTTGGAAGTTTTGATATGTGCAGTTCTACGTTTCAACTCTGCAATAATTCCCTTGATACTGGTCTCTGGAGTGGTTCTTTGATCGTAATCTTTCAAAAGCACGAAACCAGTGGCATAGGAACTACCTGCTCCTGAGAAGAAGTTGGAACCCGAACGCATAGAGATGGAATGCACCCCTTCTGTTCCTTTCATTGCTGCCAACATTTCCTCCGTCATCGCAAAAGTTCTGTCCATAGAAGAACCAATTGGCAACTCCATGTTGATGAAAATTACCCCTCTATCTTCTGAAGGTACAAAACCGGAAGGAGTGTTTGCATCGAAATAATAAATCCCTCCAAAACTGAAGATTAACGCCACCAACGTGAGCCATTTATGCTTTAAGAATACTTGTAATGTTCTTGTATATTTTTTTACACCTACATTGAACGCTAAGTTGAAAGCCTCATAAAATTTATCCATAAACGATCTCTTCTCCTCTCCTTCGTGTGATTTCAAAAAGAGTACACAAAGTGCAGGACTTAAGGTCAAGGCATTGACTGCTGAAATCAAGATGGAGATAATTAGGGTGACCCCAAATTGTTCGTAGAATACCCCTGATGGTCCCTTGATAAAAGTAATCGGTACGAATACGGCAGCCATTACAAGTGTAACTGAGATGATGGCTCCCGAAATTTCACTCATGGCCTTACTTGTCGCCTTGTGGGAATCTTTTTCACCACCATCCATTTTGGCATGGACCGCTTCTACTACTACAATGGCATCATCCACCACAATACCAATGGCCAATACTAATGCAAAAAGCGTCAGTAGATTCAATGAATATCCTAAAACACCTAAGAAAAAGAATGTACCGATAATCGCCACCGGTACGGCAATCGCAGGAATTAAAGTAGACTTAAAGTCTTGTAGGAAGATCAACACCACTAAAAACACAAGGATAAAGGCTTCTATCAACGTCATCTGTACTTTGTCCATCGAAGCCGTCAAGAACTTGTTCGTGTCATAATTGATCACATATTTTATCCCGTCAGGAAATGTCTTTTCTAACCTTTGAAGTTCAACATGCAAGTTTTCAATCACCTCTTGTGCATTGGAACCTGGTGTTTGGAAAATACCAAAACTCACACTTGGGTGGCCCAAAGTAATCGATTTTGTATCATAAGAAAATGCATCCAACTCCACCTCTGCAACGTCTTTTAGACGTAGGAAACGACCATTTCCTTCCGAACGGATAATGATATCTTTATACTCTTCTGGCGTTTTATAACGGCCTTTGTATTTAATCACAAACTCAAAAGGCGAACCTGAGTTTTGTCCTAATGCCCCTGCCGCTGCTTCTAAACTTTGCTCATTGATGGCATTTTGAACGTCCGTGGTCGTCACGGAGTACGTAGACATTTTTGCTGGGTCAAGCCAAATTCTCATCGAATAGTCTCGCATACCAAATACACTGACCGACGCTACACCTTTTACCCTTTGTATTTCAGGTTTCAGCTGAATATTAAAATAGTTGGAAACAAAAGTTTCATCGTAATCTTTATTTTCTGAATAAACCGCTGCATAAATCAGGGCTGAGTTTTCCTTTTTTTCCGTAATCACACCACTACGGATTACCTCTGCAGGTAATTTTGAATTGGCCCTAGCGACCCTGTTTTGAACGTTCACGGCCGCTACATCAGGGTCAACACCTTGCTCAAAGAAAACTGTAATAGCAGCTGCACCGTCATTGGATGCACTGGAAGTCATGTAGGTCATCCCTTCTACACCATTGATTTGCTCCTCGATAGGCACAATCACACTTTCAAGAATGGTTTGAGCACTTGCTCCCGGATAGCTGGCGGTCACCGCAACAGTGGGCGGTGCAATGTTGGGGTATTGAGATACTGGCAAGTCCATATAACCTAATATTCCCAACAATGTAATCACAATTGAGATTACTGTTGACAATACAGGTCTGTCAATAAATTTTTGTAACATGAAATTAGGGTTAATCTTATTTGAATGTCGCTTGGTAAGTTTCTAACACTTCATCAACAGTCGTTGGTTTCGATACGATTTTCTGTCCTGAACGCACAATGTTTACGCCCTCAGCAAGAATCTTATCACCTTTCTTGATGCCTTCATCAATCACCAATAAACGATCTGTTTTGATGGTTGAAGTCACTCTCTTTGTGTACAACGAATCACTTTCCGACACTCTGTACACAATGGTCTGTCCTTGTTGCTCAAACGTAGATTGGTAAGGAATCACCAATGCATCATTGACCTTGTTTTTCACCATCACACGGGCACTACTCCCATCTCTTAAGATACCTTCATGGTTCGGGAATTTTGCTCTAAATGATACAGAACCGGTCTCTTGGTTGATACTACCCGAAATCGTTACGATTCGACCTTCATTGGCATACATAGAACCGTCTGCCAGTTTGAGTTGTACCGGAGGCAAATTCTTGATTTTCTCTTCCATGTCTTTCCCTTTCACATCTTTGGTGAAGGAAAGGAAATCTCTCTCGTTCATGGAGAAATAGGCAAACACATTTTCAATGTCTGACACCTCTGTCAACGACGCCGTGTTAGGACCTACCAACGTTCCCTGACGGAAATTAATAGAACCGACCACACCATTCACTGGACTTGTGATTGTCGCATAACTGATGTTGGCATAGATCGTATTCAAGTTACTCTTCATCTCTGCCAATCTTGCCTCAGCAGTTTTCAATTGAATTTCCGAGATTACTTTCTTTTCTACTAACGGGCGTAAACGATCTACTTCTACCTCTGCCACTTCTACTTGAGCCTTGGCCGTTTCCACCTGTTCGCTCAGAGAAGCTGTTTCAATATGAAATAATTTCTGGCCTTTCTTTACTTTTTGGCCTTCGTCTACATACACCGCATCGATGTAACCACTGATTTTAGCACGTACTTCACTACTGACCTCTCCCTTCACACTTGCAGGGTAGGATTTTTCATAAGAAACATCTCTTATCTCCGCCTCTACGACTTTATAAGGATGTATCGTTTTTTTGTTTGTAGTCTGTTCATCTTTTTTATTACACGATAGTACAAGAAGTGATAATAAAAGAATTAAGCTTTTGTTGTTGGACATTATTATCCTGTTTGTTAGGGTTGATAATTAAGTTGTTGCAAAGGTCAACCTTTTAATTTAATTGTTTAAACGATAGTTGACTCATTCGTATTTATTAAGAATTAAGAGATGGGAAAGTGGGGTGTTTGTTTCGTTGCTATCAAAATTATCAACTAAAGTGCTGTAGGGATGTTATATTGCAACGTCCTTGTAAACCACAAGATTCCAACACCATAGTTTCGGGATCGATATATTTTCTCTTGAAAAAGAGAATAGGTTTGTCAATTCTTTTACAAGGTACGAAAAAGACTATTATATATTCGAAACAAAAAACTCAAGCCTCATAAAACGAAAGGCTTGGACTTTTTATTTATTACAAAAGTAATTCTTTATGATTCATAATTGTTTTTCTTTTTTCAAATAGTCGATTAGAATTTTAGTTTTAGATACAAGTTTCACATCTTGTTTATCAGTTTTATCAAAATCAGAGTTATCAATCACTTCTATACATTTATTAAATGCTTCGGTAGTTTTCATATCATCGTTTAATATAACCAAAAGGTCATTACAATACCTGTCTATTTTTTTACTATTAAAAAGAGGAAGATCATCTTTACCATGAATGATCCTAAAAAGCATTAATATATGAAACTTCACTTTTCGATAGGAAGTGTCAATACTTCCCCTTCTAAAAAAAGACTCTAGTTTATAATAAGCAAATGCACTTGTATAGTACGGAGAATACAGATGGTCAGGACTAAATATTTGCATCTTACCTTCATTTAACCTTCTGACAATGAGTCCAAAAAAACTCGTTACATTATGTGGTTCATTAAGGAACATTCCCGCAAATGATTTTATTTGATATGGTACAGTTATAATTCTAGATTTCAACACATTATTATCAGAATTATATTGTTTTGACCTTCTTTCGTAATATAATCTAGAGTCACCAGAATATGAATTGTAATACTGTTCAAGACTCCTTTGAAACCGAGTTAATGAAGCAAGTTGTTCTTTTTTAATTGGAGTTTGGTTATTTGTAGCTAAAGTAATTCTAGTTTTTACATCATCATCAGTAGTTGCAATTAACTTAATTGGAATATTTACTTTATTAATGTTTTTTGATTGTCTGTTATTATATAAAACGTTACTTGTCTGACAACCATTAACAATTTGATAATCTGTAATAGTAAATTGATTTCCTGTTGGTGAAATAGAACTCGCCACAATAGTTACTCCGTTATTTAATACACTAAATATTTCTGAATCACTACTATTTAGTGTTGTAGAAATCCCTCCATTTACATCATTGTTTTCTCCTTGGAAATCTCTTACGTTATCTTCGAAAACACTAAGTAAACTTCCTTCATCATCTGATACTATTTTGATAAATTCTTCATATGGCAATAAACCTATATATGCTTGTGAAATTCCATTAATCTCTGGCATTGTTATTCTATTATTGAAGCTAATAGTTGTATTAACAGATTCTTTAGTTTTTCTGTATGCTGTTGATAGTTCTCTCGCTCCAAAGGGAGTAAATAAAATTTTTCCAAATAAGTTTGTTTCTTCTAGAGATTCATTTCCGCTTTCAATTCTCCCCTTAAGATTTTCATCTTCAGTCCATTTACCTGTTGTTACATAAAATAATTTTAAAACTGGATTAGATTTAAATTTGGAAGCATTGTCATAAATATGGTTAGTAATTTCAACTAGTTTTTTAATACTTTCATTTCTTACAAGTTTAGGTTTTTTAGAAAAAAAGTCTAAAACTCCAAAAAAGAAAGTAGTTATATCACCACCAGAAAATTTGGGGGAAGTTTTAGCTTGTGTGAAAATAAATTCTACTTCTAAAAAGTTATTTTTTTCAATTAAATCATCTATTTCATCTTTTGATTCAATTAATTGACCATTAGTTATTATTGCCAATCCATCTATACCTGTATCATTACCTTCACCTATTGTTAAGTTTTCAATATCAAAGGTTTTGTTATACTCATTAGATACCACAGTATAATTTACAAGCTTTTCAAAATCCTTGGATTCACTTTTAGACTTTAACTCATGATTTGATAATAATTCTTTTATTAAGCTTTCTGTAATTCTATCCATGTTTTTATTGTTTACTAGTTTAATTACTGAACTGTGATCAGCAAGTTCGTCACGTTACCTTATAATTGTTTTTTTAGCTACAGTTACCCTCCATTTGTTTTAATCAATTCAGTTTGATAATCTAGCTTTATAAACATTGCTCTCTAGTTTTTTCAACCAATCTAAGCTATACTTAACTGGCCCCTTAATTCCTTTCATAGGTTTATCAGGTCTATCAGCAAGTACTCTAGGATTATTATCTAGCCTCTTTAGCATGACTTTGCACTTATTTAATTGTTCTTTAGATGGAATTGGTTTTACTCCATCACGTACAATCGAGATCAAGATCTTATGAATTGCACTTGTTAGCGTCCAAATTGTATTTAGCCTGTAACCACCTAAGTCTTCCTGTTTCGATAAATTATCTAAGATGTCAATTAAGTTTGGAAAAAGCGATACAGGCCTTTTTTCTCTGATTCCAACAGCAGCAGCATATAATTCTTCAGGAGTGGCTGACTCATTAAGATACTTACTCAAAAACTCTTCCTCATCAAGATTTCTCGCTTGAGCTTTAATTGACTGCCTTATTGATTTAAGATTACTTAGAGGTACATTGGCATCAAAACTATCTAGTAATTCTTCAAATTGCCTTTTTTCATTTTCAAGTTCTGTCTCTAATTCTATAATCATCTCATTGCCTTTTGCTATTTCTTTTTTCATCTCACTCAATTCAAGTTCAAAATCACCGATTTTAAACTTTGTTATTCTATTTATGAGATCAGGACGGAATAATAAATAAACAACAACTAAAAGCATGACTACTTCCCATAAAGATGTATTCTTCAGGATTTCTGACAACATTTCCATAACACATTAAATTGGTTTTCAATAATTTACAAATTACAACACCCGAAAATTCAGTGATTTTATAACACTATGGTGTATATCAATTAATAAAAATCCTTACACTACCACATCAAGTCTTTAGCTAAATTTCAAAAATAAGTTCGCTTGCTGTTTTAGTTTTTCGTAAGAGATGCTTGAATTTAAAAAAATATTAAATAACAAAAAACAAAACGATTTAAAAATTGTATTTCATTTTCAAACCTCATCTATATGAGCATATTTTATTTTACCTTCTGGATCAATATCTTTTAAAAAAGGTTTATCCATAGCACCAAATATTTTAATTTTTTTTGTGCTTCTTCTAATGTTATATGATTGGGGTCGTCTCCTCCATTCTCCCAAAAGCAAACTGGGCAAATATCATAAAAACCTTCTTCTCCAAATCCTATAGAATAGTATCTACAACAAGGACACAATCCCTTTCCTTCATTCTCACCTACAACTGAATATTTATTTTCTCTGTTATCCAATTGTAATTCTAAATATTCATTTGTAACACTATGCTTTTATAACTATTCTATTACTTTAAAAGCTTCTTCTTTTAAAATATCTTTAAGGCTTTCTGTTGTAACTTTATCATTTAAATCGGTTGCCTTCGCAAAGTTTCCAATCCTATTATTAAAATCTTCTTCTTTCAAATATATTTTCAAAATATCTTTAAGGCTTTCTGTTGTAACTTTATCATTTAAATCAGTTGCCTTCGCAAAGTTCCCAATCCTATTGTTAAAATCTTCTTCTTTCAAATATATTTTCAAAAAATCTTTAAGACCTTCTGTTGTAACTTTATCATTTAAATCGGTTGTCTTCGCAAAGTTCCCAATCCTATTATTAAAATCTTCTTCTTTCAAATATATTTTCAAAAAATCTTTAAGACCTTCTGTTGTAACTTTATCATTTAAATCGGTTGTCTTCGCAAAGTTCCCAATCCTATTATTAAAATCTTCTTCTTTCAAATATATTTTCAAAAAATCTTTAAGACCTTCTGTTGTAACTTTATCATTTAAATCGGTTGTCTTCGCAAAGTTCCCAATCCTATTATTAAAATCTTCTTCTTTCAAATATATTTTCAAAAAATCTTTAAGACCTTCTGTTGTAACTTTATCATTTAAATCGGTTGTCTTCGCAAAGTTCCCAATCCTATTATTAAAATCTTCTTCTTTCAAATATATTTTCAAAAAATCTTTAAGACCTTCTGTTGTAACTTTATCATTTAAATCGGTTGTCTTCGCAAAGTTCCCAATCCTATTATTAAAATCTTCTTCTTTCAAATATATTTTCAAAAAATCTTTAAGACCTTCTGTTGTAACTTTATCATTTAAATCGGTTGTCTTCGCAAAGTTCCCAATCCTATTATTAAAATCTTCTTCTTTCAAATATATTTTCAAAAAATCTTTAAGACCTTCTGTTGTGACTTTATCATTTAAATCGATTGTCTTCGCAAATGATTTAGCTTGTTGATTAAAACTACTTTCCTTAAGGTAAAGTTCTAAATTTGCTTCTAGGGCATAAGGTTTTAAATAACTTTCGATACTATGAATAGATATATAGCCATCCAAATCAGATTCTGTCACTATATTTTCATACTTTTCGATTTTTTTTAACAATACTTTAACGTCACCTTTCATTGACTCTATTTCTACCTGAGATTCAGTTATTTCAGTAGCACCTATTTTCGATATTTCTTCCCAGCCTTTTATTCCTGATACTGAAAGCAGCAAAGCAAAGATAGGGCCTACTATATAGATAACTTGAAGACTAGACTTCAAATTAACAATTTCTTCTGTTAATTTATCCGGTTGCAATTGAAGTACTTTTTCTCTATTTCTTTTTACCATTATATAATAAATAAATGTACTAGCAGTCAAACCACCTAAAATTGCAGACACTCCTAAAAAAAGTACAATTTGCCATATTGATAATACCATAGATACGAACAGTTTGTTTTAATTGATTAATGTAATATAACTAACAACCAAAAGAAGGGTTGTATTCAAACAAGTTTGTATAAGCCCAATAAGGAATTTGTAGGTTTTTATTTTCGGTTTGCAAAAACAAAATGACCTTTTGCTTTAGCCTTAAAACCTTATTGGACTTATACTATGTGTAGTGCACTAGTTATTATTGCCTCCAAGACTTTTAAATAACTGTCCTGCTACTCTTGTATCTATTACCACTCCAACGTAAAATCCTACTCCCCACTCTTGTTTTACATTAAGTTCAGGTAAATCAAAAATATCATTGCCAAAATCAAAATTTCTAGCTCCCGCCACGTAATTTCTTCTGCCGTAATGCAATCCATAGGAAAAAGTTCCACCACGAGCAAAATCGTGTGATAAACCTGCAAAGAAATTCTCTGCTGCCTTAGAATCTAATCTAGTACCTACTTGTATACCAAATCTTGATTTGTCAAAAACTCCGCCTTCTGGAGGAAATAAAAAGCTTCTGCCCCAAGGGTAAAAAGTTGCCATAATAGTCAACATCCCCCTGTCTCTAGGGTCGTCTGCTACAAGTGTGGTTTCTCCGTTCGCTTTGGTAAAAGTTTCTATATTTTGAGGGTTTCTCAAACTACTAAATAATAGACCAGTTGAAATAGAAACGTGATAGAGTTTGGCAACATCTATTTTATGATTTAGTAAAACTCTATCTTTTTTACCTGTCACTTTTTTCACTATCTTGATATCAAATTCATCTGTAAATGGTCCAATTACAGCAAACTCTATCTCCTTAATTACTGGTTCTGTATCATCATCTTCTGAATTCAATTCTGCAGTTTCTTCTTCTCCAGTGTTAAGAATGCTAAATTTAGGACTATATGCACCATCATAAGTAAATTCATACACGGCAAAATCACAGTAATTGGCCTCATATAGCAGGTGTACCTGATAGAGGTAACTTTCTTTAGCTGTGGTAGGTATTCCTGTTTTGATGAGATTCCCATTTTCATCTATATAAATATGTACAATATTATTTTCCAAAAATAGATTAGTCTTTTTGGAATGGTGTTTTTTGTAACCTGTTTTACTTGTAACATAATCCACCGCTTGCTTCTGTATTTCTACCGAAGTGAATGTTTTACAATCTCCACCACCTATGTCATCTTCATCTGAATTATTACCAACTTCATCTGAAATATTAATAACTAAATCAAAATAATCTTCAGTACTGCAAATTACAGGTTTATTTTGTCCTTGATACCTGACTTTTAATTTAATATTACTTCCTCCCTCATTCACCTCAACTCTATCTAATGATGTAAGATTGAAGATAAGTGCTCTATTACTAATTGAAAGATCTTGATTAGATAAGTTCAACAAATTATCTGAATCAGTAAAGTTTCCACCATCTAATACATAATCAGTAGCCCTATCTGAAGCGTGTAAATTAGTTAATTTAAGATATAATCCATCCTCCAGTTGGCTTCTTGATAAATTTGTTATAGCCCCATCTTGTTCTATTGCTATAGAAACATCAATGATTATAGTCTTGGAATCGATTGCTAATACATTTGATGAACCAAAACAAAATAGTCCAAAAATGATTGTAGTTAAAATGTTACGCATAATAAATTTTAATTCTGAAGTGAGTAATTATTTCTAGTATGGGTACGACATAAGAAGTTTTGCTATCAGAGGCGAATATGATACCGATTATTTTCCCCTTATCATCCACAACCATAGCACCTGAATCACCTTTTACAGAAATTTTTGTAACAGGAATGACATTTTTAAATCGTACTTTTTTACCATTTAACTTAATATTTGGGCTCGCTACTCTAGATATAACTGTACCGCTTATTGCTTTTTTAGTCCTTGCTCCATAAGTAAAAACCGTAGTTTCGTCTATTACTTCTTGATTAGTAATTAGACGTATACCATATTTGGGTATACCTAAAAAACCTTTTAAATGATTATCAACAGATACATTGCTATTGATTTCAGATAAGGCTGCATCTAACTTTGTGTTTAATTCACCTTCTACTACTTTAGCAATTTCAGTGGTATTCCCATTTATTTTAGCAACAATAGAACTATTAGAAGTAGATGTATATTTTTTTGTTCCATTGCTCAATTCGGAACTACAAAACACGTGATAACAACTCAATAAAAAATCAGTTTTAGAACCATCAGCATTATCGCGATAAACTTTTATTCCGAGCGTACCTTTCGCTGTTGTTCCTTGCCTCCATACGGCATCTCCTACTTGTATATCACTTGTATCAATACCTGCTCCGTCTTTCTCTACTACATCTGTAGGAATATTATAATTTTGATATGTTATGTATTTTGGAATAATTTGCGTGTCTAATTGGTTGGATTTACATGCTACAATAAACTGAATACAAGGAACTTTCTGTCTTAGTTCACCTTTTACTTTTAACGCTGCCAGAATATCTTCTGCACCATACATTTTCAACCACATTTCCTTATTTTCTATTAGAGCTTCATCAATTAAATTTAAAGTAACTACCTTTTCGTTCAAACTTGTAGTTTCATTCCCTGAAATAACGACTACATCGGTTGGTATACTATAATTTTTCGAATCAGCGGTGAAATAAACAAACACAGGTATAGCACTTTTAGTATTAACGTATGTTAACTTTGACTTGACTAAAAACTGTAAACAGTTGACATCAAACTGAGTATTGGCAGATTGTTTCTTCCCCAGTTTTACATCTTCAGATTGGTATTGTTGTTTCCATAATTCTTTGTTTTGAGCAATGGCTTTTAGGATTATTTCAGGTGGTACGTTTTGGTTTTCAGATTTAGAGTGATCACTTAAATCTTTTAGAGTGTCTTTAGCAATTTTACTACCTTGCTCAGTTGCTTTTATACCAAAATAGAATGAGGAAACGGCGATAACCAATGTTCCGAGAATAGTAAGAGTACTCTCTGCTAATTCAGCTTTTTCAAATGTACTATCGTTGTAAAAGAATAATGCAATGAGTATAAAAAATAGAATAAGTGAAATAGATAAAACTGCTCTAACTGAACCTTGTGGTAGCCCAAGAGCATAAGGGTCATCCTTTTTCGCTTTTTTCCCCGATGAGATAAGAAAACGTATTATGTTAATCCCCACAACTAGAACTCCTAAAATGAGGAGTATACTAATTATCATAGATCCATCAGATTTATCCATTCGATTAGTTTGTTTAATACTCGATAAACACCACATTAAGTTTATTTCAAAAAAGTAGCAGTGGCATATATCCATTAATAATAACCTCTTACTATTCTCTATTACACCAAGTAAGTATTTAGCTAATTTTCAAAGTAAGTTTGCTTGCTGCTTTTAGTTTTATTGTAAGAGATACCGCAATATAGACGATTTGTTAATAACATCAAATAAACTGAATATTAAATTTGTATTTCATTTTCAGTCTGTTAGCACAAAAAAAATCTAAGCCACGATTGGATACAGTTCTTCTGCTCCAATACGTGGCTTAGATTTTTTTATTGAAGTAGACCCCAAAAACAGTCCTACCTCTTACCTCAAATTAATTCATACCGCCTGAACTATGTAGTTTTCTTGCTTTTCTACCTTGGAACTGCCCTCCAAAGGCATAAGAGAATGACAATCTATAGACAGGGCGTTCTTGTAAGTAGTAGGTTTGTTCTTGGAAGTCTCTACCAAATACATCTTTCGTAAAACCGCTGTTGATAATATCATCAATTTTGAAGGAGATATTACCCTTACGTTTTAAGACGGCTTTCTTCACGGCTAGATTGAGGGCATAGGTGGGTTGGGTGATATTTTGAGCGTCATATTGTTGACCGGCATATCTGCCCATGATCTGTAAAGTGAAATTTTTCGGTAACGTAAACCTCGTGTTCAGTTTCGCTGTCCAGTTAATAGGGTTCGCATCTGTAGGTACTGTAAACTCTTCGTTGTCATCTTGGATATCCAAGTAGAAGAAATTCAAATTCGCATCAATATTCCACCACTTTGCAATCTGATAATTGGCTGAAATCGATGCACCACCTGTCATCGAAGAACCTAAATTGGCCCAAGTATAGACCGTTAGATCTTGTAGAGAATCATACCTCGATACATTTCTGATAATGTCAGTACTGTGTCTCAAGTAAACGCTCGTATTCAATCCTAGCTTTCCTTTGTTATAACTATGATCCAAACTGATCGAATTAGTATAGGAAGGTTGAAGGTTGGGATTACCTACAGAGACCGTTGAGGAGTTAGAACGTTGTTCGATAGGCAACATATTAAAAATACCTGGACGGTTGATTCTTCTTGAATAACTCACCGCAAGCGTATTGAATTCTCCCAATTGTCTTTGGATATGAAGTGTTGGGAATAAACTTGCGTAATTGATACTATAGGTAGTGTCTTGGCCGCTTTCCGTTTTTACGGTACCGTCAATGGTTGCCACCTCTCCTCTTAGGCCGGCTTTAACCGCATAGTTCCCCAACGCAATATTGTAGGAGCCATACAGAGAATTGATATACTGATCATAATCGTAACTGTAATTTACAATCTCGCCAACCAAGTTATTGGATATTTGTGCGGAAGCATCCAAAAGTTCACCTTTATATCCCGTTTCCAACGATGACTTGTCATTGATCTGATGGGAATAATCCACTTTCAATGATGCATAATTCCAACGTGCATCGGTGTTGACAGAGGAATTTCTATCGGTATCACTTTCTAGTATTGATGCGGTAGAAAACTCTGATTCTCCTCCATTAAAATAGCCGTCGCTTTCTAGTATCCCTTTTTTAAACTCTTTTCTATGATTTAAACTCAATGAATAACCTTGAGCTTCATTCTTTTGAATTCCTATTTCTTGTTGAGAAGAAACGATCTGATCTCCTATTAAATTCGTGTTGGTGTAGAGGTTATCCTCACCGCCTCTCCAATTCCAAATCTCGGCAAATAGCGTAATTGTATTGGTGGAATCTAAAAAGTAATCTGCACCAAATTTTGTATTATAATAACGGCCATTTCTAATGTTATCTCCTTTTTGATCAAAAGTAGGAATGGTCTCGTCAGCATAAATACGTTTTAAGTCTTTTTGATTTTCAAATCTATTCTCACCATAAGAACCTTGTCCAAAGAAGTTGAACTTTTTGATTCTATAGTTTAAGCCAAGGTAGCCATTGTATTTTTCTCCAGTACCGGCACCAATATTTGCACTACCATTGAGCCCTTTCATTTTGTCTTTTTTGGTGATCACATTAATGATCCCCGAAAGGCCATCGGGATCGTATTTCGCAGAAGGGTTGGTGATCACTTCAATTTTTTCAATAGAACCTGCTGGTAATGTTTGAAAAATCTGAGCTGGATCAATTTGTGAAGGTTTCCCGTCAATCAACACCCTGACGTTACTTTCTCCCCTGAGGCTGATGGCTCCATCTGAACCTACACTAATTTCTGGAATGGTTTGAAGCACCTCAGAGACAGAATTGCCTTCAGCAATCATGGCGTCGCTGACATTGACTACTTTTTTGTCAATGGAACGTTCAATACTTGTTTTCTCGGCACGAACTTCTACTTCCTCCAACTGTTCTACATTTTCTCCAATTTTGATCTGTCCAAGATCCGTATTAGGCGTAGAAATCTTAATCTGCTGTTGTAAAGTAGTGTACCCCACAAATTGTACTACAAGCGTATAATTTCCATAAGGGATGTTTTTGATTCTGAACCGGCCTTCGTCGTCCGTTAAGCCTCCACCGATAGAGACATTGTCTTTGTTGTTTAGAGATACAGTGGCGTACCCTACAGGACTACCCTCTTTCTGATCAATGATCTGACCTTTAACGTTACCCTTTTTGTCCAAATTGTCGTTGGCAAAAGTGATAATGGAGATGAATAGTAGTAAAATTAAATTGACACTAAAATTTACAGTTTTCATTGGTATTGTATTGATAATAAAACACCTAATCAGTTACAGACAAAGCGTAAAAATATGCACTTGGATTTTGAAACCAGCATTTATAATGGATACACTTAGGCATTATTTACTTGTAAAATCCGAACGATAAATGAGCTTGGATTAAGAGTAATTAAAATTCTGTAATGAGTTGAATAGATGATTTAGATGAAAGTTATTCCGCTAATTTAATTTTTTTAACCAATAAATCAGCATAGAAGTGTTAAGGCGTAAGGTCTTAATAGGTTTTATTAAGAATTGGAGGTAATTATTAAATGGGGTTTCTACAAGCTTTATGGTATTTAGAAATCAGGAGATTTCTAGTGATCTGTAGGACACGAATGACGCTTTCGCTTAACATTCGCGCCATTGCATTCTTAACGCTTTTCCCTTCAAGGCCGGGGAAGAACTGCTCAATGATGTCTTTGTACACAACAGAGGTTTAGTCTTTTGCTATAGTAGATTCAATTAGAACGAAAAATCACCCACTTTCATTTATTTCGAAGTCGGGAGACTTCGCCAAATGTCATCACAAGTGACGCCTACCGGCTTAACCCTTGCGATAGGAAGTAGAACATAGAAAAACAGGTACAAAAAAAGGCTACTCACCATGAGTAGCCTTTCATTTCAAGAACTTGAATCAGCTTATGAAAGTTGAACGTTTACCGCATTCAAACCTCTTCTTCCTTCTTCAACTTCAAATTGTACTTGATCGTTTTCTTTGATCTCATCGATACAACCTGAGATGTGTACAAAAATTTCGTTGTTTGTCTCGCTATCTACGATAAAACCAAAACCTTTTGTAGCGTTGAAAAACTTTACTGTACCTTGTTTCATAACTATATGTAATTAAAAATCTTCTTTTCAGAATTTATATATAAAATATACCTCTTGTCCTCACATTGCATAAAACACAATGATCCAACAAAAAAGTATTACAATACTAATTTTATGATTTTATTCCTACCGGATAGTTGGTAGATTTTCAATCTCAACAAAAACTAATCTTTAGGACTTTTTACGATATCCACGCAAGATCTTCCTCTAGGAGTATCTTGCAAATCGAACGCTACAAAGTCTTTTTCCTTAATATCATAGTTTTCGTCTACATCACTGATATGGAAAAAATAACGTTCTCTTGATCCTTTTTCGATGATAAAACCAAATTTCTTTTCAGGATTATAATAATCCACACGACCTTGTCTCTTCTGATCTTCAAGATCTTCTTGTTTAGAAACCGAAATCTGAATATCTTCTAACTTGACTTTCTTCTTTGGTTTATCTGGATCTGGTGGTGTTGAAGTAATGTTTCCAAACTCGTCAACATAAGCCATCATGTTTTCAAGATCGCCTTTGACTTTGTTCTTTTTTTGTTCTTCTTTCTTAGCTAGTTTTTCTTCACGCTTTTTTTTCTTCTTTTTGTCCTTTTCTAACTTGTTAAACGTTTGTTGAGATCTTCCCATATTGAATATCTAAAAGTTCCTGCCAAGTATAACTTGATAAGTATTAAACATTCAATAAATAAGTTTTCGAAAAAAGATTATATCTCAAATGAAAAGTAAATACAAAGTTATGTGTATCCAAAAGCGGATACCTCATGCACCACAAATGTAGGTCTTTTATTTCTCAATAAAAATATTTCCAAGTAATAGTAACCATTAATAACAAATAAACTTTTTTCTTAATAAACTGAATTTCAATAAAAAAGCCACCCAAAGTGGGTAGCCTTATTGTATAGAATAGCGGGTAAATAAACACTGTATTATTTCTTTTTGGCCATCACATTGATGGTTATTTCCTGATTTTTAGGGTCATTGCGTTCATCATTGACATAAAATGTGAATTTATGTTGCCCCACTTCAAGATCATTTAAAACGTTCTTCATAAGGTAAACGGTTGCTTCTGTATTTCCTTTGACATGATAATAATATTTATCATTTAATAGTGAAGCATGGATTTGCTCTTCATAATGTGAATTGGTCTTTTTCGCTAAATCAATGTTCCATTCCTCACTCTGCACTAAAAGGCTTGCTATTTTTCCTGGTGCATAAATCCAAACCTTAACGGTATCTGTAAATGACCCTTGCTGTTTCGTTATTGAAGTTCCATGCGATAATTCAAAAGTGGTAGTCTTTGGTATCGCTTCATTGAGTGTCCTTTCCTTACATGCACTACTACTTACCATTAGCAACAGACCTAAGAAAAACGATAATAACTTTTGCATACCTTATTATTTTATTAGTGGAACAATAAACGAAACTGAGTTTATTGTAGAATTACAAACAAGCTTCAGTTATTCATACGATCGATTAATTTTTAAAGTTTATACTATTATCATCTATTAAAATATCACAGACAAAAAAGGCTATTACATACGTAATAGCCTCGTTTTCAACCTAAACTTAAATCTTGGTTATTTTTTTACTGAAACCAGTGTGTCAGCTTCCACATTAGATACTTTTACCTCTTTTTCTTGGTATCCAGGAGAGGCAGTGCTATACATCATTGTGGTCACAGCAGCAATAGCAATGATTATAACAGCGATAATTGCAAAAACAGTTTTCATAGTAATAGTAAATTAATTTTTATTTTGAGCTAATTTGAAAAACGTCGTCACTCTTAAGCAATAGGCATAGGGTTGACAGACTTCTTAGAAAATTTTCCATGACGATTTGTGTGGACGTTGCAAAGCAACGCCCCTAGAGCACTACTTGAAAAATAATCTAAAACTCTCCGTTAACGTTTATCCTAGTACTTCTTTAATTTTATGAGCGAAATAATTTTGAGCGACAAATAATTACTTCTGCATTGATACAGCTGTACCAACATTGGCCTTTGTGATTGTTACCGCTTCATCATCTAACCCCGGCAAAGCCGAAGTATACATCACTGTCGTAGCAGTGGCGATAACAATAATTAGGGCAGCAATAATTCCAAAAACAGTTTTCATAGTAATGGTAATTTAATTTTTGTTTATCAATTCAGATCAGCCTTTGAGCGAAAAAGACTGAGCTATTTAAAAGTTTCAATCCAATAAAGGACCATAACCTTCCGGTGTACTCAGTTTTTTTATATTTTTTTCAAAAAAAAGTCATTTTACCTAAAAAGAGCATGTTTAACCCCTTATTTTCATCAAAACAAAGTGCTAAACATGCTCTTCTTAATTCTTTTTTAATACTATATCTACTCTTCTTTTAGAAGGTTTTTGTCATATTGCTATTACATATAATGGTAAATTCGTTGGTTCCTTTGTTTTCATCAGACAGTTTTGAAAGGTCAGTTTGCTGTCCAAAAGCAATAACACCTGCTTTCAAATTTTTATTATAATGATTGACATACCATACTGTTCCTTCATGATTTTTGGAGTGGAAGTCTCCGTTATAATGTAAGAATAATTTACCCTTATTTTTCTTTTTTAATCCTTCCACAATAGAATATCCCATCGTTGCATCTTTGATGGCTTGTGCTTCTACAAATTGCTTTGCTTTTCCGGTCATGCCGTGCCCTGCCATCATTTGCTCCATTTCTTTGTAAGATGGATTTTCGTAAGGTACTTCGATAGGCAAAGGGGCGATATAGTTTTTCTTCGCTTCCTTACTCAATGTCTCCAACTCTGCCAATCCCTTTTTAGAAACAAGACTCGCGTATCTTCTTGGTACGTTAGTGGCAATAAATGGGATGTTATGTGCTTTAGCAAAATCTACTAAAGGGGCATAATCCGTTTTATAGTTGTCCCATGCTTTGCCGTCTTTGATTAAAACAGCTTCTTTGATAAAACCTTGTAAATACTCGTCCAATACTAATTGATTGTCCTTTTCGAACATTTCTGCTCCAAGCACAATCTCATTGTTTTTTTGTTCTGCTAATGATTTTGTTAATTCAAATTGTAACCAATGGGCAATTGGGTTGTTGTGCAATTCTCCAAAAAACACAACATCATAGTTCGAAAGACTTTCGGCCATTTCCTCAAAAGTGACTTCTTTTCCTTCTTTGTCAAAGATTTGGTAAGCTTTCAATGGCGTTTGTGAAAATGCTGCTATTGTATAAAAGGTCAATAGCAAGGTGATAATATTTTTTTTCATGACTTTAAGTTAAAGACTTTTTATGAAATTCGACGAGTTTAATTTGAATGTGATACAACTTATTTTCTGGTGTGAAAAGTGGCTTTTCTCTTTTCTAAATTGTGATGGTTTCAATAGAAAATACAGAATAAACTACGTTATCATCAACTTTTAAAAAAGTATTAAACACTCAGGTGTTTCGTGCACCATAGTTAAAACTATGAGCAGGTGATAGTTCAACCTCATCAAGACTGAAGCCTTGAAGGTTGATAACATAAGTAACACTTTAGTGTTGATGGAGGCTGTATCACTTGCCCATGACTTGAGTCATGGTGTGCGATATTTTGTCAATTTACTTTTCCAGATACTCAAAAACGAAACTAAAAATGACTTACAATACACTAAACCATTCAATTAACCGTATTGTTTTTACAGAATGAAAACCGTAACCTCATACGAGGCTACGGTTATACACACTTCTAAATTAGCTTCGTAAGGATTTTAACCTTACAGATATCAATAAAATTATTCTGCTATCAAACGTTGGAATTTGAAGGCAGGATAACCTTGCTCTAAATCATCGTTGTAAAAACCTGTAAATGCTAATTTGAAGAAAACACCATCAGTTGTTTCAATAATATAGTATTGGTTTTCAACAATCTTATAAGTGAATGTAGCAAAATCTAATGCTTTCCAGTCAGAACCAATTGCATCAACTTCTGATGACAATGTTAGGTTCATTGCATCTGCGTAAGAAACTTCATCATAAGAGATGAACGTTTCTCCTCCTTCTTCCAATTCTTCTTTGTTTAAACGGATCGCTTTTGTTTCTCCTTTGTTGACCAATGCTCCTGTCATCATGTAAGGCACATACTCTGTACCGTCATGTGCTTTACCATTGTAGTAAGCCAATACGATGTCCCAACCTTCGCTACCTTCCGCATGATCTTTTTCAGTATCCCAAACATCAAATTTCACATACTCTTCGTCGTTGTAATGGTATCCAAGCGTATCTGCATTTGAAGTTAATGAAGCAGCATCAAGATCCACAAATACTTGGCGGTTGTAGCTCAACTTCACTTCTTCAACTTGTTGTGTGTGGTGATTAAAACCTTCTTCATATACATCTGGAGTACTGTATAATGGTACTTGCAATGTGTAAGATGAACCATCCAACGGTGGTATTGATGGAACTGTTACTGTATCTTCTTCAGAACATGAGAATAATGCAGCTGATAATAATAGACTAGCGAAAATTGACTTTTTCATCGTAATTAGTATAAAAATTTGTTGTTATAATTAAATCTTGTTGAGATGATACTTTAGAGAAATAAAATAAGTTCTTCCCCAAGCAATCAACATATTTGATGACCCTGTATGTGCCCCACCTTGTGTTGTGTTGGTCACATCATTGACATCCAGGATATTTTTCACACCTCCATTGAGTGAAAAACGTTTATTCTTAAAGTTTTTAGTTACTGAATAGTTCAGCATATTGTAAGCATCCACGGATCCCTCACCTACTTGATCTCCTTCTTGATCAACGATCAGCTGTAACCTCTTTCCTGTATACTTGTAATCCAATTGCATAGAAAGATCAAGGTTAGGCCAGAAGTAAGATGCCGTTGCTACAAAGTCTGTAGAGTAAACGAAATTGAATTTCCCCGAATCGTTAAAATCATAACCTATCCCTGTCAATGTTACGCCTGCATTCATTTTCAGGCGATTGTTATTATTGTAATTGACAGAAAATGTACCTCCATGCGTTCTCTTTTGAGAAAAGTTGTCATAATAATACGATACCCCATCAGTACTCATTATAAGATCTATAACATCATAGAGATGATTATTAAACCCTGTCAGGTCTAACTTCAATGCTGAATGATCTGCGACATCAAAAGTTTTAGAAACGGTAGCAGTTGTACTCAGTGATGTTTCGGGACTTAAATTTTCATTTCCATAAATCTTATGGTTAGTATCGACAAAATCCATGTAAAGCTCCTTCATACTTGGTGCTCTAAAACCTTTAGCAAACGATATTCTACTAGACCAGTTGTTTTCGGAGTTCCACTTCAAGTGAGTAGAGTAAATTAGCGGAGCGTTATAAGTATTATGATTGATATACCTCAACCCCGGTTGTAATACTAATTGCTTCGTTAGATTAATTTTCAAATCCGACCATAAAGAGTTTTCGATCAATGCAGTGCCAGACTCAATTTTATCGCCTTCACCTGTTTCATGATTCAGCTCATAGCCTAATTGCCAATTCAACCAAGAATTCAACTCTTTTCCGTAAGATAATCGAGCATTGAGAGTCGCAAACCGATCTACAGTTGCGTCTCCTCTTTTATCTTCTTCATTAAGATCTTCCTTCACAACATACTCTTGGCCTGTTCTTTTGTAAGTATTGTAAGAAACTTGCCCAACCAAAGAGGAACTATCTCTAAATTTTTTATCAAACTGACCATAATAGGTCACTCTTTGAGTAATAAAGTTTTGATCAATAGCACGATAAGGCTGAAGATACTCTCCTTTGATCGTAAGATCATCATTACTTAATCTCACCCCAAACTTTGTATTCCACCCTGATAATTTAATACCATAATAGGCGTCTGCATTGATTTGGTCTTTAGGATTCCAATCCATATTACGACTAGATGTACTAAGATCATGTCCATTGAAATACCTATACCCTCCAGAAATCCCAAATTTTGATTTTCCTTTATTACTTTGAACACTTACATTTCCATTCAATTGCCCTATAGACTCTGCGTAAGTTCCTGCGTCAAGAGACCAGCTGTAATATTTATTTTCTTTAGTGATGATATTAATTGTACCTGCTAGTGCATTAGATCCATACACTACAGACATAGGTCCTTCAATCACTTCAATATGATCTACCTGTGTCATATCAATTTGAGATAAATCAATATTACCATCCTGTCTTCCTACGATTGGCATTCCATCAATTAGAAACTTTACATGCTGCCCTTCCAACCCTTGCATAATGATTTGAGTACCTAAAATAGCATCCTCCCTCAAATTGATATTGGGTTGAAAACGTAAGGCATCTCTAATGCTTTGGACACCTTGTTTGTCCATTACATCACCTGTAATAATACCCACTCTATAGATGGATTGGTCCACACGTTCAGGCTCAACGCTTGCCGTTTTCACCACTTGATCAAGCATTAATAAATCCGGCTTTAACTTTATCTTTATCGACTGCCCTTCATCCAAGTACAGCTTTTTGGTTTGGAATCCTGTATAGGAAACGATGCATTGCATTTTCTCTTCCAGAGAAATAGTTACTTTTCCTTCTCCATTGGAAGAGAAATACTGCTTTTCTCCTGATGCTGAAATCAGACAAACGTGTGCTCCCACTAATGGAAGGCCTTCTGTGGAATCTACAATTTCAAGTTCGACTTTAGGAACTTGTGCCAGTGTACTGATTGCATAACACAACATCAATACACAAATCGTAATTTTATTTTTCATATCTATTTTCCATTTTTTCATGGACTGCTTTCCCACGATTGAAATCATGGACTATTGATGTTATTAGAAAGGTCGATGTCTCTACCTTTTTGGTACGTGGATAGACCTTTCAGACTACCTTTTTGGTACATGGGTAGACACATAGGTCTACCCCTACGACGCACGGCGGGGGATTGCGATTTTCTTTCCTGTTTTCTTTGTATTTTTGACCGTCGAGAGCTCTTTCAATCCATCTAAAACACATCCTGTCGGACATGCCACTCTACACCATAGCATAGGGTATTTGATCGAAATACCTATAAATGCTAAAGAGACATAAAACCAATACGATGAAAGTTCTGTACTGAATAAATCCGGGAACAATTCGTAATTGCCAAACTCCTTATAACCGTAGACAAAACCTCCAAAAAGAACGATTGTCAAGGCATATCGGATGTATTCAGCTTGTTTGTTAGTGATAAATAATTTCTTTGATTTGAATGGTGAATATTTCAAAGAGATCATTTGTGCCGCACCGAAAGGACATACATAAGAACAATAGGCATTTTTGCCCCAAATTGCTGATAGTAATGTCATCAATGCATATATACTCAAGAAAAGAGAGACTTCTGTTCCCATAAATGGCATCAGGTAAGTGATGTACGTGAACGAAGAGTTCATTCCAAAACCAATATAAGCCATTGTGAAAATAGAAACTGCCAATCTAGTTTTCTTTGTTTTCTTAATCTGTGGCAACATTGCGAATAAGAATATTGCTCCGATGACAATGATGTGTACAATCCACCAATAAGTCAGTTCGGCCTTCACTTGGAAACCGTCCAAATCATAGTCATAGTAAGTGGATAGCACCTGAGGGGCAGTGACCGCAAAGGCCTCTGTCACCCCATCTGCCATTGCTTTTGTTGTGATAGTAGCACCGGAAACAGCATCAATGATATGGTCATCATTTCTTGTACTTAAGTGATGGTATTGCTCTAAATAAGAGCTTCTTAATACCTTTCTCAAGTAGCTTTCTGTTTCTTTCGATGTAATGTAAGTTACTTCTTCCAGCATTCCTCCCAAGGTCATTTCCATACCCAAATAAATAGGTCCTGAAAACCCTTGAACGGTGTTATGAAGCATATTTTCAAAGTACAGTGATTTTAATTTTCCGCTTTGATAAATTTCTGCATAGCAGAGATCACCTTTCATTTTCACGACCACCTCTGCATCATCTTCATATTTTTCTTTTAGTCTTTCCGCTATGTTCTTTGCCCATTCCTTGTTGTGAAGGGATTCACCCATACCAGAATGAAAAGAAAGCATCCCTGCTTCTTTTGTTCGTTTTTTCGCAATTGGTCTTACCATACCGTATTCTCCCAAAACATAACTTTTCCCTTCTGAAATCATTCCTGCCTGTACTGTATGTTTCACTGCAAAATCTGTCACCAATTTTGGAGCAAAGAATTCATTCTCGATGGTTGAGATATGTTCATTCAGATCCGATCTTTCTAACGGACCGTAATAAGCAAAGAACCCAAACACACCAAAAACGAGGAGGGTAAGTATAGACTTTCTATAATCTATTTTCAATTGCTGTTTCATCAATCTACTTTTACAAAACCGATATTACATTTACGAATAACGGATTTATATAAACTTAATCATTTTATTCTGTTTCAAGTGTTAAGCGATAGCATCACTTGGAACTGTTTTTTGGCGAAGTCTCCTGACTTCGAATTTTATTTTGATTTGTTTCGAAGTCGGGAGACTTCGCCAATATTGAATCACAAGTGACGCTTGTCAGCTTAACACTTGCGATATAGAAGTGCACGAAGCACTTATTACATTTATTAATGCTTGTTACTATTTCGCAGCAACCGTTTTTCCTTTTACCTCAGCAACCGTTTCAGCAACGATTTTTACTACCCATTTATTGATGTTCGCATCTGGAAGAATCGCATCTTGTTTGTATACTACACGCTTTTGGTCTTCTACCATATCCACACCTTTCTGAATGATCTCACCTTGGAAATGCTCATCATTAGCTACCAATACCGGGATAACAATCGCTCTTTCTTCCAATTCTAAGATTTGGTCAATTGCTTTTTTAGTAGGCTCAGAAGAGTATCTGACCAAGTGACCACACCATCCGTAAGAGATAGAACCAATACCCGTTTGTGCTTTCAAATAACGTCCGATATCCTCTACCATTTCTTCCCACTGTTGGTTAAACTCCTCATCACCATAAGCGATTAAAGCGACACCTTCGTCTCCAGAACCATTTGATAATGCTTTGGCTCTACGTGTGATATTTTTCTTCAATACTGTAGGGAAATCTAAAAGTGGTGTTACAATTACTCTAGCTTTTGAAGTATACGTCTCAATACCTTCTTCTTTTAAGCTCGCTTTCACTTTTGGATCGTTAGCCAATCCTACAATGTTAGGAATGTCATTTGATGTGTGTGATGAAATTGTCAAGAAAATAGGTACTACAATTACTCTATCGTAGTTTTCTTCATCAAATTTCTTCATTTGAGTAGCAATTGATGGTTCTGTATATTCCATAAATGCTGTACGAACGTCTGTGATTTCACCACTTTTCATGATGTCATCTTTCACATCTATCTCAATATCTTTCAACATCTGTCTCCACCCTTTTGAGTGAGAACCGTGATTGACTAACAACACACCAATTTTCTCACCTGTGTTTGAATTGGCTGTTGATGCACTGTCTTGATTTTTCTTCTCTCCTGTTGTACAAGAGAACATCATCAATGATGCTAAAGCGAAAAGGAACGAGTTGAATAATTTCTTCTTCTATTTATAATTAATCTAAATAAGAACAACACAAATGTAGGGGGAAAGGACCTTAAAGGTTTATCGAAATCGGAAATGATTTTTTCGAAATGAGAAAAACATTGCTTACACAATTCAACAAACCACCTTAGCAACATCTATAAAAACCTGATTACATGACACTTACACTTTATTTAATTTTCCACAAACAGAATTACAACATTTCATCTATTTTTAATTAATCTAAATTAAACTACTTTTGTGATAGAAATTATTAGAGCAATCTATAATAATTCGACACTACAACTAATCAATTTAATTAGGTTATCAGATTTTTTCCGGTAAGAAAATAAAGCAATGCTTCACTTTTTTAATAAAATAAATAAGCAGAATACAGTCATTATTTCTTCGAAAGAAGAATTTGGATTATTAAATGAACATAGGCAGTATTTACCTCACTTCGGAACGGGTGATGTAAAAGCTATCTCTTATGAGTCATGGGCTATTTATTTAATTCAACTTGAAAAATGTTTATTTAAACATGAAGCACTTCATGTAGCCACAAAGAGTAAGTGTATTGTATTTAATTTAGATCAAAAGAATGAAGTGGAATGGTCTACTTATCAAGAAAAAGCACATAAGATAAAGCCTCAAACCGCTACTTTTTTTAATACTATTGATAAGAGTTTTGAGCTAAACCTTACAAAACCGATCAATATTCTGATCATTGAACTAAGAGAAAATTACTTTGAACAAGGGCTGTTCCATCCTTCTTTAAAGCAACTTATTCTAGCAGTGTTTAATGATAACGATCGATTGTCTTTTTCAATTTCTAAACAACTTTCTGTTTACATAGAAGAAATCAATCAATCAACCAAAAGGGGTGTTTGTCAGTTGATGTTTCTGAATGCAAAGATATTTGAAGTGCTTTCTGAAATTACCGATGACCTTGAAACGTTACCTGATATTGACTCCATTCACCCCTACCAAGAACAATTGGATCAAATCAAAAGACTTATTGACTCAAAGCTTCATATTCAATTTTCGATTACAGAATTGGCTAAGAACGTAGGGTTAAACACCTCCTACCTTAAAAAGTATTTTAAAGAAGCTTTCAATGAAACGATCTTTGAATATGCTACCAGAAAGAGAATTGAATACGCTAAGGAACTTTTAGAAACAACAGACCTACCAATATCTTCTATTTCTGAAAAAATAGGCTACCAACAAGGAGCACACTTCTCTTATGCCTTTAAGAAAAATACAGGACAAACACCGAATCAATATCGAAAAAACTTCAATTAACATCTTTTAAACCAACCACCTAGCATCTGTTAATTTGGAATTATTAAAAAAGTAACAATCTACAAAATGGAATCAGTCTAAATAAAGGATTATGTTTGCAACTGAAACAATTCACTTTATTAGACCATGACTATTTTAAGGCTTACCCTAATTTTATTACTATCTCCTATTGTTCTGTTAGCTCAACAATCCGTGTCAGGTAAAGTAACAGATCAAAACGGGGAAGCACTTCCGAGTGTAAGTGTGGGTATACTCAATACAAGTATCAGTCAAACAACCACTGATGATGGTTTGTTTACTTTAAACAATGTCCCTGAAGGAGAACATCAGTTGGTCGCTTACTTTGTAGGCTACGAAAAGTCTATCACCAACATTCGGGTTATCAAAGGGAAAGAAATCAATCTCTCACTTTCTCTAAAAGAAAATACAAGAGAACTTCAACAAGTAGAGATTCTTGGTGTAGAAGAAGAATCCTATAACAACTCCTATACTTTTAGTGCAACAAGGACAGGAACACTGATTAAAGACGTACCTCAGTCCATTTCTACTGTCACTAAAGAATTGATCATTGATCAGCAAGCTTACTATTTAAGTGATGTTGTGAGAAATATTGCAGGGGTCAACCAACATACCATCTACAATGATTTTACGGTAAGAGGCTATAGAAATCAAGATGGTCAGTTAGTGAATGGTCTTAAGACTTCTTTCAATATGTGGACGCAGCCTATTATTGGTTTATATGAAAGAGTGGAAGTGATCAAAGGACCTGCTTCTGCTTTGTTTGCCAATGCGAACCCTGGAGGAACCATCAACTTTGTCACGAAAAAACCTTTAACTACGCAACAAGGAACAGCAACCGTCTCTGCTGGCAGTTTTAATACTTACAGTGCCAATGTAGACGTTACAGGCCCGCTTACTAAAAATAAAAAAGTCTTATACCGCTTAAATACAGGCTATCAATCCACTGATTCTTTCAGAGATAATAGTGGTGGAGAATCCTTCTATGTGGCTCCTTCCATTTCTTATATGCCATCTGATAATACTAAATTCAATGTGGACATGGTCTATATGAAAAACAATACCGTTTTGGACCGTGGAAAGCCCAATTATGAAGGTAGTAAGGACTTAAATCAGACACCCATACATCTTTCTACTTCCCAGCCAGGAGATCACCTCAATAATGATAATTTATACATTACATTCTCTTGGAATCAGAAAATTACGGACTGGCTGTCTTTCAACTCTTCCTACCTCATGTTTAGGTCTGAATCGGACCTTGCCGAGCACAGAACTAACGGAAAATACATTTCTCCTAGTGTATTAGAGATGCGTTATGTGGAAAGAGAGGAATATCAAAATTCTGATAACATCACGAACTATTTTGTCTCAAAATTCAATACTGGACAGGTAAAACATACTGTAATGGTAGGAATGGATTACAGCGAAAAAGTGTATGATAAAAACGAGAGACAAGCTCGTGGTGAAGCGCAAGGTGTTCCTAATTTTGATTTGGATAACCCTCAATACGGAAATAGTAACCCTTCGGATTATGATTTCGATCCAAAAAGAACTATCCACATGGGAACTACAGCATATACTAAAAACTACACCACTGGTTTTTACATTCAAGAACAACTCAATTACAAGAAATTAAATGTCTTGGTGGGGCTCCGTCAAGAGTTTTACAAAGATGTGCGTTTAGAGAATGGTAATACACAAACAAAAGAACAATCAGCATTACTGCCCCGTTTAGGCATCACGTATGAGTTGACCAATACCATCAACTTATACGGCACGTACACTGAAGGTTTTGAACCACAAGACTTTGGTATGAATGCTGAACAAAATGGAGGACCTTTTGATCCGAGAATCTCCAGCATGTGGGAAACAGGTTTGAAAGGAGAGTTTTTTGACGGAAAGTTGTCTGCAACTACCTCTGTCTATTGGATCACGGTCAACAATATTTTGGTACAAGACCCTAATGATGTGGATCGTCTGATACAAAGAGGCCAAGAGCAATCGAAAGGTTTCGAAATTGAGGTCAACGGGCAAATCACAAAAAACTTAAGTTTAACGACAAATTATGCCTTCAATAATGCCATTATCACCGAGTCAGATAATCCTGATGAGATCGGGAAACAAAAGGAAAATGCTCCTCAAAACCAAGCAGGTTTCTGGGCTAAATATGATTTCCTAGAGGGTACGCTAAGAGGATTTGGTGTTGGTTTTGGTGGTCAATATATTGGTCAGAGAAATACGAATACCACAGACCTTGTCTTGGACGATTACCTGCTTTGGGATGCGGCTATGTATTATAATTTTAAAAACTTCAGAATCTCAGCCAACCTAAAAAATATTACAAACGAAACTTATTATGTAGGTGGTTACAGTTATGATAGAGTTTTCCCTGGTGCACCAAGGAATTTCACAATTGGGTTAACTTATAAATTCTAATACCTCTTCGGGGTACACAAAATATACAGCGGGCAGTCACATAGGACTGCCCCTACGGAACAACATGATGAATAAAAAACAACTTTGGAAATGGCATAGCTGGCTGGGACTGTATAGCGGTCTTGTAATCTGTATATTGAGTTTTACAGGTGCTTTGGCGGTTTTCAAAGTTGAAATAGATCATTCATTAAATAAGGAATTATTTTATGTTACTCCCCAAGAAAAGGTAGGTAACATCAATCAATACATTTACGCTATTCTTGATACATACCCCGAACATAACGGTTATATAGTTGAACCCGCCGAAGCTGTTGATCGCTCATGGAAAGTATCATTTAGACTTAAAGAAGAGGGACGTAACATTGCAAAAGAAGTTTTTTTCAATCCCTACAATGGTGAAGTAGTAGGAGAAAGAGACATGTATAAAACTGTGTCGTTTTTTATTAGAAATATCCACGTTAGACTATTTGATCACTGGTATGGAAGACAGTGGGTAGGACTGGCAGGCGTATGTATGCTCATTTCACTTGCCGTGAGTATTCCATTGTATTTTGATTTTACGAAAAAGCAAAAGTTTGGTAAAGTCAGAACCAAAAGAAGCCGTCAGAAATGGGCAGACCTTCACAAGTTTATTGGTTTGGCCACCATTGTTTTCCATTTGATCATTGCCATTACTGGGGCTTGGCTGGGATTGCAACCCAAAATCCAAAAACCTTTAATGGGTGACCGTCCTGGTATCTACAAACCTACCGAATTTCCTTTATCAAAATCAGAAGATAACCGAACAGCGATTGATTTCATCCACCTTCAGACACAAGTCAAAAAAGAGTTTCCTGAGTTGACTTCCTTAAAAATCAAATCCTCTGCCGACGGTAGTCGAACAGTTTCTGTTTTTGGTAATATACCTAGGATGCCCTATGAAAGGCAAACCAATTTCGTCGTCTTTGATAAAGGCGATTTATCACTGGTTTATAAACTTGATCTACGAAAAACAGGAATAGGAAGTCATATTTTCTATATGCAAGAAGCCCTACATTTTGGAGATTTTTGGGGTATAGGATTGAAAGTGATCTACTGCTTTTTGGGATTGATTGGAGGCTTTTTAGGGATTAGTGGTTTCTTTGTTTATTACAAAAGAACGGAGAAAAAAAGAGTGCAAAAATATCCTCTCTTGACGACCTCCAATATCATTTATGGTTTTACTTTAGGAAGTGTATTGATCATGCTATTGATTGCTTACTCAAGTATTACTTTTGGTGCCGACTACCCTACAAGTACTATTACTACTCCTGCTTTTTATGGACTGATCTGCATCTATATTCTATACCGACTTATTCGGTACTTCAAAACAAAAAACCTCAACCATATAAATAGTTGAGGTTTAAATGTGATTAAGATTTTCTAATCTACATAAAAAATTATAGGAAACTTCAACGAAGAATCATCGTTGATCGACACTTTATCATGACTAGAACCTCTAGCCGATAGGGAATTTTATAAACTTATCTCATATAGCAAGTTTATTGGGTTATGATGCTTTGCTCAAGATCTTTTCTGTTTCAATCATTAATATGGCTATCTGCATCCCTGTCTTCAGGTCTTCAAACTCCTCATGACTCAAACAGTAATTCACTTGTTTATCTTTTGTCTTCAAAATCAATCTTCCTTCTCCATCATCAAATTGAAATGAATGTTGATGAAAATCGATACTTGATATCTTTTTAGCGTAATTGAAAAATTCATTTTGTTCAAAATTGAATAATAGGCCTTTCAGATGTATACCTACTTTTTTACAATCCTGACATTGACTTATAATTAGTTCTTTTTCTGAGTATAATTTCTTTGCTCTACACATTTCACAATGCTTTTTTATGACTCGATTGAGTGTTTGTTATTTTTATTTAGATCAAATATAAATAACAAATTTTGATTTACAATGAAATGCTCATAAATTATATGAGAATAAACATATCTTAATACTTTTTTCACTAACTTTGGTTTACAATTTAAGTCGATAATATGGGGTTTATAGATACACTAAAAAAGAGGTGGAACGTTAAAAGTGGTTGGCAAGTAGGTGTTATATTACTTGTCTTTGCACTCACTGGTACAACATTTATGTACACTGTAAAGCCTTATGTTTATCCATTATTTGGCATTACCAGCGAGACCAGTACTTGGATCAGAGTACTTGCATTTTTCTTTATTGGTCTCCCTTGTTATCAGGTGCTTCTTCTTGTTTGGGGAACACTTCTGGGACAGTTTAAATTTTTCTGGGAATTCGAAAAACGAATGTTTAGAAGAATGATTGGCAAAAAATAGCTCTTGTCACACTCTTGTTCCTTCAACTTTCATATTATTATTTTCTGGGCCAGCAATTTTATTTATGCTTCTTCCATTTACTGTATCTAAAGAGGATGACCACTTACTAGCTTTATACCGTCAAGAACGTATCAGAAAGTGCTATTCTGCCATACCTTTTTTCTTTATAAGTTATCTGATGATCATCTCCTACTATGTATTAGATGACTTTAGAGTATTTGAACCTTCCTCTCTTTTTACATTCAGTAGAATTCCTTCTATCATTTTCTCTTTAGTTTTGATTGTTCTTCGTTTTACAAACTCAAAAGACGGAAAACTAAAAAACTATTGGATTCCGATGTATACTGTCACCATTACCTCTATTATTTATAGTTTGTATGCCGTGGCTTTTCTCGCTTATGAGCAACCTGATTATTTTCTTTCAGGCCTATACGTTATTACTGGATTTCAATTTACGGCATTAATCTATAGTATAATGCCCACTTCTGTTGCCATCGGTATTATCGGTGTTGGTGCCTCTACTTTTACAGCTTCTATTTATTATCAATACGGTGCTTTTACCTCTTCCTATGACATTCCTAATTTCATTGCCGTCAGCATTATCAGTATTGTTGTACTTTTTGTCAAATACAACAATACCTTCAGGCACTTTAAAAGTCATATTTTACTGAAGGAAGAAAAAACAAAATCGGACTCGTTGTTCCAATTGACTTTAGAGCAAAACGAGAAACTCCAATCACAAAAAGAATTTATTAATCAACAAAAAGATATTCTTTCCAGCCACTATAATGACATGCAAGAAAGTTTACAGTATGCTCAGCGTATTCAAAACGCAATGCTACCACTGCCTTTCTACGACATTGAGAAAGTAACGGAATATTTTAACTACTCTGCTCCCAAACATATTGTAAGTGGTGACTTTTACTGGTTTGGAAAATCCGAAAATGCTCAAGTCATTGTGGTTGGTGATTGTACCGGACATGGCGTACCCGGTGCCTTAATGAGTATGTTGGGAATTTCTATTCTGAACCGCCTTGTCACACAAGAAAATGTAGATGACCCTATTCATATTATTGAGAAAATGCATCTACGCCTCAATACTTTATTACAACAAAATTCTACTCATAACAATGATGGCATGGCCTTGTCAGTCATTCGTGTACCACTTTACCATGATGAAAACAGTATTACTTTCTGTGGTGCTAAAAGCCCTGTTTTATTTGTAAAAAAAGAAGGGATTGAGTTTTACAGAGGTGGCCGCTACTATATTGGAGGTAATATTTCTCCCATTAATAAATGTAGAAATATTAGTATTGAAATGGAGGCAGGTATGATGATGTACCTCTACTCTGATGGATTTAGAGATCAATTTGGAGGTGTTTTGGATAAGAAATACACTGGTCATCAATTTAGATCATTCTTACAGCAAATCGCCCATGAACCAACTGCGATACAAAAGCAATTGTTGGATTCAGAATTCCTCAAATGGAAGAATACTAAAACTGAAGAGAATGATCAAGTCGATGATGTATTGGTTGCTGGGTTTCGTTTTTGATAGCAATAGTTCATAAAACTGAATACATTGTAAACTAAGTTTCCGTCAATTCATTTAATTTCTCTTAT
>NZ_JTAM01000194.1 GCF_000812565.1 Flammeovirga sp. OC4 | reverse complement strand
ATGCAGAGCCCGGCCCAAAGCCTCACTCACCTCGGCGCTGCAGGGTCACGGCCTCGTCCAGTTCGTAGTTGTGTCTGCACATCGTGTCCGCCACTGCCCGTATCTCCTCCATTTCGTCCTTCTGGCTGTTCCAGTACTCCGCATCAGGCCGCCCCAGCTCTGTCACCGCCTGGAACTCCCCCACGTCGCTGTCGAAGCGCACGTGCTCTTCCCGATTGTAGATGTGTCTCTCCAGGTAGCGCTGTGTCCCGTTAAATGCATAGCATTCCTGCCGTACCTGGTACAGGTAATTCTCTGCGGGAAGGGGGCGGACATGAGCGGAGGCGCCACTCTCAAC
>NZ_JTAM01000193.1 GCF_000812565.1 Flammeovirga sp. OC4 | reverse complement strand
CAATCCCCTCGTATGTTTGTATCGTAATCAATCGGAAAGCGGTTGAAAAAACTGAAACAAACATCAATCAAAAAAATATAAAACTATGTCACAAATCGGAAAACAAGTAGTAGATTTTAAAGTAGAAGCATTCGAAAACAACGACTTTAAAACAGTTACAAAAGAAGATATTTTAGGCAAATGGTCCATCTTTTTCTTCTACCCTGCCGACTTCACTTTTGTGTGTCCAACAGAACTAGAAGACCTTGCTAACCTTTATGAGGATTTCAAAGCGACTGGTACTGAAATTTACTCTGTTTCTACAGATACTCACTTTGTGCACAAAGCGTGGCATGATACTTCTGAAACAATCAAAAAAATCAATTACCCAATGCTTGCAGATCCAACAGGTGTGCTTTCAAGAGGTTTTGAGGTAATGATTGAAGAAGACGGAATGGCAGAAAGAGGTACTTTTATCGTGAACCCTGAAGGCGAAATCGTTTCTTATGAAGTAGT
>NZ_JTAM01000192.1 GCF_000812565.1 Flammeovirga sp. OC4 | reverse complement strand
TTTTTTTGTATCTTAGAAGTATGGCAAACTCTAAGAAAACATTTAAGTCTTACGATCAACACCAAACGCTCTTATTTCCTACCAATCTTTCATCAATGATAGATCAATATCATCCCGTGCGTTTTGTGAGTGATATTATAGATAATTTAGATCTTTCCCTTTTAATCACCGATTACTCATCCAATGGAGCTAGTGCTTATCATCCGAAAATGATGTTAAAAGTATGGATCTATGCTTACCTAAACAATATTTATTCAACAAGAAAATTAGAGACCTTTTTAAAGGAAAATATCCATGGAATGTGGCTTTCTGGTATGCAAACACCTGATCACAATACATTAAGCCGTTTTCGCAGTGGGAAATTGAAGCCACATATCAAAAAGGTATTTTTCAAAATTGTTAAATTTCTTATCGATCAAGATCAGCTTGATCTTACTGTTGCCTACACCGATGGGACAAAAATTGAAAGTGTTGCTAACAAATACACATTTGTATGGGCTAAAAAAGTCAAAAA
>NZ_JTAM01000191.1 GCF_000812565.1 Flammeovirga sp. OC4 | reverse complement strand
GTCTATGATGCTCCAGACCATAAAGCGGTAATGGCAATGGAAACAAATCTATTTCATTTCAGCTTTGCGAAAAGCAATTCTGCATTAATAGAACTGAACAACTTATTAGTACAGGAAGATGGAAAGGTGACGCCTTATGAAGATTTCCGCTATGAAGCGAAAAAGCTCCTTTCAAGGTACAATAAAAACTACCTGAGAGCGGAATACAACAAAGCAATAGCTGTAGGGCAAAGTGCCTCCTCTTATTTTGAAATGATGGACAACGAAACAAAGTCCGCTTATCCTTATGCAAAGTATACCACCATAGGTGATAGTAGAGTAAGAGACAAACACCGCCTACTTGATGGATTGGTATTCAAAAAGGATGAAACCTCTTGGAGAAAGTTTATGCCACCCAACGACTGGGGATGCCGTTGTGAGATAGAGGACTTTACGGACGGTATTCCTCCGGAAGTCAGTAATGGAAGTGATGTCATTGCTCTTTTAGGGGAAGATTATGACAAGATGAAAAAACAGGGCTT
>NZ_JTAM01000190.1 GCF_000812565.1 Flammeovirga sp. OC4 | reverse complement strand
ATTTATTGGTCTCAGAAATGGGTTTAAAACCCTGCACTTTCAGTGCAGAACTTTAGTATTTCGAAAAAATCTACTACATATTGTGTATTATGACACAAGAGTATAGAAAAGGGCATCATACCGTCACTCGATTAACCGTTCATATCGTCTTTGCTACTAAGTATCGTTACCATGTTTTGGAAGGCGATATTCAAAAGCGATGTAGATCTCTTCTCATTCAAATATGTGAAGCAGAAGGTATCGAAATATTGAAAGGAGTAGTCAGTAAAGATCATGTTCATATGCATATTGAGTATCCCCCGAGTAAAAGCTTGAGTGAAATTCTAAAGCGAATGAAAGGCCGAACCTCTCGAATACTACAGCAAGAGTTTCCAAATTTACGGAAACGATATTGGGGTAAACACTTTTGGGCCGGAGGTTATGGCGCATGGAGTACAGGTAATGTAACCGATCAAATGGTCAACGACTATTTGGAGCACCATAGGAGCGATACAAACGATAATTCCAACTTTATGTTGGAATAAGAGTTAGTGAGCGTAGGAATTTCAGTCCTACTTTACAAACCTCTGCACTTTCAGTGCAGAGAGTGGTTTAGTT
>NZ_JTAM01000189.1 GCF_000812565.1 Flammeovirga sp. OC4 | reverse complement strand
TCTACTTGCACTGCTTTGGCTTCTTTACTCAAGTCATTGAGATGGCTACCCAGCTTAAACATGGCTACAGAAAGACCAACTACTACAGCGGTAAGTGCCACGTAGGGATTGGAGAGTAGCTCCAGAGCTCTACCCACCCCCGGAATCTCATTGGTGATTGCACTGAAGGCTTCAATATTCTTTGCCTTGAAGCTTCCTAACTTTCTATTCATAGTGTCTACGCCTTTGGAAACACTCTTTTTTGCTCTTCCTATTCCTTTAGAAAGACGATCTTTCATTTCTAAAATGACCTGTATTTTGCTTTTCGACATCGTGACCTATTTTATAATGTACTGAATTTCTTTATCTTTGTAATGCAGGGTTGACTTGTCAACGTAGTGCGCGTCTGGCTGGTGACGACCAACGCACGAGATACGCTTTGGATTACCGCCTTAGAAAGTAATGACCCCGTTAAAATCACCAAGGGCTTCATTTTGAAGCCTTTTTTATTGTATTGGAATTCCTGTTCTGAAATCTTCAAGATTCTTTTTCCCTTGATTAGGATACCAAGTCCTTATAAAGTATTCACCACTAGAGGAAATTTCTGTTTCTACTATCATCACTCT
>NZ_JTAM01000188.1 GCF_000812565.1 Flammeovirga sp. OC4 | reverse complement strand
AAAGTCAAAGATCTCTTGATTGATTTCCTTATTGTTCTTCATAACTAATTGGTATTAACTGGATAAGGAATCACTTTCAATTTAACACCTGCATTAACCGAAAGATCAACACGACTTGAATACTCAGAGAAAAGACCTTGGTCTACTCCAAGTTTTTTAAACAGGTCAGCATTTTGGTTTGTAATACCTTCCGTGAAAATATTCATGTACTGACCTTGTTGTCTTGCGAAGACATGTAGACTTTCGGATTTGTAAGTAATTTTGATGCAGACTCCTTTTTGTGCATCAGGTTCTTCTTGTGTAATCAATCCACGACGGATAAATAAGGCTCCGTGCTTGTTGCCGTAAATTCGAACGGCGGGTCTTTTGTGGTTCATAATTAGAGGGGTTAGTTCGTAAATAATCTAGCTGACTGCTGTACAGCTTTCTTTGTCGTTCAAGACTGGCAATCTGACGCCGTAACTCTTGAACCCTGCTTATGGAAGTTGAAATCTGAATATCCCAATTGGCTTCGTCCAAAGCTTTATCAATGCGGATGATTTCTTTTTGTTCTAGTGTCATGCCGTCAGTTTAAAAAGCCTCAACTGATTTAATTCATTCTCTAACTCAA
>NZ_JTAM01000187.1 GCF_000812565.1 Flammeovirga sp. OC4 | reverse complement strand
TGCTTGGGATCTCACCGAAAAAATCATGACAGATAAAAAAGGTGTTACACATATTGACTTTGTACCACCCTCGTTTGTTAAAGATAAAAAAATTGAAGAGCTGGAAGAAAGGGTCAGTGAACTAGAAGATAAACTAGATGAAATAAACAGTCTCTCTCATCATTAAATCCAAAAACAATGGCAAAAGCAGAAAAGAAAATCAAAGAAAGAGTGCAAATGCTTAAATCTGTTAAAGCTCTTACAACATTAACCTATTATGGTCTGATCACTAATGAAGAGCGACTTACAATAAGTCACAGAATCACAAATAAGTTTAAGGAGCACGTAAGTCCCTTTCGTAAGCAATCAGCTTTAAAAGAAGAACAGAATGGACGAGAATGATATTCTAAGAGTAAGGTTTAAAGCTCTTCAAAAAGAAAACGAACAATTGAAACGTAAGCTTTCAGAAGTTAACAAAGTCCTTAATCTTTTAATCAAATTTATAAATAAAACGAATCGTGAGTAAAATAAAATCTTTTGATCTATCAAACGTAAAACTTGAGAATTTAGTAATTCATCAAGTAGGGAATAA
>NZ_JTAM01000019.1 GCF_000812565.1 Flammeovirga sp. OC4 | reverse complement strand
AATAGAAGGTTTTTTAAATGCAATAGGTTTATTCATTTTTTGATTTAAATAAAAATGAATAAACCTACATGTTACTTAAAATCAATATTTTAAATATTATTTTTCTAGATCAAAAAATATACTATTTGAAAAGAGATGCATTCCATTTATCCAAAAACCTCTAATTAAAGGGTTATCTACATAGTAAAACACTTGTCCCTTGTTGTATTTCTCCGCTGCAATTAGAGATGATCCTTCTAATGTTTTTTTCAATTCTTCACCTAAGTAACCAGAAATAGCTTCATTTTTGGTTATTAAACCAATATTATGACCATGATTCAACAATGGAAGCTTATTACTATTTTCCTTGATCGTGAAATATTCTTTCTCGACACCTTTCGATATTAAGGAAGAACTTGGCAAACTCAACTCTAAAATACATCCCAATGCCTTATTCTCTGTTTTTCCTTTAGTGATAAGCATTGTTTCCATATTAAAAGACTTACTCATCTTTTTACTCATCTCTAGCTCATCAATCTCCTCAATAACATTTATAGCATTTTCTAAAAGAATAACCTTCCCTCCTCTTCCTATAAAGTCTTTTATTAAAGTAGATATTTTAGAACTATATTCTCCATCTGATAAAATCAGTGTATTTACTTTTGATAAATCAAACCCAGTTATTTTATCTGTATAGAAAATATCAACAGGGTACTCAATTATTTTATCAAAATAATACCAAAGGCTTCCAAACTTCACAGGGTTTACATCTTCCCCTGCTAAAATTGCAATTCTAGGCTGTTCCATTACTTCTACCTTCCTTTCCCAATTGGAGTCATTAATATGTATTATCTGAGTAGTGATGTTATTTTCCTCTATGATCTTCTTAAATACATCAAACTTATGAGACATCATTAGACCAAAATAAGGAAAGACAATATTTCCTTTTGGAATAGTTTGATTCTTCAACGTAAAATCCTCTGTTAAATACCCTACTTTGATTTCTTCCTGCATTAATTGAGCAATCAACTTAACATCGGAAATCGATTCCCATTGTAAGATAAAGAAAGTAGAGTCTGTCAAAATACTTTCATCAATTGAATTTCTGACTAAAGTAGGCTGATATAAAACCTTTTCTATTTCATCTTCTGTCTCCAACATATCCAAACCGAATGCATAGGGTAAAGACCATGCTGTAAGATCATAAGTTGTAGAATCTGTAAAATCGGCTTTTGGCTCTAATAAAACTTTCAGCATTCGTCCCATCTTTTGGTCCGTTGAAAAAACTACATCGCCTTTTTCAATTTTTCTTTTTACTTCTTTCTGGTCGAAATAGCTGTAACCTTTTACTACTTTACCTTTTGAAACTTCCTCCCTCACAATTCCCTGTCTTTCCAATATTGAAGTCATCAACTCAATATTCTTTGAATTATGCTTCGTTGCAGTAATAATGAATTTCTTGATGGTACTATTAATAGGGTAAAAAAAGTCTTCATACTCTTTCAATAATTCATCTTTATACTCAGAAGCTAAAATTGCAGTGAGTATTGATGTTTCAAAGTGCTTTTGGATTCTCCCCTCTAATGTAATCTCCTTCGCTTCTCTTTTTGATTTATAGGATAACCCTGCAACTCCATGCCCTCCTTGTTCAAAAGTAAAACCAACTGCACCATTAAAACAGGTCCAGCTATCTCCATAACTAGGATATAATAAATCGAATACTTTTCGTGTAAAATATTCCCAATCTTGAGATTGGAAATAAGTCTCATACTTTTCCGAGGCTATTTTCTGATATTTCTTTTGCCATGTTGTGACCTCTTTGTGAATAGGGTCAGCAGAAGGACCAAAGAAATAAGAATACTGAGGCATCATTTCATGAAAATCAACAAATATCTGAGGGTACCATTGCTTATATAAGTTAGTTCTTTGTTTTGTTTCAATTTGCGTTCCCCAAGCCCAATCTCTATTCAAATCAAAAAGGTAATGATTGTATCGTCCAGTTGGCCAAGCCTCGACATGTTCCCAAGTAGCAGGTTTTTGATTGATAAATACACCACCTTTAGCACGAAAATTATTCACATACCTGTCTCTTCCATCAGGATTCAAACAAGGGTCAATTATAATAACAAGGTCGTCTAGTAACTCTTCATATTTTGCATCCAACAATTCATAAGCTACTTTCATCGCTACTTCAGAACCTGAAGCTTCATTGCCGTGCACATTATAACCTAACCATATTACTGCTTTACTATAAGTTGGCTCCCCTTTTACAAATCCCGCTCTTTGCAGATTAGATTGACGTATACTTTCTATGTTTTGAATATTTTCTTCTGAAGATACTGCTAAAGCAAAAAGTGGCCTACCTTCATACGTTTTACCATATGGAATATATTCAACCTTTAATGATCGATCTGACAGATAAGAAAGATAATCATGTATTTTATGGTGATATGTAAACTGGGTTCCTAAATTATATTCTAAAAATTCGGAAGGGGATTTTAAAGTTTGGCTGTATGAAAATGTTGATAAAAAAAATAAACATATCCACTGACTATAAAACAGTAGTCTTTGCATAGTTTCAGTTATAATATTAAAGAATTGATGAGTAAATTAAGAAGAGTATTACTGAAAGCCTAAATTCTTATCAAAAAGAATTCTCAAATTTTACAGCCAAAATATTACTTATTGATTTTCAATGATTTCCATGTTTTTCAAACAGAAGATTATATTAGTATTATCCAAAAAAATAACACATAATATTATTATCTTATTAAGAATTATTATATAACAGAATTATATTTTGCTTAACATTAAATTATCAATATTTTAATCTAAATATATAAATAGTTCGATATTTATAATAATCAATAGTGTAAAATACATTTTTTATATAATTTATTTCATATCAAAAATTTATTCCTTATAATTGTGTTAAGGTATCCCCCTTGATAACAATTAAATAACATATTACTACTGATCATTTTTTTCAATGCGATTAATTTCCTTACTAGCACTTGTGTTTTTACTTTTCACAGTAAATACATCTTTTGCTATCGTCGACAGTAATGAACCGACTTCAAAGACTGCTAAGTTGGAGGAGAATGCTACATTGTCTAGCACACGTTACATCTTTCTGAAAACAGTAAAGAAAGACTGTTTAGAAGGAGACACTGAAATTGTATCTTCAATCATTCAGGTAAACATCAAGAATTTTGCTCAAGAGAAATATAAGATTTTAGCAAAGTTTGAAAATGAGGTCTCAAAAAAGTATCCCAAAAATGTAATTCACATTAATTTAAACTGTATTGAAGGTGTCTATTCTGATTTAAGAAGTGCTACAGATGCCAAAAAAGCATTAATTGATAATGTTGAAAAATCAAGATCCATTGTATTAAGATAAAAAAAGCGAAATCTCTTACGAAACTCCGCTCTTTTCATTCTAAAACACCTATTTATTCTTAAATACTAATTGATCATTTTCGACATCAATTAATACGATTGAATCTTTCTGAACATCACCTTTCAGAATAGATTTTGACAAGTCATTCAAGATATATCTTTGCATTACTCTTTTTAAAGGTCTTGCTCCAAATTCTGGCTCATAACCTAAATTGGATACCTTATCTAAAGCTTCCGGAGTAATTTCTATCTCTATACCATTTGTATGGATCCTTTTCTGTATATCCTTGAATTGAATTGAAGCAATTTTTCTCATGTTCTCTCTAGTAAGAGGTTGGAACATTAATACCTCATCTATTCTATTTAAAAATTCTGGTCGAACCGTATTTTTCAATAAGTCCAAAGCTTTATCTCTACAACTCTCAAGAATCTCCTCTTTTTCAAGTGATGAACTCGCTTTATCAAGGTCGTTTATTTTGTCCATCATAAAATGAGCTCCCATATTGGAAGTCATAATGACAATTGTATTCTTGAAATCAGCAACACGTCCTTTATTATCTGTAAGACGTCCATCATCCAATACTTGTAATAAAATATTGAATACATCTGGATGTGCTTTCTCAATTTCATCCAATAAAATTACTGAATAAGGTCTTCTTCTTACTTCTTCTGTAAGTTGTCCACCTTCATCATACCCAACATAACCTGGAGGTGCTCCGATCAAGCGACTTACTGCATGTTTCTCCTGATATTCTGACATATCAATACGAACCATTGCCTTTTCATCATCGAATAAGTAATCTGCCAAAGCTTTTGCAAGCTCCGTTTTACCTACTCCAGTAGAACCTAAGAATAAGAATGAACCAATTGGTCTACGAGGATCTTGCAACCCTGCACGACTTCTCCTTACGGCATCTGATATGGCTGTAATCGCTTCATCTTGCCCTGCCACTCGTTTCCCAAGCTCGTTTTCAAGGTAAAGTAATTTTTCTCTTTCGCCTTGAACCATCTTAGCAACAGGTATACCTGTCCACCTTGATACTACTTCAGCTATATCCTCTGAATTGACTTCTGTTCGCAACATCACATTACCAGATGTCGATTCTTTCTCCGCATCCTGCTGTAAAATTTCAAGCTGTTTTTCAGCTTCTACAATCTTACCATAACGAATTTCAGCAACTCGTCCATAATCACCTGAACGCTCCGCTTGATCTGCTTCTATTTTATACTTATCAATATCACGCTTTAACTGCTTGATACCATCCAAGGTTTGTTTTTCACGCTTCCATTCGTCTTCTAATTCATTCAATTTTCCTGTTAGAATTCGAATTTGATCCGTTAAAATATTTTCTTTTTCAACATCTTTTTCTCTTCGAATAGCCTCTCTTTCGATTTCCAATTGCATGACCTTTCTTTTGATCTCATCCACCTCTTCAGGCATTGAGTTCATTTGAATTCTCATTCTTGAAGCTGCTTCGTCCATCAAATCAATGGCTTTATCAGGAAGAAAACGATCTGAAATATATCGATCTGAAAGTTTTACTGAAGCAATAATGGCATCATCTTTAATCCTTACACCATGATGAACTTCATACTTTTCTTTAATACCTCTAAGAATTGAAATAGCATCATCAACTGATGGCTCTCCAACAGTTACAGGTTGAAAACGTCTTTCAAGAGCTTTATCTTTTTCAATATATTTTTGATACTCTTTCAGTGTAGTCGCTCCAATAGATCTCAATTCTCCTCTTGCTAGAGCTGGTTTCAATAAGTTAGCAGCATCCATGGCACTATCACCTCCTGCTCCTGCACCAATCAATGTATGTATTTCATCTATGAATAAAATGATCTTCCCATCGGCACTTTGAACCTCTTTGATGACTGCTTTTAAACGCTCTTCAAATTCACCTTTGTACTTGGCTCCTGCGACTAATGCCCCCATATCTAAAGAAGCAATACTGATATCTTCTAGATTTTCTGGAATATCACCCGCAACAATTCTTTGGGCTAATCCTTCAGCAATGGCTGTTTTACCAACTCCAGGTTCACCAATCAACATTGGGTTGTTTTTGGTTCTTCTTGATAATATTTGAAGTACTCTTCTAATTTCCTCATCACGACCAATAACCGGATCCAATTTCCCGTCTCGAGCCATTTGAGTTAAATCAATTGCATATCTTTCTAAAGATTGATATTGCCCTTCGGCGTTCTGATCTGTTACTTTATTTCCTTTTCTTAATTCAGTAATGGCCTTTTTAAGGTAGTCTTTCGTAAACCCAGCTTGTTTTAATAACTGTGCTACTTTATCACTACCATCTAATAAGCCTAATAAAATATGCTCAACAGCGACAAACTCATCTTCCATCTCACTCATAAAGCGCTCAGCGGCTTGAAGTGCTTTTGCAGCATCATTTGATAAATAGGGATTATCTCCTGTTGACTTTGGATAACCTTGTACTATTTGATCTACTTGTTGATCTAAGTTTGTTTTATCTGCTTTTATTTTATTGGTCAAAAATGAAATCATATTATCCTCTTGCTGAATAATTGCTTTCAATAAGTGACCTGTTTCTATTACTTGTTGTTGTAATCCTTTTGCAATCGTCTGTGCCTTTTGCAAAGCTTCTTGCGATCGGATTGTATATTTTTCAAAATTCATAAATCTATTCTAATTATTTAATTGTAGCTATTTTGTAAAACTGTATTATTTGCTTTACAAACTCTATGGATCAATAACTGTTCAAAAGTGAAAAAACAGACACATTTACTTAATTGTACTCAAAATCAATTTGACTCATGACGAAAAGTCACTAAACAACTGAAAAACAAAGAACTAATAAGACATTTTGTCTTTATTTAAATTGAATGGGGAAAATATATATTGTATTTTATTGTGAATGATTATAAAGCTTTAATGAAGTTGGTGTCGTGCTTTAAACATTGATTGTCTAATAGTTGTAGACAAATTCAAAACCCCAATTTAATTACTGTTTTATTACTATGACGAATTTTGTTAAATACTTTGGACTTGCTTTAGTTACATTTTTCCTATTAATGAAATACATCATTTTTGGAAAATAAATAAAGGGTAGCAACCCTACGATTACTACCCTCCTTTTATTTCATTAAATCTTCCTTATACTATAAGAAGTTAGGTAAATCTAATTTCTTAGAAATTCTATACGCTGCATTCATTAAACCTACATGACTGTAAGTTTGAGGGAAGTTACCCCACTGACTACCATCTGAAGAATCCACATCTTCTGATAATAAACCTACGTGGTTTGCATAACTACTTACTTTCTCGAAGTAATCAATTGCTTCTTTAATTCTTCCTACACATGCTAATGCTTCAATGTACCAGTAAGCACAAATCAAGAATGTTGTTTCTGGAGCACCAAAATCATCTACGTGCTTGTAACGATAGAATAAACCGTCTTTTGCCATTAACTCTTTTTCCATTCCTGCCAAGTGGCGTTTTGCTCTTTCAGAATTTGGATCAAGATAGTTCATAGTAATCAACTGAAGACATGACGCATCCATATCTTTCGACCCAGCTGCTTGCATATAAACCCCAGTTTCCTCATCATAGCACTTTTCAATCATTTCGGCAGCATGACCTTTGATTTTCAATGCTTTATCTGCCATTTTCACATCATCAAAGTACTGTGCCATTTTGTATGCCGCACAAGCCCCTGCCCAGTGGAAAAGGAAAGTATAGCAATAATGTCCAGGACGATCTCTGAATTCCCATAGTCCAGCATCTTTTTCCTCCATTGTATCAGCAATCTTCTGTAAAGTATGCTCCACTAATTTCTTGGTGTGCATTCTATACTTATTGGTGAAACGTTCATCAGCATAAAGAGGAAGTAATGACGTTAGCACCTGACCATAAACATCATTTTGAATATGTGTATAGGCATCATTACCAATTCTTACAGGCTTGTTTTCACCTAAATACCCTTTCAAAGGCATTTCAATTTCAGTGATTTTCTTTTGAGCAGTAATTGTATAAAGTGGTTGATAACGATCTTCTTCCTGCTTGGTTACATTTTCAATGTATTTGAAATAAGCCTCAACTTCTTCAAAGTGACCAATGTTATTGAAAGCATTTAATGTATAATAAGTATCACGCATCCAACAGTAACGGTAATCCCAGTTACGTGTACTCTTATGATATTCTGGAAGTGAAGTTGTACCTGAGGCTATGATTGCTCCTGTATCTTCGTATTGGTGGATTTTTAATATTAAAGAAGAACGAATGAGCTTTTCTTGATGGAAGAAGCTAATACTCGTTGATTTCACCCAATTTCTCCAATATCTCTTTGTTCTAGTATAAAAGTTTTCAGCTGTATTTTCGATAGCTGCTTCCAAAGGAGCACCATAAGTTAATACCGTATACACAGCTCCACTTAATACAAATGAGTTCCCTTCCATTACGTAAGACAATGGAATATTGGTAGTTAATCTCATTTGCTGATCAAAACCTTCAAAACGGATATGATTACTTCCTTGGGATTTTTGAGGAATAATTTCTCCATAATTACCTCTTGGGTCACATACTACTTGTACAGAAGGTGTACCTTGCATTGGCTCAATTTTACGAACCATCATTAAAGGCTTATAGTAACGATCATCTTGCTCAAAACGTGGAGCAAAGTCTGTTACTTTAAAATCACCATCTTCAGTATAGATTTCTGTTACAAGAATGTTTGTATTGGTTACATAATACTGCTTGGTCTCCTTTATTTTAGCCGTGGGCTTCACAGAAAACTCACCTCCTTTTTCGTCATCTAGTAAGTCACCGAAAACAAAACTGCTATCAAATCGTGGCCAGCATAACCATCTAACACTTGCTTTTGTATCGATATAGGCCATAAATGCACAGTTACCGATAACACCCATGTCGTACTTGTGTGTTTTCTTCATGTTGTAATGTTTGTTTTTGTCGTTTTAATTAATAAATCAGGATGTGAGTAAACTACAATTTACTATATTTTTCATCAAAATTTAAAAATTTAAAAGCTGAAGGGCAAAGAATGCTAGGATATAAAAAACATAAATTTTAAAAGTATAAGCACTAAGAAGAATAATAAAGCGTTGAATTTGTAGAAATAATAGTAAATTTATCCCCACGAGAGACTCTTTATTTTTTTATATATTGTCTTTCAATCAATTTAAAAACAATTACTTCAACCATGAAAAAATTAGTATTAGCCTTATTTTTAGGCCTAATCGGGATCGTGGCATCTGCTCAAGATACTGCTGGACCTGTGATCACTTTTGAAGAAAAAACATATGAATTTGGTGATATTCACCAAGGTGATGTAGTAGAGCATACATTTAAGTTTTCTAATACTGGTGATGCTCCTTTAGTAATCACAAATGTTACTACTACTTGTGGGTGTACTGCTCCCAATTGGCCAAAAGAACCTATCAAGCCAGGTGATCAAGGTGAAATTTTAGTAAAGTTTAATAGTAGAGGTAAAAGAGGTGTTCAAAATAAACCAATCACAGTTTATTCAAACGCAAAAACTACTACTAAAATTTCAATTACAACCAACGTACTTGTTGAGTAATTCAGGATTTACACCGAAAAAAAATGCCTGCTCTTTTTTCAAAAAGGAGCAGGCATTTTTTATTTTTCCCAAATCTGAAAGTAATCTTCATCCAATTTTTTATGAAAGCCTAGTGCCTTCAAAATTGATTCACATTCTTCTGCTTCTTCTAAAGTAAGAATATTTTCAAAAGGGTGAATTTCAAAATAAATACTTTTGAGAGTTTTCAAGAAAGGTTGAAAGTCCTGAAAGAACTGTAATTCTCCTCCTTCAATATCCATGATTAATGTATCAAATTTCAGGTTATATTTTTCCTCCAGCTCTTCAGGCGTTATTCCTTCGACCTCAACTTTTTGAGCACTTTCTATATTTGCACTTCCCTGAACTATGGACTTTTGAATATTAAACGTGACAGTCTTGGCTTTTGCGACAATTCTGTTCTCAATATGAAAGTCACAATTATTTCTGTCCTTATTATGCTCAAGGTGTTGAATCAAAAATGGATTGGCTTCTACCGTAACGTGTTTATTTCTCTCATTCAACACACCATTAATCACACAAGAAACTACACCAATGCATCCACCTAATTCCAATACAGTTGCATTTTTATCTAAATACTTTGGTATAAACTCTCTTTCTTGTTTTTCATACCATCCCAAAGTAAACGCTCCTCTAAAAAAACGACTCGTTAATTCTTTGGGAATAGTGTAAACGTTTCCATTTGTCTTGAATTCTTTTTGAATAAAATCGAAGATAAAACCTGCAAAAAACTGCTTGATTGGTAAGTATACATTTAGTAGTAAATAATTCATGTATCAATAAAAAATCTTAAGTCTTAATGTGTGTTCTATTTTTGTGCAAGAAAATGAAAAAAAAGAGTGATACAAACTTGTAACACTCTTTTCTTCTTGATTCTATTTCACAATGTAAATCACTTCCTTCTTCAATTCTTTGATTGCTGAAGTAATATCCGAAAGATGATCTAATGTTTTCTCTGCACTTTGATCTCCCAATACTTTCAAACTGTTCTTTTGTCTAAAAGTCTGTTTGATCTCATTCCAACGTTCTAAATCAGACTCAGAAAGAATGTCAATCAGTTCTTTAAACTTCAATAAGTTCTCTTCTGCCGCAGTTGTCAACGTTTGAGATTCATTTTCATAATGTGAAACCACCAACTCTTGAAGCTCTTTCTCATTCATCAATGGAGAAAGTTTTTCAGCTAGTTTATTCATATTACGATACGATCCTTGAAGCTTGAAAGGTGGTTCAACTCTGTAATCATCATCTTGTGCTGCTGATGCGACATAAGATTGATTGACCTTTAGAATGACACTTTGTATATACGACAACTGTCTGAAGATTTTAATACTTTCTTCTTTTTCATCTGTTGAAATACTTACCTCCAACTCTAAATCATGAAGACCGTTGTTCTTAATCGCACTGATCAAGGCATATAAATCTTTCTTCGGATAGTTTGTCCATTGAGAGATAAATTGATTTGAAGTAAGGCAGTTCTCGATATAACTCAACTCAAATGCAGTTTGAGTACTACCGATTACCTCACCCAAGTTATAGGTATCTGCTCTGTTGGCCAACATATCTGGAATCTGGAATTTATCACCTGATTCAGTGTACGGGTTCCCTGCCATAATCACACAGAACCTTTTACCTCGAAGATCATACGTCTTTGTATTGCCTTTGTAAACCCCTTCGATCTTTCTCTGTCCATCACAAAGTGAGATGAACTTCTGCAAGAACTCAGGATTACAGTGCTGAATATCGTCAAGGTAAAGCATGATGTTGTTTCCCATTTCAAGGGCTAACCCTAGCTTTTCCAACTCTTCCCTTGCCGTTGCATTGGGTGCTTCTTCAGGATCTAATGACAATACTTGATGTCCAATCGAAGGTCCATTGATCTTCATAAAAATCAATCCTAAACGATTAGCTACATATTCCATTAAAGTGGTCTTACCATAACCTGGAGGTGAAATCAATAAGAGTAATCCCATAAGGTCTGTTCTCTTTTTAGACCCTGCCGCTCCAATCTGTTTGGATAAGTTTTCTCCAATCAATGGAAGATAGACATCATTAATCAATCTATTCCTAACAAAAGAAGATAAGACTTTAGGTTCAAAGGAAGATAGTTTTACTTCTTTCTTAAAGGTATCCAATACTTCCCTTTTCTGAGTGGTATATTGCTCAAACAATGGCAAACTATTGTGGATATGTTTCTTTAAGCGAGCTGTAAAATCATAGAAGTTGAATTGATATTTCCCTTCATTAATTAAACTATGATCACCTAATAAACCTTCTAGTTCTTGTTCGTATTCTACTTTTGAAAGTGCTCGATCTGCCTTGAACGTTTCAAGTAATAATAAACTTGCTTCTAAAGTATAAGGAGAATAATCTGCTTCGCTTTCTGTAAATGAATTGGATTTGAACAAAGTCGACCATCCAATTTCCATAAACGTCAAGAGTTTCTCCCATTGCCCAGAAAGTTTACTGATATGCTGATCAAATGATTCTTTTACATTTTGAGCTAAAAGTAATCGTTTAAATTCCTCTGCTAAGAAGTTTGCCTTCTCACTGATTTCAAAATAACCGTAAGTGAGTAAGTCCATCAAACAGTAACCAATTTCCTCTATCGCTGTTTCTAATTCCAAATTCAGTTTCTTCAATACAACTTCCACGTGTGGTGTAATGTATTTTAGAATAGAAGATGGATCAGCTTTTTCTTCAAATATTGATGAGAAAAGTGAGAATCCATTGGCCCATTCCTGAATGATTTCTTTTTCCTTCTTTGGAATTTCCTTTAACCAAACAATTTGTGCCAATGCTCTAGTTACTGAATCATAACATAAAGTCTTCAAAGAGGTATTCATGGAAGCATACACTTTGATCACTTTCAAAGCATCTAAATCATGTACACCTTTCAAGTAACCATCATTTAATGAAGTACCCATGTATTGCTGGATCTCCTTCAATAAAGCTTCCTCCTCTTGATCGACTATTGTTGTCGCATTTTTATTGGCTAAAAATTGATAAGCTAAATATTCACCTCTATAAACTTCTGAAGATTCAGAAGGCAATGACATGGTCCATACTTCTCTTGTGCTTAAAAGACTTTCGTCTTGTACCTGCTCAAAGAAATCTGTTCCTGTCAAGTGATAGAATAAGTTGCCTTTTCGCTCAATAATCGTTGCTCCTAACTCTTGTTGAGCTACTGCAAAAGAGTGCTTTCCAAAACGGATAAAACCTGGACCGTCAACATTTAATTCATTACGGTCTCTCAATTGGCGAATGGCTTCTTTCTGGGCTTTCTTCAAAGACCCAAGAACCTCTTCTCCTTTTGAGGTTTCTCCAAAATCAATCAGACTTTGTGCTGTCTCTCTTAATTTTTCGATTAAAAGGTCCGTCGAGAAATAAGCAATCAATTGATCCTCTTTTTCCATCTTTTTCGCTTTCGCTAAAATAGATTGGATCATTCGATCTGCTGAATTACGTAATCGTAATACTCTCTTATTTCGAACTTCTTCTAATTGAATTTTCTTGGTTTCGAAGACGGTTGCAACTTCTTCTCTTTTCTTCTCTAGCTGTTCTGCAAAATCATCAAAGTCTGCGAACTTCCCTTCCAATTCTTCTATCTGAGCAGATAGCTTACTGAGGTATTCATCGCATTCCTCAGGAGAAGTTGATATATCAAGAAAACTGGAAACAGATTGTTCTAATAAACGGTACTGTGCCGTAAACTCTGCTTCTGCTTCTTGCTTCCCTAACTGATTTTTCTTTTCCCTAGCCTGTGCTTGAACATTATTGAGAGATGAGAATAACTGAGAGATATTATTGATGATCTCTGCCGTTTGAGTGGCATCCTTAATTTTAAGGTTAGAGACCGTTTCAATCAATAACTCTAATTCTTTCCCTAAGTCCGTCAGTTCTTCAATCGCTTCTTCTACATCAATTGTTTTCTCCCATTTGGGCAACTGATTTCGAAGTTCATCAATCTTTGTTGTAAAAGCAGTCAATGCATCATCTCCTAAAAGGAACTGAATACATCTTTCGCCTAGTTTTAAAGAATGTTCCTTCAGCTTTTCCTCTTTTTCTTCGATTGGAGGAATCTGAATATATCGAACTTCTTTAAGCGTAACTGCTTTCCCTCTTAATGCTCTGAGCGAAGCTAAACCTTGAACGTAATCTCGTATGTCCTTATAAATTCCACGATCAATTTGACGTGTAATCTTTAGACATTCCTCATCAAAAGCTTTTTGTTGCTCTTCCGCATTTTTACGTTGACGACTTACTTTTTCGTATTCTTCAATCGCTGCAGTCGCGGTTTCTTTAATTTCCTCAACTGGTACTAGAAGATTACCAACATCTTCACGTCCTAACCATGGATACATATCGGTTACTACAGATGTTTCTTGCAAAATATCTGAGTAAAGTCCCATATAGTTGTCGGACTTCTGGCACAACACATTGATTCCATTCAATTGTGCCATCGCTTTTACAACTTCCTTGTTTCCTAAGTTGACGAGGTAGTGATCATTTTCAGAAGTTGGTTCTACTAAATCTGCATCAACAAAAGGAGACTGTAAAATCTGAAGATTATGTACTTTCCTTGGTTCTTCATCTGCCTTGAAATACACTAGTTCTCCATTCGGGAAAACAGAGTAACCATTACATTTTAAAGGTGGCTGAACGGATTGTTCAATGACATTATAAGAAAGTAAAATATACTCTCCGGTGTCTCTTTGATAGAATACAAATAGATAATCTTCACCATTTGGAGCTACAATTTTCTTTTTGAAGATCCAATCGTGTTCTTCTTGTTCGAATAGTTTGTATTCTCCATTTTGAAGGTAATATCCGTTGGAGAATACGATACCTTGCTCTTCCGGTAATAAAATACAGGCATTAGAAATCGCATTGACTCTGATGGCTGTTTTTAATTTATCATTATAAACAAAATACCTCCACTCCTTTTCTCTGTAAGGAAGTACTTTTAGAAGAATAAGGTTTCCAAGATCAGCATAATGAATTTCTCCATCCTCCAATCGTTGTTCTTTCTCCTCAACTTCTTCTGCTAAAATTCCTTCGCCATCTAGTGTATTATCTTCAATTTTAATCGTAAGATCACCTCCTACAGTTTCTACAAATACTCTATCAAGGATAGAAACGTGAGGGTGTTCACCTTCTCTAAAATCATCTCTTGTCGTTCTCTTCCATTCGAAATCATGCTGAGGAGGAAAAACCACTTCATGATCACTTCTTGCATCAACATACTTCAACGCACTTCCTGAGATTTCCCATTTGAAGGCTTTGATGTCTCCAACTCTATCGCTCAATTGGAAGAGCATGTACAAGTTTTTTCCAGCTTTAAAAAACTGTGTGAACTTCGTATCTTTTTGGTATTGATACAGTTCATTAAAGTCTTTTATAAACTGCTTATCTTCTATTAAGGATAAGGATTCATTTTTGAAAGTATGGGAATCATTGTTATAAGTATATATTCCAAATACATCTGACAATGCCATTTCCTGTCTTAATCCCAACTGTACATTATAACCGAAAAGAAACGTTTCGCCTATTGGTATCATGTCTCTGGCAATACAGTTGTTTTCTGTCATTAATCGCTCAGAAGCAATCAGTCCAATTTCTATGGAACCGAAGATTTCTTTCCGTAATGAATTAAGTTGATCTAAAGACTTGTGAAGTTCCTTACCACTGTTTTGTAATCGTTGTTGGAGAAGCTCATAAGTTCCGTTTTCTAACATAAGTTTGTTTTATTAAGCAGTATTCTTTCAATCAAAGCAAAGTAGGTTATTTATTAACCTCTACTTTCAAAAAACTTCCTCTTCATTTTTTCCATTGCTGAAAAAAGAAGCAAAAAAAGCTAGGCTGTGAAGTCAAAAGCTAAATTTTATTTTATTCACCTAAATGATTTTAAACTCGCTTTCGCTCAAACAGAAAATCATTTTTAACGGTTCTTTCCATAAAATTCTTAACGCTTTTCTCTTCAATGCCATTATTGTGCTTTCTACTTTCAAATAAAGAAGTCTAATGATTAAATAAATACTGACATGACTTATAAATTAGAGGGTAAGGCTGAAGTATGAAACTTCAACCTTAATTTCTCCGACAATATTATTTGATAAATGTAGATGCTGCAGCTCCAGCAATACCTGTTTTCTCAGCTGTTGCTAATGCACTATCAATCCATGTTTTCTGAAGATCATCGCTTGTCATGTTTTTCATCTTATTCAATAAGCCTGCAACACTAAGGTTTTTGATATCTTCAGTTGTTACACCAAATTGATCAATATAACCTCTGATCTTACCAATAATGTTATTTCCATCAGAAGAGTCCAATAAGTTGTCTTTGACTTCAGTGGCTACGCTACTAGTTTCAAAGAACGACTCCACGGTTTCACCCATGCTGATTGACTTGATGATTTTATCATACACTTGACTTTCACCACCGATGATTTTGATATCACTGCTTTTCACCGCTTCCGCCATCACCTGCGCTTGTGCTTTCGTCAATTCTTGTTGCATTTGGAATTTCGCTAAGGCTAATTCTTTCTCTTGATTCAATTGTAATTTAAATCTCTCCAAGTCTTTGATTGCCTCATCCATATGAGCAGTTGCTTTCGCTTCTGCTTCGATACGTTGTGCTTCTACCAATGACTTTTCTTGTAATACCTTCGCTTCCGCTAAACCTTCCAATTCGATTGCTTTCGACTTCTTTTCCATACCCTCTGCCTCAGCAATCATTTTCTTTCTTAAGATTTCTGCCTCTGCTTCACCTAATTTCACATTCGCTTTTGCTTGTGCTTCTGAAGTACTCTCGATGAATGCCGCCTCTGCTTCTGCTTCTTTCTCTCTGGCAATTGCTCTTGCTTCATTCACTTGTGCTTCCGCAAAACCTTCTGTCGCTTTTTCTTTTACTTTCGCATCCGCTAATGTCTTAATAGCTGCCGCTTTTTGGTTTGAAGTTTCGAAATCAGCTGCCGCTTCAATTTTTTGTTGTTCAGCATGTAATTTCGCTGCCTCTTTCTGAGCTTCAGCCGCCTTTAATTCCATCATTAAGTTTTCTTCTGCTTTTTGCTCCGCCAACGTAATCGCTACTTTTTTCTGACGTTGTGCTTCTGCAAATGCTTCCGTATCCTTAATTCTCTCTTGCTCCTCAACTACAGATTTTTCAACCGCTACTCTTTCTTTGATTACATCTTGGATGTCACGTTTCTGCTCTTCTAAAGTTTTGTCTTTGGCAATTTGAGCCAATTCTACAACTTTCTGCTTATCTGTTTCCGCTAATTGTCTTTCTTTCTCAATTCGCTCGTTTTCTAATGCCTCTGTTTTCTCAATGTTCTTTTGAGCCACTAAGATTTCTCGTTCTTTGTTCTTTTCCTGGATTTCAAGTTCTTCGTCTACTTGCAATCTCATTTTCTCTGCTTTCAAGCGTTCTTCTTGAACAATTGTCTCAGTTGTAGCTTCTTCTTTGGCTTTGATTGTATCAATTTCTCTCTTTTGACGCTCCTCTGCTTCTACTCTTTGCTTTTCTAAAACCAATACAGCTTCTTCTTTTTCAACATCTTGCTTCTTGATCTTTTTCTCTTCTTCATTTTTAATCAAGTTGGCCTGAATTTTTTGTTTCGCAGTCAAGTCAATAATCTTTTTAATACCTTCAGCATCCAAGATATTATCAGGATCCATGTGTTCCACATTTGTTTGCTCCAAATAATCAATAGCACAATCATCCAGTACATATCCATTTAGATCTGTTCCGATAATGTCAATTACTTCTTGTTTTACTTTTTCTCTAGAATTGTACAGTTCAATAAAATCAAATCGTTTACCAATAGTTTTTAGGGCTTCAGAAAATTTTGCTTCAAATAATGAGGTAAGGAGTTCAGTATCGGATGCTCTCTCACATCCTACAGTTTGTGCTACCGTACCAATATCGTTAGTGTTGTTGTTTACTCTAATAAAAAATACTACTCTAATATCTGCTCTAAGATTGTCACGACAGATTAATCCTTGCTTGCCTTCCCTACTGATTTCAATACTCTTTAAAGAGATATCCATCATCTCCGCTCTATGAAGTACAGGTATAACAGGTCCACCTTCTGTAATTACTTTTAGTCCTCTTACACCAGTTCTTACTAGTGCTTTACCTTGAGGTACTTTTTTATAAAAGCTTACAAAATACCCAATGATACCCAATACAAATACACCAAGAAACGATGCAAATGCTATTACGGCTTGTGATTCTAACATGATAGATTCGTTAAAATTAAATGATAAATTATTATATATACTTACAGTGAATAGTTAGAGAGTTAATTGGTTTGTTCACTCTACTCTTTCAACAGTAACAGTTCATTCATTAAAATACAATAGATGCTTAAGCTCTAGTTGCTTTATACAGGCTCAACTACATAGCAGTTTTGATGCTCATCAAAATCTACAACAATTGCTTCATCGCCTTTAGTTAGAATAGTATGTTTTTCTAACGTTTTGATATAAACTTTTTGTTCAGCATTTCCTATTAATACAGAAGCTTGTCCCTTCTTTTCTCCTGAAGCAGGAATTAATATCTTCGCTACTTTTCCTACCACTTCTCGGTCTACTTCTTCATTCATTTTCTTGAATACAATTGAGAAAGGATAAACGAAAAAACGAGTAAGAAATACGGAAACGGCTATAATCGGTAAGGCTATTGCTAATGCCATTCCCACTGAATCATTACCTAAATAGTAGTTTCCAAGTACTGATAAAACCCACATCAATAAAGACAAGAAGGATAAGACTAACATGAAAGGCACTTTACCTAAGTATAAGAAACCTGCCACATGCCCAAAAACTCCAATATCAGAATCTAAATCACTGATATCTGAGTCAATGTCTGCATCGACATCAACGTCTCCATCTAAATCAAAATCGATAGTATCTGGCGATAAAACACCTATCATAACATTTATCCAGTACAGTAGACATAATATCAATAGAAATGTATAAGGTAGATTAACCAGTTTAGCAGCTTCGTGTATTAATTCCATGCGTCATCATTCATTTCGTGTCATCTAAATTAATAAGAAAAGAGAATAATTAACCTTGCTTTTCAAATGTTTAAATATATTAACGATGTGACAAAAAAAATAGTTGAGGTTTTGAGCGACCTCAACTATCTGTTTAACAATTTATATCTTTCTGTATTACAATTTGAAATATTTCTTAATTCAAGCACATAATAAGGTATAGTTTTTCATTTTAATCAAAATACAGAAGAAAATTTCATTATTGACCAAATTTATCCTTTAAGAAATTATAAGCATCTTTTGCTTCTTTCCCATTGAACGTTGCTAAAGAATCAGCCAGTTCTTTACCTTTTGGATATCCTCCAAACATGGCTGGAGCATTACCATAATAACGTAATAGTCCCCAGTGAGCAGGGACATGTTTAGGATCAAGCTCTAAAGCCTTCTCAAAAGCAGCTTTAGATTTCGGAGCTATAGACATCAACTTTAGCATATTTGCTCCTCTTGCTTGTTGTCCTAAGCTAGCGCCGTAATAATAATGATAATCGGCATTGTCCGATACTTGTTCTTTCAGTTCTTCGAAAAGAGCTTCAGCCTCTTCATTATTCCATTGTCCTAAATAACATAAACCTAATAGCTCTTTTGCCTTCAAATCTGCATTGATATGAGGTGCTAATAAATCAGGAATAGTAAGAAAATCCTCCTCTTGAAGTAACTTCTCTACTTTAAGTATTAAATCCTTATCCATTTTTCTTTCTTTTATCTCTTAGTTGTTTGAAGAATCTCATTAAAATCTCATGGCACTCTTCTTCTAGAATACCCGTCGTATATTTTGCTCTGGGATGTGCTAACTTTTCAGAATAAGTCGTAAACCCTCTTTTTTCATCACTTGCTCCATAAACTATTCTACCGATCTGTGCCCAAAATATTGCTCCTGCACACATGGCACAAGGTTCTAAAGTTACATATAAAGTACAATCACTCAAATGCCTTGAACCTAAATGATTCGTTGCAGCCGTTATTGCTAACATCTCGGCATGGGCAGTAGGGTCATTCAGTTTTTCTGTTTGATTATATCCCTTACCAATAATTTTTCCATTGGCTACCACCAATGCCCCTACAGGTATCTCTCCTTCTTCAAAAGCATTTTCCGCTTCTTTTAAAGCGAGTTTCATAAATTTGATATCCTGAGAAGATTCATCCATAATAATTGTACTATTCTAATATATAAATTTAAGTGAATGCATAATCACTTTTGCTTATTTTTTAAATTCAAATGCTAAAAACCTGTTTTTTAAGAGGTTTTCAACTGCTAAAAAGGGCCTGTTTAGACGAATGATCTCATCTTTTCGATAAACGCATCTTATCCTTAGACAAAGAAATTTGAATATTCTCAATATTTTCAAACATTTACAATACGGAATTTTTAAATAAAGTACTACTGATTCAACGATGGTGTTAATTAGACATTTTTTAATATTTATCCCACAATCTACAATAAAGTACTTTGAGTTAACGTTTTAAAAGCACGAAGGATGAAACATTATACGCTCTCAGACCAAGAATTAATTGCTCAATACCTTAATGGTAGTGAAGCTGCCTTTGAACAATTATTGAATAAGTATAAGAATAAGCTCTTTACTAGCATCTTATTGATCGTAAAAGATGAGTACGTAGCTGAAGACTTATTGCAAGATACATTCATTAAGGCAATAAAAATGATTCGAGCTGGAAAATATAATGAGGAAGGTAAGTTTATGCCATGGATATCTCGTATTGCTCATAATATGGCAATCGATTATTTCCGTAAGCAGAAGCGTTATCCTACCATCATCATGGAAGATGGAAGCAGTGTTTTTGATACTTTAGATTTTTCTGAAAATTCTATCGAGGATCAAAGAATCGTATTAGAAACACAAACTAACGTTAGAAATCTTGTAGATCGTTTACCTGATACGCAGAGAGAAGTTCTTGTAATGCGTCATTATATGGAAATGAGTTTTCAAGAAATTGCTGATTCTACAGATGTAAGTATTAATACTGCGTTAGGTAGAATGCGTTATGCGCTCATCAACCTTCGTAAAATGATGGAGCAACAAAGCGAAAATTCCAATAATGCAATTAGACAAAAAACATCTAAACAAAGAGTGTTCTAATAAAGTTCTTAGCTGGCTTTACAGAGACACTGCTTACACTACTTTAAGTGAAGAGGATAAAGAACTAATACTTGATGATAGTAGTTGTGAGGCGTTTTTGATTAATGGTGTCAAGGTAAAAGCAGCACTAAACCGAATTAATGAAAAACCTAGTCAGAGGACTATAAAAAATATTATGGACTTTGCGAAAAAAGCAATAGACCAAGAAGATTCTTCGAACTGATAAACTAAATGGCTCTTAAGGAAAGGTTACCGACTTGGTAACCTTTCTTTTTTTATTGACTTGATGAAATATCTAAAGAGATCCATAAACTTTTGAGATAAAAAAAAGATTGTCAATCCTATAATAAGGGACAATCTCTTTTAAATTTTATTCCAATTCAATTTATTATTAGATGATATTATATTTAATACCCATACTAATCATATAGTTGTTTGACATTGCTGAAACATTAGAATCATTACTTAGATCGTTTAATGAAACACCATAAGTTGTTCCTAATGATAAAGCTGTTTTAGGAGAAACTTGATAACTCACTTCTGCTCCTAATTGACCTGAGATATTCACAGACTGATCGATGATACTGTCTGATACATTGTCTGTACTACTTTGATCAACAATCATATTTGTCACTAAAGCCGTATGAACTGCTAACCTTAGTTTTTTCTTCTCTATAGCATAACCTACTTTTACAGGAACTGATACGACCTTTTGGTTAAGTTCTCCAAGTTCAGTCAAACCTGTCTTGTAAGTATAGTCAGCGTATTTTACTCCTGCTTCTACAAAAAAGCCGTTTTCTAATTGCATTCCTGCACTCACACCAAAAGTAGGTGAAGTTGTTTTTTCAGAAACTACTCGACCATTCATTTTGATATTAGGATTAAGACGGGACATTCCTACTTCAGCTGTAGCATAATATCTTTTCTTACGTTTTATTTTTGTAGCAGGTACAGCCTTACCTCTTTTGATGATTCCTAATTCAGAGATATGTTCTTCTACCCCTTCCTCTAGTTCTACTTCTTTCTCAGGTTCAATGTATGAAAGTTGAATCATTTCTGGTGAATGTTCTTCTTCCTCCATATCTAAGAACATCATTGGAGGTGGCATGTTTACAGCAACTTTTTTTATTCTTGGTAAGATATGCTTGTCCAATACACTAACGCTATTGATTGCATCGGCTTCATATAATGAAGGTGATATCATTGAAGCTGTATTTACATTTTTTCCATCAAACCCTTCTCCTAATGATAAAGAATGGGGAGCTTCATATTTGACTAAGAAACTCGTGAGTAATCCTACGGTAATTAAAGCAGCAATTGACCTTAGAAAGGTAAAATGATTTTTCTTTTTGTTAATCTGATCCACTTCGTTTTCAATGTCATCCCATAATCCTTCTGGAGGTGACATTTGTTCATCTTGAAAAGCATCTTTCCAGAAGTTTTCAAAATCTCCTCTGTTATCCTCTTTCCATTGCATAATAATTTCTTTCTAATTCTGATTCTTCAATCATTTCCTTTAAAAGCTTTCGTGCTCTTGAAAACTGAGACTTTGAGGTTCCTTCGGTAACACCTGTCATCTCTGCGATTTCTTTGTGCTTATAACCTTCTATGGCATATAAATTAAAGATTACACGACAACCATCAGGAAGTTTTTGTAACAATGATAATAATTCTTGGAAGCTATAATCTGATAATGCGACTGCTTCCTCTTTTAGGTCATACATATCATTTACATCCATCATTGGATATAAATAAAGTTTTGAGCGCTGATAGTTGATAGCAGTATTGACTACTATTCTTCGCATCCAGTGTTTTAAAGAAGATTCATTTCTAAACGAATCGATCTTCTTGAATATTTTTACAAAAGATTCTTGCAAAATATCTCTAGCATCTTCCTCGGTTCTTGAATATCGGCATGCAACTGCCATAAGTACTCCGCTGTACTGTTCGTATAATTTACGTTGCATTTTTTTATCACCGACTTTACAACCTTGGATTAATTCTTCATCTCTTAACATGATGGATTAAGTTAAGTTTATACGACCCTAAACAAGGGTTAAAAAATCAATACTACAGCTACTACATGATGCAAGACGTTTCTTATTTAATTTGACACTATCAAGTAGTTTAACTGTTTCACCTTAAGTCAATTGTGTCGTAAGCATTCTTTAAATGCTCACTATTATAGACACATAAAATGTAAAAATTGAATAGAGGTTTATGAAACTGAAGGTATGGAAATATTATTATATACTGATTATTAGGTAGTTATATTTTAAATTATTTCACATCTCTTCTTAATTGATTGTAAAAAATTACTTAATCTATCTTAAAAACGATTGATTTTGTTAATAAAATTCAATTAGAATTTTCCGATAAATCCAAAGTGGATCTTTGCTAATTGAGTAGAGAAAGGAATCTCATTTGTCCTTCCTAATGCATAGGCTATTGAGAAATCTCCTGAGGCTGTTGAAATGTTTACACCGGCACCAACTCCCATCGGAAAATCCCATATGTCTTCTATTCCACTCACTCCAATATCAGTGAATACAAAAAGAAAAGATTGATCTCCCATATTTATTCTTGGCTCAAAAGTGAGGTAAGTATATCGATCTACAAATAATTCTCCTTCATTAAATCCTCTTAATGACCTAAACCCACCCAATCTAAATAACTCATTTTTAAATAAGTGATCTCCCAGCATCTGAGCTCCTTCTAATTTTAAATACCCTTCCAACCACTTTGTGATACCAAAGTAATACTCCAATTCAAGGTACCATTGAAGTAATGATGAGTTTTCAGGAATTCCTTCGTAAACATCAGAAGATAAGGCAGGGTTAAAAATAATATTTCTTTGTCCCCCCGTAAACATCAACTTATACCTCCAACCTCTTCTTGGTGAAATAGGGTTATCTAAGTTTTGCCATTCATATCCTAAAGAATAAAGTACAGACTGAGTATCGTTTAATGTATCCACATCATTTTCATTCAATTCTCTTAGAATACGATTCGATTCCCAAGATGCCCCCAGGAGCAAACTCGCTCTAGTGGATACTCTTTTTTTGACCTGTATAGTGTTATTTACTTTTAAGAAAGTAGAGTCTTGTTGTTGTATATTGATATCATAAGCAAAGTCAACCGTTGATCTAAACAACCTTGGATACTCAAACTTTGCATTAAACCACTGAGAATCGTTATCTGGTTTTCTCCAATCAATATAAAAGCGCTTACCTGTTCCGAAAGGATTCCATAGGTCTAAAAGTATTTGACCTGTAATCAATAATTCTCCTTCATCTTGACCGTTAGGAGCCATCCCCAACATGCCATCAGCTCTGCTTGCTTTTCTTTTTTCTAAGGGAATCTCTACCATTGCTTTCCCATATTCAAAAACTACATCTGGTTTCTTTTTGAGTTTTAAATAAGGTGTTTCTTCTAGAATTACAGTGGCCTTGTCTACATTTCTCTGTCTAAAAGTTTCCCCTTTTTTCAATCCTAAATATGCTTCAAAAAATTTTTTCTGTACACCTAGAGGAGCATTTCTCTTGACAATCAAAGTATCCAAAATCACAGCATCGCCAAGGTTTACTTTCAATAATCCATTTAAAGTTTTTCCTTCAAATCTTATTGAATCTATACTTACTGCTGTAAATGGATAGCCTTGGTTTTCATAATAAGTAACTACTTGATCTTTGGCTTCGTTTAAATCTTTCAATCGTACCCACTTCTCTACAGCATTTCCTCTCCAATACCTTCCTTTTAATATTTGAGGATTGACGGATTTAACATCAACTTTAATTTCCTCTGATTTGGGACCTAAAAATACCTGATTGATATAATCTGTATTATCGCAATAAGATGTATCAATCGATGCTAAAAAGTAACCTTCGTCTCTCCATAAATAAAGAAGGTTTTCACTAAAACCTTTACACTCTTCTATCGAAAAAAAAGTGATATTTTCTTGATAATAAGGTTTGTCTTTTTGATCATCTACAAATTCAAAACGAACTGTATATGCCCCGTCTTGGGCAAATAAAACAGACTTAAAAAGCAAAAGTAGAGTACTCAAAAAGAATACTCTACTTTGGCAAAATGGTATTATATGTTTAAAAATTTTATTCAACCACTATTGATTTTGCTCCATGATATGAGCGATACTCTCCATTGTACATTGCGTCAGCACTTACTGGACCTACCTTGAAAGTACCTTTACTAACTGCTCTTACAACATAATAATATGTTCTCGATTTTGTTGTAGCAGTAACAAAGAAATTCACACGGTCGTCTCTGAAATCAACATGCTGTGGTGTAGAGGCTTTATCTCTAGTCCATTTTACACCAGGAACTGCCCCTAGTCTTGGATTTTCGATTTCAAAACCTGCCGGTAACATGTCTGTAACCACTACATTTTCGATCTTTTTTCCATCTGAATGTAATGATATTCCTACGATGATCAATTCATTTTGCTTAAACTGATCAGAAGTAATTACTTGCCCTTCACGATTGTAATAGATTCTTCTTACTTTCAACCCTTTGTCTTCTTCAGGATATTTTCCAGAAGCATTCAGTCCTTCCAACTCTGCAAAATAATACAATTCTCCATTTCCAGAAGTCGCAATGTTTAATTGCTTACCTAATACCTCCTTAGTTAGAGTTAAGTCTTCATTATCAAAACTTGCTAGTTTTTTACCGTCTGCATTGATTGAAGCCTTCACTTCCTGAGAATTTGCTTTCTTGGCCAACTTTCCTAATGCCAACAAGCTAAATGCTCTTTCTTGGGTCGACATCCAACTTTCTGTCTTCATGCTTTCAGTTAAATGTCTAGCAATAGTTCCTATCTGAGCATTTTTAGGATCAGTTCCTAAAAGTGCATTTAATACTAATGCTTGATCTCTAATGTAAGAAGAGAAACTTCCTCCAAACTCTTTTTCAGCTTTGTCTGAATTCAGTTTATTAGGTAAAAGAAGGCGATATGTTTTTTGATCTCCCGCTCTCAAATAAGTAGTGGCAAGGATGTATTTTGAATTTCTAGGAATCAGTTTTTGATTCTGTTTATAGTAATTCATCGTAGCTATATCTGCTCTGCCAGCTTCTGCTAAGATATATAAAGAGTAAAATACTGTTTTACTAGCCGCTTTTTCAATAACTCTAGTACCATTACTGTAATAATAGTAGTTACGTGTACTCTTCTTCTTTACTTTTTTACTCAAATAATCCAGAAGTTTATCTAAAGTCCTTTGATTTACTTGATACCCATTTTTCTGAGCTTCCATTAAGAAATGAGCAGCGTAAGCTGACCCCCAGAAACTTTCATAGCTCCCTCCTTGCCAATACGTCAAAGCACCATTATAAATCTGCATACTCTGAAGCTTTCTTATTGCCTCATTGATATTATAATCAACACTTCCTTCACTTACGCCTTTTGTCATTTTAGATGCCAAGTCTGCTAAGTACAATTGAGGGAAAACTGCAGAAACAGTTTGCTCTACACATCCATAAGGATATCTCACTAAGTAATTCAAGTCTTCTGCAAATTGTAGCATTGGCGATTTACTCAGCCAAAGTTTACCATTTACTGAAGAACTGATATAATCTTTCTTAAGGTCTACGTTTTTATTACTTCCTGCCTTAATAACTCCTGATGCTGTTGATTTCAATAATGAGGTAACAGGTCTTACATTCAAGTTGGTCTTAGTAATAAAATCTTCACCATTGGCATTGGCAACGACTACTACCTTCCCTTCACCGATCTCTTGAGCTGCTGTTAACTTAAATCCAACTCTCTTTTCAGAATTGGCAGGGATTGTCACCGTTTCTAATTGTGATTGATTTACAGTCAGAGCACCTGAGACATCAACTTTAGTTTTAACCTTCAAGTCTTTATTAGTGGTATTGGTCATCATAATACTAGCATCATTCACATCTGAAGGACTCAAGAATCTTGGTAAAGACGCACTCAATACCAGTGGATCTTTCACTTTCATTCTCGCTTCAGCTGACCCAAATGCTTTTTCCTTATTCGCAACTGCCATAATTCTCAGTTCACCAGAAAACTCAGGAATATCTACTTTAAATGTCGCTTTTCCATCTGAATCTGTCTTCAATGTTCCACTCCAGAAAGCTACTAAGTTTACCCTATTGTTCACCATTGGATTTGCTCTAGCACCTAAATTTGCCATATCAGAACCGAAGCTATTGGCTTGTTGCTTAAACTGCATGACCAATGGATAAACATCATACGTATTTACACCTAATGCTCTATTTTGATAGAAGTAGTTATAAGGACTTGGTGTTTTATAATTTTTGATTTGAAGTATTCCTTCATCCACAACAGCAATAGTCATTTCGATATTTTTCTCACCATTTTCTGCTACTACCTCAATCTCTTGCGTTCTATTGGATCTACTTTCTTTAGGTGCATTGATTTTTAAGGCTAATTTTGATTTTGGTGATTCAACTTTTATAGAAGTAAAACCATGTGCAACAGTCAATGGAAGTGCATTATCTTTGGCGCCTTTGATTAAAGTTGCGGTTACAAATACATTAGGAAGGTGTTCTTCTTTAATTGGTAACTCCAATGAAGCAGATTGCTCATCGGTATCCAATTCATAATGTGATAATACATCATCTTGCTCTACTGTAACCAGTAATTTACCTTTAAAAGGAGCCTTGAATAATAACTTCGCTTTATCTCCAACCTGATATTTAGGGTTCTCAGCTTCAATAGTTACTCTACCTTCTTTATCTACTTGGAAAGCTGTACTTGAAGTCATTCCCCATCCATACGCATAATATCTCTTTGAGATGTAAGTCTTCGCTTTTGGAAGTCGTATTCTTACCTCGTATTCACCTGAAGCTTCAGGTAAGAAATCATACGTAGTGTTTTTACCATTTATAGTAATAGATGTTTTCTCCAGTGCAATTTCTTTCTTACGAGAAACATAGCGGTATCTACCATTATAAGTACTTTCCATCACAGATTGCCACTCATAACGTACTAACTCTACCTCAGCTTTTACGCCACTTTTTACTTTTCTATTTTGATCAACCGCTACTAATGGTAATCTCGCTTGTTGTCTAGTTTTGATATACCAATCTTGATCCTTCACTCCCAAGAAATAGTTTTGAGTAGGAATTTCAATTGTGTTTAATCTTCTGACAGGTCTGCCTGATTCATCAAAAACAGTTGTATACAATTTCCCTTCAAGGATACCACTATTTTTATATATTCCATCTATAAGGAACGTCTCAGCGAAAGAACCACCTGCATCTGTTTTAGCTTGACGCAAATGATCATCATATCGTAAAGATATGTTCCCTTTTAAGTTGAAGTTATATTCCGATAACTCTTTTACATAAAGGTTTTTTCTACTTAACGAGAAGTCGATTTCATAACTTCTATCAGATGCCGGCGTTCCAAATAAATTCATTGCAGTAGCATTTATTTCGAATTTACTATCTACTCCCACCTGCTCCTTATCTAATTTTGTAGTGACCTTAATTCTATCCGGCATAAAGTCCTCAACACTAATTCTTTTTGACGAAAGAATTATATCATTAGCGGTGCTTACTTCAATCGTATAATAGCCAGTCACACCACCGTCCATCAATTTTACCGCTGATTCATAAGAACCTTCTTCATTAAGCATCCCTCTTTCAGATTTCAATAAGTTACCATCTGGTAGGTATACTTTTATTTTGATTGGTTGATCTGAAATAGGATTCCAGTCTTTGTCTCTAGTAATTGTTTTGAAATAAATCGTTTCTCCAGGTCTATATAAATTTCGATCTCCATAAATATAGGTCATCAAACCTGTACTATTTAATCGCATACCACCTACATCAAAACGCTCAGTTGCAACCCTTGTTTGGTCATAGTTTAGATAGTTGAAATCATTATCTTTTTCAGCATAGATCATTCTTATGTTGAAACCTTTAGTAGCACTTTCAAGGTCCTTAAACTCTGCTACACCTTGAGCATTGGTATTGACTGAAATTAATTCTTGATTATTTCTACTGACTAAAGTAATTTTTGTATTCGCAATAGGTGAAGCATCTGCAATTGAATTAGCATATACTAATACACTGTTCTTTCCTTGTTTTACTAAAAGACCGATATCAGAAATACTGATCAGTTTTCTAGCAGCTAAATACCTTTTCTTTGAACTACGTATCTCAACGACATAAACCCCATTGAATCTGTTTTCATCTAAAAAGTCCAATGAGAAAGTCTGGAAATTACCACTCGTTGGTAAATCATTAACGGCTACATTCTTTTGAGAGAATACCTCATCGCCTAGTTTATAATATTGTGGCCCGTAATAGTAGTAATCACTTTCCTGATAATTACTATTATCGTCAAAGAAAGCATAAAGATTGTTCTTATAAATCTTATAGATATTGATGTCTACCTCAGGAACACTGATAATATTTAAATCAATCTTCTTGCTACTTTTGTTAGACATATAAATTGATTTCTTATCCGCAAAAGAAATACTTGGCTCTACTTCACCAAAGACAATCTTCTTTTTATATCTTGACCCGAGCTTAGTTCTAAAAACACCTTTCACTTCCGGTGAAATAGATACGGTATAGGATTGACCTGATTTAAAATTACCCACTAACTGTACACCACTTTCTATGGTTTCCACTTCAAAAGCTACTTTTGGCGAAACAGAAATTTTTGATTTCAATTTCTCATTATAGATTCCTTGATTGGCCTTAATTTCAATCACATTCTGAGTCGAAAGAATTTTAGCAACCACAGATGATATTTGGAATTTTTCCTTTTTAGGAATAATCGATTTCAACTTTTGCTCTTTTGAAGCCACTTTGGCTCCCTTTAGCATAATTCCTTTTTGAACAATAATATTCACTGCCACTTCCTTCTCTGGAACTTCACCTTTAATAGCTAATACTAATTGGGTTCCTTTTCCTTTTGAAACTAACTCACTTTTTAAATCTCTATCACCATCTTTGATAATAATTTTTTGAGCTACCTTTTCTCTATCTACCGAATAGTTAAAATTTAAAGTTAGATGAGGTTCCGCTTGATTATTCTTCCCTAAAGCCCACGCAATACTTGCATAATTTACTTTTAAATAAGGCGTATGAAAAGAATAGTTGAGTTGGCTTTTATCTAATACGATTCCTTCTTTTGCAAAAACACTTTCTGATAGTTTTAGTGTATAATCTGTACTTGGGCTAAATCCATTTTCAGGTGAAAAGATCACAGTATTTTTGGCTGTCCATTTAAACTTACCTTTTACTTCTGGTGAAATTGTAAAATACTGTTCATTCAGCCATTCATCATTTTTTGATTCTCTTATTTCTTTACTAAGGGTAACTGAAAGGTTCTGAAATGTTGAAATTTCACCATCAAAATTATTGTAAATAACCTTCGTTTCTTCATCATCTGAAGTGGTTGTGCCACAACCAATTAATAAATTAAAAAATAAAAGCAGTAATAGGCATGCTTGTAGTTTTTGTTTCATTTTTTTACATGGTTTTGAACACCTTTGAATAATCAGTTACAGCTTAATTGAAGTTCAAAGTATGTTCTTATGGAAAGTTGTCTTTGTGAACTTATTAAAGATACAAAAAAAGTCATATCGTAGATATGACTTTAATATATATTACATAAATGTTTTAATATTCCCATAGTAGGGCTTCGTATTCCATTAACTTATAAACCGCTTCTTGTGATTGATAAAGCGATTTTTTATTATTTCCATACATCATAATGATTGAATTATTCTGTGGGTTTTCGAACTTGATCAATCGTCCATCATATAATTCCAATGCAAATGCATCTCCTAAATTTCTATTTTGAGCTGAATTAGCAGCGTTAAACCAAATTGCATCTGGATCTTCTATTAATTTCCCATTTTCATCTCTTTTGTGGAAAACCAATTCATTTAATTCTCTGTAAGAAAAAGATCCTAATTCAATATCAATACCCTTTGGGTTTTCTGAAGCAGGAATAATTAAATTAATCGCTACTAAGTCATTATACATTTTTGATCTTCTCTTATCAAAAACTCTATCTACTTTTAATTCAATAGCCCATAGTCTTTCAGGAGAATATTCTTCACCTGGTTTTTGACCACTATCATTTTTGAAAGTCATACCATCAACATCTCCCCAAGCTTCGTCATCATCATCAATTGTATCTCCTACAGTTTGAGGAATAATCAAACGAGATAAAAACTCTTCTTTCGATAACCTTGTATCTAAAGTGTCACTTGTGAAAGGTACAATCCTGTCATTCTTAACAGCATCAATTATGATTTTCGTTAATTCTTTATTTTTAGAAAAGAATCCATAATTAATCTTAGTCTGTAAATTCACTCTAAACCATAACGACTTTTTCCACATCACCTCATAATTCTGGATATCCATCATAGAGTGAGGGTTTGTCAAAGTATCTGCCATTTGAGCTTTTGACTCATTGCTTACTATGAATAAAAAAGCTGTTAGTATATATATAAATATTCTGTTCTGCATAATGATAGATGGATTATTTCATATTGTAACAGACTTATTAAAAATATCATGCCACATTGATAAAGTGACAAATTTAAAGAGTATTTACTGTTAATGATTAAAATGATGTAAGTCTAGGCTCAAGATTAAAGGAAATTTAGGTTTAATCAGCAGTTTTTTAAATAAATTATCTGTTATAAAAAAAGTGCCTCAAACTTTCGTTCAAGGCACTTAAATATAAATATTTCTATTTTGAATTACATTGCTAACAACTTGTCTTCTAATTTCTTAAGAATACGTTGTTTTGTCTTCAATTTATTCACATAGTTATTACGCTCTTGGTATAAAGCATAATTTTCAGTGTTTTGCTCCGCATTTGGAGATGATAAAATCGAAGAATACTTCGCATTGAATTCAAATAATTCTTGCTCGTCTTTACGGATAGACTCTCTAAGAATATCTAATTTGATTTTTAATTGCTCAAAATCAGATAAGCTGTATAAGTCTGGCTCCTCATTCTTAGCAGTACGCTCCAAGAAGTGACTCTCAAAGATTTCGTTACAAACGATACGGAAACGTAAGTTCATTTCTTTATCCTCTTGAGAAGGCTCCTTACCTAATGATTTCCAACCATTTTGTAATTGCTTAATGTTAGCAATGTTGAATGGTGCACCATCGCTTAGGTACTTTTCTGCTGTTTCTAGTAAATCTTTTTTAGATTCTAGTGGAGCTTTGTTTGACATCCCACCCATATCTCTTGTGCTATATGCTGGTCTATCACCACCTCCGCCATAGTTGTTATCACGTTGTTGGTATCCACCATTGTCACGTTGTTGGTATCCACCACGTTGTTGGTAACCACCATTGTCGCGTTGTTGGTATCCACCACGTTGTTGGTATCCACCGTTATCACGTTGTTGGTAACCACCATTATCGCGTTGTTGGTATCCACCACGTTGTTGATAACCACCATTATCACGTTGTTGGTATCCACCACGTTGTTGATAACCACCATTATCACGTTGTTGGTATCCGCCACCACCGCGTTGCTGGTATCCGCCACCACCGCGTTGTTGGTATCCGCCACCACCGCGTTGCTGGTATCCGCCACCACCGCGTTGCTGGTATCCGCCACCACCGCGTTGCTGGTATCCGCCACCACCGCGTTGCTGGTATCCGCCACCACCGCGTTGCTGGTATCCGCCACCACCGCGTTGCTGGTATCCGCCACCACCGCGTTGCTGGTATCCGCCACCACCGCGTTGCTGGTATCCGCCACCACCGCGTTGCTGGTATCCGCCACCACCGCGTTGCTGGTATCCGCCACCACCGCGTTGCTGGTATCCGCCACCACCGCGTTGCTGGTATCCGCCACCACCGCGTTGCTGGTATCCGCCACCACCGCGTTGCTGGTATCCGCCACCACCGCGTTGCTGGTATCCGCCACCACCGCGTTGCTGGTATCCGCCACCACCGCGTTGCTGGTATCCGCCACCACCGCGTTGCTGGTATCCGCCACCACCGCGTTGCTGGTATCCGCCACCACCGCGTTGCTGGTATCCGCCACCACCGCGTTGCTGGTATCCGCCACCACCGCGTTGCTGGTATCCGCCACCGCCGCGTTGTTGGTATCCGCCACCGCCGCGTTGTTGGTATCCGCCGCCACCGCGTTGTTGGTAACCACCACGATCTTGGTATCCGCCACCACCGATTGAGCTGAAGAATTTAGCAGTTTCACGTTTGAAGTCTTGTACTAAGAAGCCCATTTTCTTCTTAGGTACGTTACCAACTTCTCTCCATTGAGCCTGTAAATCTTTTACTTCTTGAGCGTGATCTTCACCACCACCCATACGGTTGATTCTTCTTACTTTAATCAATAATGCTTCGTATTGATCAATGTATTCTTCATGAAGAGCATTTTGCTTTTCATAGAAATCACTTCTAGCTTGGTAGAAGTCATCCATATATTGGTTGAACTTCGTAGACAGTTCTTCTTCTTCTTCTTTAATAGCAGAACCTGTCTTGATCCAGTTCATTTTGATCTCTTTGAAACGAAGGGAAGCTTCTTTCCAATCAGTGCTATCTTTCCACTGTTCAGCTTCTTTGAGAAGAGCAGTTTTGATTTCTAGGTTTTTAGCTCGGTTGACAGAAATGTACTCGTTGATTTCATCTTCTAATACATTGATGATTTCGTAAAGTTCAGTAAAGTCACCTAATCCGTTGAATGAAGCTAAGTAAGTACGCATGTGGATCAACTTCATTAAGAATGATCCTTTATTTTCTGCTGTATGTACTGCTTCTTTAACTGCTAAAACTTTGTTTGTTACCATAGTGAAACGGTCTACAAAATATTGTAAACTCTCTTCTTCACTTTCTCTTACGACTCCAATTTCTCTGTCTTGGAAATGGTAATATCCTCTTAAAAATACTTTACCATCTTGTACATAGCCGTACTCTGTAATGTTCTTGTGCTCGATAATTTGGGAATCTGACATCGCTATTCGCCTGTTTGGTCTTTTAAATGATAATAAAAGCTGTTGATTAAATTATTAATAAAATAAATTGGTGAAGATAATATCAATTAATACTTAGTCATTAACGTAGTATTAAAATGCATTTGATCAACTTTAAGAATTGAAATGATCAATAGTTTCTGATAGTCTCTTACAAACCGAATTATGATAATTTTTTAAATTAACTGTAATTTTTATCTATACGTTTTTAAATTATTTTATTAGTCAAACTATATATTTACTACGAATGAGATATATACTTAAATAAGTTATAAGAATTGTGCCACTTTATATTATATACATGGTGTTTTTCTCACATTCTCTAATTATTATGCAATTTGCTACCTTTGATTTTGATTTGCAAATTTTACCACGATATACTCACTTTTATTAGTGATTAATTTAAGTATTCTCCTACATTTACGGAAAATATGAGTTTTTAGTTCAATAATTTAAAGATATGAGCAACAATAACGAAACTGTCATCTTCTCAATGGCGGGTGTAACGAAAGTATATCCTCCTAATAAACAGGTCCTTAAAAATATTTATTTATCCTTTTTCTATGGAGCCAAAATTGGTGTCTTAGGTCTAAACGGATCAGGTAAATCTTCTCTTTTAAGAATCATTGCTGGGGTTGATAAAGAGTATCGTGGTGAAGTCGTTTTTTCTCAAGGATATAGCATTGGTTACTTAGAGCAAGAACCACAACTAGATCCTGAAAAAACGGTGAAAGAAGTTGTTCAAGAAGGAGCTAAAGAAACGGTAGATTTACTTCAGGAATTTGAGGAAATCAACTTGAAATTTGCTGAGCCTGAGATTCTTGAAGATCCTGACGCAATGAACAAACTCATTGAGCGTCAAGGAGAAGTACAAGAGAAATTAGATAATCTTGATGCTTGGGAATTAGACAGCAAGTTAGAAAGAGCAATGGACGCTTTACGTTGTCCTCCTGAAGATCAAAAAGTAGGTGTACTTTCTGGTGGTGAGAAACGTAGAGTTGCTTTATGTAGATTATTATTACAAGCCCCTGACGTTCTATTACTTGACGAACCTACCAACCACTTGGATGCGGAGTCAGTATTCTGGTTGGAGCAACATTTACAACAATATAAAGGTACTGTAATTGCCGTAACCCACGACCGTTATTTCTTGGATAATGTGGCAGGGTGGATTCTTGAATTGGACCGTGGTGAAGGTATTCCTTGGAAAGGAAATTATTCTTCTTGGTTAGATCAGAAACAAAAGCGTTTAGCGAAGGAAGAAAAGCAAGAATCAAAACGTCAGAAGACATTAGAGCGTGAGTTGGACTGGATCCGTATGACTCCTAAAGGTAGACATGCCAAACAAAAAGCGCGTTTATCGTCTTACGAAAATCTCTTAAACGAGGAAGCGAAGGAGAAAGAACAACAGTTGGAACTTTACATCCCTGCTGGACCAAGGTTGGGTAGTAAAGTAATCGAAGCAAAAGGTGTTTCTATGGCTTTTGATGATAAAGTGCTTTATGAAGACTTAAACTTTACGTTACCACAAGGTGGCATTGTGGGGATTGTTGGGCCGAACGGTGCTGGTAAAACTACTTTATTCAAATTGATCACGGGTCAACTTCAACCTAATAATGGTACTTTTGAAGTTGGAGATACAGTTCAAATTGGATATGTAGATCAAGAACATGCATTGATGGATCCTAACAAGACAGTTTGGGAAACTATTTCTGAAGGTAATGAAATCATGGAAATTGGTGGCAAGCAAGTCAACTCAAGAGCTTATGTGAGTAAGTTCAACTTTGCAGGAAATGATCAATCGAAAAAAATCAGTGATCTTTCTGGTGGTATGAGAAACAGAGTGCAGTTAGCAATGACCTTAAAAGAAGGTTCTAACTTGTTATTACTTGATGAACCTACCAACGACTTGGATGTTAACACTATGCGTTCGTTAGAGGAAGCATTAGAAAACTTTGCAGGTTGTGCCGTGATTATTTCTCACGACCGCTGGTTCCTTGACCGTTTAGCTACTCACTTATTGGTATTTGAAGGTGATTCAAAAGTACGTTACTTCGAAGGTAACTTCTCAGAGTATGAAGCGAAGAGAAGAGAAGAAGTAGGTGATACAACGCCAAAAAGATTGAAATATAAAAAATTGATGAAATAGTTTTTTTACAAACTTTTCTAAAAGATGCTTCTTTTATCTAATAATGATAATAGAAGCATTTTTTTTAAACAAAAAGAGGTTATTTTTGTAATTCTGATGAGATTCTTTTTTATTGAATTTTTTCAACAAGAATTTTGAAAAATCACTATATCAAATATAGTTAAGAATTAAATATGCAAGACGTCATACGATTATTACCTGAGTCATTAGCCAATCAAATTGCAGCTGGAGAAGTGGTACAACGCCCCGCTTCAGTGGTGAAAGAATTGGTGGAGAATGCCATCGATGCTGGTAGTAAATCTATCGTGCTAAAAGTAAAGGATGCCGGTAAAACATTGATTCAAGTAATTGATAATGGATGCGGTATGTCTGAAACTGATGTGCGAATGAGTTTTGAACGTCATGCTACTTCTAAAATAGGTTCTTCTGAAGACCTCTTTAATATCAATACATTTGGTTTTAGAGGTGAGGCTTTGGCTTCCATTGCAGCGGTAGCTCAAGTGGCTGTCAAAACTAGAAAGGAAGAAGATGAATTGGGTGTTTTATTAGAAATTGAAGGTTCTGAGGTGAAAAAGCAAGAACCAATCAGTACTCCTAAAGGCACTGCTTTTTCAGTAAAAAACCTTTTCTTCAATGTTCCTGCAAGAAGAAAATTCTTAAAATCAAACCCTGTTGAATTAAAACATATCATTGATGAATTCCAGAGAGTGGCATTAGCTCACCCTGAAATCTCAATGACCATGATTTCTGAAGATAAAGAAATCTATAATCTTAGAGCTGGAAATATCGCCAAGCGTATTGTTTCCATGTTCGGTAAATCTTATCAGGAACAACTTTACCCTTGTCAAGAGGATTTAGGAGTAATCAAAGTAAAAGGTTATATCGGGAAGCCTGAAAACGCAAAGAAAACACGTGGTGAACAGTTTTTCTTTGTCAATGGAAGATATATCAAGCATTCTGCGTTAAACCACGCTATCATGACGGCTTATGATACTATACTTCCTGACAATCATTTTCCATTCTATCTTTTATTTATTGAGCTTGATCCTGCCAATGTAGATGTCAATGTTCATCCTACAAAAACGGAAGTTAAATTTGCTGACGAAAGAACAACCTATGCAATTGTTAGTGCCGCTGTAAAACAAGCATTGGCAAGTTATGGGGTTGCACCTTCTATTGATTTCGGTATTGATGTCAATTTTGCAAAAGATGAGGATAAAGGACCAATTGTGACCTCTACTCCTCCAAGTATAGATAGTATTGAAATTTCTTCTAACCTTCCAGACCTGCCTCCTCCATCTGAAAGTAATTCAACTTCTTTCTCAGAGAATGTTGGCAGCACTTCAACTCCGTTGGATGATTTTGTAGTCAATGTACCTTTTGATCAAGGGAATGATGGAGAAGACTTCGTGAAAGTTTCTTCACGTTTGAATTCTTGGAGCAACAAAGAATCTGGCGAAATGCCTGACTTTACTCCATGGAATCCAGATGAAGAACAACTTTCTTCTAATAACTTCTCTACTTCTGAAACGCCTGACGAACCAATTACCTACAGTTCAAGAGCTAACGATATTGATCAGTCTGTAGAAAAGCTTTCTGATAATGAAGGTTTTCCTTCTGACAATGTCATTCCTACGCAATTGCATCAGAAATTTATCATGTATCAGGTAAAGTCTGGCGTGATGCTGATGAATCAAGAAGCGGCACATGAACGTATTTTATATGAGAAATTCCTTTTACAGATTGAAAACTCTTCAGGTGTTTCTCAACAATTACTTTTTCCTAAAAAAGTAGCCCTCAACCCTTCAGATTTTGTATTATTTACAGAGTTTTCTCCTGAAATCACTGCCTTAGGTTTTGGTTTCTCAATGGAAGAAAATAATGAAATTCTAATCAAAGGTATTCCTGCAATTATCCAAGGTGGTGATGAGCAAGAAATCCTTGAGGAACTATTAGAACAAGTAAAACACAATCAAGAGTTGCGTCTTTCTGCCAATGAAAACATTGCGAGAGCATTAGCAAAAAGAGCTTGTATCAAAAGTGGTCAGGTATTAGAATTACAAGAGATGAAATCGATGATTGAACAACTTTTCTCTTGCGAATCACCCAACTATACTCCTGACGGTAAGAAGACAATTGTCCTTATGGATACTGCTCAAATTGAAGGTTTATTCAATATCCGCTAATCCAATAATTGATCAATTGCTTCTGCTAAATTCTTATCCTTTTCCGTTACTGTATTTCCCGCATCGTGTGTAGTGAGATGGATTTCCACTGTATTCCATACATTCGACCAATTGGGATGGTGTTGATGCTGTTCCGCTAAAAATGCTACCCTTGTCATAAAAGCAAAAGCTTCTGAAAAGTCTTTAAAAGTAAAAGTCTTCTGGAGTTTATTGTCTTTTTCTATCCAACTCATTTTCTTGTTTTATTATGTGTTCAAAAATTTTTTGGGGCGATTTCCCTAAAAAAGAGAACTCTTCTAGTTAGTATATTATAACTAAGCTAATGATAAGTTGTTTAAAGAACAATATATAGCAAATAGTTTAGCAATAGAACAAAAAAACCGACACCCTAAGGCATCGGTTTCTTTAAAAGCAAAGTGCTTAATCTATATTCTAGTGTTTGAAATGACGAACACCTGTCATTACCATAGCAACACCATTGTTGTTACAGAAATCAACGGAATCTTGATCTTTGATTGATCCACCTGGCTGGATTACAGCTTCAATTCCTTCTTTTTGTGCTATTTCTACACAATCAGGGAATGGGAAGAACGCATCTGATGCCATTACAGCTTCTGATAAATCAAATCCAAAGCTTTTCGCTTTTAAGATTGCTTGATTTAAAGCGTCCACTCTTGAAGTTTGACCCACACCACTTGCAAACAACTGACCATCTTTCGCTAAAACGATAGCATTAGATTTTGTGTGCTTACAGATTTTGTTAGCAAAAAGTAAAGCGGCAGTTTGAGCATCTGAAGGTGCTTTTTCAGTTACCGTTTTCAAATCCTCCCAAGTTTCAGTTTGAAGGTCTTTGTCTTGAGCCAATACACCATTCAATAATGATTTGTACTGAACCTTACCAACAGTTACTTCTTTTCTGTTAAGGATGATACGGTTTTTCTTTCCTTTTAATAATGCTAATGCATCTTCTGCAAAACCTGGAGCAATAACTACTTCACAGAATAATTTGTGAATTTCTTCAGCAGCTGCTAAATCAATTTCTTTATTACTGATCAATACACCACCGAATGCAGAAACAGGATCACAAGCTAATGCTTTTACATAAGCATCTTTGATATCGCTACCTAAAGCAACACCACAAGCATTTGTATGCTTCAAGATTGCAAAAGCGGCACCTTCCTCAGCAGGGAATTCGTCGATCAATGCTACAGCAGCGTCAACGTCTACCAAGTTATTGTATGAAAGTTCTTTACCATTTAACTGATCGAACATTTCTGATAACTCACCGTAGAAAGTTCCTTTTTGATGAGGGTTTTCACCGTAGCGAAGTGTCTTAGCAGAACGCTCAGATACTTTCAAGCTTGGGATTTCTTCTTCCTCTTCAGCTACCACACTATTGAAGTACTCAAAGATTTTTGAGTCATAGTGAGATGAGATGTCAAATGCTTTTGCAGCGAAACGTAAACGATCTTTTAGATCTGTTGCTCCGTTTTTCTCTGATAAGATTTGAGCTACTTCATCATACTGCTCTCTTGAAGATACAATTAAAGTATCTTTATAGTTCTTAGCAGCAGCACGGATCAAAGAAATACCACCGATATCTACTTTTTCTACGATTGCTTGATGCTCCGCTCCTGAAGCTACAGTCTCCTCAAATGGATACAAGTCTACGATTACCAAATCGATGTTTGGAATATCGTATTCTGCAATTTGAGCTTGATCTGTTTCGTTGTCTCCTCTATTAAGGATACCTCCAAAGATTTTAGGGTGCAAAGTTTTAACACGTCCTCCAAGGATAGAAGGGTACGAAGTTAAGTCTTCAACAGCCGTTACTTCGGCTCCTAGTTCTTCTATAAAACTCTGTGTGCCACCTGTTGAATAAATTGTGACACCATTTTCTTGTAACAGTTTTACAATTGGCGCTAGATTGTCTTTGTAAAAAACCGAAATGAGTGCTGACTCGACCTTTTTCATATTATATTATTGATAATCTTTGATTTGTGATTATAGCGCGAAATTAATCATTTCATGTTTAAAAAAAGACTGAAGAAATAAAAAAGACTAAAAATTATAGTATTCTATCTATAATTTTTAGTCTTTTTGATGAATTAATTATCAAGTTTAGATTAATTCACTTTCTTTTTCACCTACTGAAAAAGTTTTATGAAGTTCTATTATTTGTGGAATCAATAAAGTAGAGTCATCATTATTTAATCTATAATCCGCTAGATTAAATAACTCTTCTTCTTTTTTTTGTTTCTCAATGATATCTTCAATTTGCTTTGCTGACCTGTGATCCCTTGCTACTACCCTTTGAATTCTTTTTTCAATAGGTGCATCAACCACAATAACTTTGTCCATCTTTTTATAGTTACCATTACTAAACATCAATGCTGCTTCTTTTACAACATAGGGATGTTTTTTTAACTGAATTTCAACCCAGTTTTCATAGTGAGTAGCTACCCGAGGGTGAACAATTTCATTGATAGCTGTTAGCTTTTTTTGGTCATTAAAAATCTGATTCGCTAAATACGTACGATTTAGTTTACCATTTTCTAAGTACGCTTCTTCTCCAAAAACCTCTTTTATTTCATTTATAATTTCTGGGTCTTCGGTCATAAGCATCTTAGCACTGGCATCTGCATTATAGATAGGCGTTCCCAATACTTTGAAAACTCTACATATAAAACTTTTACCAGCACCAATACCGCCAGTAATTCCTACCTGCATGTTTAATTTAATTTCGTTTTTCGCACTCTAAGGTGCTTCGGTGAGAGTAAAATGTTCTCGTAATTGTCGTTGTCTAAAAACACCTTTGGTGTTACCGTAGAATCTGCCCAATTAATATCCTTGAAGTCAACAACCACAGGGATAGAATCAATACTATTGATTAGGTCTTCTCTGATGATATAGCTAATATAAACATCCTTTGGATCTAATAAAAATGTTGAATCTTCTAGTTGAGGAAAGTTTACTCTTAAAATACGTGTTTTTTCCGTTGAAGAGATAAAATAGTGTACATCAAATTGTACTTTCACCTCATCGTACTGCGAAACTACTAATCGTTTTTGGTTTTTAAAAGGTGTTTCTATCGGTATGTATTCATTTAAATCTTCTGCAATCGGTTCCACATCATCGGAACTTAACAGTAATACATCAGGGTACTTTGCAAGCTCTGTAGCTGGCCCTCTGAAAGTAACACTATCAGGGGTCACATTAATCTTTCCTACCCTCCTGTAACCATTTTGAAAATGAAAAGACGAAGAATCAATTTTTATTGCTAACCTTTTATTAGTCAAAGTGTCATAATCAAAGGATAATGTATCTTCTAAAATATAGTTGACTTTTAAACCTTTTAGTACCTGAGATAATTCCTTTAATAAAAACTTACCTGCCAAGTATTTTACAGAAACTGGATCCTCTAAGTTGATCGTCAACTTACTTTTCCCAACCCCTACCGATTTTGAAAGTAATGTCCAGCCATTTCCTGTTGCATTGACGCTCACATATTGTGGAGGTTCCTGCAAGGCGACTACATTGTCTTCTTTTACCTTTACATCAACGGGTATTTCAATGGTAGACGTATGATCATCATTTAATGAATGGAAAATCCAAAAAATAAATGCTGTCATAAAACATATCATCATAGCACTCCAATCCCAAGTTTTCATCTCTTGGAAAAAGGTACTATCTTCTATGAGTTCGTCCAGCTTTTTTTTTGACCACTCAATAAGTTTTTCAAAATCAGGGATGTGATATTTCTTATTATCAGGCATATTCTAATTTAAAACCTCTCAGAGCATGTTCCAAATTTGCTCTGGTAAACTAAGGAAAGCTAATTCTTATTTATTCAATACTGCAATGTACTGAAAAAGAAAAGCCGTTGCACAATTTAATTTGTACAACGGCTGAAAATTTATTTCAACTACTTCAGGAAAAGGTATTCCTTAAGCTTTCTTTTCTTTTTTAGGACCGAAAACAATGTTTGTATTTTCAGCAGAAATTGAAGATTTCTCAAAAGTTACTTTAACGCCTCTATCAATTTCTAACACAACTGAAGAAGAATTTACTTCATATACTTTTCCGTGCATTCCACTTACAGTCACTACCATCTGACCTTTCTTTACCGCATCAGAAAACTTTTGTTGTTCTTTTTGTTTCTTTTGCTGTGGTCTTATCATAAAGAAGTAGAATACAGCTACCATCCCCACGATAAAAATCAAGTTCATAATATTAGCTGACTGTCCTGCAGCTTGTAAAAGTATGTTCATTGTAAGCATAATGTAATTTTATTTATATGAGCCACAAAAATACAAACCTCTACTAGGTATATTTCCTAATAGAGGTTTTTTTTTGTGAATTATCAGAAAAAAGAAGGAATTACATTGAAGCTTTCTCTTCTTTAGGATTCACCTTAGCTCTGATTGTTACTACATCCATACCATCTTCTACATTGGCACTGATTGTAACTCTTTTCACTTGTGTTCCTTTTTTATGAGCACTGTTGAATGTCACTGTTAATTCAGCTGATTCACCTGGTGCTAATGGTTCTCTACTCCAGTTAGGTGCTGTACATCCACAAGTTGTTCTAACGTTTGTGATGGTCAAAGGCACTTCACCTTCATTTGTATAATTAAATACGTGTGTAACTTTATCGCCTTCTGTAATTTCACCAAAATCAAATTCTTTTTCTGTGAATTTAAATTGAGCTAATGGACCTGTTGGGGCGCTTGGTTGTTTTACTTCCTCAATTTTTGCTTGAGTTGCATCTGCAGTAGACGAAGATTCCGATTTCTTCTCTCCACATGCTACCATTAATAATGTTAAGGCTAGAACTGAAAGTGCTTTTATAAATTTCATTTTTCTAAAAAATTAGATTTTACCTAGTAACTGATTTTTTATTGTAGGAATAAAGTTAAGAATAAAATTAACATTACTTACTTCACCTAGAGACACAATTATAAAAAACTTTTTGATGAAAAAAGGCAAGGAATTCAAAATTCCTTGCCTTCAAACTAAAATATATTAAAATTATTCATTGTCATCCTCTAAAACAGGCTCGGCGATACTCTCTTTAATCGCATCAACTTCTCCCATTAATTCTTCAGCACGCTTGATTGCATCATCAATCACTTTTTGACCTTCAGATTTTGCAGCTGTAACGGCAATGTTTCTTTCTTCCATTAAGTCTTCTACAAGATCTTCTAAATCTTCACGATACTTATCTAATTTATACGAAAGACGTTCTCTAGTATTTCTTCCTTTATCTGGAGCGAATAAAACGCCTAATAAAGCACCTGCTGCAGCACCGGCAACAAAGCCTAAAAATGAATTTCCACCGTTTTTTGCCATCTTAAAAGTAATATTGTTTAATTATTTGTTATCTAGTAAGCCTTTTCCACTCTTCTTAATCTTCCCTTCGCTTTGAAGCTCTTCAGAGATTGAATCTAACATACCGTTGATAAACTGCCAACTTTTTGGCGTACTATATTGCTTAGAGATCTCAATAAACTCATTTATGGTCACTTTTACAGGAATATTTCTGAAGTTTAACATTTCTGCCAATGCCATGTTGATCAAGATTCCATCTACTTTAGCAATTCTATCAACAGCCCATTTTTTGGATTTATTCTCGATAATTCCTTTGAAACTTTCCTCTTGATTTAAGGTATAAGTGTAAAGATCTTCGAAGAATTCCTTATCCTCGTCCCAGTTTTTAGAGATTGATAAGATTTCAGTCTCTTCTCCTTCACTTAAGTTTTTCACTGTCTTCAACACCATACTTCTTAGTATTTTTTTGTTTTCAGACCAGTTCAAATCCTCCGCTTCAAATGTAGATTCAATTACCTCATTTTTAAAGATGAAGTCTCTAACAATTAAACGTAATATTTCCTGCTGTGTTTCAAATGAATTTGATTCTTTTAAAAGATCTTCAATTTTAGAAATAATCTCTTCATCCTTCTTAAGAATTCTCAACCACTCCAACACTCTTTCATCATCCTCAATTCTTCTTAATTTCTTTTCAGAAAGGATTTCGTTCAAAGCAGCATCTTCTCTTAATAGTTTAAATGCATCATTGTTGTAGAACCAATCCACAAACTTCTGATCCATTTCCATATTTCTTGCACCTCTTTCTGCTTTACGTTCTAATTCTTTTTTAGAAAGCACAGAGATATCAATGATATAAGATAACAGCTTCAAGTATTTTGTAAATAATTGCTCTGTCTCAATGACCATTCTTTTTCTGAACTCCAATTGATCATTGGATACTAAATCTTCATAGTGACCTCTAGCATTAGAAGCTACTTTCAAAAGCTTAGCATCTAGGTTTTCTGTTGAAGCCTCAGCGTCTTCATCCACATAGTTATTGAAGTACTCAATTACTTTTGCTTGCTCTTCATCAATTCTAGCTTTTTCTTCTTGGCCTAACTCCAAAAATTCTTCTCTGAATTCCGCTTTGATTTTATCAATCGTTAATTCTTTGTTAGAAGCTTTACTTTGCTTAAATGCATAAACGCTTTGCATCACTTTGATGCGTAATAACCTTCTGTTGAGCATGGATTTATATTTTTTCCTAAAACCTAAAGAACATTTACTATTAGTTGACGATAACATTCTATTGAAAGTTCATATCAATCAACTTTATTAAGAGAGTATGTTATATAAATTGTGTGGAAAAGGGAATGATATAGATGGGATTCTCTTTCAAACAGCAAACAAACATACTCTAAGATACTATCTAATTATGGTATTTCATACATGATAATCAGATATTTAAGTATACTTAAAGATGAGATGTTTGTTTTACAAGTTTTTGATTTTGCTTGATGAACAAAGCGTAACTTCCCCTTTAATGGTACTTGGAATGCAATAAAAAAAGGCTAGTCTTTTACGACTAGCCCTACTTGGTAGCGGGGACCAGACTCGAACTGATGACCTTCGGGTTATGAGCCCGACGAGCTACCAACTGCTCCACCCCGCACTGTTTTTCTTAAATGCTTGGCAAAAGTAGAGGTTTATTTTTTACCAACCAAATAAACTTTCAATGTTTAAAGTTAACATACTATAATGCAGACTAGTAAAATTAAAAATAAATATATTTCACTACATTTTAACTGCAATAGTGAGTATAGAAATTGATTTCGCACCATTTTCCAGCAAAGTATTTCCCAATGACTCCAAGGTGGCCCCTGTTGTTAAGACATCATCTACTATCAGAATATTTTTGTCAATAATTGATTCTTGAGTTGGAATCGCAAAGACTTCTTCCATACTTTTCAATCGCTGCTCTCTTGTTTTCTTCGTCTGAGATGTAGTATACTTAACTCTCCTCACCGCACTAGTGTCATACTTTATCTTCGTTACATTAGCAATAGAATTACATAAAACATCAACTTGATTATACCCTCTTTCTTTATACCGTTTTGAATGTAACGGCACTGGTATCATCACATCAAGGTCTTCAAAGAAAGGTTGCTTATCATGATCCAAATAAAAGTCTGTGATCCATTTTCCAATATTCTGATTTCCTTTATACTTTAAATTATGAATTAAACTCTGAACTGCCGATGTATTCTCAAATACAAAAAATGAAGCCGCTTTCTTTAAAGGCATTCGGAAGTGAAGTTTATTAGTGATATAGTTTTCATCCGAAATTCCCCAACTGAATGGGTAACTAATAATGGTAAACTGACATTTGAAACAGAGTATCTCTTCACCCTCTTTTAAAAGCGAATCACAATGAACACATGTCTTTGGAAAAAGACCATAGAAAATTAAATCAAAAAGTTTAGTAATATTATGCATTGAAAAAATAATTAGTTTGAATATGTCGCTCTAAGTAGACAGAAAAGGTAACTTAATCATAAGATTACTCTATTTTTGAGATAGTCATACAACTGTATAGATTGTATTTATAAATGGAGTAAATAGTTTATTGCTCTTCATTTCTGTTAGAATACTAATGTAGTGAAATATTCAATGAGAAAAATAGAATAAAGTTGGAAAACGAAGATTTAGAAAATATTAAAATTGAGTGGTCTCGATTAATCAGTGTTTTAACTGAAGTATTTGAAAAACAACCTAATGACCTCAATAGTATTTTATTTATGATTGGAGTTCAGGAACTAGGAAAGGGCCCTATTCCATTTTCTAAGGAAGAAAAACAGGACCTTATACATATTGCTACTTGTAAAGTGTTAAGCTATTCTGGATACTATGAATTAGAAGGACTTGATAAAGAAGGTTGGCCACATTGGAAACTCCTTAAAAAGATCCCTTCTATGGATCTATTGGCTCAGGAACAACTCATGAGATGGCATATCTTAGAGTATTTTAAAAATGAAACGGACCTATTAGATTAGATAAATGAAACTCATATCTTATAATGTAAATGGCATTCGAGCGGCTTTAAAAAAAGAGCTCGACCAATGGATAGCCAGTGTAAATCCTGATATAATCTGCCTTCAGGAAGTAAAAGCAAATCCAGAACAAGTTGATCTTACAATTTTTGAAGGTTTAGGATACAAACATGTATACTGGCATTCGGCCGAAAAGAAAGGATATAGTGGAGTCGCTATTTTATCAAAAATCCCTGCAAAGTCTACTAAAATAGGCATGGGAATTGATATATACGACAATGAAGGAAGAACGATACTGTGTGAGTTCGATAATTTCACTTTAATCAATACATATTTTCCCTCTGGAACATCGGGAGACGAGAGACAAAATTTTAAGTACAGCTTTTTAGATGATTATTATAATTATATAGAAAGTTTAAAAGCAGATTATAAAAACTTAATTGTATGTGGTGATTTCAATATTTGTCACAAAGCAATTGACATTCATAACCCTGAAAGAAATAAAAACACATCTGGCTTTCAACCTGCAGAAAGAGCATGGGTTACGAAGTTCATTGAAGAAGGAGGTTTTGTAGATGCTTTCAGAAAATTTGACCCTAGTCCTGGTAAATACAGTTGGTGGACCTATAGAGCAGGAGCTCGAGGAAAGAACTTAGGTTGGCGCATTGATTACTTTATGGTACAGAATGAATTTGCTCATCAATTAACAAACGCTGTATTGCATAATGACGCTTTCCATTCTGATCACTGCCCTGTAGAAATTGATTTTTGAAATAAATTTCATAAATAATTGGTCTTTTGTAGGCAAATGATCAATTTTTTGAATATTTTTAGTCTTGTGCATATTAGATGTATCTCTTTCAAAATAAATGATTAATCCTAGTTATACACTTTGTGTAACTGTAACAAATAGAAAATTTCATTGCAGATGAAAAAGCTAATAGCTATTACATTCTCTTTATTGACTTTATTGACCTTCACAGGTTGCACCCCTGGCGATTCTGAAAACAATTCGGAAGAAAATACTTTAACCCCTGCAAAAGGAAATAAGTATTACGGAGGAGTCTTTAGAGTGAATGAATCTGAGTATATCAAAAACTTATACCCTCTTAGTATAATTGATATTTACTCTTACAGAATTGCATCTCAGATTTACGAAGGGTTATTTAAGTTTGATCAGCAAACACTCCAAGTAACTCCTAGTCTTGTAGAAAGCTATGCAAAATCAGATGATCAATTAGTTTATACTTTTAAGCTGAAAGACAATGTCTACTTTCATGATGACAAATGTTTTGAAGATGGAAAAGGTAAGAAACTGACAGCTCAAGATATTTTCTATAGTTTTAATCTTATCTGTACTTATAATAAGAATAATCAGTATGCTCACTTATTTACAGACATTGTTGTAGGTGCAGCTGAATATTATGATGCTACTAAGGAGGATTTATCATTTATCAGAACTCCAAAAGGCTTAGAGGGTGTTTCTGGTTTTAAAGTAATTGACGAACATACTTTTGAAGTTACTTTGATCAAACCAAACTCAATGTTCTTATACAACCTTGCTAGACCAGGTGCTTTTATCTTCCCTAAGGAAGCTAGAGAGTTTTATGGAGATGATATGCGTACAAAATGTGTAGGTACAGGTCCTTTCCAAATTGCATCTGTAGATGAAGATATTAGCATTATTCTTTCTAAGAATGAAAACTACCATGGGACTGATCAGTATGGTAACAAGCTTCCATTCTTAAAAGCAATTGTGGTTTCATTTATTAAGGATAAAAAGATCGAATTCTTAGAGTTCAAGAAAGGCGAGTTAGATATGATGTACAGAATTCCAACGGAAGACATCATTGACATCTTAACTGAATCTGATGAAAGCTCTGAAAATTATAAATACCGTTTACAAAGAGTTCCAGAAATGTCAACACAATTCTTGGCTCTGAATAACCAAAGTAAAATTTTCAGCGATGTAAATGTTAGAAAGGCATTTAACTTTGCGATTGACAGACAACGTATTCTAGAATACATCCTAAATGGTGAAGGATACATGGAAGGATACAATGGTATTACTCCTCCAGTTTTCAAAAACTATGACATTGGTGAAATCAGAGGTTATTCAATGAACATTGACTCTGCGAAGTATTATTTAGCAAAAGCAGGTTATCCTAATGGTAAAGGTTTCCCAAAAATTACATTGGACCTCAATACAGAAGGAGAACAATACAGTAATGTTGCTTTAGAAGTGAAAAAGCAATTAAAGGATCAACTGAATATCAATATTGAATTGAAGTTCTCTCCATTTGCTCAAATCGCCGAAAAAAGTATTATGGGTAGATATGATTTCTTGCGTTTAGCATGGATTGCGGACTATCCAAGTCCAGAAAATTACTTATGGGCTTACTACTCTAAAACATTGCCTGATAATCCTAATGAAAAATCATGGCCTAACTTAATTCGTTACAAAAATCCTAAGTTTGATGTTGAATATGAGAAGGCATTAGCTGCGAATACACAAGAAGAGGCTTTGAAGCATTTCATGAAAGCAGAGCAAATTCTAATGGCTGATGCACCTTTCATTGTACTGTGGTATGACGAAGGATATAGACTAATTCAGCGTTCGGTACAAGATTTTCCTAATAATGCGATGTAATATCGTGATTTCAGTGCCGTTTATTTTGACAAAACTAATTAATATTAATTATATTACTATAGATTAATAATAAGACTGATTTTACAATAAAATCAGTCTTGTTTTTTCAAGAAGTAAAGGGTTCTACCCATTTTATTTAATCATTAATTTATAGCCCATGTTCGAAAGTAAAATCAAAGCCTATAAACAAAAGCTGTATAGAAATGCGATTCTAAAAGGAGCAATTCTAACCTTTGCCGCTGTTCTAGGTTTACTTTTACTTTTTAGTATTTTAGAGTACCTCAATAATTTTGGTACGACAACAAGAACAATTCTTTTTGGGTTGTATATCTCTACTTTTGTTTATACCCTCTTTATTTGGGTATTAAAGCCTGTTGCGAAACTGAATGGTATCAGTAACCAAATTTCGGATGAAAGGGCTGCTGAAGAGATTGGGAAGTACTTTCCTGAAATCTCCGATAAATTACTCAATACCATTCAACTTCAATCAGAAGCAAAGAAGAATAGTCTCATTCAAGCCACTCTTGAACAAAGAGATAAGCAATTCTCTCCTATCAATTTTACATTAGCAATTTCCTACAAAGAGAATTTAAGATATTGGTATCAATATTTATTACCAGCTCTTTGTATTTTATTAGGGATATTACTGATCAAACCTCAGGTTCTTACTGAAAGTACACCTAAGATTGTTCAATTTGATAAAGAATTTCTTCCTGTAGCACCTTTCTCTTTTGAATTAATCTCTTCTGACTTAGATGTATTCAAGGGTGATGACTTCAAGTTAAAAGTAGAATTAAAAGGTGAAGCTATTCCTAATGATGTTTATATAGAAACAGATAAAGGCTCTCTTATCAAGTTAGAAGCCTCTACTCCAGGTTTCTCATTTAATCATACTTTCAAAAAGCTACAACACCCTATCAGATTTCGATTTAAAGCTGCTGGATACTACTCTAAGGAGTTTAAAATGAACATGCTAACAAGACCTAGTCTTTCAAAATTTAGTGTTCAGATTGAGTATCCTCGATATACCAACAAGAATAATGAAACAATAGCCAATACAGGAAACCTATTAGTTCCTGAAGGTTCAAAAATAACATGGCTGTTTGATACAAAAACAGCCGACTCTATTCGTCTTTACTTTAAAGAATTAGTTATAAATCAAAATGCTGAAAATATTGATGATAATGTTTTCCGCTTTGAATACACTTCAAGTAACTCAACAGAATACAGTGTTACCCTTTCTAATATTTATGGTACTAATAAAGATAGTATCTCCTATTATCTTAATGTCATAAAAGATCAATACCCAAGTATTAGTATGCGTCAATATCAAGATACAGTGATGTACGACTATTTGGTATTTGGTGGAAACATTGGTGATGATTATGGTATCACTAGATTGAGAACGAGGTATAGAATAAAAAGAAAAGACGATAAGAAAGCTCCTAATACTTTTGAGAAAATTGATATTCCTTTTAATAGAAGAGCTATTGATCAAAGTTTCTACTATCAATTACAAACGGATCAGTTCAACTTAAAAGAAGGTGATAAATTAGAATACTTTGTAGAGGTATATGATAATGATGGCGTTAATGGAAATAAAAGAAGTAAAACTCCACTTTATACTTTCCAGTTGCCAACTTCAGAAGAAATTGAAAAAGATCTAGAACAGACAAAAGAGGAGACGAAAGATCAACTAGAAGAAACACTTGCAAAAGCAGATCAGTTAGATCGGGATTTAAAGAAGCTAGAAGAAAAATTAAAAGGTAAAAGACAACTTACTTGGCAGGATAAAAAAGATATCCAAAAGCTGATTGAACAGAGAAAAGCACTTGAAAAGGAAATTGAAAACCTTCAATCACAAAGCCAGGAACTAAAAGACAAACAGAATAAATTTTCTGATCAAGATAAAAGTACAGCTGAAAAATCTGAACAGCTTCAGAAAATTATCAACGATATCAATGATGAAGAGACGAAAAAACTCTATGAGGAATTGAGTAAACTTATGGAACAAAATCATATCAACCAATCTCTTCAAGAAAATTTAAAAAATATAGAAAAGCAGCAAAAGAACCTTAAGCAGGAATTGGAGCGAACGATTAAGCTTTTCAAAAAACTTCAAATGCAGCAAAAAGCAAATGAAGTTTCAAAGAAATTAGAAGACCTATCACAAGAACAACAGAAGTTAGCCAAGGAAACAAAAGATTTAGAAAATAAAGAAAGTGAAGCTTCTTCTGAAGAGCAGAAGAAAGAAAATGCAGAGGAGAAAAAAGAACTTGTTAAAAAACAGGAAGACCTCAATAAAAAGTTTGACAAAATCAAACAAGAAATGGATCAACTTCGTAAGATGGATAAAGAAGAACGAACGAATCAAGACTTCGAACAATTTACCCCTAATGAAAGATCTATTTCCAAAGAACAACAAAATGCTTCTGAACAATTAAAACAAAATCAGAAAAAGCAAGCCCATCAATCGCAGAAAAAAGCAGCCAACAAAATGCAACAAATGGCGAAGCAAATGCAACAAAGTATGCAGTCTGCAGAGATGGAACAAATCAGTGAAGACCATGATGCTTTAAGGCAGATCATGGAAAATTTGATTAAACTTTCCTTTGATCAGGAAAATCTAATGGAATCCTTTAAGGAGGTTAGAAGAATTGATCCTAAATTTGTGGAATTATCACAAACTCAGCTTAAATTGAGAGATGATTCTAAATACATAGAAGATAGCTTGGTTGCGTTATCAAAACGAGTATTCCAAATTGAATCATTTGTTACTAGAGAAGTAACAGATATGAATAAATATATGGATGAAAGTTTAAATGCCATTAAAAGAAGAGTTCCAGAAGTGGCCGCAAGTAAGCAACAATTTTCTATGACCTCAATTAACAATCTAGCTTTGTTATTGAGCGATATTTTAGATAATATGCAACAGCAAATGAGTCAGAGTATGGCAGGGCAACAGATGAACCAAAAACAATCGTCGTCCTCTCCTAGTCCGAGTCAGATGCAACAGCAATTAAATCAACAGATGGAAAACTTGAAGAAAAGTGGAAAGTCTGGTAAAGAATTATCAAAAGAACTTGCTAAACTTGCAGCTCAACAGGAAATGATCAGAAATGCTTTGAAACAAAGTATGGGTAAAGGTCAGGAACAAATGCAAGGAAAGGATAAAGATGGCAAAGACGGAGAAGGTACAGGAGAAGGGGATGCTTATAAAAAAATCCTTAAGCAAATGGAACAAACAGAAGATGACTTGGTCAACAAGCGTCTTACTGATAAGCTAGTAAAAAGACAGAAAGAAATTTTAACTAGAATGCTTGAGTCTGAAAAGGCGAAGAAAGAGAAAGGTAAAGATGAAGAAAGGAAAGGTGAAACTGCCAAACAACAAAAACAGATTCCACCACCAGATAGTTTTGATGAGTACTTGAAACAAAAAGAAACTCAAATTGAATTACTGAGAACAATTCCTACTTCTTTAAATACCTACTATAAGCAGGAAGTGAACAAATACTTTGAAAAGATAAAAGATTGAAATGCCGAGTAGCACAATGAATAAGCCGTTCAAATTAAAGATACCTTCGTTAATTGAAAACGTTCGTATCGCAGAGAGTTTTATCGACCAAGCTCGTGACGAGTTTAATTTTAATGACGACATCTATGGTAACATCATGATTGCCGTAACGGAGTCGGTCAACAATGCTATCATTCATGGTAACAGAAATGAGAAAGAAAAAAATGTACATTTAGAATTAGATGTATCTGATAAGGAAATCTCATTTACTGTTGAGGATGAAGGAAAAGGTTTTGACTATGATAGTCTTCCTGACCCTACTGCCCCTGAAAATTTAGATAAGCCTGGTGGTAGAGGTATTTTCTTGATAAAACATTTAGCTGACGAAATAGAATTTTCTAACGAGGGGAAAGCAATTACGCTAAGATTTTATATTTAATGGAGAACATTACTTTTTTCAATGAAGACATTGATTTTACAGTTCAGAACGCTGATGAAGTAAAACAATGGATTCATGAAGTAATTACAAAGTTTAACTTTGAGTTGATTGAAGTCAACTACATTTTATGTTCTGATGAATATCTTCATAAAGTAAATGTTGAGTATCTAGATCATGATACATATACCGACATAATTACTTTTGATAATTCAGAATATGAGAATGAAATTGAATCAGACATTTTTGTAAGTATTGACAGAATCAAAGAAAATGCTTTGACAATTGGTACTTCAGAAACGGATGAATTACATAGAGTCTTAATTCATGGAATTCTTCATCTTTTAGGTTTTAAAGATAAATCTGAGGAAGAAGCCGAAAAAATGAGAGCTTTAGAAGATGAACAATTAGGCATTAGAAATGAAAAACTGAAATCTTAGTTTTTTCTTTTATCAAAATATTTAATGTTCCACGTGAAACACTTTTGATCATTAGTATCAATTTGTTCCACGTGGAACTTTTTGTTTTATGAATTAGATATAATAATAAATGAAGTTAGGTATAGTAGTTATTAGTGATTCGACTTTATAAGTTTTAAGTGATTTTATCAGATAAGGATGAGAACTTTGATAAAAGAAATAAGACAAAACAGATAGTACTATGGCTGAAGTTATGGTAAAGTGATATGCCCTCACCAAACTTTAAGTGTTACTAACGGTACAAAACTTCAGTCTTGATGAGATTAGGCTATTACTGAATAGTTTCAACAATGGTGTACGAAATATCTATTTTCGTCTGTCCTAGTACTTAAGTACTTTTCCATTTAGAGAATAGGTTTTCTATCTGTCCGATTCTAATGTTGAAATTACTCTTTCATTAAAGAGTGATATTACCATAAAAATGAGTGCGTCAATATCTTTTCATACTAACTGATTACCTATTAAAATTGAAGCAGAGAGGAGGCTTTTCTATCAAAAAAATAAATTGACAATAAAGAATTATTAATAAATGTATTCCTAAAGAATAAATACATCACTTCATTTATTATCTTTGCACTGCTTTGTTAGTTACTACCTATCTGTTAATCAAAGTTTAACTAATAAACATTTCAATTACTGTTTCAGTTTAATACAAATAGATACGAAATAGTATAACAACAACTACTATTATTCAATGGTAGTTTCCACAAAAAGAAAAACATGTTCCACGTGGAACTTTAAAATAAGGAGAAAGAATGTATCCATCTTATGACGTTATTGTAATTGGCGGAGGACATGCTGGATGTGAGGCTGCACACGCTGCTGCAAACCTTGGATCTAAAGTATTACTGATTACAATGAATATGCAAACCATCGCTCAAATGAGCTGTAACCCAGCGATGGGTGGTGTTGCTAAAGGACAAATAGTAAGAGAGATTGATGCTCTTGGAGGTATGTCAGGTATTATCACAGACAAGTCTATGATTCAGTTCAGAATGTTGAACAGATCAAAGGGACCTGCGATGTGGAGTCCAAGAGCTCAAAGTGACAGAATGGTATTTGCTCAAGAGTGGAGAGATGCTTTAGAAGCAAATCACAATGTTGATATATGGCAGGAAATGGCTACTGAAATAGTAATGGAAGGTGACAAAATCACTGGAGTAAAAACTAGTTTGGGAGTTGTTTTCAATACAAAATCTGTAGTACTAACCAATGGTACTTTCTTAAATGGTTTGATCCACATTGGTGAAAAGCAATTTGGAGGAGGACGTAGTGGCGAACATGCTGCGAAAGGTTTGACAGAACAATTAGTACAATTAGGTTTTGAAGCGGGAAGAATGAAGACAGGAACTCCTCCAAGAGTTGACGGTCGTTCATTGAACTGGGAGAAAATGCAAGAGCAAGCAGGTGATGAAAATCCTGAGAAGTTCTCTTTCTCTGACAGTACTTCTACACTGACAAAACAACGTAGCTGCTTCATCACATATACAAGTAATGAAGTACATGATATCTTGAAAACTGGCTTTGATAGATCACCAATGTTCAATGGTAGAATTCAAGGTTTAGGTCCAAGATACTGTCCTTCTATTGAAGATAAAATCAACCGTTTTGCAGAGAGAGATCGTCATCAGATCTTTGTAGAACCGGAAGGATGGAACACATGTGAGATGTATATCAATGGTTTTTCAACATCACTTCCTGAGGATGTACAGTACAAAGCACTCCGTAAAATTGAAGGTTTTGAAAATGCAAAGATGTTCAGACCAGGATACGCGATAGAATATGACTTCTTCCCTCCTACTCAATTGAAGGCGACATTGGAAACGAAGCTTGTAGAAAACCTTTATTTTGCTGGTCAGATTAATGGTACTACAGGTTATGAAGAAGCAGCTTCTCAAGGTTTGATGGCAGGTATAAATGCTCATAACAAGATCAATGAAAGAGAGCCTTTCGTTCTAAAAAGATCGGAAGCTTATATTGGTGTTCTTATTGATGACTTGATCAACAAAGGAACGGAAGAACCTTATAGAATGTTTACGTCTCGTGCAGAGTACAGAATCTTATTGAGACAAGACAATGCTGACTTAAGATTAACTCACTTAGGTCATCAATTAGGTCTAGCTTCTGATGAACGTTTTGAAGCGGTTCAGAAGAAAAAAGAGCAGATTGAAAAAGCTACAGAAGTCTTAAAAGAGACAAGTGTGAAGGTGAGCAATGCCAATCCTCATCTTGAAGAAAGAGGTTTACAAACGATGAATCATGGTTTGAAGGCTGATAAATTCTTGAAGAAGACGAAGGTAGATATGGCACTAACACTAGAAAGTGCACCTACTTTAAAAGAAGCTTTTGAAGGTTTCGGAGAGAAGGCTTTAGAAGAAGTAGAGATTCTTTTGAAGTATGAAACCTACATTGAGAAGGAAGAAAAGATCGCAGAAAAGTTGACAACTTTAGAGAATTATAAAATTCCTGAAGGTTTTGACTATAGACAAATCAATGCGTTATCAGCTGAATCAAGAGAGAAACTAACAAGAGTTGCTCCACTTACATTAGGACAAGCATCAAGAATTTCAGGTGTTACACCTGCAGATGTTACCATCTTAATGGTGTATTTGGATAAGCAAAAAGCTTAGTTATTTCGAGATCAAAAAAAATAATATATTTTTAGATAAAAGGCATATTTCTTTATGGAGATATGCCTTATTTTGTAAGTGCATTTTTTGTAACGAAGAATAGAGTTACAATTCTGCTTTTACTGAAAAATATGTCTTAGAAAGTCTATCATAATGAACTTAACCTTAAGAATAATAATTTCTGTATATATACTTTTTACAGTGTATGCTTGTGCTGTCATCTCCTCTCCTACTGGAGGTCCTAAAGATGAAATTCCTCCAAGGTTTGGTGCCAGTACTCCATTCAACGGACAAACAAATGTGGATACCACAAAACTAAAGATTACACTTTATTTTGATGAATATGTACAGGAAGAAAAGTTAAGACAGAACTTAATTATAACCCCATACAAACCCACTTTTCAATACAAATCTAGGTTTGCCAGAAACAAAGTTATCATCAACGTTTTAGATACTCTTGAACAAGACATGACTTATTTCTTTGACTTTGGAAATTCGATAGTTGATGTTACAGAGAAAAACCCGGCAAAAAATGTTCGTTTTTCATTTAGTACAGGAGATTATTTAGACTCTCTAGAAGTTACAGGGCAAGTCAGAGATTTATTGACAGACGAACCTATTGAAGGTGCAATTATCGCTTTGTACGATCCTTATGATTCTCTTGATGTCAACACAGATCCACCTGTTTATTTTTCAAGAACAGTTAAAGATGGCCTTTTCATTTTAGAAAGATTTAAACCAGGTTACTATAAAGTTTATTGTATTGATGATACCAATGGTGATTACAAATACACCTTGAGAGAAGAACGTATTGGTTTCTTTAGTGATTCAATTTTACTAGATAGAAATATTGATGATGTACAATTATTCGTGAGAGACTACGACTTAGTAGATTTTAAATTTAATAATGTCAAAGTTGATAATAAAGAAGATCTCTTAGTTAAGTTCAATAAATTCGCCGTTGAATATGATATAGATTTCCCTGAAAAAAATTCTTACACTGACAGTATTTTTCATCAAGATCAGAAAGGAGAAATTAAACTAATCTATATTGGTGAAAGAGATATGGAAGATTCATTAAGAATGACAGGATATGCCATTGACTCTATTGAGCAACGAATCGAATTTGATACAATGATTATGTTCCCTAGTAGATCTGAAATAAAAGCAGAAGAGCGAAAAGAAAAAAATAAAAAGAACGGTGGTTTAATTGGTGGAGCTTTAAAATCAATCGGTGATGCTGTAGGTGTTACAGAAGAAGAAGAAGAGGAAATTGTTAGAATTAAATTCGATAAAAAAATTCCTGAAGATAATGACCTTATTCCTGAAGACAGTGTAGAGATCGTTTTAGAATTTCCATTACCAATGAAAGAATGGAATCTTGATAGTATGTATTATGTATATAGTGAAGACACTACAAGATTAGATAGTATTTTAGTTGATAAAAACTTAGAATTTAATTTTAATCACACTGAAGTTAGTTTTCCTAAATTTTATGCAGACTCTGCCTTTAGTTTAATTTTTACAGATAATGCTTTCGTATCTGTAAAAGCAGATTCTACACAGGCAAAAACACTAAACTTTACGATTAAAGAATTAGATAAATATGGAATTGTAGAAGGTCAAGTGGTAGGAAGTCATGAAAGTTTCTTTGTACAATTAGTAACATCAAAAGGAGAAGTGATCCAAGAAGTACAAAATGAAAGACTTTTCTCTTTTGAATATGTGAAGCCAGGAACTTATGGTATCAGAGTTTTAATTGATGAAAATAATGATGGAATTTGGTTCCCAGGAGATTTTGAAAATAGAATTCCTCCAGAACCGACAGCTTTCTTCCCGAAAGAGATTAAAGTTGAAGCCAACTGGGAAATCAGAAGAGAAGATACAATCATCAATACAGATAAAAAATAAAATAGAAATTCAGCAGAAAGAAAGTGAGCAGAAATGTTCACTTTTTTTTTGAGCAAAAATTTAATGAAAGCAATTCCATATTTAAGTACAAAATCAAAATTATCTAATACTAATTCTATTTATTATTTTTCGATTACTTCCTTTAAAAAACTTTCAATAGAACCACTCACTATTAATACGTTTTTTAGCGTTGTACTCACAAAAAACAAATTAGAATTAACTATAATTTATTTTTGACTTTGTACATACTCTCAATTATTTACTCTTAGAATCAACTCCCTCTTTCCTATCATTTGTCCTCTATACGATATGTTGATAAAAATAAAACGATCAGATATGGAGGATAGTGATCAAAGTTTTTTGAATACTCTAGTTCATTAGAAATAAAAATGGTTTTTGAAAATGTATAACGATAACTAGCGAAGACACTATTGTTTTAGTTTAACTATACTTCCATATATCCTTGACGAAAAGTTATCCCCATTTATGTAGTAGCGTAGAAAATAAATTAAAAGCTGCATGATAAAGTAGACTTTATAATTAGATTATAAACTATAGTTGTGAACAATAAATTGATTCTACATAAAATGAAACTCAAAATCATCAAAAAATAAACAAAGTATCATATAAGTGTGAATAACATTTTATTGTTTATTATTCTTATCAATACATTTAATAATGGAAGGTATCACGATCATAGAATTAGCCTTCACATAGTCAAAAACAGCGATTATTAGCTAAGTCAATATAAATCAGTAGAATAAGAAATAGAACTATAATATAATCTTAATTCTTATTTACTAACATTAAATATTGATTTTTGTGAACAACTAATGAAGTTATCAACAGACTTATAAACATATTGATGATTTCAAACAATATTCACCTATTTATGAACATATAAAGACGTAAATCAGGACATTATAAACATATTAAGTATCTGATTATCTGATATTTAATTATAAAATAAACCAAATTATAAACATATAAACAAAAGCCTAATTCACAGTATGTGTATGAGTTAGCATAAAATTTCAAGTATTGACAAGGAAGTTAAAGGTGCAATGCATACAGAGAAGTATAGAATTGCCAGCTATGAAATAAGAAAATTATAGTGTTGATAAATCTTCTAAATGCGCTGTTATTTTTAGGCGCAAAAATGATTGATAAATGAACAAAGTATGTATATTGATAATAAGCTTAAGAGTTATTCACTGTAATTATCCTATTTGGTTAAAAAATTGGACATTAAAGATATTTATTCATAAGTTATCCACATTATTCACACGTTTTTTACACAAAATTGTGATTAGTGAGTAAAATGTTGAATAAGCGTTGATAATATCCACAGTAATTCACAAATGGCTCTTATTCACACTATTCACACGGGTGTTTATAAAGTGATGTGATTAAAAATGGCGCTTTTAAACACACCAATTAACTGAATAACTTCTGAGTGAATAATGCTGTGAATACTGTTGAAAAGCGCTATAAATCTTTGTTTTTGAATAGTTTAGGCGGTTTATAAGGCATTAGCAATAATGTTTATAAGTAAGGAAAACCTGTTGGTATGTAGAGTTATCAACTTATAAACACCCCTAATAACAATAAAAGAGAATTTTAAATTTTTATTTTTTTATAATCTATTAAAGAGTGAAATGTTGAAAACCTTATTTGGTCAAAAAAAAACGTATCTCTATTTTTTCCTTTGTTTTATTATTTCTCAAATCAGTTGGGGGCAAAGTAAAACAGAAGAGAAGTTAAACTTAGCCCAGGAATATTATAAAACGGAAGAATTCGACAAAGCCCTTGAATTATACAGGGACTTAATTAAGAACAAAGAATTGCTGGGACAAATCCATGAAAACTATTTAGATCTACTTTTAAAAAAAGAAGAACTCAAGGAAGCTGAGAAGTATTTAAAAAAACTATCCAAGAATAATCCTGACAATTCAATGTACAATGTGGATTACGCTAGGGTAAAGTTGATAGAAAAAGATACCCTTGCAGGAAACAAGATCATGGAGACGTATATTAGACAAGTTGCCAACAATACAACAAAGCTGAGGTATGCGGCTTTGTACTGTATCGATTTGGGATTGTATAACTATGCTGAACAATGCTACAGGGTTGGTGAGAAGAATCAAGGAGAGACTTTTTACTACGAGTTAGCTGATCTTTATGCCAATTGGGGGAAATACGAACAGATGATCGATGAGTACATGCAGCTTTTGTCTGTGAAGCCTGATCAGCTTGAATATGTTGAAATGGCCCTACAAGACCGTCTAACGACAGAAGAGAAGTTTGAGCTCATAGAACCTCAGTTACTCACAATGGTGCAGAAGAACGCAAATATGACGGTATTCAACGAGCTGATCGTTTGGTATTACTTACAGCAGAAGAAGTTTTACGCAGCATTTATACAAGCGAGAGCGTTAGATAAACGTCTTCGATTGGAAGGATACAAGATTTTAGAAATTGGTCGATTGGCTAAAAACAATAAAGATTATAAAAATGCTTCTAAGATCTTCCAGTATTTGGTAGATCGCTACAAAGAGTATGCAGTATACCCAATGTCAAGAAAACTGTTGATAGAGACTAAAGAGGAGATCATTAAGAGCACCTACCCTATTGATAAAGATCAAATCAACTCATTAGTGAAAGATTATCAACAAATCATTGATGAAATTGGTGTAAATGGACAGACAGGAGATGCTTTGAGGAATATGGCGTTGCTTCAAGCATTCTATTTGGATGAAAAAGAGAAAGCAATTGTTGAATTAAAAGAACTTATCAACAATCGATCAATTCCAAAGTCATTAGTTTCACAAGCTAAGCTGGATCTTGGGGATATCTATTTGCTTCAGGACAATCCTTGGGAGGCTTCTTTACTTTATTCACAAGTAGCCAACAGTAATCGTGAAATGACGATTGGACACATTGCAAAATTGAAAAATGCAAAGCTGTATTACTATACAGGAGATTTTCTATTGGCACAGTCACAATTAGATATTTTGAAATTAGCCACTTCCAGAACGATTAGTAATGATGCTATGGCACTATCTATGTTGATAAGTGACAATTTAAACCTTGATACCACTTCTCTAGCTATGGAACAATATGCAGCGATTGATTTGTTGGTATTTCAAGGAAAATACCTGGAAGCGATAGAGAGTTACGAACAAATGTTAGTAAAATTCAAAGGACATCGTTTATCTGACGAAATTCTTTGGGAAAAAGCACATTTGTTAATAAAATTGGGGAATTATAAACAAGCCACTGAACCTTTAAAAGAAATAGTAGAGTTTTATGGCTATGATATTCTTGCTGACGATGCACATTATCTCTTGGGAACTATTTATCAAGATCATCTGAACGATAAAGAATCAGCTATGAACTACTTCAAAGATATTCTGATTAAGTTTAAAGGTTCAAGCTATGAAGTGGATGCTCGTAAACGTTTTAGAGCACTGAGAGGTGATAACGTGAATAAATCATAGATAAGAGCACATTTTCGTTTCTTTTTGTTGATAAATACCTTTTTGAGATCGTTTTTATTCGATTGTTGTCAACAAAAAGTTTATAATTTCTTCAAATAATTAAAAAATCAAGATTTTATTCAGAATAATGTGAGTAAGTAATTGAAAATCGATGTTTATAAGATCATTTTCACAATTCACATTATAAATTATACAGAATAAGCAATTTATTCCCTAAAAAGAGAAAGTTATCCACATTGAAACAGGTGTTTTGTGAATAACTTTCTCTTTTTTGTGGATAAATATTTACTTTTAGAGCTAAAAAAGTAAATGATATCAACAAAAAAAGGGATACTCAATGAAGAATATCCCTTTTTTATATCTTGAAATTATATAATTATGTGATTAACTCTTTTGAACCACGAAAATCATACGGTCAGATGTCTCTTTATCAAAAGAATTTAGCTTATAATCCCCAAAAATGTTGATAACTTTTAGGTTTACCTTTTCAAATAGGCCTAAAAAGTCTGATTTTCTTAAAGCCTCCACTCTTTCTGTGAATATGTAATGCTTTCCTTTATCTGTAAACTCAATTTGCTTCATCACATGACGATTATTGAGAAACTTATGCACATTAAAAGAGAGTTCTGGACGCTCAATTACTGTTTTTTCTGGAAGATTGCTGATTACTTTATAGGTATTAAAGTAATCAAGTACTAAAACACCTCCTTCTTTTAAGCTATGGGCAATCATTTGTAAAGCAGAAAGGTCTTCCTCTTCTGTTTCGAAATAGCCAAAACTTGTGAATAAGTTAAGAACAAAGTTATATTCCTGTTCTTTATAGAGTTCACGCATATCATGCACATTAAACTTCAATCTGTCATTTTCAAATTGATGTGCATGTTGAATACTTTCTGTAGAAAGATCAATTCCTTCCACATCGAAGCCTTGTTTGTTTAGAAAAATGGAATGTCTGCCTTTTCCACAAGCTAGATCAAGTACTTTGTCGTTTTTGGAGATTCCCAAATGATCAGACAGTGCACACATAAACTGTTCTGCTTCATTAAAATCTCTGTTCTGATATAGAATGTGATAATAAGGTGTATTAAACCATTGATCAAACCATTCTTCTCCCTTTTGCATTTTATTCACTAGTTTTTATTTTTCTATAGTAAACAACTATTACCTTTGTGCTGTTTTGAGAAAATTATACCCGAAAGTATAATTTTCATTTTTAGGGATCAAACCAATTTTGATTACTGTTCATAAGTTTTTGAAAATTCCACCTTTTTTATTGAAAATTCATGATTTTCGTTGAGTTATCAACAATTAGAAGTATAAAGTGTGAATAACTTCAATTTCCAATACTTAAATCATCTGTAAATCAGTATTAATAGGAGATGATTTAGAAGTGCAAAATGTTTATCTTTGCATCGACTTGAGTAATAAAAATTGAGTGCCTAGTCATTTTAAAAGCATAGAAATTTAAAGACAATCCATGTCAAAGCATTACAATAGATACACTGTAACAGCGGCATTGCCGTATGCAAACGGGCCTTTACACATTGGACATATCGCAGGTGCATATTTACCTGCTGATATTTATGTAAGATCATTACGTCAAAAGGGAAAAGATGTAGCGTTTATTTGTGGTAGTGATGAACACGGTGCTGCGATTACTATTCGTGCACAGAAAGAGGGAATTACACCTCAGGACATCATTGATAAATACAATAAACAAATTGGTGATACATTTAAGAAGTTCGGAATTGCTTTTGATTTATTTCATAGAACTTCTGCTCCCGTTCACCACGAAACAGCTCAAGATTTTTTCAAGACTCTAAATGATAAAGGAGAGTTTGAATTGAGAGAGTCTTCTCAGTACTATGATGAGGAAGCAAAACAATTCTTAGCTGATAGATATATTGTTGGTACTTGTCCTAAGTGTGGTCATGATGCAGCTTACGGTGATCAATGTGAAAAATGTGGATCTTCTTTAAGTCCTACTGATTTGATCGACCCTAAATCTCAGATTACAGGGAATACTCCAGTTTTAAAAACAACACGTCACTGGTACTTACCAATGAATCAGCATGAGGATTGGTTGCGTGAGTGGATCAACGAAGGTACTTTAGAAGGTAGAGAACATCATACTCCTTCTGAGTGGAAAAACTCTGTTTTAGGTCAGTGTAGATCATGGTTGGATCAAGGTTTACAGCCTAGAGCTATGACTAGGGATCTAGATTGGGGAGTTAAGGTACCAGTAGAAGGTGCAGACGGAAAAGTTTTATATGTGTGGTTGGATGCTCCTATTGGATATATTTCAGCAACAAAAGATTGGGCGGCTTCTCAAGGTAAAAACTGGGAGGACTATTGGAAGAAAGCAGATACGAAATTAGTTCACTTTATTGGTAAGGATAATATCGTATTCCACTGTTTGATTTTCCCTATCTTATTAAAATCTCATGGTGAGTTCATTTTACCGGACAACGTCCCTGCTAATGAATTCTTAAACCTTGAAGGTGCGAAGTTATCAACATCTCGTAATTGGGCGGTTTGGTTGCATGAGTATTTAGAAGACCTACCTAACCGTGAGGACGAGTTACGTTATGTATTAACATCAATTGCTCCTGAAAATAAAGATTCTGAATTCACATGGAAAGATTACCAAGAACGTGTGAATAATGAGCTAGTTGCCATTTTAGGTAACTTTATCAACAGAGCGGTTGTACTTACTCACAAATATTTCAAAGGAGAAGTACCTGTAGCAGGTGAGTTCACTCCTATGGAAGAAGGTATTGTGAAGGAGATGAAAGCGATTCCTCTTCGTGTTGAAAAATTAATCGAGCAATATAAATTCAAAGAAGCTTTGACAGAAGCGATGAAGTTAGCTCGTTTAGGAAATAAATATTTAGCAGATACAGAACCTTGGAAATTGTTTAAGCAAGATCCAGAGTTAGTGAAGACAATTTTAAATATGTCTTTACAGATTGCTGCCAACTTAGCTATCACTATTGATCCATTCTTACCAAATACGGCGAAGAAAATCCAAAATATGTTGGGTATGGAATCATTGGATTGGAACCAAGTAGGAAATCCTGAGTTGATTACTGCTTATGATCGTTTGGCTCCAGCTGAATTATTGTTCAGCAAAGTTGATGATAAAGTGATTGAAGCTCAAATTGAGAAATTAGAGAAAACAAAAATCTCTCAGGCTCCTGTTGAACCTCAAAAAGACGAAACTACTTTTGATGATTTCCAGAAAATGGATATTCGTGTAGGTACTATCGTTGAAGCAGAAAAAATGAAAAAGGCGAAAAAGCTTTTGAAATTGACTGTAGATACGGGTATTGACAAGAGAACAGTAGTAAGTGGTATTGCTGAGTTTTTTGCTCCAGAAGATATCATCGGAAAGCAGGTTTCTATTTTAGTGAATTTAGCACCAAGAAAAATCAGAGGTATTGAATCTCAAGGTATGATCTTGATGGCTGAAGACAAAGACGGAACATTATCGTTTGTATCTCCAACTTCGCAGATTGCGGAAGGAGGTATTATTCGTTAATTATAAATCATAAATAAAGCCCACGATTTCACCTAGTCGTGGGCTTTCTCACTATTAACTACTAAACTTATGAGCAAAGGATTCGGAAACATCGTCAATATCATTTTTGCCATTACTTCAGTTTCATTATTTATTCTTGCCTATTATGCCTATGATAGAGGTGAAGAATATATGGAAAACCTTCAATTGGCAGGTTTGACAACATTACTATTAGTATTAAGAGTATTTATGTCAAAACAAGCTGCTAAAAGAGACCGTAATAGAAGGAACGGTAAATTCGGAAAATAAGTACTATGTATTCAGTTCGTGAAATTTATACTTTAAGGGAAGAAGGAAAATACCAAGAGGCTTTTATTACAGCTAGAGGACTTTTGGAATTGTCACCTAATGATGAAGAAATTCATGCTGCTATGGCATGGGTACTTTATGATATGCTTAAGGTAGCGCAACAGGAAAATGAACACGAACAGTTTTTAGAACTTTATTCCGCTTTTGTCGAATACATTCCAACAGAAGCTGATCGATTGCAATACTGTGCTTGCTTGTCATTTTATGATGAGTTAAGATTATTACTGGAGCAGGAAAAATATGAATTGGCAGATCAGCTTTTACTTTTATTTGCTCCCCTCTCCTTTCATCCACAAAAAGAGAAACCAAAACCTTTTTATCAGATATTGGAATTGGTGATGCACTTCAATCAATACTTACCTAATTTTCTAGCTTTTATTCGTAGTTGGAGATTATCCAATCTACAACCTCAGCACTATCAAACCAATGGACAAAATATGTCGATTGCAGAAAGGGTACATTGGTTGGTAGGTCAACATCTTTATGAAAGAAACAGAGATAATTATGATCTCATTGAAGCTTATGTGAAGCAGTTAGATTTACTCTTGGAAAGATGTCCTCAGTTTCATCATATCAAAAAAATCAGAGAAAAACTTATCAATAATTGATCTGGGTAACATTGTAAATAATGGTTACATAATATCTATTAACCTTTAAAAGTAACAATGTTTCTTTTTTGTCGTATATTTGTATTATACAAACGAAAATAAAGATAGTAGTAGTTATAAAATTCTTTACCCACGTTATTTCATAATTACTTGAGGCAAGTTTGATGCAGCAAAATAAATGACGAATAACAATCAGCTATAAAACACCTTGCAAACTATTAGTTGATTTGGCTCTTACAAATAGTATTATTTGTAAGAGCCTTTTTTATAATAATACAAAGAAAATTCTGCATTAAAAGTAGATTAGATAATGGAAGTCAAGAAGTTAAGTTGTGAATGATCATCTATTTTGTAATTCGAAACACCTATCTTAAAACAAACTAATCTTAAGAAAAACTAATGCTACTTTACTCAAGCAACTATTTAGAAATCTATTATGAACCTCAATACGAAAGGTGCATTTTAAATTGGATTGATTCGCCACCTACTGTTGAGCTTTTTAAAAAAGATATAGCAGAATATACAGAAATAGCTTTGACTTTTAAAAGCAAACAAGCCCTTTGGTTACAGCAGAAACTCACCATTAATATGGATAGCGAATTGATAGAATGGTTAGAAGAAAACATGAATAAGCCAATCATCAATACTATTCTTGCAGACAATTTTTATCCATTGGATTGTAATCAAAATTACCCCGTCGCACTTGTATTAGGGCAGAAAGAATATAACCTACTCCAGCTTTACAGCTTGACCGATGGTAAAACAGATAAATCATTGATTATTGAAAAAATGCCGCGATTTTTTTGTGATGAAAAAGAAGCAAGAAATTGGTTGGATCAGTGGAGATCTTCTAAAGAGGTTGAGTCTACCAAGAGTGTTGTCCAAAATGAGCAATTTCAATCTCATAAAGAAATGAAGGCACTTACGAAAAGAGAAAGGGAGATCATTGAATTGAAACACCAAGGTAAAACACCTAAGGAAATTGCTGAATTAATGAATATTTCTATCAATACAGTAAGAACCCATTGGAAAAATATTAAGAAGAAGGTCAATATTAAGTCGACTATAGATTTTACCATAAGCTAATAATCTACCCAATGTTGGGTATTTATTCTTTCTTATGATTTAATCAATTTTGTTTTCATAATCATTAAAGCATGTAATTATGAGAGACTGTAAAATACCCTATGTTCTTTACCTATTAGTGATCATTCTGTTTGTGGCATGTGAAGACAAAGAAGAAACTTTAGAAGAAGAGAAAAATGAAAAAATAGCAGCATTCAACGGTGAATATCATGGTTATACTTATGATAGTGACAACCTAATAATGACTGACTGGTTTATTAAAGTTGAAGATGGTGTATTGTTTGGCAAATTTGATTTAGACGATCAATACCAACAATATGAAGGAGGGATTGATGAAAATGGAGTTATTAATGCTGTTTCTGAATTTGATGACTCCAATATGCGACAACTAGAAATGTTGACTATTACTATTAAAGCATCAGTTTCATTAAAAAGTGGTACGATGTCAGGTACTTGGTCAAATCAAAATGGGCATTCTGGAAGTTTAGAAGGTTTAAAATTTGAAGATACAATCGACTTGTTCGATGGTGAATATTATGGAAATTCTTACACATCATCAGAAGAAGTCATTACAGATTGGTATTTCAAAATAAAGAAAGGTGTAATGTATGGAAAATATTCATCTGCTGAAGATTACGAACGTTTTGATGCAAAAATTAATGAGGACGGCACTTTTACCTCAATATCAATTTATACTAGTGATGGAAAAGAGATGCAAATCAACTCTTCAGGAACGATTGATTTAGATAATGGTTCCATACTTGGAACTTGGTCAAACGGGCAGGGTGATGAAGGAACTTTTGAAGGCTCTAAAATTTAATTTTATCACTCCAAATTATTAAAAAGGAACTTAAAAAATATGCCCAATTGATATTAAAAATGGACACCTCTTATAATAGAGAATGTCCATTTTTTTTATCTGATGGTCAGTTTCCCATTTCTGTAACACGAGCTAAAATGGTTACATAATATCTATTAACTCTATAAAAGTAACATTGTTTCTTTTTCGTCGTATATTTGTACTGTATCATGAAAATCAATCAACTAAAAATAGATCGAAAATGAAAAATCTTTTATTATCTATCGTATTAATCACTATCTCATTTGTTTCATTCTCTGAAGAAACAGAACCAAAAAACATCAATCTTTTTGATGGAAGAGTAGAGGCATATTTAGATAAAATGGGCATTCTTTCAAGAATTGATCCTGACCTATCTTTTAGAGATCAATATCAAAATAAAACAAGATATGTCTTAGTACAGTATTGTGGAGCAGTAGCTGTATTTGACCTGTACAACTCTGGTTCGGTCAACTTTATTCATAAAAATGATTGCCTTTCAACAGATGATCAAGCAAAAATCTGGTTGAGTGAAGTCAATAAAGAGTCTAAAGGGACTATTGCCAGAGCTAAATTTTTGAGATAAAAAATTTTAAATTAAAAAGTAACATTGTTTCTAATTATTAAAGTAAATATTAAAATGAAAAAAGTTTTACTACCAATCTTATCGTTATTCTTATTCTTTTCATGTAACGAAAAGAATGATTCAATTGAAGAACCTGTAAAAGAAGGTCGTGTCATCACAATTAGACCTGTCATTGAAGAACAAATTACTCCAATGACAAAGAGTGATAGAGATCCACAAGAGGGATTAGAGTATCATGGTTATTCTATTCTTGTAAAAGATGAAAATGGAGAGAAATACTCTACTGAAGAATTTTCTTTACTTGATACTACAGTAGTTGTTGATAATGTAGTTGGGGATTTCTCTATCACTATTTCACATATTAATTCATATGAAACAGTATCAGAAAAGTATTATTTAATTGGTGAAGCTCAAGGAACAAATGTTACCGAATCAGTGACTGTTCGTATGCAAAATAAACAATTTGCATATGTCTTGGTAGATGGTGCAGAAGATGAAGTTACTGAATCAAGAATTGGTGATTTTGAACTTTTGCCAGACAGTGATGAGAAATATCCAAACTTCTATGCTTATGTTCAAGCCAATGAATCACATAATATTGTCATCAATACAGTGAGAGGTTATGCAGGGGTAGAATTAGAAAATGCAAAAGCAGACAAACAGTATACTTACTCTGTCAACTTTACTACTGATGGTAGTATCATTATCGATCCTGGATTTGATGGAATACCTATCACCAAACCAATTACTGAACCCACTTCACCAGTTGTAGAAATTGTTGATGGAGTAAAAGATTTAGTTATTGATCCTTTTTCAGGTGCAGTAAGTGGTACATCAGTAGCAAGAAGAGAAGATGACTCGCATCAAGTATGGGCTTACGGAGTAACAGGATTAAATAAGAATGATGAAATTTTTGTTGAAGAGATTAATCCTACTTTTTCTGCGTCATCTTCTACAGATGAAATTCATATGTCTATTTATCTAAAAGATGAGAATAAAAATATAGTGAAGGTATCTATGTTTACTGATAAATCCATAAGAGATACAAAAGGAGATAAGATTGCTGATTCGTGGGAACAATATGTAACTACTCATAAAGCTTATACAGTACATACTACTTGGGCAGATGGAGTAAGGCTAAATTGCAATTTCATCGTAAGAATTGGATGGTCTGAGAACAGAGAAGAAGTAAGCTTTACGATTGATGAATTAAGCTATTAAAAAGAAAAGTAAGGTTGATGTTTATGTTAGTGATGGTGGATCTTGTATAAGATCTTGACCTATTGATTTACCCCGGTTATCATTTTTGATAGCTGGGGTATTTTTTTGCATTAACCTATATCATCAATATTTATTAGTGTATTTTTTACTTTTGAAAAACGACAATTTTATGACTAAATCTTTATGGAACCTATTTTAACAAACCAACCTTTCTCCAAAGCTTCTACATCAAGGATTGATGTAATTGATGTCTTGAGAGGATATGCTGTAGCGGCAATTATGTTAATTCATAATATTGAGCATTTCAACTATTACCATTATCCTGATAAAGCATTAAATCCAGATTGGTTAAATACACTTAATACAGGAGTGTTTAATCTTACTTTTTTTCTTTTTGGAGGGAAGACATATTCAATCTTTGCTATTTTGTTTGGGTTCACTTTTTATTTGATGAATAACAAACAGACGAAAGCAGGAAAAGACTTTGGACCTCGATACTTATGGCGTCTCTTTACTCTTACCTTTTTTGCATTGATTAATGCCACTTTCTTTCCTGGAGAAGTATTAATGCTTTATGCTTTGACGGGTGTCATTTTATTCTTTGTCAGAAAATGGAGTAATAAGGCATTACTTTTTGGAGCTTTCTTTTTCTTATTACAACCCACTGATTTATTACATTACGTCTACTCTATTTTTAATCCTGAATATACACCTGCAGTGAGAATGTTTGCAGCACCATGGAAGGCGTCTATGGACATTATCAAAGAAGGAAACTTCTTAGAAACGCTATGGGGAAATATCACTTATGGACAACAGTTTTCATTACTCTGGGCTATAGAATGTGGTAGGGCTATTCAAACTATGGGCTTATTTATATTTGGTTTCTGGTTAGGAAAAGTAGGAGCATTTAAATCTGAACATTACAATAAATGGAAAAATGTATTGGCCGTTTCATTTGCAGTAATGATTCCATTGTATTTCCTTAAAGTGCACTTTATGGGAGGAGATCAAACTGAAGTTATCAAAAGAACAATAGGAACTGCTTTTGATATGTGGTGGAAGTTTAGTTTTACACTGATATGGATCTCTTTCATTATCCTAATTTATAAGTCAGATACAGTAAAAAGACTTTGTAGACCTTTACAAACCTATGGCAAGATGAGTATGACAAACTATATCGTACAGTCAATTATTGGAGGTATTTTATATTTTGGATACGGATTTCATTTGGCAGATACATGCGGAGTGGCTTTTAGTTTGTTAATTGGTTTTATCTTTTTGATTGCTCAAATAAGAATGTGTCAACTTTGGTTGAAGCATTACAAACAAGGCCCTTTTGAAATGTTATGGCATAAGTTGACTTGGCTGAAATAATACATTAAAACGCTATATTATCTTGGGTGATGTAGCGTTTTTACTTTCTAATTGAAAGGAAATATGAAATGAATAGAGGGAATTCGGATCCAATTTATTTATATACTATTATGAAGGGTTTGTTTCGAAAAGCCAAAGACACCATTCATACAGAGATATAATGATATCTAAAATGAAAACTCCGGTTAGATAGCTCATTCCTCCTATTAATGGTAATGATATAATAAATAAAGACCATTTAATTCCTTTTTTTCCAGTTTTGATATACCCTATTAGAAACATTAATCCAATTAAAAAAATAAAAACCCAACTAAGTACTTCATTTAAATTAGGATATGGAGTTAAATTTAAAATGAATTGAATAATATTATTTGTAATATTAGATAGATAACCCCAACAAAAAACGTAAATAGCAGTAACTTCATAATAAGGTGTAGCCCATGATTCCCACTTAAGAAATAATTTTTCAGCATAATTATCTAATCTATCAAACCATAATATCATCCAACCTATGATCAAAATAATTAAAACAATACCACCTCCACCGCCGCCATATTCATTAACACTTCCAACTTTTCTACCAGATCTGTCAAATAAATCCATATTAATATATTTTGATTAAGAACATAATTAGTTTGTTAGTGATTTCCTTCTACTTTGAATGTTTAATACCATATTTTAGTTTCAGATGTAACTCATTTTAGAAAAGCTAAAATTATTTATAGATTATAGTGTTTTCTTTTTCAAGGTGAAAAAAGATATGAAATGGATAAAGGTAGTTCGTATCCAATTTCTTTATTATACTCTTCCGGTGATTTTCGACAGTGTACTTACTAATACTTAGAACAACACTTATTTCATTATTTGTTTTTCCTTCGCAAATAAATTCTAAAATGCTACTTTCTCTTTTTGAAAGAGTATTGAATTTACTGAAATTTTCCTCGATGAAGTATTGATCTTGTACAGTTTTATTGATAAATATCGAAAATGAATTATCAATAAGTAAGCATTTGGATAATATAAAATCTTCTTTTTTAAGCAAATGAAATAAGAACGTTTTCTTTCCAGTTTTAGCTAATTCTAATTCACTAATATAAGAGTAATGTTCTTTGTTAGATTGAATGAAATCGATAAATTCTAATTCGTTAGTATTAATTTTTAAATCATGTTCTTCATAATTTCCAATAATATCGAAAACACATTTCACAGATATTTCAACTAACCTATTAAAATTTAAATTATTACTTCTATTCCATAAAAGAGTTGATAATTTTGTTTGCATGATAAATCGGTAAAAATAGTAAAGCCACTACTAAAAATATTAAAATTCATTAAACACTCTTTATACTGTAATTAACTATCCATAAATAGTAATGAAGTGAATTATGTTATTATCATATTTTAATAATTGTACACCTTTTTGTTTAAACAAATCTGATTAAATTTCAAATTAATATCAATAACTACATCTAGTCATTTTCTAACTTTATTTCTTTTTTTTGTATCTAAAAGGTGTTTATAATGAGGACGTAGACAGGTTTTAAAATATGACAAAAATGATTAGATATACGATCCTTATTCTACATTTATTATTTTTAAGGATCGCATATGAAAGCATTATTCTTTAATATAAACCGCTAGGTAAGTAACACCACTAACACCAATACCTAAACATCCTGTTTTGGTAACAGAAATTACAGAATGAAATTTATAACCATCATTAGCATTAGCTGTAAACCTATCAGCTAAAGCAGTTACACCTTTATCCGAAAATCTAGCACCAATTTCCTCAACTTTGTATTGCATAATAAAATTTAGTTTAAATTATAAAAAATCATTTCCTCCATTTTGAGGTTGACACCTCTTTAGTCTATCAATTGTAAGAATAAGTCCTTTATAGAATCCCTTTTTTCTAAAAGCCATTTCCGAATACCTTGAACAACTTGGGTTATATACACACCGATTCCCTAATCTTTCAGATAAATATTTCTGATAAAAACGAATTGATTTCACTACACAAAAAAGCCAAAATGGTTTTTTGGGAATTGTTTGAGAATGTATTTCAATATCCTCTGGAGTGTGTTTGAATATAGCTCTGTAAACTATTGGTTGATCTTCATCAGGAGCATTAATAATAATTTTATTCATAAAGTATCCTTATATATTTTTAATAAGAAGAATAACTATTAGTAGTCAATTGATATGGTTCTTAATATCATACTTTATAGTAATTAATTTTCTTTCTAAGAATTTATACCATTTGATACTTAGTTCCCAAAATCTAAGAGCTACTATTTGGTTAATAGTAGCTCCAATGAATACTTTTAATTATTAGTTAGTAGGTTTTACAATGGTACCCATATATTTAGAAAGTTGCCTTCCAAAGAAATCTTGGTAAACATCAATTTTGTTTATTTCTGCGATGAAGTATTTTTTCTCACCTTTTGTATCCATTTCTATTACATTGAAATGAGTTACGAAATAAATTTTTCGATTTATATTTCCAAGATTATCTTTTCTACCTGCAATAAAAAGTTGAGCAGCGTCTCCACTCAACGGTAAGAAATTGAAATCATCTTGGTTGGTAAATTTTACTTCAATATTTGTAAATTTTACTCCCTCCTTATTCATATCATTCTGTATTAATTTATGCCCTTCAGAGCTATATGAACTTGAAGTAAGTCCAGTTGAATTTTTATTTATAAAATGAAATCCTTCTTTATCAAAGTCATATCTTCCAAAAGTATTCGACATAATTGTATAATATTCGAGACTCTTTGGAGTCATTGCTTTTACTTCTTTCTTAAATTGAGCAATAGCTTTATGGTATTTGAATTCATCATCTCGAATGAAGTTATATTTGTCTCTATTGAAACGCACAAAAAACTCTTTGGCCATATTCTCTGTTACTTCTGGTTCGCGTAGTATATATTCCATAAACATCAAACTATCAGATAAAAAAGTAGAAGTAATTTCAGGTGCTTGAATTTTGTCTAGCTCATTTTCAAATCTAATTTCACCAGCGTCAAGAGCGTTTTCAATTTCAACATAAGACGGTAAAATAGATGGCCAACAAGAGAAGTATATAACTTCTTCTTTTTTAAAAAATGCTTTTATTTTTAATGGCTTTCCTGCATAAGCAGGTTTATTTGTTTCAGTTATATAAAGATTACTCATTTTATAACTTACTTTTTTGTCATCGAAAGCATAATCATATTTTGCTTTACTTTTTGGATATTCAGTAAAGTAAAAAGTATCTCCTACTTTTATTTCTTTTCCAGATGAGAGAGTAACCGAAGCATCTTCAATTTTTTTGATTTTTTGAGCAAATGAGTTTACTCCTAATAATAGTAATAAGAGTGATAAAAATATTTTCATGTTATTTGATTTTAAAAAGGCAACAGTTTTCACTGTAACCAATTATACATGTGACTATTGTTTTTTCCACTTACCACCTGCTTGAGAACAAGCTGACTTAGCCATTTTTATTTTTTCGCTACTTGCTTGATCTTCGCAAAATGTTGTTTTTGGAATTTGTATACCTGCAGTAGAAGCAGAATCCAATTCACATTGATAGCATGATGGACCACATCCAATGATAAGTGTGGAAGTTAGTAGTAATAGAAAAGTTTGATTATAGTTTTCATTGATAAAAAATATTTAAATAAAAACATTTTATTTTAAACTAATGTGGGTATACAAATTCTATGATTAGTAATCATTAAGTGCACAAGTAGAATCAATATACCTCTAAATTATTAATAGATAGAATACACAATATTTGAATATGAAATCCATTAATAATTCAATTACAATAGCTTACTTTACAAATGTATAAAGGTGTAAGTTGTTAAAAAATAGCTGATTATGGTCATTTTTGGCTTCAATTAAGAAAAAATTGCTTGGGTAATAAAAAAGCTACCATAAAATGAATTATGATAGCTCTTTGAAATACTTTTTAAAATAACTCTAACGGAGTTATTTATCGACTTATTCTCAATAAAGAATTAGTTACAGTAAAGTGCTGTTTGAATATCTTTAGTAAGTAATACTAAGTCGATGTCTGCTTCAGTAAGTGTACCATTAGAATTTTCTGCGATACAGCTTTTGTTTTCTTCCAAGAAAGTAAAGTACTCAGTGTATAGTTCACACAAGTCATCATCCTGAGCACTAAGCTTTGTGATATATTCAGTGTAACTAGTAAAGCAGTTTGCTTCTGGAGTAACATCATCTTCATCGAAACACCCTGTTAAGGCAAAAAGTGATACAAATAACAAGGCAGTAGATAAAAGAAAGTTTTTCATCGTTCTAAAAAATAAAAAATATTAAAAAAATTAGTTTGCATTACGAATTTTAATATTACAATATTTTTATATTATTAACAATGAGTTGTTAAAATATAGAATTAGTCTAATTAAAAATACTTAATCATAAAGTCAGTAAGTTTCTTTGCTAGATTGCCATAAGGAGGATAAATCGTTTTAATTGTTGTCATCCCTATTCTATTTTTTAATACTGAACGCTGATTTGAGAACCCATCAAAACCAAACTTTCCATGTGACTTACCAATTCCACTATTGTTGACTCCACCAAAAGGTAATTCTGGATTGTTGATGTGAAGAATCGTTTCATTGATACAAGTTCCCCCTGCCGTAGTATTGTTGAGTACTTTTTTGATAAGCTTTTTATTCTTACCAAAAATATAGAGTGCTAATGGTTTTTCTTTTTCTTCAATGATATTGAAAGCTTCTTCCAATTGCTCATACTCCATTACAGGTAGTATTGGCCCAAAGATTTCCTCCTGCATAATTTTCATATCATTGGTGACATTGGTGACAATCGTTGGAGGAATAAATTTAGTATTCTCATCCATTTCACCATTCATTATGATAGTGGCTCCTTTGTCAGCAGCATCTTCAATAATTCCTTTTAGTCGGTTAAAATGATTGTGATTGATAATTCTGCAAAAATCTTCTGACACACTTACCACTTCACCATTTGGAGAGTAAAACTCATTGATGGTGTTGGACATTTGTTCTATAAATTCTTCTTTTCTTGATTTAGGGATTAATACATAATCAGGTGCAATACAGGTCTGACCTGCGTTTATAAATTTACCCCAAGTCATTTTATCAGTGGTATCTTTCAGGTCCGCATCTTCACAAATTACAGCGGGCGACTTTCCTCCTAATTCTAATGTTACTGAAGTAAGATGCTCAACCGCAGCACGCATCACAATTTTACCTACTTGTGGACTTCCTGTAAAGAAAATATGATTGAATTTTAATTTTAATAAAGCCGTAGAAACATCTACACCTCCCTGCACTACTTTTACCTCTTCAGGAGGAAAAAGATTATCCATCATCGTTTGGATAAAGGCGGCAGTATGATTCGAAATTTCACTCGGTTTTATCATCACGGTGTTTCCTGCTGCAATAGCATAAACTAGAGGCGTGATCGCCAAGTAAAAAGGATAATTCCAAGGGGCTATAATCAAACAAACTCCTTTAGGTTCAGGAAGAATGTAAGAAGACGTTCCTAACATATTCAAAGGACTGCCTACTTTACGTGGCTTCATCCATTTCCTTAAATTTCTCTTTGCATGACGTAATAGACCTAACGTACTCAATATTTCGGTGGTATCAGCCTCTGTTGGACTTTTTCGGAAGTCATTATAAACAGCTTTTTGAATATCTTCTCGGTACTTAAGGATATATTGTTCTATTTTTTCAAGCTTTTGTATACGTTCCTTAGCGTTAGTATCCTTTATACTTTTAGCGTTATTTCTAAGTTGAATGAATATATCTTCAATTTTCAATTCCGAAGGAGAAAGGTCTATTATAGTGTCCATGATAAAGGTGTGATAAGGTTTTGATTAAAAATAATAGCGAAACACTATTTTTAAATGTGAGAATTACGTTAATTACACTAATATCTTTATAACATGCAAATTAAATTAAGTGTTTGGATAAAGTATAATTCTTTGTTAAAAACTTAATTTTCATGTACTAACCAAATCATAAACACAATAAACTATGGCTATTGATCTTACTAATGATCCTTCGGTACAATCCTGGGTGAATGTTCCCGATAACTCTTCATTTCCGATTCAAAATTTACCTTTTGGAATCTTCAGTACTTCATCAAGAGATCGAAGAGCTGGAATTGCAATAGGAGAACAGATTTTGGATTTGGTGGAAGTAGCTAAGCTAGGGCATTTTTCTTTTATAAAGGAAGCAGAAGTGCTTTTCTCCCATGAAGTTTTAAATCCCTATATAAGTCTAGGAAAAGAGGTACATAAAAAAGTACGTTCTACTGTATTTGAACTCTTAAAGGAAGGAAACACTTCTTTGGAAGGGAAAAATGTATTAGTGGCTCAAAACGAAGCTTCATTGCACTTGCCTGTTCAGATTGGTGATTATACCGACTTCTATTCTTCAGAAGAACATGCGGTCAATGTAGGCACAATGTTCCGTGGGAAAGACAATGCATTAATGCCAAACTGGAAACACCTTCCGGTAGGTTATCACGGACGTTCTTCTTCTATAGTAATTTCTGGAACACCCATCATTAGACCCAACGGACAGAAAATGCCTCCGGGAGCTGAAACTCCTGTTTTTGGAAAATCCAACCGAATGGACATTGAATTGGAAATGGGTTTTGTGGTAGGAAAATCAACTGCATTAGGAGAAAGTGTACCTGTAGATAAAGCAGAGGATTATATTTTTGGTTTGATGCTTTTTAATGATTGGTCAGCCCGTGACATTCAAAAATGGGAATATGTTCCATTAGGTCCTTTCTTGGGAAAAAACTTTGGATCTACCGTTTCTCCATGGATTGTGACATTGGATGCTCTAGAGCCTTTTCGTACCAAAGGACCGGATCAGTCTCCTACGCCATTACCTTATCTTCAATCAGACAAACCTTCTACTTTTGATATTCAATTGGAAGTACATCTGAAAACAGAAAGCGGAAATGAAGCTCAAATAGCCACTTCCAATTTCAAGTATTTGTATTGGAGTATGGCACAACAACTGGCCCATCAGACAGTCAATGGTTGTAATTTGAATGTAGGTGATCTATGTGCTTCAGGTACTATCTCTGGCCCTACCAAAGATTCTTTCGGCTCATTATTGGAGCTTACTTGGAATGGAAAAGAACCTCTTCAAATTGGTGAAGAAACACGTACTTTCCTCGAAGACAATGATACCATCACCTTAAAAGGTTTTTGTGATAATGGTGAATTGAGAATAGGCTTCGGTGAAGCAGTAGGGAAAATCCTGAAATAATAATTGAATTGATGGAGAGTCAAAATAAAGTTTTTGGCTCTTCATTATTTTATCAAATGCATTAGATATTGTACTTTGCGAAAAAGTCAAATTAGTCAAATATGCTAAACAAACTCACCTTACTTCTTCTTTTTACTTTCATCTCATCACTAAGTAGCGCCTCTTCTTCAGATACCTTACAAGTGAAAGAAAATACATCTCAGTTGCAAGAGGTGATTCAAAAATTAGACGCTGAGAGCTTACAAGATTCTATTCATTTAATACAAGTTAACGATAAAAAATATACAGTAATTGAAGGTGATACCTCTTTTCAGGTTTTTCGTTTTGAGATGTATGAAATATTGGGTGTAGTGGTCATTGCCATTGCCTTAATAGGTATTGTTATTTATCTCCTTCTTTTTTGGAAAAAGAAACAACAACAGCATCAATCTAAAATAGAACTTTTATCCGAAAGAGAACTCTTGGTTGCTCAATTGATTCAATCAGGAAAAATGAATAAAGAGATTGCTGATGAGCTCAATATCTCTATCAGTACAGTAAAAACACATATCAATAATCTGTATAAAAAATTAGAATTAACCGACCGGACTCAACTCAAAAAGCTTGATTTAGATACCCTCAGAGGGGTATGAGTCTAAAATCCACCCTATTCTCCACCCCTTTTCAACCTTACATTTCATAGAGAAACATTCTTTGTCTTCTACTTTTGATTCATCACATCAAAACAAAAAAACAGATGAAGAATGTATTAAAACTCTTATGGATTTCTCTTTTATTAGAAAGTATAACACTGCAAGTTTATGCTCAAGAACAGGAGAAATGTAAACTATTTTCGGAGCAGTTAGTGACCGCTATTAATCAAAAAAATGTAGAAAATTTGACCGAATGGTTGTCGGATGATTTTACTATTTTAAATCAAAAAGGAGTGATTGCTCAGAAAGTATTGGACATGTTGATTACGCAAAGTATCAATGATACCGTTTTGAATTATTCAGAAAAGGACGCTCAAAAAAATGGAAACACATTGACCTTGAAATATGACTTTGAATACGAACAGAAAGGAAATCAAGAAATAACCATTGTGTTTGATACATCCAATAAGGTGAGCAGTTTATCACTGATCAAGGCTGAAGTAAAAGTGATGATGGCCGAAGATAAAATGCAGGTGAAAAATAATTCATCAGAAAGTTATCAACAGATTCCTTTTGAGCTTAAGAGTAACCTGATTATAGTAGATGCTATTGTGAATAATGAAAAGCAACAGTTTATTTTTGACAGTGGTTCTTCAAGGACAATATTAAACTCAGCTTATCAAAACAGTAAAGTCAATTCTGTTTCCAGTGCAAAAGGCATCAATTCTCATATCAACAATCAAGACATTATTGAGATCCCTAAAATTGAATTTGGAAAATTGTTGGTTGAAAATGAAAGAGTGTTAGTCTCGGACCTTTCTCATTTAGAAAAAGAAACAAAAACTAAAATCTATGGTATCATAGGCACTGATTTCATCAATCAGTTGGATGTGATGTATGATTATGCTCAAAAGCAATTGATGTTAATAGCTCCGGACCAATTTGAGACTCTTCAAACTACTCACTTATCAGATATGGAATTTCAAACTTTTCCTATGACCACTTTACTGGGACATTTACCAATTGTGACTTTGTCCATCAATGGGCAAAAATATAATGTTGCCATAGACAGCGGTGCAGGCGCCAATGCGTTTTCGACTTCTCTCTTTGAAGAATTGAAACCAGTTCTGAAGGGTGTCAAAACAACAGAATTACAAGGTCTATCAGGAGAAGTAAAAGAGGTGCAGAAGGGGAAAATGAAAAAGTGTATGCTTGGTGATGTCATGTATAAATCCATCCCCACTGTTTTTACAGACCTTGGGCATTTAGATGCTTTTAAAGAAGTCAATATAAGCGGTATTATCGGTTATGAAATTTTATCAAAACAGAAGTTCATTATTTCTTACCAGCGAAAAGAGATTCTTATAGAACAGCAAAATCTATAATAGTTGTTCTTTCTAAAATAAAATGTGACAGTAGCACTGAAGGTACCATTATTTTCAGTGCTCGTTTTTCATTCATAAAAAATCAAACTAACTTGAACATGATAAAACAAACATAACTACATTATAAACTAAGTTCTCTATTCTTTTTATAAAGAATTATGGTTCGCGAGGATGTTGAAATACAACGCACGCTTTGGAAGATAATTATGACTTGTCTGTAATTAGACAATCATTTAGTAGTATCTCTACCGGCCTTGAAGGGAAAAGCGTTAATAATTTCATGTATTGAGCCGTTAAAAATGATTTTGCTGTTTGAGCGCAGCGAGTTTAAAATCATTGAGGCGAAAGGAATGGAATTTAGCTTTTGACTTCTAAGCCTTGACTTTTTTGCTTCGTTTTTGTGTTAAGACAAAAATGAAGAAGAAGGAAGTTTGAAAGTAGTTCCTATAAATGCTTGTAGAAAGGCCGATTGAAAGTTGACGATAATTTAGTTTACAATGTAATTACTCTTTAGTCATTTTTTATTTTACTATGTTATGATACGTAGTTATTGGATTTTACTACTACAGACACTCTTAATCAGTACCTCTTTATTTGCTTTTGAAGTGAAGGTAAGTCAGTCAGAATTCTGTATTGATAATAAGCCTAACACTTTGATCTTCACAATTACACACAAAAGTGAGGAGGAATTTCAAATGATATCTGGGATAGAAGAATTAGGTGTATTGACAAATACAATTGAGTCTTCTGAAACAGAAACCATCTTGGTAGTCGCTATCGATAATAATGTAATTACAGCCGATTTACATCAAGCAAAAATTGAAATGTTTAACACTGTAACTTCTGATGTAGCATCAGAAATTGTGGTAATTGATGTCTTTGGTAAAGTCCAGCGTTCTGTCAACTTTAATCGTTTTTCAGACTTAGTTTACTATTGTGATTATGTTTCTATCAATTTTACTACAGAAGGAGATACGTTGACAGACGAATTAGTATTGGTGTATATCAATGATCGTTTTTACAAAGAACAGAAACTTACTGTTGAGGGGAAAGTAGGAAAACTAGAAGACTTGAGAATCGAAAGACCTATGGAAGACTCTTTGCGGATTGAGATTTTTTTGGAGTCATCAAGAGATAATCAATGCTTGAATAGAGTACAAATACAAGAAGAAGGTTTAGAGTATATTGCTCCAATTTCGCAAGGTATTATTGATGATAATTATACAGTTTCGAATTCAGCGTATGGTGTCACTACATTTTCATCCAATTCACTGAATAGTGATAGACAGCGATGGGAAGTGTATGAAGGTGGGAATTTGATTGGTGTCAATATGCTTTTTGACAATGAGGATTTTGTCTATGTTTTTCCCACTTCAAATTTTGAGAAAAATGCTGAAGCACCTTTTAAACAATATGATATTATCCTTATTGCCACTGATGCATCAGGTGCGGGTGGTTGTCTTGATGGTCTCAATAGAGACACTTTAAAAAACGTTGAGATTCCTTATTTCCCTAGAGTAAAAGTACCTACGGCGGTTTCTAAGAGAAGTAGTTTTAATGAGGATGGTAGTTATCGTTTATTGATTAGAAGTCAAGTGGAAATTACATCTTTTAAAATTGAGATTTTTGATACCTCTAATTTCCTAGTGTTTGAATCAGAGGATTACAATTTTATTTTTGGTGATGATGAAGCTTTCAGCTCTTCCCTTTACAACGCAAAGCTATTGATCCATTACTCCGATGGTTTAACTGAGCGTTTAAATACTTCTTTTATTGTCACTCCTTAAATCATCAAAACCATGCTACGTCAATTACTCTTTCTTGCTCTTTGTGGTCTATCATTCCATAGTTTTGCTCAAGATTTAATTACGGCCAATCCACTTTGGCTTCCTTCTTCTCATAACCCTGCCTTGGCGGGTTCTACAGTAAATAAAAATAATGTAGGATTTAGATATGCTTCTCAACAAGGAGGAATGGAATACATCAGTATAGGTGGAAGTTTGGGGATGTATCGAAAGTCTAAAATGAGAAATGGTTTCGGAATTGGAGCATTATTTCAACAAGTCCATATTCCGATTAAAGATGGAGATAAAGAGATCACCAACCTGAATATGCAAACCTTTAGCGTACCCCTTTCGATGACGTATAGAGATAGAGACAAAACATTTAGTTTCGGTATATCAGTAGGTGCGTTGGTTTATTCTTTTGGAGAAAGTCCAGGTTTGTATTACAGTCAGCTAGACCCGGATTCTGATTTTATTGGAGGTACTCCCTCCTATTCATTGTCCAAACGTCAAGAAGGATCTATAGATATTGGTGGTGGAATTAGTTTTTATACACACGAAAATCTATTCTTAAGTTTCTCTGCTAAACACCTTCAAAGTGTAATGGGAACGAATGGAGATCAAGTCAGTCTTTTCCAAGATCTGAAACCACGCTTTGAATTGATGGGAAGGTATATCTTTTTCAACCCAATGAATTATACGGGTATTGAAACCACTTTCGGTTATTTCAACCAAGGTGAAAACAACGAACTATATCTATCAGCAGAAGCAAGAGTATCGGTCATTAAAGTCGGTGGAGGCTGGATTCCATCCCTCAATAACTTTTCTAATTCCTCTACGGTATTTATAACTTCCTCCGTGAAAATTCCTTTCGGAGAAAAAGCTAACTATTCTAAAATAGGACGAATTAATAAAGAAAGTGATCATATAGAACTCAGAGTTTCTTATTATCCTGAAATCTCAAGTACAGCTTTCTTACAACCTTCAGTAGAGTTTACTTTATCGACAGGGTTTTCTAATGACAAGTATAAGAAACAAATGAAGCGTTTGAGTACGTTGCCGGTGTTATGATTTTTAGTTTTATTTACTTTTTGATATATAATTCTGAATTTATATTAAAATACATTAATTTTATTCCGTTTGTTAACTAAATATTAATTTTATATTTCGTTTGTTACTTTCTACCCCAAATCATTTTTTTAATAAATTAAGATAAGTGTCAAAACTACTGTTAATCAATGCAAATTCTATTCTATTCCTTGTTAAGTTGGTTAAATCATTCATGTTCCCGTTGAGATAATCGTACCTTAAAATTACCGAAGAGGCCTCTTCTTTAATCTATCTGTTCATAAGGGATGTAGTGTGAAAACTATGCCCGAGAGTATAATTGACTGTCCGTTTTTACGCTAATAATCAGACTATTAGTGGTGAGATTGTATTGTCATGCCTACTCTACAAACTATTATAAATATGATTGATATTTTAAAATTTATGGGTCCAGAAGGACTTTTTATCTCCTTTTTAGTCGTACTAATCGCTATTGTACAACTCTTCAGAGTTATTATAAGCAAACAAAACAATCTTTCTCCATTATCTCAAAGCAACCCCCTAATCAAAAAGTATGACGATGTAAACTTAGACAAGTACACTAATTTCTTTCGAATGCTTGGGTTGAGTATTGGTTTAACAATTGTCTTAGCGGCATTTGAATACCCTACTCCTAAAGATGTATTGGTCACGCTAGATAAGAAGGGTTGGTATGTCGATGACTCGGATTTGGATTCAGCTGTTGTGTTGCCTAAGCCAAAATTACCTCAGCCAAAGAAAATTCCAGTGGTCACGATCATTGAAGTTAAAGATGATAAAGAAGAAACGACCGACATTGAAATTGAATTTCCTGAGTTTACCGATCCAGATGAGATCATTGAGGAATACACTCCTATAGAAGAACCTGATGAAGTAGTCGAAAATGACGTTCACATCATTGTAGAAAAAAGTGCTTCTTTTAGAGGGGGCATGGGTAAGTTTTACAAATGGTTAGGCCGAAAAATCAAGTATCCATCACAAGCTAGACGTATGGGTGTTGAAGGAAAAGTATTTGTGGAATTTGTCATAGAAACGGATGGTTCTTTGAGTAACCTAAAAGTGGTAAGAGGTATTGGTGCAGGTTGTGATGAAGAAGCAATCCGTATTTTAAAGACTTGTCCAAAATGGACTCCTGGAGAACAAAGAGGAAGACCTGTCAGGCAAAGAATGGTATTACCGATCTCTTTTCGTCTTCAAAATTAATCTAATTTTTGAGACAGTTATGAAGCATCACTTAAAATGATTCCCTTCGCTGTCATAGAAAACTATCATAATCGTAATCAAGTGCTACTGGGACAATTAATGTTTCGGTAGCATTTTTTTATGCTTATTATTACCCTTTTTAAGTCTATAGAATTGATTATTTATCTATTTAATTCCATTTTTTACCATTATTGTCTTCTTTTTTACCTTTAATCACTAATAAATAACTAAGTCCTTTGTAGTGTTAAAAAGATAAACGCTATGAAAACATTACTCGATATTCTCTTTATTACTTTCGGCATGTTGCTTGGTTTCACGATTTATTCTCATGCACAGGTAAGGCCAATTCATGATCTTAGGTACAATGATAATTTTTCCTATTTATTGTCAGATACGGTTCAGAAAAAAGGGACTGATCATTTGAAATGGATGCCTATTTCTAAAGGTGGAAATACGAAATGGTCTTTAGGAGGAGAAGTAAGGGAATGGTATGAATACCGCAAAAATTCCAATTTCGGAGATGTACCTCCTGGTATGATTACCGATTATGATGGAAGTTTACAGCACCGTTTGATGTTGCATGCTGATCTTCAGGTCAACACAAGAATCAGAGTTTTTGGGCAACTAAACAATACTTTGGAATTGGGTAATCCCAACCCTCCCGTTCCTGAAATAATAGTAGATGGTCTTGGTTTACATCAATTCTTTCTGGACTTGAATGTTGGAAAGAAAGGGAATGAAAAAGGACGAATTATTCGTATCGGTCGACAAGAATTAGACTTTGGAAATGGTTTATTGATTTCATCAAGAGAAGGCCCTAATAATAGACAGGCTTTTGATGGTATTTCCTATATCGCAAAAAATAAAAATATAGATCTGCATGCTTTATTTGCGACACCTGTCATCATTCATCCAGAAGTATTTGACAATTCACATATTAATGAATTTATATGGGGAGCCTATGCTAGTTTTAGGAAACTAAAGCCACTCAAATTAGATTTATATTATTTTGGATTTTACTCTGAAAGAAGACAATTCAATTACGTTTCAGGAAAACAAAATAGACATACTATTGGAGGACGACTGTGGCAAAGAGGTAGAAGACTTTGGGTAGATACGGATATGATGTATCAAACAGGAACGTTCAATGATTTAATGGTTCATGCTTTCAATGCAACAGCAGAAGTTCATTATTTCTTTCCAGATGTCTTTTTAAAACCAATGATTGGCTTGGGAGCAAGTTACGTTTCGGGTGATTATGATCCGAATGATAAGCAGTTGAACACTTTCGACCCTATGTACCCAAAGCCCGTTTATGGACTAGCAATGGCTCAAGGGCCAAGTAATATTACGCATATCAAACCTACTTTTGGTCTGCAACCTTTAGAACGTTTATACATTAATTTCAGCTGGTATTATTTAGCAAGAACAAGTAATAAGGATGGATCTTACGCACCGAGTATGGTACAAGTACGTCCCTCTTCTGAAACTCAAAGTGATCAATATGGTGTAGGGATTCAGTATGGATTAGATATTTTTTATATCATCAATCAACACTTCACATTAATGTCTTTTAATTCTTATGTGACTCCCGGTAGTTATGTAAAAGAAACTGGAATGGGTAAACCTATTACTTTTTCAGCAGTTGCATTACAATATAAATTTTAATTTTTAATACAAAAATTAAGAATAGAATGATTAGATTAGAGGTTTGAAAAATGTACTAAAAACTAACTTAAAGTTTAATCATGCTATTTTTACAAGCAAACTATATTCGTTCTCTAAGTAAGAAGGATATTAGAAACTACTATTTAACAATTGTAGTTTCAATGATAGTCTTAGGATTATTATCCGGCCTAACAGCAAAATTGTTTGGAGGAGACCTTTCTTCAGTGCAATTATATACTAAAAGTGGATTAAGTAAAAAGCAATTTATATTCTTTGCTGTGATCTATGCCCCTATTGTAGAGGAACTTGCCTTTCGGTATTTTTTGAATTATAAAGTAGAGTCCTCTAGAATATCTTTTTCATTGATGTTTGGCTATTGCTGTATTACTCTGTTTTCTTTCTTTTCCATGGGTATCTATAAGTATTTTTTTGTACTCCTTTTTTCTGGTCTATTTTATATGTTTTATTCGAAAAAAATAGATGAAGAATTTGTTGAAAAATGGAAAGGTATTTACATCTACCTTTCGGTTTTTTTCTTTGGTTTTAGTCATATTATGAACTTTGATTTTGACTTAATTACGGTAGCACATATTCCTTATATTTTTATTTATGGACTAGTTCTTTCTATATATGGATATACTTTTACTGTGATCAGAATTAGAAAAGGCATGAAGTATAGTATGCTCGTCCATGCTCTAAAAAATTATTATTCATCAGTATCACTGCTTTTATTTTTATAAGATAAATACATTATAAACATTCAAAAATGTAGTTTACACTGTAATAAATACGTTGATAATCAGTTGTGTATTATGTTAAGCGACTATAAGAGTAACGTTTAAAAATATTAACTAATATCTATAAGGAAGGTAAAGTTGAATTGGTCATATTGTAAAGAACAAGGCAGAGTTATATGTTTAATTCAAGCCAAAAACTTTAAAACCATTAAGGGTATTTTCATACTCTTGCTTTTTTAAACTTTATTCATCAACCATTTTTTAACGTAATGAAAAAACTATTTGCAAGCTTCATTTTAATGAGTGCTATTGTGTCATGCTCAGATAAAATTGAAAGTAATCTAGTGACAGCTGACAACTCGGGTTTCTACCAATGGAAAACAGAATTTAAAGCAGAGGTCACTGAAGGTGAAGAAACCAAAAATCTTTCAACAGGAATTATTCCAACCACCGAACTAAATATTTCATCAAATGGAGACGCAGAGCTGAAATTTTATGAGTATCAACTTTTAAGAAATGATGATGGTTCTCTTATCGTTGAGAATGATCTCATTCAATATGACCTTTTTGTAGCTGAAACAAGAACAGGTACAATGGTTCAATCTTTACTAGGAGAGTTTTCTGTGAACTACACTACTTCATGCGAAGCAGGAAAAGACACCGTGGATACTCCTAACATTAAGACCTATTTTGTGAGAGACTTTGGTACTGCCAAAATGGAAGGTGGTTTTACTAAGCTTACATGTTCAGATGAAATTCCAAAATAAGAATTAGGACAAAAAATAACTGAACGATTTAAGCCAATGGCCTTTTTACTGACAGAAGCAGGTAGAAAGGCCATTGGTGCTTATGTTTCTTGTTGTAATGTTTATTTCTCCCCTACTTCTCATTCTAAAAGATATTATTCTCATTTTGGGGTATATTTTCTCAACTTCATTCTTTATTTTTTTTATGTAAAAATCCCCCTCTCAAAACATTGATTTATTACCATAACCTCATCAAGTTATTCATTATCATGCATTCAGAATGAAATGAATACTTATGAAACGAAGAGAATTTTTAAACGTTGGTAGCAAAGCAGCACTTATGCTTTTGGCTTCCAATGATATCTTAGCGAACTCCAACCTACTTAAAAAACTAAATGGAGACTTTTTATTTGTGGAAGCAGAACAGTTTTCAGATTTAGGAGGATGGGAAGTTGACCAGCAGTCCATGGATCAAATGGGCTCCTCTTATCTTCTTGCTCATGGTTTAGGCATCCCCGTAAAAGATGCCAATACTGAAGTTAGCTTTCCTAAAAAAGGAAGTTACAGAGTATGGGTGAGAACCAGAGATTGGGTGGCTCCGTGGAAAGTGGAAGGTGCACCTGGAAAATTTCAATTACTAATCAATGATCGACCGGTCAAGGAGACTTTTGGAACTAAAGGAGCAGAGTGGCATTGGCATGATGGCGGTGTAGTGGAGGTTGCTAAAAATACAAAATTGACATTGCACGATTTGACAGGGTTTGAAGGAAGATGTGACGCTATTCTATTCTGTAAAGACAAAGACTTTGTTCCCGTTGATGACGTGAAAGCGTTGACTAAATTCAGAAGAAAGCTACAAGGTTTTTCGGACAAACCTGAAAATGGAGGAGCTTTTGACTTGGTCGTTTCAGGAGGTGGTTTTGCAGGGACAAGTGCGGCAATATCAGCAGCTCGTAAAGGTTTAAAAGTAGCACTGATACAAGATCGACCTGTTTTAGGTGGAAATGGAAGTTCTGAAGTGCGCGTATGGCCTGAGGGACATACCTTACAACAACCTTATCCGCATGTAGGAGAAATTGTAGAAGAGATCTCTCCTGATAAAATAGACAGAGGAAGGTACGGTACTAGAAATGCTCGATTGGGAGTAGCTTATAATGATCAGCGTAAAACGGAGGTGATCAATAAAGAATCTAATATCACACTGTTTTTAGAAGAAAGAGTGATTGATGTAGAACATAAAAATCAATCTATCCATGCAGTGATCACTCAGCATACGAAGACAGGTGTGCAGACAAAAATCAAAGGACAATTTTTCGCGGATTGTACAGGAGATGCCACTGTAGGATTTATGGCGGGTGCTGAATATAAAATGTCAGCTTCTACGTTTATGGGCTCTTCGAATATGTGGAGCGTGTTGGATGCAGCCAATAAAGAAGAGGTACTGAAATGTGAATGTAAAGATAAATCAGCTTTAACGATCTCATGCGATATTGGAGAAGTAGAACAACCTTTTCCTAGATGTCCCTGGGCATTAGACCTCTCTGATAAACCATTCCCCGGTAGATCCAATTACAAAGGTCAGTGGGGTGCAAAAGATCCATTAGGTAACCTTGGTGGGTGGTTTTGGGAAAGTGGATTTGATAAAAATCCAATCACTGATGTAGAAAAAATCCGTGATCTCAATTTCAGAGCAATGTACGGTGCTTGGGATGCCTTGAAAAATGTAGATAAACTTTATCCTAATCACCGTCTGGGCTGGTCTGCATTTATTTCAGGAAAAAGAGAATCAAGACGATTAATGGGAGATATCAAGCTTACTGCAGATCATTTTAGAGATAAAGTAGAATTTGAGGATGGAGCTTACCCTTGTTCTTGGGGAATAGATGTACATAGTGCTCATGAAGAATTTGATAAAGGATTGGAAGGAGAAGAGTTTATTTCTTTTGCAACAACGGGAAAAGGCTATGATTACGAAGGTCCTTATTGGGCACCTTATCGAACTTTATACAGTAAAAATATTCAGAACCTATTTATGGCAGGGCGTAACATCAGTGTAAGTAGAGATGGTTTGGGTCCGGTGAGAGTCATGAAAACGTGTGGTATGATGGGCGAGATTGTCGGCTTAGCGGCTTCTATCTGTATTAAAGAAAAAGTGACACCTAGAGGGGTATATCAACAGCATTTGGATCAATTGAAAAAACTTATGCAACAACCATCAACTCAACGCTCTTAAATTCTATCATGTTATGTATAAACTATCAAAGTTAGTATTGAAGGTGATTACAGCCTCTTTGATTTTCATTCTTTTCTTACAATTTAAACCCAAGAAGAACCCGTCCAACTACCAACTGAAACTAGGTGAAGTAGCGACAGTTTCTAAGTTTGAAGATAAAACATGGAGTCATTGGGGAGGATCTATTGTAAAAGACAAAGAAGGTACTTATCATCTTTTTTATTCTCGTTGGAAAAAAGAACTAGGTTGGGCTTGGGTGACACACTCAGAAATTGCTCATGCAGTCTCTGATACTCCTTATGGTCCTTTTGAATTTAAAGATGTGACACTAGGTGTAAGAGGTGAAAACTATTGGGATGGGTTATGTACTCACAACCCTACCGTACATGAATTTAATGGAAAGTATTATCTCTATTATATGGGAAATACCGGAGATGGGAAAGTGATGGGTACTCCAGAAAAAATAGTCTTGAATCCGATACATCGAAACAATCAGAGAATTGGAGTGGCAGTCGCTGACCATCCGAATGGACCTTGGATGCGATTGGATGCACCATTAATTGATATTTCTCCCAATGACCAAGCCTTAGATGCATTAATGGTGAGTAACCCCACGATCACTCAAAATGATAAGGGTGAATTTTTAATGGTTTACAAAGCGGTAGGCAAAAAAAGAAAAGGCATTTGGGGCGGTCCGGTAGTACATTGTGTGGCTACTGCTGATTCACCTGTTGGTCCTTTCAAGAAACACCCCTCTCCCATTTTTCAAGCGGAAGGTTATGATTTCCCTGCCGAAGATCCTTTTATTTGGTTTCAAGAAGGACATTATTATGCCATCGTAAAAGACATGCATGGTGCTTTTACAAAACATGGCAGATCATTGGTGCTTTTTCATTCTTATGATGGATTGGATTGGAAGCTATCAGACCATCCTTTGGTGAGTACTTTAGAAATCAAATGGGAAAATGGACAAACTCAATCTGTATCTCATTTAGAGCGCCCTCAGTTATTTTTAGAAAATGGAAAACCGACGGTATTATCATGTGCAGCGGATATTGAGGATGAAAACGGTGTGCTCCAATCTTTCAATGTTCAGATACCTGTAACGTCTTTTGAGGAAATGTAAGGTGAATTCATTTTATGGTGCGATGAACTTTGATGGTTTAGAAATCAATCCTTTTGAATAACTTGTCAATAATTTTTAGGATTGAATATCTATATATGCATCACCAAAATATCTCCTATCATCAAAATAAAAAACTGGGTAAAGGATTGCCTTTTGCCATTGTGCCCTCTTCTATTCTCTTGGAAGGAACAGATATTTTTGCTCCTTCCAAGAGAGATTTTCATGTATTATTTTGGTTTAAAAAAGGCACAGGTACGTACTATATCGATTTCCAAGAATACACCTTTCAACCCAATACTTTGATGTTATTATCTAAAGATCAAATCAGTTATTTTGATACTTTGGACCCTGAACAAGTAGAAATACAAAGTATTGTTTTTACCCCTGAGTTCTTGTATCGTAATGATCACGATCTTCAACATATGTTTCAATTTTCATTGGCTTCACATATTGAAGGAATGCAATATTTATCACTTTCAGAAAAGGATAGCACATTTTTCAATCTACTAAGCGAGCATATGTTTGAGGTGTATGATCATTGGAAATCACCTCAACAGGAACATGCTTTTTACCATTGGATCAGCTTATTTTTGATTCAAGTAGAAAGAATCCAAAAACAACATCAAGCTATAGAAAAGTTTTCCTCATCGGATCAATTAAACCTAAAGTTTCAGCAACTACTGGAACAAAATTTCAAGAAAGAATATAAGGTGGAATTTTACTTAAAGGCTTTAGGAATCAATATCAAAGCACTAAGCAAAATACTGAAAGAGAAATATGATTTATCACCCAAAGCAGTGATTGATGAAAGAAGAATTCTTGAAATGAAACGCTTATTGAAAGGTACATCAATTCCCATCAAAGAAATAGCCTATGATATGGGTTTTGATGAACCCACCAACATGGTGAAGTATTTTAAGAAAAGAACTTCTTTGACACCCAATACATTTCGTAAGGAATAGAGAAACGCTGTTGAATACATTTTAATCGTACTTATAGCTTTTAGAAATCATGAGATTTCTGATGATTTGTAGGACACGAATGACGCTTACGCTTAACATTCGCGCCAATGGATTTTCTACCCAATTAGTTTGGTAGTACTACCTTCGGCCTTGAAGGGAAAAGCGTTAATAATTTCATGGAATGAGCCGTTAAAAATGATTTTTTGTTTGAGCAAAGCGAGTTTAAAATCATTGAGGCGATTGGAGTGAAATTTAGCTTTTGACTTCTAAGCCTAGATTTTTTGCTTCGTTTTTCATCAATGGAAAAATGAAGAAGAAGGAAGTTTGAAAGTAGATCATAGCAAACTTGCAGAAATATCAATTGATACTCTATAAAGTTATTAATCCCTCATCACTAGCTCATACTTTTCTTTAATAAACTGACGAGACTGATGGGTGGCCACCTCATTTTCTAACGCTTTTTGATAATATTCCGCAGCCTTTTTACTTTGATGCGCCTTGATATAATAGTCCCCTATGATTTCATAAACATTATACCCCTTGGGATTGAGAGCTATAAACGCATCAATAGCCTTTTGCGAAATAGGTGGAAGCTGACTGTTCCAATTCCTAAATTGTAAAGACATTCCTTTGAATTGCTTATAGTTGTGATAGTTTTCCCAATGATCAGGTCCTGCTTCTGAAATTTGTTTCGCATTAGAAGCGAGTGTTGTAGGAGGTGGATAGTTTTGTGAATTCGAGAAAACAGAATCCAGATTATAACATATAAACTCCTCCATACCGTGGTGACTTGTTGAAAGCCACATTTCTCTAGTTTCTGGTTTGAAAATAATGGAATGATGTAGATGTAAAGAGTTGATGCTTTTGGCATTTCCTAAACCGATCGGTTGATCTTCAAAACCATCTGTATCACGCAAAATAGAGGCAATATCTTCTACTGTAAATTCATTTTTCTGATTGATAAGTTCTTGAATTCGAATAGCTCTATAATAGGAGGCATAAGAAGGATCATAAGCCATAGGTTTTCTTAGTTCATCAGTTTGTAAATGAGAAGTACAAACCAGTTCGTTATTTCTCATTTTAATAGAATCAATACCATGGGGTGTTTTCTCTATAATGATTGCTGTATTATCAAAAGCAGAAGAGACCAAGATCGATTCATTGACATAAGCTTCTTTGGTATGTGCAATATTGAAGGCTTCCTCTACCGTTTGAGCATACTGTAAAATTTCTCTTGCAATTAATGACATGGGCATCGTAGCAGCAAATGGAATTTGTGACTCAGCGGTATTGATGGTGACAGTAAGTCCCGTTTCATTCATGCCAGATACGGCACCTATAAACCCTGCCCAGCTGACAGAGGCAAACTTATAACCTTCAATAGGTTTTACGAAATGTACAATTTTATCAGTACGGTGCTGATCATGTAAAAAGAAGTCAAAATTTCTTCCCACTAATACATCATGATCTTTTGTTTTTGCACCATTAATTGCAAATGCTGAATTTACTTTCACATCCATTTTTTCAAAAGCATGCTGCGTATCATAAATACCATGATAATTAAGTATTCTCTGATAAGGAGAGCCAAGAATATTAAACTTAGGATTCATGTGGTAGGAGATACCGTACATTTCTTCACAGTATTCAGGTAAGATGCGGTTGTCCATGTGTCTGTTGTAATAAGCACTTAAAAAACGGGCTAAGTTGGGACGTTTTCCTGGAGCATGCTCTACCATTCTGTAAGCAAAAATAGCTTCCTGTTCCTGTAAAAAACTTTTACTTAAAGCACCGGTACTATAACCAATCTCAAAAGGAGTTCCCTCTGTATAAAGTTCCCATATTTTATCTTGCTTTTTAATGATAAAGTTGCTCTTGAGGCTATAGCGATTGTGACCAAGTGTATCTACTTGTTCGTGAATAATCGATGTATCATGAATTGTAGGTGTAGGAATAAATACCCAGGATTGCATCCATGTGATGCCAATCAATAACAATAGGAAAAGGATAAAACTGAGTTTTCTAGCTAAAGAATTCATAGTAAGTGATAAGAAGTATAGAAAAGTAGGGGTAAAGAAATGGTTTAAAATTCTGTTTCAACCTTAAAACAAAATTTTTGATGAAAAAGTTACATGACTTTTTTGATCTTTTTTTTCTAAATGTGAAGGGGCTCACACTTCGTGGAAAAAAAGAAAGGTAAAATTGTAAAACAAATAACGAAAAGGCTTTGAATAAAACGCTCAAAACAAGTCTTTTTAAGCTTCTAAACTCATTTAGTAGCACACTCTATACTATAAAATTTAACCTATCAACAAAATGAAAAACTCAATTTTAGCTTGTACTTTATTGTCAGCTTTAGCATTTACAAGTTGTACTGATGACGATAACAATAACACTCCAACAGTATTACCAGAAACAACTTTTACCGTTACAATCGAAAACGCATTTCAAGCAAAAGACTTCTTTGCACAAGGGGCCACAGATGGGCTAATTACTCCAGGAAATTCTCAAGATTTTAGTTTTAATGCAGGTAAAGGACATTATTTAAGCTTTGCGACAATGTTTGTACAATCTAATGACCTCTTTTATGCACCCATGGAAGGAGGAATCGCATTGTATGATGATGATGGAAACGCTTTAACCGGAGATATTACTTCTCATTTCTATTTATGGGATGCTGGTACTGAAGTGAATGAAGAACCGGGCGTCGGTACAAATCAAGCACCTCGTCAATCAGGACCAGATACGGGTACTGCTGAAAATGGTGTGGTGAAATTAATCTCAGAAGTGAATGATGGTTACACTTACCCTGCAAAGGATGATGTGATCAATGTAAGTATAAAGCATGATGGAGGAACGATGTTTACAGTAACTGTTTCTAATGTTTCTGCTAATGCTTCAGTTCCTACACCTTTCGCTCCTGGCAACTGGGTGGTACATTCAAAAGGACAATATCCATTATTCCAAAAAGATCAAGCGGCATCAGAAGGCTTAGAAGATTTGGCCGAAGATGGAGGTACAGATGTATTATCAACAGCATTTGCTTCTATGACAGGGTTAGTGTCCCCATTTGCTCCAGGAGCATATTCAGTAGGTAATGCAAATACAATTTTCACATTGGGTGCCGCACCTACTTCTGAATTCGAGATGTTGACAGAAGATGGTAATCCATCAGGTTTTACAAACCACTTCAATACACCTGAAGGTGCAAGTGCTCCTGCTCCAATTTTCCCTGGTGAAAAATATTCATTCACGTTCACTGCAATGGACGGAGATATGTTGTCAATGGCTACTATGCTAGTACAATCCAATGACTGGGTATTAGGTTTTGATAATATTAAGCTCTTTAACAATGGTTCTCCAATCAGTGGTGATATTTCAAACCAATTGATTTTAATTGATGGAGGATCTGAAGTAGATGAATACGCAGGTGCAGGTCCATACCAAGCACCACGTCAACCAGGACCGAATTCAGGGATGGCAGAAGATGGAACTATTGAGGTAGAAGGTTCACCTAGTTCAAATTTACTCGCTAACTCTGAAATGTTAAGAGTAACAATTACTTCTTCACAGCAATAAAAAGTGATCAATTATATAAGAGTGGAGAAAAGGATCGAGATGTAATAGTCTATCTAATTCTTCACTCCTACTTTAAAAATTACAACTCATTCCCAATTACTACTGTTTCCTGTTACTTATTTTATTAACCCATTCAACCGTTATTAAAGGATAAACCAACAGTTCATACACTGTATATATTAGCAATGACGATTATTGCTAAATTGATTGAATAGAGAGATAATTAAACCTTTTACTTTTAGTGGAAGGTTTTTGCTTTTGGGAAATAGAGTAAGGACTATTGTTCCGCTTTCAGTAAGGTAAGTACGCTGTAAACTAAATTTTCGAATATTTATGGCATTTAGAAATCAGGAGATTTCTAATGATCTGAAGGACACGAATGACGCTATCGCTTAACATTCGCGCCAGTGGTCTTTCTACTCAATTCGTTAGGTAGTACTTCCTTCGGCATTGAAGGGAAAAGCGTTAAGAATTTCATGAATTGAGCCGTTAAGAATGATTTTCTTGTTTGAGCATCTCAAAACGATGAAGTTTTGATCGAGTTAGCCATTCAATAGGCGAGAGGAATGAAATTTAGCTTTTGACTTCTAAGCCTAGATTTTTTGCTTCGTTTTTCATCAATGGAAAAATGAAGAAGAAGGAAGCTTGAAAGTAGGACATAAAAGCCTGCAGAATAATTGATTATTAGTTTACGGTAATTTAATTTACAATGTAGACTTACTAAAAATTTACCAGTAGAATGAATAAGAATCTTTTTTAGGTTGAGTACTTATTTAAATTAAAATTTTATGTTTGTGATACGTTTTAGTACTCCAACATTAATTCATTTTATCTCATTAAATAGAGTAGAAAATTGCATTCATTTCACTTTTATAATGTAGTACTAAGCCCAAAGTCAAACCATAATAAATGACACTAAATAATATACATGAATAAAACTCTAATGATTATTTGGCTTAAAAGATTTTTTCTAACACTACTTCTGAGTGTGTTCTGCTTCTTAGGATATTATCATGAAGAAACAATTTATGGTATCAGGCAGGGATTAGGACAGATTGATATTATAACGAATGCCAAACCCATTGAGGTATTTTTGAAGGATACTTCTTTTACAGATCAGCAAAAAGAAAAAATAAGACTAATTCAGGAAATAAGACAGTTTACAGTAGACTCATTGGGATTGAACCCTTCTGAAAGTTATACCAAACTTTATGACCAAAAAGGAAAACCAATTCTTTGGACGATTACTGCTTGTAAACCCTTTGAATTAAAAGCTAAAAAATGGTCCTTCCCTATTTTCGGAGCCTTCTCTTATAAAGGCTTCTTTGATGAAAAATTAGCAACTCAAGCCAAAGAAGAATTAAAAAATGAAGGTTGGGATGCAGAAGTGGGAAGAGTGTCTGCATGGTCAACGTTGGGGATTCTCAATGATCCTATTCTTTCTGGTATGCTTGAAAGAAATGAAGGCAGTTTAACCCAATTAATCATTCATGAACTTACACATGGAACACTCTATGTAAAAAGCAGTGTATCGTATAATGAAAACTTAGCGGATTTTGTGGGTGACGAAGGAGCGAAAAAATTCTTGGTATATAAATTTGGTCAACATTCCTTGGAGTATGTGAAGTACATGGCTCGAAAAAAAGATCGAAAGACATTTTCAGAATACATTCTTCAAGGAACAAAAGAGCTAGATACGCTTTATAATTCTTTTACGGAAGCAATGAGTGTAGAAGAAAAGACCCGTTTAAAAGATCAAAAAATAAAAAAAATCACAGAGGGTATCCAAGATCTATCTTTTGCCAATAGCGGTTATTGCAGATACTTTGAAGACTTTACTCCCAACAATACTTTCTTTATGAGTTATAAACGCTACAGAGGACAACAAAATGACTTCAAAGAGGAGTTTGAAAACGACTTCAATAGCGATTTTCATGCTTATATGGATTATCTAAAAGAAACTTATAAACCACTTTTCTAAACAAAATCAAAAAAAGACAGTTTTTAGAGTTATATTTTTATAATTGAAAATCAGTAAGTTATAATTTTAATTAAAAAAATATCTCATAATTTGTTTGAACAAATATTGCCGGTACATATATTTACATCAACAATAAAACAGAAAACAAGAGTTGTTCACAACATACTCAATAAAACATTTAAAATCTTAACTTTTATATCATGAAAAGCATTACTTTAACACTAGTAGCAGTTTTATTCTCTTTAGTTTCATTTGGCCAAAAAATCTCTGCTGACAACTCAAAAGTAGAATGGGTAGGTCACAAAGTAGTAGGTTCAACTCACACAGGTACAGTAGCTGTAAAAGGTGGTGAATTGAAAATCAAAAAAGGTGCATTGAAAGGTGGTGAGATCGAAATCGATTTGACTTCTTTAAGCTCTACAGATTTAGAAGGTGAGTGGAAGCAAAAACTAGATGGTCACTTAAAATCTGGAGATTTCTTCGATGTTGAAAAATATCCTACTGCAAAATTCGTTTTAAAATCAGCAACTAAAGACGGTGATAAATTAAAATTAACTGGTGATATGACTATCAAAGGAGTATCTCAAGAAGTTGCTTTTGATGCGTCGTTAAAAGAAGAAGGTAAAAAGTACGTATTAGAGGGTGCAATCGAAATCGACAGAACTAAGTTCGGTTTAAAATATGGTTCTGATTCATTCTTTGATAACTTAGGTGACAAAGCGATCTCTAACAACTTTGACATCAGCTTCAAAGTAACTACGCTATAAGCTATTGTACAATAGCTAAAAAAATTGATTTAGAAGAACTAAGATTGGAAAGCAAAACGGCATTAGTTTTTCTCTTAGTTGACTAAATATACAGGGAGTCGAGTATTGATACTTGACTCCCTTTTATTTTGTAAAAGGCCGGTGCTGATTAACGTACACAATCTTATTAGAAATCAGGAGATTTCTAGTGATCATTAGGCACGGATGACGCTATCGCTTAACATCCGCGCCATTGGTTCTGATTCTGCCTATCTAGCGCAAATGTTAAGCGATAGCGTCATTTGTGCTTGAAAGATTATTAAAAGTCTCTGACTTCTAGTTTCTATATTAAATGTTTTATTATCAGTTCAATACTTGAACTAGTTTGAGGAGGTGCAGTAAAAATTGATGTGATTTATGATGAATATTCTGGTGTAAAGTTGAAAAGACATTGATTTTTAAAATTGTGGTTCAGGGAGTTCAATATCTATTTCTTCCTCTTCAGGAATTATTATTTCTTTAAACGCTTTTCGTAATGCAGTTTTATGTACATTAGGATAAAAATCTTCATCCTTATTTAACTTTTCAAATAACAGTTTAACATCATCAATACCTTCTAAAATTGAATTTTCTGTTACTTCAAAATTCATTTGGTATCTCCAACCTAAATTGTGAATTAGACCTAATTCATTACTAAAATATAGTGTACTCGTAGTGTCATAGTTTGACGCTGTACATGAATATTTTTTATGTCTTAATTCAACGAACTTACTAACACTGATTTGTTGATGATTGATTGTGAACGTTTTTTTATCTACAAAATTCCATTCTTTTTCTTCTTCTTCGAGCCAATTACCTTTTAGCTTATTTTGATAGTCATCATAAACAAAATAGAAACCACCATAGTCAAATGTCTTAATTCTTTTATTTAGGAAAGAAGTAGTGATTTTCAATTTATAATCAGAATAGGTGTTAAGTGATGAATTGGGAGAAAGTTCCAAGTTTCTATAAAATTTTACTTTATATGATTCTGATTGTTCATTTTCATGAGAAACATCTAATTCTCTGTTACATGAAAATAGGATACTAATGAGTAAGTAAATTATAGTTTGCGTTTTAAGCATAATTAATCGATAATGAAGAGTTTGTTATGACTTAATAAGTAAGATATGAATTTTAGTAAATCAATAAAATTGATCTTTCTCTTAAGTTCATTTGAAATATAAAAAGAGAGGAAGAAAGTACCACAAGTACCTTATTCCTTTTACAGCAATAGGCCCAAGTCACGCTTTTAACTTAAGACTTGAACAGGTACTTACTTATATTCTTTTAAACGGTATAAACGCCTTTCGATCTAAAGAAACATAATAAATCCTATGTTTTCGATGTACCAAGAAAGCTTTTGTAACCCCACCTTCATTTACCGTAACGCTGTCTTTATCCATTATCAGTTTTGCATTGACTTCACTGGTCAAATTAGAATAAAGAAAGGTTAGAAAAATAGAGTCTTCTTCGATTCTCACCTTGCCACTAGTATGATCAGGAATGACATCTGTTTTTAGGATTTCAGTAAATCGTGCAGAATCAAGAATATAATCCCCTTGAATTTTATCAAAGGGCTTGAAAGTTAAAACTTCTTTTTTCGTTTTTTTGGGAGCTTCACATGAAAGTAACAGTCCTGCGATTACCATCATGTGAGTAATTTGTTTCATCATTTGTATACCTTTTGGTTGATGGTATAACAAGTTGAACAAAGAGTTGTTTCTATTTTTCCATTCAATAAAAAAAGAAAAAGGATGAAAAGTAATCCGAAGACTACCCTCACCCTTTCTTTCGTAAAAAATCTAAACCAGTTGTCTTTACAAAATATTATTTTTAACGTTTATCACCTCTCTGCTTTTCTTGTCAATTCCCCAAAGGTTTCCTTTAGGATCGATAGCGATACCTTGACCTCTTACCGGAGATGGAGTTGTTTTCTCCCAGATTAAAGTAGACCCCATTGTTGGGAATTTTAAAGTATACAATTCATTGAAGTGGTGATGTGTACAGAGGATTGTTTCATCTTCTAAAAGAACACCCCCTGAGATACTATATGGAGATACTTTTTCGATTAATGCTTTCGGTAGTACCCATGCTTCTTGTCTATTCCAATTCAAATCATATTGGATCAGCTGAGACCAAGAAACGTCACGGTTTTTCTGCATTTTTCCTTCATTGGCATAATGTACAAACATTACATACCAATGCTCTTTCTGCTGAACGATCCATGTACAAGATCCGATATCAATACCAAAACTATGATTTCCGATATGCTCTAAGGTATTGATGTCCCACATTTCAATGGAAGAATGCATCGGGATTTCAGGGTAGTTGGAATGGGCACAGAACAGCGTATCGTTTTGGATATAAGCACTGTTTAAATGCTTCAGACGATCGTCTTGCCATCTTTTTACTTCTTTTCCATCAGAAATAGTTCTTTTGACGATAGTATTATTATCCACCACAAAGAAAAACTCTTCTGTAGCGGCCACTGCTTGACGGGCATGTGGTGCTTTGTATCTTTTGATTTCCTCTTGTGCTTTTAAGCTCAAGAAAGCAATGCACAAGAGGAAACATAAATAGTATCTTTTCATTATAATTCAAACTTTAAACCGACCGTGACAGTAGGACCATATTGTTCTGTTTGATGTAACAAGTGGTCGTAGGCAGGGTTACCGTAAGTTTCGATTTCCATTTGATTCGTTAAGTTGTTCATTTGAGTAAACACACTGAACTGATTGTTTACTTTATAACTTGCTGAAATGTCTAAATGGAACTGAGAAGTGAAGTAAACATCTCTATCTTGTCGGTCTGCCACATCAATTAATAATGGACCTCTGTAGTTACCCGCAATCGCAACCATAAGACCGTTTTTAGGGTTATCGTAAGTCAAGATAAAGTTGGCCATATCTCTTGGGCTATTACCCATTACTACTTTTCTACCGTCTTCCAATTCTTGCTCAGATAATGTATAAGTATAGTTGGCCATCACATTGATCCACTTCAACATTGGTACGTTCAAGTCTCTTAGGTTTTTGTTATAAGCAACTTCGAAACCATATAAGTGAGAACTTTCACCATTTTCAGGTCTTGTAATTTCCCAGATTTGACCGTCTTCTTCCACAAAGTTTTTAGAAGTATAAATTTGATTTTCTAGGAATTTTGCAAACACACCAAAAGTGAAATAACCCATATTGTCAGTGTATCTTTCAAAGATCAAATCAAAGTTGGTAGAGACTGCCGGTTGAAGATCAGGGTTTGATAAACGTTTTGTGAAGTTTTCGTCATCAATCACTTCTCTTGGAATAAGTGCCGTAAATGAAGGTCTACTTAAACCTTGTGCTACAGCTGCTTTCAACATGTTTTTCTCGTTGAATCTATACACCGCATTGATGGATGGCAATACATTGATATAAGAAGAATTGTCAGAAAGTGTTCTTACATAATCACCCGTGTTTTCATCGTATTCACGGAATTCATAGCTGTTTCTTGTAGCTTCAATACGAGCTCCAATTAGTGTATTGAATTTAGAAGTCCATTGAATATCTCCCATCAAGTAACCAGAGTTGATAATCTCATCGGCTTGGTAGTTTTGATTTTTTACTTCATAGTTTTCTTGAGGACTACCAAGTGGTAAATCAGCAAACTCAGCATCAGTGAAACGAAGATCTCTTCTGTAGAATTGTCCTGGAGCAAGGTAGATAGGTTCAAGGTTTTCCATTGTTGCTCTTCTGGCATCGTTTACTTTATCTTTATGCCACATTTTGTAGCCAGCAGAGATGGTAGAAGTCTCACCCAAGAAACGGAAAGGTTGTGAGGCATTGATCGTGAAAGAGTGATCCAATTCTGTATTTTCTTTGGTATCAATACGTACTGGCTTATTCATTTCCAACATATTGTCAGATTCTAAAGCCATTGTCCCGTCCAAATCCCAAGGACTCATATTGTCGAAGTGATGTGTCCCTAACGTTCTGCTGAAGTAATATTGTGTTCCGTCAGGTTCATCAATGACTGTTTTAATTCTTGTCGCTTTATAATCTAATTTCAAACCACTTTTGAAACGGTGTTCTCCACCTATCCCAAACATATCAGTCATTGTTCTTTTGGCTCTAGTCTGTGTTTCTCTATCTTCTGTAAAAGAAGCTACTGGAGCATCCGGGGTTTCTAGATCATATTTGTAATTGAAATTAGTTCGGCCTCTTCTTCTGTCATCATTAAAGAAGTTAGAGTTGTAGGAAGCTCTGATGATGTTATTGTCATCAAATTTATAATCCATACCTACGTTGTAGCCATAACGTTCACGTCTCACATCATAGTCATTCCATCTTTTTCTCGTCAGTTGATCGTCGTCGTTCAGTGTGTATTCTTGTAAGACTGTACCTCTATTGGTCAAGTAATAACTACCCGTAGCATACACACCAAGTTTGTCATTGAAGAAACGGTTACCTACATATAAACTATGGTTTTGTTGTCCTAGTCCCCAGCCGTCATTAAATGGATCTGCATGGAAGTTTTTACCACCTGAAGTAATGGCTCTTAATGTAAATTCAGAAGGAGCATCTTTTAAAGTAAAGTTGACCGCACCCCCAATCGCGCCGCCGTCCATATCTGGAGTTAAGGTTTTCTTGACTTCAATAGATTCCATAATATCAGCCGACATAAAATCAAGTGCAGCACCACGGCTGTCTTCACCACCTGGCATTGGCGTACCATTCATCTGTACTTGGTTGTACTCAGAAGCCATACCACGAATCTGAATGTTTTGACCTTCTCCCCTGTTTCTTACAATCGAGATACCTGGAATACGCTGTAATGCTTCCGCACCATTTCTATCCGGCATTGTCGAGAACTGTTCTGAAGAAACGATATTTTTGATACTCACGGCATTTTTCTGCTCGTTGAGTGATTTTGCTTGTCCCTTGGTGTACTCACCATAAACGGTTACACCATCCAATTCAGTGACATCAGCATTCATCGTGATGTTTAATTTCAAAGGATTACCAGGTTCAAGAGTAATTGAAACCACATCGGCATTATAGCCTAAGTAAGTTGCACTGATTTCATATTTTCCTGAAGGCACATTATTGATATGGTAGTTACCATCCATATCCGTAATACTGGCGAAGGTGGTTTCCAGTACATTGATTTGAGCATATGGAAGTGGATCTCCTGATGGACCGATGATTTTTCCATAAAGGTCTGTTGTCTGACCAATACTATTTGATGAGAATAAGGTTATACATATCCCAGTTAAAATTAGGTAGAGATATTGTTTCATTCTGGTTTTAGTTATGATAATTGAAAGTTATGGAGGCAAAAGTAGGTTGTCGAATATTACTAGGCTGTGAATAATTATTGGCCTCTTATATTACAGAATTGTTACTTTTTGAGTGATGGTTAGAGGTGTCGTATTGGAGAGTGAATATCTATTCTTTTTATATGCTCATAACAAAAAACTGAATGATCAACTTCTGTTGATTTCATATTTCCTGAACAAAGACATTGTATTACTACATTATGAAACCAATATGAACAGCCTTGTAACATCGTTTTTAGCGATTTAGAGAGTATACTTTGTTGTTTGTAATTGTTAAGAGTTTGCTTCTGTGTTTCTTGTTAAGTGTAGCGATAAAAAAAACAAGGTGTCGCACACCATGACTGAAGTCATGGGTAGGTGATACTAATTCCGAAAACACTAAAGTGTTTACTTCATTTTCAACCTTAAAGACTTTAGTCTTGAATAGGTTGCCTTATTACTTGCCCATAGTTTTAACTATGGTGCACGAAATATATCAAACAAATGAGATATTTTGAATGAAGAAAATAGTTCGTATTATGGCCCATAAAGTGGTTTTTTATGATGGTTCGACGGACGTTGCAGTGCAACATCCCTACTACTATAAATAACCTAAAAAAGGGATGAAAAGTAATATCTAGATTACCTCTCACCCCTTATTGATATATTTTAGAAACTAAGATCGAATGCTATTTTTAATTCTTCATTCTTAACTCTTAATTCTTTAAAATCAACCTTTACCCTTATCAGTAGCCGTTTGCTGTCTTAAGTGATTCAATACGTCAATCTTTGTGATCAGACCTACGAATTTTCCACCATTGACTAAGATCGCAACCATACCGTCTCTGAAGATCTCCATTAATCTGTCGATGCTATCAGAAGATTCGATGACTACAAGGTTACTTGTCATGTATTCGGCAACGAAACGCTCAAAAGCAGATTCATCATCATATACACTAAATAATATATCGGACTCGTCGATGATACCTAATATCTCATCTCCGTCCATGATTGGAAGTTGAGAGATATCGTACATCTTCATTTTCTTATAAGCATCCAATAAAGTATCCTCAATGCTCGCTGTAACTACTTCACCTTTATCATAATAATTAGAGATCAAATCACGAAGGTCACCGAATGTTTCTTTTTCGATAAAACCTTTTTCTTTCATCCAATGATCATTGAACAACTTAGAGAAGTATTTGTTACCGCTATCACATACAAACGTCACTACTCTTTTAGGTTCCGTTTGCTCACGGCAATATTCTAAAGCAGCTGCAATCAATGTCCCCGAAGAAGAACCTGCAAGGATACCTTCTTTCAATAATACTTCACGAGCCGTATTGAAACTGTCTTTATCAGAAATAGAATACGCTTTCTTAGTTAGAGAGAAATCTGCGATTTCTGGAATAAAGTCCTCGCCGATTCCTTCCACATACCAAGAACCCGCTTCACCGTATTCTCCTTTATCAATGTAGTCCTTCAAGATTGAACCTTCAGGATCCGCTAATACTAATTCAGTAGATGGATTCGCTTTTTTGAAGAAAGCCGCCATACCCGAGATTGTTCCTGATGAACCCACTCCAGCCACTACAGCATCAACATCACCATTCATTTGCGATAAAATCTCAGGACCTGTTGTCAATTCATGTGCCAACGAGTTGTCAGGGTTTGAGAATTGATCTATATAATAATATCCTTTTTCCTCGGAGATACGTTTTGCCATATCTTGATAGTATTCAGGATGTCCTTTACCCACATCTGATCTCGTTTGAAGCACCTCTACTCCCATTGCTTTCAAATGAGCCACTTTCTCGCCACTCATTTTATCTGGTATTACTAAGATCAATTTGTATCCTTTAAGAATAGCAATTAATGCTAAACCTAAACCTGTATTACCAGCTGTAGCTTCAATTAAAGTATCACCTGATTTGATTTTTCCTGCTTTCTCAGCATTCTCAATCATACTCAAAGCAATTCTGTCTTTGATTGACCCACCTGGGTTTTGGTTTTCTAATTTTAAATAAAGTTCGCAGTTGCCTGTATCTATGTTTCTAACCTTTACGAGAGGTGTATTTCCAATAAGAGAAATAAGGTCATTTTGTGTTTTACTCATGTGTGTATCTGCCTTTTTAAGTACTAGGATTAAAAAGAAAAGGTAAAAACTCCGATTGCATTTACCTTGGTACTTGTGCTGTACAATGCTACAAATTTCTTCAAAGTTACATAAGTGCCTGTTTGAAACAATTATTTATTCCACAAATCCACTGATTTAGAACGTGATTTTTTAAAATTTACCATTATGGTTCACCTTTCTTCATTACAAAGGAATCTTACTTCTGTTTTTATGTTCTCTGTTTCCTTTTACGAATGAAAAATAGTGGGCAAAAAGTACTTATTAGATTAATTCTTAATCATTAGTTATTACATTTTGCTAAAATTTAAATCATTGATTAATTAAATGTCAATATTGTGATAATATATTGATCTTTAATAGTTTTTATAAAATCTAAATTTTATATTTGTTTAAATATTTATCTATAATAGTTTTAAAAATGAAACATTTGATGAATATTGAAGAAAATGTTGAAAAAAACTGACATTTTTTAGAAGTACGTATTTATGTTACGTTCTTACCCCCTAGATTTGTAGTATCAATAAGGAGAAAAGGTTTCTACTGTTGATCATTGAAAAGAACTTACACACTTAAATTATAATCATCATGGCTGCGGATAAAGGTCAAAACACAGAAAAATTAAAAGCACTAGAAACTACTATTGCGAAGTTAGAAAAGCAGTTCGGTAAAGGAGCTGTAATGAAAATGACAGATGACAATGTGGTAGATGTACCCGTTATCTCTACTGGTTCATTAGGTCTTGACTTAGCATTGGGTGTAGGTGGTGTACCAAAAGGTCGTATCATTGAGATTTACGGTCCTGAATCTTCTGGTAAAACAACGCTTACATTACACATTATTGCTGAAGCTCAAAAGCAAGGTGGTATGGCGGCCTTTATCGATGCGGAACACGCTTTCGATAAAATCTATGCTGAGAAATTAGGTATCGACATGGAGCGTCTTCTTGTAGCTCAGCCTGACCATGGTGAACAAGCATTAGAAATTGCAGAACAATTAGTACGTTCAGGTGCTATTGACGTAATGGTAGTCGATTCAGTGGCTGCCTTAGTACCAAAAGCGGAATTAGAAGGTGATATGGGTGACAGCAAAATGGGTCTTCACGCTCGTTTGATGTCTCAAGCATTGCGTAAAATCACTGGTGCTATCAGCAAAACAAACTGTTCGGCCATCTTCATTAACCAATTGCGTGAGAAAATTGGTGTGATGTTCGGTAACCCTGAAACAACAACTGGTGGTAACGCCTTAAAATATTATGCTTCTGTACGTTTGGATATTCGTCGTATCGGTGCGATCAAAGAATCTGCTGACAACGTAACGGGTAACCGTACAAGAGTGAAAGTACAAAAGAACAAAGTAGCACCTCCTTTCAAACAAACTGAGTTTGATATCCTTTATGGTGAAGGTATCTCTCGTGCAGGTGAGGTATTGGATATGGCTGTTGAGTTTGAAATCGTGAACAAAGCAGGTTCTTGGTTCTCATACAGCGGTTCGAAATTAGGTCAAGGTAGAGAAACTGTAAAAGAGTTGATCAAAAACAACCCTGAACTAATGGAAGAATTGGAAGAGAAGATCAAAGTACAAGTATTTGGTCAAGCACCATCAGAAGAAGAGGCAGCTCCTGCTCCAGAAGAAAAATAATCGTCATTGAAAGAAATATTTCTTTCTGTAATTATAGTTTATTGACTTATACCCTATGTACAGTTCGTTGCATAGGGTATTTTTTTTTGATAAAAATTTAAGAGGAACATTGCTGTTGTAGGAGGTGATGGAAATAGATTATGTGCATTTATTTTTTGAAGTACTATTTTGTATCACACTGATTAGGTGAATGAAAACCCTCTATTTTATATTACTTAATATTACAATTTATATTTTTTTAGAAATAGCTTTTTAATTAGTTGATAACAAATATTCTATTTATTAGTTTCAATTATATAAAGCATCAAGTTAAATGCTCAAAACAATTGATGCTTACTATTTATTATTCTTATTTTTTGAAAATTTTCAACTATGAAAAAGTACCTTATCTATTTTTTAGCAATGTTGTTTTTAAGTTCACTTACTGCTTGTTCAAGTGATGAAGTAGAGGATATGATTGGTGATTTAACAGCCCCTGTCATTACAGTAACTGGCGTTGATGATGGAATCGTAACTTCTACTTCAACGATTGCAATCAGTGTTGCTGCACCAGGAAAAATCAAAAGCTTTAAAGTGACGATTCCTAACTTTGGCGAAATGGACTTTGCTCAAGCACCTTCAACACAAGCTCAACAGGTGGTTTATTTGACATTAGGAGTAAACTATGAAGATGTGGCAGAAGCTACAGCTTATGTATTGACAATAACTCCAATCACATTGGCAGCTTTACCAGAAGGTGAAATCTCAATTCCGGTAACGATTACAGATATGAATGATCAAAAAACGGAGGAGACTTACACATTCACAAAGCAGTAATTTTTATTGTAAGCAAACTACCATTAAGGTAATTCAAAAGGTGTTGTTTTATTGAAAAATAGAATAACACCTTTTTATTCTCTACAGTACTTATATATCCCTTAAAATCTCAGATGGGTTTGTATTCACAACCTTCCAACAAATAGAAGTAATTGTAATCACAGAAATCAGACAAACTCCTAAACCAAGTAATAACCAATCAGAGAAATAAATTTGAATTCTATTCGGGAAAGTGGAAAGCCATTCTATACTGTAATAATGAGCGATAGGCATAGCGATAAGAAATGCCAATAGAATCCACAACAAATAATCTCTATTGAATAATAATAAGATTTGAGGGATAGAAGCACCGTTCACTCTACGGATACTGATCTCTTTCGTTCGTTGTAAAACAGAATAACGAGTGATCCCCCAAAGTCCACTTACCGCGATAAACAAAGTGATTGCCCCGAAGAATAAACTAGCCTGATTTTGTCCTTCTGTTTCTTTATAAACAAGGTGAATACTTTGATCATAGAACATTGCATCCGTCAGAAAGTAATCAGGATGCTCCTCTAACCATATATTCCTTACTTTTTGGGCCAATTCCAATGGTTTTGAGGTAGAGTATTTCACATAGATATAAGAGAACTCCAACATTCTTGTTGAAATTATAATTAAAGGTTCATTAGGTTGTGTTAATCCTCTGATGGCAAGATTATCTACAATACCTATTACCTTATAATTCGTGTCATTATATTTTACAATAGACCCCACTTGTGTCTCACTGTTTTTCTTAATGAACTCTTTATTCACAATACATTCAGTACTACGGAGTTTTTGATTGGGATCAAAGTAATTTCCATCAGTTAATTGAATGTCAAAGAAGGACATATAATTTTCAGCAACATGTAAACTAGAAACCATATGCCATTCGTCAGAGCCTTCCAATTGAACACTCTCAACACTAATATTACTACCAATACCAATAAATTCACGAGAAGAAGTCACGTCCTCTACTCCTACCAATTTTTTAATTTCTTCCTTATAGGCATCTCTCTTTTCAGAACTAGCATAGATCGGGATAGCAAAAATATTTTCATAGCTAAATCCATGATCTGCTTTTAGTAGATGTTGGTATTGCTGGTGAACAATAAACCCGACGGAAAGCAAGATAAACACGGTAGAGAATTGCAATACCAAAAGTATTTTGTCTCCGTATCGATAAGACGAAAATAATTGTGTTTGCCCACTTAAACTTTCTGCAAGAGAAAAGGATTTTACCCCTCTCAATGATAGATAGCTTAATACCAATATGAGGATTGATCCTATGCTTAGGTAAAAGAATAGTACTTCTAAAGGATAGTCTTTTAAGTGTACAACAGCGTTTAATTTTTCATTGATAAAAGAGAGTACAAAGTGAAAAGGCAATAATGAAAACCCAATCGAAATTAAAATCAAAAGCCCTATTTCAATACAGGTCGAAATAAGGATTTCTTTGTGATGTGCACCATAGATTTTCATTAAAGAAAGTGTTTGAATCTCTTCATCTTTCTGAGCAGTATAAAGTACTACAAAGTTGACAAGGGATAATATTAAGATGATGATACCAGTAGAAATGATCACTAAAAAACTCTCATAGGACCTTAGTTTAGGCATATCATAGAGAAGGTGATGCGAATGGAAATGTATATCTTCAATGGGCTGTAAAGTAACGGACATTCCAATCCCAAAAGGGGCATACTCTTTTTCAAAAAGGGTATTAATTTTTTCTAGATTATTGGGTATTTCATTCTTGTTTTTAAAGGTGAGATAAAGAAAGAATGGATTTGAACCTACCCAATGATAAAGGTTTTTGTCATTGGCTTTATAGCGTTCCATCGAACATAAAATGTCATACTGCAAGCTACTATTGCTCGGAAGATCTTTAAATACACCCTTAATTTTTCGAGTAGAACCAGGGATCTCAATTTCTTTATTCAATGGACTTTCATCTTTAAAGAATGTATTGGCAAACGATTCAGAAATTAAGACCTCATCTTGATCATTAAGTGCTGTTTCTTTATCCCCTAGTATCAGTTCTACATCAAAAAAGTGAAGGAAGCTATTTTCAACAGCACTGATACTGTATTCTCCTACTGATTGCTTATTGATCAATATGTCATTTCGATAAGGGACTTCGATAAAAGTATAATCATCCACATTATCAATCTTCTCTTTTATAGTTTGTCCATGAATATAGAAGGCTCTTGCCATATTTAGGTCTCCATTGGGCGTAGACAACTTGTAGTTGGTTCTATAAATGTCTTTATCATAGAAGTTGTCATAACCACTTTCCGAAAGAAAAAATAGAAAAATAAATAAAGCACTGCTTAGACCCAAAGTGAGTCCAAGCAGGTTGATTGTAGTATTTTGATAGTTTTTCAGTAAGTTCTGAAAAGCTAATTTGAAATAGATTTTATACATGCTTATAAGTCTCTTAAAATCTTAGATGGATTGATGTTAATTACTTTCCAACATATCATAGTAATAGTGGAAATGGACATCAATAAAATTCCAAATGCAAGTGTGCCCCAAATCCCAAAATTAATTGCAATTCTATTTGGGAAATTCATTAACCAAAGGGAGCAGAAATAATGTGATATGGGTAGTGAAATAATAAAAGCAAGAAGGATCCATTGTAAATAATCTTTATTGAATAGTACCAGGATATCAAGCCTTGAAGCACCGTTTACTTTCCTTATACTCATTTCCTGTTTTCTTTGAAGAACAGAAAAACGAGTGATTCCCCAAAGTCCACTAATGGCAATGAGTAGTGATATTATACCGAAAAAACTGCCAGCTTTTTGTTGTCCTTGAATAGCAGTATAGTTTTGCTGTAGTTCTAGATCATAAAACAACAGTTCAGAATGTGTTTCTGGGAATAATTGATCCCAAATACTTTCCACTTTGTCAATTATTTCAATTGGATTTTGAGAATTATACTTGATGTTCAAAAAGTTTCTATCCCATCCATTTTCAGCATTAGTAACCAACAAAATAGGTCCTGTTTCTTCAATCAAACCATTAATAGATAATGATTGAATAATACCCACTACTTCAAGTTTTTCATCTCCTAGTTCTATGATACTACCAATGCCTTCCCATCCATCAAACCTTTTAAAATCATCGTTGACAATACATTGCTTATTTGCTTTGTGTTTATTTTCATCAAAAGTGTTGCCTTCCTTAAGCTTGATATCTAAGAAGTCTAAATAGTTGTCATCAGCATGTAAAATATAGGCTAATTCATCTTTTTCAGATTCACCCACTTTTACCATGATTAAACTCGAACCATTTTTTCCTTTTCCTTTCCCAATCATTTCATTAGAAAGCATGATATCTTCTACTCCATTGATCTTATTAATATCCTCTTTCAATAGTTCTAACTTTTGATGAGGTATCTGTTTCTTAGTATTCAGTTTTAGGACCAATGTATTATTATAATCAAATCCATAATCTGATATCAATAGATACTGATATTGTTGGTAGATGGTAACACCAATTGAAACAATAGAAAATACTATTAGAAACTGTATGAGAAGTAACCCTTTCTCAGTTTTATTTTTTGATGAAAAAAGTTGAGTTTGGCCACTTAAACTCTTAGCGAGTGAAACGGTGTTTACCCTTCTCAATGAAAGATAGCTGAGTAGTATACTCAATGAGGCTCCAATGATTAAATAGAAGAAAACAATTGAGTAAATATAGTCACCGATGTGAACCACCGCATTTAATTGTTCATTGAGAAAAGGGAGTATGAAATAAAGTAAAATGAAAGAAACACCTGTTGCTACCGTGATCATCAAACTTACTTCCAGGCAAGTAGATCTAATGATATCATTTTGATGAGCACCAAAAATTTTCATTAAAGTTAAAGAGGTAATTTCATTGTCTTTCTGAACACTGTAAAGGACTATAAAATTGAAAAGTGCTAGCGAAAGAATAATGATACCTACAGTAATAACGATCAGAAAACTCTCATAAGAACGGGTATTGACGAAATCATGACTCAGGTCTTTTGAATTGAAATGAATTTCACTAATATGTTGTAATGATGCTTCATTTGTTATTCTAAAAGGGGAGAATTTTTCTACTAATAAATCGTTGATTTTTTCTAATGTAGAAGGAATTTTATCATCATGTTTGAACTTCAAATAGAGGTTAAAAATATTGGCTCCTTCCCATAAATCAGAAGTATTATATCTTGATCGAAGATATTCTATGGAATAAATAATATCATATTGTATATGACTGTTGGAAGGCAAATCTTTAAAAACTCCATTGATGATAAATGTATCATTTTTAAATTCTATCCTTTTCCCTATTGGATTCTCTTTATGAAAATACTTTTTCGAAAATGATTCAGAAACAAGAATATCATTCTTATCCTTCAATACCTTTTTTTTGTCTCCTTTTAGTAATGGAATATCAAAAAAATGGAGATAATTATTTTCAGCTGCAATTGCCTTTACTCCTTCAATATTTTCCTTCTGAATAGAAAGGTATGGAATTAAATGTTGATGGTAGACCGTTGCATGATCCACAACATTATCAATACGCTCTTGATAAGCAGTTCCATGAGGAAATGAACAGAGTGGTATTGAAAGTGCATTTCCTCCAGATACAGACATTTTATAATTCATTCTATAAATGTCGTCCTTGTAGAAATTATCAAAGTTGCTTTCTGATAAATAAAAAAGAAAAACAAACAATGTACTTGCCAATCCAAGACTCAATCCCAAAAGATTGATCATCGTATTCTGATAATTTTTGATCAGATTTCTAATCGCTAGAGAAAGGTATATTTTATACATCGTTATAGATCTCTTAAAATTTCAGATGGATTCATATTCACAATCTTCCAGCAGATCATTGTAATAGTAATGATGGATATGATGGCCACGATTACCCCCATCATGATCCATGAAAAATATTCAATACCAATACGGTCTGGGAAGGAAGACAGCCAATCATTACCAAAGTAATTGGCAATAGGCATGGCAAGAAGGAACGATAGTGATATCCACTGTAAATAATCTCTATTGAATAGTTTTAGGATATCTAATCTAGAAGCACCATTAACTCTTCGGATACTCATCTCTTTGGTACGTTTTAATACCGAAAATCTGGTGATCCCCCAAAGTCCAGAAATGGCAATCAATATGGCTATACATCCAAAGAAGAAACTTGCTTGTTGTTGACTTTTGATGTAATTGTAGTTGTATGCGATCTCATCATTATAGAAGGTGATAAAAGCACGAACATCAGGATAGTCTTTTTGAAATTCGTCCAAGATTTCATTCGCCAATTGGTAAGGGTTTTTAGAAGAAGTTTTAATGTTGATGTAATCAAAATTCCATCCATCTACCCTCGCTGAGGTACCAATAACCAATGGGCCACTTTGGTAAGCGAGTGAATTAAAACTGATGGATGGAATTACGCCTACTACTTCATAATCTCTATCGTGACGATGTACTATTGTACCTAATCCATTCCATCCTTCTAACTTTTTAAAGGCTTCGTTGACCAATATTTGACGGTCGCTGATGGTTTTATTGGTGTGAAGATTCTCACCTTCTAACAGAGGAATATCAAAACATTCTAAAAAGTCATTGCTGACATATAAAGCATTAATGATTTCTGATCTTTCACTTTCACCAATCGAATAGCCATTTTGGGTCAATCCAACACCGATCATTTGAGAAGACATACTGACCGTTTCGATGCCAGGTTTCTTAAGGATCTTTTCTTTGAAACTCTTTTGTGCTTCTAAAGGCATTACTGTAGAAAGATCAATGGTAAATACATTTTGATGTTGGAAACCAAGATCTTTATGAATAAGATGATAATGTTGTTGGTAAACCGTGATTCCGACACATGATAAAACAAAAACTGTAGAAAATTGAAAGACCAATAACGCTTTTTCACTCCATCCTTTTGAAGCATAAATACTCGTCTGCCCATTCAAGCTTTTGGATAAAGAAGATCTCTTGATACCTCTCAAAGAAAGACTGCTTAAGACCATAGTCAATATAACTCCTATGATGGCATAAAACCCTAAAATAGATGGAATATAATTGCCTAAAAATACTCTTGTGACCAGCTGATCATTTAAGAAAGGTAATGCTAGATTTAATGTGAAAATTGAAAGAAGAATTGCGATACCCACCATCAGAAATACCTCCATGCAAGTTGAAATCCATAAGTCACGATGATGGGCACCGTATATTTTCATAAGCGTAAGCGAATGGATTTCTTCATCTTTTTGGGCAGTATACAATACCACGAAATTCAATAATGCTAACGACAGAATAATGCATCCGGCGGCAATGATAATCCATAAACTTTCATTACTTCTCGGGTTGCCGGTATCGTAACTGAGCCCTTTGTTGAGGTGAATGGATTCGATAGTTTGAAGTGATGCCTCAACAGAAAAATCATCATCGGGATATACTTCATCCAATATCTTATTCATTGCAGTAATAGTGGCCTCTTTTTGGTCTTCATGAAGTAATTTGATGTAGACATTAAAGTTCCAACCTCCATTCCATCCCAGATAAGCACCATTTTGTTCAGAAACCCATTTTTCAGGGAATAAAACATCAAATTGTAAATGGGAATTGACAGGTCGATCGGGAATAACACCTTCTATAAATAACTTCGTTCCGTACAATTCTATTTCCTGACCAATAGGGTCAGCCTTGCCAAATACTTTCTCTGCCATCGATGCTGTAATTACTGCACTGTTGTTGGCTAGAAGTACTTTTTCTGCATCACCTCTGAGGAGTTTAATTCCGAAGAAAGAAAAATAATTAGCACTACCTACCGCCATTTTTATATCTGCATAACGTTGATTAAGAATATAAATAGGCGATGGATTAGGATTGCTGATCAAGAACATCTCATTGATGTTTTCAATCTTCTCCAAAAAGGTTCCTCCTTCCGGATAAAACGCTTGTGCGGTCTGATCAACATCTCCGTAAATAAACCTTTTATGTGTAATTCTATAAATGTCGTCTTTATAGAAATTATCAAAATTCGTTTCAAGATGAAAGAACAAAAAGATAAACAGAGCACTTGCCAACCCAAGACTCAATCCCAGCAGATTGATAAGGGTATTTTGGTAGTTCTTGATCAGGTTTCTAACCGCTAAATTAAAATAAATCTTATACATGGTTATTTATCTTAATTAGAACAACTCAATATCATTTTCTACCTCCGTTACGATTTCACCATCCAACAATGAGATCACTCTATGTGCATAATTTGCATCTCTTTGGGAGTGCGTTACCATTACAATTGTCGCTCCTTGTTTGTTGAGTTCGGTGAGCAATTCCATCACTTCTTTGCCATTTTTTGAATCCAAATTACCTGTTGGTTCATCGGCTAAAATCAGTTTAGGATTGGAAACTACCGCTCTGCAAATACCCACACGTTGCTGTTGACCACCCGAAAGCTGTTGCGGATAATGTCCTCTTCTATGGCTGATTTTCAAACGGTCCAACACTTCCTCAATTCTCTTTTTTCGCTCGCTTTTGCTCATATTCAAATACGCTAAAGGCAGGGCAATATTTTCAGCAACCGTAAGCTGATTGATCAAGTGGAAGTTTTGAAATACAAACCCAATATTCCCTTTTCTAAGGTTGGTTCTTTGTGACTCTTTGAAGTTGGCTACTTCTTCTCCATCCAGCTTATAATTACCAGAAGACGGACTTTCCAATAAGCCAATAACATTTAGAAGAGTAGATTTACCGCATCCCGAAGGACCCATGATGGCAATAAATTCTCCTTCTTGAACTTCAAGATTGATATTATTTAAAGCTTGAGTTTGTACTTCTTCCGTTTCAAAGTACTTGTTGACATTTTCTAATTTGATCATTGTATAAGATTTATAAGATGAATTTATATTTTTTTACTCAAAAACTATCTGATCATAATCACCTAGTAAGTTATACTGAGAGATAACCACTTTTTCACCTGCTTTCAGACCGTCGAGTATTTCGTATTTATGTATGTTTTGATCGCCGATTTTGATCTTTCTTTTTTGTGCCGTTTTACCATCTTCACTCAATACATACACCCATTGTCCTGCTGTTTCAGAATAGAAGTTCCCCTTATTGAGAAGAAGTGATTCTTTTGGATTTCCAAGACTTAATCGAGCATTAGTTGTTTGTCCTGAGTGAAGATTTTCGGGTTTTTCTTTCTCAAAAATCAATTCCACTTTAAAAAGGCTTTCCTTTACCTCAGGGTAAATTCTTTGGAGTACCAAATCATAATTTTGATTTTGAAATTGATACGAAGCCTTCAATCCTTTTTTGACTTTGGTGATATAGCGTTCATCTATTTCAGCAATCACTTTCACTTCTGATAAGTCATAAAGCACTCCTAGGTGCTGTCCTTGTTGTATCGACTGACCAATTTCTGCTTTGATATTTCCCAAATAAGCCGATGATGGAGCCTTGATTTCAAGGTGTTCCAATCTACTTTGAACCAACTCTAAAGTTGCTCTCATTTTCACAAGATCTTCTTCTAAAGTCTGCATGGTTGTTTCCTGTAAAAGCTTGTCATTTTCAGCTTTCATTTTATTGATTTTGAGCATTTCCTTCTGGAATAGAAAATCTTCTTTGGCTTTGATATATTCCTCTTCTGCTACTAATCCTTTTTCTAGAAGACGTTCTTGTTGCTTGTAATTTCTTTCTGTTCGTTTCAGTTGATATTCACTTTCCACTAGATTTTTCTGAGATTGAATCAGATCATTTCTAAAGTTGATTTTCGTATTTCTGAGGTAATTTTCCTTTTCTGCCAATGCTACCTCACTATTCAAAATCTGTTGGTAAAGCTCATTATTTTCTAACGCTATAATGATGTCTCCCTCATTGATAAAACTCCCCTCTTGAGCTACAATTTCTTTTACTCTACCTCTTTCTACAGCATCCAAATAAATGGTTTGGTGTGGTTGAATTTTCCCTTTGATATTGATATAGTCATGAAATAATCCATTCGTTACTTCAGCGATTTGAAGCTTATTTTTTGAAATACTGATTTCAGAAGGAGCATTAAATGCACTGATTCCATAGAGGATAATTGTAAGGATAAAAATGCCTGTTGAAATGTATCCGATATATTGATGGAAGGTAGATTTCTTCTTTTTTATAATAGTGTCCATAAGTGTCTTTTTTTAATGAAAAGTGTTTTAGAAATCAGGAGATTTCTGATGATCTGTAGGGCACGAATGACGCTAACGCTTAACATTCGCGCCAGTGGTAGCACCTCACTTCTCTAGCGCAAGAGTTAAGCGATAGCGTCTCTTGTGCTTTGAAGATCTTTAGAAGTCTCTGACTTCTAGTAAAACTGTATTCAAATCCAGAATTGATTGCCTTGATAAAACATCAGTAACTTTTCTTTCAATAAGTAGTTCAATTCAGAAAGCAGAAGGTCGACTTCCGCCTGTCCCAGCTTCTGTTTAACAGTAAGTAAAGTGACAATGTCGATCAGGCCTTCTTCATATTTTTGAAGTGCTATTTCATACGCCATATCATTGGCTTCAATCACTTTTTTCCCTTGCTCTATTTCCTTTTGAAATGCTTTCCATTCTCTGTAATCATTTCCAACAGTTCTTCTCAATTCTTGCTGTTGTTGTTTTAATAAAGCATCTGATTCAGCGACTTGAATTTTCGCTCTTTGCACTGCTAAACGTTGGGTATTTTGATGAAAAATAGGAATGTATAAACGTACACCTACCATCTGATTCATATTGTTTTGCCATTGACTTCTAAAAGGAATCACTTTACCACTTTCATCAATATTGGTTTCAAAATATCCAGTGTTGATAGAAGCATATAAACCGAGTTCAGGAAGGTAACTTGCTTTCTCACTTTTAAGATTCTGAAGACTGCTTTGAAGCGTCAAGAAATGTGTTTTCAGTAATGCTGAATGATTAAAGAAAGTAGTATAGATGGATTCCTCTGTTCCAAAATCTTTAGCCAAAATAGAAGGTTGTTCGAATTGAAGAGACAAAGTATTTAATGGAGCATTGTAGTTCATGATATTGACCAATCTAGCTTTTGCTTCCATCATTTTATTTTGAGCCTGTAAAGACAATAATCTTTCTTTCTCCAATTGAGCTCTCATTTCTGCGACATCTGCAGAAGCTTTCAAACCCAATTCTTGTTGAGAAACTGCCCTATCCACAATCTTTTCAGAGAGTTTAATTTGAGCTTTCGTGATTTCCAATAATTCAAAGTTGTATTCTACATCATAAAAAGCTTGAACTACCTCAAACACTAACTGCTCTTTCGTATTCTGCATTTGGTATTGAGACGCCTGAAGTTGGTATTCCTCAAACTTCAATTGATATTTCTTTTTAAATCCCTGAAACAAAGTCCAGTTCAAACTCAAGTCAGAAGTATTATTAAAAAATTGATGATCGATATAAGCATTTGTTCTGGGATCAATTGATCGACCAGCATTGAAAGTACCATTAATACTACCACCAATAGAAGGAGCATATTGCCATTTCGCTTGCTTTACACCTAATGAAGCTTGATTGACTTTTAAGGCTTCTTGATAGATCGATAGGTTATTTTCAATAGCGTATTGTATGCATTCTTTGAGTGTCAATGAATCATTGGCCTTTACAGATAAAGGGATAATTAGGAGGAGATATATGTAGATCAATTTTTTCATGCTAATTGTCTTTTAGAGTATACCAATTAGTATCGAAAAAACAGACTAAATTATTTAAGTGATTGATAATTAGGTTTTTGTGATAATTTTTTATTATTAGAGTGTAAAATATTTATACAGCCTGATGTAAAATGTTTTGACAAGGAAACACTCAATTGAAATGATACCACTCTGTAGAGCCACAATGCCTTGTGGCTCACGTACCATAAGCTTTATTTGGTTAGAAGTCGGGAGACTTCCTTTGATCTCTCAAGCACAAATGTCGCTATCGCTTAACATTTGCGCTAGGGGAAGGAGGTTGTCACCAATGGCTTACTCCATGTTTCAAGTGTTAAGCGCTAGCGTCACTTGGAACTGTCTATTGGCGAAGTCTCCCGACTTCGAAACATGTATTTTTTTTCATTTCGAAGTCGGGAGACTTCGCCAATTTTTAATCACAAGTGACGGCTTTCGCCTTAACACTTGCGATATTTTATGGATTACAAAACAGGTATTATATTAAAATTTATATCAAAAAAAAACAGGTTCAAGCCCTTTCAGACTTGAACCCATTAGTATACTTAAAAAGCAAAAAATGTTTTTTTACATACTTCCAGATGAATGCAATTTTCTATTTTTTCTACCCTTGAACTGTCCACCAAACATATAAGAGAAAGAAGCTCTATAGATTGGTGTTTCTTGTAGGTAGAAAGAGTTTTCAACGAAGTCTTTATTATAGTTTGTGCTAGAATAACCGCTGTTGATGATGTTGTCTACCTTCAATGTTATTCTTCCTTTATTTTTCAATACTGATTTTCTTACGGCCATATTCAAACCATAATTTGGATCTACAATTTGTTGAGCATCGTATCGTTCTCCAGTGTAACGAGCGTTGATGGACATCGCAATACCGTGAGGTAATGTCAAATTGGTATTCAATTTTGCAGAAACGTTAAATGGATTAGCTTCTTCAGGAATGGTGTGATTTTCATCCTCATCAGAGATCTCCAAGTAATACATATTGACATTCATATCTACAGACCACCAATCCGTGATGGCATAGTTGGCAGAAACGGAAGCACCACCAGTAAACGAGGATCCTAAGTTGACTGTCTTAGCGATGTTCAAATCTCTTTCCTCATCATAGTTTAATACCGTTCTCATGATGTTCGTACTATGTCTTACATACACACTTGTATTCAAACCGAACTTATTTTTGTTGTAGTTATGATCCAAGCTGAATGAGTTCGTATATGAAGGTTGAAGATCAGGGTTACCGACTTCTACATAAGTAGAGTTGTATCTGTTTTCCACTGGAATCATTGATAAAATATTCGGACGGTTAATTCTTCTACTGTAGCTTAAACCTAATCTATTCTGATCATTAATTTGGTAAACTAAGTGCACTGAAGGGAACAAGCTTGTGTAGTCTATATTGAATTTCTCACGCTCTTGATCTTGAAGTAATGTACCATCAATGGTTGCACTTTCACCTCTTAAACCTGCTTTTAATGTAAATTTCTCCCCTAAAGCTCTTTGATAAGAAGCGTAGATAGACTGAACATTCATCAAGTAGTGGTAGTTGTAATTGATATCACTTTCTTGACTTTTATTACTTTGATCAGTATCCAAGTCGAACAATTCTCCTTTATACCCTATTTCGAATGAAGACTTATCATCGATTTGATGATTGTAATCCAATTTCAGAATCCCAAATTGACCATACAATCTCGAGACGTTTTCAGAGACCATTTCATCTCCCATGTTAAAGGCCGCATTCATATCTACATCAGCATTACCATAGAACAGATCCGTTTCCAAAGCACCTTTTTTGAAGTCTTTGCGGTGATTCAAGCTAAATGCATTTTGAGAAGAAAGTGCATCTTTTAAACCTCTTTCTGAAATAGTATTGACCTCTTCTTCATCAAGGAAATAGCGGTTACTGTAGTTGAAATTTTCTTTACGTTGATATCTAGAACCTTCATAATAGAAAGTAATCGTATTGGTAGAATCTAGGAAGTAATCAAACCCAACTTTATAGTTACCGAAGAATGTATTTTTGATAAGATTTCCACTTTGTGAAAGAGAAGGTGTTTCAGGATTTTTGTAAGCTAAATCACGAGTAGTTTCTTCTTCCATTCTATTATCATAGTAAGTACCTTGAGCAAAGAAGTTGAACTTTTTATGACGGTAGTTTAATCCTAAATACCCATCATATTTCTCTCTAGATCCAGCATTCAAACTAAGATTACCATTTAATCCTTGCATTCTCTCTTTCTTTGTAATCACATTGATAATACCCGAAAGACCATCAGGATCATACTTAGCAGAAGGGTTAGTGATCACTTCAATTTTTTCAATAGAACTTGCAGGAAGTGCTTGTAAAACTTGTTCAGCACTCATTTGTGAAGGTTTTCCATCAATTAGGATTCTTACATTTGATTCTCCTCTTAAGCTGATTTGTCCATTCGATCCTACACTGATTTCAGGAACAGTATTCAGCACTTCAGATACCGAATTACCATCGGCAATCATCCCATCCGTGACATTGATAACATTTTTATCGATGCCTCTTTCAATGTTTAATCGTTGACCTTGAACCACTACTTCTTCCAATTCCTCAGCACTTGTCAACATATAGAAAGAAGGTAAGTTCATTGCTCTTTTATTAACGTTGATCGATTGATGGATTTTCTCATAACCGATAGATTGAACCTCGATAGTATACGTTCCGTAGTTTACGTTTTTGATTTTGAATTTTCCATTCTCATCAGAAATACCACCACCTACAATTTTGTTTTCAGTGTCAAGCAATGCTACAGTTACATAAGCGATTGCTTGATTAGTTTGCTGATCCAATACTTCGCCAGAGATAGAAGATGTTGCAGTGTTTGCATTTGCAACAGTTGACACTAGTAGACCGATTACGGTAATAAGTTTTAGAATTAAATTTTTCATCTGTTTTATGTTTTTAAGTATGCCAAACAGAATAGAAAAAGTGAACTACTTTGTTTAAGTAATTGATATTAAGTTGTTTATGTTTGTGCCAGTTTTTCAAACTGTCAATTTTTTTTACAGTGTTTTGTAAAAGGTTTTTACAGATTTATACCAGATTGCTTAAATCCCAATTCAATTTCTTTTCAAAAAAATTTGGAGATTCTAAAAAAATGACACACCTTTACAGTGCACTATATAGGTGGTGCACTTAAAAAATAACTATAAATAATATGGTGTCAATTAATAATCTTCAATTTAGTTATTCAAAAAAAGCAACTATCATTGATCAACTTAATCTGGAATTGGACCCAGGAAAAATAGTTGGTCTACTTGGGAAAAATGGAGCAGGTAAAAGTACCTTTTTCAAATTAATGAGTGGATTAATTCATCCAAAAGGCGGTAGTATAAATGTATTGAATGAAACCCCATTCCAAAGACAACCTTCATTCCTTTCTAAATTATTCTTAGTCCCTGAAGAATTTGAACTTCCTCCTGTTACTATTAAAGAATTCGTAAAGAATACTTCCCCTTTTTATCCTCGATTTGATCAAAGAATGATTGTCGAGTTATTGGATAAGTTTGAATTGAAAGACAATCTAAACCTAAAAAGATTGTCTTACGGTCAAAAGAAGAAAGTCATTATTGCTTTTGCATTGGCAACAAAAGCAGAGTTGATCCTCATGGATGAACCTACCAATGGTTTAGATATTCCGTCTAAAGCGATTTTCAGAAAAATCATGGCAGGGAATTTTGAAGAAGATCAGTTGATCATGATTTCCACACATCAAGTCAAAGATATTGATACGATTATCGATCATTTGATTGTATTGGATAATGGTGGCGTGATTTACAATGAGTCTATTTTCGATTTGACTCAAAAGTATGATTTCTTGAAAGTTCAACAGCTTATAGTAGCCGAGACGCTTTATGCTGAACCGATTTTGGGTGGTTACAAAACGATTGCTCCAAAACAAGATCAAGATGACACTCAAGTAGACCTTGAGCTTTTCTTCAATGCTTTAATCAATGACTACAAAAAATTTATCTAATATGAATAATCTATTTAATGCTCAGCGTTTTAGACAATATCTAGCTTTGGAGTTCACCAATCAGAAATACCTTTTTTACTATAGCATTGGTGCGGTCGTTTCATTTATTATTGTGGTGCTTTATCTCATTAGAGCATCAAACGATACTCCTATTACAAATAATGATTTAAGAGGATTGTTCTTTTTCTCGTATGCAGTGATTGCTACAGGTGTTGTAAATCGATCATTTCTTTCGTTTAGATCTCAAAAGAAGCTCATCACCTTTTTAACTTTTCCCGTTTCTCACTTTGAAAAATTATTATTTGAGTATTTATCAACAGTACTGTTAGGTGTATTTGTCGTTCCAACTTTGATCCTTTTTGCTTATATGATTGAAGGTGAAGTACATCAATTATTGAATAGCGAAATTGGATATACTGGACTTACATTTCTTACAGAGATGACTGAAGAAGCCCTATCAGGTGCAACAGAGGCACAACTTTACACAAGGCAAGTAGGTATGGTGATCCTATTTCTTCTTCCTTGGAGTATGATGAATGTTTTATTTACTGGAAATTCAATTTTCACTAAATGGCCACTGATCCAGAATATTCTTTTTGTAGCAGTCTTCTTTATTTATCATGGCCTATTAGTATACTTGATCTTCAATAAAATGGGAGTCGCTGATTATGTTTCCAATGAGTATCCCCTGTTCTTCTTTTCATCTGGTGATGCTGCCATCAATTTTGTTTTATTCTCAATGATTGTAGCAAATGTTGTATTTGTATATAGTGCGTATTTGAAGTTGAAAGAAAAAGAGTTGTAAGATGGAATTTAAAAATACTAAAAGCATTTTCACCCAAATTGGTGATGATGTAAAAGATAAAATCATGGAAGGAGAATACACTGAAGAAGGAAAAATTCCTTCCACTCGTGAGTTAGCAGGTATTGTAGGAGTCAACCCAAATACTACAATTAAGGCTTATGCGGTATTACAACAAGAAGGGATCATTTATACTCAAAGAGGTAAAGGATATTTTGTAAGCCAAGGTGCCAAAGAAACAATTATCAATGACAGAAAAGAAGAATTTCTAAATGAAGTTTTGCCTGAAACAGTGGAACAGGCCAACAAATTGGAAATCTCATTTGATGAACTTCAAAACTATCTAAAAGACTTATACCATGAAGAAAAGTAATATATATTTAATCTCTCTTTTAAGTAGCGTAACGCTTTTTATCATTACTGGAGCTCTGGTTTCAGTGGCAAGAGGAAAGCCAGAAAAAAATGAAAATAGTTTTACGCAGAAGGTACCAGCTTATTCTTATATCTCTCTTCAGCATACCAACTACGATGTATCAATTGCTACTGCCGATAGCTATGAGTTTAAAGTGTATTTGGAAAAAGAGGTGGAGCAGGTTGAAATTCCTTACACAATAAAAGGAGACACATTGGTGTTGTCAGAATTACCAAAAGAGATGGCAAAAGGAATGGAAAGTTTACAGTTGAACCTACCTCTAGAAGAGGTTAATGTAATAGCAAAATCTTCTGAAATTGGATTTAATAAGTTTAAGGGATCTTCTTTGAAGTTAGAACTCGATGGAAGTGAAGGTTATATGCGTAATAGAGTTGCAAAAGGATTATCTAATCTTGAAATTTCAGGAACAAATAATTCTAATTTTAACTTTCACTTAGCTTGTGATACTCTCAGGTTAAATTTAGATAATTCTAATTTTAATAATTGGGGAGATACGCAGTTTATTGAAGGAAAGTTGACAAATAATGCTTTCGTGACCCAAAATAATCCTGGAGAAACTAACCTTTCAAAGGATGCTACTTCACAAATTCATTATTATTATAATGATTAAAAATACAATATTATAGATGGTTAGAAGGTGAATTCAATAATTGAGTTCACCTTTTTTATTTGAGCTAATAGTAAAAAAAAGAGAGACAAGTAAGTTACCTGTCTCTCTAAGTTTTGTTATAAATGTAAATTTTGAAGCGTTTGCTAAAGGAGTTATTTTATCATGATTTTGAATCATAACTCTCTTTTTATCTACCCAAAATTGAACAACTTTTGGTAAGTGTTTCAATAGTAGAGCATTGTATTTTTTTGAAGTGTCAAGACTGTAAAATTATCATACACCGAAGTGTAAAGAAATCGAGCACTTAGTTTGGTATTGTGAAGCAATAATGATTTGAAATCTATAGTGTAAAAATTTTTGACACATACAGCAATTCTCCCAAAAACTATCACGAACTTTAGGTTATTCAAAAAGCAAAAACAAACACCACATGGGAAACCTTTTAATTATTGACGACAACCCTTCCATTCATGCAACACTTGAGATCGTGTTGGAGCCTTATTTTGATACAATCAAAAGTTTGGAAGATCCATTACAGATTATGAAAACTTTAGCTGTAGAAGATTTTCATGTGGTTTTGTTGGATATGAATTTTTCTCCGGGGTTAAATACTGGAGCAGAAGGAGTACGTTGGTTGAAGAAAATAAAGGAGACTTACCCCAATATTTCGGTGGTGATGATGACGGCTTATGGTCATGTGGAATTGGCGGTGGAAACGCTGAAAATTGGAGCATCAGACTTTATTTTAAAACCTTGGGACAATCGAAAACTACTAGCTACAGTACAATCTGCATTACAACTGAGTGAATCCAAAGGAGAAATTCAACAGCTAAAAACGAAAGCAAAAGCTTTAAGAAAGGAAGAAAATACATTCCCAGAAATTATAGGAGAATCAGCTGTGGTAAAAAATATGCTTTCCCTAATCGCAAAAGTAGGGAAAACAGATACCAACATTTTGATCACTGGTGAAAATGGCACTGGAAAAGAGTTAGTGGCGAAAGCACTGCATCACTATTCTAAAAGAAACCAAGAACAACTAGTGGAAGTAGATATGGGAGCTGTTTCGGAAACGCTATTTGAAAGTGAATTGTTTGGTCACGTAAAAGGAGCCTTTACCGATGCCCATCAGGATAGAATCGGTAAGTTTGAGTTAGCCAATAAAGGTTCGCTGTTCTTGGATGAAATCGGAAACCTATCTTTTTCCCTTCAAGCAAAATTACTAGCAGCATTGCAAAATCGTCAAATCACAAAGGTGGGAGGTAATAAAGTGATCCCGATTGATATCCGATTAATTTCTGCGACCAACAAAAATCTCTTCAAAATGGTGGAAGACGAAGAGTTCCGCCAGGATTTACTGTATAGATTAAATACTATTCAGATAGAAGTTCCCGCCTTAAGAGACCGAGGGGATGATGTGATTTTATTGGCCAATCATTTTAAAGATCTATTGGCTCAGAAATACGATAAAGGAACTTTAGAATTTACCGCTTCAGCAAAAGAAAAATTGATGAGTTATCATTGGCCGGGTAACATTCGTGAATTACAACACACCATAGAAAGAGCAGTGATTTTGGTGGATGGAAATGATATTACTCCCGACTTAATTGTTACTTCTGCCTCAGAAAACTCTGAAGTAAAAACTTTAAACCTAGCACAAACAGAAGAGGTGCTGATCAAAAAAGCATTAAAGAAGCATCCTCAAAATATTAGTGCGGCAGCGGACGAATTGGGAGTAACCCGTCAGACACTTTATAATAAGTTGAAAAAATTGGGATCGTAGAAATACAAATAATTCATTATTTACTAATAATAGAATAACTTTAATATGGTTATTTGATATTTCACTAATATTTTTGTAAAGCGATAAGTAACAATAGCTTATCATTTTAAAAATATGAATAAACAAAATACATATATAGATTTATTTGCTGGTTGTGGTGGCTTATCTTTAGGATTACATAATGCTGGTTGGAAAGGTTTGTTTGCGGTAGAAAAGAGTATTGATGCTTTTAGTACACTTCATCATAACTTAATTTCAAAAACAAAGCATTTTAATTGGCCAAAATGGCTACCAGTACAAAACCATGATATTAATGATATTATTTCGACTTATACGAATAACCTTATTGATTTAAGAGGAAAAGTTGATTTAGTAGCAGGTGGTCCACCATGTCAAGGTTTTTCAATGGCAGGTAGAAGAGTTGAAAAAGATGCTAGAAATAATCTTGTCAATTCATATATTGATTTTATCGATTTAGTACGCCCAAAAATAATTTTTTTTGAGAACGTAAGAGGTTTTACGAAAGGTTTCAAGAAGAATGATAAAAGAGGTGTTGCTTACTCAAAACTTGTAGTAGATAAGCTACAAAATTTAGGATATACTGTTGATGGGAAACTTATTGATTTCTCTGAGTATGGAGTACCTCAAAAAAGAACAAGGTATATATTAGTAGGAATTTTAAATGATTATATTCAAGAAAATGATCATTTATCAAGTCAGACATTTTTTGAGAGAATTAAGAAAAATAGAAATAAATTTCTCGTCAATAAAGGATTAGAGCTAAATACAACTTTGGAAAGTGCGATATCAGATTTATTGAAGTCTAACGGTACAGTAGATGCTGATACTCCAAATTTTAAAGCAGGTGTATATAATCAAAAAGAAACCTCTTATCAGAAATTTCTTAGAAAGGGAGTAAGAGTTAGTGATAGTGTAGATAGTCACAGATTTGCTAATCATACTAAGACTGTAGAGAATAGATTTAAAGTTGCTTTGGCTGAACAATTGACATCTGCTCAATATAGAGAACGCTTCAACTTGAAAAAAAGTAGTACTAAAATTTTAAAAGCAGATCAACCAACACCTACTATTACTACGCTTCCTGATGACTATATTCATTATTGTGAACCAAGGATCATGACGGTAAGAGAATATGCAAGAATTCAATCTTTTCCGGATTCTTATCAATTTAAAGGGAAGTATACAACAGGAGGAAAATTAAGAACAAAAGAAGTACCTCGATATTCACAAATAGGAAATGCAATTCCCCCTCTTTTTGGTGAACAAGCGGGAATTATTATAAATCAAATACTAACAGATGGCTGAAGAATTAGAATTCAAAATTAGTTCGAGCTTAAAAGATATTTTAGGTAAAGATCTCATCACAGATGATTTTATTGCAATTTTTGAGTTAGTTAAAAACTCGTATGATGCTTATGCTAAAAACGTTGATATCACTTTCAATGAAAATGAAATCATAATAGCTGATAATGGCAAAGGGATGTCATTTGAAGAGTTAAAGGATAAATGGTTATTTTTAGCCTATTCAGAGAAGAAAAAAAAGAAGGACGATAATGATGATGAAGTTAAGAATTCATCATACAGAGATATAATCCAGAAAAGAAGACATTACGCTGGAGCAAAAGGAGTTGGACGATTTTCAAGTGACCGTTTAGGTAAAAACCTGTCTATTGTTACCAAAGGTGAAAAATCTAATCATCTTGAGAAAATAGATATTGATTGGACAAAATTTGAGAAAGACCAAGAAGCTGAATTTGAAAGTATTAAAGTAGACTATTATCAAGATCCAAAAACTGAATATAAGTTCCCTGCTAATAGTTCCAGTGGAACTATTTTAGTAATATCTAATTTAAGGTCTCAATGGGATAAAGATTTAATTATTAAATTAAAAAAGTCACTTGAGAAATTAATTAACCCATTTTCTGAAACGGAGGATTTTGAAATTAATATTATCTCAGAAAGATATAAACATGAGGATTTTGAAAAGAATCTTCTTGGAGAATACGTTAAACTTGAGAGAGAAAGAGTCAACGGAGCCGTTAAAAATTCAATTCTTGAAATTTTAAATTTGAAGACGACTCAAATTGAAGTAACTCTTACTAAGAGTTTAATTGAAACTAAAATAATTGATAGAGGAACTTTAATTTATCATTTACAGGAAGAGAATAAATATTCTCTTCTTGATAATGCTCAGATTGATTTATTTTTTCTCAATCAGAATGCAAGAACTAGCTTTACAAAAAACATGGGAGTAGAACTTGTTAATTTTGGTTCTGTATTTTTATTTAAAAATGGTTTTAGGGTACAACCCTATGGAGAATTAGGTAATGATAGTTGGGGTTTAGATCAAAGAAAACAGCAAGGATACAATCGTTTTTTAGGAACAAGAGATGTATTTGGTCGAGTTGATATTATTTCAGAGAATTATGATGAATTCAAAGAGGTATCAAGTAGAGATGGAGGTTTGGTAGAGACACTTGGTTATTATCAAATGATGGAGGCTTTTAAAGAGGTAGCTTTAAAAAGGTTAGAGAGATACGTGGTAGGAGTACTATGGGGAGAAGGCTTTAAGAAAAATAATTACTTTGGAAATAATGAGGAAGCAAAAGAAGTTGCTCAAAAATATCGAGATGATTTGATTGATCAAGATAAATTTTCTGATCACCTTGAAAATGCCACTTCAAATATTGGTAGTCAAATAGATTTTATTAAAATCATTAAGAGCTTAGCTACTAATAAAAAAATAACTATAGTAGATTATAATAAGGATTTTATTAAAGATGTAAAAGATAAGCTAGATGATTATCAATCACGTTTTATTCCTGATTTATTAAAAATTGCAGAATCGACAGGTGATACAGATCTACAACAAAAAATACTAAGTACAGAAGAACAGTTTCAAGAATTAAAGAAAGAGAAAGAGAAAGCGGAAAAGGGAGAAGAAAAAGAAAGAAAGAAAAGAATTAAAGTAGAAAAGGAAAAAGAACAAGCAGAACAAAAAGCAGAAAAAGAGCAACAAAAAAGACTTGAAGCTGAATTAGCAAAAGAGAAAAAAGAAAAAGAGAGACTACAAGCAGAACTTGATAAACAGAAAGCATTAGAAAAGGCAAAAACAGAGGAAGAAGAAAGAAAAAAAGTAGAGAAGGTAGCTGAAAAGCAATCACAACAGATATCAAGGTATTCAGCATCAGAAAGTATTAGTTACAAAGATCTAAGAGATTTCAATCACATAATAGGTGTTTATTCAGACGATATTTCAAAGAAAATCTTAGTTCTAAAACGAAAACTTGATAAAGGTAAAGAGATAGATAAACAGCAGTTAATCGAATTTATTCAAGGTATTAGTTTAACAAATGAAAAGATTGCTTCAGTAACTAGGTTTACTACGAAATCAAATTTTCTTAAAGCAACAGTTGACACTGAAGAAGATATTGTAAAGTTTATCGTTGATTATATGAATAATATTTATTCAAAACTTTATAATATTGATATTCAACTAATGAATACTCAACTTAAATTTATAAAAAGGTTCAAGCCTATAGAACTTACAACTGCAATAGACAACATACTTAGTAATTCAAGGAAAAAGAATTCCAAGAAAGCAATTATTGAATTTAGTTTAAAAGGTGAGCAACTGATCATAAAGATAAGAGATATAGGTAGCCCTTTATCGGCTTCTATAAAAGATTATGATCAAATTTTTGAAGAAGGAATAACAACAACACGTGGTGCAGGCTTAGGCTTAAATCATGTCAAAAGAATTATTGAAAACGATTTAAAAGGTACTGTTGATTACAATCCATTATACAAAGATGGATTTGAATTAATTATTAAACTTAGCAAATGAGAATAAACTATAATTTACTTTGGATTGAAGATGACGATTCATGGTTTGAAACAACAAAGGAACTCTTAGATGATTATATTGATGATTTAGGTTTTATTTTAAATGTTAGAAGGTGTAATAGCTTTGAGGAAGTTCAAGGTTTAACTGACGAGGATATTTCTAGTTTTGATTTAATGTTAGTTGATTTTAATCTATCTGGAAGTGAACACGGGGATGACGTTATTCAAAATATTAGAGATAGGGAAATTTTAACAGAAGTCATATTTTATTCAAGTGCTGTAGAAAGTGTTAGAGATGGAATGCGAAAACATACTTTAGAAGGTGTTTATAGCTCAGATAGAGCAGATATTAACTTAAAATTTGAACAAGTTGTTAGTTTAACTTTAAGAAAGATTCAAGCTGTTAATACTATGAGAGGCTTAATAATGGCTGAAACTAGTGATCTTGATAAAATAATGCTTGATATAACTGCTTTACTCCTAAATAATGAAGAACATAGTAGCAAAATGGAAGAATATCTTACAGATCAAGTATCTTCTACTTTTGAAAAAATACAATCTTTAAAAGAGGATAAAAAACCTTTTATTGAAAAAATTTCAGACGCAAGGTTGTTCACATCATTTCATAAAGCAAAATCAATTAATCAATATCTTAAAATTACTGGCAAAAAAGGTGAGCAATTTTTTAATAATTATAACAGAGAAATAATATCTGTTAGAAACTTATTTGCTCATGTAACTGAAGAGGCTAGAGAAGGTCAAAAAGTTTTAATCAGTCATTTCTCTGGACAAGAAGAAGAGTTTACAGAAGAAAGATGTATTGAAATTAGAAAGAATTTAATAAAATACCGGAAGAAACTTGAGCAAATTAAACTTGAAATTGAGGATAATACTTCTAGCTCATGAAAAAGATTTTCTACATAAAAATCCTCATCACTTTACTCTTGTTGATTATTCTTGGAGGATTGATTGTGCATTATCAACACCACCCCTATATGTTGATAACTTTTGTTTTGATGACCGCAGGATTGATAAGTTATCAACTTATGATTTTAAAAAACGCATTAAATCACAGTATTCTGATCGTAGAGGCGATAGGTAATGAAGATTTAAGTTTTTTGAATTCTAAGAATTACCAACAGTTCAATGGTACCTATCAATACCGATTGGAAAAGATTCAACACTCCTTTTCAAAAATTAAGAAAGACAGCATCCGACAGGAAAAATACTTAGATTGGATCATAGAAAATCAAGATGTTGGTATCTGTACTTATGATGAAAATGGACATGTACTACATGTTAACTCTTCCTTCAAAGACAAAATAAACCTCTCTATTTTCACTCACACAAATCAACTTTTTACTAAAACGTTTCTTACAAAAGAACTCATAGAAAAATCCTTCAATCAAAATACTCTGGAGCTTGAAAATTCTAATTTAGTACTGAAAGCGAGACAGTTAGTAAGAGAAGATCAAACCGTTTTTTTATTGACATTACAGGATATCTCCAATGAATTAGAAGAAAAAGAGCACCTCTCCTACAGTAAATTAATCCGTGTTTTGACACATGAAATTATGAATGGTATGACACCGATTATCTCTCTTTCGGATAGCATGTTGATGACAATGACAGATGAAGAACACGAACCTGTATCTTTTGAAAATCTAAACCAAAAAGTTATCAACACTAATGTGAAGAGTTTAAAAGTCATCAATAGTCAAGCAGAAGGCCTGATGAATTTTATCAACATCTACCGTTCTATATCAAAGTTACCAACACCTAAAATGAAGGAAGTAAATGTTGATAACTTTATTCAAGAAGAGTTGAATAGCTTTGATGAAGTTATTCACAAATACAATATTCACACTGAGATGATTAATGTGAATAACTCTGAAATCTATCATTATTTTGATCCAACATTAATTCACCAATGTGTTCATAATATCATTAAAAATGCAATTGAGGCAATGACGAATGTGAATAACTCTAAGTTGACCATTGAATTTGAAAAGAAGGAACAGTTAGTTATTCACATTATCAACAATGGTCCAATGATTCCTGAAGAAGAATTGAAACATATTTTTGTGCCTTTCTTCACCACAAAAAATACAGGAAACGGAATAGGTTTAGCTTTATGTAAACAGATAGCTAGAGTACATAAGGGAAATTTGAAGGTAGAATCAGAGGGTAATAAAACATGTTTTACGCTGAAAATATAAACACCCTCAAATAACTTTGAGGGTGTTCTTTAAGTTCGTATTGGATAAGTGCTTTTTAGAAATACACTCCCAATCCTAATTGGAATACGTTGTTTGGATATGAACCTGCATCTGATGTAGACGTGAGACCAATGTTATATCTTGCGTCTAGTGTCATACCATTAAAGTCATAACCAAGACCGACTGCTAAAGCGAAGTCAATGCCTTCAACTTGATCTGAAATATCTATACTATCACTACCATTTGTAGCTTTAGCACCTCCTAAAATTCCTAATTGTGGGCCAGCTTGAAAGTTGAACCCTTGAGACTCAGGGTATAATTTAAAGATGACAGGAACGTTAATGTAATTGTACTTTACTTTTATACCATCTCCTAAACTAGCACCTTGCATTGAGTATACTAATTCCGGTTGAATGCAAAGGGAATTGGATGCTCTGAATTGAACAAAGCCACCCACATAAATACCCATTTTTGATTTGGTTCCTTCTGAATCTCCACCAATATTAGAAATGTTGAGACCACCTTTTACACCGCCTTTGACTTCGTTTGATTGAGCAAATAGATTGGCATGGCCACAATATAACATTGTGACGAAGAGTAACATTTTTAAAGCTTTCATACTTTAATTAATAGTTTGTTTGATAAATAGAAAAAATCAAAAAGGATGATATGATTTTAGTATTGATCATATTCTTGAATAGAAAATGATAGTTTGCTTAATGTTTTAGTCGTCACATCCTTTTGAGTGATTATAATCACAGATCGAAAGTATTAATAAATCTATCGAAATCAAAGGTTGAATGAGTGAAATCATTCAACTAATACATACTAACTCTATTCTATATACATTCAAGTAATTGAGAATGAAGATAATAAAATCTTTGAAAAATAGATTGATGAAGTGAAGTAACTCTCTCAAAATAAGCATTTGAGAGAGTTGTATTGGTTATAGGAAAATCCCTACGCCTAATTGAATAACATTGTTAGGAAAAGAGCCTTCATCAGAATTTCGTGGTGTATTAGATAACCCAGCGTTATACCTCAAGTCTAAATAGATACGGTTGAAATCATAACCTACTCCAAAAGCAAGGGCATAGTCACTACGCTTTAATTCATTAGATAAATCAACTTTTTCACCATTAATTTTGGCTTTAGCAGATACTAAAAAACCAATTTGTGGACCTACAAGCAAACTTAACTTTTCACCTGTTGGGTATATTTTAACTAATAATGGAAAATTCACATAATTATAGTTGATTTTCATATCGCCTTCAGATGCATTTGCTCCTTGCATAGAGAATATTGCTTCAGGTTGAATGTATACATAATTTGAGGCTCTTAGTTTTAGGAATGCACCAATATGAAATCCAAGTTTTGATTTGACACCTTCTGAATCTCCACCAATTGTTGAAGAGTTAAATCCTGCTTTGAAACCTCCTTGAGTATCTTGAGATTGAGCAAAAAGATTAGCTTGAGTACAATATAAAATTGTAATTAACAGTAACGTTTTTAAAGCTTTCATACTTTAAATAAATAGATTGTTTGAAAATTTAAAAAATCAAAAAGGATGATATGATTTTAGTGTTGATCATTTTCTTGATGAGAAAATGACAGTTTGCTTAATCGTCTTAGTCGTCACATCCTTTTGATGTGATTATAATAACAGGTCGAAATTATTAATAAATCTATCGTAATCAAAGATTGAATGATTGAAATCATTCAACTAATACACACTAACTCTATTTTATATACATTCAAGTAGTTGATAATGAAGGTGATGAAAGCTTTGAAAAATAGATTGATGAAATGAAGCAACTCTCTCAAATGCTTATTTTGAGAGAGTTGTATTGGTTATAGGAAAATACCTACGCCCAATTGTAGAACATTGTTTGGATATGAACCTTGATCTGATGTAGATGAGATTCCAATATTATACCTTAAGTCGATGGTCAACCTATTAAAATCATGACCTAACCCCACAGCAAATGCGAAGTCGGTACCGTTTAATTGATCAGAAACGTCTTGTTTTTCATCACCACCTTTTACATTGGCAGAAGCTAAAAGACCTAGTTGTGGTCCAGCCTGAATGTTAAAACCTTTACCGTCAGGATACACTTTTGCAATCAGAGGAATATTGACATAATTGTAATGAAGTGAGATATCTCCTTTTATTGATTTTGCACCTTGCATAGAGAACATGACTTCTGGCTGTAGGGCTACATAGTCTGAAATACTGTATTTCATAAACCCGCCAATTTGAAATCCTACTTTAGGTTTTAAACCTGAAGCATCGCCTCCGATTTTGGTAGAGTTAATTCCACCCTTGATACCACCTCGAAGTGTTGAAGATTGTGCAAATAGATTGGCCTGACCACAATATAAAATTGTGATGAATAGCATTAGCTTTAAAATTTTCATCTTGAAAAAAATAGATTAATAAAAAATAAAAAAATCAAAAGGGTAATATGGTTTTAGTTATACACTTTCATTGAATGAAAATGGTCTTTTGATAGTTTTTAAACCCTTTTGTATGATTGTAACTACAACTCAAATGTATTGATAAATCTATTTTATTCAAAGGTGAGGTGTATGAATTTATTCAATTATTTTAACGCTCCAATAACTTCTTCTATTCCCAATTTTCTTAAACATTCACAAGGTTTCTCCCCTACACATTTTATACATGAGGCATCAGGAGTAGTGATAGAGCCCATTTCTTTATTGATATAGAAAGATTCTGCTGAAGAAGAAATACAAATGACTTTTGATCCCATGGCATGAGCAAGGTGGGCGATATCATTATTATAGGTGACCAATACGTCACTTTTAGCAATTAGTGCTAGCGTCTCTTCAAGGTCTTCCAAATCAGTAGAGTTTTTTACACTTGGAACTCTGAACAATTCTGGAGCGGTCATTTCTAACGCCTTCCCTTCCATCTCATTACCTGCAATGATATAGTTATTTTCATATTTTGGAAGTTCTTCTATTAATTCGAAATAACGAATAGAAGGCCACACTCTATGCGTATCTAATCGATAGGGATAGAAAACGATATTTTTGAGGTCTTTTTTAATTATTCCCCTAAACATACTTACTGGAGCTGTTAACGGAGGATCAATAGTTATTTTTTCAGTAATGCCCAATGGAGTCAGTAGAGCATTATAGCATTCTTCTAGTGTATCAAATTGTTCAGTATCAATGGATTTTGTAAAACGACGGTTACTTCTCCATCCACTTTTAGCTCCGATTCTTATTTCAATTTTAAGATCCCTACATTTCTTAGAGAGTTCTTTATTTTCTGATAGGAAGAGAGCAGCTTGATTTTGTACTAAAGTATCATCATCTACTTCCTCATAAGTAAGAAATTGATGTATACCATTGATGTATTCTTCTAATATTTTTTGCTCTTTAGTTCCTATCCAAGTAATGCGTAGTTGAGAGTGATGTGATAGTAAAGTACTGACTATAGGTAAGGAAATAGCAAATTCCTTCATAGAAGGGCTTCCAATTATAACGATATTATCTATTCCTTGTATTCTCATAACATTATACACTCAATGATATCACTAAATAGCTTCTTTTTTTGAATTCCTTGGTATATTGTGATAAACCAAAAACAGGATTACTTATGGCACTGTTTAAACCTTAATTTTTTATCACATTTATAAAAAGGAAACACCTTCAAAGGTAGTTCTTTCTACTCTAATTACATCATGAATAACGACTCTAAGAAGAAAAAATCCCCTAATACTACTGCACAGCGATTAATTATTTTTGATCGTGAATTTGCCCCTCATACTGATTCCATGTATAGTTTTGCGTTTCGTTTGACGGGTAATGATGAAGATGCTAAAGACTTAGTGCAGGATGCACACATGAAAGCCTATCGATTTATAGATAGTTTTGAAATTGGAACCAATGCCAAAGCTTGGCTTTTTAGAATTTTGAAAAATAGCTTTATCAATGAATACCGTAAGAAAAGTAAGGAACCTTCAAAAATTGATTACAATGAGGTGGAAACGGTATACAGTGGTGAAAGAGATGACCCAAGTTTAGTGGCTGGATTGAAACAAGAAAATTCTAAATACAAAATTGGAGATGAAGTAACCGGTGCTTTGAATGCGTTAGCTGTTGATTTCAGAATTGTGATTATCCTTTGCGACATTGAAGGGTTCACTTACGAAGAAATGTCCAAGATTTTGGATATCCCAATAGGGACTGTGCGTAGTCGACTGCATCGTGCACGTAATCTACTGAAGGAAAAGCTAGAAGATTACGCAAAAAAGATGGGATATTATCAAAAGAAAGCGAACTAAGTGCGATTAAATTGTTTAAGTCATTATCTTTGCATTCTTAAACAAAAATTTATTTTGCACATATAAAGCATGAAATCAGGCAAAGTATTTATCTTTTCTGCACCGTCAGGATCAGGTAAAACCACCGTTGTGAGACATCTTCTAAGTGTATTTCCAGAATTGACCTTTTCAATCTCTGCTACCACACGTGCTCCGAGAGGAGAAGAACAAAACGCGAAAGATTACTATTTTATCTCTTTAGAAGAGTTTAAAGCCAAAATCGCGAAGGATGAATTTGTAGAATATGAAGAGGTATATCAAAACCTTTTCTACGGAACTTTAAAAAGCGAAGTAGAAAGAATTTGGGAAGAAGGAAAGCATGTTGTCTTGGATGTAGATGTTCAAGGCGGAATCAGCCTGAAAGAATACTTTAAAGAGAAAGCACTTTCTGTATTTGTTTGTCCTCCAAATGTGGCTTGCTTAGAAGACCGATTAAGAGCAAGAGCCACTGATTCTGAAGAGGCAATCAAAGAAAGAGTAGCTAAAGCAGCAGAAGAAATGCCATTCGGCGATCAGTTTGATGTTCGTTTGATCAATAAAGATCTTCCTGTATGTTTAGCGAATGCTGAGAAATTAGTCACTGAGAAATTATCAGAATAACCACCTGATAAGAAAATATGAAGAGAGCATAATCGTAAGATTGTGCTCTTTTTTTATAAGTATTAGGAAGGGATAAGGCAGAATATCGTGCACCATGACTTGAAGTCATGGGCTTTTGGGAAGCTATCTTTCTTTTCGATTTTCATTATACACTTGATATGCTTCAATTATTTATTAGTTCAGATCTTTATTACATTGTAAACTAAGTTTTCGAA
>NZ_JTAM01000186.1 GCF_000812565.1 Flammeovirga sp. OC4 | reverse complement strand
CGGACATTGTTTGGTGGGTAGTTTGACTGGGGTGGTCGCCTCCAAAAGAGTAACGGAGGCTTTCCAAGGTTCCCTCACGACGGTCGGCAATCGTCGGAAGAGCGCAATGGCATAAGGGAGCCTGACTGCGAGAGAGACATCTCGACCAGGCACGAAAGTGGGACATAGTGATCCGGTGGTACCGCATGGAAGGGCCATCGCTCAAAGGATAAAAGGTACTCTGGGGATAACAGGCTGATCTCCCCCAAGAGCTCAAATCGACGGGGAGGTTTGGCACCTCGATGTCGGCTCGTCACGTCCTGGGGCTGGAGAAGGTCCCAAGGGTTGGGCTGTTCGCCCATTAAAGTGGCACGCGAGCTGGGTTCAGAACGTCGTGAGACAGTTCGGTCTCTATCTGTTGCGGGCGTAGGAAATTTGAGAGGCTCTGACTTTAGTACGAGAGGACCGAGTTGGACACACCTCTGGCGTACCGGTTGTTCCGCCAGGAGCATCGCCGGGTACCTATGTGTGGAGCGGATAAGCGCTGAAAGCATCTAAGCGCGAAACCCACCTCGAGATGAGATTTCCATATAAGGGTTGTTAAAGATTATGACGTTGATAGGCTTCAAGTGTACGTGTAGAGATACATTCAGCTGAGAAGTACTAATCGCCCAA
>NZ_JTAM01000184.1 GCF_000812565.1 Flammeovirga sp. OC4 | reverse complement strand
GAATGATCGAACAAGTAGTGTCTAAAGCAAATATGAAACGGGCTTACCAGCGAGTTTATCGTAATGGAGGAAGTGCAGGAATTGATAAAATGTCAACTGGTCAACTTTTCTTCCACTTACGTAAAACATGGGATACCACCAAAGATGTATTGCTTTCGGGGCAGTATCTACCACAACCCATCAAAGGTGTGGAAATACCCAAACCGAATGGGAAAACACGTCTTTTGGGTATCCCCACGGTACAAGACCGCCTTATTCAACAGGCACTACATCAAGTTTTATCTCCTATTTTCGAAAGGGAATTCTTAGCGTTCAGCTTTGGTTTTCGTCCCAACAAAAGTGCTCATGATGCACTTCAAACATCGTTATCCTACATTAATGAGGGTTATCAAGATATTATTGATATCGATCTTAAAAGCTTCTTTGACGAAGTGGATCACAGCATCTTACTGCAACTGATTTATCAAAGAGTCAAATGCCCGATCACCATGAAACTGATCCGTAAGTTCCTAAGAGCACCGATCATGATTCAAGGGAAACTGAAGAAAAGACGAAAAGGTGTTCCGCAAGGAGGGCCATTAAGTCCGCTTCTTTCTAATATTCTTCTTCATGAACTGGATCTCTTTCTAATGGAGCGAGGAGTTCGTTTTGTGAGATATGCCGATGATTTTAGCATTTATGTAAAGTCAGAAAAAGCAGCAAAACGTGTAGG
>NZ_JTAM01000182.1 GCF_000812565.1 Flammeovirga sp. OC4 | reverse complement strand
ACAGCCTATGAAGCACAATATCATAGTTTCAGAAATTGTTGCGATACTTCCGAAACAGTATATACTTTGATTTTAGAAAAAATAAAAGTGCAGAAAGAAACGATTAGAAAGTATGAAAAAAAACTCAGTAAGTTAAATTCAGATGAGGACAAAACTTTTATAAAATTAGTCAAAACTATCTCGGGTATTGGAGATAAAAGTGCTATGGTATTTTTACACACTTTTGATAAATTTCAAAACTTTGACAACGCTAAGCAAGCGATCTGTTACTTGGGGACAAACCCTAGAGAATATGAGTCAGGTACTTCAATTAAAAAGAATAAAGGAATATCCAAAATGGGTGTTAAGGACACTCGGAAATTGCTTTTTATGGCTGCAGTATCAGCTAAAAGATATAACCCTGCTTGTAAGAGTCTTTATGTCCGTTTAAGAAAAAGAGGAAAGAAGTATAAACAGGCAATGGTAGCAGTAATGAATAAGCTTATTAAGCAAGCATTCGCTATCGTGAAAAGTGGTGAAGAATACAACCCTAATTATCATGATTTACTTCATAAAGTAAAGTGAAAATTAGGGCTGTATTTTCCTTGAAATTTTTAACTCTCAAAAAGAGAGGATGGATCATTATGATCTATTTTTAAGAAAAGTAAAGTCATTAGATAGAAAATGACTTCCAAATAAAATTTGGCTAAGTTTTAAAATAAATTTGTTTTTTAACACAGTTCGTCATTCGTG
>NZ_JTAM01000181.1 GCF_000812565.1 Flammeovirga sp. OC4 | reverse complement strand
ATTTTTGCTTTCATCCAAGCCACCTCAAACACTTGGGATACTTTATTGAAATCACCCGAAAAAGCCTGTATTTTTTTGGAAAGCTCTTTTTCAAGGTTCAGCCTTTCTTTTTGCTTTTTGATATAAGGATCTTGCAAGTCAATCATTTTGTTGAGACTGAATTCCGTCTTTGCTAAAGAAAGTAAAAACTTTTCTCCGGCGTCTTCTCCTGCTCCCCCAAAAATATCAGCAATAGCCGTTTGTCTTGCTTGAGTGTCTACAGCTCCCATCTGCTCACTGACCATTTTTACAGCGTCGAGAGTAGAAAGTGTTCCGGATTGCAATCCTTTTTGCAATTTATTGACATCAAGACCTAAGCCTTGCACTGCATCTGCTGTTGCTTTGGGCATTTCTTTTAGACGCAAATTAGCTTCTTTTATAGAGTCGATGGCTTTATCCTGATAGACGCCATCTTTGAACGCTTTCGTAATCAGCCCGCCCATTTGATCAGCATTCATACCAACGGCTCGCATTTGCGTAGAATATTCTTTGAACTGATCAAGGTCAATTGCTCCGTTGGTGGCTATTAAAGCATTTTCCAAAATCCCCATTGACTCTTTAGCAGAGATGCCAAATTCTTTCGCCATAGCATTGCCGGAGTTAATGACTTCTCTGCGGTCTACGCTGAAACGGTTGGTAAGTGCTTGCACATCGGCTGTTGTGTCTTTTAGTGCTTCTCCAGTCAATCCCATTGT
>NZ_JTAM01000180.1 GCF_000812565.1 Flammeovirga sp. OC4 | reverse complement strand
AAGACCAAACTAAGCCCTAATTATTAGCTGTATTTTAGTACGTGTTATCACAAAATTATTTAATTAACAGAATCTCTTTAGTTGATACAAAAGTTGTGTCATACTGCCAATCTAATTTATTATCAATAAAACTAGACCTTATCTCACCATAAAATTCGACTTTCTTATTCCCTCTTTTCATAAACTCTTTATCCTTTAATTTTGAAATGTCAATTCGAAAACGCAAAGTATCAGATTCTTTCCGAACATTTGTGAAAAGTGGAATTCTTATCGGATAAACTTCCTGAGTATAACCAAATGAAAAAAATTCTTCATATTCTAGATTTTCATTATTTGCTAAATTTCTTAAGCTTTCATTATTATCCAAAATAAATTTAAAAATAACTGTATCTCTGTTTGTTATTGTATACTTTTCATCCCAAGTAGATAATTGAGATGAAATTAATAGATCGCTATTAAAAAAATCTGATTTTTTAATATCATGATCAAGTATGAACGATTTTCTGTCATTACTTTTTTCCTTACAAGCACAAAAAATCAAGGTAACTAGGTATAAAAGTAATCTTTTTTTCATTCTTTAGATGTTTAATTAGAATAGTTACAGCTAACGATTAGTATATGGCAAGTAGGGCAGTAGAAAGCGATAAACTTTCAAGTCTGCACTGAGCCAAATCGTTGTATTTTGTTTTTAATTTA
>NZ_JTAM01000179.1 GCF_000812565.1 Flammeovirga sp. OC4 | reverse complement strand
CAAATCCATGTCTTCGGTGAATAGTTTAATGCCCGATCATTATCGATGCTCTGTCGCTCGACCAGTGAGCTGTTACGCACTCTTTGAATGTATAGCTGCTTCCAAGCTAACATCCTGGCTGTCTCAGCGACTGAACCTCCTTAGTTCAACTTAACTATTACTTGGGGACCTTAGACGATGGTCCGGGTTCTTTCCCTTTCGGACTAGGACCTTGGCACCCTAGCCCTCACTGCTGGTAGTGTTTGATGGCATTCGGAGTTCATCTAGATTTGGTAGGATATGACTCCCCCGCATCTAATTGGTAGCTCTACCTCCATCAAACTCACCCAACGCTGCCCCTAAAGGCATTTCGGGGAGTACGAGCTATTTCCAGGTTTGATTGGCCTTTCACCCCTACCCACAGGTCATCCGAAGACTTTTCAACGTCAACCGGTTCGGTCCTCCATTGTGTGTTACCACAACTTCAACCTGCCCATGGGTAGATCACCTGGTTTCGCGTCTACCTACACTAACTTAAACGCCACTTAAGACTCGCTTTCGCTACGACTACAGGCCTTAAACCCTTAATCTTGCTAATATAGGTAACTCGTAGGCTCATTATGCAAAAGGCACGACGTCACTCAACGAATGAGCTCCGTCCGCTTGTAGGTATACAGTTTCAGGATCTATTGCACCCCGTTATTCACGGTACTTTTCACCTTTCCCTCACGGTACTTGTTCACTATCGGTCTTTTGGGAGTATTTAGTCTTGGCGGATGGTGCCGCCGGATTCAATGGGGGTTTCACCGGCCCCCACTTACTCAGGAACTCTCGCTCTCACTAACACTTACCTGTACGGGACTATCACCCTCTGCGGC
>NZ_JTAM01000178.1 GCF_000812565.1 Flammeovirga sp. OC4 | reverse complement strand
TGTACAATAACTAACTCTGATTTCCCTCAAATTAACTCAATAAACACTGGAAATTACAATATGATTAATGCAGGACCTTTCTTACAAGATTCTGTTGCGGTAGTTAATATATTTAAGTTAAATACCGAAAATGAACTAAACTGGAATATTAGTCAGCCTATTAACACATGGGAAGGGATTATTCATTCAGGGGACCCACTTGATAGAATAAAAAGTGTGGATATTAAAAATAAAAACATTCAAGAATTACCTGATGAAATTCAAAACCTTGACGCTTTAGATTCCTTGATACTTGATCATAACAAACTAATATTTGAGGAACTTGAAAAAATATCTCAACCATTTCCAAACCGTTTTTCATATAACAAACAAGATACAGTTGGTCAGAAAAGTCTTTATAAATATCAAAATAATCCTTTCATTATTTCACTACCTGATCAAATAAATTCTGATAACAATATTTATCAATGGTATAAAGACAACAACCCAATTACTGAAAATGGAAATAAAAAAGAATTAACTGTTGAGCAATTGGGTACATACTTCTGTAAGATCACTAATAACACATTCCCTGAATTAACCTTGATCTCTGCAAATCAATATGTAGTAGATCCTCTTCTTTTTGAAAAAGATTCGACTGAGTTAGCAAGGTTATACAACAAAAATATTGACAATACACTTAAATGGAACCTAAATGCTCTAATTACTACATGGGAGGGAATAACTTTTTTCAATGGAAGAGTTAATAAAATTGATGCTAGCAATTCCTCATTAGATACAATACCTTATACTTTTTTCAATTTAGACCAAATAGACACCTTATATATACAAAACAATAAACTCACTTTTGAAAGTTTAGAAAATATTAC
>NZ_JTAM01000018.1 GCF_000812565.1 Flammeovirga sp. OC4 | reverse complement strand
GTTTTTGTGTTAAGACAAAAATGAAGAAGGAGGAAGCTTGAAAGTAGAGCCTATGAATGTTTCTAGGAAGGTCGATTGAAAGTTGACGATAATTTAGTTTACAATACCTTTGGTTGTTATCATAAATTGATAGCTATTGTACTTTTACTAAACATAATTAAATATATGCTAATTGTATTGCTTTATAAAAAACACCCCACTGATAGTATCAGTGAGGTGAGTGGCGCGTTAATGCTTCTTCATGCTAAATTGAGTTAACGTACTTTGACTACTGAACCTGATATATTTTTTACATTATTATTAAGGTGTAATAGAAAGGTATACCGAGTATGACATTGATTGGGAACGTGATCCCCAATGCCATAGGGAGGTATAAGCTAGGATTCGCATCTGGTACAATCTGTTTCATAGCCGCAGGTACTGCAATGTACGAAGCACTTGCACCTAGGATGGCAAATAGAAGTTGGTTACCTGGATTGTCAGTAATTTGTTGACTTATGAATAGGGCGATTAAGCCATTTACAAAAGGCATCAGTGAGGAGAAAAGGAAGGGTGAAAGTCCTTTACTCACTAAGAGTGATAGCTGCTTGCCACTTGTGATTCCCATATCGAGCAGGAAGATGGCCAAGAAACCTTTGAATATATCGGTAGTAAAAGGCTTGATTCCTTCGGCATGCTCTGCTGATACGGTAAATCCTATAATTAAGCTACCAAAAATTAGAATGACACTTCCATTGGTGACCGAATGCCATAGGAGTTTTGAAATACCTGATTTATCGTTACTTTTCTTGTCTTTTTTATAATAGTTGATGAGCATCACACCCATGACTATTGCCGGTGCTTCCATAATGGCCATTACGGCAATCATATGACCATTAAAACTGATCGCTTCAAATTCTAAGAAGGAAGTAGCGGTGACAAAAGTTACAGCACTTACAGAACCATAAGATGCAGCAATAGCTCCTGCGTTAGCAACACTCATTTTCCGTTTCAATATCAAAAATGAAGAGACAGGGATTGTGATCGCTAAAAATAACCCTAAAAAGATGCTTGATAAAATTTCTAGATTCATACCACTATGAGAGAGTTCTTGTCCTCCTTTAAAACCTATGGAAAGTAATAGGTAGATAGAAATAAATTTAGAACTGTTCTCTGGGATTTCAAGATCGCTTTTTATTTGTACTGCGATGACTCCTAAGACGAAAAAGAGAAGTGCGGGGTTTGTTACGTTTTCTATAAGTACTTGGATGTCCATGTTTGTTTTTTAATCAGAGATTTTGACAGTGTAGATTTTCTCGTAGGTTAGTTTCTTACCCAAAGACTCTGCTTTCAATAAGAAGCTATGTAGTGTAGCATACGAAAGCTTACCTTTTTGAAATTCAACTTCGTTGGATCCTACAAGATGTTTCTCAAGTTCGTGATCCTCGCCTTTTTCATCTAAGGTGTCTTGGAATATTGCCAAGAGTTTAGAGCTTTCAAGAGGCTCTAAGTTACTCCGTACAGCAGGAGATTCTTGCGTCATTGAAGACTTGATGTGAATTGTCAGTTCATCGTTTGACGGTTGTGAAGTCAGGTCTAGCGTACCTTGTTCTTGCAATTCTTCAGTTGTGTTACTTGTCATTTGTATCATAGTGTTTTCTGTATTTGTTGACACAAACCTACATATTTATATTCATAAGTTTTTATTTAATATATTTATGAAAAATATAAGTTATAATTTATGAATTTCACTCTACATCAACTAAAAGTGCTACTTAAAATCGCTGAACATCAAAGTATTACAAAGGCTTCAGAGGAGCTGTATTTGACTCAGCCAGCGGTGTCATTGCAACTAAAAAAATTACAAGATCAGTTTGAATTACCACTAACAGAAGTAATCGGAAGACAATTATATATTACAGATTTTGGTAAAGAAATAGTAGAAAGAAGCAAAAGAATTTTAGAAGAAGCAGACGGTATAAAATATACTGTACAGCAATATAAAGGGGTTATTTCCGGAAGAATCAAGATTTCAGTGGTGTCTACAGGGAAGTATGTAATTCCGTATTATTTGAAAGATTTCATGGATGAATATCCAAGTATTGATATTAAAATTGATGTTTCGAATAAAGGAAAAGTGATAGAAAGTCTGGCCAATAATGAATGTGATTTTTCCCTAGTATCCGTATTACCACCTGATTTGAGAGTAAACAAAGTAGAGCTTATTGAGAACAAACTCTACCTTATAGGAAGTAGTTCAAGTAGGGAAAAAATAAAGAAGCCAAAAGACTTAGAAAAGGTGACTTTATTGTTTAGAGAAAAAGGTTCGGCAACAAGAAATGCCATGAAAGAGTATCTAAAAAGTCACGATGTGAATGTAAAAAAGTCTATGGAATTGGTTTCAAATGAAGCCATAAAACAAGCAATTAATGCTGGAATAGGCTTCTCAATTGTACCTCTCATCGGTTCTAAACTATTATTGGAAAGTGAAAGCGTGAAGTTTTACGACCTCAAAGGTCTTCCAATGACCACGAAGTGGCATTTCATCTATAATAAAGGCAAAAAGTTAACGCCTGCTCATCAGGTCTTTCTAGATTATATTGAGGAACACAAAGACGAAATTGGCCGAAAATATTTTTCATGGGCACTAAAAGACATTTAGGTTTAGTAAATTTGGTAAATGCTATTAATAAACTAAACCTTCAGTAAAATGATTTCGATTCACGAATTTATCGAAAAAGAGCTTGAATCTTTTGTAGAATATCTGACACTACATCTGTCAGAAAATGGAAAAAATGGTGAAGTCTTATTTCAACCTATTTCCAAAAATCATGGTATCAATGCTGCACAACTCAGAGATAAATTTCAACTAGGATTGATCCGTAATTACGGAGAACCTGGCTGGAGGAAGCTTTGGTTGGCTAAAAATAAGGCAGGAGAAATTATAGGTCATATTGATATACGTTCCTATCCTGATCAAAATTCTTCCCATAGAGTGTTATTGGGTATGGGGGTAGATCGTAAGTATAGAGGAATTGGCATCGGACTTCAACTCTTGGAGTTTGTAATTAATTATTGTGATGAAGAAGAAAGAATCTCTTGGTTAGATTTGCAAGTCATGACGAATAATCAAAAAGCAATCAACCTCTATTCTAAAAAGGGATTTATGGAAGTAGGCAAAATCGATGATATGTTTAGAATCGATGATGTCTCTTTTGGATCAACTTCAATGACATTAAATGTGAGTTGAATTTCCCCAAATAGGAGAAGGTCTATAAATGGAGAGTTGACTTTAAATTCTTACTAAAAACATTCCTTATCAAAAAAACATTTAGAATAGTTTGATACCTTATTTTCAACCTTTATTTTAGCGTGTTCAAAAAATTAACATCAACAAAATTTTAAAAAAGATAATGAGCGTTCAACTATCTTTTCCAAGTAATGCTTTATTTGTAGGGCACAAAAACCCTGATACAGATTGTACATGTTCTGCTATTGCTGCAGCAAATCTTTGGGGTGGTACTCCAATTGTACAAGGAGAATTAAACCCTGAAACTGAATTTGTACTCAAGCAATTTAACGTTGAAAAACCAGCTTTTGAAGACAATTTTGCAGGAAAAGATGTTGTTATTGTAGACCACAATCAAACAACTCAATCGGCTGCTTCTGTTGTTGAGGCTAATATTTTATCAATTATTGATCACCACGCTGTTCAAGATAACTTCTTTTTCCAAAAAGGACCTATTCATATCGACATGCGTACAGTGGCATCTTGTTGTACAATCATCGCTGATTACTATGTGGATATGAACGTTGAGATTACAGCTCAAATGGCAGGTGTAATGTTAGGTGGTATTTTATCTGATACTTTAGGATTAACAGTTCCTCATACAACTGATATTGATAAAGAAGTAGCGGCTAAATTAGCAAAGATTGCGGGTGTTGAAGATATCGAAGCTTTTGCTCAAGAAATGTTGATTGCAAAGTCTGATTTATCAAAATATACTGCTGCTGAAATCTTAAACTTAGATTACAAGGATTTCATCTTCGGTGATATCAAGATCGGTTTTGGTGTTTGTGAAAGTTTATTGATCGACAAAGTGATTGCAAAGCATGATGAGATTTCTGCAGCAATGCAAGAGAACAAAAAGAATGGTTACGAAGCGATTTTCTTTGCTTATGTTGATTTAACGACAAATAACTCTGTAATTATCGGTGCTGATGATGCTGATTTTGCAGTGTTAGAAAAAGCTTATGGCGTTTCTAAAGGTGATTTAGGTGTGAGCTTAGAAGGTAAAATCTCTCGTAAGAATGATTTTATCCCTCCAGTTTCTGCTTATTTCAACAACTAATATATTAGACAAAGGGTGGTGTGATATCTTATCGCACCACCTTTCTTTTTTCCTTTATGCACAAAAATAATTTACATAAAAACGTTTATTCTTTTCCCAAATTAATCACTGCTTACCCACCTCTTTCTAATTTTCTTATTAAGAATAAAGTAGGTGACGATACCATTAATTTTGCGGATGCCACTGCGGTGATAGCTTTAAACAAAGCTTTGCTAAAGGCTTATTACAATGTAAATTATTGGGATTTACCCAAAGGGTATTTGTGTCCTCCAGTACCTGGTAGAGCCGATTATATTCTGGGAGTAAAGGATTTACTCTTAGAAAATACAAATCTAAAAGATCAACAAATCAAAGGATTAGATATTGGGACAGGTGCTAATATTATTTACCCTCTTATAGGAAAAAGCCTTTTCGGTTGGGATTTTGTGGGCTCTGATATTGAGGAATTATCCATAGAAAATGCGGTCAATATTCTTAAGAAAAATAAGATTAGCCCCAAAAAAATAGCAATCCGAAGACAAAATTCATCGACAGCTATTTTTCGCGGTATCATCAGGGAAAATGAAAGGTTTGCGTTTAGTATGTGTAATCCACCTTTCCATAAAAGCTTCGAAGATGCCCAAAAAGGAAGTAGAAGGAAAGCCAAAAACCTTACAGGAAAAAGCGAGGTAAAGCTTAATTTTGGCGGAAAAAGTAATGAACTTTGGTGTGATGGAGGAGAGTATCAATTTATCAAATCCATGATCAGTGAAAGTGTAAATTATCAACAAAATGTTGTGTGGTTTACGACTCTAGTTTCAAAGCAGGAGAATGTAGTCCCATTATTAAAACAATTAAAAAAGATCAAGCCTCATGCTCACAAGGTAATCGATATGGGGCAGGGACAGAAAAAAAGTAGATTTATCGCTTGGACATTTATGAAATGATGACAAAAGAAGAATTAAAAAAATACCTCTTAGAAGAACAACTAAGAAATATCTCAAATGCTTTATTAAACATGTACACACGTACCAAGGCATTTTATTTTCAAGTAACCACAACCTTAACTGTGTCAGAAGACGGGAGGTATGAAGTGTCTACTCCTGACAATTTTCCAGTCTTTACCCCTAAAGGACAAGGTTTTTTAGAAGAAGGAGGTGACTATTTGAGAGGTGAATTGAAGTTGAGAAATTTGGAAGAGGAAGATTCATCACAAATGGCCAAGGACTTAATTCAAACTACATTTGAAGATTAGATTTACTTTGTTAGCTTCATAATTAACGATGCTGCAGAAGTAATCTATATGCGAATGGAATTTCCTTCATTGAGACATAACAAAAATGAATTAATGCGGAAGTTTAAAATTGATATGAATAACAGATGTTTGTTTGAGTACATCATAAAATAATGTATATTGTTATCCGCGATAATATAATGAATATTACTACTCTAATTGTAAACTAGTTGCCTTTTATAAAGCCAACTTTTTTTACTAAATCTAACTAACTCTATATAACATGTCTTTTTTTTCTACTCAATCCAATTTAAGTTCTAAAGATATTGTTCATTTCGTCTCACAAAATATTCATCTAAAAAAGTGTGTTAGAACTTTATACAAGGAAAATTACACATTAGTTGAAGTTATGGTACTAAAAATGTACGGTACTAAACTTGATGCAGAAGATGTTTTTAGATATGCCCTTTCAAAAGTTATATGGTTAATCCAGGAAGGAATAATCGATGATGAGATTGAATTGAGAACGTATATCTACACATTGTCTAGAAAACTTTGGGTAAATACCTTAAAGAAAAAAAACAATTATACATATTACACGTCAGATTCTTACCATGAAAACTTTAATGCTCAATTGTTAGAAAACCTCCCCTTCAATGAGGATGATTTATACCTTCATCGGGAGTTTTCTGAAACATACAAAAATTGTAAACCCCTTGAAAAAAGAGTACTGATAGATAGGCTATTTCAGTATTGGAAATCCAAAACCTCTTCCAGCCTTCCTAAAATGAGTGTTTAATTTTTTTTCCTATTTATGGATATAAATGAAGTAAAAGATAGGGTTAAAATAGAACAAAATAGAGAAGTAATTGATACTGTTCAAAAACAATTACTGAGAGAAAGACTCGTCAAACTTCTATTTTCTATTCTAACTAAATCTATTGCAATTTTTTTACTATTAATCTTTTTTTATTTCACAAATACCCTACAGATTGATCAGTTTATCTCCGATGGAGTTAACAAAGCTTACATTGACCTGGAGAGAGTAGACAAATCAAGGTTAATTACATTTTCTTTAGAAGGTGTAGCATCTGATTTGAAAGAAGGCAATTATAGTGGTGCTAGTAAAATATTAGATGAATTACCCTCTTCACACCATAAAGATTGGTTTGTTTTATTAACCTATTTAGGTTTGAATGATTTTAATACAGCTGAAAAATATCTTACCAAAATTCATAGTCAAACAGATCACATTTATCATAATGAAATCGATTATGAATTTTGTCTTAAGTATCATGTTATACAAGTAAGAAGCTTCTATGATCAAGACAATAATCATTATTTGGGAAAATCGTATACGATTAAAAAGTGACTATTGTCATATTTTTGTGTGAATAGGTTTGTTTTTAATCCCTTCAAATGATAGTTTTGCAGGGAATCAAAAAATGATGTATTGAAAACAGAACGCTTACATATTGTCTTAAACATGATCTGTGCAGGAGTAATCCTATTCAATGCATTTTCTGTATCCTTGCTGAAATTAGATCTCGAAATGCAACGAGATTTTATTGAAGAAGTATTTTGTATCAACAAGGATAAACCCGAAATGTCTTGTCACGGACAATGTTTTATCAACAAAGAACTCAAGAAAGAGTCTGATAAACAACAAGAAACTTCTGAGACAATGCATAAAGATGTTGTACTGGATTTACCGGTAGACCAACAATTTTGTCTCTATGAAGAAATCAATTTTGTTGAACAGACCACATCTGTTTTCGCTAATACTAAGCGAATGAAGCCCCTCAATGATGTCGGTCAACTATTTCGCCCTCCTATAGTTTAGTTTATCTTTTGAAAGGATAACCTCATTTTTTTGTGCTTTTCTCTTAGCACATGGGTTGTTACACCTTTACCTTTTTGGAGAATTACTCCTATTCTTAATTTTTATGTTTGAAGTCAAAACACCTTTAAAAGTAAATTTTGTCTTTCAGACAATCTTAGATAAACTTTTTTTAAGCATCACATTTTGAGTTTTAGATAAAAACTGAAAAGAGTGGTTGTGCTTATGTCTAAACTATAACAAAATGAAAAATATTTTTTTAGCACTATTTTTATCAATTGTTTTATTCGCTTGTAATGAAGATAATTCTTCAATTGAACCTGAGCAGCCTATTTTAGAATACGCAATTGCATCAGAAAAAGATGAAGCTAATACTTATACTTTAACGCTCCGTTCTAGCAAAGCGAGCTTGCATGAAGGAGTGAACAATGTAGCTTTTGTCACTGAAGGAGATACTTTGCCAGAAGGTGGTGAATGGAAAATCCTTCCGAAAATGCATATGCAAATGGAAGGAATGTCGCATATGCATTCTACACCATTTTTAGGTTTTGATGAGGCTGATAATCATGCATCAGGAATTGGACAAATTCTATTCTTAATGCCAACTGTAGAGATGGGATCATGGACTTTAGAAGTAAGTTACCTTGTGGAAGATGAATCAATTGCAGATTGGACTTTTGATATCCAAGTAGATGCAATTGAATTTTTAGCTCAAGATCCCACTTTTAAGACGGTAGTAAGAGTACCGATGGGCGATAGTGATGAAACGTTAATTATGGGATATAATTTCACTGCCGGTGAGCCAGCTATGGGTAGAAATGAATATGAAGTTTTAGCGTTTAAGAGAATGCCAGCGATGGACCACGGGCATGGTGATGGTCACGCTCACCTAGAAACTTATATGCCATTAAACGATTTAACCATCAAGTCTACACCATTTATGCCAGACCCTTCGATGAATCATGGATCACCAAATAATACTGACCCTAGTTTTGTATCAGAAGGAAAATATGTAGGTATTGCTAACTTCACAATGACAGGTGGGTGGCAAATTAAAATGAATGTTTCTGAAGGAGAAAACACTTACTTGACAGAAGAAGGGCAATCTTTTTACACTGAATTCTAGATGAAAAGATATTTATCAATTAGCATACATACTTTTTTAGTTTGTATGCTAATCCCATTTTATACTACTGCTCAAGAAAAAAAGCTGACCACTTACCATTTGAGTGAAGTGACCATTAGTCATGACACCATTCCTTCTGAAAATTATCTACTCTCAGTAGATGATTATATGAATCAGAGGAACGATTTACAGGTGGTTAAAAGAGGAGGTTTTGCTTTTGAGCCCATTGTCGAAGGTTTTACGGACGGTCAAATTGCCGTTTCAATAGATGGTATGCGTGTCTTTGGTGCTTGCACTGATAAAATGGACCCTGCAACGTCATACCTTGAACCCGTTAATTTAAAAAAACTTTCTGTCCTCAAAGAAAATGAGTCACAGATGTACGGTACAGCATTGGGGGGTACGGTGATGGCAGAAATGAGATATCCTGATTTCAGTAAGCCTTTGGAAGTGGGTGTTCAGACGGCATATAGTAGTAATTCAAATGGTTTTGATGGTAATCTATACGTAGAGAAAACGATTTCTGATCAATGGGGAATCCGTTATTCAGGAGCATACAGAAAACATGATAGTTATACGGATGGAAATAATGAGTTAGTGAGGTATACACAGTATGAAAAAATGAATCATACCTTAACCTCAACTTATAAATTATCTTCAGCTGAAAAGCTAACTGCTTTACTAATGTATGACCATGGGATGGACATTGGCTATCCGGCATTGAACATGGATGTGAGTTCAGCGAAGGCATTGATGGGTAATATCGGCTATACTAAACATTACGATCAAGGGTTTATTAATCATTTGGAAGCCAAGGTATATTACAACGATATCAAGCATGTGATGGATGATTCCAAAAGGGAAAATGTAGCCATTCGAATGGATATGCCTGGTTCAAGCCAAACATTGGGCGCTTGGGTTTCAGTAAACAGGAAAACGAACAATCATACGTTGACACTAAAAGGAGATTTTTACAGTAATCATCTTTTCGCAGATATGACGATGTATTCTCCTTCAGGAGGGGTAAATATGTACATGCTAACATGGGGCGATATCCGAAGAAATTCTTTTGCTACCAATTTTCAAGATGAATGGAAATTAGATCCAAGGCTTACATTATTGACAAACGTGAGATTGGAGTGGGCTTCAACAAATCTTCAAAATGAGTTAGCGAGAAAGCAATTAGAAACCATGAATTATTTCATTGATGGTCCTAGAAGTGATCTATCCGGCTCTTTCTCTGCGTTGTTTAAGTATGAATTAAATTCCTCAATTGAATCAAAGTTTGGCGTTTCTTATACATCAAGAATGCCTTCTGCAAGTGAACTTTATGGTTTTTACCTCTTCAATGCCAATGACCGGTTTGATTATCTTGGTACCCCTGATTTAAAGAATGAAAAAGTAACTTCATTTGACTTTACATTGAGGTATCATAAAGAGAATTGGCAAATAGGTGCTAGAGGAAGAGCAAGCTTTATTGAAGATTATATTGTGGGTGTTGTTGATGAAAATTATGATTCAATGACAAGTGGAGCCTTAGGAGTAAAAACATATCAAAATGTAGAAGGTGCAACGAGCACACACTTTGAAGTTTTTGCGGGTGTAGCATTTTCTAAACAGTTGAATTATAACTTAAACTTAGTGCATGAAAATGGGTACATCGATGCTTTACATTCGCCGATGCCTTATCAAAGACCTTTGACAATAAAGAATAAATTAAGTTATCAATTACAGAAGTTAACCTCTTCTTTTTATTACGAATATAGTATTGGAATGCAGTCACCAAGTGCAGCTTTAGGGGAACAAAAAACAGACCCTTACCACTTAGTGAATGTAGATTTCTCTTATCCTGTTAAACTTAAAAACAATCGTCTCTACTTGGAATTAGGAATACATAACCTCCTTAACTCTTATTATATTGATCCTTTCTCTTGGAATGGAATACCCAATAGCGGGAGAAATATCAAAACGAGTATTCGATTTATCATATAATGATGAAAATAATCGAGTAGAAAGACATGAAAAAAGGGATGCAATTTTGTGCATCCCTTTAGTATTTATAACAATCGAAGATTGCGTCGATAGCTTATTATCTCTTGTTAATTGAAACAGTGGGTTTACGTCTATAAACCTATAAATGTAGTATTAGTAATATTAAAGTTTCTCTTGTAGTTAATGATTAGAAAATGTGTCAAGTATAAATTAAAAGTATATATATAATTATCTATTGATAGCTTTACAATGAATTACCTTACCAGTTTTTCTATTAAAAGTGAAATGTAAATCAGCATCTCGATTGATCTTCATTAATACATTTACTTCTTCACATGAATAATCCAAACCCGTTATTTCAGCAGTTTCGATGCTAGATTCGAGCTCGCAGAAATAAGTTTCTGTAGTAAGATAATACAGATATGTTTTTTTGTTTTCTTCATGAATCCCCACCCATTCTTGCAATACATCTTTTGCTTGAGTAGCATCTAATTCATAGTGCATTATATTCTCGATTTTTATAAACCATTCATCGCTAGCGATGGTATTGGAAGAGCAAAAAAAGAAAAACAAAAATACGAAATTGAATACTGAAACTTTCATAAGAATTATTGTAAGGTCTAATGATTGTTGTACCTAGATAACACCGACTGTTAAAGAATAATTCTACGTTGTAATGTTTTTTAGATTTTGAGCTAATAAAACATGAATTTTATGTAACCTATCTTTATAATGCATTGTTTTCATTAGAATAGTACAATAAATAAGGGTTTCATATGATGTAACTCTATAACTATTATTTTACGATTTAAGTTAGAAAACCTTTCTTTTTGGTGGGAATGGTACATGCTTTTAATCTCTTGAAATCGAATTTATCATAACATAATCAGCAACTTACCTTTGCTTGAATATCATTTTAAGTTTGAAATCTATATTTTGAATAGCAACTTCTTATTTTTACTGTAAATAAAAAGAGGTAAATATGCCACAAAGAACAATTCCCATAGATAAGATAGCATTACTGTTAGAAAAGTTTCCTGATTATGATAAGAAGGTAGATGATAAACAAAACCTACATTTATCATCGGATCCTTATTATGCATTAAGACTTCCATGGCATTGGGGCAAAGATTTAAAGACTGTTGAATCTGTGTATGTGATTTGTATTATACAAACAGAGAGTGCTTCAGTTGCATTAGTTAAAAATGGTTTGATTGTAGATCATAAAACATTCTCTACGTATGCAGTAAGAAAAAAGCAAGGTAAAAGTCAAATTAAATATTTAAAGACAAGAGGAAAATCAAAAGCGGGTTCAAGAGTAAGGTTGGCGAATACGTTGAACTTTTTTGAGCATATAAATGAGAGACTAGAAACATATTTTAAAGAAAATACTATTGAGAGAATTGCTTTTAGTTGTTCTAAAATTTTACTGCCGTATTTATTTACATCAAAAGTAAAATGCCCTTTTGAGAAAAAAGATGAAAGGATTTATAAGATCCCTAAGCATATTCCAAATGCCAATTTTGAAGACTTACAACAAATTCATAAATCATTGTCTAAAGCTGAATTGTTTTTTAATGAAGAAGACCTTGAAGTGACAAATCAACTTTTAGCAGGTGTTTTTAGCAAGGATGAAAATGTATAAACTATTTATATTATTACTTGGCATAGCCACAATAAGTTGTGCTCAAACATACAGTAACAGAATGATAGAACAATTAACTTTAGAGGGTAGAGTCGGGATAGGTTCAAATAGTATTGAAATGTATTGGCCTGGTACTTCAGTATCTTTTCATCTAGAGGGGAAGTACTTAGACCTTCAGCTAAGTGATAATATAGGAGAAAGTGAGTATGCTTTGATTGTTGATGGAGAAGAACAAACCTTGATCATTCGACCATCTATTCAAAAATCAACGATTAGAGTTTGGGAAAGTGATCACATTGAAAAACATACTTTTACAATATACAGGAGGAATGATTTTTCAAAAGGAACAACAACACTCTATGGAGTTGAAACTGACGGTATACTTCAAAAAACACCCCCTAAGAAAAAATGGATTGAGTTTTATGGTAATTCAATTACGGTTGGTTACGCGAATGAAGATTCAACTGGTTCGGATAATCCTTTGTATACAAATAATTTTAAAGCATTTTCAGCATTAACCGCACAACATTTTGATGCAGAAATATCATGTATAGCAAAATCAGGTATCGGCATAACAGTAAGTTGGTTTGATTTGGTAATGCCTGAACTATACGATCGATTAGACCCTAATGACTCTACTTCAAAATGGGATTTTAATCAGAAAACACCTGACTTATTAGTGGTTAATTTATTGCAAAATGATAAGTGGTTGTATTTATACAGTGATAATGAAAATTACAGAAAGAGGATAGGTAATATTGCTCCCGATAAAGAATTTATTATTGATAATTATACTTCCTTTTTAAATAGCATAATAGCAAAGTACCCTTCCACAGATATTATATGTACGTTGGGTTGTATGGATATTGTGAAAAAAGATTCTCCTTGGCCTAGTTATGTGCAAGAGGCAATTCTGAGAATGGATAATCCACAAGTTCATTTTTTAAGGATGCCTTATCTCGCAAAAGCGGTTCACCCAAGTGTTAAAATGCATCAAGAAATGGCAAAGACTTTGATTCAATTTGTGGAGAAAAATAATCTACTTTAGCGTAGGACAAAAGTTAGATAATAAGAAGATTTTAAAAAGATATTTATAGATTATATCGCAGTAACTTTTTTTGAACGATTTATTTTTTTACTTTCTACATATATTTATAATCCTTAAACTTAGCACACTAATGTACGGTATCGTAAACAAAGCCATCGAAGGTTTAGTAACTACTAATTTCGGAGAAGAAAAATGGGAAACTATACTTGAAGAAAGTGGCGTAGATCATGATGTATTTTCAGGTAATGAAATATATGACGACAAAATAACATTTGATTTAGCTATAGCAGCCTCGAAAGTGTTAGATATGTCATTGAGCGATGTATTGATCGCATTTGGTAAATATTGGGTATTAATCACTGCAAAAAAGCACTATGGTTCATTAATGGATACAGGTGGTCAGACATTAAGAGAGTTTTTTACAAACCTACCGAATTTTCATAGTAGAGTTATGTTGCTCTACCCTAATATTAAGCCCCCTGAATTTGATATTGAAGATATAAGTGAAAATGAGTTGAAACTTAAGTATTTTTCTAGGCGAGAAGGGCTAACTGATTTTGTACATGGTCTAATATTAGGCCTAGGGGAGGCTTTCGATATTACAGTTGAAACTCACCTAATTCAAGGTAGAAAAGATGGTTTACCGTACGATGAATTTTTAGTTAAGTGGTAGTTCATGGATATCAAAGTAGGGAAAGCAGATTTAGATATTAATTTAATATCTCCATTTTATTTTATTGTCGATAAAGACTTAAAAATTATATCAATAGGGAAAAGTTTAGATAAACTCTTCCCTAATTCTGTGGACAAAAGTTTAGAAAGTGTACTGAAGATGGCAAGACCATGGAGTATTAAAATGGAGTTTGACGCTATTTGTACACAATTAAAAAAAGTTTTTGTTTTTCAAAACAGGGAACGAGAACTAGTACTGAGAGGTCAAGTTATTTTATTGGAAGAGGAAAGTCAACTGATTTTTTTAGGATCTCCTTGGATGAATACCACAGATGAGTTGGTGAAACACAAACTTGCCCTTACTGATTTTGCATTAAACGACCCTACACCTGATGCGATTCAATTACTGAAAATGAACGAAATCAACTTGAATGAGTTGAAAGAGATGACCGTCCGTTTAAAGGCACAGAAGACGGACATTCAAAAGAAAGAAACACTTTATAGAGGTCTTGTCGAAAATGCTTCAGAGATGATCAGCCGTTGTGATTTAGAAGGTAAATTACTCTATGTAAACCCTGCTTCTATGAAAATCACGGGATATTCTGAAGAAGAACTCAATGGGAAGGTGTTTTTTAATCTAATTTCTTCAGATCAGCGAGCTGATATCACAAAAAAGTTTAGAAGGCAGCTGGTGGAGAAGATTGATAAAGATGTTTATGAATTTAGTATAGTTAGTAAAACAGGTAAGAAAGTTTGGCTACTTCAGACAGTGATTGCCATTCAAGACGCAGATGGGGAAATACAAGGGTATACTTCTGTTGGTGTGGACATTTCACTTCGTAAAGAAATGGAAGAAACACTTGAGAATGCTCGTCAGAAAGCACTTGAATCTGCAAGAATCAAAGAGCGATTTATCGCAAACACTTCCCATGAATTAAGAACGCCAATGAATGCGATTATTGGTCTTTCTAACTTATTGATAAAAACACCTTTACTTCCTAAGCAAACAGAATTTATTGAGGCGATAAGAACGTCTGCAGAAAACCTTCTTGTAGTAATCAATGATGTATTAGATATCTCTAAAATTGAATCAGAAAAACTTGAAATTGAGTTTATCGATTTTGATTTAAAAGAGAAAATAAGCCTTTTTGTCAAATCATTGTCTATTAGAGCAACAGAAAAGAATATTATTTTAAAACATGTTTGGGACGATGATGTGCATCCCACTATTCTTGGAGACCCTTACCGACTTAATCAAGTATTGACAAATCTGGTAAGTAACGCTATTAAGTTTACAACCAAAGGGGAAGTTCGCCTGGAAGTGATATTAGATAAAGTAGAAGAGGACAAACAGTTTGTCTGTTTTAAGGTAATTGATACTGGAGAAGGGATTCCAAAAGAGAAACACCAATCCATTTTTGATGGTTTTTCTCAAGCTGATGCCTCTGTTACCCGTAAATTTGGAGGTACTGGCTTAGGTTTAACAATTAGTAGAAGCCTAGTGGAATTGATGGGAGGTACTATCAAAGTAGAAAGTGAAGTGGGCGTAGGCTCTACTTTTACAGTCAATATACCATTTGAAATGTGTGATGATGTTGAGATTGACAAGTCTGCATTAGATGTTCCTGAGGAAGTAGATTGGAGTGAATTTAAAGTATTAGTGGTTGAGGATAATCAATTCAATCAATTATTGGCTGAAAACATATTGAATCAGTGGAAGTTACAGATTGAAATGGTGAACAATGGTGAGGAAGCTATTGAAATACTAAAAACACATACTTTTGATATTATTCTGATGGATATACAAATGCCTGTTATGGATGGTATTGAAGCGACGAATTATATTAGAAATACACTACAAATTGGAACTCCTATTATCGCTTTAACAGCCAATGCCATGAAGGATGATTTGGCTTACTATGAGCAAATTGGGATGAATTCTTGTGTGACGAAGCCTTTCCAGCAAGATGATCTTCAAAATGAATTGTACAAACTGCTGATTAATAAAGATGTAGTAGATGAACATGAGGTGAATTTATCACCATGGAAAGGGAAGAAAATTTTAGTGGTGGAGGACAATGAGTTCAATCAGTTATTAGTGACTTCTATCTTGACAGAATGGGGTTTAGAGGTGCATAAATCCGATGATGGATACCAAGCATTAGAAGAGATTGAGAAAATTGATTTTGACCTTATTTTGATGGATATAAAAATGCCGAAAATGGATGGCATTGAAACGACCAAAATAATTAGGAAAAACCAAGAAAAAACAATTCCTATCATTGCTTTTTCAGCACATTTGACTGAAGAAATAGAAAAGACCTTTTTAGAGGTTGGGATGAATGGCTGTATCCCTAAGCCATTTAAAGTAGGACAACTCAAGAAAATTATACATGATGTATTTTCACTCAACAATGAGGATGAAAATATCATCCAAAAACCAAAAGAAGGATGGCAGGGCAAGAAAGTATTGGTTGTAGAAGATAACATGTTCAACCAGCTTCTTGTTGTCAATATCTTAGAAGGTTGGGGTATGGAAATCGTTACAGCCGAAAATGGAAAAGAAGCAATAGAAAAATTCGAAAACCATACATTTGATATTGTATTAATGGATATTCAAATGCCGGTAATGGATGGTATAGAGGCCACCAAATTGATTCGACAGAAGTATGATGAGGATTTACCAATCATTGCTTTAACGGCCAATTCTGGAGCTGATGATCAAAAACTCTATCGAATGAGTGGTATGAATGCTTGCGTAGCGAAGCCGTTTGATCTTGATGAGTTTGAAATGACGATCAAGAAATTTCTTACTCATGATAAATTGATAGCAAAAGAAACAGAGCCAGAACCACTCGAAAACTCACCCAAAAAAGTACTGATAGTAGAGGATAATCCATTTAATATATTACTATTGAGAGGGATTTTGGAGCAATGGAACCTTGAAATCGATGAAGCAGAGAATGGTAAAATTGCAGTAGAATTAGTAAAGGTCAATAATTACGACTTGATACTAATGGACATTCAAATGCCTGAAATGGATGGGGTAGAAGCGACTGAAATAATCCGCAATGATCTGAATATACATAAACCAATTATTGCCATAACAGCCAACTCACAACCTGACCTTGTAAAAAAATATTTTAAGGCAGGAATGAACGGTTGTATTCCTAAACCTTATGGTCAGGAAGAATTGCAAAAATCTATTATGAAATACCTTTAAGGCCTTGAAGAAGGTCGTCTTTTTCACTGCAAAGCCAAATAAATTTAAAGATTCAACATTATTCTGAAAAAAGGTAAGGAAAAAGCTTTTTTTTGTACTCGCTATTTTAGTAATTTGTGGGCTAATTGAGAATTGACTATAATCATTTTCTTAATTAGGCTTTTTCACTTCATCTAAAAGTGAAAAAAATAGTTCGTTTAGAATTAGTTTTGAACAGGAATATAATTTCAAAGTAGAAAAATAAATATGTCAGTACTATCTTTCCAAAAGCCAGATAAAGTAGTAATGGAGAAGACCGATAATGATAATAAAGGTCTTTTTGAGTTTAAACCATTAGAAAGAGGTTTCGGAGCAACGATTGGAAACTCTTTCAGAAGAGTACTACTTTCATCTCTTGAAGGATATGCGATTACGGGCGTTAAGTTCCCAAATGTCGTACAAGAATCATCTAAGATTAGTGGTATTATCGAAGAAGTTGCTGAAGTTGTACTTAACCTTAAGCAAGTACGTTTCAAGCGTTTCGCAGAGGAACCATCTCAAAAAATCAGCATTGATTTTAGCGGTAAAAACCAGTTTACTGCAGGTGATATTGCACAATATACGGAGGACTTTACCATCTTGAATCCAGATTTAGTGATCTGTAACCTTGAGAACGCAAGCCTTAAGATGGAATTAACTATCCAAAGTGGTAGAGGTTATGTTGAAGCTAAAGAGCAAAAACTTCCTGAGTCTACTGAAGGTGTTGGTGTTATTGCTATCGATGCGGTATTCACTCCAATCAAAAACGTAGAGTACCATGTGGAGAACACTCGTGTGGAGCAACGTACTGACTATGAGAAATTAACAATCACTATTGAAACTGATGGTTCTATTGACCCTCAAGAAGCTTTACAAGGTGGTGCTAATATCTTAATCCAACACTATGCTCAAATCACAGACAAGGATATCACTTTTGAAATCCACAAGAGAGAAAGCGAAGTGGAATTGGATCCAGCAGAAATCAAGAGACGTGCTATTCTTGAGACTTCTATTGCTGATCTTGAATTATCAGTTCGTGCTTACAACAGTTTAAAAGCTGGTGAGGTGAAAACACTTGGTGATTTAGTATCTTTAGAAATCCGTGATTTGATGAAATTCAGAAACTTCGGTAAGAAAACACTTACAGAATTAGAAGAATTATTATCAGAAAGAGATTTAACTTTCGGTATGGATGTTTCTAAATACCGTTTAGGTGAGAAATAAGAAATAATCTTATTATAATATATGAAGCTGATGAGTGCATAACTTGTCAGCTTTTTTTATTTTTAAAGGATGAAGAAAATAAGGATTTATAATATTCCACCTTTTGTGGAGAAAATTGTATTAAGTATAAGTTTTTTATTGGTTGCAATTGGGAGTTTTTCTGACAACTTTGGAATCTCTGAATTTCTTGAAAATACTTTTATAATAGGAGGCTTTGTAATATTGTTAGTATACCAAAGTAGGGTTTGGTGGTTCAAGGATTATGTGGAGTGGAATACGAAGCAGATTTTTTTAAAACTTGGGAATAATAAAGGTCTAAAACTTAGGTTTAATACGCTCAATTCTTGTATTCTCCAGAAAGATACACTTTTGATTAAATTGAAGAATGGAGAGACCATATCAATTGCAATCAAAGAGTACAACAGAAAAGAAGTACAAGAGCTACAATTGTTATTAATGGAGAACATCATCGACAAACTATAGTGTCCATATTAATGTACAGTATTGATGAAATAAATAAACCCTCAGAAGGAATTAAAGAACTTCTGAGGGTTTGCTGTTTCATTTCAATACGTAGTACTATGAATGATGTTGAGGAACTTCATCTTTACCCCAGTAATACCAAAGAATTCCAGCGAAAATACCTACAATTCCTATTGTGTGGCTTAATCTGAAGCCATTGAGTTGCATGGTATAGAAAAACCAGAATGTATCACTAATTAGAGGTGTGAAAAATGAGAATACTGCAACGAGTAAGCCCTTTATCTTATAAGCTTGATGCACAAAAAAGAGGTGATAAGCCAATGCTAAAAAGGGAAATACACCAATAATGAAATTTAGTATGTAATCTTTTATGCTTTTCATGACGTACAAATATTAGGTTTATATAAATATGATTAATATTAAACTAAATGTCAATTTATTTCTCTTAATGATTGGTAAACAGAGAGTTGAAGTGGTGGTACTACATTGTTAAGCTTTTTTGATTAACGGTTTGGGTTATTTGACCAACTGTTTAGGCCAAATTGCCAACTGTATTTTTTAAGATAAATTGATATTTGTATTAGGAAATTGAATTAATCTAAAAACATCAAAATCATGAAGAAGAAATATCTATTATTTATCACATCGATTATTATTCTTACTGGTCTGACTTCATTTATTTTTACGAGACAGCGCACAAATAAAATTACAATTAGACAATATATTCCTGCAAGGGTAGATAAAGTATGGGCAGTTGTCGGAGAAGATTTTGGAGGAATAGCCAAAACGAACCCAAACATTGTAAGTTCTTCTTTGATCAATGGTACTGAAAAATCAGGTGAAGGAGCAGAAAGAGTATGTAATTTTAACCACGAAGGGACATCATATATTCATGAAAAGCAAGTTGATTTTCAACCAGACGATTACTCTTTTAGAGTGAAAGTATTTCATGTTCATGGTACACCATTAAAAGAAAATGAATCCTTTGCAGAATATAAGTTGATCCCAAAGGATGCGAATACATGTGAGCTCATTTTTTCATTTCAATATGAAACAACACCTTTCTTCTTGGGAGATGTAATGAGGCCATTTATGAAAGATGATTTGAAAGACTACTTAGTGGGTATTCAGCATTATGTGCTTACGGGCGAAAATGTGAACCATAAAAACATTGAGCATTTAAAACAAAAATACGATGTAAGTAGTTTATAACATAAACATATAAAGATTGAACAGTAGTATTTATTCATTATCAAATCAAAACCCCATATGTAGTGCATATGGGGTTTTTTAATTCTGATTTTCTAATTCTAATATTTATTTAATGAATTACTCAACATTTTTTTGTGGTGAGTAATTCATTAGATTTTAGTTAAAGATATATCTTAAACCAATTTGCATTCTCCATCTAGAATCTAATGAAGTATTGTTTACAAAGGATGTATTACCACCAGAGAACTGATAGGTAGGCAAGTTAGCATCGCCTGAATCATAGCCAATGAAGTCGATAAATCTATCATTTGCCACATTTTGACGAACACCCCAAGATGAGCTAATCAAGTTACCTAGGTTCTGAATATCAAATGAGACTTGAAGGGTGTTTTTCTTTCCACCTGCCATGATATTAAAATCTTGAAGGATCTTCATGTCAATTTGAGTATACCAAGGAGAAATACCACCATTTCTTTCGGCGTATTGACCTTTACGACTACTCAGGTAATCATCTTGATTAATATAAGCTTCTAATTCTGTCCATTGTTGTTCTGCCGACTTCACTACATTTCCATTACCATCAACAATATTGACTAATTTGATTTCAGAAGCATCTGCAGGGATATAAATAAGGTCGTTACCAACGATTCCATCTCTATTCATATCACCAGCATACGTATATGAGAATCTATTGCCTTGGGCAGCCTCCATAAAGAAAGCAATTGAAGTTCCGAAGTTCTTCTTACGTCCATAATTAATAGCGTAGGCTAATGAACCAATGATTCTATGTTTTAAGCCAAATTGAGAAAATGCTAAACCAGGTGTATTAGGATTACCGACCACTGCATTTCTTTGGTAAGCATCTGCTGCAATCTCCCCAGGGTTAGACGTTACATCTTTCGCCTCAGAGAAAGTATAGGCGGCCATTAATGAAAGACCTGATTTGAATTGTTTTTTCAGTTGAGCAGTAAGGCTATATTGATAACCTTGATCAGTGTTATCCAACATGATCATACCAGCATCTAAGAATGAACTTTCTGGGCCACTCACCTCATTATCCCATAAAGGCTTGATACGAGGACCTGAAGTAGGATAGATTTCTCTGTTATCAGCACCTGTAGCTCTTTCACGGTTGGTCACCATATTATAATTGACGTGTTGAACAGCGTGCATATCTTTTGTATATATCGCTTCAAAAGTACCAATAATACCACCAGGTAATTCATGGTCAATAGCAAAGTTTGTTCTCCAGACTTGTGGGAATCTGAAGTCTTCAGTGGTTCCGTTGATTTGGAAAGTATAGAAGGGGTCAAATTGTGAATTGGCGGCTTGGTTGGAAATCCATACAAATGGAATACGACCCGTGAAAAGGCCAGTACCACCTCTCAATTGTGTAGTGTTTTCGCCATTTACATTATAATTGAAACCTACTCTTGGTGACCACATTGGTTTATTTGATGGAAGTTGAGTGACATCTACTCTAGCCGCTTGGTCATCTTGGTCTCTCCATCCTTCAAAATCAGCGATTTGTTGGTTGGGTTGAACATCAGTCAGATAAATTGGCATGTCCATTCTCAAGCCATATGTCAATGTAAAGTTGTCATTGACATTCCATTCATCTTGAGCATACAATGAGAATTGAGCCACATTAACATCAACCGATTTTACAGGGGCAGAAGTTACTGCATCTCTGTAGCCATCATATCCACCGAAGCCACCAAAATACGTATCTAAATCACCTTGTAGAGCTGTCGCATTTGTGTATTCATAACCACCAAAGAATGGATAACCATAGCGTTGTAAGTTGAAGGCATTTTTGAAACCAAAGTATTCAAAATTAGTACCTAAAGTGATCGTGTGATTATTCTTGTAGATGGTAAAGTTATCTGTAAATTGGAAGACATTTTGATCTAATTTGTTTTCTACAGAGAACTGTTCAGAGCCAAATGAAGCATAGGTTGTACCCCCTTTTGTGAGGTCAACCATTGGGAAAGGCATTGCATTGGGTAATGTTCTTTCGTCTTTGAAAGCTGTAAAACCAATTTGTACTTTATTTGAATATTGATTACCAAAACGGCTATTTAATTCTGCCATAAATGAATCAAAATTGTTGTGGATTCTATAACCAGCATTTTGATATTGCATAGTATTTACAGAAGGTACACGAGAAGATGGGGCAATGGCAATCGGGTGAGGTAAGTTATCTCTCCACGAAGTCATATGGTTGTAACGGAATGAGAAGGTGTGTGACTCATTAATATTCCAATCAATTTTAGCCAAAAACTTATCATTGTAAGTGTCGAGGTTATAGTCTTGGAAGGGACCAGTTTCATAACCATACTGATCTCTAAGCATGTTACTTACATCTACCAAATCTTGTTCTAATACTCTAGAAACACCACTTATTTTGCCATCTAAGGCATCTTGTGCTTCTTGTTCAGATTTTGCTGCTCTATAAGTTGTCGCAGGATCAGATCTTCTTGTGAACTCCGCATTCGCAAAGAAGAATAATTTATTCTTTAAAATGGGACCTCCAATACTAAAACCACTTTGGTTGTATGAAAGGTCTGGATTAGTAATCTCATTTCCATCTACTTTGTCACCAATCATACTGTTGTTTCTAAAGTAGGTATATGCAGTACCTTTAAACTCGTTAGTACCCGATTTTGTCACTGCATTAACGCCAGCACCTGTAAAACCACTTTGACGAACATCATATGGAGCTAAAGAAACTTGAACTTGCTCAATTGCATCTAATGATACAGGTTGAGAATTTGTTTGTCCACCTGGAGTTGCAGCATCTAGACCAAATGAGTTGTTGAAGATAGACCCATCCAATGAAAAGTTATTGTAAAGGTTGTTTCTACCACCGAAACTGTTTCCATCAGATTGAGGTGTCAAACGAGTAAAATCTTGAGCTGATCTACTGATTGTAGGCATCACTCTAAGTGTAGTTTCGTTGATGTTTGTCATGGCACCCGTTGCTTCAGAGTTAGCAAGGCCTTGTGTTGCAGTAATTTCGATTTCCTCTAAAGTTTCTGCTTCCGGCTTTAAAACCACATCGAGTCTAAAGGTTTTACCCAATGATAACTGAACATCGTTGTAAACGGTGGGTGCATAGCCTACGTACGAAACGGTAACTTTGTATGGGCCACCCACACGCATATCAGGGATAAAGTAGCGACCATCAGCACGAGTTGTTACTCCGTAGTTTGTACCAGATGGTGTATGTAAAGCTTGAATTGTAGCACCAATGAGTGTTTCACCATTGTCGTCAGAGATTAAACCTCCAATAGAAGATGTTGTGGTTTGTGCAAGTAAAGTTGTACTACTGAAAAGTACAGCAAATAGTAGATTTAAAAAAGCTTTCATTTTAAGAATAAAGAAAAAAGAAGTTAAAATTGTTGGGTCGAAATTAAACGTTCACACTGTTATAAACTAGGGTTGAAAACTGTACACTTGAATGGTGTTTTTACGAAAGTTGTAATTTTAGGTCATATAATTATTAAAATAATAATAACGTGAAGTGTCGTGTGTAATGTTATTGTTAACGAGTGTTTTTTATTTAATGAATATAAATTCAGCACTTCAATTTTATTTATGATAAATTAACAAAATAAAAAAGTGTAATTTTAACATTATCAGGGGTTTGTAAATAGTGATTAGTGTTGTTATTGGGTGAGAGTAGAAGACGCTCTTAAATTCTATTATTAATGACTAAGTATCTCATGAAGAAGAATAATATCATTCATTAGTGTGGGGTCATTCGTATAAATGATTCCTTCTTGATTGAAATAAGAAGAAGCTTTGTTCATATTCAGTTGCATCCCTTTAATGTCAGAAGAAAATAGTTTTTTACGATCGAATAAAGCACTTGAAGCGGCAAAGTCCCAGAGACTTCCACCTCCTTTTGTTTTCTTCGGTAATTTGAAGTAGGCCGCTCTACTATTGGATTCCAATACCCAAATAGCGTTCATACAGGCACCTCCATGTGCTACAATCGTTGGTTTTGGATAATTGAGTTTTTCAAAGTAGCCTAATACTGTATCAAAATTTTTGTGCTTTAGGAATCCTTTGTCAAATACAAAGGTGAGCTCATGATCTCGAATTGGAATCTGAAATGGTTTGTTGTTTTTGTATAGTTTGTTGTCATAGGAATTATAATATAGATTGTCGGTTTTGGGGTTGTAAATAATACCCATTATACTTTTTCCAGCTTTATTGACCAAAGCAATAGAAACAGAAAACCCATCATTACCTTCTATATAGGATAAGGTGCCATCCATAGGGTCAATGCACCAGAAAAAATCTTTTTTTAATCTACTTTCATTGTCCTGGCTTTCTTCAGTAAGCAAACCAAGATCGTATTTTAAGATCGTTGGGGTAAGTATTTCTAAAATTTTCTCTTGGCTTTGAAAATCAACTTCTGTTACTACTTGAGTTGCGTAACTTTGAAATTCATCTTTTTTCTTTACTTTCAGAGCTTTTCTGTCAAAATTAAGAATTAGCTTTCCTGCTTCTATTGCCGCTTCAATACCTTTTTGAAGAAGTAAATTGTAAGTTTTTTCTGAGAGTCCCATTTTATTGCAGTTGTTGAATTACGGATTGGGATAATTTTTCGCTGTATGAGTTGATTTTCCAATGTCCGGGGCTCCAACCTTTAAGAAAACGGTGAAAGTCGGTCCAAGCCACTTTGAATAAACCTTTCCATTCCTTTATGACTTCAGATGCATCAAGTTCAGGATGGTAGAGAGTTATTCCCTCTTTTAAATTTGAAAAGTAGATGTCTAGAAAATCTGCCTCGTACTTTTCACACTCTTCTTCAGACATACAACTTCCAATAAAGTAAATTAGATCCTTCATTCCAACTCCTCCTCCAATATATTGAAAATCAATGGCTGAAACATTCTCTCCATCTGCGGAAAAACAGAAATTTGCGAGTTTAGCATCACCATGAACGATGGTTTTATATTTCGCTTGATTTAGAGTTTGATCTATTTTTTCGGCTGTATTTTTTAAAGGTAGGTCTTCTAATGCCTCCAATTCATCGGGCCTTGTATCAAGGTGCCAATAGGTGCCAATCTCCCAAAGACCTTCGGTTTGATGATTCAAGAATTTTGCATGAAAATAAGCTAACCATTTTAAGCATGCATTAATCTCCGTCCAACCTACCTGATGTAACCTTTCAGGAAAACCAATTTGATCCAAGTCTTCCATAATGATCAATACATCACCGTTGAACTCATCAAAAGCGAGACATTTAGGAATAGTCATGTTATCATCACATAAATGACTATAGTGCTGATACCAATAGGTCTCCACTTCATAAGACTTTACTTTCCTAAGGTGAGAAAGGTTCGTGTTCCAACCTCTAGGATGATTTTTTTGTGAAGATAGTTGTACATGTTTCACTACAACACTATTCATTTCACAACCTTCTACATTGTACCTTTTAATACTTCCATAGCCACTCCAAAGCTGTTGAATCATTTCCACTTCTTCAATATGTGTAGCATGAATAAGTGCTTTAATTTTTGATAGTAAATCCATAAGGTTGTTGTGTTAATTTAGAAGGTTGATTTCGTAAATGTCTAAAAATGCAGATTTCGAAACACCACCTGGGTTTAGTCCTGCTTCACCTTCTGGTATTTCATACTCCAACGTTTTAAAGTAATCTACCCATATAGGAAAGAACTCATTAGTGTCAGGATCTTTATAAGTCATAGGGTAGAGCTTAAAAACCTCTTGATCATTATTTGCCTCTTTGTAGGTCTCATAAATCAATTCAGAACAATAATACTTGTCGTTTTTGATATCAAAAACTTCATCATACGATTTTCCAAGGTATTGGAAGGCATTTTTAGCAGCTTTAGGTGCAAGATCACTATACTCTGCTTTCATTCTCCCCACCAATGTTCCTCCTTCTCCAGTTTGTTTCGCAAAAAAATCGTCAAAAGAAGTTTTAACAACACCTTTGCCCACTGCTTCAATGATAAAGAGAGAATCACCCTCTTGAGCGACTATAGCACAATGAGAGAAGTTTTTTCCATTCACCCCAGAAGTTACTTTGTTGATCGCATCACAAAAGGGACCACAATCAACGTCTTGAAATAGGATATCACCTTCTTGTAGGTGAGCAATATTTAGAGGTTCTTTTTTAGTGGAACAGGAAAAAAAAGCCATCAAGACAATGATGGAGTAGAAATATCTGATCATGGTATTTTGAATTGTTTTTTGCAAAAAGAATAAATTCAAGGCTATATAACAAAAAAGCATCTATCTTTTCAGATAGATGCTCAGATATATAAACTTGTTAAGTTTTATTTTGTCCACTTTTGGTAAGGGTAAACACCGTTTGTTCCTCTTTCCAGTTGTTTTCCTGCTTCCACTTTGTTTGCTTCTGCCAAAGTATTGACACCCGCTTTGTTTTGAATGTGGTAAGCACCCTTACGTTTTTTAGCTGTTACTTTCACGTCGCTATTTGTTTGAATACGCGCTTTTTGAACAGTCGTAGTCTTATAGCCTTTACGCAGCTGATTTTTGTTTTTAATTGGATTATCTGCAAATGATGCTACAGAAAAGCTTGCAACTAATAAAACAGCGCCGATGATTTTTTTTGTGAATGACATAAGTATTAATGTTTAATGTGTGATTGATATGTAATTGTTATGGTTATATATATGTGAAGCAGTTATTATTTTGCCCACTTTTGGTAAGGGTAAACACCGTTTGTTCCTCTTTCCAGTTGTTTCCCTGCCTCTACCTGATTGGCTTCAGCTAAAGTGTTAACTCCTGCTTTGTTTTGTATGTGGTAAGCACCTTTACGTTTTTTGGCTGTAACTTGCATATCACTATTTGTTTGAATATTTGCTGTTGTTACAGTCGTAGTTTTATAATTTTTACGAATATTATTTTTCTCTTTAATAGGGTTGTCATTGGCAAATGATACAACTGAAAAACTAGTAGCTAATAATAAAGTTCCGATGAATTTTTTTGTGATTGACATAAGTATTATAATGTTTATTGTGTGATTGATATGTAAAGTGTATTGTAATTATTGAGCAATTATTATTTCGCCCACTTTTGGTAAGGGTAAACACCGTTTGTTCCTCTTTCCAGTTGTTTCCCTGCTTCTACCTTATTTGCTTCCGCTAAAGTGTTTACTCCTGCTTTGTTTTGAATGTGGTAAGCACCTTTACGTTTCTTCACTGTAACTTGTACATCACTATTCGTCTGAATATTTCCTGTTGTTACAGTTGAAGTTTTATAATTTTTACGAATATTATTTTTTTCTATAATTGGATTATTAGTTGCAAATGAAGAAATAGAAAAGCTTGCAATTAATAAAACAGAACCGATAATTTTTTTAGTAAATGACATAAGTATTATAATGTTTATTGTGTGATTGATATGTTATTGTTATGGTTATATATACTGTTAATTCCAGCTTTGGTTACCCTCTAATTCTTAATGATATTTAATAATTTTATTTATTCAAATATAGTGATTTAAGTGTGTTTATTTTGGTGATGTAGATCAACAAGTGTAGCGTGTTAGCATTGTTTTTGACCCTTTGAGGCTATATTTATATAATTTTCATAAATTGACTTTAATGATTTTTAACTCTTCTATTTCAATGATGCTACAAATTAATTCAAGTCGATTTTCATAAAAATGTGTTAAAATTACACTTTTAATAAATAACAATAGTGTTAAGAGATAAGTTTCAGCTATTGTTCTTTAACTGAGAAAGAGTCATTTTCTGTATTTTTAATGAAGTATATTGTGATTTTCTATTTGTACATATTAAAGATGTTTGCTAAACATGTTATTTAGCCTATTTTATTTCTAAAAATTTCATTAAAGAGTTAAGTTTTCGAATTACATTGGTGTTCAGATGTCATGAGGTTTCTGTTGATAGATAGAACACAGAAGACACTATACCCTCACCCATGAGTTCTTTTTAGTTTTGTAGCCCTTATTTCAGCCGTGAAAGGAGAAGTGAATTACTATGATAGAGGAAGAGTGTCTCTATTCTAAGTTTTCGAATATTTATTGTGTTTAGAAATCAGGAGATTTTTGATGATCAGTGGGACACGAATAACGCTTACACATAACATCCGCTCCAGTAGGCTTTCTGTCATTTTTAGTTTGTTAGTACTCTTCCCCGGCATTGAAGGGAAAAGTGTAAAGAACTTCATGGAGTGAGCCGTTAAAAATGATTTCGTTGTTTGAGTATCTCAAAACGATGAAGTATTGATCGAGTTAGCCTTTCAATAGGCGAGAGGAATGAAATTTAGCTTTTGACTTCTAAGCCTAGATTTTTTGCTTCGTTTTTCATCAATGGAAAAATGAAGAAGAAGGAAGTTTGAAAGTAGACCCTATAAAATTTAGAAGAAATATGGGTTGAAAGTTAACAGTAATTTGTTCTACAATGTTCTCAGCGTCCTATTTACTTATAGTCACATAAGAAAGTAAATAAGGGCTGGCTTGATGTGAAATATCACCTAATCAATGTGTTAGTGTTCTTTCAATTGTTGCTCTAAGTATTGCTTGATTCAAAATGTTGCTTTGTGTACGGATTGAAACATTATTTTAATGGAAAACAACCCCTTAAGATACCCTCTGCCATAGTTTTGTAACTGTTGATTACGAATTGAATTTTTTAATAAGACTAACTTCTTGAGTGTAATAGGCAATGTATTTATCCATCAAAGAAGATGAGTGAAACATTCCAAAATACATTTCAAGAACAGTAAAAATGAAATAGAAATGAAAAAACTAATAGCAGTGGCTTGTGCAGCATTACTCTCGCAGTGGTCTGTAGCACAGGATAAAGGGATTTTAGGGCAAGAGAATACGCCTAATGTAAAGCTGAAAAGCATCAATATAGGAGACTGTAAGTGGACCGAAGGTTTTTGGGCAAATAAGTTTGATGTAGCTGAAAACGCAATGGTGCCTTATATGGGAGAAGTATTAACGGGTGACGTTGGACATGCATTAAATAACTTCAAGATTGCTGCCGGCATGAAAGAAGGTAAGCATAAAGGAATGCGTTGGCATGATGGCGACTTTTATAAGTGGATGGAAGCAGCAATGTATGTGTATGCTCAAAATGGAGATCAAAGTATTTTAGAAGAGATTGACGGTTATATCGAAATCATTTCAAAAGCTCAAGAAGAAGATGGATACCTTCAAACTTTTGTGCAGTTGACAGATGCGGTGGATCGTTATGAGAATCGTAAATACCATGAAATGTACAATTCGGGTCACTTATTGACATCGGCTTGTATTCATCATCGTATTACAGGTCAGCGTAACTTCTTGGATATTGCAATCAAACATGCTGACTTATTGTACTCGATCTTTAGCCCTGAAACAAAACAATATGGTCGTTTTGGTTTTAACCAAACACAGATCATGGGGTTGGTGGAGCTTTACAGAACAACGAAAGATAAGCGTTACCTCAACCTAGCAGAGGTATTTATTAATAATAGAGGAAAGTATAAAGTTGAAGATCACTCCACAACTGAGGGGTACCCAATTGGTGATATGGTGCAAGAGAGAACGCCACTAAGAAAATCATCAGAAGCGGTTGGTCATGCTGTTTTAGCACTTTATTATTATGCAGGAGCAGCAGACGTTGCAGCAGAGACGGGAGAACAGGCCTTGGTTGATGCTTTAGATAAACTTTGGGAAAATGTAACGGAACAGAAGATGTACGTTACAGGTGCAGTAGGACAGGCCCACTATGGTGCCTCATCGCATAGAGATAAAATTGAAGAGGGTTTTATTGATGGATACATGATGCCAAACATGACAGCCTACAATGAAACATGTGCCAATGTTTGTAACTCAATGTTCTCTTACAGAATGCTGGGCTTACATGGTGAGTCTAAATATGCTGATATAATGGAATTGGTACTTTATAATTCTGCACTTTCAGGTATCTCTATTGAAGGAAAAGATTATTTCTATAGTAACCCTTTAAGAATGGTACATGGTTCACGTGATTATTCACAACATAATACAGAGACTCCTCACCGTTTGCCTTACTTAGAATGCTTCTGCTGTCCTCCAAACTTAGTGAGAACGATCGCAAAGTCTTCCAATTGGGCGTATAGTTTATCCAATAACGGTATTGCAATTAACCTTTATGGAGGAAATCGTTTAGATACAAAATTAGAAGATGGTTCTACTTTAATACTGAATCAGGTGACGAATTACCCTTGGGAAGGTTTGGTGAATATTTCTGTAGAGAAATGTAAGAAAGAGGCCTTTGATATTATGGTGAGAATTCCAGATTGGGCAAATGGAACAACCGTGAAGGTGAACAATGAGGCTGTAAATGCTCAAGTAACTCCAGGTAATTTCGCTACCATCAATAGAAAGTGGAAAAAAGGAGATATCATCTCTATTGATATGCCTATGAAAGCGACTCTAGTGGAAGGGCATCCAAGAATTGAAGAAGCAAGAAACCAAGTTGCTATTAAAAGAGGTCCTGTAGTGTACTGTATGGAAACGCCAGACATTCCAAAAGATGCAGGAATCCTAGATGTATATATACAAGGAAATGCACCATTAGTGGCTTCTTACGATAAAGATTTATTAGGGGGTGTGACTACGATCGAAACTACATTGCTGTTAAGAACGAATCAATCGGACAATAAAATGTACAATACAGTTGACAAACCAGTTTTTAAGCCATACAAGACCAAATTGGTACCTTACTTTGCTTGGAGCAACAGAGGAGATGCTGAAATGACGGTCTTTATGCCTGTGGTGTGGAACGACTTATAAACAGTAACATGCAAGTTGGCCTTTTACTTGGGCAACTGCTTTAATAAGAATAGTGTGAAAGAACTGCCACTCTTGTGGCAGTTTTTTAAACCCCAATTGGTTTTAATACTGATTTTTTGAAATGAATAGATAACTATTATGAAACTAAAATTTATTACTGTTCCATTATTACTCCTTCTCGCTCAAGCACTCTACAGTCAGACCAATGACTGGGAAAATGAATTGATGTTTGAGGAAAATAAATTATCGTCAAGGGTGCCTACTTACTCTTATTCTTCCACTGAACTAGCTTTAGAAGATGATAGAAATAAAAGTAGAGTACTATTTCTGAATGGTCAATGGAAGTTCAACTTTGTCGAAAAAGAAGAAGACCGTCCATTGGACTTTTATCAAAACAATTATAAAGCGAAAGATTGGGCGGAAATTCCAGTTCCATCCAATTGGGAGCTTCAAGGCTACGGTCAGCCGATCTACACGAATATTATCTATCCTTTTACTCCTAACATTGTAGAGTTGGCGAAAAAGTCCATCAAACAATCTACTTATTTAGGACCTCAACCTCCAAAGCCTCCTTATATCTACAGAGATAATCCTGTAGGAAGTTATCTAAAGGAATTTGAAGTGCCAGCAGAATGGAAAGATCAATCCGTTATTCTTCATTTTGGAGGTGTATCATCGGCTTTTTATGTGTGGGTCAATGGAGAGAAAGTAGGCTATAGCCAAGGAAGTAGATTGGCGGCAGAGTTTGATATTACATCTTATTTGAAGGAAGGCAAAAACCGTTTAGCGGTGCAAGTTTTCAGATGGTCAGATGGCAGTTACCTCGAAGATCAAGACATGTGGCGTTTGAGTGGTATTCATAGGGAAGTAATGCTTTTAGCACAACCCAAAATTGCAGTGGATGACTTCTTTGTCAAGACAAAATTTGATGCTCAATTACAGGATGCTACGCTATCCATCCGTCCAAGAGTCTGGGTAAAATCTCCAACCGTATCATTAAAGGAATGGACCGTTAAGGCACAGCTTTATGATGCACAACAACGCCCTGTATTCAAAGAGAAATTACAGATTTCTGTAGATGAAATTTATAATGAAAGATGGCCTCAACGAGATATCAATAAGTTTGGAATGTTGGAAGCCAACGTTCGTCTTCCTCATAAATGGTCAGCAGAAGATCCCTACCTCTATCAATTGGTTTTTGAAATGACAAACCCAAAAGGTGAGCTTGTTGAGGCAAGAACGCAGAAGATTGGTTTCAGACAAGTAGAGTTTGGAAAAAATAATGAATTGTTGATCAATGGTGAGGAAGTGAAAATCATGGGTGTCAATCGTCATGATCATGACCCTGTAAGAGGAAAAGCGTTGACGAGAGAAGATATCAAAAAAGATGTGGAGTTGGTGAAACAGTTCAACTTTAATGCAGTCCGAACGTCGCATTACCCTAATGATCCTTATTTCTATCAGCTTTGCAACGAATATGGTATTTATGTGATGGATGAAGCCAACGTTGAAGCACATGCTTTGGGTTCTTATATTCCTCAAAACCCAAGGTGGCCTGCAGCTATTTTGAACAGAGTGATCAGAATGGTAGAAAGAGATAAAAACCATCCTTGTGTGATTTCTTGGTCGCTGGGAAATGAAGCGGGAACAGGACCTGCTTTTGCAGCCGCTTCTGCTTGGGTGAAAGATTATGACCCTTCAAGATTTATTCATTATGAAGGAGCACAGGGAGATCCGACACATCCGAATTACAAAGACGATAAAAAAGCCATTAAAGCGATCAATAGAGCACCGTTTATGGCCAACCCAAGAGACCCTTCTTATGTTGATGTAATCAGTAGAATGTATGCTCGAATTGATCAAATTGAAAACTTGGCCACTTCACCTTATATCAATCGACCAATGATTCTTTGTGAATATGTTCACGGTATGGGGAACTCATTGGGAACGTTGGGTGATTACTGGGATGCTATACGTTCTCATAAAAATCTGATCGGTGGATTTATCTGGGATATGATTGATCAAGGTTTGGTGCAAAAGGATAAAGATGGTAACGAATTTTACGCTTATGGTGGAGACTTCGGTGATTTGCCAAACGATACTAATTTCTGCATTAATGGAGTTTTCTCTCCAGATAAAAAGCCTAATCCCCATGCTTGGGAAGTAAAATATGTCTTCCAGCCTATTGTATTTGAAAGATCCGAGTTGGCTCTTCAATCCATTAACGTGATCAACCGTTTTGATTTCACCAACTTAAATCAATATGAAATCAGATGGGAGTTACAAGAAGAAGGTAAAGTCGTTCAATCGGGCAACTTATTGAATATTGACCTTGCTCCAAAACAAAGCAAAGCTATTGAAGTGCCTTTTGATGCGAACAAAATCAAACCGAACAAAGAGTATTGGTTAAGATTGACGTTGCATGAAACGAAGGATAGAAAATGGTGCAAGAAAGGGTATGAAATTGCGCATGAACACCTGCAATTACAAAGTGTAGACGTATACCAACACGTTTCAAAAAGTAAGTCTGCATTAGAAGCTCAAAAAGCAGATCATGGAATTACATTCTCAGGGAAGAATTTTAAGATTCAATTTGATGCTGAAACAGGTCATCTTAAAACATACAAGAAAGAGGGTATTGATGTGCTTGTAACACCACTTAAACCTAACTTCTGGCGTCCATTAACGGATAATGATTCCCGTTTTAGAAAATTCCAATACAAGATGAAAGTATGGAAAGAGGCCTCTAATAAAATGGAAACAGAAAAAGTGGAATTAGTGAAGGTTGACAATAACACACAACAAGTAATTGTACATCAAAAACATACTGAAAAGATTCATTTGACAACAACCTACACTGTTTTCAACGATGGAAATATTGCAGTGAAATTGGATTTGAAAGCAGACGAAAAACTTCCAGAACTTCCAAAGTTTGGTGTAACAATGGGTGTTTCAGGACAGTATAACAGCACTGCTTATTTTGGAAATGGCCCTTGGGAAAGTTATGAAGATAGAAAACGTGCGGTGAAGGTTGGTTTATATTCTCAACCTACAGATGAGCTATTCTATAACTATGTAATGCCTCAAGAAAATGGAAATCACACGGATGTAAGATGGCTAAAGCTTTCTGCTCAAAAAGGAAAGAGAAACTTGATGGTCAAAGGTTTATTCAACTTCTCAGTATGGCCTTACACCATTGAGAATATTGACGAGGCAAAACATCCTTTTGACTTACAGAAACAAGATTACTACACTTTAAATATAGATTTGTTTCAAGCGGGAGTTGGAGGCATGCAGGCCAAACCTCTTGCTTATCAGAAACATCCGTCAGGGAACTACACTTTAGAATTTACTCTTGGAAGTAATTTAAACACAGACCGATTAAGTCAGTAATTGGAACTGAAATCGGATCAAGACAAACATTTTTTAAGCAAAAAAGAACATTGAAATGAATTTACTAGCAATTATTCTTATCCTTTGTGCCAGCTTTTTTCAAGGCACATTTGGTTTGGGCATGAAACATATTTCTCCATTGAAATGGGAAAATTGGTGGATCCTCCACGCTACTGTAGCAATGATCATTTTCCCTATGGCATGGTCAGTAATCGCTATTCCTGACACGTTTAACATCATTATGGAGACCAGTAACGACGTTTTAATGATCGCTATGTTCTTCGGTTTCTTGTGGGGAATTGGAGGTATCCTGTTCGGGATGAGTGTTGAGTACACAGGAATCAGTATCACTTACGGTATTGTGATGGGATTAGCAGCTTCAATGGGTTCATTGATTCCGTTAGCACAGATGGAGACTTTACCAGAAAACTATACTATCGTTTTAGCAGGTGTTGCATTGTTGTTGGTGGGAGTTGCAATTACTGCTTATGCCGGAGTACAAAGAGATAGATTATCGAAAGTCGAGGAAGTAAAAGAGGTAGAAGATTATGAAGATGGTGATACGTTAGTTGCTCCTGAAGTGGCAGTGACAACCGTAAAGAAGTCCATTAAAGTAGGAGTTATGATTGCAGTGGCATGTGGTGTTCTTTCAGCCTTGTTGAATGTAGGATTTTCCAATGCCTCACCAATTGTAGACATCGCAGTCAATAAATATAATGCTAACGCTACAGATGCAAGTTTAGTGGCATGGGTTGTAGTATTAGTTGGAGCTTACATCATGAATGCAGGGTATGCGATTTATCAATTGGTAAAAAACAATTCATGGTCTGGGTTCAGTGTAAAAGGAAGCGGAAAAGCTTACATGTGGTCTATTCTAGCAGGCTTATTCTGGTTTGCTGCATTAGGAGTGTACGGTCAAGGTGCTGCATTGATGGGTAAACTTGGAGCTGTAATCGGATGGCCAATGATGCTGGGTATTTCTCTTATCATCAGTAATATCTGGGGTTATAGAATGGGAGAATGGGATGGTGCTCAAAAGCCATTCAAACAATTATTAGGTGGATTAGCCGTGTTGATTTTCGCAACATGCATTTTAGGCTACTCCAACATTTAAAACGAAGCCAATATGAAAATAGTAGATATTATACCTTATGTTATAGCACAGGACTTAGAGAAGCCTTTTTACTTCTCACAGTGGGATTACAAAGCAAGAAAAATCTGTTTAGTAAAGATCATTTTGGAAGATGGTACTTACGGTTGGGGGGAAGGCTACGGACCTGCCGATATGATTGAAACAGGGATCAATTTCTTAAAGCCATTTGTGATTGGGGAAAATGTTTTGGAGAACGAGAAGATCTGGCAAAACATGTATTTGAGAACGTTGGATTTTGGTCGAAGTGGAATTTTCAATGCGGCTATCAGTGCCATTGATGTAGGAATTTGGGATTGTAAAGGAAAGGTTTTGAATCAGCCTGTCTCAGTGTTATTGGGAGGTGTAAAAAATGAAATTATCCATCCATATGCTACAGGATTCTATTTCACAAATTCACCCACTTTGGATGATGATCTAAGAGAAGAAGCTCAATTCTATAAAAGAGAAGGGTTCAAAGCAGCGAAGATGAAGGTTGGCTTAGGGTTAGAAAAAGACCTGCATTATATCCATCTCTTAAAAGAAGAATTAGGAGATGATGTACGCTTAATGATCGATTCCAACCATGCTTACAATTACAGAGAAGCATTGGAATTGTGTAATAAAATAGAGCATTTAAATATTGGGTGGTTTGAAGAACCAGTTCACCCCGAAGATTATAAAGGGTACGCTAAGTTGAGGGAAAACACTTCCATTCCAATTGCAGGAGGTGAATGTGAGTACTTAAAGCACGGTTTCAAAAGATTGTTTGATGCCAATGCTGTAGACATTGCTCAGCCAGACTTGTGTGCAACTGGTGGACTGACAGAAATGAAACGTATTGCTACACTAGCATCAAGTTATCACAAAGATATTGTACCTCACTCATGGGGTACTTGGATAGCCATCAGTGCGGCGATTCACTTTGTTTCCAACTTAGATCAAAACCCTGGAAGAATGTACAGAAATGCTCCAATGATAGAGCTGGATCGTACTGAAAATCCATTACGTGACGATGTAGTAACGCACGCCATCAAAGTGGAAAATGGGGAAATTAAAGTCCCTCAACTTCCAGGCTTAGGAATAGATGTTAACCAAAATTATTTAGAAAAATATGCAATCAACAATAGAAGAGAAACAGCTACAGTTTGGTCATAAAAAACTATATATAAACGGTAGATTGGTAAACGGACATTCCAATGAAGTATCTTCATTAGTATGTCCTGCCAATAACCAACCGGTGGCTACTTTGGCACAAGCTACTTTAGAAGATACTCAATATGCATTAAAAACAGCACAAGAAGGTTTCAAGTCTTGGTCTCGTCTGTCAGTAGAGGAACGTGTGGGATGGATGATGAAATTGAGACAGCAACTGATAGATAATGCGGATTTATTGAGAGAAGCGGTTTGTCATGAGATGGGTAAAACATGGGCGGCATCAGAAGAGGATATCAATAGTATCACTGATGCGTTGGAGTTTTATGCAGAGGAGATTAAAGTAAAAGAAGGGTTTGAGATCAAAGACAGACAAGGTACACACACGCATCAAATGGTCTATCAGCCATTGGGTGTAGTCACTGCATTTTTAGCATGGAACTTCCCTTTGTTGAACTTAGGGTTCAAATTGGGACCAGCTTTAGCGGCAGGGTGTTCTATCATTATTAAAGCTTCTGAATCTTCAGCCATTTCAGCTTCCATTATTGCTGAGCTAGCTCATGAGATTGATTTCCCGAAAGGCGTCATTACCGTATTGCATGGCAATAGAAAAGATGTAGGTATTCCATTGTGTGAAAGTACAATTCCACAATTGATTACTATGATTGGGTCTACTTTTACAGCTCAGAAATTAATCGAGCAATCTATCAAAACATCTATCAAAAGATACTCTATGGAGTGTGGTGGTAATGCACCGTTTATCCTTTTTGAAGATGGTAATATGCAAGATGCTTTAGACATTACAACAGCGATTAAATTTGGTGGTAATGCAGGTCAAGTATGTGTGGCTCCTAACCGTTTTTACATCCAAAACAGTGTATATGATAGCTTCAAAGAGCAATTAGTACAACGTGCAATTGACACGAGAGTAGGTTACTACAAAGAAGAGGAAGTGGACATGGGACCATTAGCGAATAAAGCCCAATTAGAGTCGGTTCAGCATTTTGTGAGTGAGTGTGTAAAAGAAGGAGGAAAGATTTTAGCAGGAGGAACAACTCTTGATAAAGCAGGATGTTATTTCGCTCCAACCGTGATTGAAATGACAGACAGAAACGCTTCGATTTTACAACATGAAGTTTTCGGCCCAGTGTGCGTAATCATGAAGTTTGAAGGCAAAGAAGAAGTTCTGGAATACGCCAATGATTCTACTGCTGGTTTGGCTTCTTATATTTTCTCTGAAGATGAGGCTATTTTAGATGAATTTGCTCAAAAGCTAGAGTTTGGTGAAGTACAGCAAAATGGAGTGAAATACGATATCAATCTTCCTCATTTAGGTGTGAAGAATAGTGGTATCAGTATGGATTGTTCAAAATACGCATTGGATGATTATTTGATTTTGAAACGTATTTCTAAAAAGATATAGGCCATGAGTAGTTTACCTAAACAGTTTGTGAGTTGTGATTGGGGTACTTCTAATTTTAGATTACGTCTGATTGATACAGACTCTTTGGATGTGATGAAAGAGCACAAAACGAATAAGGGTGTAAAAGCACTGTATCAGGAGTTTTCTGCAAATTCGACCTCGAGCCAATCTCAATTTTTTTCAGAGTATTTGACGAAGCAATTAAAGGAAATTGATGAGGAAAGACAGAGTAACTACATCGTTGCTTCAGGCATGGCTTCATCATCGATTGGGTTGCAGGAATTGAGTTACGCTCAAATGCCTATTGATGCGTATGGTCAGAACCTATTTAGTAAGTCCATCACTTTAGAAAAAGACCTTTCATTGGTATTAGTTTCTGGTGTGAAAACCAAAACAGATGTGATGAGAGGGGAAGAGATACAAGCTGTAGGTCTAACGGATTACTTGCCCATCGAATCCAAAGGGATTTTATTACTGCCGGGTACGCATAGTAAGCATATTACTTATGCAAAAGGCATTTTTAATGATTTCAAAACGTTCATGACGGGAGAAATTTTCGACTTAATTTCTTCTCAAAGTATTCTGAGTGTTTCCATTCAAAGAGCTTCTTTTGATCAAAAATACAAGCCTGCATTTGTAGCAGGGGTGAAAAAAGGAATGGAGGGTAATTTGTCTTCCTCACTCTTTTCAATTCGAGCAAAAGACTTAATGCAAAACGACTACTTTGAACGTAATGAAAGTGTAGATCCTCAGAAGGTTAAAATTGAGAATTACTACTTCTTAAGCGGATTGATGATTGGCGAGGAACTGACTTATTTGAAAGAAGTAGAGGAGCACATCAGCATGGCGGCAAACGGTGTTTTAGGTAAACTATATCGCATTGCTTTAGAAGAAGTAATGCAAAAAGAGATTCAATTCATCGAAGATGAAGTACTCGAAAAAGCATTACTAATTGGTCAACGAAAAGTTTTAAATAATTATGTCTAATACTCAATTTTCTCAAGAACGATTTCAGCAGGCACCTGTAGTGGGCATCTTAAGAGGTGTGGATCATGAAACCTTAGACAGAATCATTCCGATCTACGTCAATGCTGGTTTTTCAACAATTGAAATCACAATGAATACGGAAGGGGCTACAGAGATGATCCAAAAACTTTCTGCCGAATATCCTCAGCTAAATGTTGGGGCAGGTACCGTTTGTGATATGGAAGGCTTAAATAAAGCTTTAGAAAGTGGAGCTCAATTTATTGTGACTCCAGTTACGAATGAAGAAGTCATCAAAAAGTGTAAATCGCTTGATATACCTGTTTTTCCTGGGGCGCTAACACCAACGGAAATTCATAAAGCATGGACAGCCGGGGCTACTGCCGTAAAAGTATTTCCAAGCTCTCAATTTGGGATAGGGTACATTAAAGACGTGATGGCACCACTGAATACAATTCCGTTGTTGCCTACAGGAGGAGTAGATTTAAATAATATTGCTGATTTCTTCCAATTGGGAGTTGTAGGCGTTGGGATGGGAAGCTCTCTCTTTCCAAAACAATTCATGGCAAAGGGGTACGAACAACAACTATACGATCATTTGAAGGCAGTGAAAAGTGCTTATGAATCTGCTTTTCAAACTGCATGATATAAAATACTACAACAATGCATCAATTTTTATATAAAGCTTTACTCTTTCTTTTATTAGGTTTTTTAGGGGCTTGTAGCTTCAAAAAAATCGATCAAAAAACGGAAGTACAGCAACCAAATATTCTTTTTATTTCATTTGATGACCTCAGACCAGAAATGGGGACGTATGGTTCTGAAGTTGCTAAAACACCTAATATTGATCAATTGGCTAAAAGAGGACTTCAATTTAATAAGGCCTATTGCCAACAATCTATTTGTAGTCCATCAAGAGCTAGTTTGATGACAGGTGCTAGGCCAGAGACCATCAATGTGATTGAAAATTATACTTACTTCAGAGATGAAAATCCTGATATCATTACGCTTCCTCAGCACTTCAAAGAAAACGGTTATGAGACTGTCAACTGTGGAAAAGTGTATCATGGTAAGTTCTCAGATCAAGAGAAATCTTGGTCAATGAAACCCGATTACAATGCACTTGGTTACAAAGTGAATGCCTTAGTAGAGAAATTTGTGGACCCTGATAACATCAGAACCTTTAGGGAAAACAAAGCAAAAATGAAGGCAAAATACGGTGATCAACATGGTTTGGGAATGGGTCCTGCATTTGAATGTGTAGATGTTCAGGATAATGCCTACATCGATGGAGTGAATACGGATATGGCCATTCACATCATGAAAGAGCACAAAGCTTCAAAATCCAAAAAGCCGTTGTTTTTAGGGGTAGGATATATTGCAGCACACCTTGATTTTCTAGCTCCAAAAAAATATTGGGACATGTATGATCAAGAAGATATCAAATTAACAAACCAGATTAAAGGTCCAATTGATGGGGCTCCAATGGGATTGCATGCTTCTTTTGAATTAAGAGTGCGTTCCAACATTCCAAAATATGGTGAAATTCCTGATACTTTAGCTCGCGACCTTAAACATGGGTATTTGGCAACAGCTAGTTATATCGATGCTCAGGTAGGTAAGCTATTGGAGGCATTGGATGAATTGGAAATGTTGGACAATACGATTGTAATGTTATGGTCTGATCATGGTTTTCACTTAGGAGAAATGGGTGTGTGGTGTAAAGCAACAAATTATGATATAGCTACAAGAGTTCCATTGATTGTTTGGACACCTGATCAATCTGAAAAAAGTAGAGGAGTGAAGACCGATGCTTTAGTGGAGTTGGTAGATATGTACCCAACATTGTGTGATTTGGCAGGGTTAGAAAAGCCAGAACATTTGGAAGGACAATCTTTCGCTCCATTATTAGAGAATCCAAATATGGAATGGAAATCAGCTGTATTCTCTGCTTTCCCTAATCCAGCGTTAAGAGAATGGGCCGCTAATCCACTTTCTAAAGGAATGAGAGAAACTTACTTTGGACCATTGATCGAAGACGTGGAAGCCAACATTAAGGCGGTGATGAAAGACAAATGGAATAGAAAGTTTTTTGAAAATGACTTGATGGGGTATGCGATGAAAACGCAACGCTACAAGTTGGTATTATGGAAAGATCGCAAAAATAAAGACAAGGAACCTTTGTTTATCGAGTTATTCGATCATGAAAAGGACCCTAAAGAAACGGTGAATATTGCCAAGCAGCAACCTGAATTGGTAGAAGAGTTAATCGCTCAATTCAATAAAGGTTGGGAAGGTAATAAAGCCCAAAATAAAGAAATATAAGATTTTGTAAGTATCGTACTTACATACTCTGTACTTGAACGTGTGTGTGACTTAATTATAGCTTAGAAGGGCCTCTTTTCTATTAAAATGGGCCCTTTTTAATCATTTTAAATCAATAGTAGAAATGTATCTTTTATCAGCTTATTGGATAAATTTTACAGGACTACATAAACCTCAATTGCTCAATGAAAACAATTTTAAATGTTTTATTACTATTATTTTGTTGCCACTTTAGTCACGCACAAGCTATCAAGAAAGTGGACAATTACAAAGATTGGAAGTGGGAGGAAACCTACGTTTTAACCAATGAGTTTATTAGTCTTGCGGTCGTTCCAGACGCGGCAGGTAGAGTCTTAGAGTACAATCTAGGAGACATTCAATCTTTATGGATCAACCCAAAAGAGTTTGGTCAAAAATACTCCAACTCTGAAAAGGTGAAAATGAATCAATGGAGAAACTTTGGTGGTTATCGCTTGGTACCTACACCAGTAGAAAACTGTGCTTTGGGTAAAAACGGGGACCGCTCAAAAAGATGGCCACCTCCTGTAACAATTGGCGATGCTCCTTATTCAATTACTGATGTAAAGGAATTGGAAGACAAAGTAGGGATTACAGTGAAATCAGGGGAACAACATTTACCAGTTCCTAAATGGATTCCTAAAGACAAAGCTTTTACAAAGCCTTCAAAAGTGGAAGAAGCTTTTACCTACGAACGCTCATTAATGATTGAGAAAAACTCAAGTAAAGTGTATTACATTCACACTTTAACGAATGTAGGAGAGGAGACCATCAACAGAGGGATTATGACGACAAGTCAGCATCAATCATGGTCGGATGTAAAACTACAAGACGGTGAAAATTTTGTGGCCTATATTCCATTCAGCCCGAAATATAAAATGGAAGATGGAGAGCAATACCATATCGGTGTGACTCCAGAATCTCATTGGAGATATGTCAATAGAAATCGTTTTCCTTTAGACAAAAACAACCCTGAACATGTGGAGAAGTACTTTAATATCGGTACAAATTGGACGGGTGAAGTAGCTCCGGGTATCTTTGAGATTCATTTTGATTATAATCTAATGGGCGGTTTTCATATGATATCATCTGAGTCGTGGATTGCTTATGCCAACAAATTAGAAAACACCGTTTTTGTCAAAACGTTTGAGAAATACAATCCTCAATTAGAATATGATCATGGGGTTAACATTGCAGTATTCAACAGTGGTATGGCTACAGGGTATTTAGAAACTGAAGTGAAAACACCGATTTATACTCTAAAAGGAAAAGAAGCTGTTACATTCAAAGAAACGCATGCTGCTGCAAAGGTTTTAAGTCTTCCGTTACTTTCAGTCAATGAAACTGGAGTAATCACAAAGCGACTTCACTTTGATAAACAAACGAATCACATTACAGCTCAATACGGCACTTTTATAAAGGGAGATTTGTACTTGGTCGCTTTGAATGATCAAGAAAAAATCATAGAGGAAATGAAGGTGAAAGCTGTATCTCCTTTAAAAGGTATTGATGTTGATATAGCTTTAGAGAATTCTTTTTCTCAATTGAAAGTTGTGGTCAAGGATGAAGAAGGGAAAGAGTATATTTTGGATTCTTTTGTTGTAGGAGATTTGTAGGATATTCTTTGATAATTTTATGGTGGTTCGTGAGACGAAATGCATTGCGTCTCACGAACCATCTATCTTATTGTTATTAAGAAATCCACTCCTTAAAATCCTTCACTTTATCTCTACCCACAATAATTTCTTTATGCGTTTCAATCTTTAAATCCACCAAAAGGCGGCTATTGGAGTGCTTTTGAATATTGGTAATCGAATTTCTATGAATGATGAAACTTCTGCCTGTTCTATAGAATTCATTTTGATCTAACATTTCCTCCAGCTGTTCCATTTTGAAGTCGACAATATAGCGTCTGCCTTCAGTGGTATATAAAAATGTATCCCTACTTTCTGCCCCAAAAGCTGCAACTTCTTCAGTTTGAATACTTTTAATATTGTCACCTACTCTTACCATAAATCGCTTTTTGAACTTTTGATTGTAAGTATCTAAAAGAGCATCAATTTGTCCTGTAGCGGTATGGTCTTGGTTGTTTTGTAGTACCTGCAGTTTTTGAATAGCCTTCGTTAAAGCCTCATAGTCTACAGGCTTTAAAAGGTAGTCAATGCTGTTTACTTTAAAAGCATCAAGAGCATACTCATCATATGCTGTAGTGAAAATAATAGGTGTAGTAACGGTGACGTTTGAAAGAATATCAAAAGCAATCCCATCGGTAAGGTGAATATCCATAAACACCAAATCAATGCTTTCTTGCTGTTCTTCTAGCCATGAGCAAGCCTCTTCCACATTATCAATAGTATCTACAACTTCAATATCAAAAGGAGTCTTAGAGAGTTGTCTTTTAAGTTTAGCTTGTGCGGGCTTTTCGTCTTCAATTATTAAGGCTTTCATATTTCGATGTTATTTAATTTAGTTATTGAAAGAGAGATTGGTCACCGGTAGATACTTGTGCGTCACGATCTTTTTTCCAATTTTTATTTTCAACTTGAAATGCAGGAAGTTTAATTAAGCATTCTTTTCCTTTTTTGATTCTCAAGATAGGTGTTTTGGTATAAATTCGGAATGTTTCCTCCAAAGATTGCATCACCTCTTTTAAAGCATCAGGTTTGTCAATTTTTTCATTACAACTGTGAGCAACGACAAGAAGAGATTCTTCTTCTATATAAAATTTTAGATGTAACGGTTGAATTGGAGTAGCAATATGATCACTTGCAATAGCGACGACTAAACGAGATAAAATAACGGGTGGAATGACTAACTCTTCTGACAGCTTTTCATCTACATTAAATTCTGCCGTTATTCCCCCCGAACGTGCATCTGTCAGGAGCTGTAATACGTCTTTTGTGGTTTTTACAGCTTCTTTGATAGACACAAATTCCTCTTTTCTATTATTGATTGTATTCCTGTACACTTTGGCGAGCTTTTCAGCATAATCTTCCGCATGATCTGGATCTTTATAAGCCAGTCCAATTAAGGTTTCTAATGTTTCATAGAGCAAAGGAAGGTTGGCATCTTCGGCAAATAATCGCATTTCTTTTGAGATATACGCAGCTCTTCGATCTTCTTCCTTATTAATCGTTTCATTTTTTAATTCAATTAATGTGGCTCCCCACCATGCACATTCGTAAATAAATGTCTGAAATAAAAACAATCCCTGAAGTACGTACATCTCAGAGAGGAAATTGTCGATACTCGTATATCCAATGAGATAATAGAAATAAGAATAAATAACAACACCTATAATAATGCTACTAAAAATAGAAACACCAATAACATGATATGTAACCTGCTCTGTAATAGAGGAAATGAACTTGATTTTCTTCCCTATAAACCGAGAAGAGATAAGTACTGAGGTATTCCAGAAGTACGCAAAAACAATACAGACTAGCCATTCCGCTCTAAAGTAAGATTCAGAAAGCTCTCCAATTCTATTGAAGGTCAGTAATAACAAAAAATACGTAACACTACCCGAAAAAAAAGGATAGAATATTCTGTAATAGATAGCTGATTTATTCCAAATATGGTGTAACATAATCTAAGAACTTAAAAGAGGAAGTTGCACAGTATATTTTTCAGGTAATTTATGGATAGTGATTTGATTTTGATTCATCAAAGCATATCTCTCTTTAATATTTTCAAGACCGACTTTTGTAGAACTCCGTTTTCGAGGTGTCTTTGTAATATTATTCGAAACAATGATTGATTTTTCTTTTTCATCGTATTTTATGCTGATGTAAACAGGAGCTTTATCGGAGAGAACATTATGTTTTACTGCATTTTCCACCAACATTTGAATAGAAAGAGGAGGTATATTTCCACTGATAAGGCTTACATCGTTATCAATATCAATTGAAACACTTTCGCCGTGACGGGTTTTTAATTGAAATGCAAAAGCTTTGACCAATTGAATTTCCTCTTGAACAGAAATCAAAGGCTGATTGGCGTACTGCATCACATATTGATAAGTTTTTGCAATGCTTCGAATATACTTCTCCGCTTGATGGGCATTACTTGTGACAAGGTATGCAACGGTATTGAGACTATTGAATAAATAATGCGGACTCAACTGATCTTTCAATGCTTCCAATCTTAGTTCGGAAGCCTTTCTTTTGTTTTGTATCACATAAATATGCTGTGATGAATATTCTTGATAAGCTATCACCAAAAACTCTATGACCAGTATAGCGATTAAAAGTACCGTGAATAGGATGATGATTTTGGTGGAAATATCAAAAATGAAAATTGGCTCAAAATATTGCTTCATAAAATAACGAAGACTGTAATAAAGCGGTATAAAAACGATAATAGAACCAATTCCTCTAGAGATCACTTGATACAAAATACTTTTCTTTCTGTAGAGATAATTAGGAATAGCACCACCGATCACAAAAAGTGTCGAACCAAAAGCAAACCATAAAAATGTTTCAATATCATTGACAAAAGGAGCAACTTGTGGTTCTGGGTCATATAGAAAATAAGTGTATAAGCTTATTCCTAACAGCACAAAGACAATATTGGGAGTTATATTTTTCATCTTTCCAGCGCCTCCATCGCTTTTTCTCTGTCATATGAAGAAGAGATTAATTTTGCTTTATCTTTATAAAGCTGAATCAAGCCATCATCTTTTGATTTCATAATAAACGGAGCAATTTCTTCTAAGGCATCTCTCATGTCATAACTTGACGAGATAGAGGTCGTCGCATTTAAGTATTCCTCATAGTGACCTACATGGAAATAATCTGAAGAAGCAATATCTTCCAAAACACTAGATAAGTCATAACTACTAGTAATACTTCTTACAGACATATAAAAATTATGGATATTACTCTTATGCTCGATTTTATAATCTTCCAATTCGCTTAATAACGAAGACTTGTCAGCGGAAGAGGAAATGGTTGAAGCAACATGGAAAAATATATTTTTAGTTTCTTCCGACCAATATTTCCAGCTTTCTAATGCTTCTTCCAAAGTGTTTTTTAATTCATATGATGAGCTAATACTCTTTGCCGCTAATAATAAGGCATTGTTTTGGTCTTCGCTCCATTTTTTACGGTTAGTTTCTGAAAACGCAGCTTCAATGGTATTGGCTTTTTCATAAGAAGAACTGATATATTTTATAGTCTGTTCTAATGTACGAGCAGGCATTCCAGTTGCATTATGGTTGAATGCTTCTTGTAGTGTTTTTGCCATTTCATAAGAACTTGTGATGCTCTGCGTTGTTTTTAACCAAAGTTCCCAATGTTTCTCATCAAAATTTTCTCTAATATCTTTTGTTTCTATGATTTCAGTTAAACAATCTGCTTTTTCATAAGAAGAAGAAATTTGTCGAATACCATTAAAATAGGCTTCTATTCCTTTTTTATTGTTGTAAATGGCAAAGCTTTCTTTAAAGTAATCAGATAACTCACTTGAAGAAGAAACATTTCTTGTAACGTCTTTTGTAATTTTGATCAACTCATCAGCACTGATGTCTTTTCTACTGATCAATAAACGGTAGAATGTGATTTTGTTGTTTTGACCTGAAATTTCACTGATGTATCTTAATGCTTTGTCTACACCACCTTCTCTCATTTTATTATTCAGTCGACTTTCGGCAGCTATTGTCGAACTTTTAATTACTTCAGGAAGAATATCTGTCAACCATTTTTTTCCATCGGGATCAAAAGGTACTTCGCTATTGCCAACGTAGAATTTGTAGGTAAGATTTCCATTTTCATCAGGTTTTATGCTTACTTTCCTTTTGTTACCAAATGTACTTTTTGAGATGACAAACTTTCCGTCTTTAGAGATGCTTTTGATCTCGTCTTCATCCTCTGAGAGTGTTATTTTACCATTGTAATCTAATTTAAAGGAAGAAACAAAGTTAGTATATTCCATGCGATGATAAGGACGTTGCGCCTCTCTAGCGGCACGTTCTATTTCTGCTTGATGCATTTTAACCTGAGCTTCAGCTTTTCGGATTTGAGCCTCAATAGCCTCTTGATCAATATGAATTTCTATTTCTTCTAATTCGGGAGCTTCTACCATGATTTTGATAAACTCCTCCATCTCTTCCATTTGCACCTCTGCTGCAATTTTTTGAGCTTCCTTGGCAATTCTTTTTGCTTCTTCTTTGATCTCCTCTATATTAATGACAATAGTGCTGTCTGAACCGGGGATCTCTATTACTTTAATTTGTGCATTAATAGTTAAAGTAAATGAAGTAAGTAAGTAGATGAATACTGAAAATAATATGTTGCTAAAAAATTTTTTCATGTTTACTATATTAATTTGACACTAGTAGAATGTTGATGATACAATAGTAATGCATGGTGTAAGATGAAAAAAATAAGATGTAGTGAAACGTAGTTTTTATGTAGTGAAATGTAATGATCTCTTTTGAGAGGGTTAAAGCCTAAAATAAAGGCACAAAAAAAGCCACTTCCTAAGAAGTAGCTTTGACATATCTTTGATTTTGGTATTGCATTAATTTTTCAGATCAGCTTCAACGCTTTCAATCCAATTTTTAGGGCCTCCTTTTACATAGCCAGTCTGCACCATTTTTTTGTCTTTGATCATGAAAATAGTAGGATAGCCTCTTACTTGAAACTCCTGAGCTAAATATTGATTTTGTGATCGAAGTAAATCACTTTGAGAAACTCCTTTTGGAAAATCTAGTTCAAGTAATATAATATTATTATCTGCAACCCATGTTTTGAATTCATCGGTGTCAAAAATTTCAGATTTGATACGCTTACACCAGCCACACCAATCACTTCCTGTAAAGTTTAAAATGATAGGGTAGTTTTTCTCTTCTACTAATTTGAATGCTTCATTGGCATCGTTCGTCCAGCCTTCATTACTTACCTTATCCGTTATTTTTGGAATCTCTTTTTCTTCTTGTGCTGAAACGTAGCCCGCTAGTGAAAAAGTAAATAGTAATATTAATAATAATTTCTTCATCATTTGTTCAATTTAAATGTATGTGCTAAGCAAAAATGATTGATAAATTTAAAGCCATAGTCACATCTGTTGAAACAAATATAAGGGATAAATATGAGTTTTTATATCTCTCTGCGAACTCATTTTTTAAATTGTATTTTTTAGTGAATAAGTGTAAATATACCTCTATTATTATAGGTGTTAAATAACACCATTTACTAATACTTTAAAAGATGATGTAGATCACCTAAAAAAGAAGTCGTAAGTCATATAAAATCAAGACTTTAGACATCTTTTGCAAGGTGTTATTTTAGAATCATTCTATATTAGGAAAAGATGATTTTAAATCTACCAATACTGAAAAGGATTATTCATATTTGTTCTGTAGATAAGATAAAATGCTACTGTAAGTATTCAATACAAATAATGAAGAGAATTATCTTTTATGTTTAACAAGTTAATACCTCCTAAGCAATGGCAACCTGTCGTCTTTGTTTTAGTAGGGGCAATTGTAGGTTTAGCACTTTACACGGCACACATAGCTCGTGTAGATTCTTACCTCTCAGATGACCCTACAACATGCGTCAATTGCCATGTGATGACTCCTCAATTTGAGAGTTGGAAGCATAGCTCACACCGTGAAAGAGCTACGTGCAACGACTGTCATGTTCCACAAGATAGTTTTGCTTCCAAATATTACTTCAAAGCAAAGGATGGCATGTATCACTCTTATGTTTACACAACTCGTGGCGAACCTCAAGCAATTATTATGCATGAGGCTGGCAGGGAAGTAGTACAACAAAATTGTATTCGATGCCATGGTGATCAAGTGACTGATGCAAAGACTGTCGCTTGGGTGCCTTCCAATTTCCATGATAGAACGGATAGGGCATGTTGGGAATGCCACCGTGAAGTTCCTCATGGACGCGTGAGAAGTTTATCTTCTGTTGGACTGGGAATTGAGCAACTACCAGTTCAAAATGTTAAGAAAAATGTTGTACCAAACTGGCTGAAAGACGCCTTAAATAATAAAAAATAAATTCTATGAGTTCTAAAGTGAAGAATTGGCTATTATTTTTTGCCACTCTTTTAGTCGTGGTCCTTTTAGCAATGTTAGGGAGTAACATCGCTGACCGTAAAAGCGAATCACAATTCGCTTACCAACCTAAAGTAAAAGTTACAAAATTTGAGCCTCGTAACGAGCTTTGGGGAGAAAATTATCCTCGTCAATATCAGTCATTTACTAAAACAGAAGAGGAGACTTTCAAAACAATGAGCAACGGTAATATCCTTACTGATGCATTAGAAGATACTCCAGAGTTAGTTGTACTTTGGGCCGGTTACGGTTTCTCTAAAGACTACAACCAACCAAGAGGTCACCAACATGCAGTTGAGGATATCAGAAATACACTAAGAACAGGTGGTCCTACTGGTCCTGGTACAGGTCCAATGCCATCTACTTGCTGGACTTGTAAATCTCCGGACGTTCCAAGATTAATGAACGAGATCGGTATTGCTGAGTTCTATGCTGGTAAATGGGCAGACAAAGGTGCTGAAATCAACAACGCTATTGGTTGTGCAGATTGTCACAACAACGAAACAATGGCTTTACAAATCTCTAGACCTGCTTTGATCGAAGCATTTGAGTCTATGGGTAAAGATATTTCTAAAGCATCTCACCAAGAAATGAGATCTTTAGTTTGTGCACAGTGTCACGTTGAATACTACTTCAACAAAGACGTTCCTCAAAAAGGAGTTCCTTACTTGACTTTCCCTTGGAAAAACGGTTTAACTGTAGACGATGCTGAGAAATACTATGATGATATCGAATTCTCTGACTGGACTCACAGTATGTCAAAAACTCCAATGTTGAAAGCGCAACACCCTGGTTATGAAATCCATGAGCAAGGTATTCACGCGAAGAGAGGCGTTTCTTGTGCGGACTGTCACATGCCTTACAAAACTGAAGGTGGACAGAAGTTCACTGATCACCATATCCAATCTCCTTTAGCCAACCCTGCTAACTCTTGTCAGGTTTGTCACCGTGAGGAAGAGAAAGAATTGGTGGAGAACGTTTATTCAAACCAAAGAAAAATCAAAGAAGGTGCGAAGCGTTTAGAGAAGTTATTAGTTAGAGCTCACGTTGAAGCGAAAAAAGCGTTAGACTTGGGAGCAACTCCAGAGCAAATGAAGCCTATCCAAATGGATATCCGTCACGCACAATGGAGATGGGATTATGCAGTAGCGTCACACGGTGGTTCATTCCACGCACCAGTTGAGGTGGGTAGAATTGTAAACACTGGTACTGACAAAGCACAAGAAGCTCGTATCAAGTTAGCTCGTTTATTAAGCGATCTTGGTTTCAAAGGTGAAGTACCTTACCCAGATATCGATACGAAAGCGAAAGCTCAAAAGTATATCGGTTTAGATATGGAGAAATTAGAGGCTGAGAAAGAAACATTTAAGAAGAACGTTCTTCCTAAATGGTTAAAAGAAGCTCAAGCTCGTGAAGATGCTTACGGTGTAGAAACTGTATCAAGCAAGTAGTATTTTAAAATATTACTAACTTACTTAAAGTGCTGTTGTAGGGGAGTATAACATTCCTCAACAACAGCATTTTTTTATCCAATATATTAGACTTAAAATAGTCTATGTGTTAATTTTAAGCATGCGAAAAATATTTACATTCTTATTCTCCAATAAGTTGACATTAGTTTGCTTATTGATCTACGGGTTTGCCATGGCTTATGCCACATTTGTAGAAAATGATTTTGGTACTCCCGCAGCTAGAGAGATGGTCTACAATGCTACTTGGTTCGAAATAGTACAAGCTTTATTAGGATTAAATTTCATTGGGAACATCTTTAAATACAAATTGCTACGTGTTGAAAAATTAGGTGTTTTAACTTTCCATGTTGCTTTTATCATTATCCTTTTAGGTGCTTTTGTGACAAGATATTTCGGTTATGAAGGAAATATCAGAATTCGCGAAGGGGCCAGCAGTAATCAAATTATCTCTCTCGAAAGATACTTCCAAGCCCACATTCATGGTAATGGACTGAATGAAGAGTTGAAAAGAAAAAGTATTTTCACTCAAATTCACCAACCTGATTTTGAATGGGAACAAACAAACAATCAAGACGAAATTGTAATTAAACCCACTTCCTTTGTACCTGATGCGGTTCAATCAATTGTAGAAGGTGAAGTAAGTGATGCCGTGATCGAGATTGTAACAAGTTCAGGTGATGGAAGAAACTCTGTTTTCCTTGAAAAAGGTAAGAGTATGTTCCTCCAAGGACAAGAAGTTACCTTTGATAATTATAAAGAAGGTGCAATTAATATTAAGGAGACTTCAAATGACTATTCAGTGCATGCACCAGAAAGAATGTCATATTTTATTATGGCAAGTCAACAAAGTGGTGCAACTCCTGCTCAAACAGAAGAAAAATTACAACAACAAGCCCTGTACACAATGGGGACGCTGAAGTTTGTAATCAAAGATATATATGATGGAATGAAGCTGGGTTATTCTTCGGCTACTACAAAAAAGATGAAAGCGCAGGCTGCCGATTTACTTTTTGTGGATGTAACGGTCAACAATGAAACAGAAGAAGTGATTCTTGCCAGCTTAGAAGGTGTAGTCACACCGTTTAAAGAGGTACACATTGGTGGTTACCATGTGGAATTGTCTTATGGTGCTGTAGTTACAGAACTTCCTTTCTCATTGTTCTTAAATAATTTTGAGATGGAAAAATACCCTGGTTCTGATAACCCTTCAGCCTATTCGAGTGAAGTGATTGTTCAAGATGGTGATTTAACTTTTCCTTATACGATCTTCATGAATAATGTATTGGATTATAAAGGATATCGTTTCTTCCAGTCTTCATTTGACCAAGATGAAATGGGTACTATCCTTTCGGTAAATCAAGATAGACCGGGTACATTTATCACTTACATTGGTTACACACTTATGACGTTAGGTATGTTATTCTCCTTCTTTGAAAAGAAATCACGTTTCAGACTTGTCAGCGGTAAACTGTCTAAGCTAAAAGCACAACAAAAGAATTTCGTCATTTTACTGGCAATGCTTTTAGGATTTGGAGCCAATAAATCTTTCGCTCAAACTGCTGAAGAATTAGAGCAACACCGAATAGAAGTGAAATCAAGATCACAATACATCGACAAAGAACATGCAGAGAGCTTTGGTAGATTATTGGTTCAAGATATGGATGGTCGTTTAAAGCCTATCAATACTTTGAGTTCTGAATTCCTGAGAAAATTATCACGTAAATCGAAATATACTTTAGTGAAACCTGATGGTTCTGAAGAAAAGATGAACAGTGATCAAGTTTTCTTATCGATACATATTGATCCAGCTTACTGGCAGACTGCACCAATCATTAAAATTGATAAAGATGCAGGGGGAGCGATTTTTACTCGCATTCAAAAGAAGTCATCTGATTTAGTGTCATTTGATGATCTAATTAATAACGAAGGTGACTACTTACTAAGAAGTATGGTGGATGAAGCTCAGAAGAAGAAGCCATCCGAAAGAGGAGAACTAGATAAAGAAGTTATTAAAGTAGATGAGCGTTTTAATATTTTATTTCAAGGTTTATCGGGTAATTATTTAAAAGTATTTCCAGCGCCAAAAGATCCCAACAATAATTGGTACAATGCTAATTTCGTAGGATCTCCATTTGTTGCCGAAGATTCTGCTTTTGTGAGAAATATAATGAAAGTTTATTATATGGAAATCATTAAAGCAAGAGAGTCGGGAGATTGGTCAGAGGTCAACACAAACTTAGATTATGTAAGAACTTTCCAAAAGGTGATGGGTGAGAAGATCTACCTTTCGGATGATGCCATTAAGTGGGAGTTGTCTTACAACAAGATGAATATCTTTAATAACCTATTTCCTATTTATTGGTTATTGGGTGTTTACTTATTAGTGTTTGCTTTATTAAAAGTATTCTATAGTAATAAAGGAGTACGATTGGCTTATACAGCCGGTATAGGTATTGGATTCTCCGCTTTTATAGCCTTTACTTTTAACTTAGGACTGAGATGGTATATTGCTCAATACCCACCTTGGACGAATGGGTATGAAATGCTAATTCTAGTGGCATGGTCATTATTCTTGTTCGGGTTTATCTTCTATAGAAAGAGTGACTTTATTATGCCATTAGTATCACTTTTCGGTGGTACATTATTATTCGTGAGTTTCTTGGATTGGTTAAACCCTGAAATCACTAACCTAGTTCCAGTATTGAAATCGTATTGGTTAAAAATCCACGTGGCAATTATTGTAAGTAGTTATGCACCATTAGCACTTTCTGCTTTGCTCGGATTTATCAATTTGATCTTTATGGTAATCCAGAATAAGAAATTTAAGAATCCTATTTTAGAGCTGACTTACATCAGTGAGTTATCGATGACAATAGGTTTATATATGCTGGCTATCGGTACTTTCTTAGGAGGTGTTTGGGCCAATGAATCTTGGGGACGTTATTGGGGTTGGGATCCAAAAGAAACTTGGGCTTTAATCTCCGTAATTGTATACTCAGTAGTACTCCACTTAAGACTCGTGCCAGCATTAAAAGGGACATACATTTTTAACTTAAGTAGTTTGGTTGCTTTTTCTTCCATTGTAATGACTTCTTTTGGGGTGAATTACTACCTTACAGGTTTACACAGTTATGCTACTGGGGACCCAGTTCCAATTCCTGCATTTGTGTATTATGTGGTTGCAATGGTAATTATTCTTGGAGTATCAGCTTACTTCAGGGAAAGTAATACAAAAATTAAGTCAAAATAATAATATTGATTTTCAGCCTTATAGAAGTTGTGTACAATGTGATAAGTAATTTTTTTTTTATTATTCATATAATTTTTATAACTTCAAATTGGGTAAAGAATCATAGATATTGAAAAATATCTAAAAAAAGTAATACTCCCCTGCAGTAAATTTTATTGTAGGGGTTTTATTTTGCCCAAAATTTAAAGGACTCTATTTCCTGACGATTCCATCCCAGTCTCAACAAAAATAAAGGAATGATTACTTATTCTGACTTGAACTTAGTGTTTCATCTAACAAGGTGTAATCATATATTATTGTGTTTTTAAAATGTTGATATTTAGATTTTTAGTGTTTTAGGAATAGGAATTGCAAATCATATAATTGAATAATGCTAATAAATTATTGTACTTTTTCAGATTCAGATTAACTTCTTTCGCTCCTTTAAATTGAATAAGCTTTACTTACAATATGGTCTAACCTGTTTAGTCGTGCTTTTTTGTTTGGCCACTAATAATGTGTCCGGACAAGATGCTCAACTATCCCAATACTATGCAGCTCCATTGTATTTAAACCCTGCATTGGTGGGTACCTCTGGAGACGGTCGGGCAAATATTAATTACCGAAACCAATGGGTTGGTGTCCCCTCCAACTACATGACTTTTATAGGAGGCTTTGATACTCCTTTAGCAAACCGACACTTATCCGTTGGTGGACAAATTCAACAGGATATAATGGCGCAGAAAAATGGTGCTGTTGTAGATCGGTTGGTGTTTAATGCCACTGGAGGTTACAAAGTAAAAGTGTCAAAAGACTACACTTTAAGCTTTGGTTTGCAAATAGGGTTTGAGCAATCTTCTTTAGGTTTTTATAAACTACTCTTTGGAGATCAGATTGATGATGACGGTCAGACAGGTAATCCTACTCAAGATAGGGTCGACAGAGAATCTAATATCTATCCAGATTTTTCTGCAGGAACTCTTTTTTATGGAAAAGATATGTGGTTTGGATTATCCGTTTATCATATCAATCAACCTTCAATTACCAAATTTAACCAAGGAACGGATTATTTACCCTTACGTTTTTCATTACAAGCAGGCTACAGAATTCCCCTTACCTACCGTTGGCATGGAAGCGTGGCAAACTTCGATGATAAGTTTGTCAGTTTTATGATGCATTATCAGTCTCAAGGAAAACAAGATCAATTAAGTACAGGAGTCAATTTGGATTATCACCCTATCGTCTTTGGAGTGTGGTATAGAGGTTTGATTTTAAAAGATAATGAAGACCCAAGTACATTTAATCATGATGCTATTGTAATTATGAGTGGGGTGAAATTAAAGAAATTAATACTAGGTTATAGTTTTGATATGCCCATTGGAGGACTAAGAATGTCAGAAGGAAACTCACATGAAATATCCTTTCGTTACCAATTCAATTTTTATCCTAATTATAGAAAGAAGAAAAAGAAATCAAATAACAGTAATGGGCCAACGGATAAATGCCCTACACCAAGTTTATAGCACATTAAAGAATTAGATGATGAACAAAATATATACTATACTAACATTCTTGATCACGACCTTCTTTACTGGGCAAGCATTAGCGCAGCAAATTTGGGTTAAAAATGATGAAGACAATAAGGATTATAATTTAAGTGGAGGAGATGAATTAAAAGCTTGTGATAGAGTGAGTGGAGAGTTTAGATTAGAAGGAGCTACACCACTTTATTGGATTATTGAGGGCAATAAATTACCTCCTGCACCACCTAAATATTTATTTTCAAAAGAAGGTATTCATGATATATCAGCCATATATGAAGAGGGAGGGACGGAGAAAACCGTCACTGTAAGCGTAGAAGTACTTGCGACTCCTACATCATCCGACTTTGAGCTATCAGCCTATGAGGGGTGTATTGGAACTACCGTTCAATTTTCTTCAAAAGAAAGTGATAAATATGCTTCATTAAGGTTCTTGATTAATACACTTGGAGCTGAAATCAATGATGGAGGGAGTTATACTTTTACAAAAGCAGGAACGTATGAAGTCGTGATGGAGGGTGTTACGGTCGATGGTTGTATTGTTGATGTCAAAAAAACGGAAACCATTGAAATTATTGAAGATTTTGATTTCACGATTGACCCAGTCTTTGCCCAAAGTTGCAGTGACCGATTGACACAACAGTTTAATGTAGACTCACAAACGACCACTGGAATTGCTTATTCTTGGGATTTTGGAGATGGTTCAGCACTTCAGAATGGTGAAACCGTTAATCATAATTTTAATGATACTAATGGAGATAACTATACAGTGACTGTAACGGGAGAAAAAAATGGTTGTACGGTCACAAAAACAGCTGATGTTACTTTGAATGTAGCACAAGACCTTTTTCAAGTGATTACACCAGCCACGTATTGTGATACTTATACCTTACAATTTCGATCTAATTTACCGGCTTCCTTAAATGGCCAAAATATAACGTGGACGATTACAGAAGACGGAGTGCCTACAACGATTACACGACAATTACCTTCTACATTAAATAGAACTTTTACAGATGGAGGAAAAAATATCACTGTAGAAGCTGATTTTGGAGGATGTAATGATAGTGAAACCATAGCTATCCCGAACCTTTTGCCTACAACAATAGCAATAGATACAAAAACAGAGTATTGTGAAGATGTATACGATGTGAATCTCTCGATTCTGAATGAAGCTGATCTTCCCTCAGGTTATACTTTAAGTTGGAGAAGTGGAACGGACATTCCTAACAATACAAATCCTATTTTTACATTTAACGATAAGAATGCTCATGTCATTGAATTGGTAGCCACAGGCAATGGTATAGAATGTGTTTTAGATCAGGTGACAGTTCAGTCTCAGGATTTATTAGCTACGATTAGCAGCAATACTCCTTTGAGAGGTTGTGAAGGGTTAAATTCGATATTTACATCAAGAGTAACCCATTTTGGAAGAGTACTGACAGATGCCGAATTACAAAATGTAAAGTGGTCAGTCATCAAAGAGGGAGGAGCCACTGAAGAATTTTTCACGAATGATCTTAACTATACCTTCAATGAACACGGTACTTATACGATTCAATACGAAGTACAAAATTTAGATGGGTGCGAAGTAGATCCATTAGTAACGGAAACTGTATTGATAGGTAAGATTATAACTCCCACTTTTACAATTGATCAAAACCCTATTTGTAATGACGATGAAAACTATGCAACATTCACCAACACAACAGATTTGGTAGCATTGGATATTGATCCTGATCAAATTCAGTTTCAATGGGACTTTGGTGGTGGCTGGGTAAATGCCTACGATGGTTATAATGGAAGACATAGATATACCAATTATTCTCCCGGTGATTATGAAGTTTTATTGAGAGCAATTTACAATGGTTGTGAGAGTGACATTACCAGTGAAACAATAACGATTGAACCGCCAAGAGCAGATTTTGAATTGGATATTGAAGATGAATGTGATGTAAATACACTCGCCGTTATTAATAATTCAGAGGGCGATGTCAATTTTATGACCTTTGATTGGGAAGTAACAGTAGGGGGTGATACATATAATTTTACAACTACCAATAAAGACAAGTTTTACCTCTCTGATAAAATAGGGGTTAACCTTACAAGTGGTTCAAATTATGTTGTAACTCTTACCGCAAAATTAGCGACTTGTGAAGATATTTTTACGGATGCAATCACTCCACAAGCAAAGCCAACAGTAGATATTTCCAGTAAGGATTTAGTTTGTAAAGATGAAACGATTACCTTTTCTCCGGGTGCAGGGATTAATGATGGAAACGCCACTTTTGAATGGACTTTTAAAAAAGACGGAATAGATTATGTTTTTCCAGATGATCCAATCACAGATGCAAACCCATCGATTACATTTACAGAAACAGGAGAATACGAAGCCACTGTAAAAGTTATTTTTAATGATGGAGGATGTGAATTTACTGAAACAAAAGGAGGTATTGATGTCGTAGACCTTTCAGTTTCTGATATGACGGGTGTGAACTCAATTTGTTTGAATGATACAGGTATACCCTCTACACAAACTTTTTCTGTAGATACGGAAGTCTTGGGAGATCTGACTAAAATTCCAAATTTCAGATGGAGATGGGAAGTATACGGTGATGGTAGTGTACCATTGTTGTATAAAAGTGGGGATGACCCTACAGCAATTACGGAAAGCATTGTTTATGATTTTACCGCACCAAGAAATAATCAAAATAATAGGTATCGAATCTATTTCACCGCAGAACTTGATAGTACTGATGGGAATGTATGTGGCTATACCAAAGAAATAAGGGTTAGAGTGACTGCTCCAACCATTGATTTTGGAACAGAAAGCGATAACATGTCTTATTTCTTTGATTGTGATAAAGTGGTTGCCACTCTAGATCCAAAACTCAGCAGAGCAAAATTACAAAACCCTCAAGATCGAGATTATACTTTAGTGTATTTGGATGCTTTAGGAAATGAGACAGAAATTACAGATTATACGGAAGATAAAAGTGAAAGTCATAATGTGAAATTTATCATTAATAACTTGCCTTCCGGAGTGGGTAAAGTGATACTTTCTGTCGAGGACGCCAACAGTTGTAGTGTTTCTGACACTTTGGATGTTGATGTTCCTTCATTACCTTTTTCAGAAGCTGATTTTACGCCATTTTCTACACAACTTGTGCAAGTGGGAGACGAATACGCAATGGCTTGTCGAGGATCCATTGCTTTTACGGATAATGCCGATAATACAGCAGGAAATTCTACCCCTAGAACAGATGTAGATGGAAATGAGATTACCATAAATAAGTGGTTTTGGATCATTAAGAGTGATTTGGATGGAGATACAAGCGTTGAAACGGATAATGGGAGATTGGATTATTATTTTGAGGCTGGAAATTATGAGGTATCGTTAATGGTAGAAGATGCCCAAGGATGTACAATGACTACTGATTCCAAAAAAATCACAGTAGGTGGTGTAAGAGGTGACTTTACAATCTCTAAAAGAATAGGGTATGCACCTTTCAGTTCTACTTTTGACGGTACACCATCGTATACTAGTGTAAACTCAGGAAATATCAGTTATCGTTGGTTCTCTGGAGATGGTAGAAGTGAAGTCGTTGGAAATACAATTACATTCCTATACGATAGTATTTTGAAGGAAGATCGAAGAGCTACTCCGGGTGTTATTTTTGAAGATGAACAAGGATGTAGTTACCCTGCCAATCCCCAAGGTGATATCATAATTTTAAGAGTTCCTGAAAGAACAGTAGGCGATATTCAAAAATGTATTACAGAGGGCGAAACAGTTCTTAATGTTTCTGACCCTACATTTACGCCAATTAATAAAGATACGGTAGAATACAGTTATACTGCTGAAGTATTCTATCAGTGGTATGTTGATGGAGTAGAAATTTCTCCCACAGATGGAGGGACATCAGAAGAAGTTACATTTTCGTACGGAAAAGATGGAAATCCATTTACAATTGATCCTGATTTAGAGGAAGGAAGAACTTACATTATTAAATCATGGATTGAGGCTGATTATGTTGATAAAATTGATGGTACAAATTCCCTTTCGGAAACTGTAGCCGTAAGAGCCGATACTTTTAAAGTCATTTATGAACCTCAAGCTATTGCTAAATTAGATGATTTTGCAGCGATATGTGTGAGTGATGTACTGACTTTGGATGGCTCATTAAGTGACTTTGGAGATTACAGTAGAGGAAATATTACTTCTTATCATTGGGAAATCAATAATTGGGGAGATACCACCACCACTGAGCCAATTATCAATGTTCAATTAGAAAATGCCGGTGATTACAATATCAAATTAACCGTGACATCAGATAATAGTTGTTTTTCTACTTCAGTTGAAAAAACACTATTGGTGAACCCTCTTCCTGTTGTCGCATTTGAAGTCGCTGCCGTTTGTTTGGGAGAAACGAATGCATTTACAAATCAATCTATTTACGATGGAATTAATGTCAATGATGATCCCTCAGTTATTCAAACTGTAAAATGGTATTTTGATTATGGAGATCCACTGAAGGAGGTCATTGTAGAAGATATTTCACCAGATTATACTTTTGATGAAGTGGGGTTACATAAAGTGAAATTAGAGGTTTACTCATTAAGTGGATGTTTGGATTCAGTCATTCAAGAAGTTGAGATCTATAGTTTGCCAGAGATCGTGACCTCAGAAGAACAATTTATTTGTATTGGTGAATCTATTGAATTATCAGCGAGCGGAGGTGTGAAATACTTATGGAATAATGGGGAAACAACGGATAAAATTTTAGTGTCTCCTACAGTGGATACTGTTTATACTGTTCAAGTTACAAATGCTACTAATTGTGTAGAATATGATTCAGTAAGAGTAAATGTCATTCCATCCTTTAATGAAACGACGACTTTCTTTGAAGCTTGTGAGGGAGAATCCATTACTCTAAATGGGGAATTGATAGATTACCCAAATACAACCGAGGATATACTTTGGTCAACAGGTGAAACGACTTCATCGATTGTGGTGACGACAAGTGGTCTTTACACGGTTTCAAATACAGTATCTCATACTTCTGGAAAGACTTGTACGTTCACGAAAGACATCGAGGTGATTTTTAGAGAAAACCCTGGAATGCTAAGTGCTGATACCGTTTTTTGTTTTGATAAAGGTGATTTAACGTTGACAGCACCAGCAGGAAGCAATTTCACTTACCTATGGGACAACAATCAAACTACGCAATCCATTCAAGTCACAAAGGCCGGAATTTATACGGTAACAATTGTAGATAATTCACATCCAACCTTATGTGCAACTACTTCTTCAATTGAAGTTAAAACACCAGTTACAGTAGCCAATTTTGTGGCCACGCCTGTATGTTTAGGAGAAACTATTTTTATGGATGCATCAGGATCCACGAGTGATTATGATGATCTCCCAACAGAATATATTTGGGATTTAGGGGTTTATGGTGATACAATTACAACAGAACCAAGTCTACATTATGATTTCCCTGATCATGGTACACATCCTGTACAACTCATCGTTCAGCCAATTGGAGGTTGTCCTTCTGAAGTATTCTCTTCAGATGTCGAAATTCATAATTTAGTAGATACAAAGTTCACGGTTGACAATATCTGTCGTTATGATTTTGCTGACTTTATCAATGAGAGTACTTACTATGGAACGTTAATCAGCAGTGATAATGCAGGAATTCAATCTGTACAATGGGACTTTAATTATGATGGTACAACACCAAATTATACAAGTACTGAAATTTCACCTTCCCATCAATATACAGAGGCTGGTACTTATGATATTTATTTAGAAGTAACAACAGAAAATGGTTGTGCAACGCACTATCAAGCTTCTATTACAGTACACGAATTGCCTGAAATCACAATTACTGAGGACATCTATATTTGTGAGGGAAGTAGCACTGAATTGACGGTGAGTGGCGGAGTTGCTTATGAATGGTTGACTACTTCTCAAACTACAGAAAAGATAAACGTAAGTCCTACAGAAGACACCATGTATAAAGTGAAAGTGACCAATGAACATGGTTGTATTGCTTATGATTCGGTGACCGTATTCGTGATTCCTGAAATTGAAGATGAGAAAACAGAAATTCAAATTTGCTTGGGAGAGGAATACACATTAGATGGAAGTATTGGTGAGTATGAAGGAACGGTAGAAAGTTTTGTTTGGTCTACCGGAGAAAACACACCAACAATTGATGTGTCAAGCCCAGGAGAATATATTGTGACAAATACCGTAAGACATATCAGTGGAAAGGAATGTACTTTCTCTAGAGTCTATACACTTTATGTAAGAGATAATCCACCTGAGTTTACTACTTCAGATACAATTTTCTGTTTCAGAACAGGAGGGGAAATTGAAATTACAGCTCCAGGAGGCGACAATTTTGTTTACTATTGGGAAGATTCGGGTGAAACAACTCAAACTGTAAAAAGAGACGATCAAGGCACTTTTGAAGTAAGGATTATTGATACGACTTATGAAACAGAATGTGAATTGTATACCTCCATCAATGTAGTGGATTTATGCCCACCTCAATTATTTACACCAACAGCAATGACACCAAATGGTGATGGTTTAAATGATGAGTTCCTCATTCGATCTCGATATGCAATTAATATCAAATTGAATATTTACAACAGATGGGGAGAAATTATCTTCAGCAGAGAATACAAAGACTCCAGTGAGGCGAGGCAAGAAGGAAACGGTTGGGATGGTATGTATAGAGGTAAACTAGTTCCGGGCGGTGTATATACTTATACGATGGATTATGTCAGTGAACTCGATGGCAGTATTCATAGAGATGCTAATTCACTTACCGTTATTCGATAGCAATTTGCAGTTAAATTTCAAAGAAAGCTCATGATGAAAATTCATGGGCTTTTTTTATGATTTTTTCTCAAAAATAAATTCTTCAATAATGTTACTTATTAATATAAATGTTACTATATTAGTATCATATTTAAAAATAAGTAACATCATTGAAGGCGAGAGAAAAAATATTAAAAACGGCACAAGAGCTTTTTTACGCACAAGGAATTAAGAAGGTCAGTGTGAATGAAATTTTTGAGACAGCAGGAGTTTCCAAGATGACGTTTTACCGTCAGTTTAGTAATAAAGAAGATTTAGTATTAACCATAATCCGTAATCTTTTTAATACCTCCATGTTGGAGTATAATACAATTGTGGAGCAAAGTACCTCTTTTAGAGAAACCCTTTTGCGATTGACAGAGATGAAAATAGAGTATTCTAAAAGTATGAGTAAAATATTTTTAGAAGAGTTTCTTCAAATGTTCAATGAAAAGGTGGAGGTGATGAAAGAGTTACAAGACATGCAACATGAGGGAAGGTCTTTGTTTGTGCAAGAAATAATGAAAGCAAGAGCCTCCGGAGAAATCAGGCAAGATTTAAGTATTGAACTTATGTTGGCAATGCTCGATCACATGCAAGCATTTATTGAAGACCCTAAAAATATAGCACTGTTTGATTCTTCTGAAGATGTTACGAGAGGTATCATCAACTTTTATTTTTTTGGTATATATGGTCCCCAAGAATAAAAACTAATGAAAAAGCTTCAAGTCCTACTTTTGTTGTTGTTGTCCAATACCATTTACGGGCAATCTGAATTCGATTTCAATGGTATGTTAGTGGGCTTTACAACCTACTCTCCCGAAGCGGAACAGCTCAATTTATGGAGTGGTGGACGTTATATTCCTGAAGCAAAATTTGAGCATCAATTTGATTCTTTAAATTCCTTTTCAGCCTTTGCTTCAGCCAATATTTACGGATCTGTTCAGTATGCAAATGGAACACCGGTTTGGGATGGAACAGTTTTGCCTTACAGAGGTTGGGTGCGCTATGCTCACGGCAATAGTGAGATAAGAGTAGGACTTCAAAAAATTGACTTTGGTTCCTCTACTTTGTTGAGACCTATGCAATGGTTCAATCAAATTGATCCTAGAGACCCGCTGGGTTTAACGAATGGCGTCTATTCTGCCTTAGCGAGATATTATTTTAAGAACAACGCCAATATTTGGTTTTGGGCTTTGTATGGAAATAAGGAGCAAAGAGGATATGATGCATTACAATCCGTCAAAGATATTCCAGAATTAGGTGGAAGAGTGCAGTTGCCTACACCAAAAGGAGAAATTGCCTTTTCATACCATCATAGAAAAGCGGTTTTAGATACAAGATGGAATGCAGAGAATCCCATGTACATTGAAACACCAGAAAACAGAGTGGGTATTGATGGAAAATGGGATTTGTTACTAGGAGTTTGGTTTGAAGGTACTTATACAAAGACCAATAAAAATGTAGGAATCCTCACCAATCAAACTTTATTGGACTTGGGAATGGATTACACCTTACCAATTGGAAGTGGTTTGAATGTGGTGGGGGAACACCTTTTTACATGGTATGGTGAAGAGTTTAATCATGCTGAATACAAAGGAAATACAACCGCCATTTCTATGAATTATCCGCTATCATATTTTGATAACATATCCGTGATGGTGTATCGAGATTGGACCAATAGCGGAACAGGTTTTTTTACGACTTATAATCATGATTTCGATTTGTGGACAGGGTATTTTATGATCTATTATAATCCGACAACAGATATATCCTCACCCATCGCGACCAATGATTTAAACCAATTTACTCCAGGTTTTGGGGTGCGATTAATGGCTGTATTAAACCATTAACCACCGTACGGGTAAACCTACGTGTCTACCCAAAAAAATGAGACAAATGAAAACCATATAGATATGAATACAAACAACATCATTGAAATTCAAAACGTAACCAAACGTTTTCCAGTAGGAGAAACAGAGTTTACGGCTTTGAGTAATATCAATTTAAAAATCGAGAAAGGTGAATTTACAGGGCTGATTGGTCCTAGTGGATCAGGAAAAACAACCTTATTAAACCTCATTGGTGCTTTAGATATTCCTTCAGAAGGAGAAATTTTAATCAGTGGAAAAAATGTCGCTGTAAAATCAGATGCAAAGTCGGCTTTATTAAGAAATGAGCATATTGGTTTTATTTTCCAAAGCTATAACCTGTTGCCTGTTTACAGCATTTTTGAAAATGTAGAGTTCCCATTACTCTTACAAAAGAAATCAAAAGCAGAAAGAAAAGAGGCCGTCATGCAAGCCTTGGAATGGGTGGGGCTATCGGATATAGCGAACAAGAAACCCTCTCAAATTTCAGGTGGACAGGCACAAAGAGTAGCCATTGCAAGATCCATTGTAAAGAAGCCTGATATAGTGCTGGCAGATGAGCCAACAGCCAATTTAGATTCCACCAATGCTTACAAAATCATGGATATTCTAAAAAAGCTGAATGAAGAGTTGGGCATCACTTTTATGTTCTCTTCTCATGATAGTAAAGTGATAGAATACCTCAGAAGAGTAATCACTTTGGAAGATGGTAAAGTAAAAAACGACGAAACAAAATAGAAGATGGATACTTTATACAACATAGGGTTAAGTTTTCGATTGGCGTTTAGAAATATCATTAGTTCTGGCTTGAGAACTTGGCTCACTATAACCACATTATCCTTAGCGTTTGTCATGATTTTGTTTTTCAACAGCATGTACACCGGTTGGGAATATCAAGGCATTAGAGATCAGGTCAATTGGGAGTTCGCACAAGGGCAAGTAATTCACCCTGATTATGACAAATTGGATCCATTTACCATAGAAAGTGGACATGGAAAATATGAAAAAGATGCTCATTTGACCCCCGTTTTAATTCGCCAAGCGAATATTTATCCTGATGGAAGAATGGTTCCGATTCTACTAAAAGGCATCCCTGCAGATCAGCAAATTGTAGAACTTCCAACTCAACTTTTAAAAGAGAGCAAGGCCAATATTCCAGCTTTGATTGGGTTGGGGATGGCTCAAGACAATAACCTTAAAGTAGGTGATACAATATTGATGCGATGGAAAGATAAAAACGGAACTTTTGATGCCCAGAACATCACCATTGCTGGTATTTTTGAAACGAATGTACCCACCATTGATGCAGGTCAAATTTGGATTGATTTGAATAGAATGAATCAACTAACAGGATTGCAACAAGAAGCCACGTATTTATTGGCTGATGCCGAATACAATCAAACCACCAACGCATCTTGGAATTACCAAGACAAAGAGGCTTTGCTCAAAGAATTTTATGAACTTATCGAATTAAAAAGAGGAGGATCATCTTTCCTTTACGGTATTTTGATGCTGATTGCTCTGATCGCCATATTTGATTCACAAGTGTTTTCCGTTTTCAAAAGACAAAAGGAAATAGGCACTTATATCGCGTTGGGTTTTACCAAAAAGAGAGTGACATTCTTATTTACTTTAGAAGGAACAATGTATGCTTTTATCGCTACGGTGGTAGGTTCCATTATAGCGATACCACTTTTAAGTTGGTTGCATGAAGTAGGTATTCCTATGACTTCCAACGTAGATCAATCCAGAAAAATGGGGATTACTGTAGGAGAATATATCTATCCATTGCTGACACCTGAATTGTTTTCAAAAACGGTTTTTTGGGTAGTGATACTTTCTGCAGTGATCAGCTACCTTCCCGTTCGCAAGATTGCTAAAATGAATACTGTAGACGCTTTAAAAGGAAAGAAATAATGTTTGAATTTTTATTTAAAGGTCTCATTAGAGACAAAAGCAGAAGTTTACTTCCTGTAATTGTAGTGAGCTTGGGAGTGTCCCTTTCCGTTTTCTTTGTGGGTTACATTGAAGGAATGATGGGGGATATGGTTGATCAGAATGCCCGTTTTGGAACGGGGCATATGAAGGTGATGACAAGAGAATATGTCAAAAATATTGCTCAAAAACCGTTGGATCTTTCTATCCTTGATGCTGGAGATGTAATTGACGATTTAAAGCAAAAATATCCTGAAGTAGACTGGGTAAAGCGATTTAATTTTGGAGGAATTTTAGACGTTCCAGATGAAAATGGTCAAACCAAAACTCAAGGGATTGCTGGTGGAATGGCCTTTGATATGACTTCTAATAATTCTGATTTGAAACGTCTAAATATAGCAGACAATATTGTAGAAGGAAGAATGCCTAAAGGTCCCTTTGAAATGCTTTTAGGGCAGGGTTTAGCCAAAAGGATGAATGTGAAAATTGGTGATCAAATTACTTATTTCGGTTCTACAATGGATGGAAGTATGTCTTTCCAAAACTTTACTTATGTTGGAGCAGTGCAGTTTGGGTTGTCAGTGATGGACGACAAAACCTTTTTAATCGATATAAAAGATGCAGAGCAAATTCTAGATATGGAAGATGCCGTTCAAGAGATTTACGGTTACCTCCCCAATGATATTTATGATGATCAAGAAATTGAAGAAATCAAAAATAGCTATAATCAATCTTTTGCCAATGATGAAGACGAATATGCACCTCAAATGTTAGCCTTAAGGGATCAAAATGGTTTGAGTACCATGCTCGATATGGTCAATACAATGAGTAGTGCATTCACCTTCTTTTTTATCATTGCCATGTCCATAGTATTATGGAATACAGGATTGCTTGGCGGTTTAAGAAGATATACAGAATTCGGTATTCGAATAGCTATTGGAGAATCCAAAAGAGACATCTATAAATCATTATTATTAGAATCAGTTATCGTTGGAGCTGTCGGTTCAGTTTTCGGGACCATATTAGGTTTGATATTGACCTTTTATCTTCAAGAAGTAGGTATTGACATGTCAGATACATTAGGTAATAGTAATGTATTATTTTCTAATGTGATCAGGGCGAAGGTCGTTCCCACTCAATTTTGGATAGGTTTCTTCCCTGGTGTAATGGCCACTTTCTTAGGTGCATTATTATCTGGAAGAGGAATTTTCAAACGCCAAACATCAGAATTATTTAATGAATTAGGTGTTTAGGATTAATTGAAAGAATACGGTAGTGTAGAGATGCAATGCCTATTAATGTTTCAAGTGTTAAGAGAAAGCGTCACTTGGAACAACATTTTGGCGAAGTCTCCTGACTTCAAAACGAACAAATACAATTAGGCTATTCGAAGTCGGGAGACAATGATAAATCACAAGTGACGCCTTTCGGCTTAACACTTGAGATATAAAAAGAATTAAAACAATAAAGAAATATGAAAAAAATATTCACCATAGCTTTTCTACTAATAGGCTGTACCGTAATGGCACAAGACCCCGTAGCAATGCTTCAAAAAATTGATGAAAACATGTATTCCAATACAAAAATTACTAAATCAAAAATGATTGTATATGGAAAGAGAAAGAACAAGGAAATTGTGATGGAAGCCTATTCCAGAGGAACAAAAGATACTTTTTCAGAATACCTTTCGCCGGCAAGAGAAAAAGGGACTAAAATGTTGAAGCTGGACGATAAACTTTGGATTTACTCTCCATCATCAGATCGTACCATACAGATTTCAGGTCATATGCTAAGACAGTCTGTCAATGGGTCAGACATGTCGTATGAAGATATGATGCAGGAGAAGAAAATGGTGGATATGTACACACCAACTATCAAAGGAGAAGAGCAGATGAACGGAGAAGACTGTTATATATTACAATTGGACGCTAAAGTGGACGATATTTCCTACCCTAAAGTGAAGATGTGGGTAGAAAAGAAAAATTATGTACCCATGCGTCAAGATCTATTCGCCAAAAGTGGTCAGCTTTTAAAGACGATTAACATGGAAGATGTTCGCCCAGTGAATGGAAGATTCTATCCTTTCAAGATGAATTATAAGGACGTATTAAAAGATGGGAAAGGGACAGATTTTATTGTGATTGAGATGCAGGATAATGTGCCGATTTCTGATAATGTTTTTAATAAAGCGAATCTGAAAAAGTAATTCGAATAGTTATATAAATCAAAAATGACGTTATTATTTACAGCTCAAAATATGTAAACAATAACGTCATTTTACTTTACGATCTTTTAAAACCTTCCGATTCTAGCTAGGTTGGAATTTTGTAAATTTCAAGCTCCCTTCCAAAGACCTTTGTATGAAATTAGTTCGGCTACCATTTACAAGGTAAACCTCAATATCTTCATCAAAACAGATTTTGGCAGCACTAACTTTTGAAGTCATTCCGCCAGTTCCCAACCCATTTTCCCTTTCTTCAATAAACTGCTTGATTTCTTCCAAGTCTTTAACAACAGGAATCAATTCAGCATCATCATGAATATTAGGGTTTTTCGTAAATAAACCATCAATGTCAGAGGCAATAATTAACTTATCTGCTTTGACAAGTGAAGCCACTAGCGCAGAAAGTTTATCATTATCACCCAAAATCAATTCTTCCACTGCCACGGTATCATTCTCATTAAAAATCGGAATAAACCCGTGTGTGAGTAGTTCATTGACAGTGTTGAGAGTGTTGGTTTTTGATTCATTATTGTCAAAATCCTTATAGGTCATCAGACACTGTGCGACTTTTAAATCAAAATCACCAAAAACCTCAGCGTAGATCTGTAATAATTTGGGTTGTCCAATTGCTGATAAAGCTTGTTTGGAATGCACCATATTATTTTTCAATCCACTAATATTTATAAATTGTTTGGCCGTGGCAACTGCACCAGAAGAAACCAAAATAATATCATATTGGTCTCTTAAGGCAAGTATTTGACGCCCAATGTTTTCGATTTTACCTCTGGAAATCATACTTGTTCCAGCAGTAAGGGTAGACGTCCCTATTTTTACCACTATTCTTGGTTTCATATTAACCTCTCGTTTGCCCGTTCCCTTTAATAAACCACTTGTTTGAGACTAATTGTGCTAATCCAACGGGTCCTCTGAAGTGTAGTTTCTGAGTACTGATTGCGATTTCAGCACCAAAACCAAACTGTCCACCATCAGTAAACCTTGACGAGGCGTTGTGGTAAACTGCAGCACAATCTACTTCATATTGGAATAAAGTTGCACTCTCCTCATCTTTTGAGATGATGACAGCAGAGTGTCCTCCAGAGTATTGGTTGATCGTTGCAATGGCTTCCTCTAGTCCACTTATAGCAACAAATAATATCTTCTCCGAAAGGAATTCCTCAGGCATTAGTGCTTCCACATCAGTAACTTGAACTTCACTATTTAAAGAAGCAATTTTTTGATCACCATGAATATCCAACCCAATTTCTTTGGCACGAGCTACTAAACCTTGAATCTTTTCTTCTAGTTGAGGAATGCTCTCATTGAAAAGCACTTTGTCAATTGCATTACAAACACTCAAACGGCTCTTTCCATTAAGGATAACCTCAGTAGCCATTTCAAAGTCGGCATTATCATGCACATAAACGAAGTTATTACCGCGACCACTGATCATCAATGGAACAGAGGTAGTTTGCTTGATGTAGTTGATAAGGCCTTCGCCACCTCTAGGGATGATAAGATCTAATTTGTGCGTGTTTTCTGCTAATAACTTTTGCGTTGTTTCACGATCTATATCAAGGTACTCGACATAATCTTCACTTACGTTATTTTGGCTCAGTGCTTTTTTCCAAAGGTCAACTAATTGTAAGTTAGACTGACGTGCCTCTTTTCCACCTTTTAATAATATCTTATTTCCTGATTTAAAAGCACTTACAGCCGCTTCAATAGTTACGTCAGGACGAGATTCGTATATAATTAAAATTTTCCCAAAGGGGACCACTCTATTTTCCACTTTCATTCCGTTGGGGTGATCGTACGAAGACAAAACTTTCCCCTCAGGATCTTCTAAACCAATTACTTCGTGTACTGAAGCAACCATCCCTTGCACTTTTTTCTCATCCACTTTTAGGCGGTCTACAAGCGTCGGATCCAAATCACCCGCTTTTTCAAGATCACTTTTATTGGCTTTAATGATCTCTGAAGAATGATCAGCAATTAAAGTTGCTAAATCATTTAATACCGCATTTTTAGTTTGTGTTGAAAGTATCATAAAAATCTAATAGAGTGTTAGTACTAAACTTCCACAATCGCTGTGGTTTCTATTAATTTCTGCCATAATGCATGAAATAATAGATAAAAAGCAATATACGACGATAATTTTAATTGAATAATAGATTGGGTGAGTTTTTTATAATAGAAAATATAAAGTGTTGATAATTTCGTAATTGAACTTGAGGTTGCTTCCATCTTTTCAAACGAGAAAATAATTTACTTTTCTTATTTCAAGATCTCTCATTACTGATTTATCTCTTAATAATACTTAAGAATTAATAATTGTAGTATCAACACATTGCATTTCACCCCCTACAGGAATATCTTGCAAGAAATTGCTCGTTTATGCATGTTTTTGCGATTTTTAAGAGCCTACATACAGTTTACAAAAGAAATGAAAAAAATTACTTCAATAGCTTCAATACTAGCACTTTTTCTAATTACAGTGGGTTGTAAAGAAGAGAAAAAAGTAGTAGAGGTAAGCAAAAAACCGATTAACTATGTTGATCCTTTTATTGGAACAGGCGGAATTGTGCATACTTTTCCAGGAGCAACCACGCCTTTTTCTATGATTCAGTTGAGCCCAGATACTGATACAAAAGGTTGGAATCACTGTGCAGGATACCATTATGATGATGATAATATTAAGGGGTTTAGTCATACACACTTAAGTGGTACAGGCTGGTCAGACCTTGGAGATATTTTATTAATGCCTACCGTTGGAGAATTGAAGTTAGAAGCTGGTGCTATTGAAAATCCAGATGAAGGTTGGAGAAGTCGTTTTTCGCATGAAAAAGAACAGGCAGAGCCAGGTTACTATCAAGTGTATCTTGAAGACTACGATGTAGATGTACAACTGACAACAGGTAAAAGAGTCGGTTTTCATAAATATACTTTTCCTAATACAGATAACGCTAATATCATTTTTGACCCTACTAACATAATTTTCGGTCAAGTATTAAAAACTGAAATTCATTCTGAAAGCAATGAAGAAGTAACGGGCGTTTGTTTAAGTAATGGATGGGGAGGTAAAAGAAATGTGTATTTCGTAGCAGAATTCTCAAAACCTTATGAAACTTTTAAAGTAGCTAAAAACGGTACAATCACAGAGAAGCAAACAGCTTCAGGAAAGGATGTAAAAGGCTTTGCCACATTCAAAACTAGTGAAGGAGAGGCTATTGAAGTGAAAGTCGGTATTTCTGCAGTGAGTTTAGAAGGTGCAAGAAAGAACTTGAATGCTGAAAAAGGAATGAGTTTCTCAGTTGCATTAGACAATGCACAAAAAGAATGGTCAAATGTATTGAATAAGTTTGATATAGAAGGAGGGACAGAAGAACAAAAGACAATTTTCTATACAGGTGTTTACCACAACTTTATTGCTCCTAACTTATCAATGGATGTGGATGGTAAATACGTGGCGATGGGAAAAGAACTAACAGCAGATAACTTTATTAATTACTCATCATTTTCAACTTGGGACACTTTCAGAGCAACAAAACCATTAATTAGTTTCTTAGAAACAAGAATGTCTGAAGAGTTTTCAAAATCATTAATTTCTAGATATACAGATGCGAATGAGCATTTACCACTATGGGAGCTTTGTGGTGTAGACAATACTTGTATGATTGGCTATCCTTCAGTTCCCGTAATTTATGATGCGATACAGAAAGGAGCTAACATTAATAAAGAAGAGGCTTTTGCTGCAATGGACGACATTGCTCACTTCAACAAAGTATCGAGTTCTGATGGAGATGGTGGTTTGAATGAATATATCAAATTAGGATATGTTCCTGCGGAAATTCCTAAAAATATCTCAAAGACCTTAGAATATGCTTATGAGGATTGGGTGATTGCCCAATTGGCCAAAGAACTTGGAAAAGACAAAGAGTACGAATACTATATGAAGCGTGCCCAAAACTATAAGAACGTTTTCAATAAGGAAAGAAACATGTTTTGGCCTCGTAAAGCGAATGGTGAATGGTTTGGTGATATTGTAATGGATGAATGGGAGCCATTGCAAGAACATTGGATTTCAGGTAATAAATGGGCATATGATTACTTCGTTCCTCACGCATTAAATGATTTTATTGAGATGAAAGGTGGAAGAGAAGCCTTTGGAAGAGAGTTGGATCATTTGTTCAGCACAGAATTACATATGAAAGGAGAGGAACATGTTGATATTTCTGGTTTTGTAGGTGGATATGCTCATGGTGATGAGCCAGGACACGCCAATCCTTATCTCTACAATTACGTAGGAGAAGCTTGGAAAACACAAGCAATGGTGAGAAGACTAATGGATGAGATGTATTCTGATCAACCAGATGGAATGATCAACAATGAAGATTGTGGTCAGATGTCAGCTTGGTATATCTTCTCAGCAATGGGTTTCTATCCAGCTTGCCCAGGATCAGAAGAATACATTATTGGTTCTCCAATTTTCGATAAAGTGAATATGGATTTAGCGAATGGAAAATCATTTACAGTGGTGGCCCATAATCAATCTGCAGAGAATATGTATGTACAGTCGCTCCACTTAAATGGAGAACCGATTACAAAATCATATATCACTCAATCACAAATAGAAGAGGGTGGAGTTCTCACTTTTGAAATGGGACCTCAACCTAACAAATCTTTTGGAGCTTCTTTGGAAGATCAGCCATTATCAAGTTTGGAATAGATTAAACTACACAACAAAATATATATGAGATTATTTAATTACTTTTCACTTCTATTAGTACTTCCGCTGATGTACTCTTGTACACAAAAGGAGGAAAAACCACAATTAGAAGATTTTACAAAATATGTGAGCACACAAGTAGGTTCACTATCCGATTTTAGATTATCTACAGGTAACACTTATCCGGCAGTAGCTACACCATTTGGTATGAACTTCTGGACGCCTCAAACCAACGAAAACGGAGATGGTTGGGCATATATGTACCAAAAAGATAGTATTAACGGTATCAAACAAACCCATCAGCCAAGTCCTTGGATCAATGACTATGCTGCATTTTCAATATTCCCAATGACAGGTGAGGTGAAGTTTAAAGAGAAAGAGCGTCAGTCGAAATACTCTCATGATACTGAAATTGCCAAACCACATTATTACAGTGTGAATTTGGATACCTATAAAACGAAAGCGGAAGTTGCTCCAACAACGCGTGGTGCCATTTTCCAATTCACTTTCCCTGAAACAAAAGATGCCATTGTATTAGTAGATGCGTATCATAAAGGTTCTTCAGTGAAAATTATTCCAGGTGAAAACAAAATTGTTGGTTATGTAAAAAACAACAGTGGTGGAGTGCCTGATAACTTTGCAAATTACTTTGTGATTGAATTTGACAAGCCTTTCACAACTCAAGGAACTTGGGACGGTAAGAGTGCTTCAGAAGCATTGGAAGTAAAAGCTGAAAGAACAGCGGGTTATGTAAAATTTGCTACTAAAGCAGGTGAAGTAATCACAGCGAAAGTAGCTTCATCATTTATCTCTCCTGAGCAAGCTCAAATCAACTTGGACAGAGAGGTAGGAGCAAAGACTTTTGCTCAAGTAAAAGACGAAGCACAATACGAGTGGAATATAGAATTTAACCGTTTGAAAGTAAAAGGTGGATCGGAGAGAAGTATGCAAAACTTCTATACTTCAATGTACCGTACTTTACTTTTCCCTCGTAAGTTTTACGAATACGACAAAGACAATAAATTGGTACACTACTCACCTTACAACGGAGAAGTATTGCCAGGTTATATGTTTACAGATAATGGATTCTGGGATACTTTCAGAGCAGTCTTCCCATTCTTCACAGTAATGTACCCTGAGTTGAACAGCCACATCATGCAAGGTTTAGTCAACACTTACAACGAAAGTGGATGGTTGCCAGAATGGGCATCGCCAGGTCACAGAGATTGTATGATCGGTTCAAATTCAGCTTCATTGATTGCTGATTCTTACTTAAAAGGAATCAGAGGATACGACATCAATACATTGTACGCTGCCATTATCAAAAACTCTAAAAACCATGGACCATTAGGTTCAGTAGGTCGTATGGGTGTAGATTATTACAACAACTTAGGCTATATCCCTTACGATGTTGGTATTCATGAAAACACTGCCCGTACATTAGAATATGCTTACGCTGACTTCACCATCATGAAATTAGCGGAAGAGTTAGGAAGACCTCAAGAAGAGATCGACTTATTCGCGAAAAGAGCACAGAACTACAAAAACGTATTTGATCCATCGACCAACTTTATGAGAGCAAAAATGAAGGACGGTTCATGGCAAACACCTTTCATTCCTGAAGCATGGGGTGGAGCATTTACAGAAGGTTCATCATGGCACTACACATGGTCAGTATTCCATGACCCTGCAGGTTTAGGAGATCTAATGGGAGGTCAAGAAGCATTCGCAGCTAAAATTGACTCTATCTTCTCTACTCCATCAATTGCCAATCACGACTACTACGGTTTTGAGATTCATGAAATCACAGAAATGAAAGTAGCCGACGAGAAATACGGAACAGGCCAATACGCTCACGGTAACCAACCTATCCAACACGGTATTTACCTTTACAACTACGCTGGTCAACCTTGGAAAGCACAAAAGTGGGTACGTAAAGTATTGAAAGACCTTTACAGCCCAACTCCTGACGGGTTATGTGGTGATGAAGACAACGGTCAAACTTCAGCTTGGTATGTATTCTCAGCATTGGGGATGTATCCAGTAGCACCAGGTACAAGCGAGTACGTAATCGGTTCACCTGAGTTTGGTGAAGCTGAAATGCAATTGGAAAACGGAAAATCTTTCAAAGTAATTGCGAACAACAATTCAGAAGAAAACGTGTACATCCAATCGGCAACATTAAACGGTCAACCTTTCAACAAAACATTCTTAACACATGAGCAAATCATGGCAGGTGGAGAGATTGTATTTGAAATGGGAGCAACACCAAACAAATCATGGGGTACTGCTGCTGACAGCGCACCCTACTCTATGTCGAGAGAAAAAAGATAAGTAGTAGGACAAACGAAATGGAACAATACTATTGTGCACCATGACTGAAGTCATGGGCTGGTGATATTGACTCCAACAACACTAAAGTGTTGCATTCGTTATCAACCTTCAAGTCTTTAGTCTTGATTAGGTTGTTGTCTCACCTGCCCATAGTTTTAACTATGGTGCACGAAGCACTCGTTTTCGTCTGTCCTAGTACTTAACATTTATATATAGCTTTTGTAACCTCTTGGGAAGTGCCTTTGGTATCTTTTCAAGGGGTTTTTTATTTTTAGGTTTTTATCCCAGTAATTTATGTACAATCTATTATGAAAAAGATAATAACTTCAATAATATTCATTTTCCTCTGCTTAGACTGTTACTCTCAGAACGATAGCTCCACTCATTTGCGCTATTTAAATCAACTATTAGAATATCCTTTTACAACGGAAAAAAATATACAAGGAATTTGCTTCATTACCCCTTCAAATGATTTTGATTCTTACCAAGACTCCATTATTCTTAATGATAAAGATAATAATCCAATTGTTAGAATAGCTTATGATGATTCTCTTGGTATCGTGACTACTTTTAAGGGAAAAGTATTTAAATCTTATGATTCTTCGAACCCCTTTAGCCCTTGGCTTTGGGTAGATAATCCTGACTATTTCAGACTTTCTTTTGAGTGTACAGATTCTACAGGTACTTTATATAAAGTAAAACTGAATGAAAATGAGTTTGGATGGATAAAGAAAACAGATACAAACTTTAAGAAAGAAACAATCAAAGAATTTATACTCAAATGGACAATGGAACCAATGCATCTTGATTTTAATCGTGTAACTAATCCCTTGAAAAAAGAGCCGAAATCTAACAGCTTAGTAATTGAAAATCCAAAAGAGGACAAATACAAAATATGGAAAGCATAATCAATAGATATGGAGGGCGATTGGATAAAAGTAAAAACTATTTTGGGAGAAATAGGCTGGATAAGATGGCGTGATGGAGAAAAAGTTTTGATTCGAATTGATTATGCCTGTTAATACAAAAAAAACTGCCTTGCCTTCTTTTTCATCTCTTGTTTTATGAAGTAAATTTATCTAGAATAAAAACGTTGTGTTAAGTGTTATATTTTTCTTTGTGATACAATAGATAATCACTAATTTCAGGCCCGGAAAGTTTGAGTCATGCCTTTTTGAAATGCATAATATATTTTTGAATCCATTAAAATGTGCTTTCGAGTGGTGTATACATTCTTTCCATAATTTTTGAAAAACAAGCTTCACTCTTTCACCTATTATCTCTTTAATACCTAATTATCAATAAGTACTAAGTCAAAAACAAATCATAGCTAATTTTGAATTTGTACTTAAAATCATTTAAGATTTCAAGGCAAGAGATTATGGTCTTTAACTAGTGTCACTTTGTTCAAAATGATGGTGTTACATGCATTAGGTTACTAACCGATTGTATGGAATTTTCTATCATTTAAATAGCTAATTCTTTTGAATCCAAAATCCGAATACATTCCTAAAATGTATTACTAAATAATAATCAATTAATATGAAACTAAGAATCACACTTCCATTTATTTTTTCATTTTTTCTACTTTTGATTTCTTGTGAAAAAGATGAAATCGAAAAAGCGTCTATTATCCCAACAATCAAAGAATTTAAATTTGAGGCCGTCTATAATAGTGGTCTTTCCGAAGACATCTATGGAGTAATCGACCCAGAGGAAAAGGTCATCAATGTAACTTTTCCGGCTCTCACATCCCTTTCAAATTTAAACCCAACAATAAGTGTTTCTGAAGGGATAAGTATTACACCTAACACTATTGAATCACAAGATTTTTCCAGTCCAAAGACGTATACATTGAGTGGAGAAGGGTATACCACAACGACTTACACCGTGAAGGCTTCCGTTCAGAAAAGTGATGTTGCGTCAATTATTTCTTTTAATTTTTTGACCAGTAACAACCCCCAATTAGAGGAAGCTATATCCACTGAGATAGAAGGTAATACAATAAAAGTTCAAGTCTCTGATGCTATTGACTTATCGGCTTTAGTACCATCAATTGAACTCTCTCAAGGTGCATCAATTACTCCTGATCAAGGCCAGGCAATGGACTTTACACAAGAAGTAAAATTCATGGTTACGGCTCAAGATGGTATAACAAAGGCAGAATATACCATAGTGTTTACTACTTTGAATAGCGATAAAAAAATCAAATCATTTGGCTTTAATATCGACGACATTTTATATCAAGGGGACATTGATCACAACAGCTACGAAATTTCAGTGTCTTTACCTTATAATACTGGTTTAAGAAGTCTTGTTCCGATTATTGAAATAAGTGAGGGCTCATCTATTTCTCCATTACCAAATACAGCTCAAGATTTTACTCAAGAAATCACTTATGAAGTCGTTGCAGAAGACGGAAGTACACAAGAATACAAAGTGAATGTGAGCTTAATGAAGGAAACATCTTTAGAAAATGACAGAGCTGTTTTAGAAGAATTCTATACCATCAATAAAGCTTACAACACTCTGTTTACTTACTTGGATTGGGATTTGGATGCTGAATCTATGGAAGAGTGGCAAGGTGTCACTATTACCGACGGTAGAGTAACCAAGCTAATTATCTCTACTATTTATGTGAATGAAATTCCTCAAAGTTTTGGTGAGTTATCTGAACTGACAAGTTTAACAATTGTAGGGACTGACTTGAAAGAGTTACCAAAAGAGGTTTGTGATCTTAAGAAATTAGAGATATTGAGTTTATACGATAATAAATTGTCATCTATTCCTTCTGAAATTGGAAAACTTCAATCATTAATGATTTTTCATTTACAATATAATGAGCTTACTGCACTACCTAGAGAGATAGGGGATTTGAACAACCTTTTGAGTCTAAGCATTCAAAATAACAACATCAACGAGCTTCCGAATGAGTTGGTCGACTTGCCAAGGTTGCTTACTCTGAATATACAAAACAATCCAGTGATAAATATTCCTCCAGGATTGTGTGATAAAAAGAATGAAATCAATAATCTAAATATTGTGATCACAAAAGACGAGGAGGATGTTTGTAACTAATCTTTAGTATTCTAGATTCAAATTGTCAAAACATCATTTTACCTCATCATTCGCTTACAAAACAATTTGTAGACGAACGATGAGGTAATTTATTATTATAACAGATCGTGTGTAATGTTACATTGTAATTCTGATAAAACAATTTGATAGGTAATGATGTGAGGTTATATTTAAGAGCCTAAAATGAATCATGCAAAACAAACGCAATGTTACTACATCACTTAACTTAAAGCCGAAGTACCATTGTTCTATATAACTTTTAGCTCTTAAGTACAAATTCAAAATTATCTAATACTAATTCTATTTATTGTTTTGCGATTACTTCCTTCAAAAAAGCTTTTAATAGAACCACTATTAATACGTTTTTTAGCGTTGTACTCCCCAAAAAAAAAGTTAGAATTAACTATGATTTATTTTTGACTTTGTACTTATTAATTTAAATCATTTTGAAAATTTCAATCGAAGACCTCATCATCGTGACTGAACTTCCAGAACACGACAAATTACTATTAAGGAGACTACCTAGTGTTCAGCATCGGAATATTAATGTTGAACAGTTGTTTGCAGAGAATAAGTTTTTTGCTGCAAAACATAAAAAAAATGGGAAGTTACTGTTAATCACTTTTTATCATGAATTTGGAGATTTTACTTATGCCCATACAACGATAGGTAGAGATGAAGTAAAAGAATTTGTATCCTACCCTTATTTGAAAGCAGCAACAAAAACTGCTCCTTGTTACAGTATTATGTTTAATTCTGAAGAATCAACCCGAAATCTTGAAAGACTTGGAGGAAAGAGAATTAGCATTTCGGAAGTAGAAAAAAAAGTACCGACTTTCATTGAGAATGTGAATAAGCTTACCGGTTCTCGTTTTTATAAATCGGGCCAATTTCTTTTTGATCACAATGATCCTGAAGAAATAGATAACCCTATTTATATCATTACGAAAGAGACTTTTATTGATAATCCACTATTTGAAACAAAAAGCTAAACTATGATGTTTGAAAGAAATATAGGGTTAATTACTGAGGTACAACAAGCAAAACTTTCTGAGGGTTCTGTATTGATAGCAGGTGTTGGTGGTATGGGTGGTGTAGCCGCTGAAGTGCTCGTTAGAATGGGAGTTGGTAATATTACTATCTGCGATTTTGATATTTTCGAAACGTCAAATTGTAATAGACAATTGTATTCTAATTCGATCACTATTGGTCAACACAAAGCGGAGGTTTTGAAAGAGAAGTTCTTAGAAATTAATAAAGAATTGAATATTCGAGCCGTTATTGAACCTGTACAATTGGCCAATGTAGAAGAACTGTTGGAAAATATAGATGTGATCATTAATGGCATGGATGATATGTTCAGCAGTATTGTATTAGAACGTACAGCTAGAAAGAAGAATATCACTATTGTAGATGCTTGGTTGACACCGTATGCAAGTGTTTTCGTAATGAAACCCGATAGTCCGCATTGGGAAGATTATTTAGAATTACCCACGGCTGGGGTTCCAATTGATGCAATCACTGAAGAAATGTGTGTAGAAGCGGTTAGGAAAGAAGTGGAATATACTTTTTCTCACTTTTCACCATTTTCAATTATCGATAAAGATTGTGTGGGTGATGTTCTACATGGAAAACGTCCAAGACCAAGTTTAGCACCAGTGGTTTGGTTATCAGGGACGCTTATGGCCAATGAGGCATTTAAAGTTTTAACCGACCAAAAACATACGGATCATAAGGGAATATTTTTGGATCAGTACGATTATGCTATTAAAAAAGGATAAACGGTATAAAGTGTAACTTTGAAGACTTCTCATTTACTTGGGAAGTCTTTTTTCATAATAATAATGTCTTTTTGAATCTGAAGAAGGCTTTGATTGAAAACCTTTATTCTCAAATTATAATTGTACCCGTTTCATTAAATTCTTTTGTGTCTTGAAACTTAAAAATGTAAATTAGGTATTCGTTTTGGCATTAACCCACTTCTATGAAAATTCGAAAACTGTACTTAAATTCAACACATCTTGTAGAACAGCTCCATTTCTATCAGAAAACATTAGGGATTCCACTTCTCCGTAGAAATGAAGATACTATATCGTTACAGGTAGGGTCATCAGAGTTAGTTTTTCAAAAATCAGAAGAAAGTAAACCTTATCATTTTGCTTTTAATATCCCATTTGAACTTATTGAAGAAGCAGTAGGTTGGTTAAAAAAAAGGGTTACAATATTAAAAGAAGGTATCTCAGATATTCAAGATTTTTCAGCTTGGAAAGCAAAAGCAATTTATTTTTATGATAAGGATAAAAATATAGTAGAGTTGATTGGAAGGGAAGAGGTGTTAGGAAATGGAAATGAAAACTTTGATGCATCGTCTATTATCTCTATCTCTGAAATAGGTGTTCCATCAAAAGACATTGAAAAAGTGTATCAATCTATTCTTCGGTCTACTTCTCCATCAATGCCTATATATGATGGGTCATTTCAACGGTTTTGTGCAGTTGGGAATCCAGAAGGCTTATTTATCTGTATTAATAATGATAAAAAAGGAACGTGGTTTCCAACTGAGGATGTTGCTCTGTCATCTAGTTTTAAAATAGACATAGAAAATGAAGGGGAGGAGATAAGGCTTCAGTTCAAGGAAGAAGAGGGCATTTTTGAAGAAGAATAATATTTCTTTTCATTCAGATTAGAAATTCCGTTAATAAATACAATTACTTAAGTACGTAGCATTAGAATTGAGGTTTTTCAATTATTTTGGAATGACTTTTAAAGTAAACATATTATAATCAAGTATATATATACATTATGAAAAATTTTGTCATTAGAATTTTAGTCTCAGCAATTGCCGTGTGGGCATGTGCAGGCTTTTTCCAATGGATAGCACCTAGTTCGGGAATACATTTAACAGATTATGGGACTGCAATTTGGGCAGCCTTAGCCATTGGTTTTATGAACGCTATTGTAAAACCAATTCTAACTATACTAACATTGCCAATTACAGTTTTGACGTTGGGTCTTTTCTTGTTGGTTATCAATGCACTGATGTTTTACTGGGCAGGATCACTTATTGATGGTTTTGGCACGGGTGGTCTAACAATGTCATTTTTATTTAGCCTTGTTTACTCTACAGTATTAACATTTTTGGATAGTGTATTTGGGGTACAAAGAGATTAATTGAATGGTGAATGCTGAGTTAAAAATCAGCAGCATTGACAATAAAAAATGGTGAATTATTAATGCTTACACTTTAGTGAGACATTGATAATTCACCATTTACTTTTTATAGAAAAAAGCTTATGCTACAGGAACTTGTGTTTTCTGTAAAGCTTGCTCGATATCTGCAAAGATATCATCGATATGCTCATAACCTGTTGAAATTCTGACCATACCTGGAGTCACGCCACTAGCCAATTGTTCTTCAGCACCCAATTGTTCGTGCGTAGTAGAAGACGGGTGGATCGCTAATGTTTTCGCATCACCCACGTTGGCTAAGTGAGAAACTAAGTTTAATGAAGAAACAAAAGTTTTTGCTGCTTCATAGCCGCCTTTCACCTCAAAACTAAATACACCACCAGCACCATTTGTCAAATACTTTTGAGCTAACTCATAATATTTACTTGATTTCAATCCTGGGTAGTTTACCTTTTCTACCAACTCATGTGCTTCCAATTTTTCAGCAAGTGTTTGAGCATTGGCTACAATTCTTTCCATACGAAGAGAGAGCGTTTCTAAGCCTTGTGTCAATTGGAATGAGTTGAATGGGCTGATTGCTGGACCATAATCACGAAGTCCTTCCACTCTTGCTCTGATTGCAAACGCAATATTTGGTAAACCTAGAGGATTGCCTTCACCAAATACTTCCCAGAATTTCAACCCGTGATATCCTTCAGAAGGTTCAGTGAAGATTGGGAATTTACCATTACCCCAATCAAAGTTACCCCCATCTACGATGATACCACCAATTGAAGTACCGTGTCCACCGATCCATTTTGTAGCAGATGCTGTTACAATGTTAGCACCATGTTTTAGAGGTTGGAATAAATACCCACCTGCACCAAAAGTATTGTCTACAACTAATGGAATTTTATTAGCTTTTGCGATTTCGGCAATTTTCTCAAAATCGGGAATGTTTAATTCTGGATTACCGATTGTTTCCAAATAAATGGCTTTTGTATTCTCATCGATTTTAGCTGCGAACGCTTCAGGAGTATCGCCCTCAGCAAAACGAGCCTCAATACCAAGACGTTTAAATTGTACCTTGAATTGATTGTAAGTACCGCCATAAAGGAAAGAAGACGAGACAAAGTTATCTCCATTTTCCATGATGTTAGTCAAAGCAAGGAACTGAGCTGACTGACCTGATGCTGTAGCAACGGCAGCTACACCACCTTCTAAAGCGGCCATTCTCTTTTCAAAAACATCAGTTGTTGGGTTCATGATACGAGTATAGATGTTACCAAACTCTTTTAGACCAAAAAGGTTGGCAGCATGTTCTGCGTTATCAAAAACGTAAGATGTAGTTTGATAAATGGGTACGGCTCTTGAATTAGTTGTTGGGTCTACTTCTTGGCCTGCATGTAATTGTAATGTTTCGAATTTGTAATCGCTCATTTCTTAGTATCTATTTTTAAATAAACAACTTGATTTGAATTAGTTTGGATTCAGGTGAAAAGTAATACTCTACTGAATCTATAGGTAAAGTAAAGGAAAGTTGCTTTACCTACAAAATATTCCACATAATTTTTGCAGTTTTTAATATAACCCTTCTTTTCTTTAAAAGATAGAAATTTAAGACGTATTTTATTGAAATATGATAAAAGTAATGAAGAAATCACATGTAGAATGGAAATGAGATTTAATAGAGGAATTGTTGTTAAAAAAAGTCAGAAGAGTTATTGTGGATTACGTTAAATCACAATCTATCTTAATCTTTCTAAATGTATGATTATGGAGTCCACAACTCCTTTTTAAAGCAGGTAACTTTATGATCAAATACTAAATCTAATGTATTGAACTATAATACTTACTACTTTACTAAATTGAGATACATACTTTACATTATTGTCACTATTTCTTTTGGATTTAGTTTATTCAGTTGCAAATCAATTGAAAATCAAAACGAAATTCCTAAAAAGATAACTTATAAGACTATTCAAAAACAAGAATTAGACTTAAATAAAAAGAATATAACAGGAATGGTTTATTCGGATAATTTGAAGTCCTTGTGGATTCAGACCAAAACCGAAAATGAACCCTATTTATTCCTAGTCAATCCTAAAACCGGGAAAACAAAGGAAAAGGTCTTTGTTCGAAGTATTTCCTTTGGTTGGCAGGGTATTTCCAATTATGAAAATACGTTACATATAGGTGATATTGGAGACCCATCTAAAAAGAGAAAAAATATTCAAGTGTTTTCAATAGCTGAAAGCGAAATCAAAGATCAATTTGTGGTGCCATCCACCAAGACTTTTGTTTACCCTGAAGGTAAAAAAGATGCAAAAGCAATGGTGTATCACCCAAAATTGAAAAAGTTTTTCATCTTTACTTTTAGTAAAGAGAAAACAGAGGTATATGGAATTTCGTCTAAGTTAGAGAAAGGAACCTTAGAAAAGGTGGGAGAACTAGATCTTACTGAAGTAACTGATGTACAACTTTCTAGTGATTTGACAGAAATTTTAATCGTTACTAATAATGAGGTAAACGTTTTTGCGATTCCCACAAAAAATGACATTTTATCTTCTATCAATAATGGTGTACCCATTTTCCATAAGAAATTAAACAGATGTGAGTACAAGAGTGGATGTTTCTATGGTGTCCAAAATGATTTGTGCTTATTGGTTTACAATCCTATTCACGATAAAACATATTATACTTTAGAACAGAAGGAAGGTTATTTTTAAGATAGGTATAAATACATTGTCAACTAAATTATCGTCAACTTCAAGCTTCTTTCGTCTTCGTTTTTGTTGGAAATAAAAAGAAGCAAAAAACTCAAGGCTTAGAAGTCATAAGCTAAATTCCATTTCTTGAGTCTAAATGATTTTTTTGTTTGAGCTTTAGCGGGTTTAAAATCATTTTTAACAGCTCAATACATGAAATTCTTAACGTTTTTCCCTTCAAGGCCGATTTAGATACTAATACATGACTGCTTGATTACAGCTCAAAAGTGTTTTTATAATAATCCTCTAAAATGCAGTGCTGTAGGGAAGCTTTACTAAAACTTCTTCACTAACCACATAATACGCCATAAAACCCTCCTCAAATATTGAGGAAGGTTTAAGTATGGACTCTTTATTTATAGGAAATTGGACTTACTGAGTAGCTAAATTTTCAGTAAGCGAAGATGATTTGTTTCTGAATACTTTATCAAAAACTGTTAGTAGTGCGAAAACGAAAAACGAATAAATAGGTATAATCATTAATACACCTTGTTGGTTCATGGTTGCGAACCCGAAAAGACCCATCCCCCAATCAATGACCACCCATTGCAGGAAATAAATAATAGTCACATTCTTGCTCGCATAAACCAGAAATTGAAATAAATTGGTGTTTAAAATAATTTTTGAGATAAAGTGCGAAAAATAGATAAACGAAGTATTTACCCCGAGTAGCAATAACATACCACCTGGACCTAAATGATAGTAGTCTCCAAAGTGATAGTCATAGTTATAGTAACAAAGAGAAGCACCAATGACAATTGTTGTAGCAGAAAGTAATAGTACTTTCTGGAAGAAAAATGGAATATTCGTTTTATTTTCTTTGTACAATTCTCCTACAAACCTTCCTAGAAGAATAAAGCCCATCCAAGGGAAAACTGGGAAATAAACATTATACTGATTTCCCCATAAGAGATCCAGCATATAATCGACACCACCAATTCCCAAACGAATACCGCTTACTGTTCTTGTGGAAAGTACTATACTCAATGCCACTGCAAGTATTACATATTTATTCTTGAAAATAGGAACACAAAAACTCATGATAATTAATGACACTCCTGCCAGTTGGAGAATGTCCCCAAGAAGTAAAAAGTGAATGGAATTGTCCATAAGATGCTCAGGGTTTAATCCATGAGCAACGATCAGGTTTTCTGGGAAAAAACCCAAGAGCATCGGTATAATGAACTTAAATGTATTGAGTAAATACCCTATTCCTACTATTTTGATTCCACGAATAAGTAGAGCTTTAAAACTCTGACGTTTAGAAAAAACAAAGGAAATACCCATTGCCACCATAAAAGATGGACTTCCTCTTTCAATCCATTTCATGATGAAACCAAGGTTGCTGTCGTTCCATGTTTCAGCAGATGCATACATCATCATACAGTGTAGCGGAATCAAAAAGAGGACACTTACTCCTCTAAAAAAATCGAGTGAATGTAATCGTTGTGTACTCATCATTAAGCGTAGTTAGATTGAAATTGTCGGATTGGATTCTTAATTCTACCAATAAATTGCAAACTATTTACTGGGTCTGTAAGATCCACCATTTGCTTATTGTTCTGAAGTTGAAGACGGTTTAAACAGGAAAGTATAAAGTCCTCACAGAAAAGATCACTTTTAGCAAATTTCTCAGATAAATGAGGATTCTCTGTTTGATAAGAAAGGATGCAATTACTTACCAATTCCCAAAACTGTTCTTCTTTCATTATTTCATGTTCTTCCACGATTTGACCAATGAAACGGAAGAAACAATCAAATACATCGGTTAAGATACTTAAGGCTTTGATTTCATCGGTAGTTTTGACGACTAATCGTTGAACGGGTTCTGGCAGGCCTTCTTCTTCTTCAAACAAGACTACTTCTTCAGTGATGTCTTTCATAAAGACGCCTACAGGAATGTTATTTTCCATTCGGAGGATAAGGTTTTCTCCATGAGGCATGAAGGCTATTTCATGTTGATATAAACAGTGAAGAAGAGGTTTTAGGTAAACATTTAGATAACAATTGATCCATTCTTGAGGAGAGAGTTGAGAGGTTTTAATGTACGCTTTAAGTAATGATTCCCCTTCTGGCGTGACATGTAACAAAGAAGCCATTGTAGCCGCTTTTTGGCCATTTTTTAAATAATGCTCAGGCGATTCTCTCCAGAGAACGGCTAACATTTTATTATAAGCGTTTGTTCTTCCTAAAGATTCGAAATTAGTATTTCTATATCCTAGAGTTGCCACTTCACCTAACATTTCAAAACCATATTTCTGCAGGTACTCATCGTGTTGAAGTTTTTGATTGATCCACTCCGTAATGGAAGGGGTAGACTGCATATAATACGGTGAAAGTCCACGTAAAAAGCCCATATTTTGAATAGAGAGTGCTGTTTTTACATAAAACTTTTCAGGATAACTTTTATTGTAAAGCGTTCTTATTGATTGTTGAGGTTGATAAGTATCAGAACCTTCTCCCAATAGAATAAGTTTCTTTTTCGTGATATCAGAAGAGAAAATGGTAGACAACTTACTTTGCCATTGCCAAGGGTGCATTGGAAAGATGATATAATCTTCAGGGTCTAGACCATGTACTTTTAAGATATTCTGGAAGATTTGAAATTGAGTTTCACCCATTTCTTGATGCATTACATCTTCATAACTTAAGCCAGCAATAGAGGTAAAAGTGGCGACAGAACGATGGCCTGCTAACCACAATAATTGAAACCCGTTTGATGCCTCAGGGGAATAGTGCAGGAAGTCTTGAGCAGTAAAACCAATTCTCCCACTGTTGGCAACGAAACAAGGATGGCCCTCAATCATATTACCTTCTATTGTCTGGAAACTTGAATCAGCAAGAGTAAGTGCTGAAGTGGTATGATGAGTATATTTATAATTTAAAGAGTAAAGGGTATTGGTAATTTCTTCAAGGTAGGTGGGTAACATTTCAGAAGGAATTTCCAATTGATCTTTGAACTCTTGAATAAAATCAAGTAACGAGAGCTCTACATTTTTGTCATACACTTGTTTTACAATGGTTTCAGGTTTAATCCACCAATGGTCTAGTTGTAATAGCTTGGCTCTGAAAATATAACTTACTTGCTGATCTGAGCTTTGAATTTGATAAGTAGAAAACTCATCCTCAGCAATAAGTGTAGGTTGTAATAGCTTTTCGTGCGCAAACTCACTCATCGCTTTACTTACATATTTTCTATTGACTTGTTTCCAAGTGGAAGCCTTTAAATGATCAATGGCTTCTTTATGATTTGCTAGTGATAATCTATTCATGATGATAAAATCAAGGAAGTTGAATGTGGTCTAATGCTTTTTGAAAACTATTTCTATCGTTAAATGCTAGAAAGGCAGTTTTCTCTTCGAACTCTATTTTTTTGTCATAAGTAAAGCCTGCTTTTTTATTTAAAACATGGATTTTCTTGTTATTGACATCAGGTTCAACGACCACTCTTTCTACTTCATCTTGTTGAAATAAGAAAGTGAGTAGGTAAACGAAAATATGAGTAGTGAATTGGGAAATTACCGTTTCTTTAGGACCAGCAAGAATATGAAATCCATAATCCCCAATTTTAGCATCATAGTGTTCACCTACTCTGTCTTTAGGAGCATAGTAGAACTCTACTAAAAACACTTTCTTATCATTGAGCACACCCCAAAAAACACAAGTATTCTTTCCCTCTAAAATTTCTTTATAGGAAGCGTATACTGTTTCGATGGAACTATTTTCCAATTGCCAATATTTTGCATAGGGCTGGTTGACCCAATGGTGAAGCAATGGAACATCTCTGTCTAATTGAAAAGGAGCGAATTTAAATGATAAATCCTGATTAATCTTGTAACTACTTTCAGCGGCTTTTTTTGCCCAAAAGTCAATCCCGAAAGGAGTTTTATATATATTTTGTACCATTGTATCTAAGCATTTGCTGTTGTTAATTTTGGTTCCTCTTCTTCTTTTTTCAAGTAGCTATTAAACCCTAAAAGGAAGAAACTACCAGTTAGTAGGAACCCAACGATTGACATCCAAAATGTCATTTGTATAGAGAAAAGATCTACGGTAAATCCCGCAATCATTGAGGAAACTAAAACACCAAAGTTTTGCATCAGGTGAATTCTACTGTAATCTGTAGCATAATCTGATGGTGTTGAAAGTGTGAAGGCTATGACATCAAATTGTACATAAAGCTGGAAAATGGCCCAGCCATATATTAATCGCCCCACAATGACGATTCCTTCTATCATACTTCCTTGTAAAGCAATTCCTACAATACCCAACACAATTGCAGGTATTATTTGTTTAAAACTGCTTTTTTCCGATTTGAATTTGTGATTGTACCATAGTGCTACTAAACCTACAAATGCAGGAAGCGAGTACATTAAACCTGATACAACTTTACTATCATATTCAGAAATAATTTCCCAATAGACAGAGAAGAAAGGACGAATCAAAAATGTACTGAAATACAGTGTCATTGTGATGGCTCCAATCATAAAAATTGGTTTTTTGATATGGAAAAAACCTTGTTGGGTGCTTGCTTCTTCATGTACAATAGATTTCACGTTTCTTCTATATTTAAGATAAAAACAAACGCCTAACTGTGTGAAATCACCCATTGCCATAATGAAAAAGACCACATAAGTATCAATAAAATCTACTATGGCACCTCCAATAAAAGCACCCATGATAGCCCCTAAATGAACAATCACTGAAAGAATACTAATCGAGGAGGTGTGTTCATCTTCTTCATCCAATTGCATGATATAAGGATAGATCAATAAATAACTTCCCTTGAAGAAAATCATCGTCAAAGCAACTCCCCAGAAAAGCACAATGTGATCTATCCAATAGATACTTACGCACAATAATCCCGCTATCAGCTGCGTATAAATCAGTAAAGAAAAAAGATCGGCATTCTTTTGTACTTTAGCCCAAAAGGGGAAAGCTACCATAACTGTTAAGCAACAAGCAGCTAAATAATACCCAACATGTTCTGAGCTAAAAAACCCAAACCTTTCTCCAAAAAACTGAGGGTAGAAGGGATGAAGCATAGTGTCGCTCACCACAGCAACAAGTGTGATGAGCATTAGTATTGTTTTCACTTTCATACCAGAACTTCTTCTTTTATGATTTCCTCTTTTTCAGATACTTTGAATTGTTGGAATGCAATTTTCTTTTCGATAGGGTAATACTCTTTGCCAGTAATCTCCTTGATGATATATGAATTACGATAGCTCCCCATACCAAGATCTGGAGAAACAAAACCGTGTGTGTAAAGTTCTGCATTTTGTACAAAAATATTTTTACTTTCCTTATCAATGGTATAATTACGATTCGCCCTTAACCTTCCTTTTTCATCCCATTGCACATGCTTAAGTAAGCCTTCCATAAAAGATGGTAATTTGTAATGATACCCTGTAGCCATAACCACAGCTTCAGTATCATGCTGATAGTATTTTTCTTCCTCGTTTTGGAATACCTCAAGCTGTACTTTATCATCAGTAATTGTAGAAGCGGTCACCGTTGAATTGGTACGTAGGTTTATGTCTACATCATTCATCAGTTTCTTAGCATATATTGTATCAAAAATACCATTGATCAAATCTGAGTTGATGCCTTTGTAAAGGTGCTTTTGTTCTTGAAGTAGTGCTTCTCTTTTTGCCAATGGAAGTTCATAGAAATAATCCACATACTCAGGGGAGGTCATCTCTAACGTCAGTTTAGTGTATTCCATTGGGAAGAAACGATGTGAGCGTGTAATCCAGTTCAATTGATAGCCATAAGCATCAACTTCTTCTAGTAAATCACTAAATATTTCAGCCGCACTTTGCCCACTTCCCACTACAGTAATCGCTTTTTTCTTCTGAAGCTCAGCTTTATTTTTTAGGTAAGAAGCTGAATGAATTGCTTTTTCGCCTATACCTTTGAGGGCGTCGGGAATGTAAGGAGAAGTTCCAGTTCCCAACACCACTTTTTTACACCTGTAAATCAAAGGTTCATTGGTTTCAGAAGTTAGACAGGTTAGATAAAAAACTTGTTCATCATCGTTAAAGCATATCATTTCAACGTTTGTTGAAAACTTCAAGGTATTAAGTTGTTGCACTACCCATTGGCAATACAAATTATATTCGTTTCTTAGCAAGAGGAAATCTTCTTTGATATAAAAAGAATACATTCTTCCCATTTGCTTAGCATAATTTAAAAAGGAATAAGGACTGGTAGGGTCCGCTAAAGTAACCAAATCAGCCATAAATGGAATTTGAAGCGTTGTATTTTCCATTAACATTCCTGGGTGCCAATTAAATTGTTCTGCTCTATCTAAGAAAAGGCAATCTAATTCTTCAATTGGTTCAGTAAGGCAAGCTAATCCAAGATTAAAGGGACCGATTCCTACCCCAATAATGTCATATATTTTTTCGTTCATTTGTATTTTTTTTAAGCGATTTTGTTTTCGTCTTCTACGATTTGTTTTCCTATTCTAGAAAGAATTGATAAAATTTCTTCGAAGTTTTCTTCCGTCATGATAGGGTTCAGAATGGTAAACTTCAGGTAATAATTACCCTTGAATTTTGTGCCTGCAACAACAGCTTCACCATCAGCAAACAACTTTTTCCTCAACAAAATATTAAGTGAATTTAGCTGTTCATTATTCATGTTTTCAGGTTTGAAACGGAATACAAGAGAGTGTAAAGCAGGAGGGTTTAACAATTCAAATTCTCGATGCAACTCAATAATTTTGGCAGCTTTTTGGGTCAATTGTAGCGTCTGCTCATAATAGGCACCTAATTGATCTGTACCCATCAAACGGAAAGTCATCCATAATTTTAAGGCATCAAACCTTTTTGTTGTTTGAAGTGATTTATCTACTTGATTGGGAACACCTGCATCTTTATGATCTTTTGGATTTAAATAATCTGCATGATGACTAATTAAATGAAGTGAGTTAGGATCTTTCACCACAAAACCACTACAACTTACCGTTTGAAAATAAGTTTTATGATAATCTACTGTAGTAGAATCAGATTTTTCTATACCAGCTAACAGGTATTTATATTCATCAGACAGTAATAATCCTCCTCCAACAGCAGCGTCTACATGGAACCAAACTTGGTATCGTTGTGCAATGGTTGCAATTTTGTTTAAGGGGTCAATACTACCATAATCTGTGGTTCCAGCTGTAGCTACAATTCCGATTGGGCAGTTGCCATTAATGTATTCATTTAAAATAGCGGATTCTAAGGCTTCAGTATCCATCACAAATTGTTCAGAGACAGGAATACTCACTACCGCTTCTTCTCCCAAACCTAAGAGTGCTGCACTTTTTTTAATACTGAAATGACTACACTCAGAGCAGAAAATTTTCAATTGACCTTTAGCATTTGAAACACCTTTCATTGTGACATCATGTTTTTGTCGTTTATGATAAAAAGCGTCTCTCATCAACAAAACGGCCATTAAATTGGATTGCGTACCGCCACTGGTAAATACACCATCAGGTGTTTTGTACCCAATTTGTTTACCTGTCCAATCGATCAATTTCTGCTCAATGAATGTACCTCCGGCACTTTGATCATAAGTATCAAGAGACGAATTGACTGCTGAAAGTATTTGTTCACCAATCAGTGATGGTATTACAATCGGGCAGTTAAGGTGAGCGATGTATTTTGGAAGATGAAATGCTACTGCATGATCCAAATAAATATTTTCTAACTCATCCATGACAAATTGTTCATCAAGAGGGGTCTTGTTGATGTTGATTTGTTCAAAGACGGTTCTTAGTTCTTCATGTTGAATTCCACTAAACGGTTTTTTTCTTCTTTTTAGAAATTTAAAAATTCTCTTTGTAGCCGTAATGACTCCTTTTTTGTATCGGATGATGTTATCCTCATCTTGATTAAAAAGAAATGAAAAGTTTGTAGAGTCATTGGCTTTTTGCTGGTTGTTTTCCTTTGCTAATAAAGGTATCATTTTGTTGGTAAGTTAAGATGTAATTTTAGTTTTGTTATTTAGAATGTTTTTAAATAACATCACAAATATTGATAGGGATTTACTTCATAAAGCATCGGATTCGGAAATTAAAATTACGAATTAGGATATAAATTGTTTGGTGAGTATAAATGACAACTATAAATAGTACAAATATAATGGTATAGATATGAGTAAAATGTACTTTTAAGGATTGTAATAGTACAATATTTTCCGGTTTCTTCAATTGAGTTTGTTTATTTTAAATTAATCTAAATAAGTATAGTTTTGATATTGTAAATAAATCGATCACCAACAAGAAAAGCTCTCTCTATACAATGGAGAAAATTGAAAAATCAGAACTATTCTACTCAAAAAACTTAGATAAACTTACTAGGGTCTCACATGTTTCCGAAGGGGACAATAAAACAATGAAGAAGGTAAGAAAATGGAATACAACCGCAGCAAGTGGGGTTGTTGAAGAATTTTCATTTTCATCTTATCAATTACAGTTTCTTAAACTAAGGACTTATCAACATCTCGACTTTATATTAGATGCATTTCATTACTATTTAATTTTTAGTTTGAAAGACAATGCGTTGACCATTCTCAATCATGAACTATTGAAGGTAGAGGAGGGAATGATCTTTCATGACAAAAAACTAGAATGTCACCTATCAAAAGGTAAAAATGTAGAGCTATTAATATTTTCTTTCGATCTCCCTTTTTTCGATTCAAGTTTTATTAATTCTTCGAGTCTTTTCAAGGAAATATTTACCAAGACAGTTTCATCAACTTTTGAGTTAAATAAGAAGATTCAAGAAATACTCTGGAATATCATAGAAAATAATAAAAAAGGAGACAGTGAATACCTCTATATCAACGCTAAAATATACCAACTTCTCACTGAAGTTTATGAAGTTCGTTTTCCTCCTGAAATTGAGATAGATGTAAACGAAGATAAGCTTCATAAGGTGAAAAACATTATTACTAATAACCTCGAAAACCAGTATTCTATTCCTGATTTATCGAAAGAAATAGGGATGAATGCTTCGTATCTGAAAAAGAATTTTAAGGAAGTTTTCAATGAAACAATTTTTGAATTTGCAAATAGAAAGCGAATGCAAAAAGCACAAGTTTTATTGGTCTCTACATCACTGCCTATCGCTATTATTTCCGAGAAAATAGGCTATCAACATGCATCTCATTTTTCATATGCTTTTAAGAATAGTATCGGAATTACACCTAATAAATATAGAGCTCAACACAAACAAAATGAGGCTTAAGTCTCAATTCACAATGAAAACATTTATCTCACTTCTATTTTTTCTCTTATTCAGTTCGCTTGCTTTTTCGCAGCATAAATTATCTGGAAAAGTATTAGATGAAAATAAAGAGGCAGTTTCTTTTGCGACTGTTCATTTAAAAGAAACCAAAAAAACAACCCGTACTGATATTGATGGAAATTTTGAATTCCAACAATTAGACAAGGGGGAATATACCCTTCAAATTTCTTTTGTGGGTTATGAAAAGTTGGAGCAAAAAGTCAAAGTTCCATTAGCAAAACCATTAAATTTTAATCTGAAATCCTCAACAACAAGATTAGAACAAGTCACTGTTTTTGGCAAATCAGAAGCTACTCTGCTAAGAGAGGAAGCTTATGCAGTTGAAGTAATTGAGACAGAGAATTTTAAAAATACTACCGTAGATGCAAGCCAATTATTAGGTAGAATATCGGGTGTTAACATCCGTCAGGATGGTGGTTTGGGGTCAAATTTTAGCCTCTCTCTTAATGGCCTTTCTGGTAATAGAATTAGAACTTTCATTGATGGTGTTCCAATGGATTATTTTGGCTCCTCTCTTACTTTAAACAACTTTCCTGTCAATCTGATAGAAGGGATAGAAGTATATAAAGGGGCTGTTCCAATTCACCTTTCATCTGATGCATTGGGTGGAGCAGTAAATATCCTTACTTCGAAAAATCCAATCAGTTATTTAGATGCGTCTTATTCCTACGGTAATTTCAATACACATAGGGCTTCATTTAACACACAATACCATCATAAAAAAACAGGTTTTACAGCTAGCATAAAATCCTTTTATAACCATAGTGATAATGATTATAAAATGGATGTTCACCTTCTGGATTTTGAAAGTGGAAAACTGGCAGATGAACCTACTGAGATTCGAAGATTTCATGATGCTTATACTTCAAAAATGGTTTGGGGAGAAGTTGGTTTTATGGGTAAGAAGTTTGCCGATGAGTTAATGATTGGAGTAATGTATTCGGATAATTACAAAGAGATACAACAAAACCCTTTCGCTACTGGAGTGACGTCATTTCCTAATGGAGAGGCGTACATTCAAGAAGATAAACTGATTTATAATTTCACTTATCATAAAAAGAATCTTTTTTGGGAAGGGCTTAATGCCAACAGTTATGTGGTGTATGTAGACTCCGAAAGAAATGGTGTTGATGTAAGTCCACACCGCTATGATTGGTGGGGAGGATATGAGGAAAACGCACACGTCACTACTGGGGAGATGGGTAGAAAATCAGATGTAACTTTATATGAGAAAAACCTGCTCGGAAACTTTAATGCTGAATATGAATTAAGTAACCACCATAGTATTGCCGTGAATTACTCATTGAATAATTTATCAATCAAGGGAGAAGACAAGTATCAGCCTCAGAATAACACACAGTTTTCAGAACCAAATGACGTTACAAAGCAAGTGATAGGAGCATCTTACACCTACTCTGTATTTGACGATAAATGGAGTAATATCGTTTTTGGTAAAAAATATTTCTACAATCTTTTTGCTATTCAGTCCAACTATCAAGGGACAGAGTCAGACGAGTTTAAATATATCAATGATGCCTACGGTTATGGTTTGGCAAGTACCTTCAAACTCAATAAAATTCAATTCAAAGCATCTTACGAAAAGGCGTATCGTTTCCCAGAGTCTTATGAATTATTTGGAGATGGCTTGAATGTCATACCCAATCAAGAATTATTACCTGAAGAAAGTGATAACCTTAATTTAGGCGTACGCTTTAGTTCTGCTCCTGGTAAACCCAATAGGGTCTTTTTAGAAGTTAATGGCTTCATACGAGGAACCAAGAATTATATCCGTTTTGAACCTAGAATGAACAGAAGCTATTACTTAAATGACAAAAGTGTAAAAGCAAACGGAGTAGACTTGACGTTAAATTATAACATCAAAAATACTTTTAATATAGGCTTTGCAGGTACCTACCAAGATTTGAGAAATAATGATTCAGAGTCGGCCTTTTATAAAGATAGAGTACCCAACGAGCCTTATCTTTTTGGAAACCTGACGTTGAGTTTCAACAAACAACTCCGAAGAAGACAAAGTATAGCAGTAACCACAATCTCTAGATATGTTCATGACTTTTATTTCAAGTGGCCAAGCCTGGGTACAGCCTCTTCAAAAGCAGAAATTCCAAGTCAACTTACTCATAACTTAGACATTACATACACTCTGAGAGAGGGTCGATATAACCTTTCTCTCTTGTGTACTAATATCCTTGATGCAAAGGTTTATGATAACCTTAATCAACAAAAACCTGGTCGTGCATTCAGTATAAAAGCACGTTATTTTATTCAGAATTAAAATTAAACAAACATTTTTTCAACATGAAAAAGCATTTTTTACAACTCATTTTTACTGGACTTTCACTTTTTTCTTTCATCTCATGTGATGAAAGTAGCAATGATACCACTACTCCAGCAGGCGAACAAAAATTTGTTTTGGGTATCGAAGCTGAAGGTGGACAAGATGTTCTTTTGACAGCAGATACTATTAATCAAGGGGAAATTTCTCCAATTGGAAATGGGTTAGAACAACCTGCATGGATGTCTTTCTTCAAAGCTGGTGATATGGTGATTGCTGCAGGATATACAAGCGACAATATTTTTACAGGATATAGCTTAAACGGCGAAGGTGGACAATTGGTAAACCAAGGGCAGTTGATTACTGATCAAGGTGTATATGCAACTACAAATGTGGATGACAATTACTTTATTGCTATTGGTGCACCTCGCGAAGGTTTTGAAGAAAGAACAATCTACTTGATTGACAAAAATGACATGTCAATTGAAAGTAGAGCAAAAACAAGAATTGACGAAAGAAGAGAAGAGGATCTAGTAGCTTTCCCAACAGGTGTTTCAGTTGTTGGTGATAAATTATTTATTTCTTATTTCTTGACTGGTACTGGTGCAACTGTTCCTGCATTTGCTACTCCAAAGGCCGAAACCGCTAAAATTGCCGTTTATAACTATCCTTCAATGGAGTTTGTGAAATTAATTGAAGATACTCGTTCTTCAGAAATTGGTCGTTATACAACAGATTTTTCACTGCAAGAAGATGAAAGCGGTACTATTTATACTTTCTCAACGTCATCATTGGCATCTGGTTTCTTACCGACTCCAACTACTCCGTCAGGTTTCTTAAGAATCAAGAATGGTGAAACTGATTTTGACACTGATTACTTCTTCAACTTCCAAGAGAAGAGTGGTGGTTACAAGATCAACACAGCAGTTTATTTGGGTGATGGTAAAATGTTGGTTCGTGCAGTAATGAGCGATCAAGTACATTGGTCTGCTTATTCTCCTAACATTGATGAAGGGTTAGAACATTTAAGCTTTATGATTGCTGATTTAAATGATCAGACGATCACTCCTGTGGCTAATATTCCAATGACCGGTGGTGGCTGGGAAATGGCAGCTTTAGTAAAAGAAGGTAAAGTATATGTAAATGTTTCAAACTCAACAGGTGCAAACATCTATGAAATTGATATTGCTACTTCTACAGCTTCAAAGGGTGCTAGTATTGTAGGTCATTACACCAAAGCAATTTTTGAATTAGAAGCAGCTGCAGAATAAATAAGATATTAATCAGTAGTACATAGGTATGACTTTTTAATGAACCACTAATCAATCTAAAGGTCATAGAATGCTTTCTATGGCCTTATTTAAATTACTGCCCATGACACTTAAAAAACTTCTAGGAAAAGTTCATCTTATATTAGGTCTGATCTCAGGCCTTGTCGTATTTATTGTTTCCATTACAGGTTGTATTTATGCATTCGAACATGAAATTCAGGAATTAATTCAACCGTACCGATTTGTAAAAGAGGTAAAAGGTGAAATATTACCGCCTTCTGAAATCAAGCAAATTGCATTGGAAGCTACGGACGGAATGAAAGTACAGAGGATTTATTATGAGACTCCTCAAAATGCTTCAATGGCTTTACATTATGCGGATGATGCACCCTATTTTTATCTTACTTTTATTGACCAATATACTGGTGAAGTACTGAAAGTAAAGAATTTAAGGACCGATTTCTTTACGGTAGTACTTTATTTACATATATCGTTATTACTCCCTTATGGAGAAAAAATAGTAGGTATTTCCACACTAATTTTTTTAGTGTTATTAATCTCAGGAATGGTATTATGGTGGCCTAAAAACACCAAGAAGAAAGCCTTAAAGCAGAAGTTTAAAATCAAATGGAATGCAAGGTGGAGAAGACAGAACTATGATATCCATAGTGTTTTAGGTTTTTATGCGACTTGGATTTTGATTTTTACAGTAATTACGGGATTAATTTGGTCTTATTCATGGTTTGAAAAGGGCGTTTATTATGTTTTGTCTGGTGGAAAAGCGTTAGTTGAGCAAAGAGAATTATTATCTAACGCAGATTTCACTTTTGATTCAACTTCTACTAATGTAGATAAGGCATGGTACAAAGTCCTTCAAGAAGATGAAAGCATTTTAGGTTCAGTGGTGTATGTTCCACAAAAAAGTGAGGATATAATTAAGATTTACACAAGCCCTGAACATGGTAAATACGGAAAGCTGGATTGGAGGTATTTTGATCAACATACTTTAGATGAATTTAAGGTTGATGATTATAGAGGACGTTATAAGGATGCAACATTGACGGATAAAATCATCAGACTTAATTATGATATTCACACTGGAGGTATATTGGGATTAGCAGGAAAGTTTATCATGTTTTTCGCTTCTTTAATTTCGAGTAGTTTACCGATCACTGGTTTTTTATTGTGGAGAGGAAGGAAAAAGAAGAAAACAAAACAATCAAAACAAGAAGTCGGAGAGCTAGTGTAATTTTGTTTAATGTTATTGAAAGTTAATGTAGGTAGGGAAGTGATATTAAAAGGTGTATTAATAGTACCAACGAAATGATATCCAAATAATTGAAAAGAAAGTAGTTAACGATAAATAATTTTTCATGAATTGACTAACACAAACAAACTTTGAGGATTATCAAAAAACAATAAAGCCTCACATTTTTTTATCTATTCACAACATATCTGTAGAATAAATTTACGCTTAGACTTTAAGTTGTAAATGGCGGGAAGCCTTCTCCTTCATGGAGGGGCTTCTTTTTTTGGTTTTAGATTTTACGTTCACCGAAAAGTGATATATTTGTAAATAGAAGTACAAAAAATAGGTATTTTCTGCACCATATCGTTTTTAGTTGTGATGCTCAAAATATAAAACCAAAATGAATTGTGTTATTCTTATTGGTGTCTGTACTTAAGACTTAAACAACATTTTTTTTCATGGGCAAGGTATATACAATTCACGACATAGCAATCCGACTAAACATATCAAAATCGACAGTTTCAAGAGCCTTGAGGAACCATCCTGATGTCAGTAAAGAAACCAAGACACTTGTCCATGAAATGGCAGCAAAGCTGAATTATCAAAAAAATATTCTGGCTTCCAATCTTGCGAGTAAAAATACCAATTTGATAGGTGTTGTCATTCCAGAAATAGCCCGTCAACACTTCTTCGCTCAAGCACTCAGTGGAATTCAAAGAGTAGCCAAAGAACACGGTTACATTGTGATGGTTTGCCAATCCAATGAAGAATATTTAGAGGAAATTAATCAGGTAAATGCCCTGGTAAACAGTAGGGTAGCAGGTATACTTATTTCTCTTTCTAAAGAAACCAATGATTACCAACATATTCTTAATGCCCAGGATAGACACACACCTGTGGTGTTGTTCGATAGAGGAACTGATAAAATTGAAATTTCACAAGTCTTAGTCGACGATTATAAAGGAGCCTATGAAATTACGACACATCTGATAAAACAAGGTTACCAAAATATAGCCCACCTTAGTGGACCAATGTCTTTATCCATCAGTCAGAAAAGATATAAAGGTTTCATGGATGCATTAAAAGATGCAGGCCGTTCGACTACAGACGCCTACGTATTACAGTGTGATAATTTAAGTTTGGATGCAAGAGAAGCGACAGAGAGAATTTTATCGCTGAAGAAAAGACCCGATGCTATTTTCTGTATGAGTGATTATATGGCAATTCAAGTATTAAAAGAATTAAAGTCTAATCATATTCAGGTTCCAGAAGAAATTGCATTGGCTGGTTTTGCGGGTGATCCAATCACTGAGATTGTGGAGCCTCAGTTATCTACGGTAGAACAACCTGCTTTCGATATTGGGGTACAGGCTGCCAAAAGGTTAATTATGGAGATTGAAACAGAAGATAGGGATACGCTTGGGTTTATCCATAAAATATTAGACACCAATCTATTAGTTAGAGAATCTACTACCTCATAAAAAAGGCTGTTCTAAAGAATTATTTCTTCAAAACAGCCTCAGTGTATATTAGAGATTTTGATTATAAGAATTTCACTTCTCCGTTGTGCAATTGATAATAAGCTGAAACGATTTTCACCTTACCGCTATTCACGGCATCAGCAATAATTTTTGAACGCTCTACTAATTCACTTGCATTTAATTTTGCATTGGTTTTCACTACTTCATTGACATCTGGGCTATCAGTAGCTTCTATTGCAGGAGTAATCTGACATAATAAGTGGTTTAAATTGTAACCATTATCACCACCGTTTACTGCAGCTGTTACAGCACCACAACTTTCATGTCCTAAAACGACAATTACTTGTGAACCTAAGTGAGCTACGGCATATTCAATGGAAGCAATACTATCTGTATTGGCAATATTACCTGCTACACGAACGACAAAAAGTTCACCTAGACCTTTATCAAAAGCTATTTCAGGTACAACTCTACTATCCGCACAGCTTAAAACAATAGTATCTGGGTTTTGGCCATTGGTAAGTTCTGTGATTCTGGCTTTATCTCTAAGTTTTCCTTCGGCTTTCTCTGAAACGAATTTTTGGTTTCCTGCAATAAGACTATCAATGATTTCCTGTTGTGTCATAATTATTTAATCATCTTTAAAGGTTATCTATTTGTAGATAATATAAATGATTGGAGAAAGGAATCAAAATTTGGTCAATTAAGAAAATACAAACAAAACTAAACATTTGAAAAAGGAAATTGTTTTAAGGAATAGTACAATTTTAATAGTAGGATATTCGAAGTGATTGAATATCAATGTAAATCGAATTGGAGTCTATTGAAGTAATGATTCCTCTATTCAACTTGATGATTAAGAGTGGAAGAGTGGATTTGGACTTTTAGGGCAAAACTTTGAGCATATAAGTAAAAAAGAGAAAGTAGATCGGGCGTATAAATAGATATAAAAACAATAACTCGTCTTAATGCTTAAAAAAATGATTACAGATAGATACGAATTAGAGGTTCATCCTGATTTACTAGAATCAGTTTTAGATTACTTAAATGAAAGAGATGTAGAACAACATGCAATATTTTCCTTTGTAACAGAGGAAAAGAAACTTCTAAGAATGTTAAATGAAATATTCTTTAAAAAACAAACAGAGGCAAGTTTTTGGTTCAATGATCAAAAATATAAAACTAGAACTTTAGAGATGTTAGATGTGATGTATGATTTAGCGAAAAGGCTTGAGTATCCTAATGACATCTTTCTATATAAAAAATACTTCCAAAAAATGTTTGGATAAACAAAATTCTTACAACCTCACTACCTTTAAGTAGTGAGTTTTTTTTGTGAAAAATAAAAATAGATGCTGTACTAAAAGTGATTATAAAATTGGTTAGGGACAATAAAGTGATGAGAATGTTACGTTAATGAAAACTTTTTTTTCTGATTTATGGTTTATTAGGTTGAATTATTACATATGTAAAATTAATCCATTAAAAACCCGTAAATTGAATATAATTACAAAAACCAGCTCATTTTCAAATACTATTTCATTATTTTCCAACACACCCATTAACACTCAATGAAATTAACCATCGTAGTATTTCTCTTATTTTCTTGCACGTACAGCTATGGGCAAGAACATGATGAAGACAACAAAGAACCCGAACCTCATCCAAATCTAGTTGACAAATTATTAGAGTTGATTACATACAGGAATGAAAGGTTTTCTTCTGTTTTTTATCCCATAGGTGGGTTTAGTGAACAGGAGGGAATATCCATTGGAGTCATGCCCGTAGTGACCTTTAATGACAAGGATACATCTAGTAAAAGTCAAAAAAAATACAACCGTCCAACTACTTTCATCCCTTCATTTTCAGTATCGACAAAAGGACTTTTCAACCTGGATGCAAGCTTGATTATGTTTGGTAAAGGAAAGTTTAATATGTATTTCAATGGAGTGTATCAAAACGTTCCAAATACCTATTACGGCATTAACGAAGAAACGCCTACTGATACCACTTCTTATTTTAATAGACGCTTTTCAACTTTTGGGGAAGTAAGTTATGAATTGACTGAAACGCTCTTTTTAGGACTTCATTATGACATCCAAAATAACACCATTGAAAACGTAGAAAGTGTACCTCATCTCTATGAAACATCAGAGGGGATTGCAGGAGGTTTTAATTTCGGGCTAGGGCCTATATTGAAATTCGATACCAGAGATAACATTGTATATCCTACAAAAGGGAGCTTATTGGTAACTTCCATTACAGCTTATCCTAAAATGTTGGGTAACGATTATGTTTTTTGGCATTTCTATTCTGAAGTCAGTCACTTTTTCAAAATAAAAAATGAAAAAAATATATTAGGTTTCTTTGGTGCATTTCATATGAAAAGTGGAAACATACCTTTCTATTATCTTAATACGCTAGGTGGTTCAAAGAAGATGAGGAGTATTGCTCAACCCAATCGTTTCATTGATAAAAACTATTATTTGGCTCAGGTGGAATACAGAAGACATCTATGGTGGAGAGTTGGATTGGTTACTTTTGCCAGTGTGGGTAATGTTTATGGCTCCAATGGAACGAATGCATTTGAAAACGTGAAATACACTTTAGGAATGGGATTTAGATTTCAGTTAGTTGAAAATATGAAGTTGAATTTCAGAATTGATTACGGTTTTGGAAATTATGACCAACAAGGCTTATGGCTTACAAGTAGAGAAGCTTTTTAAACTTTGTTGATCATTTTTATTTCTTTAAATCTGGAATAATACCGAGGTTTCAATTGTAGTATCTGTTTTTTTTGTGGCTTCAACTTTAGCTACGCAATCAAAAGGAAAATATTCAATCATCTCTTCCATCGAAGTAAAATAATCAGTACCATACTTTTGGGTACCTTTATAAAAAACTTGATTGACCATTAAATATTTACCAGAAAAATGTTCTTTTAGTGTCTTGAATAAACCTTCAAGATCTGGAAGGATATACCATATAATCTCACTGAGAAGGATGCAATCGTATTCTTTATACATCTCCAAACTTTTGGTAATATCACCCACTTGAAAATCTAAGTGAGGAAATAACGAATTGGCTCTTGTTATTGCTGTTTCTGAAATATCAATACTTTTAGGGATAATACCTGTTTCTCTATAGACCCATTCGGCATAGTAGCCCAAACCGCAGCCACATTCAACAAGTGACTTTATATCAAAATTTCTCATATGAAGAATACCTGATAGTCGGGAGTAATTGTTGGGTTGTGTAGATTGGGTCCACGGGTCTTTACATTCTTTGTACATAGTCTCAAAGTCACCAATGAATTCGCCTTCTTTAATCACATAATCGTGATAGTTTTTCTCTGTTTCCATAATTTATTCAATAAATAAGTTTGTCATTAAAAAATATATTGGCCAGGTAAATCTTATTGCAATGAGTAATATAACGTTAATTGCTAATAAATGTAAGTAAACTTCAAATTAAAATTGGAATAAGACTATTCTTTAATGAATTAGCGTCAAAATGATTAAAGTCAAGCTTCCTTCTTCTCAGTATTGAAAAGATTAAGAAAACCCAGAATAAACAGACTTTCAATATTCATAAGTGAATCCATAATAATAAGAAAATGAACTTAGCTTTCTACGAATTGAAATAATTCGAAAACAAAATAAAACACTTAACTGTTCCTTTTTTGTTATCTTGTTTTAGCTTAAGTCAATTTTTATAGAAAAACATATAATTATTTACTCTAAGATTAACTCATCTTCAACTTTAAACAACAAATATGCTATGAGTGGTTATAGGTTTACACAATATATCCCACCAGAAAATAAACAAAATAATACCTTTCAAGAACTCTTAAAAATATTTTTAGAACTGATCAATATTACTTCAGGTGATGTTTCAGAAACATTATCATGGATGAATGATCTTGATAAACAATACAATCTCACGAATGACAGTTATGGCATGGGTGACTTTTATGATGATCTCAAGAAAAACGGTTACATAAAGGAAAACCCAACCCAAACCGGAGACGTGACAATCACTCCAAAAAGTGAACAAAGTATACGTCAACAAGCATTAGATGAGATTTTTGGTAAATTAAAAAAAGGAGGCTCTGGTGATCACAAAACACCATTTGCAGGTAATAAAGGAGATGAATTTACACCTGATAAACGTGCTTTTGAATTTGGAGATGCCTTGAGTCAAATCTCAATGACAGACTCTATCCGCAATGCTCAAGTCAATCATGGTATTGATGATTTTTCGATCAATGAAGACGATCTTGAGGTAGTAGAGAAGGAGTATAGAACACAGACTTCTACTGTTTTGATGATTGATATTTCCCACTCTATGATTTTATATGGTGAGGACAGAATAACTCCAGCAAAGAAAGTGGCGATGGCCTTGGCAGAAATGATCAAGCGAAAATATAAAAAAGATACACTTGATATCATCGTTTTTGGGAATGATGCTTGGCAAATCAACATCAAAGATCTTCCTTATTTACAAGTAGGGCCATACCATACCAATACAGTAGCAGGTTTGGAGTTGGCCATGGATCTTTTGAGAAGAAAGAAAACGACCAACAAACAAATTTTTATGATTACGGATGGGAAACCTTCTTGTATAAAAGAGGGAGCGAAGTACTATAAAAATAGTTTTGGATTGGATCGTAAAATCGTCAATAAAACGCTCAATTTGGCGGCTCAGGCCCGTAGGTTGAAAATACCAGTGACCACTTTTATGATTGCTTCTGATCCTTATTTACAACAGTTTGTTCAGGAATTTACTCAAGCCAATAACGGAAACGCCTATTATAGTGGCTTAAAAGGTTTGGGAGATATGATATTTAGTGATTACAGCAGAAACAAGAAAAAAAGATAAATAAAGAAATACATGAAAAATTACACTCAACTTTCTACAGAGGAAAAAAAACAGATTCAAACGCTTGGTGAATTAAAAGCTTCAGGTTATCAATCCAAATCCGTTAAACAAGAATTAAGGGATAATTTAATAGAAAAATTAAAGCAAAATGAAAGTCCTTTTCCAGAGATTTGGGGTTATGAGGAGACTGTTATTCCGGAACTTGAAAGAGGAATTTTGTCAATGCATAACATCAATTTATTGGGTTTGAGGGGTCAAGCAAAAACTAGAATTGCTCGATTGCTCATCAATCTTTTAGATGATTTAATTCCGGTAGTGAAAGGAACAGAACTGAATGATGATCCACTAGCGCCTTTATCATTTAAAGCAAAAGAACTCATCAATACAAAAGGAGATGAGACAGAAATTGAATGGTGGTCGAGAGATGACCGTTACACTGAAAAATTAGCAACGCCAGATGTAAGTGTTGCTGACTTGATTGGTGACATTGACCCTATTAAAGCTGCGGCAAATAAATTAAGTTACTCCGATGAAAGAGTTATTCATTATGGGTTAATTCCTCGATCGCACAGAGGTTTATTTGTGATCAATGAATTGCCTGATTTACAACCAAGAATTCAGGTTTCTCTTTTCAATATATTACAAGAAGGGGATATTCAAATAAGAGGTTTCAAACTAAGATTACCGTTGGATATCCAATTTGTATTTACAGCCAACCCGGAAGATTATACAAATCGTGGTAGCATTGTCACACCTTTAAAAGATAGGATCGAGACACAAATTATAACACATTATCCTAAAGACTTACAGATTGCGAAGAAGATCACCGAGCAAGAGGCTAATATTAAACCTTCACAAAAGGATGCAATCAAAATCAACGATATCACTCGTAATTTAATAGAACAAATTGCTTTTGAAGCGAGAGCCAATGAGTTTGTGGATGAAAAAAGTGGAGTTTCAGCCCGTTTAACAATTTCTGCACTTGAAAACTTGTACTCTTCAGCAGAGCGTAGACTTTTAATCAATAATGAAAGTGCAACTTATGTAAGGGTAGCGGACCTTATAGGGACTATACCTGCCATTACTGGAAAGATTGAATTGGTATACGAAGGAGAGCAAGAGGGAGCGGGTGAGGTTGCACAAAGTCTTATCAGTAAAGCAATCAGAAAACAATTTACTAATTACTTCCCATCTCCCGAACAGGCCAAAAAGCTTGGAGATAATTTATACCAGCCTATCGTAGAGTGGTTTGGAGAAGGTTATAAAGTGGATTTGATTCATGCTTCGAGTAATGAGAAATTTAGAAAGGTATTGGATTCAGTTCCGAACCTTAGAGCAATTGTAGAGAAAAAATATCCGAATGAGCCTGTAGATGAAATTTACTACAGAATGGAATTTGTACTGCATGGTTTAGCCGAATTTAGTCAGTTAAGTAAACATAATCTTACCTCAAGTATGAGTTTCTCCGATTTACTGACAGGTATGATGAACTTTTCGGATGATGAAGATTTATAAAAAACACAACTTGGACAAATTGGTATAATAAAAGACCTTTTAGGGTAAATCGATCTATTTGTAACGCCGTTAAAAATAGTGAGTATAAAAAAATAGTAGTTGTTAGATATAACAATTATGATAATCATATCAATTTAGTTGTGACAGTGATGGGTTAATGATCCATCACTGTTTTTTTATTGCCCTAATTCTAATCTCTATCATTTGAAGTTGCAACTGCTTATATTTGAATTTTAGCAGTTTTCCAATTTTAAAGGTTCAGCTGCTCGTTACGTTTTAAACTAAGTTTTCGTTAAATTATAATTCATATTTCTTCTAAACTTTATAGGGTCTACTTCCAAGCTTCCTTCTTCTTCATTTTTGTCTTAACACAAAAACGAAGCAAAAAATTCAAGGCTTAGAAGTCAAAAGCTAAATTTCATTTCTTTCGCCTAAATGATTTTAAACTCGCTAAAGCTCAAACAAGAAAATCATTTTTAACGGCTCTATACATGAAATTCTTAACGCTTTTCCCTTCAAGGCCGATTTAGATACTACTAAATGACTGCCTGATTACAGATCAAAAAAATAGGGTTTAATAATTATCTTCTAAAATGCAGTTCTGTAGGGTCGTTGCATTGCAACGTCCTCGCGAACCATAATATGCTATCAATTTATTATAATAGAAATTAAATGAATTAACGAAAAACTTATTTTACAACATTCATATTATTCTAATAACTAAAGGTAAAATGTCAGAATACTTCCAATACAGTGAAATAGAAATAGAGTTTCTTAAGAAAAAAGATAAAAAACTAAAAGCAGCCATTGAGAGAATAGGTATGATTCATCGGAGCGTTAATCCAGATCTATTTTCTTCCATCATTAAAATTATTATTGGTCAACAAATCTCCACAAGGGCACAAGAAACCATTTGGGAAAGGCTAAAAGATAAAATAGGAGATGTGACAGCAGAGAACATTGAGAAACTGTCTGATGAATCTTTACAAAGTATTGGGATTTCTTTCCGAAAAGTATCTTACATCAAAAATTTTACATCAAAGGTAATTACCAATGAATTTGATATTGAGTGTTTACAGCAACAGTCAGATGAATCAGTAATTGAAGCACTTTCTTCCTTAAAAGGAATAGGTGAATGGACAGCAGAGATGCTCATGATCTTTTCAATGCAAAGAAAAGACATTTTATCGTATGGTGATTTAGCAATTATTAGAGGCATAAGAATGTTATATCGTCATAGAGAGGTTTCAAAAGAAAGATTTTTGAAATATAAGAAACGCTTTTCTCCTTACGGTTCTGTGGCCAGCTTATATCTATGGGCTATTGCAGGTGGAGCGATAGAGGAGTTAAATGATCCTATTTCTAAATAATTTTCAAAGTTGAATAAAGACCATACTAATATCGTCATAATGCTCCTTGGATGAACAAAGTTCTGAGATATACTCATAATGAATGGTGTCCAAATTAATCTTGCCCTTGAAACTATAAATACCATCTGTACTGATGACAACAGATTCTTTAAAGTGATGGGTGAAATGGACAATATGATGATTGAACCAGTTTTGGAAACTATGCTGTAAATGGTAGCATAAAAAGTCAGGAACATTATTTTGGTCTATTTTTTTCCAATGACCATCAACGCCTATCAAACCATCTCCAGCACAATAAGTTACCGTGTATTTGGTATTTGTATCCGTTACATTTAAGAGTAAAGTACTCGCCAATTCATCGTAGCTTAATGAAAGTAATCGTTGAGTCAATTGTATTTGGGTGAAAAAAGAATGTAGGATTTCTTTTCCAATCATAGAAAGGTTTAAATCATCTAAGCTGCTATGGTGTGATAATAAACGCAGACATGAATTACTCAATACCTTTTTAAAGAGCAAAGAAGCAAACTGACTTTCAATGGCAGAGGAACAACCGTCCATCACGGCACTAATTACAAATCTATTCTGAAGAACACGATAGAAAAGAGCATCTTCATTGTTTTCATGTTGATGCCCTCTTTTTGATAAGGTTTGGATAATCATTTTTCTTTTAAAAGCGTTTTTTTCCAATGATTACCCTATTTTTTATTCTTCTAAATCAAGATAATCTTCATCTTCTTGAGAAAGCGTGTCGCCCATATCATTCAATTGTGCTTGTAGATCTTTTTGTTCTTCCAATTCATGGAGTTTTTTGATCATCTCAGCATTGACATACTGTCCTTTCTCATTTTGAAGAATGTCTGTAAAATGTTCATATAAGTATTTGTATTCATCAGACTCCAATGACAAAACATCTAAGTGTCTTTTGATTGTCTTGTGATCATGACGTACAGCGGGTCCTGTTTGTCCATCAATAGGAGAAGGAAGTGAGAAGGCTTTATCTATCGTTTCTTGAACAAGAGGTTGAAGTTCCTGAAAAGATAAACCTGAAGTCTCAATGACTTGAGATGAAACTTCAAGAAGATAATTTGTGAAATTACAAGCAAAAACAGCTGCGATATGAAGCCTTTTTCTTTCTTCACTATTCAAATGAAACACCTTTGGAGTGATGACTTCTGCCAATTGTGCTAACTGATCTAATGCAGTTTTAGCAGTAGCATCGATACAGATAGGAACTTCACTAAATTTAATCTTTTTGTCAAAAGAAAATGTCTGTAGAGGATAGAATACACCCGTGTACAAAGTGCTACCTGAAAGTACTTCTAAAGGTGTAGCACCTGAAGTATGTACCAAAATTGCTTTATGATTTGGCAATTTGATAGTATCAGCCACTTCTTGAATGGCATTATCTGCAACGGCTATGATAAAGATCTCAGCAATACTATCTGAAAAATCTAATTGATCAGTAGGTCGTGCATCATAAAACTTCTTCGCTAGTTTTTTGGCGTTCTTTTTATTTCTGCTGTACACTTCTTCAATCACTACACCCTTATCTTCCAGTACCGTACCTAAGTGAGTAGCTACTCTCCCCGAACCTATTAAAGTTACCCTCATCATTATACTATAAATTCATGTCCCTTTTGTGGGATCACAACGTTTTTATATCCTAAATTTTCGATTCTTTCTTTAAATGCTACCATGGATTCTTCCTCACCATGATTTAAAAAGATTTGTGTGACCTTATTTTTGTCTTGCTGTTGAATGAAGTTTTGTAGATCATTGACATCTCCATGACCACTGAAAGAATCCGTTTGTTCAATTTTACAATTGACTTTCAAGTCTTCATTTCCAATCCTTAAATAGCCTTCATTATCCCGAAGTCTTGCTCCAAGAGTACCTTCGGCAGAAAAACCTACCATAAGCACAGTGGCATAAGGATTTTCCATATTTGCTTGTATATGATGTTGGATGCGTCCTCCCTCTAACATTCCAGAAGATGAAATAATGATATAGGGCTCATTATAATTAGAAATGGCCTTGCTATCATTTTGCTTCTGAGCGTATTCAATATTTTCAAAATTGAATAAAGAGTCGTAATCTTCTTTGAAGTCTTTGGCCTCTTGATTAAGTAAATATAGGAAATCTTCGTAGATCCTATTACTCTGCATGGCTAAAGGAGAATCTGCAAAAACCTTTATTCTTGGTAACTTCCCCTCTTCAAAGAGTTTATGTAATTCAAAAAGTACTGCTTGCGTTCTTCCAATACTGAAAGCTGGAATAATCAAACGTCCCGGAATATCAATACAAGCCCTTTTGATGACCTCTTGTAATTCCTTTGTAGAATCATCGATTTTGCTATGTTCTCTATTGCCATAGGTAGTTTCACAAATTACATAATCGGCTTGAGGCAATTCGATGGGATCTTGTAAAAGAGGGTAGTTTTTCCTTCCGATATCACCAGAGAAGAGAAATGATTTTTCCACTCCTCCTTCTTCTACTTCCACTAAAATATGCGCCGCACCTAAAAGGTGACCTGCGGGAAGGAATGTAACCCAAACTCCTGGCTTTATATTAAACCTCCTTTTGAACTGAATGGGCACCACTTCCTTCATGGTGTCACTCACTTCGGATGTAGTGTAGAGGTTTTCGGGAATAAAGTTGAAATGATCTAAACTTAAACCTCTGGATTTCCTTTTGCTGTATGCCTTTAACTTACGTTGGTTGATACGAGCAGAATCTTCCAATAGGATTTGAGTAAGCGATGCAGTGGCAGAGGTACAAAGAATTTGTCCTTCAAATCCTTCTTTATATAAATTGGGAAGTTTTCCCGAGTGGTCTAAATGGGCGTGCGATAATAAAACTACATTGACTAATGAAGCATCAAAAGGTAAAGCTGAAGTAGGGTATAATGGGTCCGTTTCAGCCATATTTGACATATCTATCCCGCAATCAATTAATATTTGATATCCATCATCCAAAGTCAGTAACGTCATACTACCTGTTACCTTTTCGGCTGCTCCCCAAAATGTAAGTCTCATTCAGTTATTGTATTTATAATCTAAAAGTCATATGTATTCTATCAACAATCCTTTTAAAGCTTCCTACTGATATGTGATAACTGTATTTAATAAACTTTGAATCACACTACAAATAGGTGTTGCATTAATATTTATATTTTACTCACAAAAAGAAAGCAAGACAAAAAGGATAACGATTTTTGATAGAGTACTTACAAATTTAATATGAACGTCCACTAATAGAAGTAAAATCCAATAATTATTTTCAATCATCATGAAATAACATTTTATGTAGGACGATTATTATTTACCATTTGACTTATAAACTACCCTTTTGGGTAGTAGAAGTTTGTTTTGAACCCAATACCTTTGTTGACAAACAGGTATTAAAATGAGAACATTCTGTTTTACTACTTTCAGTTAACTAAGTATATTAGAAATTACTGATTCTTTACCATTCAGAGGACAGGGTGCTTATTGTGAAAGTACTCTGTTCTTTTTTTATGTTAATAATGTAACATTGTAACAGAAAATTATTTTAATCTAAGATTTTTTGACATTCTAGGAAGTCAGATAATTTTTTCCCTTCATTCTTAGTGCTCATTTTTGTAGCTTATAACAAAGTAAATTGTATACTACAAAATATGTTTAATACTACAAAGAACTTAACCTTATCAATATTCTTATTACTATCTATTTCTTCTTTTTATACTCCACAAGCATTTAGTCAAGACAAAACCGAAAACCTCAAAGTAGGTATTTTGTATGATGCTCAGGTATATAAGGAATCAAAGTTTATTGATATTTTAGAAAAAGAAGTTCCTGCAGTTATGGGATCTTCTTACAATGTAACTTTTCCTGATCAATATCAATTGTCAAGTGATTGGGATGATAAAATTGCTCATGAACAATTTGAGTTTTTACAGAATGAAAATGAGGTAGATATTGTAATCTGTTTGGGTGTTTTAGGCTCCACAATTGCAATTCAAAAAGATGCACTATCAAAACCTACTATTTTATGGGGAGTCATTGATCCCAAAGGTCAGGGAGTTCCTTTGAATGAAAATGGAACTACAGGTATTGATAACCTCAACTTTATTTTTACCCGTTCATCCTTAAAGACGGATTTAATGACTTTTCATGATGCAATTAAGTATGAAAAAATAGCGATACTATTTGATGACTATATCCATCACCTTTATTCTCCAGCAAAACCGTTAGACCGAATAGTGAAAAAGATAGGAGTAGAATATACTGCTTTTGGTGTGAAAGATGATATTGATGATCTATTAACACAGATAGATACCACTTATGATGCTGTATATGCTTCCTTTATGTTTAAGCTTTCGGATGAAAAAAAGCAGCAATTATTTTCTGCTCTTGCAGATAGAGGGTTGTATGTTTTTTCGGCAGAAGGAGAACAGGGAGTGAAAAATGGAGCTTTGGTAGGTCTCAAAACGGAAGATAAGTTTGATATTATTGCGAGAAGAATTGCATTGAATATTGAATCAATATTTTATGAAAATGAGAATGCGAAAGATTTACCTGTAAGGGTAGATTATGATGAGAAAATTGTATTGAATGCTGAAGTTGCAGGTAAATTATCCTATCTCCCTAAATGGAATGTCATTTTTAATGCAGAATGGATTGATGCGGTACCCGATGAAAGTGAAAAACTAAGCCTTGAAAATGTTATAGATGAGTCCATAGCCGAAAATATGAATTATAAGGCATCTCAATATGGTACTTTGAGCGGTGATGAACTTCGAAAAGTGGCCAACTCAGCTTTAATGCCTTCTCTAACAGCTTCTATGGCAGGAACAATGATAGACCCGCAGACTGCAGATAGGGCGTTTGGAACACAAGCCGAAAGACAGTTGCTTGGCTCTTTAGATTTTCAGCAGGTGTTGTATTCAGAGAAGGTTTTTGTGAATGCCAGGGTCCAAAAATACCTACAACAGGCAAGGGAAGCAGGGAACGAACAGGTGATGTTGGATGTAGTATATCAGTCCGCAATTGCTTATTTTAATTTGCTTTACGCAAAAACTCAAATTCAAATCACTGAGCGATACTTAGAATCAACGAAGCGAAATTTAGAAATTGCTCAATTGAGGGAAAACGTAGGTTATTCGGGTAATTCAGATGTTTATCGTTGGCAATCTAATTTAGCTCAGACCGAACAGCAGGTAATAGATGCTAATTTACAAGAAAGGCAGCAAATGCTAGTGCTTAATAATCTATTGAATAGAGAAATGAGTGCTCCGATTTATGTTAAAGATGTAGAACTGACGGATGGAATTTATGCAGGGTTAGCCTCTGAAGGAATGGCAAACTTAGTAAAAGACCCCATTTCGTTACTTATTATATCAGATTATGTTGTAGATAAAGCTGTTATTCAACGGCCTGTAGTACAACAATATGCAGCACAAATGCTGGCCATTCAACGTCAACAGTCTTCAGATAGTCGTAACAGATTTATTCCCGAAGTAGCCTTACAAGGGTCATACAATAGGTTTTTGGCCAGAGGGGGAAGTGGTACGTCATCCATCGTTTTACCAGGAGGATCAGTAGGTTTGGACCCATTAGATCAAAATTGGAACATTTCAGTAGTAGCTTCTATTCCTTTGTTTTCAGGTTTCCAAAAGAGTAGAAATTATCAGAAAACGAAATACGATAAACTACAGCTAGAGGCAGAACAAAGGCAAGTACATCTTGATGTTGAAAAAGAGGTAAGAGCAGCATTGTATGAGTTGGCAAGCACAAGTACCAATATTACCAACTCAAGAGAAGCAATGGAGGCCGCTCAAAAAAACTTCGAAATTGTAAGGGATAATTATTCTAAAGGGAGAGTGTCAATCATTGAATTAATTGATGCTCAAAACAATGCTTTTGAATCAGAACAAAATGCAGCCAATGCAGTTTATCAGTTTCTTCAGTCTTCTATGAAGATACAAAGGGCTGTAGGGACTTTTAGCCTCTTACAAACGGATGAGGAAAGACAGCAAACTGCAAATGAAATCAGTGAATTATTAAAAAATACAGAGAGATAATATCCAAATGAAAAATACATTATTAAAGTTATTGACTTTCTTTTGTTTCGTTCAATTTTTAGGAAGTTGTGCTAAGAAAGAAGAAAAACAAGAAGAAGTTGTTAGGCCAGTTCGATATGCACAAGTATATTATTCAGGAGGAGAAGCTTTCCAAACTTTTGCAGGTGTATCTAAAGCAGGTACTGAATCCCAACTTAGTTTCAGAGTGAGTGGTGTTTTGACAAGTATAAAAGTAGTGGAAGGTGATGTAGTGAAAAAAGGACAGCTTATTGCAACGATCGATGATTCAGATGCTAAGATAGCTTTTCAACAAACTGTAGCTCAAACGAAAAGTGCTAAGGTACAGTTGGAAACCATGAAAGCCAACCTGGATAGGACTAAAAAGTTGTATGAAGCAAACAACGTTTCACTCTCCGAGTACGAACAAGCTAAAAACTCCTTTTCTTCCGCGAAAGCAGCTTACAAGAATAGTCAACAAACGGAGGATTTAAAAAGAAGAGAACTAAGTTACTATAAGCTATATGTTCCTATGGATGGTATTATCGCAGAGAAAATCGCATCAAGAAATGAGAATATAATGGCAGGAAACCCAGTAGTAAAATTTGCATCAGGCAATGACCTTGAAATTAAAGTGGGTATTCCTGAAAAATATATTTCCAAAATAAAGGTTGGTGATAAAGTAGATGTCTCTTTTACGTCTGTGAGCGGTAAAAATTTTAAAGGTAAAATTACGAAGCTTTCCTATGTATCGGATGTCTCATCAACATTTCCAGTGACAGTGTTGTTGGATTCTAAATCACAGAGTGTACGACCAGGTATGTCAGCAAATGTTACATTTCAGGTACAACAAAAATCATCAGAACCTTATATGATTGTACCTATCGATGCTGTTGGAGAAGCAGTTGACGGGCAACGTTTTGTGTATACAGTAGAAAGGTTGGATGATAAAACAGGAATAGTACATTATAAAACGATTGAAATCGGTGAATTGAGTGGAAAGGGTTTTATTGTGAAAAAAGGATTGAAAGAAGGAGAAATGGTGGTGACAAGTGGTGTCACAAAAATAAGTGACGGTTTAAAAGTAAAGTACCTCAAAAAATACCAACAGAAGATTTAAAAAGCCCTATGAACATTACTGAATTTTCAATTAAATACAACGTTCTTACTTTCACACTTGTGGTTTTATTGGGCTTTATTGGTTTTCAAACTTATGAGACCATGCCACGAGATAGTATGCCACCTTTTACTGTAAGGTTTGTGTCTATTATTACTACCTATCCGGGGGGATCACCCGAGAGAGTAGAAATGTTAGTGACGGATAAGATTGAGAAGCAATTACAGCAAGTATCAGAACTAAAAGCCATTAAATCTGAATCAAGAAATAATGTTTCTATTATTACATTAGAAATCAAAGAAATGTATTCAGAAATGCAACCTATCTATGATAAGATTAGAAGGAGAGTGGATGAGGTAAAACCCGATCTACCAGACGGTTGTGAAGTACAAATTAAAGATGAGGATATTGTAGATGTTTTCGGTGTAATCTATTCGATCACTGGAGATGGTTATTCATATAAAGAACTCCATGATATTGCCAAAGACGTTAAAGATGGTTTGATCAAGCTTCCTAATGCAGCTCGTGTTGAAATAGTAGGAGAACAAGTTGAAAACGTTTTTGTGGAGTTTGACAATGCTGCCATCTCAAAATACGGGTTGACAACTAATATGGTGAAAAATGCAATTGCCAATACAAATATTATCTTTCCTGGAGGTGATGTGAAATTTGGAACCGAAAGAATAATATTAGAGCCTACTGGTAGTTTTGATGCAGTAAGTCAGATAGAAAAAGTTGTAATACCTTTACAAAACGGACAATCAGTGCATCTGGGTGATATTGCCAAAATTAGAAGAGGTTATAAAGATCCTACAGAAAGTATTGTAACGGTTTCAGGGCAACCTGCTATTTCGTTGGGAGTTAAGCTCAAAGATGGTGGTAATATTGTGCAATTAGGACAAGAAATTGATGAGAAAATCAAGTATTATCAGGAACAATATCCTTGGGGAATTGAGTTTACAAGAACAGCGTCAGCGGATTTATATGTAGAGTCTTCTGTAGATAGTTTTGTCAGTAATTTACTGCAATCTGTCGCAACAGTATTGGCTGTTATGCTTTTATTCTTAGGACTAAGAACTGGCCTTGTGGTGTCTGCATTAATTCCTTCAACAATCGTCATTACATTTGTGATTATGGGGTTAGTGGATGTAGGGTTGAATCAGATCTCATTGGCTGCTTTAATTATGGCTTTAGGAATGTTGGTGGATAACGCCATAGTGATGTCGGAGTCAATCATGGTGAAGATGGAAAGAGGAGCAAAGGTATATGACGCAGCAATCGCTTCTGCTAAAGAACTAATGGTCCCTTTATTGATCTCTACATTGACTACATCAGCAGCATTTTTGGCTTTTTACCTAGCAAAATCAACAATGGGTGAGGTAGTAGGGCCAATATTTGTGGTGATCACGATTGCATTATTAAGTTCTTGGATGATGTCAATTACCCTGATTCCATTGTTATCCATCTACTTGATAAAAGTAAAACCTAAAGACGAGACAAAAGATACCGATACGAGTTATTTTGATAAATTGATGGGTTATTATCAACCGTTCTTAGTATGGAATTTGAAACGTCCTCTTTTGTTTATTGGAATAATAGCTCTTTGTTTTTTATCCATGATAAAAATAGCACCTCATGTGCCTTTTATTTTTATGCCAGATTCTGATAGGGCGTTGGTTACAGTGAACTTGGAGTTACCAATGACTTCTGATATTTCCGTGACAAAAGAGGTAGTACAAGAGGTTGATGAATATTTGAAGAGGTTTTTATTAAGTGCTGAACAAGCTCAAAATAATGAAGAGGGAATATTAGATTATACCTCTTATGTGGGAGAAGGTGCACCGAAATATGATTTGGGTTATAAAGCGCCAGAAAAATCATCTTATACGGCACATATTTTAGTAAACACCACTTCTAACGAGTTTAATCAGGTGGTTATAGACAGTTTGGATTGGTATTGTTTTAATAATTTCCCGGATCTACAACCTAGGATTAAAAGATTAGGTAGTGCAGGTGGTGCCGATAACCCAATAGAAGTTCGTATTTCAGGCCGAGATCCACTTGTTTTGTATGAGTTGGTCAATAAAGTTAAAGCGAAGCTTGCGGAAACTCCTGGAACAAAAGATATCAATGATGATTGGGGATTGAAAACCAAAAAGTTTATTATCAAAATTGACCCTGATCGTGCGGAATTGGCAGGGGTGACCAATCAAGATATTGCTATGTCAATGTTGACAAGCATTTCAGGTGTTGAGTTGGATCGTTATCGAGAGGGAGACGAATCTATTCCAATTATGATGAAAGACAGTCACGATGGGGAGTATTCTTTACGACAGTTGGAATCGATCAATATTTATTCTCAAATGAATGGAAATAATGTACCATTAAAACAAGTGGCTGACATCATTACTAATTGGCAGTTTACCAAAATTAAGAGATACGACCTTTTCAAGACCATAACGGTGACCGCAAATATCGATAAAAATACCACTTCAAATGCAGTGATGAGTCAAGTGACCCCTTGGTTGGAAGAAAATCAAAAAGAATGGGATACAGGTTATTTCTATGATTTTGGTGGTGATATCGAAAAATCAAAATCGGGTATAGGTTCTGTGGTAGCCTTTCTTCCTTTATCGTTTTGTATTATTGTTTTATTATTGGTCGGACAATTTAATTCCATAAAGAAAGCTCTCATTATTTTACTGACCATTCCAATGGGTGCCATTGGCGTCTACTACGGTCTATTTATCACAAATTCTTACATGGGATTCTTTGGCTTTTTAGGGTTAGTATCTTTAGCAGGTATAGTCATTAATAATGGAATTGTATTGATTGACAGAATAGAAATAGAATTAACAGAAAATAATAGAACATCAGCGGATGCAATTGTAGCTGCAGCTACCGAAAGATTTAGGCCTATTTTATTGACTACAGCTACAACTGTTTGTGGATTAGTACCATTGTGGTTAGGAGGTGGAATTATGTTTGAACCATTGGCGATTAGTCTGTTATTTGGATTATTATTCGCAACCGTTTTGACATTAGTTTTAGTCCCTGTTTTTTATAGTTTGTTTTATAAAGTAAAATTTAAAAATTACGACACCTCAAATTTATAATACACTTTTTGTAGTACGAAAGAGGAGATAATTATCGTGAGGATATTGTATTATTTATGCATTATCCTCACGATTTTTTATTAAATAATTATTTGATATTCCATGCATATAACATTGTGAAATTATCAAGATGACCAATTGTACACGTTGCTTTGACACTACATCCATAAAAAAACTTGGATTTAGCTAAGTATTTTTATAATTTTATATAACAAGACTCTATTCATATCATACAAAAGGCTTGCGAAATAATATTGTCTATATAAAAAAGTTTGGTTCTGAACTTACCCTTTTCATAATACTATTGTTATGTTTATCTGGTATTTCTTTCGCTGAGAATACCCCTAAGGCTGATATTGCCTTTTTGAAAGATACTTCCTTAAAACATCTGAATTTACTCTCAGACTCAACACTTTACTATACAGAAAGGTTAAAACAGTTGGCTTTAGATATTGGTGATAAAGAGGCTGAAAGTTTTTCTTATCAGTTAAGCGGAAGCTATTTTTTAAAGAAAGGAGAGATTACAAAAGGTTTTGAGAATACCATCAAAGCATTACACATTTCAGAAGAAATCAAGGACTGGCCTGATGTATCTACAATTTGCAACAATATTGGTGTGTATTATTTCAGAAAACGAGATTACAAAAAGGCACTTGAATATTATTTGAAAGGGTTAGAATCTATTCGGAGTGGAATGTATGAAGCGGATGAGATTACACTCGAACAAAGAAGACATGAAGTGAGTATGCTACTCAATATTGGTGAAGTATACATGAAGTGGGGACATAATCAGTTAGGTTTAAAATATGAAGATGAGGCGTATGTAAGTGCCATTAAATATAATTTCAAAGAAGAGGAAGCCTACGTTTTAGCCATAAAAGCACAGATATATGCCAACCTTGGTGAAATGGAAGAGGCAACGGCTTACATCAATGAAGCATTATTGCACTTTGAGGTTTTTGATGATCAGTATGCTTTATGCGAATATAAATTGATGTCTGCGGAATATTACTTCATGTCCTCAAACCTTGAATTGGCTAGAAAGCAGGCATTAGAAGTTTATGAGCTTGCAAAATCATTGGAAGCAATGTTTTTCATTAAAGACGTATGTGAATTGTTGGCCAATATTGAGCATGAGGATAACAACTGGAAAGCAGCTTATCATTATGTTACGGAGTTTAATGAAGTAAAATCTAAAATTGACAATATTGAAATTGAAACAAGAGTAGAGAAAATAAAATCATCTTATGAATCTGATAAACACATCTCAGAAATCTATTCTCTCAAATTAGAGAAGGAATATAATGAGCGAGTGATGAACGATCAGGAGAAGTTTATTTATGTGTTAGTCATCATCTTCGTAGTCAGTGGTATATTTATTTACTTTCTCTATAGATTTTACAAAGACTTGAAAGTAGCTTATCAAAAAATCTCCGATAAGAACTTTAAAATTGAAATTCAAGCAGAAGAAATTGCAGCACAAAGAGATCATTTGCAAGAATACGTAGAATTAATTGACTCCAAGAACAGAAGAATTTCGGCAGGGGTAAACTATGCAACAAGAATCCAAAACGCATCACTCCCCATACGTTCGAATATTGAAAAGTTGTTTAAAGAGTTAGTGTTATTTTATAAGCCAAGAGATTTAGTATCAGGAGATTTCTATTATTCTTCAGGGATGCTTGAAGGTGTAGAAGACGAAATGGCAATAATTGCTTGTAGTGACTGTACCGGTCATGGTGTACCTGGTGCATTCATGTCACTTATTGGAACAGGACTTTTAAATGAGATCATAAAAGTGAAACATATCACTTCTCCAAAAGATATTTTAGAAAATCTTCACCTACAATTACAGAAAACACTAAAACAACATGAGAGTTATGGAGTTCAAGATGGTATGGATATATCAATTGCATTAATTAACTACACCCAAAAGAAAGCAGTGGTAAGTAGTGCAAAAAATTCTTGGCTTTATTATCAAAATGGTAGGCAATTTGTTATGAAAGGAGATCGAAGAAGTATTGGTGGAATGGATTTGAATAGCTCTTCTTTTAACAACTATGATGTTGATTTTAGTAAAGAAGAGACTTTTATTTATTTCTATTCTGATGGTTATCAAGATCAACTGGGCGGACCTAATAATAAAAAGTTTTTAGTGAAAAGGTTTAGACAGTTGATAGAGGAAATACATCAATATCCTGCACAAGAACAAGAAAAGATATTGTTAAACCGTTTTGAATCGTGGAGGAAGCAACAAAACGAAACACAAACAGATGATATATTAGTTCTTGGTTTTAAGCTTTAAATAAAAAAGAACATTTTTTTAAACACATTAAATAGTGAACAAAAATATACTGCTACTAACTTTTTTACTCTTTACTTCGGTCCCATTGCTCAGCCAAATACCCACAGGTAGTAAAGAGGGAGAAGAAAAATACGAGCATATTAAACAGTATCTGGAGAAAATGAAATATAAAAGTACTTCAGAGACTGTAAATACTATTGATTCCTTACTTAGGCTGGATGAATATGGGTCAATTACTGAACGAAAAATTGACTTAATTGAAATAAAAGGAAGATCCTATATGATAGGAGGGCAATTGGATAGTGCCAAAACTTACTTAACCCAAGCTAAAACAATGAGTTTCGAGGCTGATTATCTGAGAGGAAAAGGTAAAAGTTGCTTATGTCTGGGAACGGTTGAATCTTTTATGGCCAATGATTCTTTAGCATTTATCAATTTATTAGAAGGTTTTGAATACCTGGAATTATTACAAGACTCAACTGAAATAGCAGAGGGGTGTAATCATATGGGATTGTATTTAAAAAATAAAGGAGATTTTGATCAAGCAATCCAATATTTTCAAAGAGCCAAAATTATTTATGAGGAAAATAATAACCTTCAAGGGTTGTATAAAGTATTGAGTAATGAGGCACTCATTTGGAAAAATAATAGTATTGATGTTGATAAAACAATAAAGAAGGAAAATTATTTAAAAGCGATAGCTTCATTAGAGGAAGCTCTTCAAATTGGGGAAAAACTGAAAAATGATCATTTTATTGCTACTGTTTATATCAATCTTTCAGGAACTTATTCTTCTTTAAATGAAACTTTAGATGACTCTGTTGCTATTCAGAAGAATTTTAATAAAGCAATTCTTTCAGCAAAAAAGTCTAGAAGTATTTTCTTAAAGAACAATCAAGAGGAAAAGTTAGCCCCAGCTTCTACTTTGATTGGTATCGGTTATATGAATATGAATCAATTCGATTCCGCTGAACATTATATAAGCGAGGCTTTAGGGCTAATAAAAAAATATAAGTATAGTTATTCTACTCACGCTGCTGCTTTAGAGGTATTAGGCATCATTGCTATTAATAGGGATAATGATATTAAGACTGCAGAAAAATATTTTCTAGAAGCATATGCGTTAGCAGGAGATAGAACGCTGATTCAAAGAAAATATAAAATTATATCTCATTTAATTGACTTAAATGTTCATGCGGGGAATTACAAAAAGGTATATGAATATCAGCAAAAATTATTAAAGGTTAATAATGAACTAAATAACAAAGCAGAATTTAGAAAGCTAACACAATTAGAAGCTAATTTCAGAAACAAGAAATTAATAAAAGAGAAAAGACTTAAAGATGATTTATTAAGATCGGCTCAAAAAGAAAGGACGTTATGGTTTTGGATTGTTATTTTAGTTTGTGTTTTAGCATTGGTAGTGATTGTGTTATACTTTATCAATATCCGCTTAAAAGAAGCACAATTGAAAATATCAGAAGAGCAGAAAACAAACGCTATTGAAAGGGAGAAACGACTGGAAGAACTAGATGAATTTAAGACTAAATTCTTTGCAAATATTTCACATGAGTTTAGAACTCCACTGACATTGATGATTGGAGCTGTTGATGATTTAAAAGGGCAGGTTGAAAGAAATGATAGCTTGAGATCTCTTGAATATCAATCGAAGCAACTTTTAGAATTGATCAATCAGATTCTTGACTTAACGAACTTAGAGCTTCAAAATAACAATACTTTGAAGTTAAGTGAAATAGATATTAAAGAATTGTTGACCGTTGGTGTGGCATCATTCCACTCTTATGCTGAACAAAGGAACGTTAAATTAGATTTCATTTTTGAAGGAACTCAAAACGTTGGTTATACTGATAAAAATAGTATCAATAAAGTAGTAAATAACCTTATTTTTAACGCCATCAAGTTTTCAAAAGAACAAGGAGAAATAGTTGTCAAAGGAACTATAAAGGAGGGTGTTTTAAATATGTCGTTTTATGATAATGGTAAGGGTATTGCTCCGGATGATCTACCTTACATTTTTAATCAATACTATCATTCAAATATAGGACTTTCTACTACTAATGGTATTGGACTAGCTTTGACACAAGGTATTATTACGAAGTATTTTGGTACAATAAAAGTAGAAAGTGTCGAAAATGAGTGGACGAGATTTGATATTGAAATTCCTGTTGACCTTTCTTATTTTGAATCAAAAGAAGTAGAATTAGAAATCACAGCTTCTGATGTTGAGTATCAACCAATCGTAGACAAAAGTATTCTTCCAGAAACCTCTGAGCCAATTTTGGAAGTGAGTAAGGACGAAAATTTACCTTCTATTTTAGTAATAGATGACAATGAAGAAATAAGAAAATACCTTCATAAAATACTTAAAGAGAGTTATGATGTAAGTCTTGCTGAAAATGGTAAAAAGGGTTTTGAAATGGCCAAAGAAATAATGCCGGATATCGTTCTATCTGATGTTATGATGCCAGAAGTAGACGGAATTGAAATGACTCGATTGTTGAAACAGACAGATCAAACCTCTCATATTCCGGTGATATTATTAACAGCAAAAGCAGACCAATCTACACTGCTCCAAGGTTATACTACAAAGGCTGATGCTTATATCACTAAACCGTTTAACAAGCAAGAATTATTAATTCGAATTCATAATTTACTTGAGAACAGAAAAATATTACAATCTAAATTCAGAGAACATTTCTTAGTGAAAAAGGATGTTGTAGAATTTTCCAATAATGATGAAAAATTAATTAAATCATTTACATCGATAATTGAGGATAATTTGGATAATACAGAATTGAGTGTAGAAGAAGTTGCTCAAAAATTATTTATTAGTAGAAGTCAATTGCACCGTAAAATTAAAGCTTTAACGGGTAAATCTTCTAGTGTTTTTATGAGAGATATTAGATTAAGATATAGTGCTGAGTTACTGAAAAATTCGGATACAAGTATTTCGGATATTGCTTATCAGACAGGTTTTAATACACCAGCTTATTTCACAAAATGTTTTACTGATCTCTACGGTGTATCTCCAAAAAAATATAGAGAAGGGGAAGATATTAAATTAAAAAATTACAATTAATTCTTTATAAATTATTGTAATGAAACATTCTTATGATTAAATTAATACCTTTGATAGAAGTGTAATTTCAGAGGTATAATCGTTCCTATTGCACTTGGGTTTTAAGAATTAAATCAGCTTTTTTTACTATGTTTGATGATCTTATCAAAAATAAAAACACACAATCTGAAGGCGATCTACAGGAAGAAAAGTTTATAACAGAAAACTTTTTAATTCTTGATACTGAAACAACAGGTCTAGATGCTGGTGTAGATGAAGCTTTACAGATAAGTATTATCAACGATAAAAAGGAAGTTCTTCTCAGTACATACATTAAACCTAAATACAGGAAAACATGGCCTGAAGCAATGGCTGTCAATGGAATCTCCCCACAAATGGTAGAAGATGCACCTGTATATGATTTTGCGATGCAAGATATGATCAACGACCTTGTAGAAGATCAAAATGTAATCATTTATAATGCACCTTTTGACATGAATTATGTAGACCTTAGAAACGCTAAAGGGATTTACTGTGCAATGAATGTTTTTTCTACCGGAGTGATTAAGGAATGGAATGAGAAATATAATAACTATACTTGGCAACGATTATCTACAGCATTCAACCATTTTAAAAGTCACTTGACTTTAGAAGATAAAATCCTATTAGATAATGCCCATAATTCTTTATCAGATAGTTTTATGACTTTGTTTGTTTGGGAGCAGTTAATGCAAGCAGGGTTTGAAAAAGGTAATAATTACCTTAAATAGCTCTGTCATAAGATTTAGCCTCTAACCAAGCCTTCCATTTTCTATAAAAATCAATTTCTTGAGTAGCAATTTGTCCGTCTGCTTTAATCGTAAGCGTGATAAGATGGTCCACGACAATCCATGTGTCTTGATGCATTTGCCCCACAAAACTCATCGCTGTATTAAAATTCAAGAAAATCATATTTTTGATGGCATCCATTTTATCATAATAGCGTTGTGGTAACTCGCTATGCGTGATAAAATCAATGAAATTTCCTATCTCAATTTTTTCTTCTTCTACAATTCTTCCATCACATCGAGCAACGGCCATACCTACAGCAAAAAGGCCAATTATATAAGGTTCGTAATGTTCTGTATTGTAAAGTTTTTCTGAAGTATGGAGAATTAGATGATGCATGTACTCGTTAGCGGCAGAGTCATTTTCCTTTAATAATAATAGATCATCTTCTTGAAGAGAAATCTTTTCAGGAGCACTGAGTTTCTGGCGATTTGGAGTATTATCTAAAACTGCATTTTCAAGAGCTTTCCAAATTGACATGTTTCTAGATTAAGTTTATTTACCGATACACATTAAAAAAAATAGTCTTTCACAAATTTAACATTTTTGCTAAAAATCCAAAATGCTACTCTGTTTTTTTGACATTCATTTGCATCATTGCAAAAGGGGAAGGTAATAGTTTACGGGCTCCTTTAGAGGATGCTTCAGTTTTAGGAATGACCGATACAGTGCTTTATTTAGTGGTTTCAGTAGTAGTGATGCTTCACCACAAAAGTATTGGAGTATACATGAATAGATTAATACGATTTTATTACACGATCATTATCATAATTTTTATACTCTATAATTACTATCTAAAATGAGGCATTTATTTCTGTATACAATATTAATTGTATTCACTTCTTGTGGTAGGGAAAAAGTTCAAGAGAACACTACGAAAGACCAATTGGTTAAAGTAGTCCAGGTACAAGAGGAGGGAGCCAATAAAACAAATATAGCTACCGGGGTTTCTATCCCACAAAAAGAAGTACAATTATCTTTCAGAGTCAGTGGTCCATTAAAGGGCTTCGATTTGGAAGAAGGACAGCGTGTACAAAAAGGGCAAATTTTAGGTATCATTGACCCTAGAGATTATAAAATTGAATTGCAGAAAGCAAAATCTACCTTCCAGTTAACAAAAGCCGCCAAAGATAGAGCTGAAAAGCTTTTCCAAAAAAATAATATTTCAGAACAAGCTTATGATAAAGCCATTCTCGATTTTGAGCAAGCCTCATCAAACTTAGAGTTTGCGGAAAATGCTTTAGCAGATACAAAATTAAGAGCTCCTTTTACAGGAAGAGTAAAAAAATTATCGATAGAAAAAGGCGAGCATGTAACAGCCTCAAAAACGGTGATTACTTTACAAGATTTTGAAAATACAAGAGTAAGATGTACTGTCCCAGAGGAGGTAGTAATGAAGGTGAAAGAGTTGGATAAAATTGAAGTAGTTTTTGATTCAAAACCCAATAAAAAGTATTGGGCAAAAGTCATTGAGGTATTACACGATACTGAACAATTGAACTATGCTTACCCAATGTTATTAGAGGTTCAAGAGGTTGATGAGCTCTTTTTGGCAGGTATGACAGCAGAAGTATACTTTAATTTCAATTCATCGGAGGCGTCAACGGTAACTTTACCTTCAAGTGCAGTGATTGGCGAGGCCAATGGAGACTACTTTGTTTGGGCTGTTTCGCCACAAAATAATACACTGAAAAAAGTAAATGTAGAACTGTTACAATTGAAAAACGATAGTAAGGTTGAGGTAAAGATGCAAGGTAATGCAGACTTTGTAGTTGCTACGGGTGGTTCTCTATTGGTAGAAAACCAGAAAGTAAGAGCCAACTTTGGAAATTCTTTAATGACTAAGAACTAATAGACCGATGAACTTAACGAAATTTTCAATTGAAAATAAACCTTTTACCTGGTTTGTTTTAGCCTTGGTAATATTAGGAGGTGTGATTGCTTATCAAAAAATAGGTAAGCTAGAAGATGCTCCATTTACGATCAAACAAGCTGTAGTTTTAACGACCTATCCGGGTGCTTCTGCTGAAGAAGTTGAGCAACAAGTAACGGATAAATTAGAGGAAGCAATTCAGGCTATGGACGGTTTGGATTATTTAGATTCTGATAGTAGACATGGAGTTTCAAGAATTTTAGTGGTACTCAAGAAAATCGTTCATGGAGATAATATTCCACAGATGTGGGACATGTTGAGGAGAAAAGTGGGGGATGTTCAATCTCAATTACCTGCCAATGCAAATACCTCTATTGTCAATGACGATTTTGCCGATGTACTAGGACTTTTTTATGGCATTTACGGTGAGGGATTTACTTACAGAGAGCTTAATGATTATGCCGATGATATCAAAAAGGAGTTATTGAAGGTAAATAATGTTGCTAAGGTATCACTTTTTGGTAAAGCCCAAGAAAGCATCGATTTAAAACTGTCTTATTCAGCAATGAATCAGTTGGGCGTATCACTAGAAAATGTGATGCTTGCACTCAACCAACAAAACAAGCTGGTGAATGCCGGTTTTGTCAATACCCATGAACAAAGACTAAGAGTTAAAATCGGAGGTGATTTTAACGATACAGAAGAAATTGGAAATTTCCTTGTGACCACTTCGAAAGGAAATCAGATTAAATTAAAAGAAATTTGTGCGATTGAGGAAGGGTACGTCACTCCCTATACTTCCAAAATGAAAATACAAGGGATACCGGCAGTAGGTTTTGCTATATCTGCTTCTTCCGGTGCCAATGTAGTAGAAGTTGGGGAAGATGTACGTGCTCAATTGGAGATGATTAAAGAGAATCTTCCCGCAGGATTATTCATTAAAAATATCTATGACCAAGGCAATGAATCAAAAGTCGCCAATGATGGTTTTGTTTTTAATCTTATTGCTTCAGTAGGAACCGTAGTCTTAATCCTTCTTTTCTTTATTGGTTTAAAGAATGGTATTTTAGTAGGATCAGGATTAGTATTTTCCATCCTTGCAACGATCATTATTATGTGGTCTTTTGGAATCAATATGGAAAGGGTTTCATTAGCCGCATTGATCATTGCGATGGGTATGTTGGTGGATAATTCCATCGTAGTCATAGAATCCATTTTGATGAAAATGAAAATGGGTATTCCTAAGAAACAAGCCATTATGGAAGCGGCAACGGCTTCAGCTTGGCCACTTTTAGGGGCGACAATTATTGCAATTCTTACCTTTTTACCGATCAGAATTTCGCCAGACTCAACCGGTGAATATTTATCATCTCTATTTAGTGTTTTAGCCATTTCACTTTCTTTAAGTTGGGTTTTTGCACTTACGCAATCGGCATTAGTATGTGATGTTTTTTTAAAGGATGAAAAGAAAAAAGAAGGGGAATCAGATGACTTATTCCAAGGGAAATTCTATGATAAATTCCGTTCTTTCTTAAAACTTGGCATCCAATATAAATATATTTCATTAGGCATTTTTCTAGGATTATTCGCTTTCTCATTGTTCACGGCTAAATACATGTCTATTGTATTTATGCCTGAACTTGAGAAAAACCTCTTCAAAATCAATGCTTTCACTCCTGAAGGGACAAGGATTGAATACACAGAAGAACAAGCGGATAAAATCTATGATTGGTTGATGGAACAAGAAGAGGTGAAAGAAGTAACAATGACTTTGGGAAATACACCTCCAAGATATTTCCTTGCGTCTTCAGCCTATGGACCTCAATCCAATGTAATGCACTTTATCATAGAGTGTGAAGATTTTGAGAATGTGGATCGGGTATTCTCAAGATTGGAAGAGGAAAAATATTCCAATTGGCCTGATATATTCATTCGCCCAGAACTTTACTCTGTAATGTCACCATTAGACGGAAAGGTAGAAGCTCGATTTATGGGTAATGATATTCAAGTCTTAGATTCTTTAGTGAATGAGGCTATGTTGATCATGAGAGAAAGTGATCTTTCAAGACATGTTCATAGCAGCTGGTTTAATATGGCACCGGTTTGGACCGCTGAATATTCCAACAACAAAGCAGGAAGAGCAGGTGTAACAAGAGCTGAAATTGCGAATTCATTTAGAGTGATGAGTGAAGGCTTGCCAGTAGGTACTTACAGAGAGGACAATGAGTTGATGCCAATCGTATTGAAGTTGGATGAAGGAGAAATTCCAAACATTGAGAAGGTGGAAAACATGAAAGTGATTTCAGGGGAGAAAAATGTTCCTCTTCCACAACTTACTAACGGAATGAGCTTAGGTTATGAATATCCTCTTATTCAAACCTATAACCGCCATAGAGCTTTATCGGCATTATGTGATCCTATTGAAGGGGTAACTACTGCTGAATTACAAAAGGACATTGTAAGTAAAATAGAAGCAATGGAGTTGCCGGAAGGGTATACATTTATGTGGGATGCAGAGAAGAAAAACCAAAAAGAAGCTGTAGATGCTATTGTGACTTTCTTCCCATTAGCCTTCCTATTGATCATTGCAATTTTGATAGCATTATTCGGTAATTATAAACAGCCGTTGATTGTAATTGTACTGCTTCCATTCTCGCTTATTGGAGTCATTTTCGGATTAGTAGGCCTTGGTAAAGCTTTTGACTTTATGTCTTTTATTGGGTGGATTGGACTTTTAGGTATGGTCATTAAAAATGTGATTGTATTACTGGATGAAGTGAACATCCAAAGAAAAGAAGGAAGATCACATCTTGACGCGATCATATATTCAACCATTTCTAGAACAAGACCAGTATTGATGGCTGCCATCACCACTATGTTTGGTATGATTCCATTGATTCCTGATTCAGTATTTGGAGCCATGTCAGTAACCATCATATTTGGGTTGGGATTCGCTACTTTCCTGACATTGATAGCAGTGCCTGTATTCTATGCTATTTTCTATAACATCAAACTAGACAAATAATATCCATGGAAAAATTACAAAAACACTTCGTATTTCTCCTGATATTTTTGGGAGCAATTGATGCACGAGCTCAAGTAAATGACCCTTTCTTAATGCAATATAGGAAAGAGGCCATAGAGCACGAACAGCTTGTAAAAATGGCTGAGAATAGAGTAGAGATGGGCTATAAAAACTACAAAGCTGCAATGGCTAATTTGATGCCTAAAATTGGAGCAAGTGCTGATTATTGGTATGTCCAAAATCCATTGCAAATGACTTTACCTGATGATCCAAGATTTGGAGAATTGGCAGGTCAAACGATGGGACAAGGTGCACAAAATCAATACGGTTTGTATACTACATTAACGCAACCTATTTACCGAGGGGGGCAGTTACAAGAACGAAAAAATAGGGCTGAGATCAAGCACAAAATTGCCTCTGAACAATTAGAAATCACCAGCCAAGATGTAATCATGGCAACGGATCTTCAATATTGGCAATCAGTGGCTCAGAATGAGTTGGTCTTTGCAATGAAGAATTACAAAAGTGATTTATCTAGAATAGCAGGTTTAGTTGAAAACAAAGTAGAAGTAGGAACTTTAGATCAAAGTGATTTATTGATGACAGAGGTAAGAGTAAACAGAGCGGACTTAGCTGTTATTCAAGCCGAAAACGATCTAAAGGTATATAAAATGTCTTTGAATAGGATTTTAGGAAGACCTTTTGAAGACGAGATTACTTTGATTGATTCTATTGAATTAGAATATTTTCAAACCCATGAAATGGAAATGTCAGTCAGACCTGAATATAAAGTAGCGGAGTTTAAAGTAGAAGAAAGAATCAAGGATATGAATATTGTGAAAAGTACCTACCGCCTTCAACTGAGTGGTATTGTAACCGGATCTTATTCTTCCCCTGGCTATAACTTTCAGCCCGGAGCCGTACCCAATGTACAGGCAGGTTTGACGATGAGTATACCAATTTTTCATGGTGGCAGAAAGAATCATTTAGTAGCGAGTCAACAATTGAAAGTACACAATGAACAACTCGCATTAGAAAGAACAAAAGAACTTTTGGATTTGGAAATCGCTCAAAAAAGAGTGGCTTGGCAAAACAGTCTAAGAGAAAATACTGTAGCAAAAATGTCATTGGAAAAAGCAAGGCAAAATGCGACAGTTATGGAGGAAAGATTCGAAGAGGGATTAATAGATATACTAGAGGTGATTGACTCTCAATTATATCTCGAACAAGCTGTCATTGAATATATACAATCAAAGTTAAAGGCTCAGATACAATGGACACATTACGTTCGTTCGATGGGAAATTTAACAGCTAACTAACAGCTAAAACAATTAACGATAGGAAAAAGTAGGGGAGGTATTTTATTATATCTTCCCACTTTTTTTACACAATGAATGAACAAGTTATTACATATATTTATGATTTCTTGGAGAAAAAGCTTGAAAGAATACCTTAGAAAAAATGTATAAATATCGATCTGAAGTTGACGATAACGAAGTCCACATAGTACTTGATAAGAGATTTTATTAAGTTTAGCAACTTAAGAGGAGAAGCTGAATAATACACTTCAATAAACAGTTCATCAATAATGATTCTATTAGAAAGAAATTATAAATGGTTGACACCTGCATTGAGTATAACATTGTCATTACTGTTGTTATACTTTACCTATTGGTCGATAATTGAAGACTTTAAGCTAATAAATGCATTTAGTTATATCTCTACATACTTGTATTTGATTTGGTTTAATGGAGTAGTCTACTTGGGAAGACACCTTTCCAACTTTTATGAAAATGTATTACCCTTTAAGAAGAACCCTAGTTATAGACTGACTTTAGAATTAGTTTCACTTTTTGTGATGGCCTTCCTTTTCTTTTATGTAGTACTGATCACGACCAATTTACATTCTAACAAGCCTTCACCACATATCATAAATAAGAATAACTTGATTCTAGGTGTTATTCAGAGTTTAATTTTATTGCTCTACTGTTCTTTAACCATCACAGATGATTTCTTAAGAAAATGGAGAGATGAATCCATTAAAACAGAAACATTGAAACAAGATAAATTAAGAGCAGAAAATCGAGCCTTACAAGCTCATCTTAATCCACATTTCCTTTTTAACAGTCTAAACGTACTTATTTCTGAAATAGAATACGATCCCGCTCAAGCGAAGAAGTTTGCCATGGATTTATCTTATACTTACCGGTATGTCCTGCAGACCAAAGAGGCCACCGAAGTGACTTTTGAAACCGAGTGGGAAGCCATGAAACATTATTTGGATCTACATCAAGTAAGATTAGGAGAGGGACTTCAATTGAATTTAACTATTCATGATGAACATAGTCAGAAAATTATACCACCTTTAAGCCTTCAATTGCTTTTAGAAAATGCTTTTAAACATAATGTTGCAACACTCAGAAAACCACTAAAAATCAAAGTTGAAATGAAGGATGATTTTGTGAGAGTAAAGAATAATAAACAGTTGAAACAAAAGAAGCAAGAGTCCTACAACATTGGCCTTACGTATCTCAAAGAGAGTTTTAAAGCATTGGATAAAAAAGCACAAATTGATATAATTGAAACAGACGATTATTTTTCCGTAACCATTCCATTATTAAAAAAGGAAGCATAGCATGAAAGTATTGATAATTGAGGATGAAGTCCCCGCTCAACGTTATTTAAAAAAGGTAATTCAGGAAATCAGACCGGAATGGGAGTTTTTATTTCCTTTACAATCCATCGAAGAAAGTCTTGAGTTTTTTGAAGGAAGAGAAGCGAAGCCCGACCTCATATTTATGGACATCCAATTAACGGATGGTTTAAGTTTTGAAATTTTAGAAAGTACAGATATAGACATTCCGATTATTTTTGTCACGGCCTATGATGAATATGCATTAAGAGCTTTTCAAGTCAATAGTATTGATTACTTATTGAAGCCTGTTGAAGAAAAATGGGTACAAAAAGCCATTCAAAAATTTGAAAATCGGAATACTCCAATAGTTTCTAAACAAGAAATAAAAAATATTCAAAAGCATGTATCAGAGCAGTCCAAAGCCTACAGAAAACGCATTTGGGGAAATACAGCTGTTAGTATGGAAGCTTTAAACGTAAAAGATATCGCCTGTTTTCATTCTCAAAATAAAACCACCTTTGCACATACAGACCAAAAAGGAACAATTACCATCGATTACACTTTAGACAAATTAGAATACGAACTAGATCCCACTCTTTTTTTTAGAGTCAACCGTCAATACATCGTGAATGTCAATGCTGTAAAAAGTATTGAACCATTCTACAACGGAAAATGGGTATTAAGATTAAAGGACATGGAAGAGGAGGAAATTGTAATTCCAAAAGAAAAGGCACCAAAGTTTAAGAAGTGGGTGGTAGGGTGACCTTTCACTTTTTAAATCTATAACATTGTATAAGTAGCTTATTTTATGTCATTTTAGTACTTATGCTATATTATCAAATTATGAATCATAAAAGAAAGAACTAGCCAAATCATACATTTTAGACTTATAATTCCCTTGCTTCAGCCAATTCTTCTATATTTGTGTCGCTAAACAGTATTCAAACGCAAATAATCTACGCATTCAACAAGAATAATAACTTGAAGAACTTTTTTTAATATGAATATCATTTTCCAAACCTTACAATTTATTCGTTCTGTTTTACCCAAAGACCAAAAAGTAAAAGCTATAGGTGTCAGCATTCTCTTATTCATTAATTCAGGGTTAGAATTAATAGGCTTAAGTGCCATGCTCCCCGTTTTCGCCGTTTTATTAGAAGATGATGTAGTCAACAAATACACATGGGCCAACTGGGTGTACAATCTATTTGGTTTGACGGATGATAAGCAGTTTATCATTTTACTGACTTCTATTTTATTTTTTGTAGTGTTAGTGAAAAATATAGCCGGGATGTTTATTGTTAAGTTGCAGAGTGAATTTGCAATGGGTTTATATAGTGACTTTGCTAAACGACTTCATCAAATATATTATAGAAAAGGTTTTTTGTTTTTTAAGGAACAGAATTCTAATGTTTTGCATCGTAATGTACAAGCTGCAACTCAGTCATTCGCTAATATGCAAGTTTTGGGTGTTTTGAATATATTAAATGAAATAATCGTATTATTATCAATTGTGCTTAGTATTGCAATTTACGATTTCAAAATACTCATATTATTAGCACTAATTGTTATTCCATCTTTCTTTATTTTATATAAATACGTTCGTAATAAATCTCTTGAAATTGGTAATACTAGACAAGTAGTAGGACCAAGGTTAAATAAAAATATTTTTCAAAGTATTTTTGGTTATGTAGATGTTGTTATTTCTGGCTCTGAAAACCTTTTTAGAACTCGAATGAATGATGATGTAGACGAACTTGTTGATACAAATATAAAAGCAAATATTTATAATCTAGCTCCTACAAGAGTGATAGAGAGTGCTTTGATGTTAGCAATTTTGGTGATGAATATATATGGAGTGTATTACTTAGAATCTAGAATTGAATTGTTACAGTTATTGGGTGTTTTTGCTATTGCAGGATTTAGGGTAATGCCATCAATAAATCGAATGATGACCTATTTGAATGCTTTAAATCAGAACAAATGGACTTTTGATGTATTAGATGGGTTAAAGAAAGAAACACATTTCACAAAACCACTTCAAAAAGAGCTGACTTTTGAACATTCATTAGAGCTGAATAATATAGAATTTCAATACCCTGATGCAAATAAAAAAAGTATCATCAAAGAATTTTCTTTGCTGATCAAGAAAGGTGAAACTATAGGTTTAATAGGCCCATCAGGTTCAGGGAAAACGACTATCATGAATATCCTATTAGGCTTTCTAAAAGTCACAAAAGGACAATACCTTATAGATGATCAAGTCTTTGGTGAAGAGTACGTAGATGCTTTCTATCATAAAGTAGGCTACGTACAACAATCTGTCTATATCATTGATGGATCGTTAGCGGAAAACGTAGCCTTCGGTGTAAAAGAAGAAAATATAGATTACCAAAAACTAGAAGAAGTACTAAAAAAAGCATCACTATATGAGGTAAGTCAAGAATTAGAAAATGGTGTAAATACAAGAATAGGAGAGAATGGTACAAAATTATCAGGAGGACAACGACAAAGAGTAGGTATCGCAAGAGCCCTCTATTTCGATGCAGAAATTCTCTTCTTTGATGAGGCAACATCAGCCTTAGATACGCAAACAGAAAAAGAAATTACTGAATCCATTCATAAACTATCAGAATCTAATCTGACCATTATCATTATCGCTCACAGACTAAGCACTTTAGAAGATTGTGATAGGATAATAGAAATCAAAAAAGAAGAAGTTATTTGAGTTAAGAGTTAAGAATGAAGAAAATGTATCGTGATGTGGTCCGTAATGTGATTTTATGGATGCCGTGTAGGGATGTTGTATTGCAACGACCACTGAACCACAACAAGAACCATTTTTTGAAAAATTCACAATGTAAAATACCGAGTCCCATGACTCGAAGTCATGGGCTTTTGGGAAGCTATTCCACTTTATGATTTTCATTAGAATCTTGATATGCTTCAATGATTTACAATTTTTTCATTTATCTAACTTCTTATAAGTTATCCATCAAAAGTTGGTAAACGAGATATCTTCCCAAAAGCCCATAATTTCAATTATGGGTCTATGAAACATCTGGAATGTGGAATAGCTACATTTACAACTGTCTCATTAACCCATGATTAAATCATGGGCTAATGATGAAAAATATCACCTCTTCGATACTTTGATAGCAGCAGTCCCCTTATCTGTATTCACCCTTACCAAATACATCCCACTAGGAATATCTTGCATATCAATAGTCCATTTATACCCTGAGATCGCTCTACTTTCTACCTTAAATTCTTTACCAGTAACATCAAAAACACTTACTTCTAAAATCCTTATATCCTCAGAAGTTTGAACATTAATATCACTATCCGTTGGATTAGGGTAAACAGATATTTTGCTAGCAATAGGATTTTTAATACCCGTTACCCCATCCACAAGAATAGGAAAGGAAGTGAGAACAATATCTTTATAATGAGAATTGGTAATGGTATAGTTATATTCTCCGATGTTATTGACTCTTAAAGAATCAGCGGTTTCACCCTCTAAAGGACTGCCTTTGAAATACCATTGGTAGGCATCATTTTCAGTTTGATCTTGCTTTGGAACTTCTAGGTAATTTACCCCATTTTCCAAAGTGATTGTTAGATCAGCTACACCCACTAACTTTTGATTACCATACACAAAATTGATTCTTTGATTTGAATTACTTAACCTTACTTTATCTAATTCAGCAAAAGTGAGGTGATTTTGAGAAGCATTGAAGTAGGTTAAACTAGGTTCAAGATCTCCAATATCATCGGGTAATTCAAAGAGATTATTCGCACTAATGTTTACGCTTTTTAATGCATCAAGTGTAGCAAAATCAACAGGAAGTATATCTATGTTTTTATTCCAAATATCTAACTCAACAACCCTTGCAGTATAGCCATCAACTTTAACTCCTTCCCATAACCCAACGGGATCATCACTGGACCAATTTAGCGTATTATTTACATTAAGCTCTTTAATACTATTCAAAACTAAAGAATCTGCTGTGTTTGTGGTGCCAATTACAACAAAAACACTTGCAGTAGTTAATGTTAAATCACTGTAGTTGGGGTTGCTAATTTCACATACGTACTCTCCAAATTCAGAACTTACAAAGTATTCTCTTTCGTTTGCTCCAGGAATCAAAACTCCTTCATAGAACCATTGATATTGATTTGAGGTTACTTCAGGATCAATGGTAGGATCTATTTGAATTGTAATATTACCAGAAGTTGCTATTCTTTGCTCTTCACCAACAATGCCCTGAGGATTATATTCTTTTTGAGAAGTTTGAGGAATACGGCCAATATCGTCAAAGGTGAAATAATTGTTTTGCATTTGGACGAGTTCTAAATTTATTAACCCGTTTACTTTTTCATCTAACAAATGAAGATTGTTTCCCTGAATATCTAGCACTTCTAAGTTTTCTAAATTATAAATGCCATCAATAATAGTACTGATGCCATTACTACTGATTTTAAGTACTTTCAACTTTTGTAAACTTTCAACGCTTGGCGGAATGGTAGATATAGCATTATTACCAATATCCAGTGTTTCCAATTGAGCGAGTTCACCAATATTATCAGGCAAAGCATTTAACTTTTTACCCTCCAAAATTAGCCCTTGAACTCTTCCAACACCTCCCACAAGTTGTACTCCTGACCATTCAGTAATTGGTTTTGTTAAATCCCAATCTAATAAATTTCCATTATTTCTGGGGTCAGTATAAATAGATGCAATAATAGTAGAATCACTCATAAAGTCACTTTCACTATAGATATAAGAGAGGGCAGATTGTAGTGTTAAATCTCTAAAATCATTATTGGTAACAGCACAGTAATATTGACCAACTTCAGATGTCGTATAAGTTGAAGAATTAGCTCCCTCTATGATTATTTTATCTTTATACCATTGATAATTATTTCTAACATCTTGTATTGAAGGGTCTATTGTAAGCGTTATTTCATTATTTGAAAATGCGAAGGCCTGCTCTTCACCAATAGTAGCTTGATTAGAATAATCAATATACTCTGCATCTTGATTAATAATGGCTTGAGCATTGTAGAGGTCATAGAACGTTAATTGATTCTTTGAGATATCAAAGGTGTCTAGGTTTAATAAGGCCCCGTTATTTGTGAAATCAGAAGGGATATTTGTTAATCCAATATTATCTAATTTAACTGCAGAAACTGGATCTCCTGGAAACCCTGAATGAGTTACGCTATCCCACTCGGCAACTTGTAGGGATGAACTCCAATTAAGGTTAACTTTAGGGTTTGATGATTTTAATGATAACAAGGCTAGTGAATCTTGTAAGGAAGGTCTTGTATTAATCATATTGTAAGTTCCAGTGTTTATTGAGTTAATCTGAGGGAAATCAGAGTTAGTTATTGTACAGAAGTAAATTCCGTCAGAATTGATATTAATAGATCTATTGTTCTCACTGTTAATTATATTTCCATCCTTGTACCATTGGTATACATTATTAGTTGCAGAGTCTGGAGCAGTTAAAATGTAATTATCCTGATAAAGTATAGTAGTATCAGTTGAAATGTTTCCTTGTGCCCCATAACTTCCTGGTATTCTGATCATACCTTCAAAAGCCGAGTAGCCTAAGTTATTATCTTGTAGGAAATAAGATCCAATATTAATCTTTTTTAAAGATTCTGGTACAGCTTTTAGGTCCATAATACTGGCAATAAGCACTCCCATTTTTTGAAGATTACCAATAGATTCTGGTAGATACTGAATAGGGTTTCTATATATTTCAAGATTTCTGATTTCATCAAGATCACCAAATGAGCTAGGCAAGTTTGTCAAGTTTTTTCCAAATATTTTAAGAGTAGTCACTCTAAAATTAGATATTGTAACACCAGTCCAGGTGTTTACACT
>NZ_JTAM01000002.1 GCF_000812565.1 Flammeovirga sp. OC4 | reverse complement strand
CCGAGGGAGATACTACTAAATGATGGTCTAATTACATGTTAAAAGACAAAGGTTTTATGATAATTTTCTAAACAGCAGTTCTGTAGGGACGTTGCATTGCAACGTCCTCGCGAACCACAATACACTACCATTAATCCTTCATAAAAGGAGTAATATTAATTAACGGAAATTAAGTTTACAGTGTAATTAGTAATGATTTTGCTATTTATTCAAACCCACTGTTTTAACTTTCAAATACTGTATAATACTTTTTAAATCAGTAGTGATTTAAAATGCCGAATCCCATTATCAGCTAAGCCTTCAAAATGAATAAGTTACCGTAAAAATGTAAACAAAATGTAAATGAAAAATTTTAACATTTTTTTATTCATTTTTTTCTCTTTAAGTGTATGCTGATACACTTTACAAACAAAGTTACTGCATTATAAATATCCTCCTTATGATGTTCTAGGATCAACTTACACTTAATGAATAATAAAGTATTAAGTGTATCTCATACAAAACTTTATAATATAAAATAGCATTTTTACACTTTATAAATTTTGACTATTCACATTTTGACAATAGATAATAATCACACACCTTTGTGATGTAATCAAAACAGAAATAAAGAAACATTAATACATATACTATGAAAAAGTTTACAATTTTATTCGCGGCATTAATAGTATCATTTAGTTTAACAGCAAAAGAATATTATTTACCATTTAACGGCATCTCATATTTCTTTAAAGCTTCTGCAGATGGAACATCTGCTTCATTAATTTTTGAAAACTTAGAAGGTGAAGAAATTAATTTTACTTTATCAGACGAAGCTGGTAATGTTTATATTGATAAAACAGTTATTGCTTCTGGAAAAGTAAAAGAAAATATCAATTTTAAGAGTTTACCTGAAGGAAAATATACTTTTAAAATGATTTTTGAAGACAATTTGCTAGTAAGAGATTTTTACGTTACTGAATCTAAAAGTGCAGTAATGATGAATTACCATTTAGCATCTTCAACTCAAAAATTTAGAACTTCAGTAATCGACGAACACTTAAATATCATTTTAGGTAAAAGTGTTGAAGGGTTTGTGAAAATTAAATTATTCACAGACAAAGGTGAAACAGTTTACAATAGTAAATTCATGGCTGGTGCTCAAAACATCAAACGTTTCGACCTTTCTAAATTACCGCAAGGTACATATATTACAGAATTGATTATTGACGGAGTTTCTTACTCTGATTCATTTTCAATCTTATAATCAAGACATAAAGATTAGTTTATAAAATATAAGTAATAATTTATTTCATTTCATACTTTCTGGGAGAGGTTGTCATTCAGTGGCAACCTCTTTTTTTGTTTGTACTATTCGATTGTAAAACACTTGACTGAAAACTATACAAAAGAATTCTCTTTACTTTATCCATTTATTGGAATCGCTTTTAGAATAAGAGGTTAATCCTTTATATTTAATATCGAACAGACCTAAGTTTCAAAACTAAAGTACTGTACTTACAAACTAAAATACGACTTCCTATATACATGTTAGGCTATTTTAAAATCATCACTTTGTTATCATTTTTCTGGTTTATTATTCACGAGGTATTCATCATAGTGGATGGAATCAGTGCACAACCCCGCACATCAGAGTTTGCGGTGATATTAGGAAACAAGGTAAATGAAAATGGTACACTCTCTCAGAGGTTACAAGCTAGAGTAGACAAAGGATTCGAAATTTATACCAAAAGGCTTGTGCAAAAAATAGTAGTAAGTGGTGGATTAGGTAAAGAAGGACATTATGAAGCCCAGAAAATGGCTGAATATCTTATTCAAAAAGGAGTACCTCAACAAGATATCATCATTGATGATTTTGGAAATACGACTTGGCTCACTGCTGTTAATTTTAAGAAATTAGTTCCAAACAGTAAATCTGTAGTTGTTGTTTCTCAGTTTAGCCACATCACAAGATGTAAATTAGCATTTAAAAAAGTGGGGATTGAGAATATTTCAGCAGCCAGTCCAAACTATTTTGAATGGAGGGATTTTTATTCATTATTTAGGGAATTCTTCGGTTTCTATAAATACCTTATTGGGTATTGAGTTTAGACTATTTTTTTTGTTACCTATTCTATCTTCATTTTAGAATTTCGACACACTAACATCAGTATTTCTTGCATTCTATCGATTCATATCAGATTCGTAAAATCTGATCAAAAACCTGCTTTACAATACTTATTTCAATAAGTTTCGGTCATTCTCTCTATTGGTTTATAATATGATGAAAGTGAAAAATTAAAACCTGCTAAAAAGCAGCTTTAATACTGCGTAAATATTTAGTTTTCAATTATTTACATACAGGTAAACAGCATTATATATGAACTAAATATTAACAATAATTTTTAACATTTTTTTATTTGAAGAAATATTTAGAAGTGTACCGTGATACACTTTACAAACATACTTCCCCATTAATCCATATCCTCCCAACGTTGTACAAGGATCAACTTACACTTAATGACAAAAAATGTATTAAGCGTATCTAATACAAAACTTTTAAATATTAAAATACACAAATACACTTAATTAATTTTGACGATTTTGATTTTGACAAAAGAAAATAATCAATCACCTTTGTAATGTAATCAAAACAGAAAAAACATAAATTAAATAATACATACTATGAAAAAGATCACTACCTTATTTGCTGCATTATTAGTTACCCTTAGTTTATCAGCTAAAGATTACTACTTACCATTTAATGGAATTTCATATTTCTTCAAAGCTTCAGAAGATGGAACATCAGCTTCAATTATTTTCCAAAATTTAGAAGGCGAAGAAATTAACTTTACAATTGAAGATGCTTCTGGTAAAGTATATACATCAAAAAGAGTTATAGCTTCAGGAAAAGTGAAAGAAGATATTAATTTCAAAAGTTTACCTGAAGGAAAATATACATTCAAAATGAATTTTGAAGATAAAATGTTAGTTAGAGAATTTTTTGTAACACCTTCAAATACAGCTGTTATGATGAATTACCAATTGGCTTCTTCAAACCAAAAATTCAAAATTTCTGTAGCGAAAGAAAACCTAAATATCATTTTAGGTAAAGACGTTGAAGGTTTCGTTAAAGTGAAATTATACACTACTGACGGAGATATAGTTTACAATTCAAGATTTGTAGCTGGAGCGAAAAACGTAAAACGTTTTGACCTTTCAACATTACCTACAGGAACATACACTGCAGAATTAATCATTGACGGAGTATCTTACTCAGATTCATTCTCAATCCTATAATTAGAGATATCAAAATTAGATTAAAAATATAAGTAATAATTTATTTCATTTCATTTCATACTGGGAGAGGTTATCATATAAATGATAACCTCTTTTGTTTTATATTAGCAACTCTTAATTGATTCATCACACTAACTATTACTAATTATGATACAAGAAGAAAAGCTAACGATCAAGCACCTCGCTGAAGAAGATAGACCTAGAGAAAAATTACAACTTAAAGGAAGGCATACCCTTTCAGATGCAGAACTCATCGCGATCTTATTAGGTTCAGGATCAAAAAAACTTTCAGCCATAGAAGTTGCTCAACTACTTCTTAATAAAGGAAATAACGACTTAAATGCTTTGGCTCAATTTAGTATTGAAGACTTAAAGAGTATCAATGGCATAGGAGATGCAAAAGCGATAAGCATTATCGCTGCTTTGGAATTGGGGAGACGAAGAAAAGAAACTAAAAAGAAGGAAAGAACTCGGATTACATGCTCCAAGGATATTTACAGTTTTATTACTCCTTATTTATTAGACCTCAATCATGAAGAGTTATGGGTTATTATTCTTACAAGATCCAATCACATTAAAAATATTGAGAAGGTGAGCATGGGAGGAATGACCGGAACAGTAGCCGATCCAAAAATTATTTTCCAGAAAGCTTTATCCCATCAAGGTTGTTCAATAATAATAGTTCATAATCACCCTTCAGGTCAAATTAAACCAAGTCAAGCAGATATTTCGATGACCAAGAAGATTAAAGAAGGAGGGCAGTTTTTAGAAATTCCGTTGTTAGATCATATCATTTTTGCCAATGATAACTATTTCAGCTTTGCGGATGAAGGTATCCTTTAACCTTTGAGAGGATGAGCATTGCACATATTTAATTTTCAATATCATTTTAATAAGGTTCTGATAATCTATTAACTTTTTAATAAAAATATTGAGTATTTTAATATAGGTAAGCACAAAATCAAAATCACATTACACTGTTTCTTACTATTTTTTTGATTATTAACTTCGAAAAGATCTAAATAATATCACCGTTAAACCCTATGTCGTATTTATTTTCATAAAAAAATAATTAAGAATCAATAATGAACTATTTTTGATGTCGTACTTATGTATCCAAATCGATATTGAATCAACAAAAAGTAACTATTAGTTTTTTTTTAAACTAAGCCAGAATCATGAAATCAGTCTCTACTCTTTTTATTTTAATTTTTAGTATAACAACTACTACTTTTGCTACGCCATTAATTCATTCTTATACGAGTATCAAACCCGAATTGGAAAGGTATACGAGTATTGAACAATGGGAAAATCCCAATAACTGGTCACCAAAAGTTGTCCCTTCTGAAGAAAGTATCATACTCGTAAAAAATAAATCCTTTATCATTGACTTCAACTTAGATGTTGAAAAGTTAGTGGTGGGGGCAATTGATGTTTCAAATGGTGCCGAATTCGTCATTACGAATCATGGCAGTATTTTCATTACCAACACACTCACCATCAACCCCAAGTGTTCTTTGGTAATAGAAGGAAAGCTTAAGGTTCAAAAAGCCATAATAAGTGCGTCTGACGGTGAATTTTCCGTCAGAGAAATAGGTAGTATTGATGCACATGAGATATTCTTAAAGATTGACAATTATATCGCTGAATTGAAAGGACATATTTCTTCTACTTATCTCAATATTCACTTTTTAGATAAAAAAGCACAGCTACAAATAGGCGACAACGCCAAGATTCATATTCAAAGTGATTTAGTTGTAAAAAATAAATACAGAGAAAATATATTGGGTGATTTAACAAAAATCACAACATCTGAATGTCAGGGAAATGGGGAGTTTTGTAGTCAAATTACAGCTTACCATTTAAAACTACCTACCATATTGGAGTACTTTGATATAGAGGTGGAGAACGACATTACTTTTGTTTACTGGGAGACATCATCTGAACGGAATTCAAGTCACTTTATCATTGAGAAGTCAAATGATGGAGAAAATTTCACTGAATTGGGTAGAGTCAATGCTAATGGTAAATCAGTCTCTGAAAACCCATATGAACTACAAGATGCTACATTTGACAAAGATAAAAACACGTTTTATCGATTAAGAACAGTGCAGCAAAATGGTGAAGAATTTATCTGGTGTAGACAACTATTAGCCAATCATTCTGACAAGGAGGAATTTGGCATTGAAAAAGTATATCCTAACCCTACGAATTATTATTTAAAGATTGATTTCCAAGCGCAAGAAGATGACCGTATCGATATTAAACTTCATCATACTGAAAATGAGTCGATATGGGATATCAAACCAAAAATTGAAGGAAATAAGGCTATTTTTGATGTACACCACTACCCTGCCGGTGCTTACATCCTAAAAGTAACACTCAATGATATGCTCATTTACACTGGAAACGTCATTATTCATTCTACCAACAGTAAGGGTAATATCAGAAACAGTCAGGCTATATTGGTAGAAGAAGAGGAAAATAAGTAATAGATACTTTTTGTGAATAAAATAAAATGATGATTAACTTTTTCCTGTATTCCCGTAAACTAAAGTAATACTCTAGTTTTCTGATTAATAAGGGATTTACTTATGAAGAATTTAAAAAACATTTTATTTGTATTTGTATTATTATTAATGGGTTTTGCATCTAATGCTAATTCAATCAATGAAGATAGCAAATCTGAAAAAGAACCTATTAATGTATATCCAATCCCTGCCAATACTCAATTTCATATTGATTTTAAAAACAATGAGTATACTGATGTTACTTATAAGTTAGTAAATCTTGAAAGCGGCCTTTCGACAGTGATCGATAACAAGAACGCCATTAGCCATCAAGTTTCTAGCTTTGACGTAAGCTTAATGCCAACTGGTACTTATATGCTTGTCATTGAGGAAAATGGAAAAAGTATCTATACAAAAAAAATGGTCATCAACCATTTCGGAGTTTAGATTTTACATACAATAAAAAAGAAGCACGCATTTTCATGTGAAGATGCGTGCTTCTTTTTTATATACTAAACTTATAGCTCTATATTAAAAACGCAGCCCTAGTGATAAATCCATCACAGTCAATGTATTACCATTATAACTTCCACCATAATTATAGTTCAATTGTACATTAAAGATTGAAATTAAAGTACCTACACCTACTCTCGCTCCAAAATTCCAAAACTTGTCTAGCACTTCCGGGTCTAAATTGTGACTTTTTGATCTTAAATAATAAGACCTCACGGCACCAATACCTCCTTGTACATAAGGATGAAAAGTTGTTTCTCCCTCTTTTGAATTAAAATAATACCTTCCTTCTATGAGTATAGGAATTTGATACCATGCTTGAGACAATGAAATATCAAAAGGCACTGCAGCCAAACCATTGACATGTCCTACAAGCACTGCGTCAAACCTATCATTTACATTATAACTTAACTCAATATAGGCGGAAAAACCGGCACTAGAAAAAGGTGACAAGTCCCCTACTCCCGAAGATCCTCCACCACCAATTCCAAAATGAATTTGGGCATTTGATAAATTTGATAGAAGTAAAAAGGTAAAAATGAAGAGTAGTTTATGTCTCATTATATTTGATTTTTGCTTTGGTGAGAGAAGTATATAAGTACAAATTCTAAATAAACTATGATTTATTTTTGACTTAGTACTTAATTTGGGTTCTGGAACAAAAAATACTTTTGCTCTTATTAAAAATAAAAGGAAAAGCCGTAAATCAAAAGAGGTTACCTTAAAATATAAAGTAACCTCCTGCGTAATTTTTATAAGTAATAGCTACAATGATAAAGCTACTCTGAAGACTTAGGAATTAAATCCAAGAATTCTTTTCTAGTAGCCTCTTCTTTGAATTTCCCACCAAAGTGAGATGTAATAGTAGCACTGTATGTATCTTCAATACCTCTCATTGAAACACACAAATGTTTTGCGTCAATTAAAACGGCAACATCTTCGGTTCCTAAAGTTTTCTTTAAATCCTCTGCAATTTGAACTGTTAAACGTTCTTGTACTTGAGGTCTTTTAGCATAGTGTTGGACTATTCTATTGATTTTAGATAAACCAATTACTTTTCCATTTGAAATATAAGCTACGTGTGCAAAACCAATGATTGGCACAAAGTGATGTTCGCAATTCGAGTAAAAATGAATGTTTTTCTCAATCAACATTTCATCGTACTTGTACTTGTTGTCGAACAGCTTAATATCTGGACGGTTTTTGGGGTTTAAGCCACTAAAAATTTCTTTCACATACATTTTAGCGACTCTGTCAGGTGTACCGCTAAGGCTGTCATCTGTTAAGTCTAAACCTAAAATATCCATAATTTCTCTAAAACGAGAAGAAATCTTTTTCACTTTTTCCTCATCAGAAAGGTCAAATGCCCCTTCTTTCATAGGTGTATCATGAGATGTACCAATATGATTATCACCTATTTCATCTATTATATTTTCGTTGTAAATCTCCACTTCTTTAGGCTGAAGGGTATTCCACGAAATTCCGTTCTGTTTCATACAAAATAATTTTTAAGGCAAATTTGTCATCTAACTGATCTCTAAGAATATTCCAGATTACTACACAAATATTTTCTGCAGTTGGATTTAAAGAAGAAAACTCTTTTACCTCTTCATTTAAATTTTTATGATCTAAGTAATCCAACACATGTTCCTGAATAATGTCTTTCAATATTTTCATATCAATTACATATCCAGAGATTGGATCAATCTCACCCGTGACTTTTACGGTGAGATTATAATTGTGGCCATGATAATACGCATTATTGCATTTGCCAAACATTCTTCGGTTTTCTTCGTCGGAGAGTTGTTCGTTGTGCAACCTGTGAGCCGCATTAAAATGTGCTTTTCGTGATACTGTTACTTTCATCTTTTACTGTAGTGCTTCATAATAGAAGTTTGCTAAATGAAAAATACGTACCAAATTTCAATTCACAAAGTTACGAGAGATGAAGCTATTATCTAAAAACATTCTAAAATAGTTTAAACTCATTATCACATATTATGTTTAAACAATTTCAAACAAACTTTAACGAACTAAAAATGCATCTTTATTCTTTCTTGTTCTGCATTTATTAACTAAAAAAATAATTATTTGTTTTATCAAAGTTCAAAATCTTTATCTCAATTTGAAAGGAAGTTGGTATTTTTGACTAAACAATAAACAGATGACAATTACACAACTTGAATATATAATTGCAGTTGAACAGCATCAAAGTTTTTCAGCTGCAGCAGACGCTTGTTTTGTAACTCAACCGACTTTGAGTATGCAAATCAAAAAGCTAGAAGAACAGCTCGATGTCATTATTTTTGACAGAGGAAAACAACCTATTATCCCTACTGATGTTGGTCGAAAAATAATTGATCAAGGTAAGATTGTATTAAAGGAAGCACAAAAAGTAAATGACCTAATTCTGGATTATAAAGGTGAGGTCAGCGGTGACCTTAAAATTGGTATTATTCCAACATTAGCTCCTTACTTAATTCCACTTTTTGTTGGCTCTATTTCAAGAAAATTTCCTCACTTACAATTAAACATCAAGGAACTTCAATCAGAACAAATCATTAAGGCGATCAATGATGATGTGATTGATGTTGGTTTGTTAGTAACCCCAATTCATGAGCCTGGCATCACTGAAGAGCCTCTTTTCTATGAAGATATTGTAGTTTATACGAACCCTGACTACAAGTTTGAACAACAATTAGAAGTTAATATTGCTGATCTGACTTCTCCTGATATATGGCTTTTGAGTGCAGGACATTGTTTTAGAGATCAAGTAATCAACCTATGTTCGTATCAAAGCACGAATAAGATGAATAGTACTCTTCCTATTTCTTATGAAAGTGGATCATTAGAGACATTGATTCGTTTGGTGGATAAAGAAGGAGGTTTTACATTACTTCCAGAGTTGGCGGTAGATGAATTGCCTGAGGATGCTAAAGATCGAATTAGAACTTTTGTTGATGAAAGACCAATGCGAGAAGTAAGTCTAATTTATGCAAGGAATTATGCAAAAGCAGGCCTTATCAAAGTGCTCTCTGAAAGCATTAAAGAAAATATACCGGAACAACTACTGACCAGAGATAGAGGTCATGTTGTAGAATGGAGATAAAAATAAAAATGCTGATTATTTACACTTTGAAATAATCAGCATTTTTTTATTTGTAATTCCCTTCGTTGATTGCTTTTAACTCTTCTAACTCTTTCAATCGGGCTTCATGTTCGTCTACCCATTTGGTAAGGTTATAATCTTCGTTGGGATATAATTCGTAATAAGATACATACTCACTTCCCATTGCGGAGAAGCGTTCTGTAAAGTAAACTTCAATTTGGCCAAAATTTAAACTGATGTTCTTGGTCCATTGATCATAATCACTTTGAGAAAAAGTTTGTTGTGCCATTTTTCGCTCCAACTTTGCTTTTTCTACCTCCTCTAAGTAGCTTTTATCAGAATTCATCAAATCTGATTTCAATACTTCATACATCTGATATTCTTCAGGTGTAATATCAAAAAGGTCTTTACCAAAGTATTTGGCCCACAAATATTCATCTTGAGGACGCTCTTTTAGCTGTTTCCAAATTTGAGGCTTTACCAATGGGTCTTCTAGCATTTCAGAATCATCATAATACTGTGCATAAGACATAGCAGGGGTGATTAACCATAAAATGGAAAACATCAATAAGCTAGCAAATATGTTTTGTATCAAGTTCATCTAAAAATTTAAAACTTAAGATTAAAAAAAGTCCTTTATTATATAATATACTGTTTTAACAACGCTAGAGTTTCTTCATAAATTTTACTTACAAAGCAAAAAATGAAAAAATAATGCCAAATATAGGAAATATCCTATTCCTTTTTACAAAATACTAAATCTATTTTATTGAACATAATTCATCTATGAATATTATATTTGCAATCAAGCATGAGTTCAAAAGTAACATTTATTTTAAAGAACTCTCTTAATTAGCTCAATTGAACAATTTTGGTTTAAAAAATTAAACAAAGGGAACTAACAACTTTTAAGTAAAATAGGTTCAAAGAATCTGTTTTGTGTTTCAAACTTTCAAAATATTAGATTATGACAGCAAAAGTGAACATAGGAAAGGCACTACTTCAGCGTTTAAGTCAAGAACTTAAAGGAGAATTACATTATGATGATGTAATGAAAACACTGTATGCCACAGACGCCTCCGCATACCGTGAACTTCCTTTGGCTGTCGCTTTTCCAAAAGATGAGGAAGACATCAAAACGCTTATCACATTTGCTAACCAACATAACACATCTCTAATTCCAAGAACTGCAGGTACATCATTAGCTGGACAAGTTGTTGGTCATGGTATTGTTGTGGATGTTTCAAGAACTTTCACTCAAATTCTTGAAGTCAACAAAGAGGAAGGCTGGGTAAGGCTACAACCTGGTGTAATACGTGATGAACTGAACAAACACCTTAAAGACTTTGACTTGTTTTACGGTCCAGAAACCTCTACAGCCAATAGAGCAATGGTTGGAGGTATGGTAGGAAACAACTCATGTGGCTCTAACTCAGTACAGTATGGATCTGCTAGAGATCACCTTATCGAAGTAAGAGGCTTCTTGAGTGATGGATCTGAAGCTGTTTTTAAAGCTGTTACTCCAGAAGAATTCGAAGCAAAAACTCAACAAGACAATCTAGAAGGTAGATTGTACAAAGAGGTTAAAGAAATGCTTCTCCCTGAAGAAGTGAGAGCTGAAATTGCCAAAGAGTTCCCTAAACCTTCTATTCCTAGAAGAAATACAGGCTATGCTATTGATTTACTAGCCTTGATGCAACCTTTCAATCCAGAAGGAAAACCTTTTAACTTTTGTGAGTTAATTGCTGGATCTGAAGGAACATTAATTTTCATTACTGAAATCAAAATGCATTGTAATCCTACCCCTCCAAAATACAAAGGAGTGTTATGTGCACAATTTGATTCAATTGATGAATCTTTAAAAGCCAACCTTATTTCATTAAAATTCAACCCTACTGCGGTTGAATTAATGGATAAATATATATTGGATTGTACTAAAAACAGTATCGAACACCGTCAGAATAGGTTCTTCTTAGAGGGAGATCCTGCAGCAGTGTTAGTGACAGAAATAGCAAGAGATACTGTGGAAGAAATGCGTGCAGATGCTGCAGCATTAGAGGCTGCTTACAAGGAGGCAGGTATGGGACATTTCTTCAAACTGGTAGAAGGAGAAGATGTAAAAAGAGTTTGGAACTTGCGTAAAGCTGGACTTGGACTGCTGTCTAATGTACCAGGTGACCCTAAAGCTGCTCCTGTTATCGAAGATACAGCGGTAGACGTAGAAGATCTTCCGGCATACATTGCAGATTTCAATGAAATCTTGAAAAAGTATGACCTTTTCTGCGTGCATTATGCACATGCAGGATCAGGAGAGTTACACCTTAGACCGGTGTTGGACTTAAAGACCCAAGACGGTAATAAAATGTTTAAGGTCATTGCCGATGAAATTGCCAAACTTGTGAAGAAATACAGAGGTTCACTAAGTGGAGAGCATGGAGATGGTCGTCTAAGAGGTGAATTTATTGAATATATGGTCGGTTCAAAGAACTTTAAGCTGATTGAAGCTACCAAAAGATCTTGGGACCCTCATAACGTTTTCAATCCTAATAAAATTGTTGATACTCCTCCAATGGATGAGAGTCTTCGTTTTATGCCAGGCATTGAAACACCAGAAATTAAGACAACATTAGACTTCAGTGCTTCTCAAGGTATCATCAGAGCGGCTGAATTCTGTAACGGTGCTGGTGCTTGTAGAAAAACGGAAGTTACAGGTGGAACAATGTGCCCTTCTTATATGGCAACTAGAAACGAGAAAAATACCACTCGTGCCAGAGCCAACATTCTAAGAGAATATTTAAGAGCTCCTTATACAATCAACCGTTTCAATCACGATGAGATTTATGAAGTGATGGACCTTTGTCTATCATGTAAAGGTTGTAAATCAGAGTGTCCTTCTAACGTAGATATTGCAAAGCTAAAGGCAGAATTCTTACAGCAATACTACAAAGCGAATGGAGCTCCATTGCGTGCTAAAATGATTGCCTACTTCCCTCGTTTAACTCAAATGGCAATGCTTACACCCGGCTTGTTTAACTGGATGACAAGCAACCCATTGACAGGAGGTATTTTCAAATCAATCACTGGTTTTGCTCCTGAAAGATCAATTCCGAAAGTGCACAAACATACTTTCAAGAGTTGGTTGAAAAAATATACACCTAAGAAAGCGACAAAAGGTAAAGTATATATTTTCTGTGATGAGTTCACCAACTACAACGACACTCCTATTGGTTTAAAAACCATTACTTTATTGGAGAAGTTGGGTTATGAAGTTGAGTGGCAACCTCACGTAGAGAGTGGGAGAACTTTCTTATCAAAAGGTTTTGTGGAAGAAGCAAAAGATTTAGCATGTCAAAACGTGGACATGTTGAAAACTTATATTTCTGAGGAAACTCCGCTTATAGGTATTGAACCTTCTACTATTATGGCTTTCCGTGATGAATACCCAGACTTGGTGCACGCACATCAAAAAGAAGATGCTGCCAACTTGGCAAAAAATGCATTGATGATTGATGAGTTTATTGCTAGAGAAATCAAAGCAGGTAAAATCACTTCAGATCAGTTTACAGAGGAAGAGAAGTTAGTAAAACTTCATACGCACTGTCAGCAAAAAGCAACAGGTACTCAAGTGACAGGAAAGCAGATGTTGGGCTTACCTAAAAACTACAAAGTACAGATCATCCCATCAGGATGTTGTGGTATGGCCGGTTCATTTGGTTATGAAAAAGAGCACTATAAAGTTTCTATGGATGTTGGAGAATTAGTATTATTCCCTACTATCCGAAAGCTGGATGACGATGTAATTATTGCAGCAGCAGGTACAAGTTGTAGACATCAAATTAAAGATGGTACAGAAAGAGATGCCTTGCACCCTGTTGAGATTTTATTGAATGCTTTAAAATAGTATTACAAAAGGGAGGGTAGATAAATATTTGCTCTCCTTTTTATATAGAAAACTGAAAATCAATAAACAACTTTCTACCTCTCAATGACAAACACTATTTTCCGAATGTTTTTAAAGAAGGTGTTTATATCGGTTAATGAATTACGATTTTTATACAAGACTCTCTATTTTTGTCATTGATTGATGTATTTATTCAACTAAAATGAAGAAAAAGGTATTAATAACTGGTTTAAACAGTATTATCGGAAAAGAAGTTTTTCGTTATCTTTCTCGTCATACGCAAACAAAAATTGTAGTTGGACAAAGACATGATCCCAATTTACCTCAACAGGACGCAGAGTACCGTTATCTTGATTTTAATGATAGCTCGACATTTCAAGAAGCTTTAGTCGATATAGATACTGTCTTTTTGATAATACCTCGAAATGTACCACATTTTGAGCACTCCTACCGCACCTTTCTGGAGACTTGTAAATCCTCTGGTATATCCGAAGTTATTTTCTCCTCTGTTTATAGAGGTCGATACAGTTTTATCCTTCCCCATCATAAAGTAGAGAAAATTGTACGTAAGAGTGGTATGGATTACATCATTGTGCAGGCTACTTATTTCATGCAAAATTTGACTACTTTTTTCAAAAAGGAAATACAAGAGGATCAAAAAATCGCCATTCCACATTTGAGTAAAAAGTTCAATTGGATAGATGCACGAAATGCAGGCGATGCTATCGTTAATTTAATCTATAAGTTTGATGAATATAAAAATCAAACGATCCCTTTGATGGGCAATGAGAATAAAAACTTTATGGAGGTGACAGCTAAACTTACGGCATCTCTTCCAAAAGATGTCGTTTATAATTCCACTCTAATAGAGTTTATCCTCTCTTTGAAAAGAAAAGGTCTTCAATACAGAGAAATCAGTATTTTACTTGTTTTTATGTTTCTTGAAAATCTAGATAACAAACAAGAGATTTATCCTAATTATGAAAAAATTACGGGTAAAAAGCCAACAAGGCTCATCGAATTCATTATGAGACATATTCCTGATTTATTACCCGCCAATAAAGCCTAATTTATTTCCATCTGCTCACTCTTTCTGCCTTTTCAGACAATTCCGAAGACAAAGAATTGAATCTAAACTTCAGTAATCGTTTTCGTCCCTCAATATTTCTTGTAAAATACAACTCTGACTCATTAACATATTTATTCCAATACTTATGGAAAATTGTTGCCGTTTTCTTTTTCTTTCCTAATTGTTCGGGTACTGCATGGTAATCTTTTTGAGTAAAGAATGCCCAAAGTTGGTGTGCTCGCTCCACAATATACCTAGGGTTTTGAATGGGATTAATTATTTCTTCCAATGCATTTACGAAAGTGTTTTTCTCAAAACTACTTCCTCCTTCTAAATAGCAAAATGCCTCCCCATAATCATTGACAAACGTTTTTACAGATAGTTCCTCAGATTTAGAGTAAAAGATTTTCGTTTGAATCAAAGAGCGTAAAAGAGCATTTCCAATTTGCTGTAGATCTTTCGTCACATCTCGGTATTTTAAGTAAATCTTTATGGTTTTCAATAGTTTTTTTCCGAAATAAAATAGTCCTCCAATATCTACTAGACAGAGAATCATCAAAAGTTCATTTCTATCCTCCGCATAAAGAAAACCTTCTGCTATTTCATAAAAATCCATTAGGTGAAGCATAAATAGCTGACCTACTTCTAACAGAAGATACCCCATAGAAGCTCTGTAATACCACTTTTTCTGCCTATGAAAATTCTTTTCCTCTCTATCAAATGGAATTTTAATTTCTTCAGTGATTTCAACACCATTTTGAATAGCCTCGTTCCATTGTAATGACAGCAGATCTCTTTCTCCTGCTGATTGGAACATTCTCTTATTGAGTAGTTGTGCTGTTTCCTCTGTAAACTGATGAGGAATTTCCATTCTCAAAATTCCATTTTCAATCGTTTTTTGCTCTCTTTCAGAAATACCTACAAAAGCTCTAAACCTCCTTTTTAAAACCTTCAAATCCTCTCCACCGTCACCTCTAGTAGGATCAACAGACACCAAATGCCAAATATTGCTCGTTTTCTCACGATCTGTTTGTGATGTTCTGATGGCCCTTCCTCTCATCTGATTCGACAACACATAAGAACCTACTACACTTGCCAAAATCAAAGAATTAATACAAGGTGCATCCCAACCTTCCCCTAATAAAGCTTTTGTCCCTACTACAATATTAAAATGTCCTTCTTCAAATAATTGTGTTACTACTTCTACAATCTCATGCTTTAATTTTTCCGACAAATGAATCACAACATAAGCTGCATCATAAGGGAGTGATGTTGTTGAAAGTTGAAGACCACGATGATGAAGCACTTCTGTCAATACAGGCATTACCGATGTTGGAAGTATAATCAAAGAACCAGTCAGTACACATAATTTAGCAGCTGAGTTTAAGTTTCTTCTTAAGTGCTCAAAAATGGGAACAACACCTAATTTATTGATTTCAATTTCTTCATTTAAATATTCTTTTCGGATGTAATCACTCAAAACCACCATCCTAAGACGCTCACCTAAGCTATTATGTTCAAACTGAGCGATAGATAAAATACTCTCGATTTTTCCAGTACTGTTTTTCAGATATTGAGCAATTTCTTGATCATTTTCCAGCACCACTTTTCTCCCGACAATACCTCCATGCATTCGAATGAACTTCTCTACGGTTTGAATGTGCTTAGAGAACTCTTTATTACTTTTCTTTTCCTCAAAAATTAAATAGTTAAAGAGCACCTCTAACCACTGCTTATCCAAAGGAGGTATCTTTCTCTGTTTATTTCCAGTTATCTTAAAATGAAAGTCTGTCAATTCTTGTTGATTCCCTGACAGATAAATTAAAATGGAAGAATAAATTTCTATATGATCGTAAATCCAATCCAAATGCTGTTCTGGATTTTCGATCGCTGGGTAACTCAATAAATAATCCACTAAAAACGCATCTGCTGCAATTTTATCAGTGATCATTTTTATACTTTCCCTTTGATTATAAATGAAGGAAAGTTCGCTTTGAATGGGATAGGAAAAATGAATATAATCTTGATGAGGACATAAGTTTTGTTCTTTGACCAACTCAGGCACACTAATTTCTGTATCAATGGGGCCATTTAATTGAACATACCTCTCCCACTCTGTAAAAGAAACATCATAAGGTGGTGTAGCCGTTAACCCTACCACTTTAGGCTGAAGCTTTGTTTTTAAGGCCATTAAGGTTTGCCACCAAGCATTTTTCAGGTGATGTGCCTCATCTAAAATAACAGTACCAAAATTTAAATCTTTAAAGTAATCTTCATCTACTATTGCTTCATCTACCTCATCATCCTTAACACATAAAGCATGTAAAGCATGATAGGTTGATACGGTAAGAAATTGAGGTTCTTTAATATTGTTCGAAATCCAATTGGGAGTTGTAGATGTTTGTAGAAAAAGATCACAAAAGCGTTGAATCCATTGGTTTCGTATCGCTATTGTAGGGGTTAATATTAAAGTAGGTTGATTAATCTCCAGCATTACCTGTAGCCCCAAAACTGTTTTTCCTGATCCGGGAGGTGCTATAACGTGTAAATGTTCATCTGTAAGATGTGTTGATAATTCGTCTAAAACTCTTTTCTGATAATTTCTCCAAGAGTATTTAAAAGTAATTTTTTCTGGAAAAGTATTAAGGTGATAATTGACAACCTCATTCATTTGTTACAGTAGTTTATTGGTCAAGCCTAATGCATTGACGAGTTGCTTTAATTCTTGCTCAGGTGTATATGGATTTTCCATCACAAGGTTTTTATTGAATTTAAGGTAATAGGTTCTTCCCAAGAAGACATTAAGTAAATCAATATCTAAATTCCCCTTTTGATAAGCTACAAGTAAAGTCGGTAACTTCTCATTTCTTTCTTCAATATCAGTGATATGTTGGTACACAAAAAAAGGGCTCTTTCTTGCCATTAAACTAAAGGAATCGGGTGCAGGAAAACCATACTGGCGAATAAAGAAATCTATTTTATAACGATTTACCTGGTCCACCTTCAGAATTTTATCACCTAGCTCTCGATATTCAGGAGAATCAGTCCCATAAGTTGACACAACTTTATGAAAAGTAGCAGCATCACGTACTTTTTGATCATCTTCCAATACTTTGAGTAGGTAACGTTCTCTTTTTTCAATAGTCTCTAAAGATAAAATCTCCTGCTCTATGGCTCTTGAATCAATAGAAGACGATTGGCAGGCTCCCATCCATAAACTGAGAAACAATAAAATATGGCGAATTTTCAACATGAAAACTATAATGTACTTTAATAAAAAAATGCTCTACAAACACCTAATTTAAGTGTTTTGCAAAGCATTCTTTCTTTAAATAACCTTTTTTATAAAAGTACCTGCTCTTATTTAGCAAGTTCTAAATCGCAGAAGTGCACCTTTGAATTGATATCGTTTCCATCTGCATCTTTATAATTATATTCTCTAATGGTCTTTTCTCCAATTTTGAAGTCAACAGGCTCAGAGAAAATAGGCCCATCATACACAAAAGTATGGAACTCTCCATTTTCACCACATGGATCCACACCTTCTGGAAGGTCATTGTAAAAATCCATATCCAATACTCTACCATTGAATCGCTCACCGACGCTGTCATTCACTGCTACAACAATAGCTTTGAATCCTGCCTGTACAAACTCCTTGAAGAGCTGATGTGTATCTCCACCCCAAAGTGGGAAATGACATTTCAACCCTACTTTTGCCATTTTTTCTTCACGATATTGTCTAAGGTCTTCCAAGAAAATATCTCCTAAAACCAAGTCCTTAATACCCTCTTCTACAAATGGTGATAGACTTTTTGCTAGTTCTCGGTCATAAGTATCATAAGTTGTATCTTCTTCTAGAAACATTTTGTATAATGGAATGCCAATTGATGCTGCTTGTAGGTCTAACAGTTCTTCACGTACACCGTGCATACTGATTCTCTTGTACTCGGCAGAAAGTGAAGTCAATAATCCTTTGATTTCCCATTCTTTTAAAGCCATAAATAGTGCAAATGAAGAATCTTTCCCCCCGCTCCATTGAAATAATGCTTTTTTCATTTATTTCTAAACTTTATTTTATTACTTTTGACTATCAATTGAAGGTAATTTATGAAAAGTATTTTAAATATCGCCCCGATAAAGATCACCATCCTACGATGTTGTTGATTGTCAATGTTTAAATTTATGCATCCCCGTATAAATTCAATTACCCCTATCCAATTAATTACATTTCAAAACAAATTTCCTAATAAAGGATTGGTGTGTATTTTTCTCTTTTAAAGGCAGGAGAAGTTTACATTTTGATGTCCCTTAAGGTTTAAAATAAAAATTGCGCTCATGCAACCAGATTTAAGAAAACAACTGAAAGTATACAATACGTTATCACGTAAAAAAGAATTGTTCCAAGCAATTAATCCTCCTTTTGTTGGAATGTACGTATGTGGTCCTACAGTATATGGTGATGCTCATTTGGGGCATGCTAGACCCGCAATTACTTTTGATGTTATTTTTAGATACTTAAAGCATCAAGATTATAAAGTACGTTATGTGCGTAATATCACTGACGTTGGACACCTTGTAGGTGATGCTGATGAAGGAGAAGATAAAATTGCCAAAAAAGCAAAGTTAGAGCAAATTGAACCCATGGAAGTGGTACAGTATTATACTGACCGTTACCACAATGACATGAATTCATTGAATGTATTACCTCCGAGTATCGAGCCTCGTGCTACGGGTCATATCATTGAGCAAATTGAAATGATCCAAAAAATCATAGAATCAGGATATGCTTATGAGTCCAATGGTTCGGTATATTTTGACGTTGTAAAATACAATGAGGACAAAGAATATGGTGCTTTATCGGGTAGAAATATCGATGAAATGCTAGAGGGTACTCGTAACTTGGATGGTGTTAGCGATAAGAAAAACCAAGTAGATTTTGCACTTTGGAAAAAAGCGGAGCCTGAACATATCATGCGTTGGAACTCTCCATGGTCTGATGGTTTCCCAGGGTGGCACCTTGAATGTTCTGCAATGTCAAGAAAATACTTAGGTGATCATTTTGATATTCACGGTGGTGGTATGGACTTGAAATTCCCTCATCATGAAGCAGAAATTGCACAGTCAAATGCTTGTAATCATGTAGAACCGGCTAAATACTGGTTACACAACAACTTGATTACGATCAATGGTCAGAAGATGGGTAAATCTTTAGGTAACTTTATCACTTTAGAAGAGTTATTTGAAGGCAAACATGAATTGTTAGAAGAGGCTTACTCACCGATGACTATCCGTTTCTTTATTCTTCAAGCACAATACAGAAGTACATTAGACTTCTCTAATGAAGCTTTAAAAGCGGCAAGAAAAGGGTATAGAAAAGTGATGAACGGTCTTCGTTTAGCGAAAAGTATGGAATACAAAACTGACGACAGCATTGAAGTCAATGAAAAACAAGCTAAAAATATTGAAAGTATTGTCAACTCTATCTACAGAGGTATGAACGACGACTTCAATACGGCGGTAGCAATGGCGGGTATTTTCAACTTATTGAAAAAGATCAATGCCGTTCATGGTGGCAATATTCCTGCTGCTCAATTAGGTGAAAAAGCTTTCAATGATATGATTTCAAACTATATCACTTTCATTGAGGACGTTTTAGGTCTGAAAGAAGAAACACCTGATCACTTCTTCCAAGCTTTAGATTATATCATCAAAGATTACTCTTCTGCAAAAGAAGTTAGAGATTATGATAAAGTAGATGCTATCAGAGCTCAATTAAAAGACATGGGTGTGGTGGTAAAAGATACCAAAGCCGGTGTAGAATGGGCTTATGATGAAGCTTAGTATTTTAAAATACATATAAAAACAATTGGGAAAGGTCTTCAGCAATGAAGGCCTTTTTTTATGAATTAAATCTTGCCTATAATCAAAATAGTGACAAAGTATTACAAGAACACACTGATTAACAACAAAGTAAATGAACTATTTACTCACAATTATTGTTATTCTCAATTTTGTACTATATAAAGAATCATATATTACATTTCTAACAACTTTAAGAAATTGCAAAAACTAATGTTCATGAATTCACGTATTTGATTTAAATTCTAAATAGACTTTACTCTTAAAAAGATATTACTATGTCTAAAAACTTACTTAAACCTTTCATTGCTTTATTTCTATTTTTTCCTTTACTAACCATGGGACAAGTTACATACATTGACTTAGACGATGATGGTGATGGTGAATACAGTGACAATACAAATATTAATGGAAACGCTAATACTAAAGAAGTTCATGAACATACTGGAGATTTAACTTTTAAATCTACAACTGACTTGACTCTACAGCTCAATCATGGTGTAATCCTAGACCCAGGAGGAGATGATACTTATTATAACTATATCATTATTGATGGGAATGTTATTATAGAAAGTGGAGCAGTGATTGACATTAAAAATGATGCAGTTTTTATCATTACAGGTAATTTAACTATTGAAGGTACTGCTCAATTTCATAATGATGGATATTTTATAGTTTTAGGTGACGTAACAGGAAGTGGTACTATTGATCCTGCAAATGGAGTTGGTGCATTACCAGCATACATAGGCGGTGAAATCAGTGATGATGTTCAAATTATTGATACAGATACTGAAGTTGAAAGCCCGTTAGATATTCCAGATGCTGACGTTGAAGGGATATTAGATTTTGAAAAACCAAATTGGACAGCAGATCTACCAGTCGAACTTATTTCATTTACAGCCTCAAAATTAGGAAATACTGTACAATTGAATTGGTCAACAGCTTCTGAAGTAAATGCTTCTCATTTTGAAGTCTATTCTTCCGTTGACAATAGAAATTGGGATTACGTTGGTCAAGTGCAAGCAAGCGGTAACTCAGCTACAAGAATTGATTACACTTTTATTGATGATCAAGAATATGCTACTACTGTTTATTACAAGCTAGTACAATTTGATTTTGATAGTCAGAACGAAACATTCGGTCCATTAGCCGTTCATTTTTCTGATAATGAAAGTAACTTCAATACATCTGTTTACCCTAACCCAAGTAGTTCAGGAAAGACATCAATTCAGATCAATGGAATGAGTTCAGGATCAACAACAACCCTTCAACTTATGAGTAAAGAAGGAAAAGTTGTTCTATTAGACACCATTGATAGTAGTACAATCACTTCTGCTGTTTATCAATTAGAAGATAAAATAGATTTAAAACCCGGATTATATATTTTAAAAATTAGTTCTGGTACTACTCAAGACACGCAAAAAATTATTATTCAATAAGTTATTATAACCAACTCATCAAAAACTCCTAAGGAAGTCATTCCTCAGGAGTTTTTTTATATCTGGCATCGAGCAAAACTTCCATATTCATTATTTACAAATTGACTTATTTAAAATAGAACTTACTGAAGACATATAATAAACCACTTCATACATTTAAAAATCAGTTCAAACCACGGATTAACATAAAAATTAATGTTAAAAAACAGATACAGTGAACTATCTGTAAAAAAATATTGTTTTCAAATCAGTTGTACTTAATTAAGAAATTCATAGCACAATTCTCAGATTAAGTTAATTAATCACAACATAACGGTTATGAACCCGTACCTCAAAATAGTTCAACTCATTAACCTTTATTAACCCAAACAATATGATTCGCTCAATTACTCATGTAATAAAACACCAGCACCAAACACCTTACACTCGTGTTTTCGCTAATATCACTTTTGTTATACTATTTCTTTTGTCTCCTATTTTTGTCTTTGGTCAAAACATTAGTCTTGACGATGATGGCGATGGTGAATTGAATAGTGGAGATCCTCATGAAAATCTAAGTGGCAATCCTGATAGTGGTATTTACGAACACATTGGAGATATCACATTCAAAAGTGGGGTTAATTTTTCTAATAAATTACAAGCCGAAACAGTATTAAACCCCGGTAGTGATGATTCGTTCAACAACTATGTAATTATTGATGGAAATCTAACTGTGGAAGGAGGTTCCACTGTCTCAATCAATAATAATTCATTGGTGATTGTTACTGGAAATGTGATCATTGACGGTGATATTGATTTTCACAACAGTGGCTATATCGTTATTCTTGGTGATGTTATAGGTAGTGGAACAATTACACCAGGAAATGGCGGAAATGCCTTACCTGCTTACATTGGAGGAACTGTAGACTCAGAAAGTATTATTTCTAGCGGTAACGTCGATAGCCCTGTTAATATTGATGCTGCTTTTGGTAACGGACAAACTGTCACGGGTATATTGGATTTTGCATTACCTGCTGATTGGGCGACAAACCTTCCTGTTGAACTTATTTCCTTTACTGCTTCTAAAACAGATAATGTTGTTGAACTAAATTGGGCTACTGCTTCTGAAGTAAATGCCTCACACTTCGAAATCTATTCTTCTACTGATAGAAGGAATTGGAATTTTATTGGTGAGGTCGAAGCCAATGGAAATACTTCAACTCGTATTGACTACTCGTTTTCAGATTCTCAAGAACATAATACTACTATCTATTACAAACTTGTACAATATGATTTTGATGGACAAAATGAGACTTTCGGACCTTTGACAGTTCACTTCTCTGACGATCAAAATAACTTTCAGACATCTATTTACCCCAACCCTAGTAGCACTGGAAGAACTTCTTTACAAATCAGTGGTATGAATTCTAGCACGAATACTATTCTTCAAGTCATCAATAAGGAAGGCAAAGTAGTATTATATGATATCATTGATACAAACAATATTACATCAACCATTTATCAATTAGGAGAAAAAATTGCTCTTCAACCAGGACTTTACATCTTGAAGATCAATTCTGGTACAACTCAAAATATTGAAAAAGTTATGATACAATAACTGATAGACAAGCTTTCAACTAATACTATTACAATAAAAGTTTGAGCAACCCAATAAGCTCTTCATAAGTAAAATCGCTTATGAGGAGCTTTTTTAATACATCAAAGTTTAAGAGGTAAATCCTCCAGAAAACAATAATTACAGAGAATAATAGAGGTTTTTCATTAAAATGAACATCAAAAACAAACAACTAATGAACTTTTATTACAAAGGTAATGTTCGTAATGTAGTTGTATTTTACTAAGGATATAATATTAACTATCAATGATTCATTCTGAAAAACCAATACATCCTTAGTATCACGAAACCAATTTTTATAAAAGAACCTGATATTATTATTTCAAAATGCAAAAATTCTTACTCACGCAATTAATTACCCTAGTATTTTTAAGTTCTAACTTTTCTTTTGCCCAAACCATCAATTCAATTATTGACAGAGACATCACTATCGGTGGAAATGAGTGGCCTGAAGTCTCTTCAAGCACTGAAAGCGTTCAGATAAAACAAGGTGTGCCTGATGATATTACTGTAACATTTGATCACTTAGATGGAAGAGGAGGTCATAATAATGATATGAAATACTATAGCGTAATTGAGGGTGATCTAATTATCGATGCAAACCAAACTGTAGTTATTGAGGAATCTTCTTATTTGGTAGTCAATGGTAATCTAACAATCAATGGTACAGTACAGCTGAACAACAGTAATGGCAATACAAAACATGTTTATCTGATTGTTTTAGGGGATATCCTTGGAAGTGGGACTATTACTGGTGGAGATGGAACACATGACAAACCTCCTTATGCAAGAGGGGAAATTGTTGTAATGGGAGAACATAAAGGTGGTTCTGGTTATAATATAGACGAATTGGATTCTTATATCACTGACATTTTAAACCTTAATGGATATGACCTTCCAGTAGAACTTGTTTCTTTTTCTGCTGCGAAGAAAGAAAATATTATCCAAGTAAACTGGACAACTGCTTCAGAAGTAAATGCATCTCATTTTGATGTTGAAGTATCGACTGACAAAAAGAATTGGACATTGGTAGAAAGAGTAGAGGCTAACGGGAATACTTCAAACTTAATTGACTACAGCATTGACGATTATCGAGTGTATCAAACCACAGTCTATTACAGATTAGTACAATATGATTTTGATGGTCAAAATGAGACCTTTGGACCAATTGTAGTACAGTCAAACTCTTTGGGAAATAACTTTCAAGCTAGTGTATTCCCAAATCCAAGTACTGACGGACAAGTTTCTATTCAAATGAGTGGTATGAATTTAGAAACTACCACTACTCTTCAAATTATGGATGGAAAGGGTAATTTGGTATTATATGATACGATTGACAATACCACATCAACAATCTATTCATTAAAAAATAAAATTGAATTAAAGCCAGGGCTATACATTTTAAAAATAATTTCAGGTACATCAAAAGACATGAAGAAGATCATTATACAATAGCTATCAAAATAAACTTAGAACACCTGAGGAGATTATTCTCTTCAGGTGTTATTCGTTAGATCTAATAAAAATAATCATTTTTTACGCTGTTAAACTTCAACAACAATTTGTACTTCAATCTTCTCATGACTAGTTTTGCATTAAACGAATATTTTTATACGTTATCCTAATTTACATTAATCAATAAAAGAGATTTAAACTTCTGATACACCATTTTCAATCAATCTCTATTTTAAACTAAACAATGATAAACCAACTTTTAATGACATCACTATTCGTGTGTCTCTTTTTTAATATTTCATTTGCCCAACTTGAGATCATTGATGCAACACAAAGAAATGACATCATCATTGGCGGGGCAGACTGGACTGAAATCTCTTACAGCTTAGGAGATGTTCAAGTGATCCCATTTTCAGACGGCGTTAATACAACAGTCACTTTCAATCATCAATTTGGTCGTAAAGGAACGATCAATAATAATGAATTAACACATTATAGCTCCATAAAAGGGAATCTCACAATAGCAAAAGATCAAACTGTAACGATTGAAGAGTCTTCTGTTTTGGTTATAGATGGTAATCTCGAAATTGAAGGTACATTACAATACAACAATAGTAATGGAAATTCAAAACACGTATACTTAATTGTACTAGGTAACATTACGGGTGGTGGAGAAATCAAAGGTGGAGAGGATGATCATGATCAACCACCTTATGCTTCAGGGAAAATTGAAATTGAAGGAGGGCATAAAGGTGGTGAAGGAGAAAATATTGATTCGCTTCCACCCTATATCTCTGAAAAACTCAAAGATGATGGCTTTGATTTACCTGTTGAATTGGTTTCTTTTTCTGCATCTATCATAGAAGAAGGAATAGCCATAAAATGGGCCACTGCCTCTGAAATCAATGCATCGCATTTTGAAGTTTACTCTTCCATTGATAAAAGAAGTTGGGAGATCTTGGGAACTGTTGAAGCCAATGGTAACTCAAATACGCTTATCCATTATTCTTTTATCGATACTAAAACATATAACACTGAGGTATATTATAAGCTTGTCCAGTATGATTTCGATACAAGAAGCGAAACTTTTGGTCCTTTAGTGGTTTACCCCATCACTGAACAAAACACTTTAAAAACGTCAGTCTTTCCAAATCCCGCTGAGAGCGGTAATGTTACACTACTTATCAGTGGTATTAACTTGGGAAATAGAACCGAAATTAACATATTTAATAAAGAAGGTAGATTAGTATTTACAAAATCTATGAATGATGATGGTCAACGCTCTATTACATATCCTCTCCATCTTGAATCCTCTTTAATTCCTGGGTTGTATATTATTAGAGTAAACTCTGGAAGACAACAAAGTATTGAGAAATTAATTATTAGATAACTGACTGTAATTACTAAGACAAAAAAACTCCTAAAGGGTAATCTCATACGCTTTAGGAGTTTTTGCGATTAGAGTGAGACCACTAATTCACAACATTCATTACAAAACGATCTTCAGGGTCCATAGGCATAGGGACAATCACATTGGTAAGACACATATTGATCAAAACATCCATAGCTTGGTTTTCTTCCAATTGTGAAGCCTTTATAAATTCATTCAAAGTAATCTGTTTTGACTTATCAAGCATTTGAAGAACCAACCTTTCGTTGGCTCCATATTCCAATGTGTTAACCTGATTTTTAGACTTTTCTTTCAAAAGTCTTCGAATCAAACGGCTCATTTGAATACTTTTATCTACCACTCTGATATAAGCCCTTCCTGTTTTTTTCTTGAGGTTATACCATAGAAAAACAGGCTTTTTATCACTTGGAGGAATTTCAAAAACCAATACTTGATGTGTACTTGATATACTCACTTCATGAATGATATAATCAATATCCACTGAGACGTGCTCTTGAATTGCTTTTTCTAATACAAATTTCTCTCCTTCTATATCTATAAAACCATCAATTCGTCCATGATCTGTCACACCTACAATTAGGTAACCGCCTTCTCTATTGGCAAAGGCTACTACCTCCTTCATAATTTTTATTGGATCGGCAGCCTTCTTCTTAAACTCGATTGTCTGTCCCTCCCCTTGCTTTACTAGCTGTTTTAAAAACTTATAATCCAACTTCTGCTTATTTTTCAAGTTAACCCTCTTTATCACTATTTGTATACAGTAAGGCTAGAAAAAAATACTTCTTTTTTGCTTACTATTAATGAGGAATAATGTAAAACAGTACATCAGCATTTCCTTTTCCTCGTACTAAATATTTTTAGTTCACATAAAAAAGGGTAATATTTACCATTAACAAATTACATTCATCGCCTGACCTTTTAACAACTTTCTAAATTCGTTACTAAGGCCAATTAACACGATTCAATGAATTTAATCATTTATAATCTATTTACTTACTATTAAAATTAGAAAAAGAGTGTCAACTTCTATTTTGACACTCTTTTTCATTTATAGTACTAAGAAACTTTCCCTTTTAAAGTAATGCTAGAGAATTGGTGTTACCTCTTTTACTAACTCCAATGCATCAAAAAACACTTTATAAGATTTTCCATTTTCTCCTGTTTTCCCTTCACATTGCCCTCCTGAATGAATAAAGTAAACATACTGTTTGGTACTTCTGTTGTCCAAATCTACTCGATCAGGTTTGCCTAACACTTTTCTGATATCAGTGATGCTTGTTCCGATAAGCTTATCTTTTACAGCAAGGAAATCGTCTTCCAATTTGGCACGTTCTCCATTACAAGCCATAGGGTCTGCTTTCCATGTTTTCATATCAAAATCTTCTTGTGAAATATCATTAGATTTTGCACAAGAGAGTAAAACATTGGCCAGAACAAAAAGAAAAAAAAGTCTCTTTATCATTATTTTATTACGTCAATCGTCTCAGCTTCCAAGGGGTCAGTAAGTTGTGTAATTCTGATGTTTCCTGTGCTTTTTTCTCTTCAAAGATCAGTTCAGAAACTAACGCAATACCTACTTTTTCCTCTTCCTCAGTGAGTGCCGAGGCTAAATATTCAGGTTTAAAAAATTTACTAACGAAGTTTGTACTAAAGTTACCTGAAGTAAAGGCTTCGTGGTGAAGTACAAACTTACAAAATGCAAGTGTAGTTTCAAGCCCTGTGATTTTATAATCGTCAATTGCCCTCAACATTTTTTGAATGGCTTCTTCTCTATCTTTACCCCAAACAATTAATTTACTCATCATTGGGTCATAGTGAGTACTCACTTCCATTCCTTCAGTGTATCCGCTATCGACTCTTACTCCTCTTCCTGCAGGTTCAATGTACCTGTGTAAAACTCCTGTATCAGGTAAAAAGTTTTGATATGGATCTTCTGCATATACTCTCACCTCAATGGAATGCCCTGTTATTTTCAAATCCTCTTGTGAATAACCTAATTCTTCTCCTTCAGCAACTCTAATTTGTTCTTTTACCAAATCCATTTGAGTGATTTCTTCAGTGACTGTATGTTCCACCTGTAGACGGGTATTCATTTCTAAAAAATAGAAAGAAAGATCCTCATCTAAAATGAACTCTACTGTACCTGCCCCAACGTAATCACAAGCCTTGGCCACATTTACAGCACTTTCACCCATTTTCTGACGTAATTCTGGTGTCAGCACTGCTGATGGTGCTTCTTCAATTACTTTCTGATGTCTTCTTTGAATGGAACATTCTCTTTCAAACAAGTGCACTACATTGCCATGTTGATCGGCAAGAATCTGGATTTCAATATGTCGTGGATTTTGAATGTACTTTTCTACAAAAACAGCCCCATCACCAAAAGAAGAAGTCGCTTCAGAAACGGCCCTTTTCATTTGTGATTCAAAGTCTTCAGGGTCATCCACTACACGCATTCCTTTTCCTCCTCCTCCAGCACTCGCTTTGATCAATATTGGGTATTTAATATCATCCGCCATTTTTTTAGCGGCCTCAATATCTGTGATTGCTTCATCTCCACCAGGAACAAGAGGAACATTGTACTTTGCTACAGTTGTTTTTGCTTCTAGCTTACTCCCCATTACTTCTATGGCTTTTGCTGAAGGACCAATAAAAGTGATTCCTTGTTCAGTAATTCTCTGAGCAAAAATGGCATTCTCAGAAAGAAAACCATATCCGGGGTGTACGGCGTCTATTTTATGTTCATGACAAATTTTAATGATCAAATCGATATTCAAATACGATTTTGAGGCCGTTGCCTCTCCTACACAAACAGCTTGATCTGCTAGATAAACGTGTGGAGCATCTTGATCTACCTCACTGTAAATTGCCATCGTAAAAATTCCCAGTTCTTTAGCTGAACGGATAATTCTTACAGCGATTTCTCCTCGGTTGGCAATCAGAAGTCTTTTGATCTTTTTCATCTTTGAATGGTTAGTGATTGTTTATTGTCTGGTGTTGTTATAAGTAGATGCTCAGTGCTGAACATACTCTTATTTCTAATTTAAGAGAAAGACTTCAATAATGTACTATTGTTTAAACCAATATTTTTCGAGTGTCGCAATAAAGGTAGAGGGAACAAAACCCTTCATGCCATTCCAAGAAAATTTCTTACCGTTATGTTGCAATTGCATCTCTCTTACAATCCCAAGCTTGGCATCTTCCATTTTCTCAATATGAGAATGCTTAAAATCCCATTCCCAATTTTTCAATTTCCCTTCTCCTGGAACTGCCCCAATGTACTCTAACCTATTTTCAAATAACAATAACACTCCAAAAGCCCTTTGATTATCCTCCAATAAAGAGGCCCACATTCCTGCTTTTACATCGTCAGTATTCAGTGATCTCTGTATAAGAATATTAATAATCTGATCTAATACTTTTTCCAACGTTGCATTGTTATTTATTTTCACTTCTAATGCCGTGAAGTGAGTTTTCCATTTATGTTGTAAAGAACTTTCCACTGTTTTAATAATTCAATAAAATCTAATAATACTTCAATTTACCTCTTTAAAAAAGGAAGAATTTCAATAAAAACATACTTCCGACTAAAAATATTATTAACTTTTGGAAAGTTATTCTTATTAAAAACGTTTATTAATGTAAGGGTAATCGAATGATCCCCAATTACTTTCACAAAAGAAATCCCTAATGAAAAACAATTACTTGAAATTAATATCACTTATCTTTTTTTCTTTCTGTGCTACAACGTTGACTTATGCTCAAAATGATGCTGAAGATTACTATGTCAAAGGTGAAGTATTTGCTGAAACGGGAAAATATGAACAAGCAATAATGGCTTATGAGGTAGCAATAGCAAAGGATGCTCAAAACCCAAAATACTTATACAAATTAGGTGTCACTTATCAGAAGTCCGGTAAGCCAGGCAAAGCAGAAGAAATATACAAAAAAACCGTTAAAGTTGATGAGAACTTTGTAGATGCACATCTTAAACTTGCTTTGATTTACAAAGAAAAGAAAGATTTCGATAAATGTATTAAACATTTAGATGCGGCCTTCAGAGGAACTACTGAAGTAGATAAACAGTTAGCTTATAAGACCAGAATTATCAATATTCTTGATATGAGAAAACGTTTTGATGAAGCTGGACCACACATTGAAGATGCAAAAAGTATTGCTCCTAATAACAATTATATTTTGTTTATGGACGCCAAATACCACAATTACATTACAAAAAATTATGAGTTAGCAAAAAATAGTCTTCAGCTCGCCATTGCACAAATGGAAGCAGAAAAAGGGAAAGCACATGAACATTATTATTATGAATTAGGTGTTGCCCACCATTCTTTGGAAGATTACCAGAATGCGAATATTGCCTTCAAAGAAGTGAGAGATGATAAACTAAGAAGTAAACTCTCTTCGATGACGCCAGAGTACTTGTATCAAGTAGCATCGGCTTATTACCAAGTTTATAATTTAGAAGAGGCCAGTAGTATTCTTCACTCCATTATTAAAATGAATAACACTTTTGAACCTGCTTATGATTTACTCATTGAATTGGAAGAAAATAAACTCGATAGATCTGAAGTCATAAAACTATTAGAGCACAAGGTTAGTATTCAAAAAGATAATACTGAAAAAGTGAAAATTCTGGCTGACTTGATTGACTTCGAATTAAAATTTGGTGATTATGATAATGCTTTCAGACATCTTGAAGAATTTAATCAAAATGGCATTCCCCTTCCTGATGTGAAGTTTATGCAAGCCGTGGCTTACCATTCTAACAATGAGAATGAAAAAGCAATTATACTTTTAGAAGATTTGATCAACTACAATGGTCCAAAAGTAAAATATAGAAGTTCATTTTTATTAGGGACTATCCTAGTAAAAGAAAAGAAATATAAAGAAGCAAAGTTAGCTTTTAGTCAGCCTTTCCCTGCGGAATTTAGCATTGCGGCAAAAGAGCAAATGAAGTTAATCAAGCAAAAGGAAAAAGATGAAATAGTTCAGAATAAATAAAGTTCCTTTTTCACGAAAATAGCCTTCTCAATTTTGAATTGAGAAGGCTATTTTTTTAGGCAATTATCGCTTTAAAACGTTCTTTTAAAGAGTTAATCGCTACTGTATCTCCAAAAATTTCATACTGTCGAAGCGTATCATCAAATAAAGCAAGAGTTCTCTTTGTCTTTCCCTCTTTTTTAGCCCATTGTGACAAACGTCTCAGCTTGACCAGGCATTTCATCGCACTTTGTTGAATTGCTATTTCTTCAAAGGCCAAAGAGTAAAGCTGATCTGATTTTTCATATTCTTCATTTTCCCATCTCCATTCAGCTTCCATAAAGAAAACCCAACCCTGAAATACTTCTTTGGAGTAACCAGACCAATATTTGAATCGGTCCAATATGCGTCTCAAGGCATCCAAATTGTTTTGGTGATCTTCACTTGTTGATGTCAAATGAATTGCTTTTAACAGCAATAACATTGGGTGAAGCAAGTTACCTTCGTACAAAGAGGGTTCATTATCCAAAATCATAATAACCTTTTCTTTGTTCTCTTCAATGGTAATATTACGAAGCTGAATTAAGTCCAACAGCGATGATACTGTATCAGGCATCACCTTCATATCATCATCACCAAACTTCTCTTTTACTAACTCTCTTGAGCTTTCAAGGCTATAACCACAGAATACTTGATATTGTAAATACCTTAGTTTTATAATTCTTTTCTGGTATTCATCTTCTGAATCTTTCACTAGATCAAAAGCTTCTTCCAAGAGATCAAAGGATGTTTTAAGAGAAGTAGACCAAGGTATTATATAAGAGGCAAAATCACATTTAAAACGAGAGAGTAACCAATTATCATTTGTTTCGGATAATAATTGTATACCCACTTTCGCATACTCGACTGCTTCAGGTACACTCTCGTACCTAGCTATCATATATTTCGATAAAGCCAAGCACCCCAAAGCGGTCACCTCTGATTTTCCATTTTCTATGGCGTGATTGACAATTTCTAATGCAATCCATTTAAACTTTTCCCAATTTTCAATTCGGGCATAAAGTGCAATAGAAGCCATTATTTTTAAACCTAAATCACTTTCTTTCAAGTGATAGTATTCTAGATTCTGAAAAGTTTCAGAGATCGTCTTTTCTCCAATATTTTCTAACAATCTCAATTGCTGTAAAGACAAATCTCGGTGTAAATCGCCAATATCTTGAGGGAGTGGGTATTCAACAAACTGCAGTACTTCATCCAAAAGTTGATACCACTGATGGATATCAATATATTGAGTTGAAACGGCCATTAAATTGGATAGATAGTTAGCTAGGTTTTGAGAATCTTCTATGTTTAAAGCAATATTAAAAATCTCATCAAATGATTGCTGGTATTGTTCAGAAGTAAGATTTCTTATGGCTAGTGGTGTAAATTTATCGTGACTCACAAGCTGAAGGATATTTAAGGTATAGTAATCAATTCTAATAAGTGCCAAAGCAAAATTAAGTGTAGCCAATTTTTCATTATCCCTATTTAAGTACAAGTTAAAAGGCATAATGACTCTCTATTTCATCTTTTTGAATCGATAATTACAAAGTGATAATAAGAGCTAGCGTACAGTTAATTTTGTGTGGTGTTTTGTCAAATTTAAGAAATTTAAACTAATTATTTAGGCACAATAACAACAACTCCCCTTAATTACTTGATTTTAAATCTGCTACAGGGTTTTTAATTCCTGCTTTAATCACATGGTAACTTACCGTAATAAATGTCAAAAATAAGGTTACACCTCCTGAAAAAAGGTAAGCATAAGGATCAATAGTGATTTGTTGAGGGAAATTTTCTAACCATAATTTCATGGCAAGATAAGAAAGTGGCCAAGCAATGAAACAAGCACTTCCTACTAGGAAGAAAAATTCTTTTGAGATAAATAACATCGCCTCAAAGTTTTCCATACCAAGTGCTTTTCTAATAGCTATTTCTTTATTTTTTTGAACCGTTATAAATGAAGCAAGGCCAAATAATCCTAAGTTGGCGATGATTACGCCTATAATCGAAAAGATCAAAGATACTTTTGCCAAGCGTTCTTCTTTTTGATATGAAGATTGTACTTTGTCTTTTAATAAGAATGAATCCATTAAGGTGTAAGGGACATGTTTAGTCCACTTTAGTGACATTTCCTTCTCTATTCTTCCCCAGTCATCAATCGTATCAAGTCTCAAGACCATATATTTTATATTGAATGACTTGAATAATCGGTTATCGTTTTTGAAAAGGATAAACGGCTCAATTTCTTTATGGAAAGATTCAAAATGAAAATCTTTTAAGACACCTGTTACAATATGTTCTCCTGCCCGATTGTAAAACTTTTGACCAATGACTTCGTTTGCATCATCATACCCCAAATAACGAACCATGGCTTCATTAATCAAAACATCACCATGATCACACTGTTTATTGTTATGGATATATTCTCCAGCTACAATATTAAAATTAAAGACATCAAAAAAGTCGTTTCTTATTTTCAAGCCCGAATAAAATGAGGAAGGCATACTTATACTGTCCCTGACAAATTCAAAAGGAAAAGTTTGTACTAGGACACCTAAGATCTCATCCATACCACTCACCGCTTCTACACCGTCGATCGATAAAAATGATTTTTTAATCTCACTATACTGATTCATGGAGTACCTTACTTCACCTAATGGAACTACAACTATGTTTTTAGTATTAAAACCAAGGTCAGCCTCTTTTAATAAATTCAGTTGTTTTCTGGCAACATAGGTACTAAAAAGTAAAAACATGGCAATCACAAATTGAATGATCACACTCCAAGTTCTGAATTTTTTTTGCTTCACGCCTATTACCCTTGTCACCTGCAATCCATCAATGGGTCTAAAACCTGAAAGGTAGTACATGGGATAAAAGCTAGATAAAGCACCCACAAAAATACCACTTCCTCCGATCAATAGTGTGATGGTTCTTGAATCAACTTGACGGATCTCAATGGTGTTATCTCCTAATATTTGATACAGATATGGGAATAACAGTTCCATAAAGACCAAAGCACCAAACATTGAAAGCACACTAAGTATGGAAGCCTCTACTAAAAATTGGATGATGATTTCAAATTGATCTGCACCTATTGCTTTTCTGATACCAACCTCTCTCACTCGAGTAGAATACCTTACAGCTGATAGGTTCATAAAATTGATAGAAGCAATAATCAATACCAGTAAAGCGATAGCACTAAAAATATAAATGTACATGTAATCTCCATTGTGAGACATTTCATAATCTAAATCAGAATATAAATGTATCTCTTCAATTGGCTGAAGGTACAATTGTACATAATCTCTTAAATACTCTGGAAACTTAGTTTCATCTTGTAAAAGTATATCAAAATCTGCTTCTAATTCTTCGGGTCTTACCCCTTCTTTTAAAAGCACATAAGTCCAACAAGGATTCCATTGCCAGAGGTCTCCTTTCATAATATTCTTATTGGTAATCAACAATGTAGAAAACGACACTAACAGCTCAAAATCGAGATGAGTAGGAATTTTAGACTTATCCACAACTCCTGTTACGGTCAAATAAAATTGATTATCATAGAGAATTTTTTTACCCAAAGGATCTTCCTCACCAAAGTATTTCTGGGCAATTTCTGTTGTGATAACTACACTCTGAGGATCCGAAAGAGCATTTGATTTTTTACCTCTTACAAGTGGAAAATCAAATATTTTGAAAAAGTCTTTATCGGTAAAGTATAAGCTTGGTTCATTGTATTGTTGTCCGTTCGCAAAAATCACATGAGAATACACTTGATGATTGAAAAAGCGAACAGTACTCTCTACATAAGTGGGGTATAAATCATTAATAGTTGGTCCCAATGCAATAGGGACACTTGCCGAACGCTCTCCGATATCTTGAGAGTCAATCACCTCAACGATTCTGTATGTTCTATTGGAATCTACATGATTATTATCAAAGGACAATTCATACTTTACAATTAAAAAAAGTAGAGCAAAAAAGGCTATTCCCATTGACATACCCACTATGTTTACTAATGAGTACAAGCCATGTTTAGCCAAGTTTCTGATTCCTATGATAATATAATTACGTAGCACTATTACTTCCCTTTGTTTAAGTTTTCGGTTACAATTTGTCCATCAAATAAATGGATGACTCTGGAAGCATAATCTGATGCCGCAGTAGAGTGGGTCACCATCAAAATAGTGGTTCCTAGTTCGTTTAAATTAGTGAGCATGTCCATGACCTCTCTACCTCTTTCAGAATCTAAGTTACCAGTTGGTTCGTCTGCTAAAATAAGCTTGGGTTGAGAAACAACCGCACGGGCCACGGCTACTCTTTGTTGCAATCCACCTGAAATATGCGTTGGAAAAGCATTTTTCTTATGTGACAACTGCAATCGGTCCATAATTTTATCCACTCTAAACTTTCTTTCATTCGGAGAAATGTGTTGATAGACCAATGGAAGTTCAATATTTTCAAACACTGTAAGGTCATCAATTAAATTAAAGCTTTGGAATACAAAACCAATATTAGACCTCCTTAATTCGGCTCTTCGCTTAGAAGACGCCTTACTCACTTCTTCCCCTTGAAATAGTACATTACCGTCGGAAGGCACATCCAATAAACCTGCAATATTGAGCAAAGTAGTTTTCCCACATCCCGAAGGTCCCATAATACACACAAATTCACCTTCATGAATATTTAGTGTGACATGGCTTAAAACTTGTGTTTCGTTTTCGTCTGTGGTGTATGCTTTTGATATGTCCTTTAACTGAATTACCGATTTCATAGCTTAAAAAGTGTAATAAAAATATACAACTGCAACAACCATTCATAATTCGGAGTACTTTTCATTATCAGTCAGTTAAAGAGTTTTGAGATCTTTATCTATTGTTCGCATCTGAACTATCTGTTCGATTACATTATACTGTACAAATCTATTAATCTATTTTATTCTTTTTAGATAAATGAACATATATTGAAAATTGTTTCTTATTCTTATATATAAGAAATTTGAATTAACCCAAATCACTAACCTTTAATTTTATGTTAACCTTTAAACTGCTTATAGAAAATCGAAAACAGGTCTACCACATCATTGAAAAATACAATTTTAGAGTAATCGACTACAGACCACACTACGAAATTGAATTTTTTGCTAAAAGTTATCAAGACTTCAACAAGACCTATTTTGACATTACAAATAAGCTACAAAATATGGATATCAATTATATCCTCTCTGACCATTTATATGTTCCTAACCCCAATAAAAAAGGAGCTTAAAATAAAAATTCGCCACCAATAAAAATCCCACAACATTATTGATGTTGTGGGATTTTTATTGACCATAATACTACTTAAGTTATAATATCATTTTCATATCTGAACATTCATCTTTATACATGTACATCATAACTGCTTTTACAGCTTCTTCTTTATTCTTTGCCTTACTCAACTTCTCAACCTTTTTATAAGAAGAATCAACTGACCAAATTTCTTTTTTATCGTACCATTGAAAGATGACTCCTTTTACCATATAGAATGTTTCTCCTTTAATTACTTTAGAATAAACATTGTTGTTTTCACTCTGAAAACGATCTCCTTTTGGTGCCGCTACTTTTGTAATGACCGTACCTGTATTAGGGTTGGTATAGAGCTCACAAGTACACCTCCCTTGAAACTGTTCTTCCTCTACATCTGTAATATTTAATTCAAGTACGTACCACTTACCTTCTTTAAAGGTAAATGTAGCTGTAATAAATTCGGTTCCTTTTGATAAAACTTTCCCATTACCATCATTGATTAGAGTATATTTTAATGCAAAAGAACAAATTCCTACACTTCCTTGAATTTTTGTAGAATAAATATCAATCACAGATTCTCTATGGACGTTCTGATTGTACTGATTGACAAAAATTGCTCTATAATCTCCTTTTCTCATCACATGATGATACCTTTTATTATCAACTGAGATACTTGTGACATTGACAATCGCATCAGGACGGAAATATTCCATCATCTGATCTACATTGTCTTTACTGTGGCCTTTTTTATTTTTCTCAATGATTGTTGTTATCATCTTTTCCAATTCCTTTTCGGATTGGGCAAATAATGAAGAACTAGAGAGGATCACGGAAAGCAACGTGAATAGAAATAGTTTTCTCATAATAATTAGCTTATCGGTAAATTTATTCGGTTTGAATACTCACTTAATTTAGGAGATATTTTTTTTTATCGAAAGAAAAGGAATCATATTATTTATATAATTCCTTTTCAACAATTTTTTATTGAACTTTTACACCAAAACATTCATCTTTATAAAGATACGCTATGATCTTTTGAACTACCTCCTCATGGTTTTTGGCAGTAGCTAATAAATGTATAGTATTTAATTCCTGATCTAAGACAAATACTTCTAAGTTATCTGTCCATTCAAATTTTACACCTTGCACCATAAATAAATCTCTTCCTTTTATCTTTTTGCGGTGAACACTATGAATATTTTTTTCAAAATGATCTCCTTTTGGTGACACAACCTTTGCCACTACATTACCGGTGTTTTCATTTGACAGAACTTCACATGAACATCTACCCTGATATTTTTCACTTTCAACATCCGTGATATTCAATTCTAATATTTTCCAAGTAGATGCTTTAGTAATTAATGTGGAAACAATAAATTCGGTTCCTTTCGACATTACTTTGCCATTAGAATTATTGACTAATGTATAATTTAAGGTAAAAACTGCAACAGCCGTATTTTTCTGTACTTGAATGTCATGTATCTCCAAGTTGTAGTCTCGTCTTACATTCTCTTTGTACATATTTTCATAAAGCGACTGATACTCTGTTTTACTCATTACTTTCTTGTGCTTTTTTTCATCCAATGATACATAAGTAATATTGATTAAAGCAGAAGGACTGAAATTGTCCATCACATTTTGAAGATCTGCCATCGGATCTTTAGATCTTCGGTTTTCAACTGCATCTTCAATTATTTTTTCTATCTCTTTTTTCGATTGAGCAAATGAACTTTGTGCTACGAAGAAAAACAGTACAACTGTAATTAGAATATTAGATAATGACCTCATAATGAATAAATTTTACTAACTGAACGTTTGAATAACATTTTATACGACAGTCCATCTTCCATGTTTAAACTATTTTCAATTATTCACATGTTTTCTTGAACTCTTTTTGAAAGGTCATTTATTCTTTGACAAGAAAGTGATTTTGGTAAAACACCTTATTTATAGTGAATATTTATTTACTGCTTGTTTTTTTAAAAAACAGGGTATATTTTCCATTTTTTCACGATTTCAGATAAGAAACAGATTCTAAACGAAGCGAATTAAGGAAATGAAAGTTTGTATTGCCGAGAAACCAAGTGTAGCAAGAGAAATTGCCAAAATAGTGGGGGCTTCTCAAAAAAAGAATGGATACTTTGAAGGGAACGGTTATCAGATCACTTGGACTTTTGGACATTTATGTACTTTAAAGGAGCCACATGATTATGATTCTACTTTAAAAAGGTGGGATATGGTTACGCTTCCTATTATACCTATCAAATTTGCGATTAAGCTCATTGATAATGATGGCACCAAACAACAGTTTAGAATTATAGAAAACTTGGTTCAGAATGCAGCAGAAGTAATCAACTGTGGTGATGCCGGCCAAGAAGGAGAATTGATACAACGTTGGGTGCTCCACCAAGCCAAATGTAACGTTCCAGTAAAACGCCTCTGGATTTCCTCTTTAACAGAAGAAGCCATCCGAAAAGGTTTTCAAAATCTGCAATCTGAAAAAGAGTTTGACTTATTGTATGCAGCAGGTAGTGCAAGAGCTATTGGAGATTGGCTACTTGGTATTAATGCTACAAGGTTATATACTATAAAGTATGGTGGCTACAAACAATTACTTTCTATAGGTAGAGTTCAAACGCCTACTTTGGCTTTGATTACGAATCGATATTTAGAAATTCAAAACTTTAAAAGTGAAAAGTATTGGGAACTCAAGACTAAATACAGAGAGGTAACTTTTAATGCCACAAAAGGACGATTTGAAAAGGAAGAAGAAGTAAAGGCAACACTTGAAAGTATTAAAGGAAAAGAGTTTGAAATCGTTTCTTTTAAAAGAAAAGAAGGTAATGAAACGCATCCTTATTTATTTGACTTAACTTCTTTACAAGTAGAGTGTAATAAAAAGTTTAGTTTCTCTGCTGAACAAACTTTAAAAATTGCTCAAAGTTTATACGAAAAAAAATTCTTAACCTATCCTCGTGTAGATACTACTTTCCTTCCTAATAACTTATACCCCGAAATTGGACCTACTCTAAAAGCGCTTACAAAGTTCGCACAAGAAACGGCTCCTCTTTTTGGAAAACCCTTCCGTAAAACTAAAAAGGTATTTAACGACCAAAAGGTAACGGATCACCATGCTATCATTCCTACAAAAATTTCAGTTCGAGGACTTACAAGTCAAGAAGCTGCTGTGTATGATTTGGTGGCTATTCGTTTTATCGCTGCTTTCTATCCTGATTGTAAAGTGGCAAAAACAGAAGTTTTAGGTAAGGTAGATCAGGTAGAATTTAAAACGACAGGTAGAGAGGTTTTAGAGCCAGGGTGGAGAATCTTGTTTAAAAAGGAGGAAGAAGAGGAAAAGAAAAGAAAAAAGAAAAAGGGAGACGAAGAGGAAGAGCAAACTTTACCAACATTCCAACAAGGAGAGAAAGGGCCTCATGCTCCATTTATTAAAAGTAAAGAAACCAAACCTCCTAAATTATATACCGAAGCGACTTTGCTAAGAGCAATGGAAACTGCCGGTAAAAATATTGATGATGAGGAATTAAGAAAAGCAATGAAAGAAAATGGTATTGGACGACCTTCAACAAGGGCCAATATTATTGAAACATTGTTTAAAAGGAAATACATCGAAAAACAAAGGAAATCTCTTGTTCCTACACAAGCGGGACTCAGTCTGATACAAACAATACAAAACGAATTATTGAAATCAGCCGAGCTCACGGGTATTTGGGAGAAAAAGCTTCGTCAAATTGAAGACGGTGATTATGACATTAATCTTTTTATGAATGAAATTAAAGAGATGGTGACTGAAGTTGTACAAAATGTAAAAATGCGTCGTTCTAACTTCAAAATTGAGACACCTACCACTTCATTACCCAAAACTTCGACTACTAAAAAGAAAACACCTCAAAAAGACATAAAACTTACTTGCCCTAAATGTAAAACAAGAGAAGTATTAAAAGGTAATTCCGCCTATGGCTGTTTAGGGTGGAAAGATAAGTCTTGTGATTTTCTTGTTCCTTTTAAATATGAAAATAAAAAATTAACGGATAGACAAATCCAATCTCTCATTCTAAAAGGAAGTACTCCTGAAATAAAAGGTCTAAAAATAGAGGGAACAACAGTGAATGGTATTCTTAAACTAGATGACAATTGTAAAATCACTTTCCAAAAAATAGAAGAAAAGCCATTAATCTGTCCAAAATGTCAGAAAGGTCAAATTTTAGAGGGAAAAACAGCTTTTGGCTGCGGAAATTGGAAAAGTGGGTGTGATTTTAGGGTAAACTATGAGATTTATGGTAAAAAGATCACAAAATCACAGTTGAAATCACTAATTCAGAAGGGAACAACCTCAAAAATTAAGGGATTTTCAGAAAATCCGCACAAAATTTCAGAAGGAAGGTTAAAATTGAACCCTGATTTCACAATTACGATTATAAATTAATAATTACAAGGTTCATTTTAAAACCTTTATAGATAACATTTGACAACATTCTGTTGAAACATCGTTAAAAAAACACCCTATTTTTTAAAAATTATCTATTTTTTTATAGAAATAGGTCAATTTTTCATGTTAAGATTTGCAAAGGATAATCTTTACCTCTACAATTGTATTAGAAATCGAGGGGAATAAAGCGAAAAGATTTCTATCTGAATAGCCATTCCCTTTTATAGATGTGAGTGATCCGTTTATTGAGTACCCCTCAATAAGCGGGTGTTTCACTTCAATGATCGAATTTTAAATACTATCTATAATTTTTAATTTTTGACTGCAATGTTCTCAACAATTCACCTACTTGCCGACGCAACATTGGCAACTGAGGCAGTAACGCAAGCAGTTACTGCAGAGCAACTACAAACAGTAAGTTTAACAACAAGCAACGTATGGATGCTAGTATCTACTATGCTAGTATTTATCATGGCCTTAGGCTTCGCATGTGTTGAAGCTGGTTTCACTCAAGCTAAAAACACAGTAAACATCCTCTTCAAAAATACAGTGGATTTATCAGTAGGACTTATCTCTTACGCATGGTTCGGATTCAACCTTATGTATCCAGGAGAATTCAATGGAATTTTCGGTTTCGCAGGATGGGGATTAACTCCAGATTTATCTCCTGACTATGCAGGAGGTGCTTACACGTACTGGACTGACTTCTTATTCCAAGCGATGTTCGCTGCAACTTGTGCAACAATCGTTTCAGGTGCAGTAGCAGAAAGAATCAAAATCACTTCTTACTTCATCTTCACTTTCTTCTTAGTAGGATTCATCTACCCTGTACTAGGTTCATGGCACTGGGGTGGCGGATGGTTGTCTGAAATGGGCTTCTATGACTTCGCAGGTTCTACAGTAGTACACTCAGTTGGTGGATGGGCTGCATTGGCAGGTATCATCGCAATTGGTGCTCGTAAAGGTAAGTATGTAAACGGTAAAGTTGTTGACAAGCCAGGTTCATCAGTTCCGTTAGCAGTAATTGGTGTATTCTTATTATGGTTTGGATGGTTCGGATTCAACGGTGGATCAGTTCTTTCAGCAGATCCTCAATCAATCTCATTAGTATTAGTTACTACAACTTTAGCTGCAGCTGCAGGTGGTGTTGGTGGCTGGATCGGTGGTTACATTATGTTCAAGCGTTATGACTTGGGTATGGTGTTAAACGGTATCTTAGCTGGTCTAGTAGGTATTACTGCTGGTGCTGACCAAATGTCTCCAAACGAAGCAATCCTAATCGGTATTGTATGTGGTATCGTAGTAGTATTCTCTGCGGTAACTATGGACAAATTCAAACTTGATGATTGTGTTGGTGCAGTTTCAGTTCACTTAACTTGTGGTATCATCGGTACTTTAGCAATTGGTGTACTAGGTGCTAAAGCTGGTATGGATCAGTTTGTTACACAATTAATCGGTGTAGCTGCTTACGGTGCAGTAGCATTCACAGCTTCATTAGCAATCTTCTACGGATTGAAATTCACAGTTGGTGTAAGAGTATCTGAAGAGCACGAATCTGAAGGTCTTGATAGCCATGAGCACGGTATCCGTGGTTATACTATCACTTTCGACAACTAAGATATAAACATAAGAGGAGAGAGAGATTTACATCTCTCCTCCCCCTAAAAAAAATATTGTATACGTAACCCGTTAGTTCCGTTACAATTATTATTCATCTCACATAATTCAATCTCATTACTGTTCAAGGTAATGGCATTTACATCCGAGTAATTACAGTTTGTGTGCATTGTTCTTACTTAAAAATTTATTATTCACCTCTATAATTTTTCTACAATGAAGACTAAATTATTCTCTTTGATCGCTCCACTTATGGTAGCGGGTTCAATGGCTTTTGCACAAGATAACTATGACAACGCTGAAGTTCAGCCAGAAGCAACTGAAGAAACAACAGAAGAAGAAGCTAACAAATTATCAATCTCTGGTTCAGTAGATTTATACTACAGATACGCTGGAGAGGTAAATAACGCTCCTACATCTTTCGCTGGTTCAAACAATACTATTGCTTTAGGTATGGCGAACGTGATCTTCTCACAATCATTAGGTAAAGCATCATTCGTAGCTGATTTATCTTTTGGACCAAGAAGTGACGGATCTCTCGGAGAAGGTAACTTCATCCAAAATTTATATGCTTCATACCAGTTAACTGACAAGTTAACAGCTACTGGTGGTTTTATGGGTACATTCGTTGGATACGAAGTAATCTCTCCAACAGCGAACTTCAACTATACAACTTCTTATTTATTCTCTAATGGTCCTTTCCAAAATGCAGGTGTAAAATTAGACTATGCATTCTCTGACAAAGTATCATTAATGGTAGGTTTATTCACTGACAGCTGGGATGTAACTGCTGAGTCTTCTTCATCTGGTATGTCAGGTATTGGTGCTCAATTATATGTAGCTCCAGTAGACGGATTAGATCTTTACTTAAATGCTTTTAACTCAAACACAAGAATGGTATTTGATTTAACTGCAGGTTACCAAGCAACTGACGCTTTCTATGTAGGTTTGAACGCTGCTTATGCTGACAAATCAGTAGATGATATGGGACAAGTTTACACAGGTGTTGCAACTTACTTACAATACCAAGTTAGCGAAACAGTTGGTTTAGGTTTAAGATACGAGCACTTCATCGACGAAAACAAAACAGTAGGAGCTGATGGAAGCAAAGACACTGTTGCTGGTGATTTTGGTACAGTAAACGCATTCACTTTATCTGGTAACGTAGCTTTAGGTCCACTAATGGTTATACCTGAAGTTAGAGTAGATACTTCTGATATCGACGCGTTCTCAGACAAAGACGGTGCTTCAGATTCATTCACTCAAGCATTAGTAGCAGTTGTATATGCATTCTAATAATTAATATTATAGATACAACAACGGAAAAGCCGGTGCGATTTATCGCATCGGCTTTCTTTTTTACCCTCTTGTATAAAAAACATCCTCTTCTTCAGAATATACAGCTACATTTTCATCAATCAGGGTAATTTTATAACCATATTGCCTCAAAAACTTACTTTTTAAACTGTAAAAAGATAATTTTTAAAGAAATTTCACCTTCAATCAAAATCTTCAAAAATTTACAGTGTTTTTTAAAAAAATCATTAATTAACACCTAGTTAGATTAGAAATTACCCATAAAGTCAATTTTTTCTTGATTTTTTTAAAAATCAGAGTGATATTTACACCGTAAACAAATTATAACGACTTCTGCTAATGAACAAACTTCCTAACCTATTATTAGCGTTATTTAGAACGTTCGAGCAATAGTTTTTTAATCTCACATTACAATGACAAATCTTCGTTTTAACGCCCTTGAGACAGCTTCAGCTAGAACAGCAAAAGAAGTTGAAGCACCGTCTAACAAAATCTCAGATTATTTTGGCGAGGACTGTTTCGGTCTTCCTCAAATGAAAGCTGCACTTGCTCCAGCTATCTACAAGAAAGTAGAATCTGCAGTAAAGTATGGTACTAAAATCGACGAAGCTACTGCTGACGCTGTTGCATCTGCAGTAATGACATGGGCCGTTTCTAAAGGTGTTACACACCACACTCACTGGTTCCAACCACTAACTGGATCTTCTGCAGAGAAGCACGACTCTTTCTTTGATTACACAAAAGGTATTGAAACTTTCAAAGGTTCAACACTTACTCAACAAGAGCCAGATGCCTCTTCATTCCCTAACGGCGGTATCCGTGCAACAAACCAAGCACGTGGTTATACTGGTTGGGATCCTTCATCACCTATCTTCATTACAAACAAAACGCTTTGTATCCCTACTATCTTCGTTTCTTACACTGGAGATACATTAGATTACAAAACTCCTTTGTTAAAAGCACAAGAAGCTATTAACAAAGCGACTATCGACGTTTGTCAATTCTTCGAAGAAGGTGTTACTAGTATTTCTGCTTCATTAGGTTGTGAGCAAGAGTACTTCTTAGTAGACAAAGCTTTCTACGCTGCACGTCCTGATTTATACATCGCAGGTCGTACTTTATTTGGTGCTAAGCCTCCACATGGTCAGCAATTAGACGATCACTACTTCGGTTCTATCGCTCCACGTGTTGCAGCATTCATGAAAGATTTCGAATTACAATGCCACAAATTAGGTATTCCTGTAACTACACGTCACAATGAGGTAGCTCCAGGTCAATTCGAAGCAGCTCCATTATACGAAGAAATCAACACAGCTGTAGATCACAACTTGTTGATGATGGACGTTATGGAACAAGTTGCTAGTGAGCATAACTTAGCTGTTTTACTTCACGAGAAGCCATTCGCTAACTTGAACGGTTCTGGTAAGCACAACAACTGGTCATTGATCACTAACAAAGGACGTAACTTATTCCAACCTGAAGGTTCATTATATTTCTTAACGTTCTTAGTTAACACTATCAAAGCGGTTCACGTTTATGGTGACTTAATGAGAGCGTCAATTGCTTCAGCGGGTAACGATCACCGTTTAGGTGCAAACGAAGCTCCTCCTGCAATCATGTCAGTATTCTTAGGTTCTACTTTGACTAACTTCTTAAACGAAGTTGCTGAGTCAGGTAAACTTGTTTATGCTGAAGGTGGCGATGAGTTCATCGAATTAGGTATCGATAAGATCCCTGGTCTTAAGTTAGACAACACTGACCGTAACAGAACTTCACCATTTGCATTTACTGGTAACAAGTTCGAATTCCGTGCAGTAGGTTCTACTCAAAACACTGCAACTCCAATGACAGTGTTGAACTTAATCGTAGCTGAGCAATTAACTCAATTCAAAGCTTCAGTTGACGCTGCTATCGCTGGCGGTAAAGACAAAGAAGCTGCGATCCGTGAGATCTTAGTTCAATACATCAAAGAATCTGAAGCTATCCGTTTCGAAGGTGACGGTTACTCACAAGAGTGGGTTGACGAAGCAGAGTCAAGAGGTCTTTCTAACGTAAAAGATACTCCTCGTGCTCTTGATTTCTTCATTGCTGAAGAAGCTAAAGAAATCTTCGCTAAGCACAACGTATTTAGCGAAAGAGAAATCGAAGCTCGTCATGATGTATGGTCAGAGATCTACTCTACTAAGATCGACATCGAGTCTAAAGCAATGGAGGAAATCGTACTAAACAAAGTACTTCCTGCTGCTGCTAACTATGTTTCTACATTAGCTGACTCGGCTTCAAAATTAAAAGACCTTGGTTTAGACGCTTCTGCAATCACTACTACAATTTCTGAAGTAACTGGTTTCATGAAGACTGCTAAAGAAGGTGTTGCTGCAATGGTAATCGAGCGTGATAGAATTCTTGAAATCGAGGATACTAATGCTCAAGCTGTTGAGTTCTGCGATAGCATCAAGCACAAATACTTCGACACAATCCGTGAAGCAGTAGATCGTCTTGAGTTATTCGTTGATGACGCTCAGTGGCCATTACCGAAATACTCTGAAATGTTATTCCTTAAGTAATTAGGGATTTAATATAATGTGGGATGTTTATACAGCTCATGAGCCTTTTTAGGCTCATGAGCCCACTTTTTCCCACTGAAATTAAGCGATTTATAAAATAAATCGCTTTTTATATGCAAAAAGGCTTGTGTATTTAAAAATAAACCTGCTATATTTGCATCGCATTAAAACGGCGATCGTAGCTCAGTTGGTTAGAGCACCGGTTTGTGGTTCCGGGGGCCGTGGGTTCGAATCCCATCGTTCGCCCAACAGTTTTAGCACTTTCAAGCAATTGGAAGTGCTTTTTTTATGTCTTAGGTTTAGCTTTTCCTCTATTTTTCAACCATTCTAAAATAATTGGAAAATGATCTGTCACCGCCTCTTTAGCGGTACAAATATTAATATGATCATAGTCTAGGGCATACCCCTTCTCTTTCGACAATAAAATAAACTTATCTTCTGGGTTGTTAACTTCCTTCATTAATCGTCTCACGTCTTTTTCATGCCCCAGGTAATACTCTTTTTTACCAGTCATATATAATGTAGGGGGAATGTTTTTCGCTTTCTTGAAAGCTGTCAAATAATCAAACTGATCACTAGGGTCAATCCATTCGTCAGTCGCATAAACCCACTTCTTGCAGTCTTCATACACCCCTTTGGATTCATTCTCCTGACCAATCCTCATTTTCTTTACTGGAAAATAGCCATAGAACTTTGTCATCATTTGTGCTACAACACTCCACACAAAATCCACCTCAAACCTTTTCTTAAAAGAATCCACTACAATACTCCTTTTTGAGGCTAGTAAACACATTGACGCAATATTTAATTGTTGATGTCTTGCTATATGTGCCAACATCCAAACTCCACCCCAAGAGTGAGCTACCACGTGAATGGGCACATCCCAACGATGATGACTTCTTATTTCATGTAACAAGGCGGGAATCTCTTCCTCAATGGCATGTATTTGTTTGTTTTTACTGTGTTTTGATACAGCAGGTGTACTTTTACCTCTCCCTCTAAAATCCGGCACAAAAACATCAAATCCTTTTTCAGCAAGAAAAGGGGCCAGTCCTTTATCCTTCAAAGAATAAAAAATACGTCCACTTTCCATACTTCCATGGATCATTAATATGGCTTCTTTTGCAGTGGTTTGAGTATATCTTTTAACAAAGAGTTGATCGTCCTTTACAGGGACAAATAGATTTTCTGAGATGAATTGATAGTCTGCGGTGGAGTGCATGTTGTTTATTTGTGTATATGTTGTTCTTCAATTTATACAAAAATTGATAAAAAATTAAATTTGAAATCTTTAATTGTAATGTTTATATCACTTCTGTTTTAAATATTGCTTTGTAATCGTACCTTTGCCTATCAATAATGAGTCTAAATAAAACTCCGTATAAGGTACATGGGTATTATAAACAATTTAGTGAGTATAGATCGCCTTCCATTAGGTAAGATTGGCATCATTTCAGAATTTAAAGATAAAGTCATTGGCAGCAGGCTTATTGAATTAGGGCTTTACCCTGGTAAACCTGTTTCAGTAATTAGAAAAGCCCCATTTAAGGGAGCGTTGTATTTAAAATCTGACCATCAATCTTTCGCCATTGGGCATCAAGAAGCTAAAACTGTTTTTTTAACGACTACCTCGGAGAAATAATATATGAACACAGATAAACTTCAAATTGCGCTATTAGGAAATCCTAATGTGGGCAAGTCATCCGTTTTCAATCAACTAACCGGTCTTCGACAAAAAGTAGGTAACTTTCCAGGAGTCACAGTAGATAAAAAAATTGGTGCTACAACTTTACAGAAAGGTCAAAATGCCACTGTTATTGATTTCCCCGGTACTTATAGTCTCTATCCTACGTCATCAGATGAGAAGGTAGTATTGAATACTTTTGCAAATCCAGACTCTAAAGATTATCCCGATGTCATCATTTATATTGCAGATGTAACAAACCTAGAAAGACATCTTCTATTACTAACGCAGGTACAAGAATTAAATATTCCTATCGTTCTTGGTCTAAACATGAGTGACATCGCAGAACGAAAAGGGCAAATCACAGACATACAGAAACTCTCTAAAAAATTAAACCTTCCTGTTATTTCAATCAATGGTAGAACTGGTGAAGGTATTGATTTATTAAAGAAAGCTGTTCTTGAAGTAACGAAAACCCCTCTCGCTACAATTGATGCTTATTCTTTTCAAAAAAATGATTCAGAAAAGCATGTCATTCAAGAAATTTTAAATAGTGAAAACATTGATAATCCTTATCAAGCTTCACTTTGGGCACATCATGTAGATGATCTTTCCTTTTTAAAAACAGGTACGAAGGAAAATATCAACAAAATCAGAGCAAATCATGATTATAATGATATGCGATTCCAAATTGATGAAACTTTGCTTCGCTATAATTTTATTAGCCCGTTAGTACAAGATATTGTCAAAGAAAATCATCAACTTGAATCTTCATCAGCAACAGATAAGATCGATAAAATTGTAACACATAAATTCTTTGGTCCTGTTATTTTCTTTGCACTACTCCTACTAGTCTTTCAATCTATTTTCTCTTGGGCTTCTGCTCCTATGGATTGGATTGATGGCGGTATTGCCAATTTGGGAGAATACTTTAAAGACATTTTACCTGAAGGATGGGCTACTGACTTACTCCTAGACGGTGTTTTAGCTGGCTTAGGAGGTGTTTTAGTCTTTGTACCACAAATTACAATTCTATTCTTTTTGATTTCATTGATGGAAGAATCAGGATACATGTCAAGAGCCGTCTACCTTTTTGATCGCTTAATGATGAAATTTGGGATGAGTGGTAGATCTATCATATCATTGATTTCAGGAGGAGCATGTGCGATCCCTGCCGTCATGGCAACAAGAGCTATTAGTAACTGGAAAGAAAGAATGATCACGATTATGGTGACTCCTCTGATTTCTTGTTCTGCCAGAATTCCTGTCTATGCTATTCTAGTGGCGTTTGCTGTACCGAATGAAACCGTTTTGGGGATCTTCAGTCTTCAGGGACTTGCCTTTATGGGATTATACTTATTAGGAATTGTCGCAACATTAGTGGCTGGAATTGTATTTAAGCTTATCTTAAAGTCTGATGCACCTTCATTTTTAGCAATGGAATTACCAAGTTACAAAGTTCCTCACTGGAAAAACGTAGCATTAACAGTAAGTGAAAAAGTGAATACTTTTGTCACTGAAGCCGGTAAAGTCATTATTGTTATTTCGATTATTTTATGGGCTTTAGCAACTTACGGTCCTGGCAATTCAATTGAAGATGCAGCTGCTAAAGCTACAGTTGAATTACAAGATATGAACTTAGACGAAGTGGCTTCTGCTGATTATGTTGCGGCCAAACAATTAGAAGCTTCTTATGTTGGTATATTAGGTAAAGCAATTGAGCCTGTTTTTAGACCTTTAGGATTTGACTGGAAAATCAGTATTGCCTTGGTCACTTCTTTTGCAGCAAGAGAAGTATTTGTCGGCACCATGGCTACAATTTACAGCGTAGGATCTGCCGAAGATGATATTGCTCCATTGAGACAACGATTAACCAATGCGGTCAACCCTGTTACGGGTGAAAAGGAGTTTACCACTGCAACGGCTTACTCACTAATGATATTTTATGTTTTTGCAATGCAATGTATGGCGACATTAGCAGTAGTAAAAAGAGAAACAAAAGGTTGGAAATGGCCTGTTATTCAATTTATCTATATGAGTGCATTAGCCTATTTCGGGGCATTAATTGCTTACAACATATTCTAATTCAAATAACGTTATAAGACAGTTATCTAAAATATAAATGAAGCGTGATGAAATTATTTTTTCATCACGCTTCATTTTTTTATTTCACCTCGGCATAACCAAATAATACGCTATACTGCTTACACCACACTAAAACGTATTTGTTTTTAGTGTAATCAACCCCGGATGGGATATTATAAGATTGCTCTCCTGTAGTACTTTGCATTAAACCTAAGTCTATAAAACCATTTCCATTAAGCTCTTGTGCCAAGTAAATGTATAAATCAGGGCCTGAATCGGATTTAAAATCACTGTGCATTTTGAGAACATTATCTTCAATTGTCACACCTCCAGAAGTTGGATGAGCACTTCCTTTAAAGGTACCCATTAGAGTCCCTACATCCATAGGAGTTGAAGATGTCGTATCTACATTGGCGTCCAAAGTCGTAAGATCCAATGGTGTTGGCTCATCCTTTGAGCAAGAAAAAATCATTAAACATCCTAGAATAATAGAAATAAGAGTTACTTTTTTCATAGTGTGTAATAATTTAAGTTGTTAATTTGCTATAAATAAAATTCAAACTTGAATAAATTGTTTTCACTTTTGATCAATGTACATTGTACTCAATCTTTAATTGGTCGTAATCACTCCTAAAACATGACACTAACAATCTATCAAATTGATGCTTTTTGTGAAAAAATTTTCAAAGGCAACCCAGCAGCTGTTGTTCCATTAGAAAAATGGATTGATGATGAACTAATGCAAAACATTGCAATGGAGAATAATTTAGCAGAGACGGTATTTTTTGTAAAGGAAAATGATAGGTATGCCATCCGATGGTTTACTCCTGAAGCTGAAATTAGACTTTGTGGACACGCTACTCTAGCTTCAGCGCATTACCTTTTCGAGCACGATAATTACGAAGGAGACCTTATACATTTCCACTCTCACTTAAGTGGTCCATTGGCCGTAAAGAAAAATAATAAAGGATTAGAATTAAATTTCCCATCACAGAAACCTTCATTAAGTCAAAAACCTGACTTTTTAGAAAAAGCACTTGGGTGTAAGGTTAATCACTGTGCAACTGAAGGTATGTTTTTAGTGGCTGAAATTGAATCTGAAGAACTATTAAAAAAACTCACACCTGATTTCAATCTCATTAATAAAGAGAGCCCTGATTTAGGAATTATAGTCACTGCTAAAGGTCAAGAGGTTGATTTTGTTTCTCGCTTCTTCCATCCTGGAATTGGTATAAATGAAGATCCAGTAACCGGGTCTGCACATACCGTTTTAATTCCTTATTGGGCAGAAAAACTACAGAAAAAAGAGATGATTGCTCATCAAGTTTCTAAAAGAGGCGGCGTACTTCATTGTATATTAAATGAGGATAGGGTATTGATTTCAGGTACTGCGGTCACCTACTTAAAAGGAGAAATATACCTTTAATCTTTCAAAAAAGAATAGAAAATTTAACTACAGGTTCATCGTATTGAGTCTGTAGTTTTTTATTTCATTACAATTCCAACTTCAAAGTCCGTCAGTATATAAAATAGAGCTGATGAGGGAGAAATTAAAGGAGGAATTTCTGTCAAAATGCTAAAAACTAAATACTTAAAAAGGTTATTACTCCATTTTTCATAAGAATCTTGAAATTTCAAATGGACAAAACTACCTCCTTTATGAACAAAGTCTAACACCTACACAATTGGTGTACAATCTACATTTGCACTACTCAATGAATTATTTACTCATCATTTAATTTTTTAATAGTGCAAGTATGAAGAATAAATTACTTATCCTCTTTTTCTTATTATTTAGCTTTCTGCAAGCGATTGCCCAAGAGAAGATTATTTCTGGGAGTATTGTAGATAAAAATACAAAGGAAAAACTCCCTGGGGTGAATGTCTCTATAAAAGGAACAACCTTGGGAACAATGACCGATTTTGACGGACAATTCAAACTTACTATTCCTTCTCAGTCTACAACTTTGGTCATCTCGTTCATAGGTTACAACACTACTAACCTTGAAATTGGTACGCAAACCTACTTCAATATCGAATTAGAAGAAGACATTGAACAACTTGACGAAGTAGTAGTGGTAGGTTATGGTGTAGCGAAAAAAAGTGACATTACTGGTGCTGTTGCTTCTGTCGACACGGATGAACTGACAGTTGTTGCAACTGAAAATGTTGAAAAGGCACTCCAAGGAAGAGTGGCTGGTGTACAAATTACTTCTCCATCTGATCCGGGAGCTCAAACAAAAGTGAGAATTAGAGGAATTGGCACCATCAATAACTCAGACCCACTTTATGTAGTTGATGGTTTTCCTATGAATGACATTTCGCACCTTGCTCCTGCGGATATTGCTTCCATGGAGGTCTTAAAAGATGCCTCAGCAACGGCAATCTATGGATCTAGAGGCGCAAATGGTGTTATTTTAATCACAAGTAAAAAAGGATCTGTTCAAAGTAAACCTATTTTTACATTCAATGCTCAAGCAGGTGTGACAAGCCCAATCAATACGATTGAAATGACCAATGCCTCTCAATACGCTCAATTAAGGTTAGAAGGTGGTGGTTTTGTTGAAGGATCTGAGGAATATCTGTATTTAAAAGATATCTATGATAGAGGTGTTGAGGGAACCGATTGGCAAAACGAAATTCTCAAAAATGGTTCTTTCCAAAACTACAATTTTGGTTTTACGGGTGGATCTGAAAGTAATCAGTATAATTTCTCCACTTCCTATGTGAAAAATGATGGTATTATTGACCACAATGACCTTGAACGATTTTTTGTGAAATTGAATAATACAAGCAAGCTTTCTAAACGAATTAATTTAAGTCAGAACATTGCTTACACTAGAACGAACCGTTCTTTACTCAATAAAAGTTTTGATAACGGATCTCCTTTCGTCGTTGCTTTATGGGCTGATCCTATCTCTCCAGTTTATGATGATGAAGGTAATTATGCAAGAACAGAATGGTCCAATAAAAACAACCCCAGACGTATTGTTGATGAAGAAGAATACAAAAGAGCAATACTCAATCGATTTGTCGGATCATTAAAACTAGATGCTAATATCACGAAAGACCTTGTCTTCACTTCCAACTTTGGTGTAGATTACCAAATTGCATCACAGAAAAAATATGCTCCTGAATTCTATATTGATCCAGATGAAAACAGACCTGTTTCAGAGCTCGATGAAGATAGAAACCAAAGAACGAACTGGGTATGGTCTAATTACTTTAATTACACCAAGAAAATCAATAAACATCAATTTGGTGCCATGGTCGGTGGTGAAATGCAATACTGGGAATACAATAACGTCACCGCTACTGGATTTGATATCCCTCACAATGAAAACCTAAGGTATCTTTCTGCGGCTAAAGGATCTTACTACAACTCTTCTTCCAATCAAAATATCAGTACCATTGCATCTGGTTTTACAAGAATCAATTACAATTTTGATTCAAAATATATGCTGACTGCCACATTAAGAGCGGATGGTTCTTCTAGATTTGCTGAAGGCAACCGATGGGGTATCTTTCCGTCCTTCTCAGCAGGCTGGAATATCAAAGAAGAAAGCTTCTTAAAAGCTGTAGACAAAATAACTACCTTGAAATTAAGAGCAGGTTGGGGGCAAGTAGGGAATCAATCTTCAGCCGGGGAAAATGATTATTTAGCCGCAATGACTAACAATCAACGCTACGTCATTGACGGGGAAGTTATGGAAGGTAGAATCCCAACAGGAATGAGTAATAAGGACCTAAAATGGGAAACATCAGAAATGACAAACATTGGTCTTGATGTTGGCTTATTTGACGATGCAGTGACTGTTTCTGCTGAATATTTCATCAAAAATACTGTGGATATGATTGTCCCAATGCCTGTACCTGTTTATGTGGGAGCCTCTCCTCCTGCTGCAAATGTTGGTTCGATGCAAAATAAAGGTTTTGAATTTACGGCCAGTTATAGAAATATTAATCATGACTTCAAATGGAATATTGGCCTAAACATGACTACAATTAATAACACAGTGGTTGAATTAGGCGGTTTAGGTTTCATTGATGCAGGTAATATTGGTGGATTGGGAAGAATCACAAGAACAGAGGTGGGGCATGCAATGGCCTATTATTATGGCTACCAAACTGCAGGGATTTTTAGAACGCAAGATGAAATTGACAATCACGTAGGGCCAAACGGCGATTTACTTCAACCTAATGCAAACCTTGGAGATATTAAGTTCCTTGATTTGAATAATGACGGGGAACTCAATGACGACGACAGAACAAACCTTGGAAATTATATTCCAACTTTCACGGGATCTATCAATTTAGGAGCTGAATACAAAGGTTTTGATTTAAATATCTTCTTCACTGGTGCTTATGGGGCTAGTATTGTCAATGCTCAGAAGTTTTATATCGCTTCTTCGAAAATCATCATGAATCAAACAAAAGACTATTACGACAATAGATTCCATCCTGAAAATAATCCCAATGGTACAATGCATAGACTGACACCAGATGATCCTAACAACAACATGCGTTTTTCTGATCAATACATCGAAGATGGGAGCTATATCCGTCTTCAAAATATTCAGTTAGGATATACTTTCAATGATAATCTTAATAATAAATTGGGGATTAAAAAGTTCCGAATTTATGCCTCAGTAGACAATGCATTTACTATTACAGGGTATAAAGGATATGACCCTGCCAATATTGGCGACTTAAAAGGGGACCCACTGGGGCAAGGTGTTGACATGGGTACTTACCCTACTTCAAGAATTTTCTCTTCTGGAGTTAATATGACTTTCTAAAACTTTGAAAAATTAAGATTGAACAGAAAAATGAAATCAATAAAATATATCGTTCTCCTAGTGAGCTCCATTTTAGTAGCAAGTTGCTCATTTTTAAATAGAGAACCCCTTGGCAAAGCTGTAGACTCTCCTTCTTATTACAATGATTATGAAAATGCGAGAATGGCCATCAACGCTTGTTACAATGCTTTAGTAGTTGAAAAACCTGGTAAAACAGGAGTCTTTCAGGAATGGAACTACGGTGAAGTTATGACCGATAATGCTTGGAAAGGTGATAAGTTTTTCTCTGACGGGTTAGACATGCAAGACCTAAAAGAATGGAATGCAATTAATACTAGTAAGGTTTCCTTTAATCCTTATGATGCAATGTTCCAAACTATCCATCGTACTAATACTGCATTAAATGGTATTGCTCAATCAGATGCTTATGATGGTGTTGAAAAAGATAGATTATTAGGAGAAGGGTATTTTATTCGTGGCTATGCTTACTTCTATTTATTAAGATTATTTGGAGGCGTTCCTTTATTTACTGAACCTGTAAAGGTAGATCAAATCGGAAATGTTCAGAGAGCGACATTGGAAGAAATGACAGCACAAATTAAATCTGATTTTGAAAAAGCTGCTTCACTTTTAGGAGCTAAATCTGAAATGCAAATGGGGTTGGCAACATCTGGCGCAGCGAATGCTTACTTGGCTAGATTGATTATGTACGATATTGGCATCTACAAAACAGGTATTGGTCAGTGGTCTGATGTGCAAACTTATACAAATAAAGTGATCAACTCTGGAGAGTATTGGCTAGCAGATAACTTGGCTACCATTTGGGAAGCAGAAGGAGAAAATGGCCCAGGTTCTATTTTTGAACTACAACACGAAACTTCAAACACGGGCCCTACGAGAAACAACACGGGTACTAATAGTCCAAGAGCCGTAAACCCAAGAGGAAATAGCACCAACAAAGGATGGGGATGGGGACAACTTTGTCCTTCACAAGATTTAGTCGATGCCTTTGAAGCAGGCGATCCCCGTCTAGAATGGACTGTTGGTAAAGAAAATGATCATGCTTATGGTAAACCACAAGGACTACCTAATTTTGAAGCTCAATCGGGTTATTACATCAGAAAACTGATCATGGACCCTGCCATCAGAGGAAATAATAATACAGATCATCCTCAGAACCAAAGAAAGATGCGTTATGCTGATATTTTATTAATGCATGCTGAGGCGGCCTATCATACTGGTGACATGACAACGGCACAATCCAAATTGAATGAGGTAAGACAGAGGGCTAGAAAAATGACTTACCCTATGGGGTGGACTAAAGAAAATCCGAATGGTTATGAACCTAGAGACAACACCAATGTTCTTCCTGATATTACCGCAACGGGAGATGAATTGTTACAAGCGATATTACACGAAAGAAGAGTTGAATTGGCAGGTGAATGTACTAGAATGTGGGATTTAGTACGTACCAATAAGTATGCTGATGCTTTAAGCAAACCCAATATAGGTTACCGCCCTACAATCGATCCACAAACAGTTTCTTCTAGAATGCTATCGCATAGCATTAATGGTAATATTCCAGTTTTACCGATCCCAGCAGGTGAAGTTATTTCTTACAAACTGGAACAAAATCCAGGTTATTAAGCATACTCAGGTATCAAAAACCTTATATAGCATCGTTTATCCACTGATAAGCGGTGCTTTTTTATTGGCTCTATTTTGTAGCTATAAATTTATTTTTTGAACCTCTGAAGTCACTTCCTTAAAATTCAGTTTTATTGTTTTTGAATTAATAGGCACACTCAATTTCTTTGAGATACTATCACTTTAATATGTGATTATTACTTGTTCTAATCTATTTTTTGAAGGAAATGAATTGTCTATGAAAACCAACAACTATCCTACTGTTCATCAAAAACTCAAAATATACTTTTCCGTTTTTTTAAATTTTATAACCTATAATGTTTACTGCATTGATTATGATTTACCAAAAAGTAAGCTTTCCAATAGTGTAGTGTATTCAATTTTAGAAGACCACAAAGGCAATATGTGGGTGGGTAATATTGAAGGTCTTAATCAATATGATGGTACCAATCTATCAATCATCAACTCCCAAAACCATCTACCAGACAAAACAATAAGAAATATGGTGGAAGATGACTTCCAACGGTTATGGTTAGGAACGGACAGAGGCTTATTCCTATTTCATCCCAGAAAAAATAATTTCACCCCTTTTCTATTGAGTGAAAAGAAGTCCTGCAAGAAAATTAATACACTCCAATTATCTAATGGAATTTTATGGGTTGGAACTCCTGACGGTATTTACCTAATCGAAATAAAGAAAAAGCAGACACAACACTTCCATTATTACCCTCTAAAAGATGTGCATGAAATTTCATTGCATAAAGATGATCGTCAAAAAGTATGGGTGGCAAGCAGCGAAGGTTTATGCTCTTTACTATTTAATGGTACAATCAAAAAAACAGAACGAAAAAATAATAATTTATTTCAATTTACTCCATTAGTTCCTGTTCTTTTTACCGTGCTATTGATAGGCATTATTGTATTCAATAAAAATCAAAAAGGAGCTCAAAGGAGTACCCATAAGATTCAAACCAGCACATATTTTCCAACGCCTCAAAAAGAACCTTCCCTTACTTCTAATTGTGATCGGGAATTTTTGGATAAAATGTATCAAATCATCCTTACAGAAATTGACAACCCCAACTTCTCAGTGGAACAATTAGAAAAAAAGATGGGAATGAGTCATGCTAACTTTTATCGAAAAGTAAAACTCTTAACGGGTAAAACAGCTAAAAATGTAATGCAAGATTTCAGAATGAAGGAAGCAAGCAGGTTATTAAAAACTAAAAAATATAGGGTCTCAGAGGTGGCTTACATGACAGGGTTTAACGATCCAAAATATTTTACTAAATGTTTTAAGAAACAATATGGAGAGTTACCAAGTCAGTTTGCATAATGCTGAAAAAAGTCACTTTTTATACTCCCCTAAAAAGTATAAAAAGTGACCTTCCATTCATTCTAAAAACAATATGATTCATTAAAATATCCTATGAATTTTCTTCAGGAATGCGGTTCTTTTATCATTGCTTCCAGATGTTGTATAAGAAGAGTTGATCCATTGTATATCATTAATCCCAACTCCTTTGAGTGTCGCCTTGATAAATGCTTTTTTAATGACGTTTCCTCCAAATAAAACCAAATACCATGATGGTGATTCTGAAGTTGTAATTACTCTGGCTTTCTTAATATGAGTCAAAAGTCCTTTCAAACCAGTTTTGGTCTCTATATAAGAGAAATCCTTCAAAAACACCTTATCAATAAATCCTTTTAGCATTGCCGGTAAATCGTACCACCAAATTGGAAAAATGAAAACTAATTCATCTGTATTTTTTAATATTTCTTGGTATTCCTTCACTTGTGGATCGGTTGTTTCTCCTTTAGAATACAACGCTAAATCTTCTTCTCTAAGCACAGGATCAAAATTATCTTTATGCAAATCAATAATTTGATATTCTTTACCTTGTTCCTCTAACTTCTTGACAGCTGTATCTAATATGGCTTTATTGAAACTCCCGTGCCATGGATGTGCAAAAACGAATGTTGTTTTCATAATTTGTATTTTTTTGATTGATCTACAAATACAAAAGTATTTCACCCAACAATTGTTTTATAGGACATATGTCTAAAAAATATTTTTCCGAATTCTACTTAAATGCCGTTGGGTTATCCCAAGATAAGAGGATAAGTACTTTAATGGAATGTGTTTGATATAATCTGGATAGTTTTTAACCAAATCTTCATATCTTTTTTCGGCAGATTCCATATTCATCATAAAAATATATTCCTCTAACTTAATATACGCCCCTTCAGTCAATCGGGTATAAAAGTCTTGCCATCTCTTATCTTTTTTGATAAATACCTCAAAGTCTCTCTTGTAGAGAATCAATAACTCCACATCAGTGATAGCATGAATACTCTCTCTTGTTGGTTGTCCAGAGACATAGCTAGAAAAAGCATTGACAAAGTGATTCGGGAAAGTCAAACAATACGTCACCTCTTCTTCTTTACTGGATAAATAATAATTTCGGACTATTCCTTTTGTGACAAAACCCACTTTTTGACATACTTCTCCCTGTTCTATAAAATGTTCGTTTTTCTTAAGAGAGATAGGTTTTAACTTTTGGGTAAATTCTTCTATTTCTTTCTCTGAAAAAGAAGTGATTGACGAGACAAAGCTTTTTAGAATTTCAGACATTTACTATTAAGATCTTAATATCTTCTCCATTTTCTTTCCCTTGGACAATTCATCCACCAATTTATCAAGGTATCTTACTTGCCTTGTCAGAGGTGTTTCAATTTCTTCTACTCGAACCCCGCAAATGACTCCTTTAATCAGAGCTGCATTCGGGTGAAGATTGGCGTCTTGAAAGAAAGTAGCAAAAGTAGATTTTTCATCAATATGACTTTGCAAAGCAGCAGAATCATAGCCTGTCAACCATTCTATTACTTGATGTAATTCTTCTACAGTCCTCCCTTTCTTTTCTACCTTAGTCACATAATGAGGATAGATTGAAGCAAAAGTCATTGCTGCAATTCTTTGATCTTGAACCGCTTGATCTGCCATATTTTCTGAACTAACTGATTAAAATATTAATTTTTCTTGGTGTACACTTCCTGCCATAAAGTGATCAAATCGCTGTCATCAAATTTCAACAACAACATGGTTTCAAACTTATCGATGGAGTGATCTTTTCTGACAATAATTGCATTCATGACGGCTACTACTCTATCCTCTGCACAAACATACTCTTGTACTTCATAATTGATAGATTGGATGTTGGACTTGAAATGCGTTAAGAATTCAAGGTAGCTTTCATAGTTCACCTGATATTCTCTGCCATTTACTTTCACTACAAAATCAGGAGCAAAACATTGAGCAATGTCTGACTTAGTGATGTGTGTTGAAGAGAGTAAGTGTCTTTGATTCCACTTCAACAATTTTTTAGCTAAATGTTCCTTTTTCATTTTTAAAAACTCCTTTTATCAAATAATTAAGTATAGTTACTGAAAGATAATGAAAATTAAACTTCTTACTTGTTGAACACCCCTGTAATTAAGGTACGTTAAGGTTAATTTAAAATTGGAGTAAATAATAATTGATGATGCGTCCTTCAAAATCTGATTAGCTTAATAAGATCTATTCTAAAATAGAAACTAGGATTTTGTTGCCTCACCTTAGCACACAAAATGTAGACCCCTCAATATCAACCTCATACTATTAAAAAAAGAGTAAATAAAGGCTATTTCATATTGAATATTGTTAATAAAAAACAAAATCTCATGGACCTTTCTATAAAAAGAAACTCCGTTGTAATGCTTACCTTTGTAGCTCAATTTCTCTAGGAACAAGATTATGGAAAATAAGACACTCGTCAGAAAATACAATGTACCAGGACCTCGATATACAAGTTATCCTACGGTACCCTATTGGGATAAAGATCCTACAATTGAAGAATGGAGTCAACATGTCGCAGATGCCTTTTCAGCAAGCAATGCAAAAGACGGTATCAGCCTGTACATACACCTTCCATATTGTGAGAAACTTTGTACTTTCTGTGGATGCAACAAAAGAATTACCATTAATCACTCTGTGGAGGATTCTTATATTGACGCCCTTCTAAAAGAATGGCAAATGTATATTTCAATTTTTGGTGAAGAGCGTCCAAGGATCAAAGAGATTCACCTTGGTGGTGGAACACCTACATTTTTCAGCCCTGAAAACCTTCAAAAATTAACGAACGGTATTTTTGAGTTCGCTGATAAATGTGAAGATGCTGAATTGGGCTTTGAGGCAAATCCTGTCAATACAACAGATGCTCATTTAGAGGCACTTTATGAAGTTGGGTATACTCGTTTGAGCTTAGGAATCCAAGATTTTGATCCTACGGTTCAAAAAGCAATCAACCGTGTTCAATCTTATGAACAAGTAGAACACGTCACAAATAAAGCAAGAGAAATTGGCTACACTTCTGTCAATTTTGATCTTGTATTCGGTCTTCCTTTCCAAAAGTTGGAATGCGTGAAAGATACGATTGCAAAATCCAATGCACTTCGACCTGACCGTATTGCCTATTATTCCTATGCTCATGTACCTTGGACCGCTCCAGGACAAAGAGGTTTCTCAGAAGAAGACCTTCCTTCTAATGAAGAGAAAAGAGCATTGTATGAAGTAGGTAAAGAGATGTTTGAAGAAGCGGGGTATGTAGAAATCGGAATGGACCACTTTGCTTTACCAACGGATGCATTGGCTATTGCGGCTGATAAAAAGGCATTGCATAGAAACTTTATGGGCTATGCTCCTACTTATACGCAATTGATGGTAGGTTTAGGATGTTCTTCTATTTCTGATTCATGGACTTCATTTGCTCAGAATATCAAAAAAGTAGAAGACTACAAAGCTACGATTGAGGAAGGAAAATTACCTATTTACAGAGGGCATATTCTTTCTGAAGAAGACTTATTGGTGAGAAAACACATTTTGAACGTAATGTGCCACTTTGAAACTACTTGGGATGAAGAAACAGGTCAGCTTCCATTATTCAAAACATTAGGTGAGAAACTGGAAGAAATGATCAATGATCAATTGGTTGTTTTGAGTGATAATAAATTAGAAGTAACAGAAAAGGGACGACCTTTTGTTAGAAATATTTGTATGACGCTTGATGCTAGAATGCTTGTGGCTAAACCACAATCGAGAATTTTCTCATCAACGATATAAGTAGATGACACTAGTTTGAAAAATAGAGGTAAAAGGAAAAAGTGATCCTTTTACCTCTTTTTTTCAAAGATTATTTTCTTTGATTTACTCAGCAGCTGCTTCAGCCTCGCCTTCAGTAGCTTTCACTACTTCCTCGGCAACAGTTGAATCCGCAACAGCGACAGTAGAATCTGCTTCAGCAACTTCTGCTTCAACAGCTTTTACCTCTTCTTTTGCAACTTCAACAACTTCTTCAGTTGCTTTCGCTTCTTCTTTGTTTTGTTCAGCTTGACCACACGCAATCACCGAAAATGCAACGATGTTTGCAATCAATAGATGTTTGATCTTCATAGTAATAATAGTTAAGTTAGATTGAAAAGTTGGATAAAAAGTAATTCAAAAAATCACCTATCCATATTGGTATATAACAATTATTTCTCCGATTTTTACAACTATAACGATTACACTATGTTACATAAAGTGCATTTTTTATTCACTATTTTTTTTAAATTTATTTAACAAACATGGACTCACTCACTCAAGTGGTACTTGGCGCATCGGTAGGTGAAGCGGTATTAGGAAAGAAAATAGGAATCAAGGCGGCTATTTTCGGGGCTATTGCAGGTACAATTCCCGATTTAGATGTTTTGGCTTCACCATGGTTTGATGCTGTTGAAAAGCTGATGTACCATAGAAGTATTACACATTCATTTCTATTTTTCATTCTTGCCTCTCCGGTTTTTGGTTATCTCACCCACAAGTTCTTTGGTAAAGAAAAAGATACCTTAAAAGATTGGACACTACTGTACTTTTTAGGTTTCCTGACCCATGCACTTTTAGACACCTGTACTACCTGGGGAACACAACTGCTCTATCCATTTACGTCTTATGGATTTGCCACTTATTCTGTTTTTGTAGTAGATCCGCATTATACTGTACCATTCCTCATTCTACTGATTATTGCTCTTTTCAAACCCAAAACTTCCTCAATCAGAAGAAAGTTGAATTACTGGGGGTTAGGAATCAGTACTTCTTACTTGCTTTTAGGTTTTATTCTTCAACATCAAGCCAATGAAGTTTTCAAAAAGAATATTGAGGAATTAGGGATTGAATATCAAGATTACATTACTAAAACTACCCCGCTAAATACCTGGCTTTGGGCCACTACCTTCAAAACAGAAAATGGTTATTACACTGGTTTTTACTCTGTTTTTGATGAAGATAAAAAGGTACATTTCAACTACTACCCTCATCATCATGAACTTTTAGAAGAGTTACCTGAAAATGATAAAACAAATAAATTAATCTACATTACAAAAGACTTTTATATCGTTGAAAAGCTAGAAAATGAATATCTTATTAAAGACCTTCGTTTCGGTACTTTTGACGGTTGGAGAGGCAAAGAACAAGGTAAATTTGTATTTACATACCACATTATACCTCAAGAGGACGGAAGCTTAAAGTACACTGAAACAAACTACAGATTTAAGCCTTCCAATGAATACATTAAAGCATATATAGGTAGAATGTTTGGGCAGAAGTAAAATTACATTTTTGAAAACTCTTACTATTTGTTTAGAAGGTTTACTAAACATTAGGACAATTTGTCAGTTTATACCTTTTAGTATAATAGTTGTTTAAACAGGTAAAAGTGTCAAATTAAATTATACAAAATGAATAGTAGAGCTTTAATATTCCTAGGGATAGCTTTCGCCTTCTTACTAGCGATTGATTTATACGCCTTCAAAGGAATTCGTCTTATAACAGAAAATAGTAAAACGATCTACAAACAACTATCTACCCTATTGTTTTGGTTAGAAAGTCTTGGTATTTATATGGCTATTGGCTGGATGGTACTCAATATGGATAAGTTTAGAGATCCTGCGTTTACCAATACTATTTTTACAATTAATGCCTTTATTTTAATGTCATTGGCCACCAAGTTAGTATTTAATATTTTCCATGGAGCTGATGATCTAGCCTTTTTAGGGAATAGATTGGTTCATTTCTTTAGTAATGGCTCTTCAGATAGTGTCAACTCCAACGGTACTCCTATTTCAAGAACTAAATTCTTAACTTTATTGGGTGCTGGCTTGGCGACAGTTCCACTTGGAGCATTTGCGTATGGTCTAACAAAAGGACGTTTCAATTTTAGAGTAATTAGAAAGTCGTTATCCTACCCCAACCTCCCTGATGCATTTGATGGGTTGAAGGTCATTCATATTTCAGACATTCATATTGGTAGTTTTCCAAAAGGTCATGATTCTGTGTCCAAAGCAGTTAAAATGATCAATGATCGTAATCCTGACGTTATTTTCTTTACAGGGGATCTTGTCAATAACTATGCTTCAGAAACAGATGGCTGGGTAGAAGTTTTCAAACAGCTCAGAGCAAAAAAAGGAATGTACTCTATTTTGGGTAACCATGACTATGGTGATTATGTACAATGGAATTCTCCAGCGGACAAGAAAGCCAATCTTGACCTTGTGAAACAAAGAAACAGAGACATGGGGTTTGATCTTTTACTAAATGAAAACAGAACATTAGAGATCGACGGCGAAAAAATAGGCATTTTAGGGGTTGAAAACTGGGGGTTACGCCCATTCCCTCAATTTGGTGATATCAATAAAGCGAATGAGGGCTTAGAAAATATTCCTTTCAAAATATTACTTTCTCATGATCCATCACACTGGGATGCTCAAGTGCTCGATCATAAAGACATGGACCTTACTTTAGCAGGTCACACTCATGGTATGCAGTTCGGAATTGAGATTCCAGGGATTAAGTGGAGTCCTGTTCAGTATAAATACCCTCGTTGGGCGGGTCTTTACGAAAAAGGCAAGCAAAAGCTTTATGTTAACCGTGGTTTTGGCTATCACGCTTATGCTGGAAGAATCGGTATGGATCCAGAAATCACTGAGATTACACTTAGAAAAGAAGCGACAGCCTAATCATAGGAATCCATGATTGAAATGGCGATGATTCATTATCACGCCAACATTTATAATCAATTGAGCCCTTGTTCATATTAAATTGGACAAGGGCTTAATATTTGTCAATAAAACCGTATGACATCTTTTCCATAACAAGGTAATAATCATTGTCACCCTAAATAGAAATAATACAACTTACCTTTGTGCGGTTTGTTATAATAGCTACTCAACAAAAATATTCAATCATGGATTCAATTTCGGGGAAAACGAAATACTTATTAGGTATACAGCATGTATTGGCAATGTTTGGAGCCACTGTTCTTGTCCCTTTTCTGACTGGTTTAAATCCAGTTTTAGCACTATTCACGGCAGGTATTGGGACATTGATATTCCATCAAGTAACCAATAAAATAGTACCTGTTTTTCTAGGTTCATCTTTTGCCTTTATTGGCGCCATTAGTTTAGTCTTAAAAAATGAAGGACTAGCCTCAGTGAAAGCCGGAATCATCGGAGCTGGACTCATTTATGTCCTTATGTCTTTTGTGATTAAGAAATTTGGTGTAAAAAGGGTACAATCTTTCTTCCCCCCTATTGTTATTGGACCTACAATAATGGTCATTGGATTACGATTAAGTCCAGTAGCGTTAAGCATGGCGGGCTATAATGATGGCAAATTTGACAATCAAAGTCTTCTCATTTCACTGTCAGTCATTGTTACCATGGTCATTTCTTCCATGTTGAAAAATTCTTTCTTCAGATTAATGCCAATTCTTATTTCAGTAACAGTAGGCTATACTCTCGCCGCTATAATGGGAGTAGTAGATTATACAGCTATTGAAAAGGCCAATTGGATTGGGTTTTCGAGCGAAACCATTGATCAAATTCTTACAATACCTACTTTCTCACTTTCTGGTTTCTTCGCCATCGCTCCAATTGCTTTGGTTGTATTCATTGAACACATTGGAGACATCACCACCAATGGTGCTGTAGTGGGTAAAAATTTCTTCAAGAAGCCTGGTATCCACAAAACAATGCTTGGTGATGGCTTAGCAACAATTATTGCAGGTTTCTTTGGAGGTCCAGCCAATACCACTTACGGTGAAAATACTGGAGTATTGGCAGTCACAAAAGTTTATGATCCCGCAGTGATTAGAATAGCTGCTGTCTTTGCAATACTACTAAGTTTGATTGGAAAAGTAGGTGCGGTATTACAGACAATTCCTGTTCCTGTAATGGGAGGTATTTCTATCATATTATTTGGAATGATTGCCGCAGTTGGAGTACGAACTTTGATTTCTGCAAAATTGGATTTTGGACATTCTAGAAACCTTATTATAGCAGCATTGATTTTTGTTTTAGGAATTGGAATTAAAGAAGTTGCTATTTACAATACCATTTCAGTTTCAGGGTTAACAATTGCAGCACTAATGGGTGTGTTGCTCAACAAACTCCTCCCTAAAGACATTTAAGCAAGTAAAGAAAACAAAGTGATATTTTAGTTGTTTCAACAAGAGCTGTATTTCATATAGTTATCAATAAAGTACAAAGCCTTCATTATATTCTACAGTATAGTGAAGGCTTTAATGTTAAATAACAGATTTTAAGAGGTTTACGTTTTGTTATATTTAAATAAATGTAAATAATTACCTATATTTTCAATAACAATATTATCTCTAGTTTCTCGTGCTTAATCAATTAACTATGAAATCACTAACTCTTATTATCGCTTTATTGTATTTTACAAACCTAGTTGCTCATGCACAACGAACTTCATACAAAGAGATCACAGTAGATCAATTTGACGATTATGAAGCCTTTGTCAATTCCCCTCCTCCGCATATTACGGGGAAAGGAATTAAGAGTGATTCGTTGTCTTATTCAAACTTAGTTTATGAATACTATGAAGCCGAAGATCAGTATTATGCCATAGAAAGCTGGGCCGACTATTATTATTGGTTATCGAAAAAGTATACGTATTTATTCAATAAACCTGAGATTTTCGAGCATTTCTATAAGATGAAAGATAACGTACAAATGATAAAGTATTTATCCTTCAACTACTCTGTTTGGCATTTTCCGTCTTCGATTAAAATCAAACCTCATGAAGCCTTGGCTACTCATGAAAACAGGTTATCTATCTCTTATCATATCATCAAATCAGAAGATGATATTGAATACATGGAGGATCAATTGAAATTAAAAAAAGAAAAGTTTCAAGAGGTTTCTTTAAAGCACTAACGCTTTAATCTTTTCATTTTGAAGGCGGATTCGAATCCATTCTTGTGTACGTTGCGTTAACTCTTCGCTCTGTTTTATTTCCTTTTTGAATTCTTCATCCAATTCTAGAAGTAAAACAGGGCTTTTAACGCTTATAAGGCTGTCTCCCTCCCAAGATTGTATTTTGATATCGCTAATCGCAAAACGTTTCACCTGAGGAAATTGGAAATGAATTTCTTTAGAAAGTTGATCGAGGTGTAAAGTATCTTCTTGTTCTTTGGTGAGATTGAAAATCCGCTTTTCCAGTAATTTTATTTTTAAATCTTTATCCTTAATCAACTGATCATTTTTAGTATAAATGTCTTTCAGCAGATTCACATGAAGTGCATTACTATATTGTGCAAACTTTTTATCAATATCAACGTCCTGTCCATCTTCTTGATGTATTCTCACTTCAGTCTTTTTCGTAAACGGGAATAGCTCGTCTTCTTTTGCAGAAAGGCCATACCTTGGAATCATTTCATTTAAAAAGACAATTTGTCCTTCATCAATTTTTTTTCCCATATAGTACAAGTCAATTACGGAGAGAGAATCAGAATAAGTGACTTTGTTCGTCAAAAGTTCGCTTCCTTTGAAAGCCGTATTCTCCTTGATAAAAGCATCAACAGCAATCTTGAAACGTGTCTCTTGTATTACATTAAAAAAGATGACAGCACTTGGACTGACCACAATAATTAGAAAGGCAAAAAGAATGGATCTATATCTTCTATATCTCGCTCGATCAATAAAAGTCTTTACAGGAAAACCTAAAAACTTCACTACAATGTAAGTAGATAGACTGATGAAAACGGAATTAATGAAAAATAAATAAAAGGCACCTAAGAAGTAGCTATACATGCCCGTTGCCAATCCATACCCGGCAGTACACAATGGAGGCATTAATGCTGTAGCGATCGCAACCCCTGGAATCACATTACTTTTCTCTTTTCTTGAACCAGCAATAATACCTGAAAAACCACCAAAAAAGGCAATAAACACATCAAGAATAGTGGGTTTAGTTCTTGCTAAAAGTTCTGACTGTTCCAAGTTTAATGGCGTTAAAGCAAAGTACAATGTGGAAGTGGCCAAACTGATAAAAACAGCAATACCTATGTTTTTTAATGCCCTTTTCATCATATCAACATCATGGATACCAATGGCGGTGCCAATCCCTAAAATTGGTCCCATTAGTGGAGAAATAAGCATGGCTCCTATGACTGTGGCTGTTGAATTAGCGTTTAGACCAATGGAGGCGATAAGTATAGAGAAAATTAAAATCCAGGCCGCATGACCTTTAAAGCTGATATCCTTTTTGATTCCTTCAATGGTTGCTTCAGGGTCAGATCCTTCTCGAATACTTAAAGTTTCAACGGCTAGCTTTCTAAAAGCATACATAAAGTTTCTAGTACTCGTCTCACTCATACTGCATTAGTTTAATTTGGCAATAATCTCAGTGCATGATAAAGTCTGATGGTTTAGAAAATAGCATGCCCTAATTGACTGTAAATAAAGCGTACAATTCAATTACAAATCAAGAATTTAAGTATTTTTTTATTTACACTAAAATTTGAGTCTTATAATTTCGAAATACCTTGATAATTTATTAGATTCTAAATGAACATTAAAAGCGTATTTGTAACCAACACAAGGGAGAATTAAGGATTTACTTTTTAACGTTGAAATTGTGAATTTTAATAAAAAATATGTTCTATCACCATTAGCTCACTATTATGAAAAAGACGTATACCAAAGGAGTTATTTCTGTACTATGGGAACCTGAAAAATGTATTCACTCCGAAAAATGTTTCAAAAGCTTACCAAGGGTATTTAATCCAAAACGTAAACCTTGGATCGACTTGGAACAATCAACGGATGAAAAAATTATTGAAACTGTTCGGAATTGCCCCTCTCAAGCCTTATCATTAAAAGAAGAAACTGTTGAGGATACTCCACTGACTGAGGTTCAAGTATTAAAAAATGGGCCTGTACTTGTCAAAGGTAAAATAAGCATTGAAATTGACGGTAAAAAAGAAGTATTGGATCAAAAACAAATTGCACTTTGCCGATGTGGTGCATCGAATAATAAGCCGTATTGTGATGGTACTCATAGTAAAATTAACTTTGAAGCTCCATAAAATAACCCGCTCACAACATTACACACTCGTTGATTCGTTATAAGTAACATATTAACTCGTTAACACTTGTTTGAATCAGCTTAATATGTTACTTTTGTTAGATTGATTAACAGCTATAAACCTCATTATTTCTTTTAATTTTGTTGTTTTTAGACAGAAAAGAATAAATATTATAATCAATCTTTTTGTAGACTAATTTATAAACCTCATCATGGCCAATATCAAAAGCCTAACATTGGAAAACTTTAGAGTTTTCAAAGAAAGTACAACCTTCAATTTTTCTCCTCTAAATGTTCTTACTGGAACAAATAGTAGCGGTAAAAGTTCACTATTTAAAGCATTACTATTATTACAAGATAATGGCATAAAAAATAGATTAGAAGAACTTGACTTTCGAGGATCTTACCACAACCTTGGCAATATTTCTAAGGCGAGAAACCATGATACAGATGAGGGAAAACCTATAAAATTTATATTAGAATTTGCTCCACAACCTGGAATTGCCCCTTTCAAAAAGTTTGAATTAGGACAACGAAGCATTTCAATCGCCTATACTGACCTTGAAAACGTAGAAAGTTTACAGGATTTACTCCAAACTCCCAACTGGAAAAATTGGATGTATTTCTTGAGAGGTATTTTAATCAATAGAGCACAATTCATGATCCGTCATATTCAGAAATTGACACGATCAAAGGAAATCGAGAGTACAAATACCATCAAAAATCTACTTCATCAATTGCTTCATATTGCATTTGAAGAAAGAATTACGGTTGACAACATCGAAAAGCTGTTTGAAAAAGCGGCTAAGATATATGATATGCTAAAGGAACTTGAAATTCCTCTTGAGGATAGTTTTAAGATTCCGAAAAACCTTTCTGGGGCCTTCTTTGCAGACTTAATCAAGAAAGCTTGGTATGAGGAACATAGAGAGCATGAACTCAGAGGGATCAAAAAAATAAAACACCTTACTGAGGCTACAGTTACTCCACTCAGAGATGCTGAGGAAACAAAAGCACATAATGAAAGGTGGAAAAAAGTAATTGAAAAAAATGATATTACTGATGTTGAGGAATTAAGATCAGCTTTGATTTCTTGGTTAGAAATGGACATTCCAATGTCTTCGTTGGTGAGAGATATTTTAAATATCAACTCCAAAGAAATCATCTACACTTTTAAACCTGTAGGCGTTAATACAACAGAGAGCTTATTTTTAGAATTACATTATGATAGCAAAGAAGGAAAGCTTTGCCACATTGAATTAGCCTATAGAGAGCGTTTTACAAGAAAGAAAAAACTAATCTACTCTCCATTGAGCAACGGAAGTCTACATTATGTGGGCTCTGAAAATGGGAACAGCTACTTATTAGCTGCAGGACATAGAGGTGATTATTTCAAAACGGATGGAGAAATTCCTGTATTTACCAGCTTTTTTGATCTTCAAAACTTGTATCAATACGGTGCAGGAATGGACTTAGAAGCTCCGGCTCAAAAGCACTTTTCGATCAATAAAGATAAATTAAAAAAGGCCTTAGGTGAAATTGATGAGAACTTATTAGATGCTGTAGCAGAAGTAGCTCATAAAAAACTAATGGTACTTCTTGGCTCTCGATTGAATTCATTTATGACTGAATTCCAGCCTAAAGTCAAAAAAATAAATAGTTTCAAAAAAGACGATCTTGTACGTCTTTTAGCGGAAAGAAAGGAAGACGGTAAAGGGTACAAAGTTGCATCATTAGGATTCTTATTAAGAGATTTACCATTATTAGATCATAATGATCGTAAAATTCTTGATCGAAAAGAGGCCTATAACTCTTTGGAAGAATTGGATTATTTACCTGAATTACCTTTAACAAGTGAACAATATGCTAAACTGTTTGAAGTAAATATTGATAAGATACTTCAGAGTGGTTTCTTAAAAATGATAGAAGAAGGTGTCAGTGGTATTAAACACATCTTCAAATCTTGTGGTAAGTTATTCAATTTTGGACTATTAGAAGCTCAAAGAGGTAGTACAAAAAGGATTTTATTGCATACAGAAGGCAATGTCTTGAGTGACCTCCTTTTTGAATTTGGCAAGAATGCAGACGAAAAAGCAAAGGAGTTTGTCAAGAAATGGATTCAAGAATTTGAAATTGGTCACGATATTCAGATTAACTCCGTTAAAGGAATTGCTTCTGATGTGATTATTACCAACAGAAAAGGACATGCTTTAGACCTTGCAGACCTTGGTTATGGCATCTCACAACTCCTTCCTATTCTTCTTAAAATAGCATTAAATGACCACCGTTCACTATTAATTGAGGAACCTGAAACCAACCTTCACCCTCGATTACAATCAAAATTAGCTGACCTGATCATTGATGCTTCTTTACGTTATGAGACGGATTTCTTAATTGAAACACACTCAGAATATTTAATCAGAAAATTACAATACTGGACCGCCAAGCGAAAAATCACACCTTACCAGTCTAAAATATACTACCTATATAACCCTGAAAGGGTACCTGAAGGAAAATCTCAAGTGGCTTTACTCAACATCTTAAAAGATGGAGAACTCGACAACGAGTTTGGGGAAGGATTCTTTGATGAAGCGGATAATATTGCTATTGAGCTTTTCCACTTAAAACAAATCTAATAACCTGCTACTGAATCAAAAAACTATGGAACGTATAACAACTTACGCAAATATAAATTCTCTGACAGATTTCTTCCGAAAAAGACCTTCATTAGAAGATCAATTGGATGATATGGATTGGAGTAAATCGTGGATGGATTTTTACTCTTTCCTCAACAAACAAGCTGACTTAAGGCTAGACGTAGATCCTACGCAGCTTTCTATGATGAGTAAGACTAATCCATATATTAAGAAAATGCTTAAAAATGCTTCTTCGGGAGGTTCTTCACTTCGTTGTGAAAAAGAAGCATTTGACCAACTAGATGAAATAAGTCAAAAAACAATGCCTCAAACCATGTTCTTTTTAGATAAGAGTAATACAGAATGTGAAGACCTTGAGAAGAAATATGGCTTGATAACGCTCAATCCAAGTCGTATTAAATCTAAGGCCGGGTTCATGTTCAATTGGTCTCTTTATAATGTCACAAAGGACAGAGGAGCAGTGAAAAGGTTTGAAAAATGGAGTCAATTGGAGCGTTTCCGCCACCCTCATAATTCAATGGTGATTATTGACAATTACCTTTTGAAAGACCTCGGAGAAATGGAAGAAAACTTAATTCCAATGCTAGACGCTTTGCTTCCAGAGGAATTAGAAGTGACTTTCCAATTGACATTAATCTCAGTTGATTTAAGAGATAAACCTGCTTCTATGAAAAAATACATAGAGTGGGAATTGAATAAAAAATTAAAAAGACCTTATCAGATTGAAGTTTGTGTCATCAAGACAGAGAGCAATAAAAACCATGATAGAAATATTTTCACTAATTACTTATGGATGCACTCAGGTCACTCGTTTACTTACCTAAGAAGGCAACAAGTAAGTAAAAATACCAACCTGATGCTTTTCCCTATTTTCTATCAGCAAAAGGATTTTCAATCCTATTACGAGGATGAACCAACTTCTACAGAAAGTAAAAGTTCAGTTTGGGAAGCCGTTCATCAGCGTATTAGAGAAGCTAGATATATTATTAAAACGGCCAGTCAAAGTGCTCATGGTGTTGGGGGTGATTTAAAAAACCCTATTATTATGGGAAATAAGACGGCATAAAAAAATGTCACTTTTCGAAATGGAAAAGTGACATTTTTATTTATAACTAAGATTCTGAATCTTCAAAAATCTTTCTTTGACGTGATCGAGTCGATTCTTGTCTTGCTTTCTCGATTTTTTCTTTTTGTTCTACACTACAAGGGTAGTCAAAAAGGCAATCTTCTTTGATATGCTCTACCACTACTTGAGGGACCATATCTTCCCATTCATCACTTCCAGATTTAATTAGTTCCAAAACTTTATCCGAAATGATATTTAAGTTTTTGACGTTACAATTCTGTAAATCTTCAATCTTACCATTATCCACCATGGCTTGGAATAATGCTTTTTGCTCGTCGGCCAGATGAATCGATTTACTTGTCATCAACTTATCTGATTCAAGAGAATCTCGTTGAAGAGAAGGATAAACATAAAGCTTGATATTTCTACCGAATAAGAAACCAAATGCTTCCAAAATACCTCCTTTAAGATGATTATAATATTCTGGAGTGAAGATATATTCTAAGTTATACATACCTACAGCTACACCAATCTTCTTACCTCTAGTGAATCGAGATAGATAGTTTGTCAAGCGGTAATATTCTTGATATTTCGAAATCATTACGGTATAACCCAATGAACAAAGCATATCAACTCTATCCAAGAAATCATTTTCGTCCTTCTGACGATCTTCCGATATTCTGAGGTTTTCTAATGTCAGCTCGGCAACCGTTACGATATTTTTTTCATCTACTTCAGGATCATTCTTAAAATGTTCAAAAGAACGTTCCATCATATCAATATTGACTTTGGTAATTGGCCTGAAACGACCTCTGAGTACCAAGATGTTTTTCTTATAAAGGAAATCCTGAGGAAGTGCTACTTGACCATCAGGGCCGAACATTGTAGTCTTTGCCAGTCCGTTTTTCACCAACAATAAACTCAATAATCTATTATCAACATCCAAAAAGTCAGGACCACTTACTCTCACGTAATTAACAATGATCTTATGGATATTCAAACCATCCATCAATGAACTTAAGAATTCATCTACATCATCTGTCTTATAAAAACATGCATAAATCAGGTTTACGCCTAAAATACCGATTGTTTCTTGCTGTAGTAATGGATCGTTATCCTTTAATTCCACATGTAATACTACTTCATTTGGAATTGTATTAGGACGGTTTTGGAATCGAATTCCTAGCCAGCCGTGCCCTTGATTTGTTCTGTTGAAGTTTAGTTGTTCTACTGTATCAGCAAAAGCGAAGAACCTTGTTTCATCTTTTCGTTTTGGAAGTCTCTCTCCTAATAAACGAAACTCCTTTTTCAACATTCTTTCAACTCTACTTTGGCAAACGTAACGTCCGCCTGGCTCAGGTCCGTAAATTGCGTCAGAGAACGACATATCATAGGCCGATATGGTTTTGGCAATAGTACCTGATGCAGCACCGGCTTTGAAGAAGTTTGCAGCGACATCTTGTCCTGCTCCAATTTCTGCTAATGAACCATAAACCGATGAATCAAGGTTTATTTTGAGTGCTTTTTCTCTTGTTGTTAATGTGTTGAAGTGCATAATGAATTAAAGAATTCTAGTGCTCAAGTAAACCAACAATTCCAATCAAAACTTTAGGTAGTGTGTTCTGATTCTAATTGCCTTATTACTCTTAGTATTTATGTCTAAAGTGCGTTTTATCTTTTCTCGATGAAAGATGTCTATAACGATACAAAAGTAAACGAATACTTTTGAAAAGCTACCCTTCTTATTGAATTAATGTATTTTTTACACCAAATGTTTTTAAATAATTTTCTTTTGAATGAATATCAATACAAAAAATAAGATTTGGAGAATTCTAAAAATAGATTCTAAAAACCGCCATACATCTTTCTTAATACCCACTCTGAAATTAGTAGAAGGAATAACAAACTCATTATCCAATAGTTAGAACCCAATTCTTTATATTTCTCTTCAGAATGAATTCTTTGAGGTGCTTTATTATTGAGTAGGGGCTGCGATAATTGGTCCAAAGTAACATTATCATAAAAACTTCCTCCCGTCTTTTCTGAAACACCCCGTAAAAGTGCAAAGTTTGCGGTTGGGTTTAATGCTTCAAGTTCCATAGCTCTTACCACAAAACTCCCTGATGAGTATTCTTTTTTACCGTCTAATATTGTTGAAGCTACATATTTATAAGACCCTTCTTCCAAATCAGTAATATGGTACTTAAAATACGGTGAAGAGTTTAAATAAGTATAGGACATTTTCTCGTCCTTTTCATCTGTTATTGTTAGATCAATAGTTTGTCCATAAATGGATTCATAAATATCGTTGTATACTTCTGTTTCAATGATCACATCCTCAATGTCAGAATATTCTGCAGTCGTTGTATTGACTCTGAAACGCCTCTTATCCGTTTTAGTAGAAAGGTATTGAATTACTTTACCAATCAGGTCATCCACCGCCATTTCATCAGACTGTAATAAGCCTTCCTGCAATCGCCATTTCCACAAACCTGTTCCTACAAAAACTGCAGATTTTACATCACCTACTTCCCCCATCAATAACAATGGTTTTGTAGACTTCACGCTTCCAATTTGCTGATTAACTAATACTTTACCCGCATTTATCTTATACTCACCATACGGTACTTCAATAGGTGACATTTTCTGAATCAGATCCTTCTTTTCTTTAGGAAAAGTGAAATAAGTGAAGTTATCGGTAAAAGATGGAGTGACTTTATCTTTTTGTCCTCTGTAGCCCTCAATCGTTAAGAGAGGGTTCATTTGGTTAAAGGTATTGATATTGGTATTATCACCGATGATATACCAAAACGGCATATCTTGTTTCTTTAGTTTTTCAAGTAATAAAGCAGCATTCCTTTTAATATTTGGGAACTGATGCAAGATGACTAAATCATATTTTGCTTTGTTGTCATATCCTTTTCCATCCTTCATTTTTAAGCCAGGTATATAAATATGCAACTCATAATTTTTATTCTTTTCGACTGCAGAGCGGATTGCTTTAATATCAGGGTGAGGAGCATTGGCTATCAATAATATCTTCTCTTTGCCTTCAATCACTTCAACATAAACCGATTTAGAGTTATTTTCTTTAGAAAATTCACCATCCAATGTTCTCACATTCACGGTAAATTTTTGATAACCTTTTTTCTTAGCATCAACAATAAACTCTACTTGTTCAAATCCTTTCTCATTATTAATTCTATATCTTTTTCTAGAAAGTATTTTTCCTCTGTTTGTCAATTCAACTTCTACTTCTTTCCCTACAAAACCCTCATTGACAATTTCTGCCAAAATTGGAAACTTATTCCCCATATACGCCACTCTATTGGTATAAACCTCCTTGACTTGAAGATCAATCTGAGGAATTGTATCCCCAATACCTACTGTATAAATTGGCACAACGGAAGGTAAATACAAGGGAGAAAAGCCCTGATTGAATATACCATCAGATACTAAAGTTATTGCCGCTAAATTTTCATGTTCATTGAGTTCCTCAAGTCGTTGAATAGACTTACTGATATTGGTTACCTTATGATCAAATGACAGATCATTGAGTGATTCACCATCCTCCAATTGGTTTCCATCAATAGTATAGAATTTTGTTTTGTACCCTTCTTCCTCAAGCTTCTCTGCTTCATTTTTGATAGATTGAATCGATTCATTGAGCTTTTCTTGAGTGATAGTGGCAGTCATTGATTCTGAATTATCAATGATAAAAGAGACAATCGGTTTCTCAAAGTACCTTTCAATACTTTTAAACATAGGGTCAAGCAACAAAAACATGATAATCATTAACGCTGAAAAACGTAATACTATCAATATTCTGTTGATGTTTACCGTCCATACTTGTTTTTTGGTATAAAGGAGATAGGTTGCTCCTGCACAAAGCAGAATACTAAAAAACATCCACCACCAAGAGTATTCTATATAAAGTCCATTCATGGATTACAGTCTATCATAATTCGGTATCAGAGCTCTCTGATTTCACTATTAGAAGTTAAAAGCTTAGAGGTAGGAAAGCAAATAAAGTCAGATTATTTTTTGTATTCTTTTATTCAAAAAGACAAAACTGATACTCAGAGTGGCCTATTTAATATTTTTCATAATCATGAAGATAAATCTCACAATATAGGTTACGATGAATGCCACAATCATTCCTTGAAGAAAATAAGAAGATTGAGGTTCTTCTTTGATGACAAACATTACAGCATAGAAAAATGGGATGTAGCCTATCACAAAAAAGGCAAAAAACTTAAGTTCTCTGATAAGTATCTTCATTAGTGTTGTGATTTAATAAGCAGTAGAGGAACAACTATTTCCTTTTTCTACTTTTCTTTTTGTTGTTAGGTTTAGATTTCTTTGTGGGAGCAGATTGTTTCTGTTTTTCTTCTTCTTTCTTCTGAAGAAATTGAAGTGTCAAAACGCAAATTCCTGCAAGGGCGAATAGCCAATAACTTGCAACGATACCATAATAAAAGGATTGGTGTACCCCTATAATGAAAAAGGCAGCACCAAGTGCTACCATTATTGTTTTTATCATATTTTTATCGATTATTAGTCGACATCAGCATAACCGTCGATATCACTGATTTCATATTCTTCAGGATTATTCTGATTCGCTTTTAATCCTCTACCATAAATAATTTCAGATTCTGTCGTCATCTTCACTTTTGCTTCTGTAAAGATATCTCCAGATTCCTTATTAAAATGAAGAGTATCTGTTTCTAATTTCTGTCCTTTCTTGTAATCATCTAATACTACATTTCCATATACTGTATATAATGTACTATCAGCGGTATAGATTGCACTGTCTGCCACTAAGTGAGATTCCTCAGTACCATCTTCTTTTGAGAAAGTAATGATATCAATTCCATCTGGGTAGCGTTCATTACCATTTTTATATCGCATTTGGACTTTAGCCTTCATACGGTTTTTAGGTATCGCATCCTCTGAATGAAGTGTTTCAATATTATAAGCTGTAAAATCAGGTACATCTGTACCCATAGCAATTTGCTTTGCTTCCTTTTTTGTACGAGTCTTCTTTGTGCTGCAAGAAAAAACCGCCACAGAAGCAAGAGCTAAAATTAATATCTTCTTAATCATTGTTTGTCTTTTTTTTGAGTCAATACTACTCGACGATACAAAAATATACAAATGATTGATCTTTAGGGATAGATTAACAGTATTTTAGTTTTTCAATCAATTTCTTCGATCAATTGTGTATAAATTCACCCTATTTTTTAGTGAAGTGATAAAAATAAATTGCTGTATATCGGAATCATAAAACATCCTTACTGCTCTATCATTACTAAATGCTTTTTCTACAAAGCGTTTCCCATTTAGATAATAGAGATAGGTTTTTCCAGATTGAGGGAAAGTAATTGAAATAAGCTCGGCGTCAATACCAAAATCAAAATACTGACCTATCGCTTTTCCTCTTTCATCAAAACGTTGGTGAAAAACCACTTTACCAGAACTATCTCTCAATTTAATAGTTCCTGAAATTTGCTCCATCACCATAAATGTTCTTCCTCTAGCCTCATCTTTCAATAAGTCAAAAGAACGGCCGTGTGCTCTGTCCCCTAGCTTATCACGCCTTAACACATCACCCTTACCATTTACTTCAATGATATCGCCAATGCTTGTGATAAATGTAATTTTTGATTGTCCTAAACTTGCATCTTCAGTAACAAACAATTGAGGCGAAACTGATTCTTTAAACAGCATAGGAAAACCTCTGGCATACTCTCCTTTTTCAGTAAAAATTATCAGCTTTCCTTTTTGGGAGAGTGTCACCACATAATTTTTACCATTGGCTTGAAAGACTTGTGGTGTTAACGCCAAACGCTCCAATGTCTTCTGAGGTGTCCAATTTCCTTGATAATTACCTTTTGGATCAACTCCATAAATGTTACCTAATGTATCTACAGATAAAATTAGACCTTCAATATCTTGAATCAGTTCAGTACTTCCTCTCAGGTGCCATGGTAACCATTTCGTAAATTCTATTTGAGAATAAATTGGTAAATTAACTGGATATCCTTCTAAGTATTTCCCAGATCTGTCTATCTGTAGAATTTGATTATTTTGAGTTAAAAATAAAGAAGGTAAATCCGAGTTAATGGACCACACTAATTCAGGCGTCGCTTTAATAACAGAGTCAAATTCATGATAGAAAATCGTATCTCCTTTGAAATTATATCCCTCAACAATATTTTCTTGATCAATAAGTAAAAATCCTTCTTCGTCACCTAAAATATTATTGACCACGATGGGAGGTTTACTTAAAGACACCCCCATTTCTTTTGAAAGAATTTTCTTTGTTGCTTTAGGTTGATCATCTCCTATCGGACCACTAAATAAACCACTTATCTCGATTTTTTGATCTCTTAATGACCATACTTGAAAATTCATTCTTAACAGCAACTGTCGATAACGGTCAATGAAAGTTGAATAGCTCTTTGATAGTGCATGTATAATTCCAACCCAAGAGCTTTCGGTATTTAAGACATAAGATAATTTCGCCTCATTATTTTGAAGCTTATGAATCAACGCATTATAACGCTTTTGGGTCGTCCATCTTCTTTTTAATAACCAATCTGTAAGCCACTTTGATAATGTAGGTAGATCACCTCCCATAATCATATAATTATTGACTCTCAATACATAAGAATTAGAGTGACTATCAAAATAGTTTGAACCTGCTAATGCTCCTGATAAATTTCCTTTAGGAAAACCATAAATCGTAAATCCTTTTAAACCAATAAGCTTTACTTTTTTATCACTTTCCTCTTCATAGTCTTTTCTAAGGTTATCTAAAACAACATCAAATTCAACGGGATCTTTTAATTCAAAACCTAGAATATGTTGCCATCGACTCCCGTCAACACTTAAGATTGTAGCTTTAAAAACATCCGATTTAATTTGTTTCGCTAAATCAGAGACTTCAAAACCTTCTTTCTCAAATTGCTTTAAAAGTGTCTTCGATTGAGAAATATTTCGTTCTTTATCGTGACGAAAAGCTAATTCCACAAAGTTGGTAAAATCTCCTACATGACACTGTTCATAAAACGAAACATCATCAACCATAAATTGATAAGCCGCTGTTTTACCGTCGGTTAATGAAGGTCCTACTTCATGATAATAACTTGATGTATGCGTTCGATTAGCACTTAAAATAGACAGTTCATTATCTTTTTCCTGAATAGTTTCCACTAACATGCCATTAGAAAAATCAGCAATAGATTTAAATGGATTTTTAGTCCCTAAATCCGTCATTCTTGCAAACCAATGTTCAACGGATGAAGGTCTGATCCACATTCTTAATCCATCAGGAAGTTTTACCTCATGACTTTGAGTGGATAATTCTTGATTGAGTAAGCCAAAATAGTATGTTTCATTAAACCTTTCTCCATTATTCCTGATTGCTTCCTCAATCCATACAGCATCTGTTGAGGCTACAAGAAAATTACGGATTTTGGCAACAGATAATAATTCGTCATCCAATTTGTATTCATGTACATCCTCACCTCTATACTTTCGAACATAAGTCTCGTTTTGTAAAGATGTCAATTGAGTAAAAGGATCTAAATAGATTCTTTCATCCATTGGGATGTATACAGACAGAGAGAAAGATTGACTCCCGGTTGCATTTATAGAAAGGTAAACTTGTTTTTTGACCCCTAGAAAAGGGTTTTGAATTGCTGAATCTAAGAGAGTCAGTAGTTTGTTGGTGGTTTTAAAGGCTTTTTGTCCACCTTCAATATCCTTTAAGGCATTAATAAAGGCTGAAGAATCTAAATAAGACCGTAAATCTTCAGGTTGTTGCATTTCTACAAGTGCGACACTCTCACTTGCTACGACATGCCAAATATCGGTTTCGTATGATTTTTTTCTTGTAAGATCAATAAAATAAAATCCTACTAATAGAAATGTTAACGCTAGTAGTTGAGTTAAAACTAGCTTGAAATTGTCTGATAATCTAAAGTCTTTCACTCAATAATAGGATTATCAATGCTAAAAAATAGGGTTAGATAGAAGGGTTACCCTTTACTTTTGATGTTCATTTGATCTAACAACTCCTCTAAAATTCTATTGTAAAGAGAATCAGAAGCTGTTCGTTTTGTCACTGCTTTACTTGCATGTACTACAGTACTATGATCACGCCCTCCAAACTGATTACCAATCGTTTTCAAAGGTTCTTTCGTATATTCCTTTGAAAAATACATCGCAATTTGTCTGGCTTGAGCGATATCTTTCTTTCTTGTTTTTGATTTTAGTTCTTCCACTGAAATACCAAAATATTCAGATACGATTTGCTGAATAAAATCAATCGTAATTTCCTTTTCTGTATTTCTCACAATATTCAACAAGGCATTTTTGGCCATGTCTAAATCAATTTCTTTTTGCATTAAAGAAGCATTCGCTAATAGAGAGACTAACGTACCTTCCAATTCTCTAATGTTTGAATCGATATTGTAAGATAAATATTCAACTACGTCATCAGGTACATTCACCCCTTCTGCCATCAGTTTTTGCTTTACGATAGCAATTCTTGTTTCGAAATCAGGCTTTTGTATGTCTGCAGTTAATCCCCACTTAAAACGAGATAATAGACGGTCTGTCAACCCTTCCAAACTTCTTGGCGGACGGTCAGTAGTCATAATAATCTGCTTACCGTTTTGGTGAAGACGGTTGAATATATGGAAGAAATTTTCCTGTGTTTTTTCTTTTTTCGCTAAGAACTGAATATCATCCACAATCAACACATCTACTTGTAAATAGTAGTTGGTAAACTGCTGAACATTATTATTTCTTAGTGCTTCGATAAACTGTGTGGTAAATTGTTCTGAAGTTACATAAAGCACGAATTTACTAGGATCGTTTCTCTTTACTTCATTACCAACAGCTTGAGCAAGATGGGTTTTACCCAACCCAACACCACCATAAACTACTAGTGGGTTGAATGCTGTTTCGCCAGGTCTACGTGCAATTGCAATACTTGCAGATCTAGCTAAACGGTTACAATCTCCTTCTATAAATGTCTCAAAAGTATAAGTTGGATTCAAATAAGAATCTCTATACGAACTCTCTTGAGCATTTGGTACTCTAAAATGATCAACAAATCCAGAAGGGTTTTCTGCTCCCATATTATTCATATATGGGCGAGCTTGTTCCTCAGGATTGCTTTTTGGAGTGGATGAAGATCTGTATTGAGGCAATTGCTGTGATTGACTCTTTCTGTATTGTGGAGGATTTTGGTAGCGATTACTTTGCGTACCACCTAAATTCTCACTTTGACTTTCACTAGGAAAGGCTGTATTCTGATTTGATGTTTCTCTCCAACTTTGAGAAGGCATTGATGGCTCCGAATCATTCCCTCTCATAGAGTTCTGTTGTTGTGTATCTATTGGAGAATTTGCTCCGAAAGCATCATTCCCAAACGGATTTTGATTCTCAGGGTTTTCTCTTCCACCTCTACCTTCATTATTTCTACCATAAGGAGCGTCTTGCTGTTCCGAAGGTGGATTGGTATATGGAGGTATAGAATTATTATTTCCTTGCTGTGAGGGAGGAGTACTTGGTGACTCTTGATTCACAGGTGAATTAGGGTACTGAGGCGTTGATGAAGGAGTAGAAGGTTGTTGAGGAGGGTATCCTCCTGTATTGTTATACTGTTGCTGTCCTTGAGAAGGAGTAGAAGACGGCGGATTTTGTTGACCATACGATGGGTTGTAATTATTACCATATGGGTCATATCCTCCTCCGTTGTTTGGGGCAGGTTGTTGTCTTCTTTGAACAGTGAAAGGTGCATTTTTAGGTCTTCTTGAGACCATAATTGAATACTCTAATTTACCATTGGGTCCTAATACAGCATCAATCGCTTTCTTCAATACATGCACATAGTATTCTTCTAACCACTCATAGAAAAAAGGGCTTGGAACAGCGATCGTAAGAACATTATTTTCCAGTTTAACGGGTTTAATAGGCATAAACCACGTGTGAAAACTCTGCGTAGAGATTTCATTTTTGATGATGTTTAAGCATTCACGCCAAACTGTTACACAATCATTAATCATTCAAACTTTCCCCTTTTATCTGATTGAGATATTAATAGGTCTTATAAAGATACTGAAATATTTGCGCTAAAATAAATCAAATGTTACTTATTAAAATAGTACAGTAACATTAATTAGAAAAAAATGCTTGAGAAGCTCACTTTAATAACGCAAAATCAATTGATACCCTAGAGAAGAGTCCTGCTTACTCTTTCTTTAAGGTACTTTTTATTTAAAATGTACTAATCGTTTTTATCAAAGAGTTTTTGAGTAGCAAAAAAACTGAAATGATTGAAAAATAATTCATTTCACTGCTTTTACCTCAAGAACTTTGACAAAAAAAGGTCCAAACCTAATGCTATTAGGTTTGAACCTCTAAATCTGCAATAAACCTACTTACTATTCAGCAGTTGGGATTACTGAGATGAAAGATCTTCCTAGTCTCTTCTTTTTGAACTCTACAGTTCCGTCAACTAGTGCAAATAAAGTGTGATCTTTTCCCATTCCTACGTTTTGACCTGGGTGGTGTGTAGTTCCACGTTGTCTAACAAGGATATTACCAGCTTTAGCTGCTGATCCACCGAAAATTTTCACACCAAGTCGTTTACTTTCCGACTCTCTACCGTTTCTTGAGCTACCCGCTCCTTTTTTGTGTGCCATGTTTTTTTATCGTTATGGATTCGATTTCTAAAATCAATTAGTTAGAGATACCTTCGATAAGAACCTTTGTGAAGTGTTGTCTATGACCGTTCTTCACTCTGTATCCTTTTCTTCTCTTCTTTTTGAAGACGATAACTTTTTCGCCTTTCACGTGACCAAGTACTTTACCTGTCACTTTAGCACCTTCTACAGTTGGTGCACCTACTGATACGTTGTCAGCGTTATCAACAAGAAGAACTTTATCAAACTCAACAGCTGCACCCTCTTCAGAGTCTAACTTATGAGTATAGATATATTTATTTTCTTCTACTTTGAATTGCTGTCCTGCTATTTCTACAATTGCGTACATTGTCTCTTCGATATTGTTTTTTCCTCGAAATGCCTGCAAATGTAACTCTATTTTTTATAACAGACAAGCTTTTACCTACTAAAACATTGAATAAGAATCCTTAAAGAGTTTAAACAAGCTTCTTGCAGCTATTTTTTTCTTATTTTTGTCTTCTATAAACATTCCTTAAGTTTTTTTTTAAGAAATAAATGAATGATTTGTTCTTTAATTTAAGTCAGAATCAACATTCATCATGAAGGTTGGTAAATGTCATGAAAAAACATCGGTTTTAACATTAATAATTTCGTATAATTGTATAAAACCTAGTTTTCGAAGGATACATTTTAGTATGCTTGCATACATTATCACTAGCACTAATTTACATAATTGAGCTGTAAAACGTCATTATTTTATATAACATGAAAGATAAGAATAAAGGGAGTAACGAGATGGGAACAAAAATTACAGATGTTTTTAATGAAGCAAAAGATATAAATCCTAATAAAAAGAAGTTTCAACTTATAAGAAGAGATAACTTTGGTAATATTCTTTTCTTAAAAAGGATGATCATAGGTACATTGGCAGCTTTTACTTACCCACGCCTCAAACTGCATAATAATTTGCAGGTAAAGGGTATGGAAAAGTTGAACGATCTCCCAAAAAACAATGTATTGTTTGTATCGAATCATCAAACTTATTACACTGACGTAATTTCTTTCTATCACATTTTTGCCAGTGCAAAATGGGGTTTTAAAAAAGGAGTTGCAGCCTTGCCTATTTATATGTTAAATCCGCGAGTAAACACTTATTATGTAGCAGCGGAAGAAACAATGAAACAAAGTGGTATCATACCAAAGATTTTCTCATTGGCTGGCGCTGTGACTGTAAAGAGATCTTGGAGAGCACAAGGAAAGGATGTAAAAAGAGGTGCAGACATTAATGCTCCATTGAAAATCAAGAAAGCATTAGATCAAGGTTGGTTAGTTACTTTTCCACAAGGCACAACTAGCCCGTACGCTCCGGTAAGAAAAGGAACAGGTAACATCATTAAAAGCTACAATCCTGTTGTAGTTCCTATTGTTATTGACGGTTTTAGAAGAGCTTTTGACAAAAAAGGACTTTTCTTCAAAAAAAGAGGTACTAAACTGAAAGTAGAAATTAAAGATCCTATTCAGTTCTCAAATGATGCTTCAGTAGATGAAATTGTAAAAACAATTACAAATGCTATTGGACAGAATCCAGATGACAAGCCAGTCTTTAAAAACGAAGAAAAAGAAGCATAACTCTCACTTTCAATAGGTTAGAAAAAGAAATTAGGGCGATACTCTTGAAAAAGAGTATCGCCCTAATTTCTTACGTAAGCTTCTAATCTCGGTTATAAATGTGTATTTTAGGTTATTATATATAATATAGTGTACAATTTCATTAGGTTTTACTTACAATAATTTAACAGAATTATTGACAGTCTTACCCCAAAAGTATTATTTCAAAATGAACAATATCACATAAATATAATTATATTTGATTTTAAAAGTTTTCATTAAAATAATAGTTATGGATTGTCCGTTAAATAGGTAACTCTCCTAATTATTGGAAAAAAATGATGATCTTATACGCTAAAAGTTATATTACATTACTATCAATACTATTACTACTTGCTGTCACTTTACCTTTAAATGCTGATAGTCTCGCTCCATTCTGGGATGGGGTGTTATTAACACACAAAACGGATAAAGAAATCACTGCTTTCATTGACAAAACCGAAAGCATTGACGATTTAGTAATTATTGCAAATATTGATGGAAAGAAAGTTACGCACAAGGTAAAGAAATATGGCCGTCTCGTGAGAATAGCTATATCGCCCAAAAACGAACCCGAAGGCTTTATCTTAGTCAAAAAATTAGGTTTTGTCGTGTCATCGGTTAGGCTTTCAGAAGCAATGCCTTCGAAAGAGTATTACCTCAATGCCAGAATGTCTGTTATGAAAAATACTGACAAAAGGCTTGGTTATGAGTTTACTCCTAGAAGATATGCTACTATTGACGATTCTGATGATGATGGAAATGAACAGCCTCGTGATATTTTACCAGCTGAAAAGTTAAATACAGGTTTTACTTTGGTAGAAGAACGTGACCCTGACAAAATAAATGCCGTCATTGACACATCACAGAAGTATGTTTATGCTTCCAGTACAATTATCCTTGATGAGGACATCCAATATTCAGGACAAGATCAAGTAACAGAAAAAAAGGTTAAAAAAGAAGAAATATTCTTTACCAACTATATGTTATTTGAAAAATACATCCATGAATCAAGATACCCTACCTATGCTCCCAAAACAGCTAAGGTAAGTACTGAAGTGAAAAATGATGCTAGAAAATTCGATGATGAATATGAAATCATTACTGATTATCACTCTTGGCTTTACTTAAGCCACAAAACCACAGACGAAAGGTTTGCTTTCGACGGAGAAGCTATATTTGAAGTCGATGATAAATACTTCAATATACAATATGAAAATAAAGAAAAAATCAAAAACTTTCTTCTTCAACATCACCTTTTCATTAAGCCCTACAATAAGAAACTACTTGGAATTTTCTATGAAAAAAATGAGCTTTCCGCCATAAAATCGGACAAAGAGTATCGACTCAAAATGTTAGATGACAATACGTTAGTGATAACGACCGGTTCCCAAAACTATTCAATTCGCAACGAGAAAGAGCTTTTAGAGATAAAAAATAAGAAAAAAGTTATACTTAAAATCAACAAAGCTATATTTCATCAAGAAGAACATTTTTACTACCGAGAATAATCCCTTATTTTTGCAACTATTACTTTAATAAATATAAATGTATTTCTTTAATCTAAAATTATGAGAATTTCGCCCTTGCTAAACTCTTTTCGATTATTATTACTCACGACAGGAATATTTTTACTCAGTGCTTTCGCTAATAATAATACTTGGAATGGAGTTTTGCTCATTTCAGAAAAAGATGGTGAATATCATGCGTTTGTTGACAATATCAACGATGCCAACCATCTTTCACTACTTACAATGATCAATGATGTTGAAAAAGAATATCCAATAACTAGAAAGAATAAGGTAGTCACATTTAAAAGTAACCCTTCTGACTATGGATATGTTGCCGTAAGAAAAAACAAACAAGTAGTTTCTTCGGTAAGACTAAGACACATTCAATTCATTGATTATCGCTATTTTAATAATAGAGTTGAAAATGTTACAGCTAAAATGGGAAGCCTAGAAAAAGGATCCCCTACAGAGTACCCCGCTGTAGAGAAAAAAGTTGATTCTATTGCTTATAGTCCTCAAGACATCGTTGTTATTGGTGATGAAAAACAAGAGTTTGAGGTAATTGACGTTGAAGGCAAGAAAAAAATTGCTGAAAAAGAGGAAGAAAAAGAAGAGGTTGTTGTTGTCGTTGAGGAAGTTCCTTCTGATCTTTCTGAAATGGAACAATTCCTTTTAGGCAACCACTACATCCATAAAGTGGAAGATCATGAAGAAATTCGCCTAAAAGCAGACCTTCCTAGTTCTATTGCAAAAGAAGCTAAATCAATCGAAGAAGGTTACACGATTGAAAACAACTATTATTCATGGCTACACTTGAAAGATAAAAAATCTGGAAAAGATATCGCTTTCGATGGTGAGTACATGATTGATATCGACAAAGAATATTTCCAAATGTTGAATAGTGATAAACTTAAATTGAAGACTTACCACGTTCATCATGACATCCTTTTAAAACCCCACAATAAAAAATGGATGGGAATTTATTACCAAAACATACTTTTAACAGAGTTCAAAACGAAAACTGGCTACAAAGTAGAAGAGGTCGATGAAAATGATTCCTTAGTAATAATGGAGCATCACAAATACAATGTAAATTCAGAAAACAAGTACATTACTATTACAAAAGACAAAAAGGTGGTGAAAAAATTCCACATAGATACATTTAAAGAATCTCCTGCTTTTATCCACAAGTAATTACTTCTCATACTATTGTTATGTGACTAATTTATTGCAATAAAGACACAAACAAATACCGATAATGGTAACTATTAATATACAAACAGACCTAGCTTTTGAGCTAGGTCTGTTTTTTTATTTTTAACTCTTTTTTATTGTTGATTATTGGTTTTCAATTTTTTTCACTACCTTTAAACCGACCGGTTGGTTTGTAAAGAAAAATAATCAAATGGAGAAAGATAGTAAAGCACAAATAATAGAAGTTGCATTAGAACTTTTTGGAGAACACAGTATGAATGATGTTTCCTTAAACCAAGTCATCAAAGCCTCAGGGTTATCAAAAGGAGCGGTATATCATTATTTCCCAAGTAAAAAAGAATTGATAAAAGAATGCGTCATCTCATTCTGGGAGAAGATGACTACTGAAGTAATTAATGCTCCTATTGAAAATATGCCACTGAAAGATGTTTTAGCTTTTCTTCAATTAAAATCCGCTGAGATCATTGAAGAGGGAAAACAGAAGAATGACAACATCTTTGAACTTTATATTGCCATGCTTTTTTATGTGAGAAAAGAACCTGAATTGATACCCATTCCTAAAAAGTATTTCAATGCTTTTAAAGATAAACTGATAGGATGCATCAAAAATGACCAAGAAAGAGGTGTACTCAAAAAAGACATTCCGGCAGAAACGTCAGCCCTTTTAATATTAACAGCTGCCGAGGGACATGGCCTTTATACTATTTCTTGTGTATTGAACAACCCAAAACAAGAACTTGAAGACCTTTTAAATCAAATATATAATTCAATTGCAATCTAAAAATGAAAAAGATTAACACATTATTATTTCTCCTGGGGAGTATCCTTCTCTCCACTTCACTTATGGCACAAGAATCTGCTTCAGATATTATTGCCAAAATGCAAGAACAACAAAGAGGAAAAAGTAGCTATATCAACATGACTATGAAAGTCATTCGACCAGACTGGACCAGAACAATGCAGATGAAATCCTGGTCAAAAGGAACGGATGATTTCTTTCTAGTTTTATTAACTGCACCTGCCAAGGACAAAGGTTCTGCCTCTTTGAAAAGGTATAAAGAGATGTGGTCTTGGACGCCAAGCATTGAAAGAACCATTAAGATTTCACCTTCTATGATGTCTCAATCTTGGATGGGCTCTGACTTTACCAATGATGATTTAATGAAAGGGGCTTCCGTGGTGAAAGATTACAGTCATCAATTATTGGGTAAAGAAGAAGTCAACGGGTATGAATGCTACAAAATAGAAATGATACCCCATGAAGACGCTGCCGTTGTTTGGGGAAAAGTGATCGTTTGGGTGACAACTGATAGAGTTTACAATCAAATCAAAGTGGAAAACTATGATGAAGATATGTATTTGGTCAATACCTTGAACTGTTATGACGTGAAAGATCTTGGAGGACGAAAACTACCCTCAAGAATGGAAATGGTTCCAGCGGATGAAGAAGGGAAGAAAACGGTGATGATTTACAATGAAGCAAAATTCAATCAGAAAATTGCTGACAGTTTCTTTACGCAACAGAACATGAAAAGAGTTCGATAACCCCCTTAAATCATGATTACAAAAATAGCTTGGCGAAATTTATGGAGAAATAAACGGAGAACTATCACAAGTATTTCTTCTATATTCTTCGCCGTTATCTTAGCCATATTAATGCGTTCTCTCCAAGAAGGATCATATGGACAGATGATTGATACTGCTGCTCGATTCTATATGGGATATGCACAAGTACATCAAAAAGGTTTTTGGGAAGACAAATCGATCAATAACTTGATGACCGATTCACAAGAAACCAGAAATAAAATTCTCTCCGATAAAAATATTAAAGGAGCATTTGGCAGGTTAGAAACTTACGCTATGGCTGCTACTGATACTCTGACTAAAGGTGTCATGATAGTGGGCACTGAACCCGAAGGGGAAGATCAATTAAGTCACCTTTCTCAAAAGGTTACAAAAGGACAATACCTCACTTCTGATAGTAAAGATATTATTATCGGTGAAGGGTTAGCCAATTATTTAGGAATAACAGTCAATGATACATTGGCATTGTTGGGACAAGGTTATCATGGTGCTAGTGCCGCAGAACTTTATCGAATTCAAGGAGTCTTAAAGCACCCTAACCCTCAAATGAACAATCAGGTGATCTACATGGCATTGCCCACTGTACAATATTTTGTTACAGCTCCCAATATGATCAATGCCTACATATTAGATGTACATGATAACAGAAAGGTGGATCAAACTGTCTCTGAACTCAAAGGAAAATTGGATCTTGATAATTATGAAGTGATGAGTTGGTCAGAATTATCTCCTGAAATGGTCACACTGATTAATACAGACCGTGAGGGTGGTAAAATCATGATTTATATCCTTTACGTTGTGATTGCTTTTGGCATTTTCAGTACCATTTTGATGATGACTATTGAACGAGAAAGAGAGTTCGGAATCTTGACAGCGGTGGGAATGGTGAGAAGAAAGATATACAGCATGCTTTTACAAGAAGCATTGTTTATTGGTTTGATTGGCGTTGTCACCTCCATCTTAGTTGGTTTCCCGGTCCTACTCTATATGGAAAATCACCCTATTCTAATTGAAGGAGCAAAAGGAGAAGCAATGGCAAAAATGGGTATGGAGCCTATTCTTAGATTCACGGCAAGTATCGATATCATTTGGCCACAAGCACTGCTGATGGCTTTGATTATGATTGTTTGTACTATTTACCCGATCATACATGTTGCTCGTATCAAAACTGTTGAAGCTATTCACTCTTAAATCCTTTACACAATGATGATCACAAAAATATCTTGGAGGAATGTTTGGAGAAACAAAGTGAGAAGTGGTATTCTCATGGCCTCAATTGCCATTGGATTATTGGGAGGAATATTCACTATGGCTTTACTCAATGGAATGATGGAGTCCAAAGTTCAGGAATCACTCATTACAGAAATGGCACACGTACAGATCCATAAAAAAGGGTTTGAAATCAATAATAATTTTAGAGACTCTATTCCCAATTATGAAAAAGTTGTCAAAACCGTTGAAACGGATTCATTAACGAAAGGTTGTTCACCGAGAATAGTAATTAATGGAATGGCTTCTTCTGCAAATGACAGTCAAGGAATAAAAATACTTGGAATTGATGCTCAAAAAGAAAGAGGGGTAACTGAAATAGAATCGTTTTTAATTGAAGGTGATTTCTTTAATGGAAAACGAAAAAATCAAATTGTAATTGGTTCCAGTCTTGCTAAAAAATTAAAGGTGAAAATTAGATCAAAGGTGGTCATTGCCTATATGGGCCCCAATAATGAAATGATTAATACAGCCTATAGAGTGGCAGGTATTTTTGCTACAAGCTCACCTGATTTTGATAAATCTGTCGCATTTACACAATCCAAAGACATTTGGAGAAATACAGGACAAATATTTATTCATGAGATAGCCATTACCTCTATTGAAGGTGGTTCTAAACCGGAAGGGTTAAGGGATCACTTAAAAGAAAGTATTACGAATGGCTCTTTGAATATTCAAACGTGGAGAGAAATTGTACCGGAATTGAGTGCTTTGGCTGAAACTGGTAACACCAATAGTTATATCATTTTAGGGATTATTCTATTTGCTCTTGGTTTTGGGATTTTAAACTCTATGACCATGGCAATTTGGGAAAGATCTAGAGAATTGGGTGTATTAATGGCTGTAGGGCTTGAACGCTCTAAAGTGTTTCTGATGATTGTTTTGGAAACAATTTACATTTCCATGATTGGGGGTATAGTAGGAGCAATTCTCTCTATTGTATTAATTACCTATTATGGTGAACACGGAATTCAATATGCTGAAATGAGCTTAGCAGGCTTCAATAATGTGGTCTATCCCATCATGCCTGAATCCTTTATTCCATTATTCTTAATGATACTTCTTACCGCTATTATTTCTGCACTTCCACCTGCTTTAAGAGCAATTAGATTAAAGCCGGCTGAAGCAGTTCGATACAAAGGGTAAGTACTATTTTTCAAACTAAAAATGAATACTAAGATGATTGAAATAAAAAACTTAGTCAAAACATATAATGCTGATACAATTCCGGTAAAGGCTTTGGATCATGTTGATTTAAAAATTGAAGAAGGAGAATTTACAGCCGTAGTTGGTCCTTCAGGTTGTGGTAAAACCACTTTTCTCAATATTCTAGGAGGTTTAGATACGCCCACTGATGGAACAATACTGATTGACGGCACCGATTTACACAACCGTTCTTCAGCAGATATGATTACCTACAGAAGGGATCATATTGGTTTTGTTTTTCAAGATTACTCTCTTATGCCCGTCTTGACAGCAGAAGAAAATGTGGAGTTTATCATGGAACTACAAGGTAGACCAAAAGCAGAAAGAGCTGCTCGCTCTAAAGAACTTTTAGCTGCCGTAGGAATAGGTGATAAAGGAAAGCAGTTTCCAACCAAACTTTCGGGTGGTCAACAGCAAAGAGTAGCCGTAGCAAGAGCTTTAGCGTCAAAACCAAAACTAATTCTTGCCGATGAGCCTACCGCCAATTTAGATTCTAAATCTACTTCAGATTTACTCGACATCATGCGTCAATTAAATGAAAAGGAAAATATCACTTTTGTCATTGCCACACATGATCAACGTGTAATGGACCGAGCAAAACGTGTGATTCAATTTGATGACGGGAAAATAATTGATACTAAAATATAAGTGAGGGAACAGGTATGAGGGAAAAAGGAAGAGATCTTTCACATTAAATCTCCCTTCTTCCTTCGCTCCTCATCTTGCTTACTCCTATTTTTTCTTCTACTCCTTTTTAAAGTGCAATGAAAAAAAGCTTACTCACCTTCCTATTTTTAATTCCAATTATTGTATTCGCTCAAGAGGAAGAGCAAAAAAGCAGCAAGTTCAAAGAAAACTTTGTGGCAAGCGGTTACCTCAAATTTATGCAAACGGTAAACCTTCCCAAAGACCTTGATGATGAATGGTATATTGACAATTTGTTTCACAACCGCTTAAATTTTAAATACTACGCTTCTGATAAAATCACTTTTGCATTGGAGGGAAGAAACAGACTTATTTATGGTGATAGCCCTAAAAATATTCCGGGTTATGCCAATGAGTTTGGAAATCAAAACCAATATGCATTCAACATGTCCTATGATTGGGCAACAGGAACCTCTTATGTTTTAAACTCTGAGATTGACAGGGCTTACTTTGATTATTCTTCAGGTGATTGGCAAGTTAGAATTGGTCGACAAAGAATTAACTGGGGTGTGGCTATGGTTTGGAATCCAATGGACCTTTTTAATACCTATTCGTTTTTTGATTTTGATTATGAAGAACGTCCCGGTGCTGATGCTGTATTGATTCGTAATTACTTAGGTCCTGTAAGCTCTATAGAAGTTGTCTTTTCGCCCTCCAATCAATTTGATTATTATAATTTTGCAGCCTTATATAAAACCAACTTATGGCAATATGATTTTCAAGTATTGGCCGGTTATGTCAGAGAGAATTATAATCTTGGATTAGGTTGGGAAGGACAAATTGGTGGAGCAGGTTTTAAAGGAGAAGGCACCTATTTCTATCCTGATTATAAAGGAGAAGACCCTTCTTTGGTGATGGATATTTCATTGGATTATACTTTCAAAAATTCGCTGTATCTACACATTGAAACTATTTTCAACAGTGCAGGAGCTACAAGCCCAATTGGACCCATAGACCCCAACTTTCAATTAACTCCCAAAACACTTTCATTAGGTCGATTTGCCTTGTTTAATGAATTACAATACCAACTTACTCCATTGACAAGACTAGGAATCAATAATATCATCAACACAAACGATGGCTCCTACTATATAGGAGGAAACGCTACCACATCATTGAGTGATAATTTTGAAATTCTTGTATTTGGTTTGTTCTTTTTTGGTGAAGAAAACTCACAATACGGACAAGGAGGATCTCAACTTAATTGGCGATTAAAATGGAGTTTCTAAACAGTTAAAAATATTTTAAGGACTCCAAGTCAGTGGTAATTACGTGATCATTGAAATGAATAAGATCATCAAAATCAATACCTTTTACGGTATCAATGTTAATATGTAAATCATATAAAGAATTATATAAGTCCTTTATTTGTAATTCATGGTCAGTACCAAAAACAACATTAAATAATTCACCCTTTCTTGAAACAACACCTTTAATAAAGAAGAATTTAAATTTTTTCATCGCTAAACTGATTATTTAAGATACCAATGGTCTAATTAATCAGCAATAATTGGTTTGCTGTAAAATTAGTCTAATAATAAAATGGACATGAATGATGTGTGTGCGGGTAATTCTTCAAAACACAAAGGTCATTAATATGCATTTACATACTAATGACCTTTGTTATAAGTTTTAGATGTCTCTTATTATACTTTAAAAATCAATGGTGCTTAAGTATCCTACTGTAAAAGTATCATCAGAAGCAGAAAGAGAATACTGATACACGCCATCTTCTCCTACTGCTATTAATAGATCATTTTGGATAATGACATCAAAAGCTTCTTTATCAAGTGACGTTACAAAAGTTACTCCTCCATTTTCTGAAGAATTAATATCAAAGATTTTAATTTCATCATCACAAACAATCAGGTAGTTGTCATATAAACCCAATCCTTTGGGTTGAGATAAACCTCTTGTATTCAGCAACACTGGATTGTCAGCATCTTTAATATCATAAACTTCTAGCTGATTAATATTGTTACCGCACCATGAGTTGGAATGTAAAGTAACAAATGCCAAAGTATCATTGGCAACTACAGGGTCACAAGCTGTAAAATGCTGTACAGAAGATCTGTTTCTAGGATTTTCTGGGTCTTCAACACTGAAAATAAACATGCCACTTCTTGATCCAATATATAAGAACTCTTTATAGCTGAAAAGCGTCTCGATTTCAAAACCAACCCATTTATTATTGATCAATACTGGTTTATCAGGGTTCTGAAGCGAAAAAACTTTCAATTGTTCATAGTCTACCGTATATAGATAATCGCCTTTGATAGCGAATGTAGCCAATGAACCTCCTTGCCCTACTCCTACGGTAGAATTCGCATCGCTGCTACCATCCATATTTTCTCCACACGATATCATGAGAAGGGATAATACAATAATTTGTACGATTATATTAATTCGTTTCATTTTCTTAATCTGTTACTTTTAACCAATTCACAATAATTTGATTCTCCTCTACACTTTTACTAAATCCTCCTGGAGATTGTTTTTGAGGAAATACATTTCTGACCCTTTTGGTCAACGTGTAGGAATTCAGACTTTCGATGTAATGAAAAGTAATTAAATCAGTTGCCTGATTGACATAAAAGTACTCTCCTTTGATGGCTATGTCTGTTGCTCCAACGGCTTTTAAAAACTTTACTTTTTGAGGAGAATTAGGATAGCGATTATCATAAATATGAAAGCCTTTATTCTTTTCATTGACAAAAAGAAACTTCCCATAAACATAGATTTTCCCAGGGTTTTCAAGTGGTTGAGGGTCGGATATTCCCACCTCTTGCTCAAAATCTGTTCGGGACATCACAACTGGTTCATAGTCATCTTCGGTCGGTTCATTGACAAACCGGATACATGATTTTAATGTAATGGCTAACACGACCATTAATAAATAACGATACATAATTTAGTTTGCTAAGAGCGTGATTAAAAAAGAGAATAGTTACTTGATATAGTTCAAGCATGCTTGAAACGTCTGAAAAAGAAGCTAATACAACTTAACTCTCCTCCTCTACGGTTCAATCAATAATATGACAACTCACAAGAAGTAATGGACAGTTAAGTTTTACATTGACGTATATTTGTAGTATAAAAATTGAAATTCTTATGTCAAAAACGTATACAAATTCATCCACCAAATTCAGTTTTGCACTGCGACTCATTGTCGTTTATTTATTGCAATTATTTATCAAAGCTTTTGATTATAGCTTTGGTGGAGTATTTCCACTGACATTTAGAGGAATGATTTTCACATTTACCTTTGTCACCTACTGGCTTACGATTTGGTATGCCTCTGAATATATTCAAAAGAAAATTAGTCATCTCAATACCATCTCAATTGTAACAATCAACGTTCTGATCGGTATTTACTGTGGCCTTTCCTCTACAGTAATTTATATGCTTGGAGATACTTACCTCTTTCAAAATGGGGATTTATGGGAAGAGATTCCATTTTACAATCCCGAGCTTTCCGTAGCACTTTGTATCATCTATTTATTAATTTTTACAGTTTATGCCTACGTTCAGAAGATCTTTCAATTAAAAGAAAAAGAGGTGAATGTAGAGCAACTAGAAAAGGAAATGTTCAAGTCTCAGTATATAGCACTAAAAGCACAAATTGAGCCTCACTTCTTATTTAATAGCCTTAGTGTGCTTTCTAGTATTGTACATACTGATCAGAATTTAGCCTCTGAATTTATTATCAAACTATCAAAAACATTACGCTATATTATAGAGCAAAATAAAAGAGTCTTGGTTTCTTTGGAAGAAGAGCTAAAAGTAGTGGAAGACTATTTCTTTCTGTTGAAAACACGTTTTGGGGAAGCAATTCAACTTCAAAATGATATAGATCCAAACGTTATTGAAACAATTATGATTCCTCCGGCAAGTATTCAAGTATTAGTGGAGAACGCTGTAAAGCACAATAAACTTTCTCAGAAAAAGCCACTCTGTATTACCATTGCCTTAAAAGAAAACCTTATCATTGTCACCAACAATTATGATAAAAAAGAAGCGGAAGAAATTTCTACCGGGATGGGACTTTCTAATATCAATAAAAGATATCAACTCATTGCTGGTAAAAATATAATCATCGAAAAAAATCAAGACACTTTCAAAGTAAGTTTACCTGCTTTATCTACTATTGATCATGAGAATTTTAATCATTGAAGACGAACTTCCTACTGCTAATTATTTAGCGAAACTCATTCAGAAGTACAACCCCGCATTTGAAATCGTTGATATTTTATCATCGGTGGAAGACAGTATTGAATGGTTTGCAGAGAATAATCCACCAGATTTAATCTTTCAAGATATAGCCCTGAGTGATGGAAATTGCTTTGATATTTATAAAAGTGTAAAAGTAAAATCTCCATTGATTTTTACCACCGCTTTTAGTGAATATGCTTTGGATTCATTCCAGCTCAACAGTATCGACTACATCGTCAAACCTTATGATTTTGATGATATCAAAAGAGTACTGGACAAGTTTGCACTTTATGGAGATCTCTTTATCACATCATCCGAATCATCCATGAAAGAAGTGAAGGATAGTAGTGAAAAAAGAATCAAAAAACGCTTTTTAGTTTCTATTGGTGAACAATTCAAAACGATTCAAGCCCACGAAATCGCATTTATTCGTTTTGATGAAGGACTAACTTTTCTACATCTATATGATGAGAAAAAGTACCCTACCGATAAAAGCATTTCACTACTAGAATCTCAACTAGATCCTAGTCAGTTTTTTAGAGTCAATAGAAAATACATTATCAATGTAGAGGCCATTTCTAAAATTAATACTTGGTTTAATTCTAGACTTCAAATAGAAACCGTACCTGCTCCTTTAGAGGACCTCATTGTGAGTAGGGACCGAGTAAAAGACTTTAAAGATTGGCTGGATCAATAAACTATTAATTGTAATACATTTCACCTTCAAAAACAGAGGGGTATTATATATTTTTATACATATTTAATTATTATCATACTTTCATATAATCATGAAAAAATCAATTTTATTTATCATTATCAATTTATTTGTAATGACATCCGCAACAGTATTCGCTCAAGACAAAACATTCAACTTCGGCGTAAAAGCCACTGCAGGTATGTCAGGCTTCTCACACAATCTTTCGGGATACTCTGATGATACTAGACAATCTTGGGAAGGTGGTATGATGTTGAGAGCCAATCTTCCTGTAGTTCCACTTTACCTTCAAACTGAACTAAATTACACCAATACAGGAGGTACTTTTGAGAGGGGTGAGCAATCACAAGATCTTGTGCTTAATCGTGTAGAACTTCCTGTTTTGCTTGGAGGTAAATTAGGAATCGGCGGTATCAATGCTAGAGCCTTTGGTGGTGTAGTTGCTCAACAAGTAGTGATTGACAACTTCAGTGATTTAGACCCGAACTTGGACCCTGAGAAATTCGGTTTAGGATGGCAAATCGGTGTGGGTGTTGACATCAAAAAATTTACGATTGATGCCAAATACCAACAAAGTGCTAACCTCGTTTCCAACAATGATGTGTCTTTAAAATCACAACAGTTTATGGTTAGTCTTGGGTATTTCATTTGGTAAAAAATCCACATATAGTCTAAATATATTAGCCACACTAAACGATTGTTTAATGTGGCTTTTTTATTCGTAGACCCATAATTGAAATTATGGGCTTTTGGGAAGACATCTCATTTTTCAGTTTCTGATTATAACCCATTGGCGCGAATGTTAAGCGAAAGCGTCATTCGTGTCCTATAAATCATCAGAAATCTCCTGATTTCTAAAGACCGTAAATATTCAATTTACTTAATACACTAATTCCTTCGTTTTCTTTCTCTTCTTCACTGCTTTTTTCTGATTGATGTACATCAACAGACCTAAAAAACTCACTAAGAAATTGCCTAAAGCAAATAAAGACATGATGGTATCTCGTGCTTCTTTACCTAAGAAATCAAACATATGATACTTATGGAAATAAGCAAAGATAAAACCTGAAAAAGCTGCTTTATCTTCAATGATCGCTCCTACATAGGTTGTGGCTGTATCAATGTACCACCTAGGGTTCCCCTCACCTTCAAACTGTACTTTCTGAACAGGCAGTAATTTATTGATAAAACCATATTCATTGGCAAATTTATTCACTTCTGTAATGTTTTTAACGGAAGATAAACCACTGTATTGCTTGGCTAATTGAACAGCATAAATACTATCTCCTTTGATCAATTCTTCTCCGGAAACTGTATGAAAATATCGTTTTGTGACACTTCTACCCTCTTTAAAGTGAAATTGATAATAGTTTATACCATCAATTATTACAGGTTGGTAATTTATCCAATCACCCCTCATGGTATCTAAATCAAAAATCATATCTTCTTGAGAGAAGGAATAAGAAGATGCATAACTCGTTTTATCCAAAGCTGTATACTTTGGCAACATATGCATAAAAGCACTCAAAGCGAAAAGTAATAATGTAAATGAAAGTCCAATTCCTAAGGTTCTATGCAACCTTCTTTGCCATGGCACTTTTGATTGCTGCTGACGTTGATAGGTTTTTCTGTACTTCGTATAAACCAAAATACCCGTCACTCCTGCTAAAAACGAAATAGTAATAAAGAATCCAAGTACAAGTAAACGGAAGGTAGTATTGAAATCTAAGAATGTCCAACTGTGTGCCCAAAGGAAAACACGTTGAAAAGTACTTCTAATGGTATTTGTTGCATAGGTCATCCTGTCCGTATTCACATCTATAAATACCCTTAAACCATCCATTCTTTCGTACTGCACCTTATAAACAGGAAGTATTCTTGCAATCTTCACATACTCATTAGAGAATTCATTTTGAACTGAAATATCACTTATTTTCTGACTTTGCTCTCCCGAATACAACCCTGCCAAGTAAGTTGCATATTCAATATCTCCGCCCTTAAGTTTATCGCCCGTTTTGGCATTAATATAAATATTGCCTTCTTCTCTTTTGAATTGGTAATAAATGGAAGAATCAATGGTCACCAACCGGAAAGACTTTATGTCTTCCCAGTGGTTCATTTTCAAAATTGAATCGACCGATAAATCAAATTGGCTTGTTGACTTTACTTCTTTATTGACTGAAAGTCTTTGATTAACTTTTGGTTTAAAGTTTGACATCAAAGGGTGCATCACACCACTCAGTGTCCAAGCCAATACAGGCAATAAAGCTATTAGACTAAGCTGCCTATGAATTTTATAGATATTCATTTATTTTTTACTGATTGTATATCCGATACCTAATTGAATGGTGCGAGGGGCACCTAGATTATAGTTTTCTCCCCATGAAGACCTAGATACTCTAGTAGCATAAAGCTCATCTGTTAAGTTCATGATGTTTAACCAAGTATCAAATCCTTTAAACTGATAACCAAAACGAAGGTTAAACACATGGTAGCCTTCATACTTCTTTGTATTTTGATTATCCATGTAGTAATCTCCAACTTTTTGGAATTCCAATGATGTTCTAAAACCTTTCAAGAATTTAGGCTTATAAGTCAATTCCATATTTGAAACCCAATTGGGAGCATTGGCCATTGTATTTCCTGAGAAATCCTCACTTCCTGTATTGAATTGATCAAAAGTATGGCTTGCATAAGTACCTCCAATTCTTACAAATACTTGAGAAATAGGCTTAAAATGCAATGCCATTTCTACTCCCTCATGATTGGTTGAACCTGCATTTTCATTGTTATAAGAGCCATCGTCTTGTAAAACTGAAACGATTTCATTTTCACCTTTCATGTTGTAATAAGCCAATTCTAAATAACCTAAACCTTTTGGTAAAGAGTACCATGAACCTACCTCAAAGTTATTGTATCTTGATGGCTCTAAACTTGGTACTTTTGTTCCTCTATATAACTCTGATACTTGAGGAGGCATAAAACCTACACTGTAGTTTGCATAAAAACCTAAACCGTTCAACATTGTATAAGTGGCCCCTACTCGTGGAGTGATGGCGCTAAAATAGTCTACTGAATTTGGTGCTCCTGAGAAAGCATCCTCACCCAAATTGTTTTTATAATCATATTTAAAGTGATCTGAACGAATACCCGCTGTGATGAATAACCTATCTATAGGGTTTACTTCTACTTGTGCATAAAGACCAGTATTCAATAAGTTGGTTTCATAATCTGTCAATACAGAATCTGTAGATGTATACCCTACATATCGGCCATTCTCATCTCTTTCCACATCAATGTAATTAGCCCAAAAAGCAGTCGGGCTATAATCCACACTTGCTCCCACTCTCAAAGTTGTTCTTAATGAAGGAATATTTTGATTGTGTTGAATCACTGCACCATAACTCTGAAGCGAGCTTTCATTGACTTCGCCTTTCGCTACACTTGGGTTCGTCCAATCATTTCTGATTCTATAACTTGGAATTTGGCCTAATGTGTTTGTACGGAAAAATGCTTTAGCTACTGTTTTACTGTTTTCACTCCACTTTTTATCCACCGTAAAAGTTGATCGCCATAATTCAATTTCTCTCTTTGTGAAGTTATGCAATGAAGTAAAGTCTTTATCGTAAAAAGAAGTACTATCTAAAGATGAACCCATATCTGATTGATACTTCATATAGGTTGTATTAGAAGTCAATTTCAAACTTTCATTCACTTGATAAGTAAGTACTGCTGTAATAATTGATTTGTTAAAATCACTATGATCTAAATAACCGTTTTCTCTCATTGCGGAGTAACCTCCTACACTTACGCCTAACTTTCCGTTTTCTGTTGTTCCTTCCACTACGGCGTCTACTCTTTTATAACCATAAGAATCTCCCCTCAGTTGTACTTTAGCCGTAGGAACCAATGAAGGTGTTTTTGTGATAAAATTGATCGCTCCACCAATGGCTTCAGAACCATACAATGCAGAAGCAGGACCTCTGATGACCTCAATGTTTTGAGCCATCGTCATATTGATTTCATTTAAGGCATTGTGATTAAAAACACCTGTAGGGCGAATTGGTAAACCATCTTCCATATATAAAAACAAACTTTTGGTAGAGATCGGCTGACGAATAGCCATCATGTGCTGTTCACTTCCAAGGTCTGCCATCATAACACCAGGAACCTTATTGATGACTTGTTCCAAAGACTGAGGTTTTGTTTCTTCCAACATTGTGGTACCAATAGAAGTAATGGCCATTGGAGCCTCTTCTCTTTGCTGAGCATCTCTACTTGCCGAAACCACTACTTGATTCAATACATAGTCATCTTGAGCTAAAGCAATTTGTGATTTCAACGCACTTGCAATGCTAGAATAAGTCGTATACCCCAACATTCTGAATTCAATTTGATCAGAGGCATCCGCTGTAAACTCATAGTTACCACTAGCGTCTGAGACTGTATAATTGTTGGTATTAAGATTAACGATAACCGCTCCTACCAAAGGATTTTTCGATAATTGATCTGTAATAGTACCCGAAATCTCTAAATTTTGGGCGTGAAGAGAAGTGATGCTCAAAATCAAAAGTAGAGCACCTAGTAATTGCTTTTTCATTATATTTTAATTTGGACATAACGAACCACTATCACTTTTGAACGCTATTAAAAAATAACGATCAATAGCCTAGAATTAGGTTGTTATGAAATCTGTAAAAAAAATTGGGTGTAACGACTTGAAGAGATTTTATAAGGCTCAAAATTGAATAGCAATTGATCTAAACCTAGACTAATTGTAGAACTGTAGGAACGTTTAAATAAAACGTCCACTGAACTACCATAAATACTGCTATACTTACCAATAAAATCACATTCTGATAGTATTGAAGATGTCCTCAAAAGTTGAGACACTACAATACTACCATCAAAAAGTTGATGTCCAAAGAGTCGTTAAATGAAGTGCAATTATGCGATAGGAGGATGGAATATCGAAGAAATGTAGTCTCCGTCTACCTTTTCGTCCACTAAATCAGGTAACTGATTAATGATTCTCTTATTACCCTTTAATGAAAACAAAAAGATAGAGATTGAAAGTGGCTCTGCTACCACTTCTTTGAGATTGTTTTCATTGCTACTTGACTCTGAAGTAGCCTGATTCGCTAATTTGGATTTTAGCTGACAGCGCCCCCCACAAACCTGTGGAAGGTCTGTTCGGTTTTTGTTCACGCACAAAACATTCGCATAAAAATCCTGACGAAGTTGATAGTCCATCATGACCAATGGCCCATAGATCGTCTGCATAAATACGAGTGTTGCGAGAAAAAATGTAACTGATATGTTCAGTTTGTTCATCATTAGGGTGTGCTATTTTAAAGAGCAGTGCAAATATACAAACCGAATCGAAATTCAATAGAATTTTTGAAACTATTTTATGATGCTGTTTGTTATCGGGCTTATCAAATAAAAAAGGAGATCCTTTTCGAATCTCCTTTGATCAACTTACCTTCTTGATCTACTGGGTGCAGCAGACCTTGATGGCGAAGGTCGCATAGAATTGTTGTAATTACTTGGCCTTGTCGCAGGTCTGGTTGTTGCCGGTCTTGTCTGAGGCCTGTTATACGACTTGTTCATATTATTATTAGGAGAAGTCGTTGGTCTCATTTTATTCTGTTTTGTATTCGAATTAGACTTATTGTAAGACTTATTCTCTCTTGTCTTATTTTGTTTATTATAATTCGATTTATTAGAAGTATTCTGCTTTGTATTACTCTTATTATTTGAAGGACGCTGAGTTGGAACCGACACCTTATTATTTTTCACCTTCGATTTATTCCCTGAACGATCCGATGATGTTTTCCAATTCTTATTCACCTTCTGACCTGTAGAAACCTGACCTGTTTGTTTATCCTTTAAACTCGGTTGAGCAGGTTTTAAAGATTTATCATTTGATGGTTTTGACGCATTTTCCTTTGAGTTAGAAGGTCTTTTATCTTTAGAAACTCCTTGCTCAGGCTTTACAGCTGGCTTTGCCTCTGGTTTTGTTGCAGGCTTAGTCTGAGGTTTAGATTTCACATCAGAAGTAGCAGGTCTTTGTTTCAATTGACTCGCATTTGAGATACCCTTATGTCTTTTATCAAAAGACTTGTTAGGATACTGTTTGGCATAATCTCTTCTTCTTGCCTGCTTCTGCATCTTTGCACCATGCTTACTTCTTCTTACGGTTGTATGACGGTAAGTATGTTTATGATGAATATTGACATTTACCCTTACATTACTTCTGTAATAAGGTACCGGGTATGGTCTCCAAGGTCTATAATAAGGAGGGTAATAACCCCAATAATACGGAGATCTCCATGGATGGTAATAAGGTCCCCAAAACCACACATATATTGTTGGGCGGTGTACGTATACAGGTTCAACAATATAGTTTGAACCATACATATATACATCTCCCACCACTTGTACCTGAGTTTCTCCTTTCTCGTCTTTTACAACATCAATCACAGCAACATCTTGGTACTGATCTTTTCCAATTACCGCTTGAATAGTAACAACGTGAGTATTTTTCTTTGAAGTGTCAACCACTCTAAGGTAATCCACTTCACCGTCTCCATTCAAATCTAAATTGGAAATTTGTTGTTCTGGATCATTGAGTTTTTTCTCGAAATCTTCTAAATCTTTAGATTCACCAAAAATGGCAGCAACTACTTCTAAATCTAAGTTTTGACTTATCTCATCATCAGTAGCAGTAACTGTAGTCACGTCTTGAGCTTTTACCATAAAAGGAATACTCAAGAACAGTGAAAGTATCAATATTTTTAATTTGGTTAAATTCATGATGCAGTAGTTTAATTCGTTGAATGATATTTGTTTTTAGCTGATTAAGTGATGTGCATTGATAAATTAGATAGTAAAATAATGTCAGATTATTTTTTGAAGGTTGCTTTTAATACAACATCACATTAATATAAACGTCATCAATTAAGGAGTAAGTTTACTGCATTAAGAATTGATTGGTTAAAATATAATAAAACCACTCCTATAAAATGTAAATTCAAGAAAACAACTCTCTGATTTCTGAAATATTTTTTATAACAAACTAAAAAATCTCTGATTGCTTTTCCTTCTGTCTCACTTTTTCTTCAGCCTCAGGCAAAGCTTTTCTTTTAGAATAAATAATTAAACAAAAGCCAATTAAAACGTAAGGCACACTCAGCATTTGTCCCATATTAAAGGATAGCCCTTCTTCAAATGAAACCTGATTCTCTTTAAGAAATTCAATAAAAAACCTTGAAGTAAAAATCAATAGGATAACAGTTCCTGAGAAGAATCCATTTTTTAATGAAGTTCTATGTTTATAGTAGAGGAACATCATAGTTCCAAAAATGATCAAATAACAAATGGCTTCATAAAGTTGAGATGGATGTCTTGGTATAAAATCAATCCTTTCAAACACAAAAGCCCAAGGAAGGTCAGTTGGCGTACCTATAATTTCTGAATTCATCAGATTACCTATACGAATAAATGCACAGCCTATTCCCACAACAACTGCCAATAGATCTACCACATCAACAAAGTGATGTTTAGTCTTTTTGGAGTATAAAATTAATGCAATGGTCAAACCAATACCTCCTCCATGACTTGCAAGTCCGCTATAACCAATAAACTCAATAGAACCATCATTTAAGAAACGAATGGGGAAAATCATTTCTAATGGATTGGAAAGAAAATAAACTGGTTCATAAAGCAAACAATGTCCTAAACGAGCACCAATAAAGATTCCTAAAACAGCATAGATCAATAATCTATCATGGTTCGACTGCGGTAATCCCTCCTTTTTAAAAATCTTACCTAAGAAATAAGAACTCACCAATACTCCTGTAACGAACAAAAGTCCATAATACCTCAATGGAAATCCATTAATATTAATGATTTCTGGATCAGGGTTCCAGTATATATAGTTTAGCATAAGTTGTTTGTAGTCTGATGATAATTGAGTTTAAGTTGTTGCGAATATAAAAACTAGACCGCTGCTTTGCTACGTTAAATTCAAGTTTTTGATGACTAGAAGATAAAAATACCTATAACAGAGCACACAGCAATCAAAGCTATGGGGTGCACTTTCTTCTCATAAAACTTAAGAACAATCCCTACGATCAAACAGAGAATGATACTTGTCCAATGTATCTCTGAAAAACCTTCCTCAAAGAAAGTGGTTTCGGCGATTTTCCAACCCGCAAACAAGATCAAGGCAATAGTAACTGGCTTTATGCCAAAGAAGAAAGCTTGCTTGAATTTGTTGGTTTTTAATTTCTTTAGAATCTCTGATAAAGCAATAATACAAACTACAGAAGGGGTTGCTAAACCTGCCGTGGCAAATACACCACCAATAATTCCTCCTAATCTTCCACCTACAGCCATTCCAGCCTCATTACCGACAAAAGTTGCAGAGTTTACGGCAATAGCTCCCGGAGTCATTTGTGCTAATGATAGAACATCAAAAAACTGATCTGCTGTCATCCAGCCTTGTTTCTGAAATTCTACAACAAAAAGTGGTACCATGGCTAGACCTCCTCCAAAACTGAAAAATCCAATTTTACAGAATACTAAATATAATTCAGCATATACTTTTAATGCTTCTAATGAAAACGCTTCCATATTATTTTAATAAATCTTTGAGTTGTTTTGGAAAAAATACATACAAGGCTAGTCCTAATACCGCCCCTGTTACAATTAATAGAATAGGATGAATATTAAAAGCAAACAATAATACACAAGCAATAATAAAAATGCCTAAGCCATATTTATCAGTGACGCTTCCTTTGAACATTTTCCATACTGAATGACCAATTAAGGCGACAATACAAGCTCTCGCTCCCATAAATGCTTTTTGAGCGATGGGATGTTCGAAACTATGTGAGAAAAGATGGTAGATAATTGTGATTACCAAGTAAGATGGAGCAATTACTCCGGCTGTAGTAAATAACCCTCCTAAAAATCCTTTTTCTCGGTACCCTACAAATGTAGCTGCATTGATCGCAATTGTACCGGGAGTCATCTGTGCGATTGACATGATTTCTAACAATTCATCATTTGTCAACCATTTTTTGTTTTCTATTAATTCTTTTTCCAGAAGAGGGATCATTGCATACCCTCCACCGAAGGTAAATAACCCAATTTTGAAAAAACTGTAAAATAATTCGAAATAGATCATCTGTTTTAGTATTCAGCAGTTCGATAATGAACTGCAAGTATATCATTCTTACAAGCTAATAAAAATGATCGAAGACAGTATTAATAACTATTAGAAATTTGATTTGAAAAGTGTTATAAAAGATAGTATCAAAATAACACTTGTATTTCTTTGACCTAAACGACGAAGTATTGATCTTTGGCTTGTATTCAACTAGACTTATTTTATAGATTATGCTAAGAACAAATTTTTTAATCTTATTTTCAGCACTATTCATTTTTTCATGCTCAACAGACGAAGTTTCAACCAATGATCAAAAACTTAAAGCCTATTATGAAAATGGCGAGCTCATGAGAGATTACAGTTATAACGACGAAGGATTAATTGCGAGAGCAAACTTTTATCGTGAGTCTTCCATCAATTCATATATTTTGTATACCTATTCCAATGATTCTATTTACCAAAGGACCTATAATGCTGACGATATGCTTACGCTGACTAGAATTTATAGTAAGATATCAGAAAACAAGTATAAAATAGAAAGAAATTATACCGATCCTTCTAGTGAGGATGATGAAGTTTTCATTTATACAGAGCATCCGACATTTGGATACAATAAACAGGAGAGGTACTATGAAGATGGTACACTAAAATATCTTTTTGAATGTGAATTTACTGATGGAAATGGAAGTTCAATATGGTATAATTATAACTTCAAAGAAGGTGAAACAATAGATGATGACCCTCTCATTTTAACTAGTATATTAGATGATCAAAAATCACTAATCGCTTCAACTTACTCACATCAACCTGAAGCTCGAAAAAAAATGGGAAACGTATTAAGAGAAGAGCGAAAATTTAAGAAAGATGACCACCTTTTTAGTTTGACTACTTATCATTATAATTATAAAAATGGTTATCCTATTTCTGCAGAAAACACGATTACCTATTATAATAAGAATCATCACACTGGAGCGATAGAAGAAACTGTCTACACTAAAAACATTCAATACGAGTATTATGATGATGCCACATTCTAGTCACTTCATAATCAAAGAACAGCTATGTAATTGGATTAATTACATAGCTGTTTTTATTAGCGGCAATGATATTTTTTAGTTTGGATAGATAGTGTAATGACTGATTTCCTGGCGGATACATCATTACTGAATGAGAAGTTGATTCCATACGTTAGTACTTGTAGTTTACTTAAAACATTCGATAATTTACCCATTAAAAACTATATAACAACGAACGGAACGTTTTAAACATTATGAACCCTTCTCAAATGATCTTTTGATACTTATCAAATAATAAATAACAATCAGAACCAAGGTTTTTTCAAGCCAATTTTAAAGTATTAAATAATTTTCAGTAATTTCACGTAAAGATAATTTTACGCCTAACCAATTATCAAGTAGTGTCAAATAATACAGGTTGTAAAATATAACTTCTCAAGTCAATTATATTCATAAATTAACTAAGCATGACTTATACGAATGTCATTAAGACAGCACTTTTAGGAGGTGCACTTTTATTTGGTGGCTGTAATGCCTCTGAAATGGGTACAGGAGAATCCGCTTTCCCCTATAAAACGGTAAAGAATGACCCACTTAACACTAGGATTTATACACTTGATAATGGATTGAAAGTGTATTTATCAGAATACAAAGATGCTCCAAGAATTCAAACTTACATCGCTGTTAAAGCTGGTGGTAAAAATGATCCAGCGACCTCTACTGGTCTTGCTCACTATTTAGAACATATTATGTTCAAAGGGACGTCTCACTTTGGTACAAAGGATTGGGCACAAGAATCCGTTTATCTTGATAGTATTGAGAATATGTTCGAACACTATAGAACATTGTCAGATCCTGAAGAGAGAACAGCATACTATGCCCAAATTGACCAAGTGTCTAATGATGCCTCTAAATTCTCTATTGCCAATGAGTATGACCGTATGATCGGAATGATTGGGGCCAAAGGAACAAATGCTTATACTACAGAAGACCGTACAGTATATGTAAATGATATTCCTGCCAATGAGCTTAATCGTTGGTTAGAGATCGAATCTGATCGTTTTAGAGAAATTGTTCCTCGTTTATTCCATACAGAATTAGAAGCTGTATACGAAGAAAAAAACCGAGCTTTAGATAATGATCAACGCAAAGTATTTGAGGCGATGTTCTCATCTATGTTCCCTAACCACCCTTATGGTACACAAACTGTAATCGGTACGATTGATCACTTAAAGAACCCTTCAATCACAGAAATTAAAAAGTATTTCAATAATTATTATAGACCTAATAATGTTGCCATCTGTTTGAGTGGAGATTTAGATCCTGATAAAACCATTCAATTGATAGATAAATACTTCGGTTCTTGGAAAGCAAACGATATTCCTGAATTTACTTACCAAGAAGAAAAACCTATCACGACTCCTATTAAAAAAGAAGTGTTTGGTCCACAAACTGCCATGGTATTTATGGGTTACAGAATGCCAGGTTTAAAAACCAACTCAAGAGACCTTCTAAAAGAGCAACTTTGTGATATGATCTTGGCCAACAGTAGCGCTGGATTAATTGATTTGGATTTAAATCAACAACAAAAGGTATTGAACGCAAGTAGCTTTGTGTATCCGTTTAATGATTACACAATCCACACTTTATATGCTATTCCAAGAAACGGCCAAACACTAGAGGAAGCACAGGCTTTACTTTTAGAAGAAATTGAAAAGTTAAAGGCAGGTGACTTTGAAGATTGGTTAATTGACGCTATTGTAAATGATTTCAAGAAATCTGAAATCAAGAAACTTGAAAGTAATAATGCTCGTGCAGATGCATTTGTGCAAGCATTTACAAGAAATATTCCTTGGGAAAACTACATTGATGATATTGAGGAAATGCAGACGATTACAAAAGAAGAGATTGTTGCATTTGCCAATGAAAACTACAAAGACAATTATGTAGTCGTATACAAGCGTTCTGGAGAAGATCCTAATAAACAAAAAGTTGAAAAGCCTTCGATTACTAAGGTAGAATTAAATAGAGGTGAAAAGTCTGAGTTCTTTAAGAAAATTGAAGGACAAAAAGTTGAAGCATTGAAACCTTTATTCTTGGATTACTCGAAAGATATTCAAGAAGCGAAAATGAATAGTGATATTACTGTTCGTTACAAGAAAAATGTTGAAAATGATCTTTTCAATCTATACTACATTATCAATGTTGGCAAAGATACTGATCCTACACTTAGCACTGCCATTCAATATCTTGAGTATCTAGGTACTGATAAATTGACTTCTGCTCAAATCAAGCAAGAGTTCTACAAACTTGGAGCTGGCTTTAGTGTCAATACCTCTGCTGATCAAGTTTATGTTTCATTGAATGGTTTGACTGAAAATATGGTACCTGCAATGAAACTATTCGAAGACCTTCTGAATAATGCGAAAGTAGATGAAGCAGTACTTCAAAATATGATTGCCATTGAAAAGAAAAACAGAGAAGATACAAAGAAAAACAAAGGAGCAATTTTGTTTACTGGCTTAATGAATTATGGTCTTTATGGAAATAATAACCCTGTCACTAACGGGTTATCCAATAAAGAACTTGATCTAATCCAGCCACAAGAACTTATCTCTAGAATCCATCAATTAACAAAAATGGAACACAGAGTGCTTTACTATGGACCTGAGACATTAGATCAAGTGGTGAAAACATTGAATGCTGAACACAAAGTTCCTTCAACATTACAACCTGTACCTACCGCAAAAAAATTCTATGTTAAAGATGTTGACAAACCAAAAGTATATTGGTCTCATTATGACATGGTGCAAGCAGAAGTCATCTTCTTAGCAAAAGGTGAGAAGTATGATCCAAAAAGAATCGCGGCAGCTACATTATTCAACGAGTATTTTGGTGGTAGTATGAACGCTATCGTATTCCAAGAAATGCGTGAAGCACAAGGTTTAGCCTACTCAGTATTTAGTAAATATGGCGTAGCATCAGAAAAAGGTAAAAGTGATTATACTTTAGCGTATATCGGTACTCAATCTGATAAATTGACTGAAGCAATGGCAGGGATGAAAAATTTATTAGAAAATCCTCCTAAAAATGATCAATCTTTTGATGCCGCTAAAAAGGCTATCCTAAGTAAGCTAGAGAGTGAGCGTATCACAAAAAGTCGCGTGTTATTTAACTATGAAACAGCATTGAAAAAAGGAAATGATCATGATATTCGTAAAGATGTTTATGAAGCCATGAAAACAATGACTATTGATGATGTGATGAAATTCCATAGTGACTTTATCAAAGGTAATAACTACAATGTTTGTGTGGTGGGTGATCGTGAAAAACTTAACATGGAAACTTTAGCACAATACGGTGAAGTTCAAGAGTTGTCATTAAATGATCTCTTTGGATATGACAATAAACCAAGAGTGAAAAAAGAACAATAGATCTATTCCAATAATTCAGGCCATTCTTTTATTAGAATGGCCTTTTTTTATGTCGAAAGAGGTGATTTTTTAAGCTTTAACTATTATCTTGTTTATTACCAAAAAAGTATTCCTTTAAACTTTGTTTGAAATTAAATAGAATTCGCAATATCTTTATTGCGAAATTAATGACTTAACTCGTTTATGAAAACAAGCAAAAAACTATTTTGTATTATCCTTTTGGGTATTTTCTTTACTCAACCGCTACTTGCCAAGCCTGAGGCAAACATTCCAAGTTCATTTAATTTAATGGGCTCAAAGGTTGTTGTCACCAAAGGTGGTATGGACAAGATCATGGTTAAGTACAATAGTCTTACTCGTTCACAAAAGCACTATGATATTCTTTTGGACAGATGTAATACCTACTTTGCTTTTATTGCTCGTGAGCTGAAAACAAGAGGTGTACCAGAAGAATTCAAGTACCTTGCCTTACAAGAGTCTCTTTTAGATGGTAATGCCATCTCAAATGCTACTCCTCCCGCTGTAGGTTTTTGGCAATTCAAAGACTTTACTGCTGAAGAAAGAGGTATGAAGATCGATAGAAATATAGATGAAAGAAAAAATGTGGTAGCGGCTAGTATTGGTGCTGCTGACTATCTTTCAAAAAGTCATTACTATCTTGGAAACTGGTTCTATGCCATGATTTCATACCATGATGGATTGACTGGTGCAAAGAATTACATCAAAAAGAATAAACTGAATTATTATTCTCAAGTGACGATTAATGAAAACACGCACCCGTATGTTCTTCATTATTTAGCACACTATTTTGCATTCAAAGATAATGTTGGACAAGACAAAGAGCACACTGTTTTGATTGAATTACCTACCAATGGTTATTCACTATCACAAGTTTCTAAGTTCACGGGGCAACCATTAAGCATTATTTCATCCAATAATATTTGGTTATCTGGAAGCTATATCCCTGAGGATAAAGTTTACTCTGTAATGATTGAGGCTAACCCTACAGAAATCAATCAAATGGTGGCAAAGCTTTCTCCTTATGCCAAACCAAAGAAAACAAGAGCTGCACGTTCTATTTTCCAATTCTATGCAGATAGTATTAAAGACGATTATCCATTTGTATTACCAACACAAATGGAAAGTGAGGATAGTAAATATGATTTTGCGATTGTCAATGGTGTAAAAGCTGTTATTCTTAAAGAAGAAATGACACAAAAAGAGCTCGTAAAATCTTTAGGAACGATTTCAAAAGGGAAATTAAAGAAATACAATTATATCAAGGGTAAAGATATGTTGATGAAGGACAGACACTATTATATTGAGCCTTTACCAGCTTCTATTCCTGTCTCTTACCACATCTTTGAGGAAGGGGAATCACTCAACTTTATCGCCATTAAATATGGTATAGATCTAAAAGCATTGAAAAAACTAAATGAGATGTCTAAAGAATCAGATGCTAAAGTGGGTGATAAGATTTACTTCAACTAATGATTGATTTATAATCGAATCATTAGATCTCAAAAGGCTCATGAATACACTTCATGAGCTTTTTTATTTAAATAATTTTAAATCAAATAGGTGTTTTAATACTTAAATCCACTACTAAAAATGTAAAGCTCTTGTTTGTAGAATTTAAATAACAAAAGCAGGGAAACACATTGTATTATTGTTTAAATAAAGAAACTCATGAATAACAGTTTTTATTCCAGACTACTCCTCAAAACACTCCATAGACTTTCTAATGTTTTAAGAAAAAATGACGGTAGTGTAAATGGTAAATCACAAAGTACAGAAGCTATTTTGTATAAAGGGTTATTTCATGAAACCAAGGAGAGTCTATTTGTTCAGAATTATATTTTCTATCCAGATAATACTTTCAAGGTTGAAAAATATGAAATGAAATTTGAAAATGACATTCCAATGAATTACGAAGTTGTAGTAGACAATGGACAATATATAAACCAAGAAGATCGCTATACAAATACTATTCTTGAAACAGGATTTTCAAATTATATCAGAGAAGGAAACTCTTACAAAAACCTTCGCAAGGGAGTGATAAATAATAAAATCACTGAAATGGTTGATTTTGCAAAAGAGAAATACTCAGGGATTCCATGGGTGAATGAATACATCGATCCTATAGTTTTTGAAACAAGAATAAAAGCAACAGTGAATTAAGAGACCTACTATCTCAAAATCACATCACAACCTCTTTTATAATTTAACCTTATATCAATGTAAATCAATACATTACAATAAATGAAAAATGCTTTATATCCTTCCTAGATATAAAGCATTTTTTTTCAATGAAGAGAGTTAATCATTTTGTCTTGCTAGACTGAGGATACAACTTTTGTTTTGCTACTTCTAATTGGGCAAGCATGAGTTTGTCTAAGTAGCTTGAATTTTTGGTTGGCTTCATTGAAGAATTGTCATTTTTGTCAAATGCATCAAATTTCTTCATTCTGATAATTTAAATATTTGAGTAACCTTAAATAACTGTGTACCTGCAAACTAGAGATAATTTCTCATTTTTCAAAAGAAAAATAGTGAGAACGTACCTACAATACGTACTACAGAAATAGTTTTGAAGAATTCTAGTTCTTTGAATTAGAATGTTTTATCCGCATAAAAGCCATATTCCTATGAATATGGCTTTTTATTTACTTCATATTGCGTTGAATTGAAATTCAAAAAAGTCATAATTTCTTCATAATCATCATTCCTTCCTTCTCCTTTAATCATCTATTCTTCATATATGAACAATACCTAAATAATATTTGGATTGTTGTTTTGCACCATCAACGAATTTTCAATCTAGTACAACATGAAACATTTTTTCAAGCTATTGGTAATGACTATTTTAGTCTTATTATCAACTTATGTTAACGCTCAAAATTCATCTATTACAGGAGTTATTGTGGATAACAATGATCTCCCTTTAATTGGTGCAACTGTCCGTGTAATAAACCATGAACACCTTGGTTCATTGACTGATGCATCTGGTAAATTTATCTTAGTAAACGTACCTGAAGGAACACAAGAATTAGAAATTTCTTACTTAGGTTTCGAAACCTTAAAACAAAGTGTAGAATTAAAATCAGATCAAGAAGCTGACTTGAAAGTATTAAAAATGAAAGGTAGTATTCTTCTTGGTGATGAAGTGGTCATCTTAGGTACTAACCTTCAAGGCCAGGCTAAAGCACTCGGTCAACAAAAGAATGCTAATAATATTATGAACGTTATTAGTGCTGACCAAGTGGGTAAGTTCCCCGATTCAAATGTGGGTGACGCTCTTAAAAGAGTTCCTGGTATCACAATGCAATATGACCAAGGTGAAGCTCGATTTGGTTTGATCAGAGGTACATCTCCAGATTTAAGTTCAATTACAATCAACGGAGAAAGAGTTCCATCTGCTGAAGGAGAAACTAGAGCGGTACAATTAGACCTTATCCCTGCTGATATGGTTCAATCTATTGAGGTTTCTAAAACACTAACGCCAGATATGGATGCGGATGCAATTGGTGGTTCTGCTAACCTAGTATTGAGATCGGCTCCAAATGACCTACGTGTATCGGGTACTTTAGGTACTGGCTATAACTTCCTTTCTGAAAAAGCAATGTTCAACGGTGCAGTTGTTATTGGTAACCGTTTCTTCAATGATAAATTAGGTGTAATTGTAAGTGGCTCATACTTTGATCACAACTTAGGTTCTCACAATATCGAAGCAGAATGGGACAATGAATCTAACCCTGAAATGACTGACTTCCAAGTAAGAACTTATGATGTACACAGAATTAGAAGATCATTCTCAACTACTTTAGATTATGCTTTAGGTACTAACTCTAAAATTTATGTTAGTGGTATTTACAACCACAGAGATGACAGAGAAAATAGATACCGCTTAAGATACAAGGATATCGAAACAAACGATGACGGAACTTATACTGCCGAAATCAGAAGACAAACTAAAGGTGGTTTAGATGATAAAAACAATAAAAATACTCGTTTAGAAGACCAAAGAACTTACAATGTTACTTTAGGTGGTGAGCACTTGATCGCTAATCGCTTTAAGTTAGACTGGTCAGGAACTCTTGCTAAAGCTTCTGAAGAAAGACCTCACGAACGTTATATCAGCTGGAGACAAAAGGACGTAGTATTAACTCAAGACCTTTCCAATCCTGAAAAGCCAAATGTACTTGACAATGGTGCTGGTGCTGATTATACTTCTTTTGGGTTGAAAGAAATCACTGAAGAGTATCAATACACTGAGGAAATCGATAGAAATGCGAAAATCAACTTAGAAATTCCATTGAATAATACTCGTAACAAAAGTATCATCAAAATTGGTGGTCGTTATAGAGGAAAAGAAAAAATGAGAGACAACAGATACAATGAGTTTGAACCAATTGATGAGTCTCCATTTGACAACATGACGCTGCAACCTACAAAAGATCAATCAAGAGATCCATTCTTAGCGGGTGATCAATATAAAGGTGGTCTATTTACAGATCCATCTGCTCTTGGTAAGTACGACTTAAGCAATACTGCTTTATTCGATAAAACGGACTTACCCGAAGAGTACTTAGGAGGTAACTACAACGCAAAAGAGCAAATCACTGCTGGTTACGCCATGTTGAAACAAAGCCTTGGGACAAAATGGTTCTTTATTGCAGGTGCTAGAATTGAAAATACACAAGTAGATTATACAGGATACCAAGTTGAGTTTAATGAAGACGGTGATTTTGATCCAGATGCTTCTAAAACAATTGAAGGAACAAACAGCTATACAAACGTTCTTCCATCCATTCAAGCTCGTTACAATATCAATGAAAATACAATTATTAGAGCAGCTTGGACCAACACTTTGGCAAGACCTCGTTACTTTGACTTAGTGCCTTACCGTGAAATCAGCAGAGAAGACAATGAGTTATCAGAAGGAAATCCTGGTTTAAAACCAACAACTTCAATGAACCTTGATTTAATGGGTGAACACTACTTCAAATCGGTAGGTATCATTTCTGGTGGTCTTTTCCACAAAACATTAAATGACTTCATCTACAACTACCAAGCACGTAACTACACTGACCCTGTAAGCGGTAACGTTTACGATCGTTATTCTCAACCTCGTAATGGTGCAAAAGCGACTTTAACAGGTTTCGAATTAGCCTTCCAACGTCAATTGGACTTCTTGCCAGGTGTACTAAAAGGTTTAGGTATCTACACAAACTATACTTACACTGCTTCAGAAATTCAAGATCTTGGAATTGAGGAAAGAGAAGACGAAAAATTATCATTACCAGGTACAGCTCCTCATACGGTAAACGGATCGCTTTCATTTGATTCTAAAAAAGTAAGCTTTAGAATTTCATTAAACTATACTGCTGCTTACATCGATGAATTAGGTGACGAGGCATTCAAAGACAGATACTACGACCAACAATTATTCTTAGATGCAAATGCTTCTTATGCATTTACTGATCAATTAAGATTCTATCTTGAAGCAAATAACTTGCTTAACACTCCACTAAGATATTACCAAGGATCAGAGCAATATACTATGCAATCAGAATATTATAATGCGAGAGTTCAATTAGGATTGAAATTCGACCTTTCAAAATAATCTGAATTCCACTACAAATAGTCAAAAGATAGAGGTACGGTTTTTCAAACTGTATCTCTTTTTTGTTGAATTATTTTAAGATAATAAATCACTTTTTCTACCCTATTGTCCCCTGTATTACCCTTAGAAGTTTTAAAATTTTATTTATCTTAGGCAAAATTCTAGAATTGCTATCTAGCAAACTTTTTATGAGTGGTCAAATACTCATTCTGCTTCATTTTTTGATCGGGGGTCTAAATAATGTTATTAAGTAAATTAGAGATAAAAGGTTTTAAAAGTTTTGGTGAAAAAGTAACACTAAACTTTGACAAAGGTATTACGGCTGTAGTAGGGCCGAATGGTAGTGGTAAATCCAACGTAGTGGATGCGATTCGATGGGTACTTGGTGAACAAAGTACAAAGGCATTGCGTTCTGAAAAAATGGATAATATCATTTTTAATGGCACCAAAAGCAGGAGGCCATTACAAATGGCGGAGGTATACCTTACTTTTATCAATAATAAAAACTTACTCCCAACAGAATATACTGAGGTGACTATTGGTCGTCGTTTTTACCGATCAGGTGAAGGTGAATATTCACTGAATGGTGTCCCCTGCCGTTTAAAAGATATTCACGGTCTCTTCCTCGATACAGGTATTGGTTCAGATAGTTATGCCATCATCGAGCTAAAGATGATTGACGAAATCTTGAATGATACCCAAAATGCCAGAAGAACCCTTTTTGAAGAAGCTGCTGGAATTTCAAAATTCAAGAAAAGTAAAAAAGAAACCCTCAAAAAGCTTAAAGATACCGATGCTGATTTAGAGCGTGTGGACGATTTACTTTTTGAAGTAGAAAAAAATATGCGTTCGTTGGAGCGTCAAGCCAAGCAGGCTCAACGTTACATCAAACTTAAGAAGACCTACAAAGAGTCTAGCATTCAATTAGCCCTCAAAAAGGTAGATTCTCAAGCAAAAGAATTAAACGAACTGGCAGATAACATGACTGCCAAAAATGAAGAAAGAAACCTCACTATTAAAACTATTGAGGAACTGGAAGCTTCAATTGCTAAAGAGAAAAAAGAATCTATTGATAAAGAAACACTTTTCGCCTCTAGACAAAAAACTCTTAATGAGCACATCTTAAAGATGCGTCAGATAGAAAGTGAAAAGAGAATTAAAGGGGAAAGAAAACGTTTTCTGGAAGAAAAAAAGCAAACGCTGACAACACAATCTACTCTTGATCGTGAAGCGGTAGCTTTAGCTCAACAAGGTATTGAGAGTTTGCAAATTCAGTTGAATTCTATTGAAAGAATGGTCAATGAAACAGAAGCTGAATTATCAAAGACACAACAAGAACGTGATGCTCAAACAATGAAATCGGATGAACTCGAAGTCAGAACAAAAGAGTTTGAGCAACAGGTAAAAAATAAACAATCTATCATTTTTCAACTCAAACAAAAGGTTGAAATTAATGAAGTACAGCTTTCTGCACTCAAGCAAGAGTTAGAAAGAGCACATGTCGAATCTTCTGAGAAATCTTCAAGTTTAGCAGAGTTTGATACGCAGTTTGCTTCTTTAGAAGGTGAGCGACTCAGTGCTAGTATGCAATTTGAAGAAGTAAAAGAAAAACATGACCTCCACCAACAGAAAATTCATGACTGTAGAGAGGAATTAGAAACCATCAAAGATAGGTCTTCTGAAATTCTTCGTTCATTGGATGCAAAACGCAATGAACATACCTTGACAAAATCATTGGTGGATAATTTGGAAGGATATCCAGAAGCGATCAAATACCTCAAACAGGAAACGGACTGGGCCAAAGAAGCTCCAATGCTTTCGGATACGCTACATTGTGAAGATGGCTATAGAGTAGCCATTGAAGGTTACCTCGCTCCTTATCTTAACTATTTCGTTCTTGAAAATGAAGAGGAAGCTTGGAGAGCCGTAAACCTTTTGGAAGAAATGAAAAAAGGGAAAGCCAACTTCTTATTGTTAGATAAGTTTGAAGGGTATTCCGCTTCTCCTCGTAAAGCTATTGAAGACGCTATTTGTGCAATTGATGTAGTGGATTTTGATAATAAATATGCTTCACTAATTACTTACCTATTAGATGGTGTGTACATCGTTCATAGAAATCAAAATAACCTTCCTAAAAATGACAGTGTTATTTTGGTGACTAAAAATGGTAAAGCCATTCGTAGAAAGTCAGCAATTACCGGTGGGTCTATTGGCTCTTTTGAAGGTAAATCTTTAGGTAGAATCAGACACCTTGAAAACTTGACCGAAGAAATCACTGCTTTAGAAAAGGAAGCAGAAGAAATACATATTAAAAAAGTAGAGAAACAAGCTCTACACAAGGATTTACTTCAGGTCAACTTCTCCCATGAGCTGGAAAGTGCTCAGCATAATTTGCAAGTCGTTTCTCAAGAGTTGATTAAGATTAAAACGCAGAAAGAAGAATTTGCTAAATTCTTAGAGGCTAGTGCCAATAAAAAAGAAGAAATTCTTGAACGAATTGGTGACGCTGAAATCGCGATTAGCGAAGGAAAACCTCAACTGGAAGATGAAACGTATGCCATGGAATATATGGTAGAACAGTTGGAGGAAATGCAAGAGAATCTTACGATCGAAAAAGATAAAAAAACGGAATTTTCGAGTAAATACAATCAACTTCATATCAATTTCCTTCAGCAGGAAAACCAATACAATGGTTTGAGAAAAGAGATTGATTTTAAAGATGAAGAATTGGTAAAAGCTCAAAATAGAATAGATCAAAATATTGAAGAAATAGAAAAGGTAGAGCAAGATCTAATGCGTGCTGATTCTATGGATGAGGAAGGAGATCAAGAGCTCATAAAACTTGAAGAAGAAAAACAAAATATAGAACGAGGTGTTCAAGAGGCAGAAAAAGCTTACCAGGACGCCAAAGATTTGATTTCTGATACAGAAGTTGATATTAAACTAAAACAAGTTCACAAAGAGGAAATCGATCAAGAGCTTTTAAAAGCCAATGAGAGAATCAATGCATTACGACTTTCTTTAACGTCAGTAAAAGAAAAAATTGCTGTTGAGTTTGAAGTAGATATTGAACAAATGCTACTTTTCAAGCCTGATGCTGTTCCAGCCGAAAATAATGAAGAAGAAAAAGTAGAGGAAGAAGAAAATCCATACAAGGAAATGGGTATTGCTGAATTGGAACAAATCAGTGAAGACTCAAAAAGAAAGTTAGGTTCTTTAGGGGCTATTAATCATACAGCCATTGATGCCTTTAATGAAATCAAAGAAAGAAACTCATTTATTTTAGGGCAAAGAGAAGACCTCAACAAAGCCAAAGAACAATTATTACAGACCATTGAAGATATTGATGCTGTAGCTCAAGAAAAGTTCATGAAGGCCTTTGTGCAGATCCGTGAAAACTTCATGGAAGTCTTCAGATCATTATTTACCGATGAAGATAACTGTGATCTACGCTTGGCGGATGATAGTGATCCTTTGAATGCAAAAATTGAGATTTTGGCACAACCAAAAGGAAAGAGACCATTAACCATCAACCAATTATCAGGAGGAGAGAAGACGCTAACTGCAACAGCATTATTATTTGCGATTTATCTCATCAAACCAGCTCCATTCTGTATTTTTGATGAGGTCGATGCCCCATTAGACGATGCTAACGTTGATAAGTTTAATAAAATTATCAATAAATTCTCTTCTAATTCTCAATTTATCATTGTCACTCACAACAAGAGAACAATGTCGAGTACTGATGTCATCTACGGTGTGACCATGATCGAACAAGGTGTAACAACTGTAGTACCTGTTGATATTAGAAACACACCTCAATTGGATGCATTTACATCAAAATAAGTCCTTGATTACTAGAACATTTACTTCATAGATGTCCATATTTTAAGATTACGTTCATTAACGTACATTTACCAAATCACTTAATACCATATAAAACTCTAATTATGAGACACTTATATAATATTAAGTGATTTTTGGTATAAATGATAGTGTTGTAATTAAACACTCATCTTTAAAACATCATGAAACACCGAGTCTCACTTCTGTTACTGTTACCTCTTATCGTTTCTTTATTTTCATTCTCTCCCGTTAAATCCGATTTTCCATTATCATCAAAAAACGATACAACAAAGCAAGACAAGGAACGCAGAAAAGATAAACTCTCCGATGAATCAGAGTGGCTCTTTTATGCTGAGTCTGCAAAACAAAGAATTTTAAAAAATGAAAACCTACAAGATGCTCTTGAGCTGATTGATCAAAGTTTGGATTTACAAATCAATCCAATCAACCTAGAAATAAAAGGAGATTACTACACTAAAATGGGTGATTTGAATAGTGCTTTTGAGCAATATCAAAAAGCGATACAACTTTGTGTCTTTGACATTAAAAAAAGACATCAATTAAAATCGCTTCAAACAAAAGCTATCAGTATTAGAAGACTTTTGAGCTCAAAAAAACAAATAGATCAATGATATAATATCTTAGGTAAAAATTAAACCAAAACCATTATAAATGACTGAACCTTACCACTTTCATGGTAAGGTTCTTATACGATTTTCATCAGTAGTTTTGCCAGAATGAGGAAAAAGTTCCGACTAAGTTTAAAAAATCTTCGTAAAAGACAATTAATCCTTCGAAGTATTACAAAGATATAGAACTATTAATAATTATCAACAGATGAAATGTTAATTAACAAATAAATCTTAAAAATAGTTCTTCTTTTACACTTATAAATTAATTTTGATTGCTTTTCAGTGCTTCAATCAATTTTGGAACCACTTCAAAAGCATCTCCAACTACCCCATAATCAGCCGCTTTGAAGAAAGGAGCTTCAGGGTCTTTATTAATAGCGACTATCACCTTTGAAGAGTTTACCCCTGCCAAATGCTGGATAGCACCAGAAATACCAACAGCAATATACAACTGAGGAGCTACTTTGATTCCTGTTTGTCCTACGTGCTCGTGATGTGGACGCCAATCCATATCTGAGACTGGTTTAGAGCAAGCAGTTGCCGCTCCAAGAGTAGATGCTAAATCCTCTATCATTTGCCAGTTTTCTGGTCCTTTCATCCCTCTTCCCGCAGAGACTACTAAATCCGCTTCTGGTAATAAAATATCGCCTTCTTGCTTATGAACACCTACTCTTTTCACTCCGAAATCAGCATCATCAAATGCCACTGAAATTTCTTCTACAGGTGCATCCGAGCCTGTCTCTTCTAATTGCACTACATTTTTAGTAACAGTAAGCACTTTCTTACCTTCTGGTACTTCTACAAATGCATAGGCTTTGCCTGTAAATACACCACGTTTCACTACAAAACCATTAGAGGTATCAGGTAGTTCTTGTACGTTTGCAACAACACTTGCTCCCATTTTAATGGCTACTCTTGCCGCAACAGCATCAACTAAAGAAGAACGAGACATAATAACTACGTCTGTACCTGCTTGACCTGCTGCTTCTGCAATTAATTTGGCGGTAGCTGAAATTACACCATCGTTTAATCGTTCATCAGAACAGTGTAAAACTTTAGTAGCGCCATATTTACCAACTCCTGCTAATTCAGAAGCGTCAATGCTTCCCATTGCAACAGCTGTTACTTCACCTAATTTTGATCCATATGTTACTGCTTCTAATGAAGATTTCTTAATGACTCCATTGTCTGCCTCTATAAATACTAATACTGACATGTCTTTTGTTATTTTATGTGTTAAGTTGAGATAATAATGATTAAAGGACTCTAGCTTCGTTTTTCAACAAACCTACAAGTTCATCCATTTGCCCTGCATCGACCATTTTACATTCGGCCTTAGCTTCCGGTAATTCAAATGATTTGTAAGTAGTAACTCCTTCAACTCCTACAGGTTCTACAACTTGAAGTGGCTTTTTTCTAGCCATCATAATTCCTCTCATATTCGGAATTTTCCACTCTGCAATTGGTTCTTGACAACCTGCCACAAATGGCATTGTCACCTCAACATCTTCATGTCCACCTTCAATTTCTCTACTTAGCTTCGCTGTAGTTCCATCTACTTCTAACTTCATAGCAGGAGCGATTGAAGGCCACCCCATCAACTCACCCACTAAACCGTGAACTAGGCCTGAGTTATAATCTGAGGACTCACGTCCCATCAAAATCATATCATAGTTTTCAGATTTTGCATGCTCTACAATTTGTTGCGCCACAAATAATGAATCTGTAGGTGCTGCATTTACTCTTACGGCATTATCAGCTCCAATAGCCAATGCTTTTCGGATTGATGGTTCAGTGTCTGCCTCTCCTACATTAAGAACAGTAACAGTTCCGCCTGTAGCTTCTTTTATTTCTACAGCCCTTGCCAACGCAAAGTCATCATAAGGTCCGATGATAAATTGAACTCCGTTAGTGTCAAGCTTATTATCTGCAAACTTGATTTTAGTAGTGGTGTCAGGTACGTGACTAATGCAAACTAAAATTTTCATGTGTTGTGTTATTAATTGGTGATTACTTTCTGTGGTAGAAAGCAATAATTATCTTAAATTCTTTTATTGGTAGAGCTAAAATAGTATGCAAGCATAATAAATTGCAAGTTTTATTTAGAATAAATATAAAAGATTGTATAAAAAGTGGTTTCTCGATATAGTATTAAACATTTTCAAACACAAAAAATTATATTAACATATATATTTGTATCAATCGAAAACCATCGAATTCTGAAAAGAAGTTAAGAAGAATAACATTTACACTCAAAAAAAAATTCAAATGGGAATTGCAAAAAAAAGATTACAAACCGCGTTAGATGGGAATGTTGAAAAAATGTTGAACCAACAAGTTCAGCTTGAAGATCAATCTTCTCAATTTTATCTTTCATTTGCCTCTTGGTGTGAACGTGAGGGGTACGTAAAATCAGCAGAGTTTTTATACGATCATGCAGAAGAGGAACGTCAACATATGTTGAAGTTTTTTAAATATATCAATGCTGTAGGAGGTCATGCCTTAGCCGCTGAAATCACTACAGTACCACATGAGTTTGAATCGTTACGCCAAATCTTTGAACTAGTGCTAGAGCACGAAGTAAAAGTAACCAAGGCAATTAATGAAATTGTAGATTGCTGTTTTCAAGCAAAGGATTTTTCTACTTTCCAATTCTTACAATGGTTCGTTGCAGAACAACGTGAAGAAGAAGAAACAGCTCGTACAATTTTAGATGCTTTTGATTTAATTGGTGAGGATAGTCCACAAGGTTTATGGCTAATTGATCAAGAAATTGGTCGTATTGGACAGCAAACAGAAGAGGATCCATCTGCAGAAGCATAAAAATAAAGGTAGCTTACGAAAACAAAAATCGTAAGCTACCTCTGTTTTATTTATTATTTCGAGTGCATAAAGAGGCTTAAACCTCAGTGCTTTGTATCACTCTTATTCCTGAAACTTTCATATCTATGAAAGCATTCTGGACATCATTCGGTTTTAAGTTGACGCCTTTAGTAGCATCTTCAATCACAAAAGTTTTAAACCCGCAAGACACTGCATCCAAGGCTGTAAATTTGACACAATAATCAGTGGCCAGTCCAGTGACATAGACCTCCGTTACCTCTTTATTTTTCAAGTATTGACTAAGACCGGTGTCCTTTCTTTTTCCATTATCAAAAAAAGCACTGTAACTGTCTATACTAATATCTGTTCCCTTTTTATAAACAGCATCAATATGAGTAGTGTCCAATGACGATACAAATTCTGAACCTTCAGAGTTTTGAACACAATGTATAGGCCATAAAATTTGAGGAAGACCATCTAAGTCAATAATTTGCCCTAATTCTTTACCATCATGATTATCGGCAAAACTCAGGTGCTCCTCAGGATGCCAATCTTTTGTGGCTACTACAAGATCGAATTTTGATGATATTTTATTTATTGTTGGTATGATTTGATCCCCCTCTGGTACTTCTAAAGCTCCACCCGAAACAAAATCATTTTGTACATCAACAATTAACAATGCACGCATATGTAAGTTTGAATATTTTATTTTAATAATAAGACAATTTACAATAACATTTAAAAAAATGCACAAAGTTGTTATTAGAATAAATGTATCTATGTAACTTGAAATAGGTTTGTCACTTTACTATTAGCAAAATCATACCTAAAAGTAAAAACGACTACAACTATAAACGTAATTGATTCTATTATACACCATTAATTTTTTTGAAAAATGGATAAAAAAAGTAAAGACTTTTTATATAAATATTTAAATAACCCATCACCTACAGGACACGAAGCAGAAGGTCAAAAAATCTGGTTAGATTATGTAAAACCCTTTGTTGATTCTTCATTCGTAGACAACTATGGCACTGCTGTAGCTGTAGTCAATCCGGAAGCTCCTTATAAAGTTGTCATTGAAGCACATGCAGATGAGATCGCTTGGTATGTCAATTATATTACTCCTGAAGGATATATATATGTCATTAGAAACGGTGGTTCAGACCATCAAATTGCTCCTTCCAAGAGAGTATTACTTCATGGCGAAAATGGCGTTGTAGAAGGCATTTTTGGATGGCCCGCAATTCATACAAGAAAGCCAGGTAAAGAAGCAAATCCTTCATTAGATAATATATTTATCGATGTTGGAGCGGCTTCTAAAGAAGAAGTAGAAGAGATGGGTATTGTGGTAGGTACTGTCATCACCTATGAAGATGAACTTCGTGAGCTTAACAAAGGACGTTATTTCTCAGGTAGAGCCTTAGACAACCGTATAGGCGGTTTTATGATTGCTGAAGTAGCAAGAAGATTAAGTGAAGAAAACCATAAAGTTCCTTTTGGATTATATGTAGTGAATGCAGTCCAAGAAGAAGTTGGTTTAAGAGGTGCCGAGATGATTACACAAACTATCAAACCTAATGTTGCAATTGTTACTGATGTGTGTCATGATTCTTCTGCTCCAATGTACAACAAACAACTAGAAGGTGATACAAAAGGTGGGAATGGACCTGTATTAACAGTAGCTCCAGCAGTACAAAACAACCTCTTTAAGATGCTTGTAAATACAGCTAAAGAGAAAGAAATTCCTTTCCAACGTGCTGCATCTTCTAGAGTAACAGGTACTGATACTGATGCTTTTGCTTACTCTAATGGTGGTGTCCCTTCTGCTCTTATTTCATTACCATTGAAATATATGCACACAACGGTAGAAACAGCACATGCTGATGATATTGAAAATACAATTAAACTGATGACTGAATTCTTGAAACAATTGCCTAATGAGCATGATTTCAGATATATCAAATAATTGATATTAGCTTTTAAAAATAAGTACAAATTCAAAAATAAATCATAGTTAATTTTGAATTTGCACATAAAAAGGTCCTCTTAGCATTTATACAACTAAGAGGACCTTTTTTGAATTCAAGATATTTCTATAAAAAATAAAATTACTGTTTTTTACCTCCAGTCACTTTAGGCATTGACATACCATTGCCTTTTGAAATAATGACATTTACCTTGTTCATTTTATTTTTTTTCAATTTTGACGATTTCAAATCATCCTCACTTCTCATATCACCTTTAGTGGCAACTATATAATAAGATATTTCTTTTAGGCCTTTTGTAAACTTCACTCTACCGTTATCGTTAGTCTTTGATTTGGCTTTGATACCATTTGTTTCATCAAATGCATCATCCTCGTTAGAATAAAGAACTACATCAGCCCCTTTTACCACATTTCCTTTCTCATCTAATACAGTCACCTGAAGACCAATCAAAGCGAATGGGCTTTCAGATTTAGGGATGACATTAAAACTAGATGTCACAATTAATAAAATAACCCCTGATAAAATTGATAGTAAGTTCGTTGTTTTCATAAAAAGATAAATTAGAGTTTAAAAATCATGTCCTAAAGATACATAATACTTAGGATCTGTTTGTCTAAATCCATCTTCAATTCCCCATGCAACATCTAATTTCAGATAATATCCTAATAATGTGGTACGTGCACCTACACCATGTCCCATTAAAAACGGATATCTAAAGTTTTTCACTGTTGCATCAAACGACCCTACTGGACCAATATCTTCTGTATTCAAACTGTTATCTTCCTCAAATGGGTTAACACCTGTCCAAGCTGATCCAATATCAAAGAAAACTGTAAACTGTAAATCTCTCAGTAATTTTGATTTGACTGGACGTTTAGTCAAAAACTTCATCACTGGCATTCTTAACTCGGCATTGAAAACCATATAGTTTTCGCCTTCCCATTTATTCCAGTTAAAACCTCTGAGCGGTGTTGTAAATTTTGTAAACATCAGATCAGTTAAATCTGGAATACTATTGCTGTTCTCCGGTATGCCTCTTGGATCATTATCCATACTACCAAATGCCCAATTTTCCATACCTCCCATACGATATGTTTTAGGACTTTCTCCAAAGAATGATCCCGCCGAACCTCTTAATGCTAAAGTCATTGATCTTAAAACTTTCTGATAATGTCTTATATCAAAGGAGATATTTTGGAAATTGTCAGAAACACTGTTGAGACCAACATAGTTTTCGTATCTAATTTTAGCTCTCGTACCTATCAACATATTTTTCCCTCTCTCTAAGCTATTATCAAATATATATTCAATATTAAAACCTGTCCAATAACGATTGATATCATTATTACTCAGACCGTTTATAGATGTATCTGTAAAACGAGTTGTTGTCAAGAAAGGAAGTACTTCTATTCTACTTCTAATACTAACAGGCAGAGCTACACCCACTTCATAATAGTTTTTACTATAACGATGTTGCAACTGCTCAATTTCTAAAGACTGTCTTTCATACCTTACACTATAATCCAATCGATGTTTTAAATAAAGGTATTCTGCAAAGAAGTTACCATTATTTAATGAGAATGTGCCAAACAAACCAGCGTTGATCTTGTGGTTTTCCATTGCATCTGTCATCATTACCTCAAACTGTAAACCTGACCCCATTAATGGGTCAAACCTCATATTTGTATTGAATCCATCTACAGAAAAACGTATCTCATAATCTTGTGATTTAGAGAACATCGATTTTCTTGCTGAAGCCTCTTGTTTGGCTTTTAATCGATCATTGTATTTACTCCAAAATGCATCTCTTTTATTTTTACTGTAGGAGAAGAACTTATAATTATCAGTATTAGCTTTATCCTCTTCTTCACTATTAGTATAAGTTGGTTTCTGAGGAAGTATACCAATATCAGGTCCCTTATTACCTGTTCCTTTTGTAGTAACGAAAGAATAATTATCAAAATCAATTTCTTCATCAAAAGGATCTCCCTCTACAACCGGCTCAGCCTCTTTTTTTGCCACTTCAACATCAGGTTGATCGTTCACCTTTTTTGCAGTATCCTGTAATACCACTGGCAAAGATTTATCTTCGACCTGAATCGAATCATCCCAAACAATATCATCTCCTTCATAAACAGTATCTACTGTATCTGCTAAAATCTTTCTGAGCTGCTCTTCCTCTTGCTTCGCCTGGAAAATTGAATCTTGAATTCTTTTTAGTTCCTTTTGCCTTTGCTGTTCTCTAAATAGAGCCATTCTCGCTTCTGCCTCACGTTTACGTTTTGCTTGTAACTCTTTCTTCTTTTTAATCTCTCTCAATTCTCGAAGATCCATTATTTGCTGTCTCTTCGTTTTAGGAGTAAAAATGGTCTTATCTGGATTAAGGCTTCCAACATATATATGTTCCTTTTCTTCATTGTAAGCAACATATGCAATGTCACCCTTATATGTCGTATAATCTTTAACACTGTATTTGAAGTTTGAAACCTGTCTTACTAACGAATCTTTTAAATCATAAACAAAAAAGTTAGTAATCCCTTTTCTATCACTGAGAAATAGAACATGATTCTCATCTAAAATGGAAGGTTTAAAATCCTTTCCTAAATTATTTGTAATTCTTTCTAACTTTTGAGGATTGGATTTAGAATAGACAAATAAATTAAAAGTACCTGTAATATCTTCTAATTCTCCTGTTTTGGTTCTAGTAGAATCCACTGATCTGTTAGAACTAAATATTATATCTGAACCATTGGGAAGATAGGAAGGTGTTACATCATCAAAGTAGTCTTTGGTAATTTGCCTTGTTCTACGTCTTGCAATGTTATGTTCATAAATATCTGTTTGTCCTCTTCTTTCAGCACTCATTGCGATTTTCTTTCCGTTCGGAGAAACGGAAATATCATTGATATGATCAAACTTAAATTCGATCTCCCTTTTCAGATATCTAAAGAATGTATTGAAACCACCTTTTGATAAATTATAAATGAACATGTAGTTCTGCCCCTTCTTCTGTGAGAAAATAACCAACTCGTCTCGACTGATCCAGTCTACAAGCGGCACATCATAATCTATTTGTTGATTTACTACCTTATAACCACTTTTGAATATCGTTCGTATTTTTTTCTGCTGAAGGTCATAAATATTGATTTTATATTTCCCTCTCTCATTTTCGGTATAGGCTAACCGTGTTCCATCAGGGCTAATATTTATTTTATTATATATTCTTGACTTCCTATTTTTGGAGATAGCCTCATCTGCGTCAATATCTTTATAGTTTTGTTCTAAAGATTCATGTTCATCTAAATAAAACTTTTTCCACCCTTCAATAAACTCTTCATAAGACAAACCTAAAGTATTTTGAATAGCAATCTTCTCATCCCTTACAATTCTTGTAAGGTTTAGAATCGATGCCATATTACTTTTCCCATATTTCTCTACAAGATAATTCCAAATAGACTGCCCCACTATTTTGGCATTTTCACCTTCTAAATATCGAATGTTAGGAAATTTCTTAGGATGTCTCGAAAAGAAATCTCTGACTTTATCGTCCATATCTCTAGACCAACCACGAGCTATGTAATCTGAAGCTCCCACTATGAACCAATTCGGAAGATTCATCAGATAACTCGACTTGATCATATCTTTCAATGACCCACCATACATCATTTCAAAAATAAGGGCATCAGCAATACTCCTTTTAACATCTTCTTCGAAAAGATACTTTGCTCCACTAAATGCCACTTCTACTTCCGAGCGGATAAAGCTTGTTTGTCCAGTAATCGCGTATCCTTGTTGATTGATACCAATATTACTTTGACGAAGATCCTGAATAGAATTATAAACTAAAATCTTTGTTTTAAAGTAAGGAGCATAACCTACTGTTTCGGTAATATCTTGATATTCCCTTTCGGCTATTTCGCCAGCTATTTTGGCAATTGTAATACCATAGCCATAATAGTAGAGTTCAAAATGTTCTGTTTCGATGAAACTCCAATCAAAAATCTCATATTGTACCCTATTTTTCCCGAAATTCTCCAAACGGAAAAAATGTTGAGCATTTATACTTGTTGTAACAAACAAGAATAATACTAAGATTGAAATAAATAATTTGCAGTGTCGGTTCATATTATAAAGGTTGCCCGTTCTAGGAGCTGTCAGATATTTAAATAGATAGATAATGCTGCACACGATTTAACTTAATCCCGCACATCACAAAAAGAGTTAATAAAAAGATAGCTTACTATCAGCCAAATCGAAATTAAGATATTTTTCGAGATTGACTACAATTAATTTAATAAAAAAAATTGACGAATGTTTACTAAAAAATACAAAAGATGACCATTTTCTGCTTTTGATCATTTTTTATTGGTGACTTAAACCTAATATTTTTCTGATATTCTCAAATAATCTGTTTATTTTTGGCTTGAAAACGAAAAATTGGTAAAAGACAATAAAAAAATACAGTCTTAATTAGATTATGGCAGAAGTAATCAGAATGCCTAAGATGTCAGATACGATGACAGAAGGCGTAATAGCATCTTGGTTAGTAAAAGTAGGCGATGAAATCGCTTCAGGCGATGTAATCGCAGAGGTTGAAACTGATAAAGCAACTATGGAGTTAGAAAACTATGAAGATGGTATTCTACTTTACATTGCGGTTCAAGAAAAAGAAGCAGTTCCTGTAGATGGAATTATTGCTATTGTTGGTGAAGAAGGAGAAGATTTCCAATCTCTTCTTGATGGTGGTAATGCGGCTCCTGCTGCAGAAGCTCCAGCACCTACTGAAGCTCCAGCTGCAGCCCCTGCACCTGCTGCAGAGGCAATTGATACTTCAGGTATTAATGCTGTTGTAGTTAAAATGCCTAAAATGTCTGATACCATGACTGACGGTACCATTTCACAATGGTTAATGAAAGTTGGTGACGACGTTGAGGCTGGTGATATCCTTGCTGAAGTTCAAACAGACAAGGCTACAATGGAATTAGAATCTTACGATGAAGGTAAGTTATTATATGTAGCTGTTGAAGATGGTGGTTCTGTTCCTGTTGATGGCGTAATCGCTATCATTGGTGAAGAGGGCGCTGACTTTGAAACACTTCTTAAAGCTGAAGAAGCTAAATCAGCAGCTCCGGCTCCGGCGGCAGCTCCTACAGCTGAAGCACCAGCTCCGGCTCCTGTAGCGGCACCAGCTCCAAAAGCGGCAGCTCCGGCTCCTAAAGCAGCTCCAGTAGCTTCTACTCCACAATCACGTGATGCAGCTCCGGCTCCTGAACATGACGGCAAGAGAGTTTTTGCTTCTCCATTAGCAAAGAAAATGGCAGAAGACAAAGGTTTCAACATCGCAATGATTCCTGGTTCTGGCGAGCACGGTAGAGTAATTAAAAGAGACGTTGAAGCTTATGTTCCTGCTCCAACAACAGCACCTGCGGCTCCTGCAGCTGTAGCAGCTCCAGTTGGTGTAGAGAGTTTTGATGATCAACCAATGAACAGCATGCGTAAGGCAATCTCAAGAAACCTTACTGCTTCTCAATTTGGTGCTCCTCACTTCTACTTGACAATGGACATCGACATGGACAATGCTATTAAAGCAAGAAAGTCTATGAACGAGCTTCCTGACGTTAAAGTATCATTCAACGATATCGTAGTAAAAGCTGTTGCAGCTTCATTGAAGCAACACCCTATGGTAAACTCTTTAGTTGAAGGTGATTCAATCAAAGTTGCTAGCCATGTAAACGTTGGTGTAGCAGTTGCAATTCCTGACGGTTTAGTAGTTCCAGTAATCAGAAATACAGACTTAATGTCTTTATCTCAGATTTCTAGCACTGTGAAAGAAATGGCAGGTAAAGCAAAAGACAAGAAACTTTCTTTAGATGAAATGTCTGGTGCAACGTTCACTATTTCAAACTTAGGTATGTTTGGAATTGAGCAATTCACTTCAATCATCAATGCTCCTGCTTCTTGTATCTTAGCAGTAGGTGGTATTAAGCAGGTTCCTGTAGTGAAAAACGGTCAAATCGTACCAGGTAATGTAATGAAAATTACACTTACTTGTGATCACAGATCTGTTGACGGTGCTATCGGTGCAGCCTTCTTACATACATTGAAAGGTTTATTGGAAGATCCAGTTAGAATCTTAGTTTAATTAAGATCTCAAAATAAATTTAAGAGCAGTTTTACTTTGGTAAAGCTGCTTTTTTTATGACTATACTTTTGAAAATATAGCTCATATCTCAAATAGGTTTAAACACAAAAAAGCACAACATACAAAAACATGTTGTGCTTTTTTTGTGATTGGATTAATCGTCCTCTGTCGTTAGACAGCTTATCTTTAGTATTATTCGCAATTATATTAACGGTATGTGAACAAAAAATGTTACAGGAAAAATGATTTTTATTTTATTTTTTACAAAAAAGATCATTTCTGTATAACAAAATGTAAAATAACTACCATTGACCGTGCTTTATTTCTTCAATTGCCATCTCTAAAATTGTATCAATATTCTTCTGAGTATCAGCAGGATTCTGAGTTTGATAGATATCGGGAGGAACACCTAATTCAAAATCCAAATCACCGTCTACGGATCTAGTCTGAGTCACTGACATTCTATAATACCATCCATTAGGCAACTGCCCCCCCCTTGGAGCACCTAACCCTCCTCCCGTTGGCACTCCAATAATTTTTACATCTCTCAACTTTTGAACAGCTTTCATTGCTGTTGCAAAATAAGAAGTTGCACTGTAACAGCTTCTATCGGTCAGTACTATAATTTTTTCAGGATAATAAAGACCAGAAGGTGATATTGTAGCAGATACCCAATCGTCAAAATCATCTTCACCAGGTCCTACCTTATTTCTACTATAATACAAGGTTGTTTCTCCGGCATCAGCTGGAATAAAACGTTCACACAACTGGAATATATTGAGTGGTGAACCTCCTCCGTTACTTCTGACATCAATGATCAACCCTGCAGTTGACCTTCCATACCTTGAGATCACATAATCAATATCATAGTTGGATATCAGAGAAGCAAAACTACTATACCTCACATAGCCAATTCCTCGAATATCATTGGGGTTTCCATTTACATGTAAAGTATCAATCACTTTTTGACCATTATCATCTATTCTATGAATAAAGTCATGTTGTAAAGGACCTGTTACAAAATATTGCTCACTCAAATAGGAAGCTCTGACAATTCTTGTACTGTAATTAGAATCAGGAACAGCTAACTCAGGGTATCGAGAAACACTAAATGGCGAGTACAAATTAACATGACCATCTTCTAATGTTTTTAGCATGTCAAACATTAAACTAAAAAACAATTCTTGAGGCATATCATCTTCCACCTTAGAATTGTAAACAGTGTAGACACTATCCCAATCTATATTTTTTAATTCAAGGTATGAGTATTGCTCATTGACCTTATTCCATAAATATTCAAAGGAAGCTCTATGATTACTTCCTGGATCTTTTTCTATAAATAAGTTTTCACAGCTAAATAAAAAAACAGCTACAAAAACACTTAAGACAACAGTTTTAAATTGATTTGTTTTCATTTTTATTTATTTCCCGTGACATTAAACATAAATGCTAAACCTAATTGATGATATGCACCTTGAGTATTTCCGCTACTTCCTTCATTGACTGCAAAATACTTCCATTCGTAAAAAAGCTTAAAAGCATTTTTATTATGCAACCTATAGTACATATCTAGCCTTGAATTAAATTGAACAAGGTCTCCAATAAAAGCAAAATTTTGTTTTGCACCTCCTGAAATAAAATTAGCTCCAGTTGTAAAATCACTAATTGTGTTGAAACTAGGGCGCATATAAGTTCCCATTATCGGAAGTGAAACAGTCCACAAAAACGTCAAATCTCTATCACGTTTCCTAAAAAACTTACCCGTTTTGTTGAGGTGTACATCCCACCCTAATTGTGCTCCAGGACCAATACCAGAAATATATTCAAAATTCAGTGCTGAGTTAGTGTATGAAAAATTACCTCTGAAGTTACCAGTAAAATCAACGGCTCCTCCCACTCTTAAAAATGCATTAGGTGTACCTTTAAACACTGAATTAATAGTCCATAAGGCGTGAGTATGAATTGGAACTGTATAAAAAATATTACCACCTGTATCGGTATCACCAGCTAAATCAGTTCGCATTATTCCGAATGTAAAACCTCCATCAAAAAGGAATTCAAACTTTTCATTTCTAGTAATAAAACCGCCGTTTCCTCCTATACCTGCACCTCCATACAATAAAGGAGAGAATGCTGCATCCCTAGATTTAGAGGAGACGTTTAGGGTTGTTCCGAAGAATAAAAATTGTTCTCTATACTTTGAGGTATTACTTAATGAGTCAGATTGACCATAAGCGAAAGGTAAAGTAAAATAAGAGAGCAATAAGAAGACACTTAGTGTTCGTAAGCTCTTGGTGAGACTCATTTCAATTGATTTAGATGAATAGATAAAAAAGTAATTATCATCTATCAATTTAATGAACCTTTTTCATATATAAAAAGGAAAATATTCATGATTTATACTTAATTTTATTTTGAATATTAAGGCAAAAGAAAAGTTGTTTTTTATCTTTCTTTTAACTTTCTATTGAAATCATTCATATCTCTTCTTACTATCAGAACTTAAAAGCAATAGTTTTTTATGTCTCACTCTCTTTCATACAAGCTACTGATTTCCTTTTTTTTATTATTCCTTTCCTCCACACTAAACGCTCAAACAGGTAGATATTGGAGTAATAGTTTTAACACTGACGCTAGTTTACTATCCGGTGCTGTGGTTGGAGGAGGTAGCGGTATTGCCTCAATATTTTACAATCCATCACAAATTGCCGATATAGACTATAAAACCTTCTCCATTTCTGCGAATATATTTAGCACCTATATTTTCAGATATGATAATGCACTTGGAGGTGGGGATAGTTACTCTGATTGGGACTTTAAAGTACAACCTCGTTTTGTTGCCTTTTTGCTTAGACCCAAAAATTGGGACAAAACGAGCATTGAATTAGCCAGTTTTACGAGAGATAATATTTCCTCTGAAATAAGAAGCAGAACGGCACAACAAATAGATGTCATAAAGTCTCTTCCAGGAATTGAAGAATACATCGGAGATTTTTATTATAGAATGGAATATGAAGACTATTGGATAGGAATAGGAATGGCCAAAAAATACTCTGATAAATTTAGCTTCGGTGTTAGCGCATTTCATTCTTATGCAGTCATTAACTACGATTACAACCTAGAAACAAAAGCCTACAACATTGAGAAAGGTGCTGCAGCTGATATTGAAGATTTTTACATTGCTAATTTTGCTAATGTTCAAAATATCAAAGGATACACTTCCAGATTCTTACTTAAAATAGGATTTAAATATACAGTAAATGACCTTCATTTAGGGTTGAATATCACAACTCCAACAATGGCTTATGCTGGCACATCAAAGGTTTACAGAGAAGTGAGTGTACAAAATGTAAATAATATAGACCATCAGCCTCTTCCAAATATGTTGGCAACCGAACAACAAGAAGAATTAGAAACTCGATTTAAAGAACCATTTAGTGTTGCTTTTGGTGCCACCTATTTTAGAAAAAAATCATCTTTATATTTTACGGTTGAATATTTTGCTCCTATCAAAAAGTATAATCTAATCACTGATATGCCACCAGAAGCATTCGTAACCAATAATATTATTGGTTTTAAAACTGAAAATTGGCTGAACTACAAAGCACAGCATCGCAATGTCACAAATGTTGCAGTAGGAATGAGAGGTAATATCAATCAAAATATTGAATTAATTGGAGGTTTTAGAACCGACTTTACTTACACACCTTATACTGGAGGAGGAGATAATAAATTCCCTTCAGAAATTACTACATTTTCATTAGATCAATATCACTTTACAGGTGGTGCACAATTTAAAATTTTCAAAACAGATATAATTGCAGGACTCCAATACTCCCTTTCTAGAGGAAAGAATCTAAAGCAAGTTGCTAATTTTTCTAATCCTGTTGAATTTTCTCCAGAAGATCGTATAGTTTTGCAAGGCAAAAGAGATCACTCTATGGGAATACGCGAGAATACTCTAAGCCTATTCCTTGGGTTTACTTACAATATTGGACAATCTTCAGAATGAGACTTTTAAATTGGATTAAAGAAATATTCAAACCACAATCATCCATAAATTATTGGGAACAAGCAATTTCTGAAGAAAATATAGAAGAACGTTTTCATGAATTATATAATGCTTATTGTTCACTTCATGGTAAAATTGCAGCAGTAATTCCGCAACAAAAGATCACTTCTATCGAAGGAAATTACGCTGTAAACGGTCATAATACATGGGCTACTGATAGCACTTACAATGGAAACTTAAATCTATCCTTACTCAACGATGGACAATGGTTTTCGAAATGGGATTTAGGTATTAGCGGTCAAATTCAATCAGGAAAAGGCTTCTTATATCATAACTTCTTAAATATTCAATTCAATTATCGAGATGAAGAAAATCAATATTGCGGAGAGGTCATATATTGTTTCATTAATGATAAAAAAGCAATTGGTTTTTGGATCGAAGAAGGCATTTATGAAGTGGGCTACGAAGAGTTAAATTTGAAAAATAAAGGATTTTAGAAAATGAAGAGCAAAGAAATATACCAAACTTTAATTGCACAAAAAGGCAAGAGTACAAACTACGCGAAGTTTAATCAATTGTCTGAATACCAAAAAAAATGCCTGTACAATTCTAATTATTGGAGAGTACAAACAGGTGAAGAACCTATCCCTGTACCAGAAACAAATACTTCTTATTGGGAAGATATTGAGAAAAATTTGGAAAAATGTCTTGATGAAGACTAATTTAAGGGAAACAAATAAAAAACTGCACGGAATTGTTCTATCATCATGAGTATTGAACCAAACGACATCATCAACAGTAATATCAAAAAAAAGATCTTTGGCGGGTATGACACCAAAGATGTTAGCAGACTTTTACACAAAGTAGCCAAAGAAGTAGAAGATTTAAAATCTCAGAATGATACAATGCTTCAACAATTAGAAGAAAATAGAAAGAGGCTACAAAAATTCGAAGAACTTGAAGATAAGATGATAGATAGTATCAATAATGCCGAAAATGCTCGTCAAAAGGCAATAGATGATACTAAATCTCAAACTTCTGCCATGCTCGCAAATGCTCAGCAACGTGCTCAATTTATTGTTCAAGAAGCGGAAGATAGAGCTCAAAAAGCAATGGAAGAGGTGCAAAAAAGGTATCAACATGAAATGGATACCTTACGCAAAAACACTAAAATGATCAAAAGGGATTATCAAGCGATTGATAATTATTCTGATAAGCTTTTAGAAGCCCTAAGTGATATGGCCGAGAAAACTTTGGGTGAAGCAAGAAGATTAAAAGCAATCAAAAAGTTGGCATATAGTGATCAAGAAGCTGTAAAAGCTCAAAAAGAACAAACTAAGAAAATGCAGGACAAAATTGCCGTTGACGATTCTTTAAACACCAACTTTTTTGAAGATTTAAATCTTGACTAATCAATTCATAATGAAACATACTATTGCTCTAGAAGGGCTAGAATTTTTTGCTTACCATGGTTTTTTTGAAGAAGAACAAAAAATAGGTAATAAATACGGAGTTGACCTTTTTGTGGACACTAACTTTGATGATGCAGCACAAACTGACAATCTAGAAGGTACTATCAATTATATGGATTTATATAATATAGTGAATAGCGAAATGAGTGTTTCGTGCAAACTTCTAGAGCATCTAGGGCAAAAGATTGTCGATAGAATATATCAAAAATGGCCTAAAACAGCTTTTCAGGTTACCGTAAAAGTCAAAAAATATAATCCTCCTATTGGCGGTGTATGTTATGCATCAAGCATCAGCATCACTCAGTGAAAAATTCTTAGCTAAATTATCAATCAAACCAATAAAACCTGGTAAACTAGGTAAGAGCTCTGCATTGTCGGTCATTTCATAATCCATACCAATGATCTGTCTTCCTGTAAGAAGGACCTTTGTGTCTGGAAATGCCTTACCAAGATTTAAAATATACTCCTGTAAATTACCGGTTTTGATAAGTGAAGTAGATACCGTTAGCATATACTCGCAAGGTGTAGTCTTGTAAACCTCTTGCAGTTCTTCTAATGGTAGCGACTGTCCTAAATAAGTTACTTTAAAACCTCTAGACTTGATGATATAACAAGCAAAAAGTAAAGTAATTTCGTGTAACTCTCCTTCGGGTAAAAAGAGTGTAAATCGCGGTTTACCCTTATCATCCTTCAACATAATCGCATCTAGTGCTACGATAATCTTTTGTCGTACTAGATGGGAGATAAAGTGCTCTTGTGCAGGCGAAATAGCTCCAATTTGCCAAAGAAAACCCACTCTTGTAAGGAAAGGGAATATTATATTGATCATACTTTCTTCGAAGCTGTATTTCAATATTGCAGTTGAAATCACCTTTTCGAATTGAAATTCATCAAAGTTAAGCATGCAAGTAGTTAGCTGCGTGATTTGATCGGAATAATTGTCACTTGAGCTCATGACATTAAAAACCTCCTCTCGAATTTGCTCTTGCGTTAACTTTGCTATTTTTGAGATTTTAATACCATGTGAATTAAGCAACGATACGTTAAGCATTAATTTTAGGTCATCATCATCATAGTAGCGTATGTTTGTTTCCGAACGTTTGGGAATAATTATTTTGTAGCGTTGTTCCCAGATTCTTAGAGTATGTGCTTTTATTCCAGTAAGGTGTTCTAAATCTTTTATTGTGTAAGTACTCATATTACTTTACATATTCTAAATTAGTACTCCAATAACATTTTGTCATTAAAATTGTTTTAACTTTTGAAAGATCATTTACTTAAAAATCCATCATTTCATTATTATAATTCAGATCAAAATAATAAAAGAATCATTATATGCATACACGGCTACGGTCAGCGTGCTGAGATTTTCAAGATCTTATCCAATAAACTATCACAATTTGCAATATTAAGCATAGATTTACCATTTCATGGTAGTAGCAATTCTAACCACAATATTCATCTTCTTTGGAGCGACCTTAAAGTATATCTTGAAAAAGAACTTTTTCATGAAATAAACTTAATTGGTTACTCAATTGGTTCCCGACTTGCTACTTTTTTTTATTCACAAGCCCCTCAACTTTTTAAGGAAATATACCTCATTGCCCCTGATGGAATCGCAAAAAATCCAATATTTCCTATTGTTACTCACACTTTCGTATCCCCTTTTTTTAGGTTTGCAATGTCAAATCAAAAAGTTATTCACAATACACTGACATATTTGACAAACATGAAGTTAATTAAAAGAAGTTTATTTCAATTTGCTTCAAAAAGCTTAGGTTCTCCACAAGAAAGTGAAAAAGTTGCCAACACATGGATTGCGTTGAAAGATACTCAGTTGGAAAACAAAAAGTTACTCACAATCCTTGCCCAACATAATACTAAATTGTATTTACTTGTTGGCCAAAAAGACAAAATCATTACAGTTCGAAAAGTAAATGATGTAGCACGAAAACTTCCCAATGATCAAATCATCTATTTTGATGCTAATCATTCTCAAGTATTCATTGAAAGTATACAATGGATTACTGAAAAAAAGACCTCACAGATGTAAACTCTATGAGGTCTTTTATGACATAAAAGTTCTTTTTATTCAGCTGATGAAGTCGCTTCAATTAAACCTTTACGCTCTAATAATTTAAACATAAAACCTTTAGCAACTTCTGTAGGGAAAATCGAGAAAGGTAAGTATAAAGGCATACCTAAACGTTTTGCAAAGAAACGTTGTACTTTATTGGCCTCAATATTATCGTTACCAAGCATCAATACGAAAGCTTCTTTCGTTACTTTTACGCTTTTCACCATTTCCCATTTTACTGGCATACCTTCTTTAGCATTACGCTTCATCATGATAAAACGGCTATCAATTTCGTAAGATAACTTCTCAAAGAACATTTTACTTTGTTCCATTTGAGTTGCACCCATAAATTGTGCCCACCAAAATAAAATGTATAAAACGGAAATGAATACGGATAAACCTACCATCCACCAGATAGAAGACGACCATATTAATGATGGAATGATGATGATAGCAGCAGGAATAAACCAAAACCACCATAATTCTTTCATCACACCCATTAGGCCCAACTTTACATAAGTACTCGATTCTAGTTGGTATTTTTTTGTCTTAATTGTCATAATATGCTTTATTTTACAGCTTTAAGGCTGATATCTTTACTTAAACTTGAATGTGTCAATGCACCTAACGAGATAAAATCAACACCTGTTGAAGCAATTTCGGCTACTTTTTCTTCAGTCACACCTCCTGACGCTTCTGTATCTGATTTTCCATTAATAATACTAACAGCCTCCTTCATTGTTGGCACATCCATATTATCTAACATGATCACATCTACATCAGCTTCAATTGCTTGACGTACTTCATCAAGGTTACGAGTTTCAACTTCAATTTTCAAGTCTTTATTCTTCGCCTTTAAGTACGCTTTTGTTTCGCTGACTGCTTTTGCAATACTTCCTGCATAATCAATATGATTATCCTTAAGCATTACCATATCATAGAGACCAAATCGGTGATTTTGTCCACCACCAATAAACACTGCCCATTTTTCCATCAATCTGAAATTGGGAGTAGTTTTCCTTGTGTCAAGAATTTTTGTAGATGAATCTTTGATTAGGCTAACAACTCTTTGAGTATGCGTGGCAATACCACTCATTCGTTGTGCACAGTTTAAAGCTAGACGCTCACCCATTAAAATAGCACGAGCATTACCTTTAATTTTCATTACAATATCACCTTTGCTTAAAAGGTCACCCTCTTCTACAAAAGTTTCGATTTCCATTGTAGGATCTAAGTGTAAAAAAATTCGCTTAGAAATTTCTATTCCTGCGATTACACCATTGTCTTTGAAGATCATTTGTGCTGACTCAATAGCATCTTCTGGCACTGCAGAAAGCGTTGAGTGATCTCCATCTCCTATATCTTCATTCAATGCCGTTGTAATAAACGCATTGATGGCTTCTTCTGTTAAATATTTCGGTTTCACGGACACAAAAGTAATCAATTGAATTTATTGTTCAACGATATAATCCATCTTACAAAAGAAAAATATAAATTCTTTGAAATGCTTGATCGTTTAGTAATAACAGAACAATAAAAAAAGCCATGCATTGCATCGCTTTGTCTATAAAAAAGGGCCGGTTGGAATTCTTCCTTTTATAACAAGATTAGGTTTCCTGAACAATGTCGACCTTCCACTGTTAACATTCTAGGAATGACTTTACCGAAGTAAAGTTGAGGCCTGCTCTTCAAAAATCAGTACACCTTATATGAGTTCACGTTGAAAAATCCAATATGTGACCGACCCAAGACAAAGGTCATAAATAATAGGATAATTCACAACATAAATTCTATTATTAACAGTAGTGAACACAAGTTATCAGACTACAATTGGCATTACTATTCTAAATGTAGTACCTACACCTGGTGTAGATTCAAGAATATAGATTCTTCCTCCATGATATTCCTCAATAATCCTTTTTACCAATGTAAGCCCTAAACCCCAACCTCTTTTCTTAGTGGTATAGCCAGGATTGAAAACCTTACTCACTTTATTTTTAGGAATACCTTTACCTGTATCCTTTACATCAATTTCAACGGCTGTTTTATGTTGAGTAAGTCGAATAAAAACATTGAGCTCTCCAACCCCATTCATTGCATCTACAGCATTTCGACATAGGTTTTCAATTACCCATTCAAACAATGGCAGACTAACATTGATTTCTACCGGACTGTCGATTTCATAATGAACACCCAATTTTACTTTGCTGGAAATTCTTTTCGACATATAATCCAAAGCGCCTCTCACTGATGGTTCCAAATTGACTGGCTTTAAAACAGGTTCAGAACCAATATTTGAAAAACGTTGCGTAATCATTTCCAATCGAGTCACATCTTTTTGAAGTTCTTCTATAATGGATTGATCAAAATCTTCATCCGTCTTAAAATATTCAATCCAGGCTACCAATGACGAAATCGGTGTTCCAAGTTGATGAGCCGTCTCTTTAGCTAACCCTGCCCAAACTTGATTTTGTTCTGCTCTTCTTGAAGTAGAGAATACTAAATAGGCCGTTAAAGCCAATATGCCTAATACTGAAAGTTGGATAATCGGAGCGAATCTGAGGTTACTTACCAAGTTTGAATCGGCATAAAAGATATATTGGATCTCGCCATTCGAAAAATCAATTCGGATTGGATCATAATCTTCCTTCATATCCTCGATTTTATTGATCAGGAAATCTTGTTGTTCTGCAACATTGAGACCTTTAGGAATAGTAATGTTTTTAGAAGAGATGGGTATACCATTCTCATCTGCAAGAATAACAGGAATCAGATCGTTACCTTTGATCACTTCCATTAATAGAAAAGTGACATCTGCATTATCTTCTGCTCCCATTGAAGCTAACTTTGCCTGAACCTTAGCAAAAAAGTCTATTTGATCATATTCTCTCAACCTTAATTCATCCACCAACAATTCCGTATACACCAAAGAGGTCAATCCAATGATTAAACCAATAGTAATTACTAATACTTTTAATGTGACTCTATTTGAATAAATCTGTGCTTTCACTCTTTGGTTGAATTAGGTTAATTATTGTAGAATTATTGATTGAACAACACTTCTCTCATTAGGATAGTATTCTAAATACAACTTTTTAAAATTAGGGTAATCTTTATCGGCTTTATTAGAAAGTACCTCAATCACATTTTGAGGATTCGGCGTTAACATTTCTCCTAATACTATTTCCGAATATACTTCTTTATAAGGGCTTTGTTCAAAGTAAGTGTACCCTTCTGATTGCTTATTTTTACTAATTACCCCAACAATTGCTTTTACTTCTTGATCGGTGTTAGGGTTCTCAAAAAACAATGCGGCCAATTCACCTTTCAATTTACCCTTTTTAACTTCAAGCGAAATAGAATCATATAATTGTGCAAAGTTCTTACTATCTAGTTTACCTTTATATTCTAAACCAGACAAAACCCAACCTTCATTATCTCTTTCTTTTACCTGAATATCAACAAACCAACCTGATTGTATTCCTACTATTCCCAATGAAATAAATATAAATAGTATTACAATCCATACCTTGGTATTTCCCATAAAATTAAATCTTCAATAAGTGATAAAAAACAAATTTCGTAAAACGAAGAAGAACTCTAAAAGTGTTACTAAAGTTCAAAATTTGCACTTTTTTTTGGTTAAAATATTACATTGATTCCACGAATCAAGCTAAACTTTTTTTTTCATTTTTCTCAAAATCGCGACCGTCATTCTTGAAATACAAACCAATTCGCCGTCTTCGTCAGTAATATTAATTTCCCAGACGTGAGAATTCTTTCCAAGATGAACAGGTTTTGCCGTTCCGATGACAAATCCATTTCTTGTACTTTTTATATGATTGGCATTGATTTCTTGACCAACAGGCACAAATTCAGTATCATCTATATGAGTTAGAGCTCCAACACTACCTAATGTTTCTGCTAACACTAAAGATGCACCTCCATGTAATAAACCCATAGGTTGCTTGGTTCTTTGGTCCACCGGCATTTTAGCACTGATTAGTCCATTTTCAACTTGAATAAATTCTATATCAAGGTGTCCAAGCATGTTGTCTCTCAAGTTATTAAGATTTTTTATTGTAAATTTACTGTTAAACATACATGAAGGTTAATTTTTTTTTATACTTAACTAACATTTTTTACGTAAAATAAGGTAGTAGCTTTTCCTTTGAGGAAGCAATTTAAAAATATGTTTTACCATTAAATCATTAATCAGATGATTTTATTAGAAAAATCTAAATTAAGTTATGAATGCAAAACACATCTATATTATCAGGCATGGCGAGACTGATTTTAACAAAAAGGGATATGTACAAGGTAGTAGTATAGATTCCAATCTAAATGAACTAGGAACGCTTCAATCCGAAGCCTTTTTCAAGAAATACAACCACATCGCATTTGATAAGATTTATACTTCTAATCTAAAAAGAACACATCAAACAGTTCTACCATTTACAGCATCAGGAGTCCCTGTTCAATCTCACCATGGTTTGAATGAAATCAGCTGGGGAGAAAAAGAAGGACGAAAATTGACAGAACAAGATGATAAGAACCACATGAAGCTGTTATTTGAATGGCAAAATGGTAATTATGATTATAAACTGGAAGATGCTGAATCTCCTAATGATGTTGTAAAACGTCAAAAGGAAATAATGGATCAAATCTTATCAAAAACAGATGAAAAAAATGTTCTTATTTGTACGCATGGTCGTGCGATGAAAATATTGGTTTCTTATTTAATGGATGAACCTTTAAGTAAAATGGACCAATACGAACATTCTAATCTTGCTTTATATCATTTAGTTTACAAAAATGGCCTCTTTAGAATAGTACAGGCCAATGACATCAGACACTTAGAAAAAATCCAAACAAAAGTACATGCTAGCTAATTCTTATTTCTCAACTTCTGCATTTAACTTTTCAATTAATGCAGGCAAATCAGACATATCCTGAATAACGTTTTTAACCCCTAATGTTTTCAGGGTATGTTCATGATCACTCTTTAAGTGAGAAGCTCCAATAAAACCAATTACATACATACCTGCAGCTAGTCCAGCTTTCGCTCCACTAGTACTATCTTCAATCACCACTACTTTACTCGGATCTACACCCAAATCTTTTGCTGCAAATAAATACACATCAGGTGCAGGCTTAGGATTATCCACACTTTCTACTCCAGAGTATACTCTATCCCCAAATTCGTTTCTCAATCCCGTAAAATCAACAGCATGGTTAATTTGCTCTTTGTAACTATTTGAGATAATAGCCTTAGGAAGATCAATGGCTTCGTATGCCGCTTTCGCACCTTTTATGGGTTTATCTTCCGTTTTTGCAGCTTCCTTATATTGATCGGTAATTTGAGTAATAAAATCTTCAGGAAGAGTAAAACCATGCTCTTTTGAGAGCTTTGTCATAATTCCACTGAATGTTTGTCCTGCAAAATTACTTAAATACTCATCAACTGTCATTGGAACCCCAAACGAGTTAATGTATTTTACCATTACTCTAGCTGCAACGATCTCACTGTCTATAATGACACCGTCACAATCAGAAAATAAATATTCGAATCTCATTAGTTTAATTTTTTCTCTCTTAATGGTGCAAATGTAATATATAAAAAGGCCAATAGACAAAAGATTCCGGACAAGATAAATGACCATCCAATTTGTGAAAGCTCATTTGCATAAATGTACCCTGAACCCAATGCTCCTAAACCTATACCAAGTTCTAAAGCAATGTACATTGTCGCAATTGCTCTCCCTCTATGCAATGGATTACTTCTATCAATAGTCCAGGCGTATAATGTTGGTGAATTAGTACCAATTCCTAACCCCAAAACAATCGCTCCCAAATACAATTCTAAATCTGTGCTAACAAAACCTATCCATACCAATGCAATCATCAACATTAAAGTAGAGAACTTTAAAACTGGCAACCTACCATAACGATCTGACAACCTTCCGGCAAATACTCTTACTAACATTGATGCCCCCGTAAAGAACATAAAAAACATCCCTTTATTCTCTATTCCCAATGATTTACTATAATCAGGAATGAGCGTGAGGATTACCCCATAAGATGTGGTACATAGAAGCATGACAATGGAAGGTGATAATGCATTTTTATCTACAATCTCATTTCTTTTAATATTAAAATGCTCTAATCTCAGCTTCTCAGGGTTTTCAAGCGTTTCTTTTAGGCCTGATAAAATTAATATCGACAATAAAGAAATGCCAGAGGCACAATAAAACATGGTGTCAAGATCTGTTTCTAAAGCCAACCAACTCCCTATGATTGGTCCCAAACCTATTCCTGTACTTGAGCAAAACCCTAATATACCCAATGCTTCTCCTCTTCTTTCAAAAGGAACAATATCAGCCAAATAAGCCGAGGTGCCGGTAGGTTTAAACCCTGTACTGAAACCATGAAAGAACCGGATCAGTAAAAAAGCAGCAACACTTCCTATCAGTGGATAAAACAATGTACACACACAACTCACTACTACACCTACTACCATGACAGGTACTCTACCTACTCTATCCGTCAATTTTCCACTAAAAGGTCGGGATAAACCCGCTGAAAGTGTAAATATTGAAATGATGTATCCTTTATATTCTTCACCACCCAAAGAAGTTAAATAATCAGGCAATTCTGGAATGATCATATTAAAACTGGTAAAAAAGAGTAGAGAACTACTACATAGTAACCAGAAGTTAAGAGTATATTTTTTTTGATTTTGAGTCATTTGTTCTTTTAGTTTATCATTAAAAAAGGGTACATCCTCAGCTTATAAAGAATGTACCCTAGTGAATTGTTTTGGAGACTTAGGCAAAAGCCCTATTTAAAATCCCTGCCAAACGAATTCCTGCAATTTTGATACGCTCTTCCAATACCGCATAATTATCATACATGTATCGGTATCCTAATTTACCATCTCCTACTTCAGAATAATATTTTGTAGCTAATTCAAAAGACTCATTCATCATATCTACAGTAGAAGCACTTTGTAACCTCTCAACCTCTTCTTTAGTCGCTCTATCTACATATAAGGCTACCTCAGTATAAGATAGTTCTTTTGATTTCAGCATCTCAGAGTCCCATACCCTATGGATATTGGAAGGTTGACCAAACCATGTAACTTTAACTTTGTTTCCTCCAAGATCTGATTTATGACCAACATGAAAAGGTTGATGTAAATCCCCAATCAAATGAGTCAATACTTTCACAGCCATTGCTTTCTTTTTCTTTGAAGCCGTTTCATCTTCTAAAATTGCCGTCATATCATCTATTGCTTTAACAATATCCCCTTTTGGGCTTCTTTCAATAGACTCAAAAGTTTCTCCTTCATCAATATTGATATAATGCCAAGAGTACATGAAGCTATATTTTTTATCCGATTTTATATCGTCCATCCATGTAGAAACCATTGGCAGGTAAGCAGAGTCTCCAAGAATATTCTCCAACTCTTTCTTTGCTTTTTTTGTTAAATGATTTTCAGCTACATGTGCTACGGCACGATGTCCTGTTTGTCCCCATGCCCATACTTCAGATTGATTTAACAAGAAAATTAGGAGTAATGAGAATAAGGATAAAGTATAGTAATTTCGATGCATTTTGATATGATTGGTTAAATTTTTGTTCTAATCGTGTGCAAGATAAAGGGTACATGATATCAAACAAAGCTTATTGATTGATGTTTATATTTTATCATTTATAATTGACAATCATTTAATGTTAATTGTCTATACCATAAGTCCAAAGATTTAATTAAACTTGTATACTAATTCTTATTGTCTTGGTATTACACATATTTTTACAATAACTCTATCATTTTATTATGAAAAAAATCTTAACTCTTTTTATTGGTTTATTACTTATTGGAGCTACAGCCCAAGCTCAAGACGGATTATTTAGCTTTGGTATTAAAGGTGGTATTGGTGCTTCTAATTACGACTTAAGTGGTCCTGTTACAGGATGGTCAACAGAAGGAACTGCCTCTTGGCATGTTGGTGGTATGTTTAGAACTAACATTCCTGTATTACCTATTTACGCTCAAGTTGAAGCATTATACTCTAGAGTTGGTGGTACAATCACTCTCCAAGGTCAAGGATCAGATGATGGATATGTTAATAGATTTGATGTACCTATCGTTGTAGGTTTAAAATTCGGTTTATTAGGTATTAGTGGCCGTGTATTTGGTGGTGCTGTTGCTCAATCAAACTTTCCTGAAGACGCTGATGATTTAGATTACAATAATTTCACTTGGGGATGGCAAGCAGGTATTGGTGCGGACATCAAAAAACTTACAGTGGATGTAAAATATGAGTCTGGATCAGAGTTAATTTCACAACAGTTAAATACTCCATCTATCAAAACTACTCAATGGATCTTAAGTGTTGGTTACTTCTTCGGTGGATAATCAAAACTTCAAACATAAAAATAAAGGCTATCATTTACTGATAGCCTTTATTTTTTTATCTTCTTTTCCCGTCTTCTGGGCAGTTAACATTATAAATATGATAACTTAATGTAAACCCTAAGAAGTAATAATTATCTCTCCAAGAAGGATATACCGTCTGTTCTCTTTCTGGAGCTGTCCTTGCTCCCCTGTAGATAGAATCAGTATTATCATTCCATAGCGGTTTCACAATGCTAAACTCCATACCAAAATCTAAGTAGTAAGAAATTCTCTTTTTGAAACCAATTCCAACCGGAAGAGTCACTGCAGTATAAGCTTTATTGGCATTAGTAGTAGTTGTGTTTAAAACTGGAAAAACACCCGCTCCCAATTGCATAAAAAAGTAAGGCGTAAAGTTGTCAATTTTTCTTTTGTGTTCTCTAAACTTCAAAAAATTGTATTCAAATCCTGTTGCTACATTGAACATCAAATTTTCGAAACTTGCATTTCGGGCTTGATGAAATGGCTTATCATAAAGTGCATCATCTCCTGTATACCAACCTAAATCTAAACTTGTTCTCCATAAGAAATGGTTTCTTATTTTATACTTAGCGGCGAATTTCCCTCCGACTCTAAAGGCAGCAGGATGAGGTATAGGAGACACATCTCCAGAATAAAAAGTGGTTCCAACACCGCCACTTAATACCCAATACTGTGCACTTGCTTCATGACTATTTACAAAAGTGATAGTAATTAAGAAGCATGAGATCAAAAGACATTTCAATTCCTTTTTCATACTTTGTTTATTTAAAAAAATCAAGTCTAAGTACCAACTAAAGCAATCGTGCATTTTGTTTGCAAACATAATTTATCAAGTCACAATTAAGTTATAAAGGATAATATTGATGCTTTTTTATGAAACATCCAAGGCAAACACTTCTTCAACGAAGTACAAAAAGTCTGATTACGTTTGTTTAATACTTTAGATTAGGTTCAAAAAAAGTCCGTACAGTTTCCTGACGGACTTTCAATTTATTTATTTATTCTTTAACGGAACTTAGGCATCTTTATAGATCCACCTACAATGTAGTTCAACTGAAATCCTAGAGTTAAAAACACATCATTTACATCACGTGTACTAGGACTTGAGTTAATCTCATTATCAATTCCGTCAATTAAATCTGATCCGGTATAATTTGCCGTAGCTTCAAATGCAATATCAAGATGAGAAGTCAACTTATATCTTACACCTAGTGCTACTGGCACAACATAAGTTACTGTATTTACCCTAATTTCGTCAGTGATTATACTTCCTTGATAATCCGCTGCAGGTTTTTGTCTTACAGATGAGGTTGCAAATAAGGCTCCAATCCCTAACCCAATATATGGAATTGGCACTTTAGGCCTTCTGTAGAACACCCCAGAGTTTGGAAATAAATCTACAATACCCATCGCATTAAGCTGAAGAGCATAAGTATTGAATTCCAAGCCTCTGTCAACATTTAGGCCTGCATCTTTGTCGCTGCCGGAGAATATGTTGTTATTCAACGATAAACGAGCAGTAACTCTTGGCATCATTCTTTTTTGGATAAAACCTCCAAATTGGAATTTTGTATGTGACCAATCAATACTTCCTAAGCTATTTGCAGGAGATAAATCCCCCATAAAATTGGCTGTAGTGATCATACCACCAAAACTGATGTATCTCTTTTTCGTTGTAAATCGAGCCCTACTTCTCATACCTTGAGCATTACTTTCAGTATAAGCAAAGCATAGAAGGATCAAAAATAAAACAGCCTGAAGTGAAGTTTTAAATTTCATTCTGAAAAAATATTTTATATGAATCAGGTGGAGTAATCTTATCAATTTTCGTTACTGAAATACTCTTCAACCTTTAGTATTACATGTTTTATGCCAAACAGTCTGTTCACACTAATTGAAGGAGCAATTGTTTGGATTAATGTATAAAAACGTTAGGCATAGTAGTTTACACACTAGCAAATATAAGGTTTTGTATCTATTTATAACTCTTTTTAGGAGATATTTTTTTAAGAAAATTTTAAACTTTTTAATTTTCACCTAATACTTTCTTCATTCCTTTTTCAAACAAAATTGGCTGATAATCAAGCACATTGTAAGCTTTTTGATTAGTAAAACCCGTCTTTAAAGGGCGTCTACCATGTTCTTTAAAGGTTGAAGCATTCACAGGTGAAATCAAAGAAGTTGTTAAACCGAGATATTCTGCTACTTGTATCGCAATGGCATAAGGTGTTAGGTAATCTTTTCCTGAAATATGAAATATCCCTTCCTCATTTTTCTCTGCAATAAGGATACACCCTTTAGCCAAATCTCCGACGTATGTTGGAGTTCTATATTGATCATTTACTACTTTTATGGCCTCTCCATTACATAACTTATTTTTAACCCAAAGCATAATGTTAGATCGGCTCATATCTTTTACTTGCCCATAAACTAAACAAGTCCGAACAATAGCTACCTTTACCTCTTTTTCTTTTAAAAGAAAGTCCTCCGACATCATTTTTGTTATCCCGTAGTAGTTAGGAGGGTTTCTTTGATCATCTTCCTCATACAATCCTTTTTCTCCATCAAAAACAAAATCCGTTGATAGATAAATGAATTGCTCTAATTTATTTTCTTTTCCAATTTCTAATAAAATCTGAGTGGCTGTTACATTTTGGCGAATGGCCTCTTCATGATCATCTTCACAATGCTCTACTTTCGAAATTGCTGCACAATGAAAAATGATTGAAGGTTTTAATTTTTGCATCACACTTCTTACACTATTCTCATCGGCAACATCCATAGAGAAATACTGATAGCCTTCTTCTTTTAGCCGATCGTCTCCTCTACCTGTAGCTACCACGTCAAAATTATCCTGTTTCACTAATTGAAGAGTAAGATGCTGACCCAATAATCCATTTGCTCCGGTGATCAGAACTGTTTTTCTCATTTTTGTATAAATTTTAGTAGAATTTGCACTAATTACGTAAACTAATTTGAAAGAACGAATGTTATTAGAGAGGCAATTAGCTAATTAATGATAGGATTGCTATTTTTGTGTATCAAATCTTTTTACTTTCATATGATTAAGTTTTCAACACAAAGTGATACTGAAGTTCAAGAGCTGGAGGAAACCCTGGTTGATTCTGAACTTAACCGAGAGTTAGTCGTTTTTAACGACGATGTAAATACATTTGATACTGTGATTGATGCGTTGGTTCAAGTTTGTAATCATACTACACATCAAGCAGAACAGTGTACTTGGATTATACATTACAATGGAAAATGTGCCGTTAAGAATGGTACTTTTGATGAACTAACACCTATGCGAACTGCATTGTGTGACAGAGGAATTTCTTGCGAAATTTTATAATTTTTACATATCAATACTTTTAGCCGTGTCCAACCTACCTTCAAAATCTTTAGAAAAAGCCGTTGAAGAAATTTCAAAACTACCCGGCATTGGTAAAAAGACTGCTTTAAGGATGGCTCTATTCATTTTGAAAGAAGATGAGCTATTTGCGAAAGACCTTGCAACATCCATAGCTTCATTAAAACTGAATGTAAAGTATTGTAAAAAATGCCACAATATTTCTGATGATGACCTTTGTAACGTATGTTCAAACCCATCAAGAGATTTTTCTACATTATGTATTGTAGAAAATATGTCTGATGTTTTGGCAATCGAATCAACAGGTGCTTATAAAGGAGTTTATCATGTCCTAAATGGCGTCATTTCACCATTACAAGGTATTACACCGATGGATCTTACCATTGAACATCTCATTGAGCGTGTTCATTCAGAAGATATAAATGAGGTAATATTCGCCTTAAATGCAAGTCTGGATGGAGATACGACTGCTTTTTTTATAAGACAACAACTAGAAAATATTCCTTCTTTAAAAGTAACAAATATTGCAAGAGGTATACCGGTTGGTGGTGCTCTTGAGTTTGCTGATGAGTTAACGCTCGGAAGGTCTATTTCTGAAAGAACCTCCCTTTAGGTAAAGTTCTTTCCAAAGAAAAAGCTGGATATATTTTAAAATATATCCAGCTTTTTTTTATGCTTCTTAAAAAGGTTTTACACCTTTCTTAATTCCTTTTTTGCCTTCTTCTGTTTACTTTTCAATACTCTTGCTGAGATGTAAATACTTATTTCATATAAAATCACAATTGGCCCAGCAATCAAAATTTGAGTGATCGGATCCGGAGGAGTAATGATAGCTGAAACAATCAAAATGATAACAATAGCATGTCTTCTATAATCTTTCATACTATCTGGAGTAACCAAATCAGATTTTGATAAAAAGAAAACCACCATTGGTAATTGGAACATCACTCCGCCCGAAAGGACAATCATTGACAAAGTAGAGATGTATGAAGAAATATCAAACTCATTGAGTACACTCTCATCAATCTGGTAATTGGACAAGAAGTTGATGGCCAACGGAGAAACTACATAATACCCAAATAATACTCCCGTGATAAATAAAAGACTCACAAAAAAAGTAGCACCCGTGGTTGCTGTTTGTTCGTTTTGGTATAAACCTGGCTTAACAAATCGCCAAACTTCCCAGAAAGTATAAGGAAATGCGAAAATCAACCCAATCACGATGGACGACATAATGTGCATGGCAAATTGCCCTGTCATAGTTCTACTCTGAATAGTAAAAGGTAAGCTTTTTATACACAAAGCTTCTGTATCCAGATAATGTGAAAGTTCACAAAGCCATGTATATGTTGGAAAGTCTAAGCGTGAAGGTCCTAATATAATGACGTTAAAAACAAAAGATTTTGCTATAAATGCGATTACTGAGAAAATAAAAATTGAAGCTACTCCTCTCAACACGTGCCATCTTAGTTCTTCTAAATGATCTAAGAATGACATTTCCTGCTGTTCGTTATTATCTGCCATTCGTTTGTATGAGTTCTTATTTAATTTCGGCACCAAAGTTCGACATTTTGTGCGAAATGGCATAATAATTAAAAGAACTAAATAAGAATACTTGTAAATACTAATGCATTCTGAGTAATTTCGTATATTCAATTAATAATATCCGGAGGGAATTTTTATGTTATCCAATCGTCTTAAATATCTTTTTTTAAACTTAGTCTCCATTTTTGTCCTATTTAGTCCCACTGTATTTGGACAAAGTGAATCCTACAAACAATATAGTTTTGACAGAAAGGTAGTGATTGTCATTGACCCGGGTCATGGTGGTACTGACGTTGGTAAACCTCGAAGTAAAAGTTATTACAAGCATGAATCTGACCTTAATTTAGATATTGCCTTCAGGTTAGGTGGATATTTAGAAGAAAGGGTAAATAATGTTGTTGTAAAGTATACTCGTAAAACGGACCGTACGGTTTCTTTAGAAGAAAGAGTAAATTATGCGAATAGTGTAAAAGCGGATTATTTTATAAGTATACATTGCAATAGTCTTGCTCATAAAAGTTACCATGGAACTCAAGTACATATTCAAAGCAAGAAATTTCCAACCTCATATGGCTGGGCCAGACAAATTGATCAAGATTTTGTAAGAGCAGGACGAAAAAGTAGAGGAATAAAGGATAGAAACGATAGAGGACATAATCTTCAAGTAATTCAATACACCGAAATGCCTGGTGTATTAGTGGAATGTGGTTTTATGAGTAATGCTAAAGAAGAAGCTTACTTGAACTCTGGAAAAGGACAAACTTATATTGCTTCTGCTCTTTTTAGAGCCATTCGCGATTTTGAAAACAAAAGACCTAGGCCTGCAAAAGACAATCGATACCCTTATTATAGAGTGCAAATTGGATCTACTACGAACCCAACAGCTGATTTAAAATCTAAGAAAATTAGAAATTTAAAAATGAAAGTTGACCCTCATAAAGATGGTCAGCACTATGCTCTTTTGGTTGGAAGAGAATATGAGAAAAAAGTAGCCGATAAATTAGCAAAAACAATTCAAAAGAAAGGGTTTAAAGATGCTTATGTAAGAAGGTTTGATGCACCAAAACCTAAAACAATTCCTGTAACACCTAAAAAAGAGGTTGTACCAGAAGTAAAAGAAGCAAAAATAGTAGTCGTGAAGAATGATACACCAAAAGACTCAATTACGACTAACAAGGAAAGTGAAAAATTAGCTAAACTCCATTTTTATAGAATTCAGATTATGTCAAGCGTAGATGACGTAAACCTGAATAAAAGGGAGTTTAAATCCTTAGGCTACCCTGTTTTTCTTTTCTATGATGATGAATCAAAAAATGCTTACAAATATCAGGTCCTTGTAGGAAAAACCTATTCAAAAGAAGAAGCACAGAAGATCTTAACTTCCGTAAGACAAAAAGGGTTTCCTGATGCTTTCATAGTTACTGTATTAGAAAACCAAGCAAGGAAACCCCACAAACAATTGTTGCCATAGCATATTTTAATTCAAATATCAGCTTCAAGCACATGTTCTTTTTCAATGAGTGCCAACATCGTTTCATCGAGTAATTGGTCTAAATCTTTTTCGTTTTTAAGCATTTGCTTCAACACATCCAATATAGCATCATCATGTACTTGATCTGCATACATCAAAATATTTTGATATCCCGTAAGGTCGTTAGAATGAAGTTGTCTAATAGTAGATAAAATAGCAATATCAGTAATATTATGATTAGAGGTATTACCTAAAATCATATTCATCTCTTTGATCATACCCAAACTACATTCACAAATATCTCCCACTTGGTTTTCATGTAGATCAGTAAATAACTCATCTAAAAAGTCTATATGTTTTTGAGCACTTTTCTCACATATTGCTAAAATTCTTTTTAAACCTACTGATTTCACTCTCACACTCAATTCATGATACACCTCAACTTGCTGTGTTTCAGAATCATATCGATCTTTCATTTGATGGATAAATAAGTCTCTTAAATCTTCAAATTGTTTCATAATGATTCAGTTTTATTAGGATTGACAATTTATTTTAAACACAATCTCAGCATCTATCACACTATAAGTGTAATTCACACACCTAAAATAACAGCATCAAAATTCACTTTCAATGACAAAAATCACTAGAAATAATTTCCTTATCATCATGAGATAATCAAACTAAATCCTATATTTGTTATACAAAAGAAATGAAATGAAATGAAGCAAAAAAGAGCAGATTCTAAGAAACTGCTCTTTTTTTATATGCCTACTTTATTACACGTTTATTCACTCTGTACTAACGCACTAGAATAACTTCATACCCTCATAAACGCTTGATTGATTGAGGTGTTTAATTTGACCTCTAAAATTTAATTCAATGTTTTCAGTCTGTGCTCTTACCTTTACATTCGCAAAGTTTCCTTCGCCATCCATTGTAAAATTCATACTAGCAGACATAATTGGTCCTTGCACATTAAATTTTACATTTACTCTACCATTTTCTAGTTTTTCAACCTCATATCCTGAGATTCTACCTTCCATAGTAATACCTCCTACACCATTGAGGCCTACTACTCCATCAAAACCTAATTGGAAAATAGCAACATCTCCAGCTATTTTAACAAAGTTGATATTACTATTTACGTTTTCAATATTACCATATCGATCATACACTTGAATCGCTTCCAAAACAAAACTTGAGCTATCAATGCCATAAACCGCTTGTTCATGAGCAATCATCTCCATTTGTTTTGCTAACATTTTTCTTTGCTCTCTTTCCTTCTTTTTCTCTAATCTTTTTTGAGCTCTTATCTCCTGTTTAGTTAATGGCTGCTCTTCAAATGCTGCATCTTGAGCAAATAAGTTAGAGCTAATCATAAAAGAAATTGAAACGATTAATATTTTTATTAAGTTCTTCATAGTATTTTCAGCGTTATAGTTTTTCAAATCATTTTATATTCAATTGAACGATTGAATAGTTTTTTGAGTTGATTCAATTCAAGCATATTAACATTTCAAGCATGAAAGAAATAGGTATCCTATCCGATACACATAGTTATATTGATGATCATATATTAAAAAATTTAGAAGGTTGCGATGAAATTTGGCATGCAGGTGATATAGGAGATATACATGTTATGCAACAACTTCAGAGCATAGCCCCTACTAAAGCTGTTTATGGAAATATTGATGACGGAGCCATCAGAGCTGAATATCCTGAAGAAGCTCTTTTTGAAATAGACGGCGTAAAAGTTTACATCATACATATTGGTGGATACCCCCCAAAATATACCGCTAAGCTCAAAAAACGATTAAGTGAGGTAAAACCTGATCTGTTTGTATGTGGTCATTCTCACATTTTAAAAGTAATCCCCGATCCAGAAAGGAAATTACTACATATCAATCCTGGAGCAGCAGGAAGACATGGTTTTCATAGAATGAGGACACTTATTCGACTAAGAATAGAGGATGGGAAACCAAAAGATTTAAAAGTTGTTGAGTTAGGACTCAGAGCAAAAATATAGATTATCAGTCACTTAACTTAAAACAATGACAACAATCAACATTTATCTACATCTACATCACCTCTGTATGTGTTTAAAATACGCTTAATTTGTTATTGAAAGTTATGAGATGAGATAATGCTAGCAAACTGAAAATATTTTTATAATAAAAATCAGTTTCTAAAGCGTGACACAGATAGGCATCGGGCGGTTTAAGTGCTCGATGCCTATTTTTTTACTATTATCCTTTCAAATAGACCACAAAATACCCATTCAATTGTATTTACTTTGCATCATTCATTAATAACTCCTCTTATAGAGGAAATACCAATACTATAATTATCAATCAAACAATCTTTATAAATGAACAAATCATCAAAGCTACTAGAAGTTGTTTTCGTAATGTTTCGTCTTGGGTGTATTGCCTTTGGTGGACCTGCTGCACATATTGCCATGTTAGAAAAAGAAATTGTTGAAAAAAGGAGATGGATGAGTAGTGAGCACTTCCTAGATCTAATAGGAGCTACAAATCTAATCCCTGGTCCAAACTCAACGGAAATGACCATGCATGTGGGACATGAAAGAGCTGGTTTTTTAGGGTTAGTTTTTGGAGGAATTGCTTTCATTTTCCCTGCTGTGATCATTACTGGGGTTTTGGGGTGGTTTTATACTGAATATGGAGAACTTCCCAATGTAGCTCCTTTTATTGTTGGTATTAAACCTGCCGTATTAGCGATCATCATGAGTGCAATCTTAAAATTAGGGAAGAAGGCTTTGAAAGGTGTTGAAATCGGAATTTTAGGAATGATTACTTTCGTAGCTTCATTTTTAGGAGTCAATGAAATCGTAGCTTTATTAGGTACAGGTTTAATGGGTATCCTCTATTTTAATGTTAAGCATAAGGAAAGTACAGACAAAAAAGCCTTTTTACCTTTATTACTCACTTCAAGTCCAATAAAAGGGATTGTAGGTCTATCTACTTCATCAATTTTTTTAACCTTCTTAAAAGTAGGTGCGGTATTGTATGGTAGTGGATATGTACTTTTTGCCTATTTAGATGCTGAATTGGTCGGTAATGGTTGGCTTTCAAGACAAGAATTAATGGATGCAATTGCAATTGGACAATTCACTCCTGGCCCAGTCCTTTCAACTGCAACTTTTGTAGGGTTTCAATTAGGCGGGGTAAGTGGAGCTATTATGGCTACTTTGGGTATTTTTCTCCCTTCTTTTATTCTTGTTTTAATTTTAAATCCATTTATCTCAAAATTAAGAAACTCAAAACAAGTGGGATATTTCTTAGATGCTGTAAATATTGCATCAGTTGCTATAATGGTGAAAGTACTTTTTGAAATGACCATTACCTCTTTACAGGATTGGCAAAGTATTACTATTGCAATCTTAAGTATTGTGATCACTTTCAAATTTAAAAAGATCAACAGTATGTGGATCATCTTAGGAGGTAGTATACTTGGTTATCTGTTGTCATTTATTTAAGTCTGTCGTTGCCTTTTCTAATAATTATCAGAGTCAATGGATTTTATTCGTTGGCTTTTTGATTTTTGTTGCTAATTTCGTTTTGTAAAGTTCTTTAATCAACCATTTTTTAACCTCCAGTAGAAGATCATGTGCGGAATTACAGGTTTATTTGCCTTCAATGAAATTGGACGAATGCAAGCAATTCATATGCATAAAGCAACAGAAGTTATTGCCCATAGAGGTCCTAATGCATCTGATGTTTATAGTAGTCATTTTGTTCATTTGGGGCATAGACGCCTTTCTATTATTGACTTATCAGAAGGTGCTAATCAACCTATGCATGATGATTCTGGTCGTTATACTATTGTCTTCAATGGTGAAATTTATAATTACCAGGAGATAAAAGAGCGATTAAAAAATAAAGGCGTTAATTTCAAAACAAGCTCTGACACTGAAGTTTTACTTTATGCTTATATCCATTACGGAAAGGACTGCGTGAATCAATTTCATGGTTTCTTTGGATTTGCAATCTATGACAATGAAGAAAATAGTCTTTTCATAGCGAGAGATAGAATGGGTATTAAACCATTATTATACGCTGTTGATGAAGATAAAGTAGTTTTTGGTAGTGAAATGATCTCACTATTACAATTTGGAATCGAGAAAGAAGTTGATCCTACTTCAATTTTCCAATTACTTCAGCTCACCTACATTCCAACTCCTGATTCCATTTTTAAGAATATCAAGAAATTACCTCAAGGACATTATATGTTCATCAAAGGAAAAGAGGTAATTGTAGAGCCTTATTATCAACTCAAAGAACAATGCTCAACACCGTTGGAGCTTACTTATGAAGAGGCTCAAAAAGAACTTTTGAATGTAATGGAAGCATCTATTCAAGAGAGAATGATTTCAGACGTTCCTTTGGGTGCTTTCTTGAGCGGTGGAATTGATTCTTCTGCAGTAGTAGCCATGGCTTCAAAACATACTGAACAACTCCAGACTTTTTCTATTGGTTATAAGGATGAACCGCTTTTTGATGAGACCCACTATGCCGAGTTGGTCGCAAAAAAATACAATACAGATCATACAGCTTTCAAATTAACTCCAGATGATTTCTACAATCATTTATTTGGTATGTTGGACAGTTATGCTGAACCTTTCGCAGATGCCTCAGCATTAGCCGTGAACATTCTCTGCCGAGAGACCAAAAAGAAAGTAACAGTAGCCTTATCCGGTGATGGTGCTGATGAAATGTTTGCAGGGTATAATAAGCATCTTGGGGAATGGAAATCAAGATATCAGGGTACAATTGCTAAAGTAATTAAAGCAGGTCTTCCCATATTGAAACAACTCCCTCAAAGTAGGAATTCGGCTTTAGGAAATAAAATAAGACAAGCCATTAAATTTGGAGATGGATTAATGCTTTCACCTCAAGAAAGATATTGGTTTCAATGCTGTTGGAGAGATACTGACACTACGAGAAGTATTCTTTCACAAAGTTTTAAAAGCCAAATTGATGAACACTCATTCGCAGAAAGAAAGGGGCATTTAACACAATACATTGATGGAAATGGTATCAATGATGTTCTGTTCTCTGACCTCAATGGTTTACTCGTAAATGATATGCTTCATAAAGTAGACTCTATGAGTATGCTTAATAGTCTTGAAGTCCGTGTTCCATTTTTAGACCATAGAGTGGTGGAATTTGCAATGAGATTACCTTCGGAATACAAAATTCATGGTAACATGAAAAAGAGAATTCTGCAAGATGCATTTAGGACTTTACTCCCAGAAGAATTATATAAACGTCCCAAACATGGGTTCGAAGTACCATTGATGAATGGCTATAAAACAGCACTTAGGAGTTGGGTTAATGAGATGTTAGACAAGGACTTTGTGGAAAGTCAAGGTATCTTTGACGTTAACTATACCGAAAGTTTAAAAAATACAATCTTCAATTCTTCCAATTATGATCAAAATCAAGTGTGGTCAATTTTGGTATTGCAGAATTGGTGGAAAAAATATAATCCTTCGTTAAATAAAGCTTAAAAATATATTTTTATCAAAAAAATTACTTTAATTCGGATAAATTAATGATATTAAGTAATCTACCTCAATGAGGTATTTTACGAGTGTTTAAACACTTTATTAATTTTTTTATCTATCTAGGATTTATCCTATTGAAAGTTACCAACTACAAATTTTTTAGAAGGTGCGCATAAGAATAATCTTCAATCTCCGTAACAAGGGTGCTATTTTACCCTTCCACCACCAAAAACTTGTTCAGAATATGCTAAAGATAGCATGTGCTGATAATAACTTATTTGATAATGCCAATTTTACTTTTTCTGGACTTAAAGGGCAGACTAAAGTTGGCCGAGAAGGATTACATTATTTTTCAAAAAAAGCGACCATCGTATTAACCAGCCCAAACAAAGAATTCGTTGATAGTATCGTAAATGGGTTATTCAGAGAGTCTCACATTCTCTTAGGTAATTTAATGTTACAAGCTGACAGTGTTGAGGTAGAAGAAGTTCCTCAATTCAGTGAGTCAATGAAATACCTATGCATTTCTCCCATTGTACCTTTTCACGATATTCAAGGGTTAAACAATAAGATGTTTGTCAATCCAATAAGTGATGACTTTTCAGACATGTTGTATGATTCTACAATGTTTAGAATGGAAAGTTCAGGTTTGTATACGCAAGAGCAAATCGCTTCTTTTTTCAGATTCCAAGTGATTCCTGATCAAGATTATTTGGCCAGAATTAATCGAATGGACAAGAAGTTTGCCCGAATCTACTCTGTTATTAAAAATGGAGAAATCAAGGAAGCAAGAGGATATACTTTACCATTTGAGATACTCGCAGCTCCAGAAGTGCAGGAATTTATTTACCATAATGGTTTTGGTGAATTAACTGCTCATGGATTTGGTATGTTAGATATCCCATATTTTAATCCAGAAAAGAAACCCTACATCGTAGACGAAGAAAATTCTCAGTAATTTAATTCTCTACTCCCAATTATTAATTCATAATAAATGGAGTAGGTGTAAAGCATAAAATAAAAACAATCAAGGTGATGATTCCGACAATCTTTCGTTTGGTATCAACACCTTTATTATATAAGGCCGGCGGATGATGTAATCCGATAAACCTTGACAAGATTAATCCAAAAAATAGCCAACCTGTATATCCCATGGCAGTAGGGATAAAAGTAACAGTAATAAATTGTGCAGTGAAAATCCCCATTGCATAAAGAGCAATCGTTACTTTATCTTTGAATAACTTCATGGAAACAAAGTACAAGTAGAGAAGATATAACGGTGCATAACTCAAAAGGTACTCATGATTATCATTGGCTGAAAATAAACCTAACCCTCCCCAATATAAAAAGGCTGCAAATGTGAAAGGTAATAACTGTCTAAATCGCTTATAACCTATAATACTGTACAATGCATGTCCTCCATCGAGTTGCCCAAAAGGAAGTAAATTCAAAGCAGTGAAAAAACAAGCCAAGAAGCCCGCAAATAAATAAGGATAATGCATCATTTCATGCGGATTAGGCACTAATGATGGATCTGAAGCGACATAATGCTTGAAAAATTCAAATAATAAATTGGTTCCCAGCATAAAATCCTCACCTTCTTCTAACTCATCATAAACATATTCTGCATAATTAGCTCCGTATTCCTCATAGTTGGGGTGAATCTGATAAATATAGTCTGCAGGAGGAAGATGAGTAAAACCATAAAACAAAATGATCAAAGCTGCTACAAAGCCTGCTAATGGACCTGAAACTCCTACATCAAAAAATGCATTTCTTGTTTTGATCATGCTCTTTATTTTGATAAAAGCACCAAATGACCCTATTGACGGACCTAAACTAAAAAACCATACAGGAAGATAATAAGGTAAGGTAACTTTAAGCTTATGGTATTTAGCTGTAAAGTAATGTCCGAATTCATGTACTGTCAATATTCCAAGAAATGAAACTGAATAAGAAAGAGCGCCCAACCACTCTTCAGGAGTAATAGGTGAAAAAAGAATGGATTTACCATATAACCACTCCAAACCCGCAAATGTGGTTGCCATTAAAGTAACTACAAATAGTAAAAGGTGTTTCCACCATACCATTCCTACTTTTTCTTCCTTTGGAGTAGGTTCAAATTGGGGTTGTTCTATATCTTGCTTCGGCTCTTTATTTTCTTCCATATTTTTATTCCATCAATAAGTCTTGCAAGTTAACTTTGTAGCTTGGATCATACAACAAAAAAAGAGAATGATAGAAAAGAAGCACCTTCATGAAGAATTTACCGTACCAAAAGCAGGAAAACAGGTACGCTTGGATCATTTTCTTTCTTTAAACTTACCCAATAAGAGTAGAAATATCATTCAGAAGAAAATAAAAACTGAAATGGTCACTGTCAATGATAAAAAGTCAAAAGCAAGTTACCTTGTAAAACCTGATGACGTCATACGATGGTATGAGCCTTTCAATAAGCTTACTGAACTGCTAGAGTATGATTACCCCTTAGAAGTACTCCATGAAGACAGTGAGTGTATTGTAATCAATAAACCTGCACTAATGCCGATGCACCCTGGACTAGGGAATTATGGCAATACTGTTCAAAACGCATTAAAGACGTATTATAGAAAAACGAATCAGAAAGAGGTACTCTTAAAAGACTGTATTGTCCAACGTTTGGATAAAGATACAAGTGGAGTATTGGTTTTAGCGAAAACTGAGAAGGCCAGACATTTTTTAAGTCAGCAGTTTAAGAAAATGAAACCCTTCAGAATTTATAATGCCTTAGTATGGGGAAATATAAAAGAAGATCAAGGAACAATACATCAACATATCGGGAGACACCCAGAAAATGAAAGAAGCATTGAGGTTTCAGAAGATAAGTCTTTTGGTAAAGAGGCTATAACGCATTACAAGGTACTACAGCGTTATTCGAAGTTCACTTTGGTAGAATGTAGGTTAGAAACTGGTAGAACGCATCAGATTAGAGTACACATGCAATTTATGGGACACCCCTTAGTTGGAGATGTGCGCTATGAGGTACCTTATTTAGTATTGGATAGAAAAATTCAAAATGAGATAGGACGTCATTGCCTTCACGCTAAAACATTACATTTTATCTCGCCCATCGATCAAAACACAGTTCTTGCGTTTGATTCTGATTTATCAAATGATATAAAAGAGCTTTTAATGTAAAGACATAAAAAAAGACAAGTCCATAACGAACTTGTCTTTCCCTTGAATTGGTTGGCGGAACAGACGGGACTCGAACCCGCGACCCCCTGCGTGACAGGCAGGTATTCTAACCAACTGAACTACTGCTCCAGTCATCGATTTTTGAAAGTCTTGATGAAGACTTGTTGGCGGAACAGACGGGACTCGAACCCGCGACCCCCTGCGTGACAGGCAGGTATTCTAACCAACTGAACTACTGCTCCTGGTCGCTTTTTAAGAGGCGTTTTTCTTAAAAGCGATGCAAATATGCACCCTTGATTTGGATAATCCAAACTATAGCGGGTATTAAAATTGTAATTTTATCTTAACAAAATCATAATACTCTGATTTACAACAATAAGATAAATCACAAAATCATATCAAAAAGTTGAACATATCTTGATTTTCGTTGAGAAGCTCAAATTTATAACCTCCTTGAGTCATTCGTTCTGTCAAACTATCGAAGTCTGAAGGGTACTTTACTTCAATCCCAACAATAGCTGGAGCCTTCTCTCTGTTCACTTTTTTCGTGTATTCAAAGTGAACAATATCGTCATTTGGACCTAAAACTTCAGCCAAGAATTCTCTTAAAGCACCTGCTCTCTGAGGGAATCTCACCATGAAATAATGTTTATATCCTTCATATAAAAGAGAACGTTCCTTGATCTCTTCCATACGACCGATATCATTATTAGACCCACTCACTACACACACCACTCTCTTTCCTTTTATTTCATCTTTGATAGCATCCAAAGCTGAAATCGATAAAGCACCTGCAGGCTCTACTACAATAGCATCCTCGTTGTATAGACGCAAAATAGTCGAACATACTTTTCCTTCAGGTACTAAAATAACATCTTCTAAAAACTGCTTCGCGATTTTAAAAGTATTATCACCTACTCTTTGTACAGCAGCACCATCCACAAATTTCTCAATTTTAGGTAATGTTACCACTTCATCTTTGTCAATAGACACCTTCATGGCTGGAGCACCTTCAGGTTCTACTCCTATCAGCTTTGTACTAGGGCTGATTTGCTTGAAATAGCTTCCAACACCAGATGACAATCCACCACCACCAATTGGCATTACAAGGTAATCTATATCGTCCTTAGCGTCTTCTAAGATCTCCAGTCCTACTGTACCTTGACCTTCTATTACTTTAGGATCATCAAAAGGATGGATAAATACTCGTCCTTCTTCCTCACAACGTTGCATTGCTGCAGCATACGCATCATCGAAAGTATCTCCAGTCAGTACTACTTCCACCATATCTTTCCCCCACATTCTCACCTGACTTACTTTTTGGTTTGGTGTTGGAGCTGGCATATAAATCACACCATGAATACCTAGCACTTTACAAGAATAAGCGACACCTTGAGCATGATTGCCTGCACTAGCACACACAATACCTTTCTTCTGCTCATCAATGGATAAAGATGAGATCTTATTGTAAGCACCTCTCAATTTATAAGAGCGTACAATCTGAAGATCTTCTCTCTTCAACCAAATATCAGCCTGATATCTTTCAGACAAGTTCATATTTCTCATTAAAGGTGTTCTCGTAACAACATCCTTTAATTTTCTATGTGCTTTTACGATAGATTCTACACTTGGTAAACCTACCAATTCTTCTGTTTCTGCCATGATATTTCCCTTTGATAAGGGCGGAAGTTTTTTTGTAAAATAGAATTAAGTATTTAAAAACGCCTTGTACTTATCTATTTAAAAAGTAAAAAGGGACAGCCGAAACCATCCCTTTAAATGTATCTATAGATAGAGGAATTTTAGAACTTCTTGAGCTTCTTTCAAAGGAAATTCTTCACGTAGTACTACGCTCTCAACTACTCCTTCAAAATCCGTCTCTGCCATAATATTAATTATTTGTAGTTCTCTTATTTTGGAAGGTTATTTAACCTTACACTGTTACTTCCTCTTGATCATATTCTGCAAGTAAGCTACTGATCTCCTGACGTTCTTTTGATAAAGAAATACGTCCAGAGCGACCAAACTGCATTAAACCATAAGGTTTTAGCTCTTCATACAAAGCGTGTGTTTCTTCTTCATGACCTGTTTTTTCAATCACTAGGAAGTCAGCTTTTGCGGCTAATATTCTTGCATGATTCTTTCTTACGATCTCCTCGACCATATCTGAATCTTTTAGGTTATCAACTGCTACTTTATATAAAGCTACTTCTTGATAGATTGTTTCGCTGTCTTCATAAAGGAAACAACGCACCACATCAATTTGCTTCTCAATTTGCTTTGCTACCTTTTCCGCTGATTCTTTACAATCTGAATAGAATACAATCGTAAAACGGTGAACGTGCTCAATCTCCGAAGCTGAAGTAGTTAAGCTTTCAATATTGATTTTTCTTCTTGTGAAGATGATGGAGATACGGTTCGTTAAGCCTACTACGTTCTCTGTAAAAATGGATAATGTGAATCTTTGCTTTTCCATAATCTTAATTTTTTACTTCAAACGAACTTCTGAAACTGCAGCACCTGTTTGGATCATTGGGAAAACGTTTGATTCTTTTTCCACAACTACTTCCAAGAAACATGGTCCTTCAGCGTTTAACCATTCGTCCATTTTATCACTTAAAGATTCTCTTGTCTCTGCTTTGTCAGCTTTGATATAGTATGATTCAGCTAACTTCACAAAATCTGGATTTACCATTTCAGTGAATGAGTAACGACTATCGAAGAATAATTCTTGCCATTGACGTACCATTCCAAGGAAACTATTGTTAAGTACTAGAATCTTTACAGGGATTTTATATTGGAATATTGTCCCTAATTCTTGTACTGTCATTTGGTAACCGCCATCTCCAGAAATAGAAACGACTGTTCTATCAGGTGCTCCCATTGCTGCTCCTAATGCAGCAGGTAATGCGAATCCCATAGTTCCCAAACCACCAGAACTTACAATACTATCTGTACGTTTGAATTCATAATAGCGAGAGGCTTCCATTTGATGTTGTCCAACATCAGTAACGACTACCGCCTCACCTTTTGTTTTATCAGAAAGCATTTTGATTACCTCAGACATCTTCACTTTTTCAGTAGAAGAACCTAATGCATAATCTTTAACTTCTTTCTGTTCGATTTCATCACAAGCATGGAATTCAGCTAACCATTCTTCATGTTTTGCTTCTTTCAACTTAGGAGTAATTCTTTCTAAAGCCGCTTTTGCATCTGAAATGACAGCTACATCAGTTTTGACATTTTTATCGATCTCTGATGGATCAATTTCAATATGAATTACTTTCGCCTGCTTTGCATATCTTTTTAAATCACCTGTAACACGGTCATCAAAACGCATACCTACAGCAATCAAAAGATCACACTCATTTGTTTTGATATTCGGCCCATAGTTACCATGCATTCCTAAATAACCAACATATAGTGGGTGATCATGAGGAACAGCTGACAAACCTAATAGCGTTGATGCCATTGGAATTCCTGCTTTTTCAGCGAAAGCGAGTAACTCATTTTCGGCTTTAGAAAGCATTACACCATGACCTACCAAGATATATGGTTTTTTCGCCTTGTTGATTAAATCAGCTGCCGCTTCAATTGATTCCTCAGAAGCAACTGGCACTGGCTTGTAACTACGTACTTTTGTACAAGGTTTATATTCAAAGTCAACCTCTTCAAATTGAGCATCCTTTGTAATATCAATCAATACAGGACCTGGACGACCGCTTTTTGCAATGTAGAAAGCTTTTGCAATCGCTTCAGGAATTTCAGATGCTTTTGTTACTTGGTAGTTCCACTTCGTAACTGGAGTAGAGATACCTACAACATCTGTCTCTTGGAATGCATCAGTTCCTAACAAATGAGAAGCTACTTGACCAGTGATTGCTACCATTGGAGTAGAATCGATCATTGCATCTGCAAGACCTGTAATCAAGTTTGTCGCTCCTGGACCAGAAGTTGCAACACAGACACCCACTTTATGATTGACTCGAGAATATCCTTGTGCAGCATGAGCAGCACCCTGCTCGTGGCGTACAAGAATGTGGTTTAACTTGTCCTCATAATGATAGAGCTTATCATACACAGGCATAATCGCTCCACCTGGGTACCCAAAGAGTGTATCAACTCCTTCCTCTACAAGTGCCATTAACACTGCCTCTGCTCCTGTAACTCTTTGTGGTTTTTGACCTACTGTCTTTGCTTCTTTGGCCATTTCTTTTGTCGCTGTACTCATATTGAAACAATTTTGTACTTCTCTAATTACTGATTAAAATTCATCAGTAACACATCCCTCAGATGCTGAAGAAACTGTTTTTATATATTTATATAAGATTCCTTTCTTAAACTTAGGCTCTGGTGCAACCCATGCCTTTCTTCTTTCTGCCAATTCCTCGTCAGAAACTGCTACTTCGATTTTGTTACTAACGGCATCAATTGTGATGATATCACCATCTTCTACTAATGCTAAGTTACCACCAACCGCTGCTTCAGGTGTGATATGTCCTACTACGAAACCGTGAGTACCACCTGAGAAACGTCCGTCAGTAATCAAGGCTACGTCTTTACCAAGACCTGCACCCATAATTGCTGAAGTTGGCTTTAACATCTCCGGCATACCAGGACCACCTTTTGGACCTTCGTAACGGATCACAACTACTTCACCTTTACTCACTTCTCCGTTAGAAATACCTTCAATCACAGCAAACTCATCGTTGAATACTTTTGCAGGACCTACGAATTTCTCACCTTCTTTACCCGTAATCTTCGCTACAGAACCTTCTGTTGCTAAGTTTCCGTAAAGGATTTGTAAGTGACCAGTTGATTTGATTGGATTGTCTTGAGGTCTCATCAAGTCTTGATCGCTACCTAGTGGATCAACATCTGCCAAGTTTTCAGCAATTGTTTTACCAGTAACAGTCATACAAGAACCGTCTAATAAGCCCCAGTTCAATAATGTTTTCATTACTGCAGGGATACCACCTACTGCAAATACATCTTCCATCAAGTATTTACCTGAAGGTTTCAAGTCTGCGAAGAATGGTACTTTATCAGAAACTCTTTGAATATCATCTAATGTCAACTCAACGTCTGCTGCTTTCGCGATAGCCAACATGTGCAATGTAGCGTTTGTTGATCCACCTAAAGCCATAATTACAGCCAATGCATTTTCAAAAGATGCTTTTGTTAAGATATCTGATGGTTTTAAGTCAAGCTCTAAAAGGTTACGAATAGCAGGACCTAAGTTCTGGCACTCGTCTTTTTTGTTTTGACTTACTGCAGGGTTTGATGAAGAGTAAGGTAAACTCATACCCATTGCCTCGATCGCTGAAGCCATTGTGTTAGCAGTATACATACCACCACAAGCACCAGCACCAGGAATAGCATTTTTGATTACACCTTTGTAGTCTTCTTCTGAAATTGTACCGGCGATTTTTTCACCTAATGCTTCAAAAGCAGATACAATGTTCAATTTTTTCTTTTTCCAGCATCCTGAAGCAATAGTACCACCATACAACATGATTGTTGGACGATCGATACGACACATTGCCATCATGGCACCTGGCATATTTTTATCACAACCTACTACAGTAATTAAACCATCGTAGAATTGTCCGTTTGTTACAGTTTCTACTGAATCAGCAATGATATCTCTTGAAGGAAGAGAGTAACGCATACCAATAGTACCGTTAGTGATACCATCACTTACTCCAATCGTATTGAAAATCAAGCCCACCATGTCTGACTTTTGAACACCGACCTTGACTTCAGCAGCCAAGCCGTTCAAGTGCATGTTACATGTGTTCCCCTCATATCCAGTACTAGCAATACCGATTTGAGGCTTGTTCATATCCTCCTCTGTTAAGCCGATACCGTATAACATGGCCTGAGCTGCAGGCTGTGTATCGTCTTGAGTAATTGTGCGGCTATGCTTGTTTAACATCTCTGCCATAATCTTTTAATATCTATTAGTTTGTCTGATTAGTACATTAAATGATGGAGTAGTTATCGTACTCACTTTGAGTTACGAACTGTCTGTATTTCTCAAACACTTCACAACCAATTGTATCTTCCCAGTTCTTTTTCATTGGCTGACGATCAATACTGCTAATCCCTGTAATTTGGGCTGCAGTACCAGTGAAGAACGCTCCATCGATATCTTTTAAATCTTCCGGTTTAAATTGTCCTTCTACTACTTCAACGCCTAAGCTTTTAGCAATTCCGAAAACCACATTTCTTGTAATTCCTGGATAGATGTGTCCTTTTTGAGAAGTATAAAGTTTACCTCCTTTTTCAAAGAAGAAGTTGGCTCCTGTTCCCTCTGCTACATATCCTTCTACATCTAATAATAAAGCATCATCAAAACCTCTGTCTTTTGCTTCTGCAATAGATACTATACTATTAATATAGTGTCCAGAAATTTTTGCCTCCACATTAAATGAATAAGGACTAGGACGTGTATATTTTGATATTGTAATATCTAATAAGTCTTTTCCTAAGAATTTATCCCATCTCCAAGCCGCAATAAATAAGTTATGCGTTTTAGTAGGTGTTAAATCCATATTGGCACTTGCATATACTAATGGTCTAACATATGCATCAGTGAAACCGTTTTCTTCAAGTAGTTGATAAGTAATCCCCACCAGTTCATCTACACTGTAAGGTAAGTCGAGGTGCATTGTTTTTGCGGCCTCTAAAAAACGTGTGTAGTGTTCTTTTGCTTTAAAAATATGCGGTCCTAATGCTGTATCATAAGCCCTTACAGCATCAAAAACACCATTACCATAGTGCAATGACTGAGAAAATAAATCAGCCTTTGCCTCTTCAGCTTTCACGAATTCTCCATTATGGAAAATCACTGTATCTTTGTCATAATATTTCAACATGGCAGAAGACTTTATTGGTTACCTAACTACTTAAATGAATGACTTGAATGTTTGAGCAATAAAAAAACCACTGTCAGAATTTATTAGTCTTGACAATGGCCGTTCTTTATTATGATTTATGCAATATAAGATCCTGCCATTATCTTCCTTTGAGAAGGACGACAATAGTATTAATAATAATAAGGACGATATTTTGCGTTTTCTTCAACATTTTCGATCATTGTTTACATCAAATATAAAGACCTTACCTTTTATTTTGCAAATATATATACGAATGAAGGGTTAGTTTTTATAAATAATTACGAAGTCTAAACTGTTTTTTTCTTTAATTTCATAGTTGAAACATTGATTTTAATAAATTAAAGCTATGTTATAAATATCATTCCTAATCATTTTTCATATCTATTATATTTGTGAAAAATGCACTAAAGTGTTGTCATATGATTCAAAAAGTAGGTAGTATTTTTAGAAATAAAATTTTCCCAAGTCTAGTCTGGAAAAAGGAGGCTACTACCTCTCCTATATTATATCTAACATTTGATGACGGTCCTATACCTGAAATCACCCCTTGGGTGTTAGATGAGCTCAAAAAATATAATGCAAAAGCAACATTCTTCTGTGTTGGGGATAATATCCGCAAACACCCAGAAGTATATCAGCAAGTACTAGAACACGGTCACAAAGTTGGTAATCACACCTTCAATCACTTACAGTATTGGAAAAAAAGTCTACCCAATTACCTACAAAATGTAAAGGAATGCGATACTATCATGAAAAGTAATCCACTATACAATGTTGAATCAGGAAAACCTCTCTTTAGACCTCCTCATGGTCAAGTAGGAAAAAAAATGATGCAACAACTTCTAGTTGATTATGAAATTATCATGTGGCATGTGCTGACGAGAGACTACAATAAGAATTATAAAAAAGAAAGTTGTTTAAAAGCAGCTATTAAAAATACGGAGAATGGGTCTATCATCGTTTTCCATGATAGTATTAAAGCAGAAAAGAATTTAAAGTACGTTTTGCCCCGATATTTACAATATTTTTCAAATAAAGGTTATGAATTTCATACACTTTGAATAAAGTAGTGACTTTTTTTAAATGTGTATGAATTAAAACTATATTTGTAGACAAACAAAATTTAGAAAGAGATATTCATGGGAAAAATAATCGCTGTAGCCAATCAAAAAGGTGGTGTTGGTAAAACAACAACTGCAGTCAACCTTGCCGCAAGTTTTGCAGCAATGGAATATAATACTCTTTTGGTAGATGCCGATCCACAAGCAAACTCAACTTCAGGACTGAATCTTGACCCCAAAGAAGAGAGAAAAAGTATCTATAACTGCATGGTGGAAGACATCAATGTTAGTGATATTATTATAAATTCAGAATATGATTATTTAGACATCATCCCTTCCCATATTGATTTGGTAGGTGCTGAAATCGAAATGATCGATATTGAAGATAGAGAAACAAGAATGTTGAAAGCATTAGAGAAAATCAAAGACTCTTATGACTTCATCATTATTGATTGTTCCCCTTCATTAGGTTTAATTACGGTCAATGCACTAACTGCTGCTGACTCTGTAATTGTACCTGTACAATGTGAGTTTTATGCTCTTGAAGGTTTGGATAAATTATTAAATACTGTCAAATTAATTCAATCAAGATTAAATCCGAATCTTTTAATTGAGGGTATTTTGATGACAATGTACGATACGCGTTTACGTTTATCGAACCAAGTGGTTGAAGAAGTGAAAAAACACTTAAACGACCTGGTATTTGATGTTATTATTCCAAGAAATATTAAATTAAGTGAAGCTCCAAGTTTTGGTGTTCCTGTTATTGCTCATGATGCCGTTAGCAAAGGGGCCGTTTGTTATTTGAACTTGGCGCAAGAAATACTCACAAAAAATAATATACCCGTTAAAGCCTAACCTAAAATTAGGTACAATAAATTTTTATAACCTTTGATATTGGCGAAAATAGAATATGCCGGACAACTCTGAAAAAAAGACCTTAAAAAAAAGAAAAGCACTTGGTAAAGGACTTGGTGCCATACTTGGTGAAAGTAATAAAACAGAAACAAGTACATCTACTGCACAAAAAGAGGTTGAAGAAAATCAACCCACAAGTATTACTGTGGTAGAGAAACTTGATGAGATTTCTATTGACTATGTTGAAAGAAATCCTTTTCAGCCACGTTTAGAATTTCAAGACGAAGCGTTAAAAGAATTAGCTGATTCAATTCGAGTACAAGGCATTATTCAACCAATTACTGTAAGAAAACTTACGGACCAACAATATCAAATCATTTCTGGAGAGCGTCGTTGGAGAGCTTCAAAAATGGCGGGATTAGAAAAAATCCCTGCTTATATCAAAGGAGCCAATGATACTCAGATGCTAGAAATGGCATTGATTGAGAACATTCAGAGGGAAGACTTAAACCCTATTGAAGTTGCTATCTCTTATCAACGTTTAATTGCCGAATGTGAATTGAAGCAAGAAGAACTAGGAGATAGAGTTGGAAAAAAGAGATCTACAGTTGCCAATTACCTTAGATTATTAAAATTACCACCTGAGATCCAAAGCGGATTAAGAAAAGGTGTTATTTCAATGGGTCATGCTAGGGCTTTGGTTAATGTAAACAGTATTGAAGTACAATTAGCATTGTATGATACTGTTGTCAAAAGTGAACTTTCTGTTCGAAAAACTGAAAACCTAGTTAGAGATATCATTCAAGGGAAAGATCCTCTAAGTGCTAAAGCGAAATCAAAGAAAGAACCTCTTGATTTTGAATTCAGCCGTTTACAAAGAGATCTGTCTACACATTTTGGTACTCAAATTAAAATAAAGAATGCAGATGATGGTAAGGGAGAAATTAAAATACCTTATCAATCCATTGAAGACCTCAATCGCATCTTAGATATTTTAAAAACTCACTAATGCTCAACAAGTGCGTACATATCGCTTTTATATTCATCACATCATTTTTTGTTTTCTTCAGTGCTTCTAAAGGGGTTGCTCAAACAATACCTCAGAAAGAAGAGTCCACTGATGGAGATGATGGATTATCAGCAGAAGAACGAAATCAAAAATCGTTGGATTCTTTGAGTTCTATTTCTGCAATACCTAACCATATTGACCAAAAAGCAAGAAAGAAGGAAAAAAAGACACAGTACAAATACATTACTGAGCCAACAAAAGCTTCTTTTTATACTATTGCAGTACCTGGTTTAGGACAGATTTACAATCGCAAGCTTTGGAAGTTACCATTGCTTTATGGTGGTATGACTGTTTTTATTTACTTCGTACAATTCAATCATAATAATATGGTTGAAACGGGACACTGGCTTGCTTACAAAGCAGATGCAGACCCAACAAACGATCATCTAATCCCTGAAATTTATCAAAACTTGTCAGTTGACAACTTGCGTCAGCGAAGAGATAATTTCAGAAGAGACCGTGACTTCATGATTATATTATCATGCATGTGGTATCTATTAGGGGCTTTAGATGCAGCAGTAGACCAACATTTAAAATACTATGATATCAGTGAGGATCTATCAATGAAAGTGAAACCTGCAGCGATAGCAGATCCTTACACTGGACTTCCTGCAGTAGGAATGACGGTATCTTTAAAATTAAGTTCAAAATAAAATAACAAATGAATTTTCTATTAATTGGATATGGCAAAATGGGTCAAACCATTGAACAAATATTAAAAGAAAGAGGACATAATATTGCCGGTATTATTGATAAAGACAATGCTTCTGACTTGGACACTATTGATCCTGCTTCAGTAGATGTTGCCATTGAGTTTACACAACCAAGTGCTGCGTATGCTAATATCAAAAAATGCCTGGATAAAGGAATCAGAGTTGTTTCTGGTACTACTGGCTGGTTAGAGCAAAAAGAAGTAGTAGAAACAACGACTAAAGAAAATAAAACCGCTTTCTTCTATGCTTCCAATTACAGCTTAGGCGTAAATATTTTCTTTGAATTAAATAAGAAATTAGCCAAAATGATGAGTGCTTTCAACGCTGAATACAAATCTTCAATGGTTGAAATTCATCACACTCAAAAATTAGATGCTCCTTCTGGTACTGCTATTACTTTAGCGGAAGGTGTTATTGAAAACTTTGAAGGAGTTGACAAATGGACGCTTCAGGGAGAAGATGAAGCGGTTGATAATGGTATTGAAATTGAAGCAGTAAGAGAGCCAGAAGTACCAGGTACGCACGAGGTTTCTTATACTTCAGAAATTGATAGAATTGATATCAAACACACTGCTTTCACAAGAAAGGGTTTTGCTCTTGGTGCTGTATTAGCAGGTGAATGGTTGCATCAAAAAGAAGGTATCTTCGGTATGCAAGACATGCTAGCATTGTAAATTAATCTGACTTAGAAAAAACAATGAGCAATAAAAAAGATAAAAAGAAAAAAGGTGTCGTTCAGGAATGGACTGACGCCTTGATTTTTGCTGTTATTGCGGCAACACTAATCCGTTGGGCTGCATTTGAGGCGTTTACTATTCCTACCTCTTCTATGGAAAAATCACTTCTTGTAGGTGATTATCTATTTGTAAGTAAGGTACATTATGGTCCAAGAACGCCTAAAACAGTGCTTCAACTTCCTTTAACCCACCAAACTATTTGGGGTACTCAGATTCCTTCTTTTTTAGACTGGATTCAACTACCACAATTTAGATTACCTGGTTTTACGGACGTCAAAAACAATGATGTCGTAGTATTTAACTACCCTGCAGAGGAAGGCTTCCCTTCTGATATGAAACTCAATTATATCAAAAGATGTATTGGTATAGCGGGTGATACTCTTCAGATCAAAAACCAGGAAGTTTTCATTAACGGCAACCGTGTGGAAGTTCCAGAAGACAGTGAAACACAATATAGAATAGTTTCTAACGCTCAAATTGGGAAAAGAACATTAGAAAGATATAATGTTTATGCTTACGATTATAACAATGTAGGGCATTATAGACTGAAAATGATTCCTGGACCAGAGGGTAAATTTACTTACTCTGCAATGCTTCCTCTTCATACAGCGAAGGAATTGAGAAAATTAGATTTTATCGAAAGCGTAGAGAAAATTTACGCAAGAGAAGATCCATCTGTTTTCCCTCAAAATCCTAACAACGTTTGGAGTATTGATAACTTCGGTCCTCTTTATATTCCTAAAGAAGGTGATGTCGTAAAAATTACAAACGACAACTGGTCACAGTATAAAGACATCATCACCAAATACGAAGACAACGAAAATGTTGTATTCAAAGATGGTCAGTTATCTATTGATGGTCAAGTTCAAGACACTTATACCATACAACAAAATTACTACTTTATGATGGGTGACAACAGACACAACTCTCTAGATTCACGCTACTGGGGTTATGTACCTGCTGATCACATCATTGGTAAAGCTGTAATGGTTTGGATGTCTATGGATAGAAATCCTGATGCTTCAATGATCAGATGGAAAAGGATATTTAATTTCATTGACTAATTAAATGACTCCACTCATTTCAAGAGTCATCAAAAAATATCAAATTTGCCGAAGTTGGATAATCAATTTCGGCTTTTTCATAGCACTATTTTTATACGTCTGAAATAGAAAATAGCATTTAGTAGTGTATTGATTTTTTTCGTTAAACTTTTTGTTGATGTAAGACAAAAAAATTAACTTAATATACTACCTCAATGCTACTGTTCTATACAGCTACAGTGCTATAGTGATTAACCATATTTTATAAACACTTATTCTTAATTGAAATGAAAAAATACATACACTTTTTAGTGGTTGCATGTATATTGGCTCCATTATCTTCTATCGCACATGAAGGAATGTGGCTCCCTTCATTACTACAACAACTCAATGAAGATGACATGCAAGCCAATGGCTTTAAATTAACAGCAGAAGATATCTACTCTGTCAATAAATCCAGTATGAAAGATGCTGTGGTTTGGTTTGGTAGAGGTTGTACAGGTGAAGTAGTTTCGAATAAAGGACTTATCTTGACGAATCATCATTGTGGTTATGGACAAATCCAATCACACTCCACTGTTGAAAACGATTTACTAACAGACGGGTTTGCTGCTCAATCTTTTGGTGAAGAACTTCCCAATAATGGACTGACTGTTAGTTTTGTAGTACGAATTGATGATGTAACAAAAAGTATTCTTGACGGTGTAAAAGACGGCATGGATGAAGAAAAACGTCAAGAAATTATTCAAGCTAATATTGAAAAAGTGGGTGAAGCGGCAATAAAAGGAACGCATTACGACTTTATCATTAAGCCTTTCTTCTATGGTAATGAATATTACATGTTTATCATGGAGACTTTCAAAGATATTCGATTGGTATTTGCTCCACCTTCTTCTATTGGCAAATACGGTGGTGATACTGACAACTGGGTATGGCCTCGTCATACTGGTGACTTCTCTATTTTCAGAATCTATGCCGACAAAGAAGGTAAACCTGCTGAATACTCTGAAGATAACGTTCCTTACACTCCAAAATACCACTTCCCAATCTCATTGAGCGGTGTAAAACCTGATGATTTTACAATGGTTTATGGGTTCCCAGGAAGAACGAAACAGTATTTACCTTCAGATGGGGTTTCATACACTGTAGACACATCTAACCCTATCAAAATTGCGATGCGTGAGAAGACCATTGCAATCTATGACAAGAATATGGCTGCTGACGATGCTGTAAGAATTAAATATTCTGCAAAAAAGGCACGTGTGGCAAATGCTTATAAAAAATGGATTGGTGAAAGTAAAGGACTGAAAAGACTTGATGCCATCGAAAAGAAGAATGAGCAAGAGGAAATGTTTGCAAAAGCCGTAAAGGGTAACAAAGAGTACGAAAGCTTATTAAACAAATTCCAAGAAAGCTTCAAGGCCATTGAAAAATATCAATTAGGAAGAGACCTTTACATTGAGGAGTTGTATTATGGTCCTGAAATTCTTCGTTTTTCATTAGGTTTTACCGCTTTAAAAAAACAAAAGCCTGGTACGCCTGAGTTTAGCATGGCATTAAAAAAACTAAAAGGTAGTGCAAAAGCATTTTATAAGAATTATGATCTAGCAACTGATAAAGAAGTCTTTATTTCTGCATCATCTATGTATTCTGACGCTATTGACGCCTCGTTCTTACCTTCTTCATTTGCCAAAGCTAAGGAAAAGGAAGATTTTGAAAAATTAGCACAAACAGTATACAAAAAGAGTCTTTTCTCTAATGAAGAAAAACTAATGAAAGTACTGAATGGATCTCAAGAAAGTATTTACAAGAAAATAGCTAAAGATCCAGCTTTTGTTATTGGAAAAGAAATCAATGATATATACCGTGACCAAATTGCGGATGAATATGATCGATTAAGTAAAGAAATCGATTTGTCAATGCGTACTTATGTTAAAGCACTAAAAGAGGTATTCCCGAACAGAGAATACGTTGCCAATGTGAAAGGTGCAAGTAAGCAGTATTGGTCTGACGCCAACAGTACCCTAAGAGTTACTTATGGTAAAATTGAAGGTTCAGAACCAAGAGATGGCGTTGAATTTAAATATTACACTACTCTTGAAGGTGTGATTGAAAAAAGAAGAACAGATGTTCCTAAAACTCATGAATTCTATGTTCCTCAAAAATTGATGGACCTTTATAAAAATAAAGATTATGGTCAATACGGGGAAGATGGAAAAATGATGGTTTGTATCACTGGTTCAAACCATACTACGGGTGGTAACTCTGGTTCTCCAGTAATCAATGCGGAAGGTCAGTTGATTGGCATTAACTTCGACAGAACTTGGGAATCTACGATGTCAGACTTAATGTTTGACCCCGTGAAATGTAGAAATATTATTGTGGATATTCGATATGTATTATTTATTGTAGATAAATATGGCGAATGCCCTCGATTGATTGAAGAAATGACATTAGTAAAAAACTAATCGAATTTTGATATAAAAAATAAGGGATTGAACTTCATTGTTTCAATCCCTTATTTTTTTATTCTAAGTTCAAACGTTTTGAAATTTCTTCAATCGCTTCTTCCTCGTCATCACTGACCCCATCAGAAGCATCAGCAAATAGGTGAAGAATATCTAAGATATCATCCTTCTCATCATCATTTTGATCTAAATAACTTTTGAGGGTATCTAGAAAAGGATCTTTCCATTGCTCTAAGTTATTGACAAGGTATTCTAGTTCATTGTAGTAGACCTTTTGTAAATTTTCCAGCTCTGTCCTAGTCAATGAGTTTTTATATCCTTCGGCCATAAACTTTGCCAGGTATTTCACAAAAACCCATTCTTCTTCATCTACTACACCGTCAGAAGCCACAATTAATAAACATGGAAAATAGATGAATAAAGTCTGAAAGTGTTCTCTTGAGAGCTCAACATTATTCAATGAATTATAGCGAGTATATAGTTCTTCCGTATTTGTATGTAAACTCATCTTTTTATTTGATAAAATAATATTGTCGTTAATGGTTCCCTTTTTTTAAGGTAATTCCCTTCAAGTAATGTAATTTTGCGATCTAATTGACAAAGAAAATATACACCATGAGCGGAATAATATTAGCCATAGAGTCTTCATGCGATGAAACCTCTGCAGCAGTTGTAAAAAATGGAGCTGTACTTAGCAATATAGTGTCTACGCAAGAAATACACCAAAAATACGGTGGCGTAGTTCCTGAACTTGCTTCAAGAGCTCATCAAAAGAATATTCTTCCTGTAGTTAATGAAGCGCTTACAGAAGCCAATATAAATAAATCTGACTTAGATGCAATAGCCTTCACAAAAGGACCCGGTCTATTGGGAGCCCTACTCGTAGGTGCATCCTTTGCAAAAGGAATGGCTATGGCACTCAAAAAACCTTTGATTGGAGTAAATCATATGCAGGCTCACATCCTTGCACATTTCATTGATGCACCCCAGCCTAATTTTCCTTTTTTATGCTTAACGGTTAGTGGAGGCCACACTCAACTAGTTGTTGTCAAATCACCTCTGGAAATGGAAGTCATTGGTGAGACAATTGATGATGCTGTTGGTGAAGCTTTTGATAAAACAGCCAAAATTATGGGATTGGATTACCCCGGAGGTCCATTTATTGATAAGTTTGCAAAAGAGGGTGACCCTACAAAATTTAAATTCCCGAATGTGAACATTCCTGATTATAATTTTTCTTTTAGTGGTATAAAAACTGCCTTTCTTAATTTCATGAGAAAAGAAACTCAGAAAGATCCTGATTTTGTAGAGAAGAATAAAGCAGACCTTTGTGCAAGTATTCAATTTACACTCATCAGTATTTTAATGAAAAAGCTAAAGAAGGCTGCCAAAGAATTAAATATTAAAGAGATTGGAATTGCAGGAGGTGTTTCGGCCAATTCAGGTTTAAGAAATACACTTTTAGAAGAAGGAAAAAAATTAGGATGGAATGTATTTATTCCTGAATTTGAACACTGTACTGATAATGCCGCTATGATTGCAATAGCAGCTCACTATCAGTATGAAGGAGAAGATTTTGAAGCATTAAGTACTTCTCCAAATCCTAGAATGAAATTTACAGGTTCAAAGTAATAAATTATGAGCGTCATTATTATAGCTGTACTTGCCTTTATTTCGGCAATAACTTTAGGTGTTTTTATCAATCAAAAGTTTCCTAATAAAGGAGACAAAAATGAACAGCATACACCAAAAAATAAACTTGCTTTAAATGACGCTACTGTTATTGCTCTGGCTGCTAAACAAAAAGATGGAATCAGCGTTGCTGCAGTTTGTCTTGCGTCAAAAGCTCCTGCAATAGAAGTAAAGAATAAACTGGAGGCCTTAAGAGAACAAGGCCTTCTGTACCTTAACATCGATAAGAACGGTGCTGAGAAATATATTCTTACAGACACCTCACTTATATCGGATAAAAATTAATAAAAATAAAAGAGTCGTTCTGAAATCTCAAAAGTGATGTTCTTAGATAGTGTACTTGGTTCTTAAGTTTACATAAACATCACTCTAAATTTACGAGATGCTTTTTTTGTTACGACTTCATTTTACATATTTGTGCTATGGAAGCAATACTAACATTCATTCACTGGGACATTAACCCAGAAATTTTACCAGGCATTTTACCCGTACGTTGGTACGGACTTTTATTCTCGCTTGGTTTCTTTATAGGTACATGGCTGATTGCAAAAATATTTGTAATTGAGAATAGACCTGAATCTGATGCTGATGCATTGTTGATCTATGTAGTAATTGCTACAATTGTCGGGGCTAGACTTGGACATGTCTTTTTCTATCAACCTGATTATTATTTACGCAACCCCGTTGAAATCATTCAAATCTGGAAAGGTGGATTAGCAAGTCATGGTGGTGCAATTGGTATCATCACTGCACTTTACCTTTACAGTAAGAAAAGACCTGATCAACCATGGTTATGGATTCTAGACCGTGTAGTGATCCCTGTTGCTTTAGCGGGTTGTTTTATCCGTTTAGGTAACCTTATGAACTCAGAGATCATTGGTAGACCTTCTGACCTCCCTTGGGCATTTATTTTTGAGCGTGCACACGTTTCTGATCCATTGACACCAAGGCACCCTGCACAATTATACGAATCAATCACTTATTTGATTATCTTCTTTATCTTAGGTGCTATTTATAAAAATGAAAAATTTGAATTACGCCAAGGAAGAACTTTCGGTTTATTCTTAGTATTAGTATTCGGAATGCGTTTCGTTTGGGAATTTTTCAAAGAAGATCAAGTGGCATTTGAAGCTACAATGACTTTAAACATGGGGCAATGGTTAAGTATCCCTGCCGTTTTAGCGGGTTTATTTTTCTTCATAAGATCATTTGGAGCAGCTGGCGAACCGCTTCCTCTCCCAGAGGTAAATCCAAATGAAGCAAAATTGAAAGCAAAGAAATAAATTAATTTTCAATTCAAGCATAAAAAAACGAGAGCAATCTTTAAAAAGGTTGCTCTCGTTTTTTTATGCTTATATTTTTATAGCTATTTCTTATCCAAATCAAAAAGGTCACTTATGATTTTACCCATTTTTTGTCCTTCTTTTTTATCAATATTTGATGTAGTCTTTAACTGAAGAACAGGAATCTTCACAATCTTATTTAATAAGTTTTTCGTGATTTTATCAATATTCTTCTTCTCTTTAGAAGTCAGATCTTTTTCGTACTTCTGAACCTCTCTACATCTAATATCCTCCAATGTACTCTTCAATCCTTTAATAATTGGCGAATACTCCATCTCTTGAGTTCTTTTATTAAACTCTGTCAATGATGCTTCAATGATAGCTTCTACTTTAGGAATTGAATTCAAACGTTTTTCTAAAGCTTTATCTGCTCTTGCATTGATATCATCAACAGTATAAACCAATGCTCCGGGGATTTTCTCTACATCAACAGCAACTGATCTTGGAACAGAAAGATCCATAAAACACTTGAAAGCTAAAATATCAAGTGTTTTTACATTTTCAGCATTAAAATAGTCAGCAATTGGAAGTGAGGATATAATCACATCTGCTTCTTTTGCTGCTTTCCATAATTCTGAAAAATCTCTTACCTGATACCCTGTTTCGGCTGCTAATTCCTCCGCAACAGTCAGCGTACGGTTCATGATTGTCACATCAGTGATGTCCGTATTTTGAAGGTTTCTGACTGCATCAGTACCAATCTCTCCAAGTCCTACAACGAGTATTTTAGGGTTAGAAACATCAGAAGTGATTTCATCAATCATCTCTACTGCTGCATAAGATACAGAAGCAGCTCCGTCTCTAAATTCAGTTTCAATTTGTACCCTCTTGTTGGCATTGAAAATGGTGTGCATAAGTCGATGCAAATACTGCCCTGCCATTTCATGATCAGCAGTCCACTGATAGGCTCTTTTCACTTGGCTTGAGATTTGAATATCTCCGACTACTTGAGCTTCAAGTCCCATAGCAACCCTAAACAAATGCATTTGAGCATCTGAAGCTGAAGACATTGACTCAAAGTATTTGTAAGCTTTATCTTCTTCTACCGCTTTGAGCGTACAGATTTTATTTATGATATCTTTTGAAAGATCTTCATCGGCCATGTAATAAGCTTCTGTTCGGTTACAAGTAGAAACCAACAACAGCTCATTCACACGCTCATCATTTTGATATACCTTTAGCAGGTCTTCACAATCTTGCTGAGAAAGCGAAAACTGTCCTCTAACATCTAAAGGAGTATTTTTGTATGATAATTTTACGGCTTTGAAATCTTTCATTTATTAACTTAATCTATTAGCAAAGAGCTATTTTACTTTTCACTAAATACCTCAAAAAAAAAGAGATTAACTATAACTTTTTGTCACTCCAACTACTATAAAAAAGTAAACGTTTAGTTCATTTGTTTTAAGGAAGCCTTTGTAACAGTAGGATAAATTAATTCATCTTCCCTTAATATAGATATACAAATTTAAAGATGTTTTGAAAATAATATAAATCTATTAGCGAAGATTACCAATTTATATTGTAAATCAGACTATTCGGATAAAAATCGAGTGCAGGAAATGAAAAGTTTTGAGAAAAATTCAACATTTTCAGCTGTTGTCCTTTCAATTCTCCTTCAATACATCTGCCACTAAAATTCCAAATAGATTGAGTTTGCTCATCTTTAAAAACATCTCCTTCTTTAGAAAATGTCAAGGATTGACCTTCATGAAATGAGGAGTAGACAGCCACTGACCCTATCTTTTTATTGGAATGAATTGCTCTTCCTTCCAACATTGAAGTAGAAGCTCCATCATAAAAGACTGCGATATACATATCCAACGGTTTATCATTGATGACTCCTCTATCTTTCACATCCTCTAAAGGATAAATTACGTGCTCATCCAACAATGCCACCGCTACCACTCTTTCCATAGGCATGAGCCTTTCATTTGGCATATAATTGAGATAAAGTGGTTTTTCAACCAATACATTATCATAATTATAATAAGGGTTTTTACCATAAGGCAGCAACTCATCCCTTTCATTAAACTTCATGACTAAACCATACTTATAATTTTCATAGTATTGTTTCATCGTCATTCTTAATGCAGGGTACTTCGTCAGTTCATGCCCTTTGAATTCGCCCGTATAGCTTTTACCATTATATTGTTGCCACCATGACTCAGATTGAGTATCATATAAAATGATATTACTCTTTCTGATCATTCCTGATGGATTAAAAGTTAACTCTCTTTGTACACCTTTGTATTGGAATCGTCTTTCATAAACCTGCACTGCATCCGTTAAAGGACAATAGGTAATTGCTATAGGCATTCCTCCTATTCTGTCATTGATGACTTGATGATACATCAAAAAGTCTAATGGATAGGCTTTAAATTCCCTACCGGCTGCTACTACGACTACATTACTTTCTTCGGAATACTCCTCTGCTGCACTTTCCTCGTTATAAAATCTAGGATTGTCAATACTTTGAAAAGCATCTTTAGGCACCAAGCTTTCATATTCGTACAATGAAATAGATGAATTGTCTACATTTGTAGCCCACTCACTTTTCACCCCTACCCTATTGATTTGAGCTGATGCGTTGAATACAACTCCAAAAGCAAAAAACAATAGCACTATATTTTTTAATGAAATCATCTATCCCTATTAGGTTTAATCTGTCATTTTATAAGTATAAGGTCAGTCACTCTACCCAATACACACCTGTAAAACAACAAAAATACAAAAAAAGCTACACCTTATAAAATCATTTTATCGTATTCTAGATGGTGTTTCTCTTCCCGAAACGATCGGTTCAATTCCAACAATAATTCCTTTTGTTACTTCCACAATGTTTTGGAAGTCTAATGAATTCATTTCATCGTTTACGGTATGATAATATGAATCGAAGTCAATATCTGTAGAAGAAAATGTATGTGCAGGAACTCCTTTTGCTGCAAAAGGTGCATTATCAGAACGCATAAATAATTTTAAATCAGGGTATGGGTCTGCAAAAAATCCGAATTTCAATCTTGCATTTCGAACGTTTTTCTGCATTAACCTTCCTAAGTTTGATTTATTGTAACCTGTAATGTACGCCTTTCTTTTACCATTAGCAGAAGGTTTACCAATCATCTCAATATTAATCATGGCTACAATGTTTTTCAATTCTTCTTCTGACATTTTATCAGCCATATATTTAGAACCTACAAGGCCTATTTCTTCAGCCGAGAATGTAGTAAACAATATCGTTCTAGCATACGCTCTTCTTCTTTTTGCAAAGTATTCAGCAATCTGAAGTACAGCAGACACTCCAGAAGCGTTATCATCTGCGCCATTAGCAATAGAATCTCCCTGTACTGCATCCAAAATACCAATATGATCATGATGTGCACCTACCATTACTACCTCGTTAGGTTTTGAAGAACCTTCTAGCTTGGCCATCACATTTCTCATTTCAGCCTTCTTTACATCTTGCTTGAAATCCAAAAGGATTTTTTTGAATTTCGTTTTTACCGACAAAGGAGGAATTACCCAAATAATAGCATGCTTTGAAGATACATCTTCCCAATACTTCTTATTTCTTCCTTTGAACTGCATACTGATCAATTCTTTCCTTTGCTCTTTTGTCTTTACCCATACAATTGTGATGGCAGACTCATCTAATAATTCTTGACGAAACTCTTTTAAAGTTTTTCCTGAAGGGACATCTTTAATTTGAAGTTCTTTTACTTTTTTCGAGTACAATTGTTCAGCGTTTGTATCAATAAAAAACTGATCTTTCGTTAAGTCTTCTTTATTGATAGAAAGGTTATTTTTCTGAACAACTTTCTGGAATTTAGTCATTACTTGAAAATAAGTACCATTATCTCCAGCTGGTTTTAATCCTAATTTTTTAAACTCATTACTGATATAATCTGTTGCTAACTTTTCACCTTCACTTCCTGCTTGTCTACCTCTTAAAGCATCGCTAGATAATGTATCAATGATTTGGGTTGCTCTGTTAATAGTCTGTGCCGTAGTTACTTGATAGAAACCAATCAGTAGTATAAATACCAATCCACGAATTGTTTGTATTATTCTCATGAACTATGAAGATATGTTAAGTTTTTCCCTAATGAATTTAACTGTAAGAAACTTTTTCAGGGAGTTTGTGTATTAATGTTGTGTGACGCAATACAATTACAAATACTGTTTTGCGGTATAAAAGTAAATGAAATTTTACTAAAATCTAAAGTAATCCGGTTATGAAACAATATACAGATGAGGTAGATAGTCTTTTTAAGGAATTAAAAAAAGCTACCGAAAGTGAAAAAATATCAGATTTAGAAAGTTCAATTATTGAAATTTGGCAAAGAACGGAAGATCCTTTCTTGGATGATGTTATCATATTAGGTGTTGAACAATTAACCAGAGAAAATTATAAAGATGCAATTGCTACTTTCTCACATGCTTTAATGTTCAATAAAAGCTTTGCAGAAGTCTACAATAAAAGAGCCGTTGCTTATTATATGCGTGGCGAGTACAATAAGGCAGTTGCTGACTTAAAAAGGGCATTAGAATTAGAACCAAGGCATTTTGGGGCACTTTCAGGTTTATGCAATATTTACAGAGAAATAAAGTTGGAGGTACATACTCTAAAAACATTAGAGACATTGCTTCGAATTATCCCGAATAAAGAAGGTTTATCAGCTCAGGCATATACATTAAGGCAAAAATTAAGAAAGTAATTACACCAAGGTTACTTCTTGAGGTTCTTTTTTGCTAGGATCAGGAGCATTGGGAGGTAAAATGAATATTCCTGGAGGCAAGTCTAAGTCTGGTTCTTTAGGAGTTGTAGGCCATCCGCCGTTATTATCATCATCATCATTACCAAAGGAAGAGCCTCTAGAAGAGTCTTCTCTCATTAGGTAGGTTTTGTAAAATGACCATATAGCAAGACCAATTGAAAGGTACATTATCAATAGTAAAAGGTGAATGTACTCCATACACTAGTTAATTAAGTTATTTAATTGATATTTTTCAAAGTAAGGGTTTATAAAGCACATCACACTAATATATTTATATATGAGTGCTTGAAGACTTAATTTAAATATATTTACAATTAAAAAAAAGAGGTATTTATTCAAACACCTCTTTTTTTTATGATTTGAGTACTATACTATAAAGTAAGCGTACTTATCTCAGGTAAAATTTTTTCTCATCAATAAATTCCTGAAGTTTACTTAACTCCTCTTCAGGCGTAATATCTTCAATATTACCTTCTACTAAACTGGCACCTACCCTTTTATCTATAACATTTAAAACTTTGTAGGTTCTCCAAATTGGAGCTTTCTTTACCTTTACTACATCACCTATACTCACTTTTTGTGAAGGCTTAGGTACTTGACCATTTAGTAGTACTTCTTCTTTTTTACAAGCATCTGTTGCAACGGTACGGGTTTTGAAAACTCGTACACACCATAAGTATTTATCTATTCGCATTTTATTCGTTGGGGTAATTTACTTTCAGTAATTTCCCTTTTTCATATATTTCTTCTTTTTCCAAGTTACCACTTTCATCATAGTATTTCCATGATCCAAGCTTCTGTTCCTTATATTTTTTCCCAATTTCTCTCAAAGTTCCGTCTTTATAGTACTTTTTGATCATACCATAAATATTGCCTTTATCATAAGGAACCTCATGAAGTACTGTTTTCCCATCTTCATGATATTCTACTCTAATCCCTACAATTCTTCCTTTTCTATATTTTTCCTTTGTCAACAAGACTCCATTTTGTCTGTAAATAAAAGCATCTCCTTCTTCAAACCCCTTCTGATATACTTTTACACTTTTTACGGAACCATCTGCATAATAGGTTTTCCATTCTCCATTTTTCACCTTACCAAGATAATTTCCTGCTGCTTTGATAACCCCTGAAGGGTAATGCTCTTTTGAGGTATGTACCGTACCATTTTTAGTATAAACCTCCAATAATTTAACGGTTGTTCCATCCTCATAAAAATCTTTCTGTTCTCCTTTCTTGATTCCTTTGGCATAACGATATACTGCCTTCGGTTTTCCTGTTGGATAGAAAAGTTCAGTGGTACCATTCATTTGTCCCTGTTGCATATGTCCTTCTTTCAGCAAAACACCTTGTTCAGAATACTCCCTGAAAACCCCTTTTTGATCTTTTCCTAAAGCCGTAATCATTTCAGCTTTTAATTGTCCACTTTCATAATAGTTTTTGTAATTTCCAGTGGTTCGGCCTTCAAGCATTTTTTCTTCTGCCATTAATACTCCACTAGGAAAATAAGCTTTTCTCAGACCATGTTCTCTATTTTTTTCGAAAGGGATAATCTCTTTTATTTTACCTGATTCATAAAATTCTTTCGATTCTCCTTCCAAAGCACCATTGACAAACTGACTCTCTTTCTTAATCGAATTTGTTTTAGGAAAGTAGGTATAAAAAACGCCATCAATCACTCCTTCTTTGTAAGTACCTTTCTGAACTAAATTTCCTTCTTGATCAAAAACTTCAGTAAGTCCATTTTTCTTCTCTCCTAACATTTGAGAAACCGCTTTTTTCTCACCTGTTGGATAAAATTCTTTCCAAGTTCCTTTCTTGATATCATTCTTTATTTGAAGCTCACCAGATTGATAGTATTTTTTCATAACACCAACCATTTGATTGTTTTTAAACTGAGCCTCTGTTTTCTTCATTCCCTCTACATAATAGGAAGTATACGCACCTTCTTGTACCCCATTCTTATAATGAGCGATAAAATGAGGTTGTCCATTTTCATAGTATTCATGAAATGTCCCATGTAAAACACCGTCTTTGTAGTATGATTTTACAATAAGGTTATCTGAACCCGGAAAATACCTCTTGTACTCCCCGTCTATTCTATTCGAATCACCATCTATCACATAAAATTCTTCAGCAACAATTCCAGCCCAATCGTCATAATAGGTTTTAATTAGGGTCTTGTCTTTTGACTGTCCTATTACTTTAAATGAAAAAAAAGTAAATAAAAGTAGAAGACACAAAGAATTTATTTTGATTGTTTTATTTTTAGTATTCATTTAGGTATTTGAGATTATTCTTATTCTACAAAGATCAATTATCATTCCTATAATGACAACCACATTTAACCTTTTTAATTCACATAAGGCCATTTATGTATCTTAATATAGCAAATCAACAGTTTGACAGTAATGAAATCAAGCAAGGTAATTTTACCCTTGAAGGAGATGACTTTGTAGATAACATCTTAGTTTTTTGTTTTGAATGGCTCAATGGAAAAGAAGAATTTACGCTTCAGACTTCAGGTAGTACTGGCACTCCAAAAAATATTACGGTCACCAGAAATCAAATGATTTCGAGTGCCTCCGCTACCATCAAAATATTAAATTTAAAAAGTGAAGATAAAGCGTTGTGCTGTTTAAATACAGACTACATCGCAGGAAAAATGATGATTGTACGATCATTAGTTGCAGACTTGAACTTATGGATTGTACCTCCTTCTGCTCATCCTTTTAAACACCCTTTCTTACCCCATTTTGATTTTGTAGCTTTAGCTCCTTTACAGGTACAGAGCAGCTTGGATGTTCCTTCCGAATTAGAGCAAATTCAAAGCGTTAAGAATATTATTATTGGAGGAGCACCAATCAATTCTCACTTGGAAAATAGAATTATACATCAATTGGAAGATGTTAGGGTCTTTATGACTTATGGCATGACGGAAAGTGTATCACACATTGCACTGAAACGTATTGCTGAAGATAGCGATCAATTGTATCATACTTTAGAAGGTGTCAGTATTGGTCAAGACGATAGAGGTTGCCTTCATATTACTGCACCAATGACTGATTTTCAAAAAATCCAAACCAATGATGTTGTTCAATTAATCAATAGAGACACTTTTGAATGGTTAGGAAGAGTAGATAATATCATTAACTCGGGTGGGGTGAAAATTCAAGTTGAAAAAATTGAAAATGCTATCTCCAAAATTTTAGAAACGATGGGTTACGCTTCTGTCAATTTGTTTATTGGAGGTATCCCTCATGAGCGTTTGGGAGAAGAGGCGAATTTGCTGATTGAAGGAATTACTTTGACAGAAAACGAAAAAACAGTATTAATTAATGATTTGAAAGCTCAGTTTACAAAATACGAGCTACCTAAAAATATTCACTCTTTAGGGGAATTTGTCAAAACAGATACCCTCAAAATAAAAAGAAAAGAAACAGTACAGCTTTTTTTAGAAAACAATGAAAGTTAGTATAATCACTGCCGTTTTTAATAGTGAGGCTTTTTTAGATGACTACTTCAAAAGCCTTCTCAATCAATCCCATAAAGATCTTGAAATCATTTGTGTTGATGATGGTTCCACTGACAATAGCTTTTCGAAACTTTATGAATACAGAAAAAAATACCCCGACCTCATTAAAGTCATTCGACAAAAACATGAAGGGGTAAGTCAGGCCCGTAATAAAGCATTGGACGTCATGTGTGGCGATTATTATTGCTTTTTGGATAGTGATGATTGGTTGTCTGAAAATGCCTTAGAGCTTGCTTTACAACAGTTCGAGAAAGACGATATCGATGCCTCTCTCTTTACCTTAAATTATGTTTACCCTGAATCACCAGAAAAAAACTTTATTTTACCCAAAAAGTATGATCAACTATTCAGCTCCAATGAAATGTTTTCGGATACTTTAGATTGGAGTATTTCTGCTTTTGGCGTTTATAAATCAGAATTTAAGGAATTTTCCTACTATTCATCTCCTCAGGCGATTTCATATGATGATGAATTTCAGACCAGAAGAATGATCTTAAAAATGAGAAATTTTAAGATTAACAACGGCGTCTATTTTTATAGACAAAGGGATAATTCTGTCAGTAATGAAATGAGCCTTGAATCTTTAGGTAAATTTAAACTCCAATACAAAACAAAGGGACTATTACAAAAAAGAGGACTTTATGAGAAACATGCTTTAAAGTTTGAAAGACAGTCCCTCCATATTTTTGTCGGTTTCATTAGAAATTTCTTTTTGAAAAAAAAGGGACTATCCAAAAATGAGTCTTCTTTTATTGAGAAATCGATTCATTCCTACAAGCACTTTATTAACAAAAAAGTATTGTTTCAAAACATCAATAAACTTGATGTAAAAGAAGTACTCATGCTCCTTTTCTTAATTCTTCCGTTTGTATTTCAGAAATTAATAATGAAAGCAATAGCAAAGTATTAGTGCATTGTAAACTAAATTATTGTCAACTTTCAAGTTTACTTTATACAAGCATTGATAGAATCTACTTTCAAGCTTCCTTCTTCTTCATTTTTCCATTGATGAAAAACGAAGCAAAAAATCTAGGCTTAGAAGTAAAAAGATAAATTTCATTCCTCTCCTAAATGATTTTAAACTCGCTAAAGCTCAAACAACAAAATCATTTTTAACGGCTCTATACATGAAATTCTTGACGCTTTTCCCTTCAAGGCCGAGGAAGTAACTATTAAATGAATGATTGTCTGATTATAGGTCAAAGTCCAGTGTTTTATAATCATCATCTAAAGTGCAGTACTGTAGGGATTTACGATAGTGTCGTTTACAGTGTAATTAGTCTTCACTAGCTATCACTACTAGGACCTTCGATCGGTAATGAAATTGTAAATGACGTGCCTTTTCCAATTTCAGAATCTACTTTTATGTCGCCTGTATGATCCTGAATAATACCAAAAGAAATCGACATGCCTAAGCCTGTACCTAAGCCAACAGGTTTTGTTGTAAAGAAAGGATCGAAGATTTTGCTCACGGTTTCTTTGTCCATACCAGATCCATCATCTGAGATTTTGATATACACTGTTTTCGCATCATACCAAGTTTTAATAGTCAGATTACCTTCTCCTTTAATAGCTTGCTCGGCATTATTCAGAATATTCATAAATACCTGATTAATTTTACTTTCGTTACAAACCACTGGAGGAATATCCGCATAATCTTTATGCACCTGTACTCGGTCCTTTAATTTACTATTTAATAGTGTCAGAGATGTATCAATACCTTCCTCCAAGTTCGCTTCCTTGAACTTTGTAGAATCCATTCTTGCGAAGGTCTTCAAGTCCATCACAATTTGAGTGGTTCTATTGGCACCTTCTTCAATACCTTTTAATAAGTCACTGATTTCTTGAATTACAAATGACACTTCGTAATCTTCTTCAATTTCATTGACCACTTCCTCTGTTGTATGTTTTTTCAGTTCGGTGAAAGCTTGAATCAGATCTTCAATATCATCCTTTAGAGGAAGAACATTATTGGCCACAAAGTTAATTGGGTTATTGATCTCGTGGGCAATACCGGCCGTCAACTGACCAATTGAAGCTAATTTTTCAGAGCTCACCAATTGATCCTGCATCTCCTTTAACTGAGATAATGTATCTTCTGTCTTATTTAAAGAGTCTTTTAAAGCACTATTTTTTGTCTTGATCTCATCACTCTTGTGCTCTAAAGCTACATTTTGTTCCCTGATTTCATCATGAGCATAACGAAGCTTTTCAGATTGTGTTCTCAAGGCTTCATTTTGTCGTTCAATGTGTTTCGTTCTCTTTTCAACCAATAACTCCAAGTGGTTTTTATGTACCTCTAATTGCTTCTGAGCATCTTTCAATTCCGTTACATCGACCAAGAAAGAAGTAACACCGATTATCTCTCCCTGAGTATTTCTAAAAGGATTAAAAAACTGTTCGAAATAATACCCTTTAAAACGATCTACGACAACAATATCTTCTCCTTTGATACAACGATCAAAATATTCGCTTTGGAGAATGTTCTTATTGTTTTCTTTTATCTCATCAAAAATATCTAATAGGTACATCCCATTTTCCAGTTTGATACCCGTTAGCATTTCTGTGATCTTCATGAATTTGTTATTACAACTCAACAAACGTTTGTCTCTGTCGAGTGTATACATCATGATATAATCTGAATTATCTAAAATATTTCGAAGGAGTTCGTTCGTCTTCTTATATTCTTCCACCACAACCCTTCTTTGATTTAACTCATTCTTCCACTTACTTACCATAAATGTAAGAGAAGATGTAATAATGACCCAAAGTAAGAAAACTAAGGCCATCGTGAAATTTCTTGATTGAATAGAACTTCTTAAAACTGTTTTTAGAGGCACACGAGTAGTAATTACCCAAGGCTCTGTCATTCCTTGAATTTTAATAGGGAACAACATTTCATAGTAACTTTGTTCCGTTTCGCTGTTTTCTACGATTCTTGATACCTTTTGATCATTTCTCAAAGAGGCAAACAAATACGCAGGAATGCCGTCATTCATTCCAATATCTGCTTCATTGACAGAACCAACTATTTGTCCGTTTGGTGCTGCAATACAAACATAACGGTTATCAAAATCTTCACTTTCTTCTATAAAACGTTGGAAGAAAGATAAACGAATTGCACTACCAATCGCACCTATAAACTTGCCTTCATTTGTAAAGAAAGGCTGTACCACATGGACCACAAACTTATTCTCATCATCATTTCCATTCGTATGCTTAGGAAGAGTAACAAAAGATTCTTTTGAATTAAGAATACGGTCTTTGAGAATAAAGGTGTCCCAATTCAATTGTGTATGATGGAGCTCATGTCTGACCTGACCTCGTCTTGAAACATATTCCTTGTTGAGAAAAACAGGGTTGTACAATAAACGATCTGTATTTACACTATCAAATAATACCAACCATAATGATTCAATGTTTGAATAGCTTCGTACCGTATGATCCAAAAGTCCTGACAAGACCTTATCTTTTTCCTCTTTATCTCCCTTAATCACACGCATAGCACTACCAATCATCCTCATCTCACCAAGCAACGTTTGTAACCTTGATTCAATAGACTCGCCATAACGCACTGCTCTTTCTTTGGTCACTTCGAAAGCCAATTTCTTTGATTGACTTCCTCCATTCTCATATACTTTATAGCCTATGATTAGAAAGCAGAAAGTTGTTAGGGTAATTACCCACCATATGGACCTTGATTGTGAATTCAACTTTGGTAAAAGTTTTCCTGATTAAATGAATTGATAATAAGTGGTCTTCATGACAAACACACAAAGTTAGTTAGCAAATATTCAATTACATATATTGTTAAGTTTTTTTAGAGAATAAATTCATTCACATAATAATGTGAATAAAAAAATGTATCGAAACGGGTTGAAATAAATTGTTAACAAAAACAATCAATTGAAGGTAGTTTGAATGAATAAAAAGGTTGTAAATTAGAAAGTAATCGAAGGATAATTTCTATAAATATCACCTATCTGTGATTTAATAAGTAAGTATGAAAAAAGATTCGAAGCTATTAAAAATTCTCGAATACCTTGAGGCTAATGAAGCTCAAGAAACGAGGGACTATTATGTTCCATCATTATGGATGGGGCAAGAGCAGGGAGCTTCCCACCCTGTTAAAACTAACCCATTTACGTTCTTCAAAAATGCCATCAAGGAGATCACGGCTCCAACTGATGCTGCTGTAAATTATAACCGTTCTCTTTCTACTTTAAGAAGTCAAATACATGGTTATGGAGGAGACTGGACTTATCAGTCTGCTTTCTACAACCTATTCCCTAGGTTGACGACCGCTTATGACCATGATAATGATGGTCACGTAGGCTCTAGTCATCGTATGGACATCACTAGCAGTGATAATGGCTTTAGAGAAACAGGTACTTTATTAAAATGTATTGCAATCTTAAAATACATCAGAGATTTAGGTTGTGATACTGTGTATATGTTACCCATCACGAGTATTGGTGAAGACGGTAATAGAGGTGATTTAGGATCTCCTTATGCCATCAAAGATCAATATAAGCTGGATGAAAACCTTGCTGACCCATTAATTCCGTTCTCTGTCGAAGAGCAATTTGAAGCTTTTGTAGAAGCGGCTCACATGATGGGAATGAGAGTTATTATGGAGTTCGTGCTTAGAACTTCTTCATTAGGTGGAGATTGGGTAAAAACAAACCCTGAATGGTTCTATTGGATTGACCGTCATAGAGCACACGAATACCAAAGCCCTGAGTTCCCTGCCAATGAGTTGGCGGATATCTTGAAAATCCCTAAAGGTGGTGGATTCCACTTTGCACCAAACAATGAGTATAGATCATTATTCAAAAAACCACCGACACCAGAACAAATTCAGGTACAAGATGGTAAGTATGTGGCCTACACTGACGAAGGTGAATTAATCATCCCTGGTGCATTTGCGGATTGGCCACCAGATGATATTCAACCTGCTTGGTCTGATGTGACGTATTTGCGTATGTATAACTTCCCTTATGATCATGCTCCAAATGATTATAACTACATCGCTTATGATACAATTCGTTATTATAATCCTGAGCTTGCACAACCTGCTCATGTCAACAGACCGCTTTGGGATAAAATTGCCGGCGTAATTCCTCACTACCAATCTTTCGGTATTGACGGAGTAATGATCGACATGGGGCATGCGCTTCCAAAACCATTAATGGAAGAGATTATCCATGTTGCCCGTCAAAATGATCCTGACTTTGCTTTCTGTGAAGAAAACTTCGATGTAACTCAAGAAAGTAGAGAAGCTGGCTTTAATGCTGTATTAGGTCATGAGTGGAGAGTCACTTCAAGAGAAAAAAGAGCAGGTATCCAAAGAATCGTTCAAGATTCTAGCGAACGCCTTGCTTTACCTTATTATGGTACTCCTGAGACACACAACACTCCTCGTGCAATGATGAGAGGTGGTGAGCCTCACTGTAGAGTTACTTATGTGTTGAACAAGTTTCTTCCTAATTCTATTCCTTTTATTCATCAAGGATTTGAGTTATTAGAAGAATGGCCTGTCAATACTGGTTTGAACTTCTTGCAGTCAGAGACAGATTATTACAGTCAACAAAGATTACCATTATTCTTTAAGTCTGCCTTAAGATGGAATAATGATCATAACCTTATTGGCTATATCAAATACATCAACAGTATTTATGATCACTTTGGGTGGTTACTTAATAATGTACACCTAAGAGGTAATGAAAAATCAATGAAGATTCATTACCCTGAAACATCCTATGAAAGTGTAATCGGTTTTGAGCGTTTTGATCCTTGGCACCCTGAACATAGTATTCTTGTGATTGCCAATACAGATTATCAAAATAGTCAAGATTTCTATATTAATGTTCCAGGTACCAATAACGGTAAGTACTGGGATTTCTTGGAGAAAAAAGATTATCAGTTTGTTGAAAACTGGCTTTCTGCAACGCTTCAGCCAGGGCAATGTTTGATCATTGAACTGAAAAAGTTATTATAATCATCTTTTTATGATGACGTACATAGGCTACTGATTTTCAGTAGCCTTTTTCATTTTATTTGTAGTTTTTACGGTTTACTTATGTTCACACTATGTTGTACTTTCGTTTGGATTTAAACATTACATTTGCTCCATAATCAAACAAACAGGAAAATGAAAGTAACAAGTTATGTTGTTGGCTTATTAGTATTGTTTTTTGCGAATCAATCTTTCGCACAATCGCATTTCGATTCAGAAGTAAATGAATCAAATCACATCTCATCAAAAGCAACTATTCACCACCAAGAAGAAGAAGACTTCAAAAGGCATAAGGTATCCGTTTACATGGGATACACTTATATTCCTCAAGCTATTCCTTCACAAGAAGGGTTGTTAGTTCCTACTTTCGGACTAGATTATGTTTACCAATTTTCTGAAAAATGGTCAATTGGTCTCATCAATGATATTGAGATTGCTCAATATATGGTGGAAGTAAAAAATAGTGGAAGCCACGGCGAACATGGACATTTAGAAACCTTGGATAGGGAATATGCCTATGTAGGTTCATTGGTCGTTTTTTACTCACCGTGGGAAAGCTGGAAAATCGGTGTAGGACCAGGTTTTGAAATTGAAAAAAACAAAAACCTTTTTGTAGGTAAATTCATCTTTGAAAAAGAATTTAAACTACATGACGGTTGGGAACTTTCGCCTAATTTCCAGTATGACATGAAAGAAAAACTCTATGATACGTGGACTTTCGGTGTTTCGATAGGAAAAAGGTTTTAAGAAAGAAGAATCTTAAAGAAAAAGTTGTTAGTTTTGTTAAATAATACTAACAACTTTTTTTTATGAAACAACTAAATAAAGGACTACTTGTAATTGTCTTTTCTATCCTATCTTTTACCTCTATTAAACTAAATGCACAAGATGTAAGTGACAACAGACTTTGGCTTCATTACTTTAACAGTGTTGGTTTAGCAGACAATTGGTCAATTGATACCGATGCCGCTTATATGGCAATGTTCGACAAGCCCGTTGACAGATTTCAGATACGTTCTGGTTTAAAAAGAAAGGTCAACAAGAATTTATCAATCAGGTTTGGTTTGGGATACTTTTATGTATTTGGTGACGAGTCTTCCAAATTACATGAAGTCAGGCCAATGCAAGATTTTATCGGTACGCACAACTTAACAACTGATAAAAAATTATTTATCAAACAAAGACTTCGTTTCGAACAACAAATCTTCAGTGCGACTCTCAATGAGACGGAGACTAGCGAAGTAGACTACAGAATGAGATACTCGTTCATTCTCAGAAAAAAATTGGACAAATGGATATTTGGTATTGGTACTGAAGCTTTTATCAACCTAGAAAACAAAGAGGAAAAACCATTATTCAATAAGAATCGTTCGATTGCTTTGGTCAACAGAACGATAAGCAGTCATGTAAGCCTTGAAGCTCAATACATCAGAGAAGATTCCTTTAGAAAAGGAGAAGGTTCGCACCATCATGCTGATTTACTGAGAATTGCCGTAAGACATAAAATCTAGAAACGATATTCAAAAAATAAGCCTTGAAGTGAATTTCAAGGCTTATTTTTTATACAAGAACTTCCCTCTCCTCATGAGATTGTGAAAGGTCTTCCAAACTGGGATCAATAAAGATTTCATTTTCTAAAATCACTATAGGAGTTTTAAGTAATGAAGGAAAGTCTCTTAATGTGCGAAGAAGTACAAATGGACTCATTTCATGCAAATCTTCTGCAAAACATCTATACCAAGGTGAACTTGTATTAATTAATGCTTTAGTTGGTTTTAGATTCATATTCTCCATAATATGGATCAAATGTTTTTCTGAAACAGGACAGACATTGACTTCAATTTCACGGATGGCGTGGTTCTTTCTTCTTAAATCATTGATGAAGAACTGTTGATTTGGTGCATTACTGTCATAAATGACAATCGGATGGTTGAGCTTTAAAAGTGACATGGCTATGGGTTGTTATTGGACTTTGTTTTTATTAATCAATAAGTTAGCGAAAAAAGCGGAATTTATTAACGTACATTTATCACCATAATATATTGACATTTATCACTCCATTGCATATACAGTGACCGTTGTTATTCATTTCTGAATAGAAGCGTTTTCATTAGTAAGTCAATCTCTGATCAATTATATTCATTTTTTAATATAAAATTCAACCGTTTCGAACTTATGAAATCACACTTCCGCTTACATGTTTTTTATGAAGTTGTCCAACGACAAAGCTTTACAAAAGCAGCTGAGGCACTCCAAATTTCTCAACCTGCGGTCACAAAACATGTTAGAGCATTGGAAGAGGAATATAAGGTCCCATTATTAGAAAGGAAAGGTGTAATTATTCATATTACTCCTGCCGGAGAAGTGCTGAAAAGTTATTGCGAAAAGATTTTTGGGTTAGAACGACAATTAAAATTTGAGATTGATGCTTTAAGGGATAATCAAGGTGGTACAATACGTATTGGGGCAAGTACAACCATTGCTCAATACATTATTCCAAAAGTAATAGCCTCTTTTCAACAAAAAGTAAAAGACGTCAATATTGAAATTAAAAGTGGGAATACAGAAGCAATCGAAAATTGGTTGATTGATGATATTATTGATTTAGGAATGATTGAAGGTTCGCCACACCGAGGGGGTTTGAAATATATTCCTTTTCTAAAAGATGAACTTGTCGTGGTTTGCTCAACAAAATTTCATAAAGGACACAAAAGTTCATTGACCATTAAAGAGTTCTTAAAAAAACCTTTTGTTATCAGAGAACAAGGCAGTGGCACTCGAAAAATCATTAAAGATGCTCTTGCTGAAAAAAAACTTCATGAAGATGATCTCACAATTGCAATGCAATTAGACTCCACTGAGAGTATAAAAAGATACATTGAGGCTTCTCCTAACTATGCGTTGCTATCCATTTATTCTATTCTTGAAGAGTTGAATAGAGACCAGCTACAAATTATCGATATTGAAGACTTTGAAATTAACCGAGACCTACATTTTGTAATAAAGGAAGGAGGTTCTATTGGTCTAGGTACAACTTTTATGGATTACGCTATGCTTCATTATAACAAAAAGTTATAACTCATTCATTTTCTTCATTCATTTTGATCCTAATACTTATGACATTTGTATTGTTATCAAAAGAATATGAAAATGAAAAAGTCAAATCAATATAATAAAGTTGTATATATCGTTTTAGCCTTATTAACCTTGACTCCATGGGTGACTCCAGCCATGTCATTATTTGCCGGAATTATCTTTGCCTTATTATTTAAAATACCTAATCCAACCCTTAATAAAAACTTAAGCAATAAATTAATGAAATGGTCTGTCGTTTTCCTTGGGTTCGGCTTGAATGCTGTTGATGCCATGAAGACAGGAAGTGAAGGGTCATTGATCACATTTAGTAGTATAGCACTGACATTAACTTTTGGTGCTTACATCGGTAAAAAATTAGGTTTAGATAAAACCATTTACCGTTTGATCGCTTCTGGTACTGCCATTTGCGGAGGTAGTGCAATTGCTGCTATGGCTCCCGCTCTAAAAGCCGACCAACATCAAATTTCAGTAGCTATGGCTACAGTCTTTATTCTTAATGCTGTTGCTTTAGTTGCATTTCCTGTAGTAGGCGAATACTTCCAACTTTCACAAACTCAGTTTGGATGGTGGGCAGCACTAGCCATTCATGATACAAGTGCTGTAGTAGGAGCTGCCGCAAAATATGGTGAAGAAGCACTTCAAATTGCAACAACTGTCAAATTAACTAGAGCACTTTGGATTGTTCCGATCTCATTGATCGCTGCATTCTCACAAAAAGGAAAAATGAGCTTGAAAACGATGCCTATTTTCATCTTAGGTTTTATCGTTGCCATGTTGATCAACTCTTATGTACCGGGTGCTGATGCTCTTGCTCCTGTTTGTAAATTCATTGCTCATAAAGGACTTTCATTAGCATTGTTTACTGTTGGTTGTACAATGGATGTGTCAAGTGTTAAACATGTTGGAACAAGACCAATGTATCAAGGTATAGCACTTTGGGTAATTGTTTCTTCAATATCATTATTCGCTGTAATTCATCTCTTTTAAAGAGAATTAACCCAATATCAAATCCCTGCAATATTCTTATTGTCAGGGATTTTCTTATATTTATAATATAGGTACTTAGTTAAAATGATATAACACAACTCTTATCTTTTAGCTTTATACTTACTACACTGTAAACTATATTTATAATATTTAGAAATCAGGAGATTTCTGCTGATCTGTAGGACACGAATGACGCTATCGCTTAACATTCGCGCCAGTGGACTTTCTACCCAATTTGCTACTTCTTCCTTCGGCCTTGAAGAGAAAAGCGTTAAGAATACCATGTAGTGAGCCGTTAAAAATGGTTTTGCTGTTTGAGCATCTCAAAACGATGAAGTTTTGATCGAGTTAACCTTTTAATAGGCGAAAGGAATGGAATTTAGCTTTTGACTTCAAAGCCTTGAATTTTTTGCTTCGTTTTTGTTTCAATACAAAAATGAAGAAGAAAGAAGATTGGAAGTAGTCCCTATAAAATCTAGTAGAAATATAGACTGATAGTTAACGATAATTTAGTTTACAATGTACAAACCAATTAAAAAGCCCAATTATTATCAATGCAAAAGAAAACTATTCTCTTCTCACTCGCTATTATTCTTACGCTTCTAATACTTTACCTCTTTTCAACAGGACAAAAGAGATTAGAAGAATTTGCAGCTCAGACCTTAAAAGAAGTTGCACTAGGAAAAAATGGAAAAGGATACTTTGTTAACTTTCAAGAGTTTTCCATTGAATGGGCCAACAGTAGAATTGAAGCAACTGGAATCAGTATTATACCTCATATTAATCAAGAAAAAGACAATTGGGTAAACGGAACTGTTGATACTTTAAGCATTGAATTTTCTAACCTCTACCTAGGAGTACTTTCTAAGAATATAACTATTGAAGATTTCAGAATTATACATCCTAATTTTCAATATTTCTGGAAAGAATCCCCTATCAATCAAATCAAGAAAAAGCCAAATCCTATTCCAAAGTTTGATGCACTAAGAGCACGACTATCAAATATTGGCATTCAATCTATCAGTATATTAAATACAGAGATTAATGGATATTTAGTGACCAATGAATACCATCACCTGCATATTTTTCATACCACTCAAAGTTTTGTCATAGAAGGATTAAAATTTAACCTAGACTCACTTGATAACCAAAGTAAAGTGGTTGATTTGGACCGCTTTTTCTTTTCTTCTGGACCCACTTTTATGAAAGGATATAAGGACCTTTATCATTATCAATTTGATACCCTTCTAATCAGCAACCGAAGAGATTTTTTCAAATTGGGAGGAGTAAAACTAATACCACAATATAGTGATGATGTTTTCTTTGAAATTGTGGGGCAACAAACGGATCGGTTTATTGCAGAAATAAAAACACTAGAAGGTCATGGTTTAGTAGAAGAAGAACTTTTTAATCAAGATCGTTTCCATCTAGAAAAAATTATCATCGATTCACTTGAAGCAAACATCTATAGGGATAAGAATTATGAAGAAGATACTTCTGCCATAAAACCACTTCCACACGATATATTAAAACAATTAGATTTTCAATTGGCTATTGATAGTATTGAATTGACAAATAGTCAGCTGACATATCAAGAAAAAAGCAAAGGTGCAGAACAACCTGGTATACTTCCGATCACACACATCAATGGAACGATCAGCGATGTCAATAATGAAAAAGAAAATGTAGTTCAAGTGGATTTGGCCTGTAAACTATCGGGCAAAGGAAAGACAAACCTTCACATTGATATTTTACTTGGAGAAAAAGAACCTTATTTTATGAAAGCAAAAGGTCATCTTGATCCTTTCCCTCTCACGGTATTAAACTCATTTACTCATCATAATATGGGAGTACTATTTCAAAAAGGTTATGTAAATTCGATTGATTTTAATGCACAACTCAATGATTCTATTGGCCGAGGAAACTTGGATTTTTTCTATCAAGATCTGAAAATTAAAGTAACCGGCAAAAATGATAATAAATCAAGTGTTGTCGAATCTATTGCTGGTTTTGCCGCCAATAATATTGTCCATCGTCAAAACTTAGAAAATAGAAAACCAAGACATGCTCCTTTATATTACAAACGTGTAGGTTATAAATCTTTTGTTCATTACCTCGTTCATACCATTATGTCGGGAGCTCAAACATCAGTCCTTGGTATTTACGGACAATTACCTGACGATGAGAAAAAGGCCTATAAACAAAACCAAAAAGCTAAAAAGAAAAAAAAGAGCTAACATTACTCTCCTATAAAAGTAAGGACTAACCTTCTACTCCCTCCTCTATCTCTATGTTCGCCAAGATAGATTCCTTGCCAGGTACCCAACAAAGGTCTACCATTTCCGATAGGTAATGAAACACTACTTCCCAAGGTTGATGCTTTTAAGTGAGCAGGCATGTCATCAGGCCCTTCATAAGTATGTTCATAATAAGGAGCATTTTCTGGATACACTTTATTAAAATGTGACTCAAAATCTGTTCTAACTGAAGGATCTGCATTTTCATTGATGGTCAATGAAGCTGAAGTATGTTGGATAAAAACTTGTAATATTCCGCTTCTGCCTCTCATTTCAGGTATTTGAGCCAGTACCTCCTCCGTAATAATATGATAACCTCTTGAATAAGGTCTTAATGAAATTGTCTTTTGAATAACCATAGTTCAAAAATAAAAAAACTGTATGAGTTACTTCCCATACAGTTCTTATAATTATGTTTTCGAATAAAGATTAGATTCCTAATTCGTCAAATAATGTTTTAATTTCAGAAGACGAAGGACGTGGAGCATTTGCTTCTTTTACGTTACCTTCTTTGTCTAATAAGATAAATCTCGGAATAGCTGAAATATTGAATTTCTCAATAAAACCTTGGTTTCCAGAATAGTGAAACTGATTTCCATGTAATTCCTTCTTTGCCACCATCTTTTTCCACGCTTTTGTATCTTGATCCACTGATAAGCTTACAAAAACGACATCTCCATCTTTATGATTTTCCTCTAACGCTTTTAATGAAGGAATCTCACCCAGACAAGGTCCACACCATGAAGCCCAAACATCAATGTATACATATTTTCCTTTAAAGTCAGCCAGGTTAACTTCATTACCTTCCAAATTTTTAAATGTATATACTTTATCTTTTTCAACATTTAAAAAGCTGAATAAAGTGATTGATAAAAGTAAGGATAGGGCAGTAATAATATTTTTCTTGTTCATTGTACTGTGATTTAATTTAAAAAGTTGATTAGTGTTTTATTATTAGATGTAAAGTTGATTAAAATATAAATGAATTGGATAGGGAATACTTCCTTATATTCTGACAATTTTTCCTTTCTGTTAGACAGGGTATGTAAGATTAAAATATACTTTTAAATTTCTTTACCACTTCATTAAAGAATGCTTCAGACCAAAAGTTCTTTTTAATCTTAGCATAAACTTCTGTTTCTATTTCATCAAAGATCGGGTCTGAATAGATCTGTTTTCCTTTTCTCGCCAATTCCAATGCCACTACATATTCTTTATTGATCATGGTAAATAACAACCCTAAAAGAAAATCTCGAATAGCTATATTTTCCTTCTCCAGGTTATTTAAATACGAAATTTCTACCCATAAAGGTGCCTTTTTCAACGTAACTTTAGCCAATCTTTTGTTTAAAGCACCAGAAAACAGGTTTTCATAGGTTTTATGATTACCACGAATTACTTTTTGAACTTCGTATTCTGAAAGCCAAAAATTCTTTCCAGCCATATAACTCAAAACCGAACTTGCACTGTCCTCCCCGTTATAAGTTTGAGTAAGTCCCGGCTCAAAATCAATCGCTAAAGTATTATCTTGTATATCCGCTTTTAAGCTTCTTAAAATTCGAAGATCAATACCTTGAGAATCCGTTTTCAACCAGTCAATGTAATCTAATGATAACTTGTCTAAAGCATGACTGATGGAAATATTATTGAGTTGAATCGTTTTATCCAATTCAAAATAAGGTGAGAAAATATAATCTTTCACACTATTCTGATCAGGAATTAATGTACTAGAACAGTAAGGACTTTTGGTTAAATGAAAATCAAGCTTTTCAACTTCTTGATCCGATACTATACAATTGAATTTGTAGAGCTTTTTGAACCCTTGATTATCTTCTTCTGAAATATCAAATTTTCGATCGTCTGCATCAAAAGCTATGCATATTGAATAAGGAGCAATCTCTCTCCATTTTGCATGAATTTCTCCTGAAGCTCCTACATCTACTAATACTGGTGGTTTATTTTTGAACTCTTCTCTTGAAAGAATTTTTTTCGCGATTGAATGCATATTAATCTTCTTTTACTTTAAGCGAGAGCCAAATATACAGTTTTTTTAAACTGTTGCTAAAAAATCAACACAGTAAAAAAGGCCGAAGAGTAAGAATACTCAACGACCTTTCATTAACGATTCAAAAACTCACTCTTGATGAGCGAGCTCTTGATTATATAATTTCTAACGAGCGGTTGATAAATGCTGTAAGATCAGCTCCTTTCAAGTTACCTTGTGAAAGTTTTGCTAAATCATAAGCATGTTTCACCAATTTATCTTGTGCTGTAGCATCTTCTTCTTTTAAGATTCTTGATACTAACTCACTGTTACCGTTGATTGTTACTGTATCAGCACCTGGGAATCCACCAAACATGCCTCCCATTCCGCCTTGCATCGCAGACATTTCTTCCATTCTACGCATGAACTCAGGCTTAGTGATCATAACAGGTAACTCATCAGCAGTCATTGCTTCTACTTTTGGCTCCAATTTATCATCGTTCAATGCACGTTTGAAGATATCAACTAATTTCTTAGACTCATCTTCTGTTAAAACAGATTCGTTTTTTTCATCTGTCTCAATCAAGTTATTGACTGTATCAGAGTCAATACGTTTCATTGTGATGTTCTCGAACTTGTGCTCTGTGTTGCTCACAAAGTGAGTATCGATCATTGTATCCATTTTCAAGATATCATACCCCTTCTTTTTAGCAGCTTGAATATAAGTATCTTGAGTACCTTGATCAGTAGCATATAAGAATACGTGTTTGTTGTCCTTATCTACCTGATTTGATGCAATATGCTCTTTATATTCTTCTAAAGTAAATTTTTTGCCCTCTAAATTTTCAAAAAGACCAAATTTTTTCGCTTTATCGAAGAATTTGTCATCTGTCATCATACCATACTTCACAAATAGGCCGATGCTCTCCCACTTTGTCTCGTAGCTTTCTCTCTCATTTTTAAACAAGCTGCTCAAGCGATCTGCCACTTTACGAGTAACATAGCTAGAGATTTTCTTCACATTTGAATCAGACTGTAAGTATGATCTTGACACGTTCAATGGAATGTCTGGAGAATCAATTACACCGTGCATCAAGCGTAAGAACTCAGGCATGATTTCCTCTACATTGTCAGTGATAAACACCTGACGAGAGTACAATTGGATCTTGTCTTTATGTGGAGTGATGTCTTCTTTTACTTTAGGGAAGTAAAGAATACCTGTCAATTCAAATGGATAATCCACGTTTAAGTGAATCCAGAATAATGGCTCCTCAGACATTGGGTACAACTCCTTATAGAAGTTGATGTAATCCTCGTCTGTTAATGACTTAGGATCTTTTGTCCAAAGTGGCTCTTTTTGGTTGATGATGTGCGGCTCAACGATTTCAACGTCTTTAGCGTCATCACCTTCACCTTCTTTCTCCGTTCTTTTATCTACTCCTACTTGAATTGGAATAGGCATGAACTTAGAGTATCTATTTAAGATAGCACGTAAACGGTGCTCATCTACAAACTCTTCTGAATCTTCATTTACGTGAAGTACAATTGTAGTACCTCTGTCTGCTTTGTCAGCATCAGCGATCTCATAAGTAGTGGAGCCATCACAAGTCCATTTTACAGATGGAGCATCCTTGAAAGACTTTGTGATTACCTCAACATGGTCAGAAACCATAAATGCTGAATAGAAACCAAGACCGAATTTACCGATGATTGTAGAAGTATCTACGTCTTTGAATTTTTCAACAAATTCAGTAGCACCTGAGAAGGCTACTTGGTTGATATATTTTTCAACTTCGTCCTCACTCATACCGATACCACGGTCAGTGATTGAAATTGTTTTTGCTTCCTTGTCTACGTCTACTTGAATCGTTAGATCACCTAGTTCTCCGTCAAACTCGCCCATTGAAGCAAGTTTTTGAAGTTTTTGAGTTGCATCTACTGCGTTGGCTACCAACTCACGTAAAAAAATGTCGTGATCTGAGTATAAGAACTTTTTAATGATGGGAAAGATATTTTCAGTATTTACTGAAATAGAACCTTTTGCTGCCATGTTTATATTTTTTGTTTATTAAAATACTTATTTATTAAAGACTAAAACTTCTTGTTTAAAGTCATGACATTCTTTTCAAATTGTATTCCAATACTAAAACTGGGTAATATTGACACTTAGAACTGCCTATTTGTCAGTTTTGATTTTAATACTTCCATTAAAAATGACCTTTTCTTGGGTTAATATTAAAAATGTGATAGATTTGTAGATGACGTCGACAATTTTGGATGATATTTGAATTCGTTAACAATTCAATATAACAATTGTCGAAGTCAGTGCATAAACCATAGAAACACTCTCTTACTAAATATCTAAAAGCGGGTATAGAAGATTTAAACTAAATCAGCAATTCAGTGTCTTTTTCAGCGTCATGTAAAAGATATTCCCTATTAGAAACACATTTTAGTACAGAATTAGAGTTTTCAAAACGTCGCAAAGTAATGACGCAAATTTTACTTTGCCTTTCAAATTTGTATAAGTAGTCACACATCATAATGAAAAGGCTGTTGAATATTTCGACAGCTTTTTTCTTTTATAATATTTCTAACATTGTAAACTTTCCAATCGTTATTAATGACCTTTTAGAAATGATACTATGCACTAAAGTATCAAACAACTACCTTTACAAAAAAATCAAAATCGTTTTGTCCATGACATTTGAAGAATTGGGAGTTATCCCTGAAATACAAGAAGCGTTAGAAAATAGAGGATATGACAATCCTACACCCATTCAAGAAAAAGCTATTCCATCTATTTTAGAAGGAAAAGACCTACAAGGTAGTGCTCAAACCGGAACAGGTAAAACTGCCGCTTTTTGTATTCCAATTATTCAATTGTTGAAGAAAAATTCGAACAATGGTCAAAAAATAAGAGCTTTAATTCTTACACCTACTCGTGAGTTGGCCCTTCAAGTAGCCAATAATTTCAGCTTATACAATCAGAAGACCAAACTAAAACAGTTGGTCATCTTTGGTGGTGTTCCTCATGATAAGCAGATCAAAAGATTAAAGCAAGGGGTAGAAGTATTGATCGCCACTCCTGGCCGATTAATGGATTTACATCAGCAAGGGTTTATAAATCTAAAGCATATCGAAATGTTTGTGCTAGACGAAGCTGATAAAATGTTGGATATGGGATTTATCAATGATATAAAAAAGATCATTACTCTCATTCCGTCAGAAAGACAAACTTTACTTTTCTCTGCGACAATGCCTGCCACTATTCAGGAGATTAGTAAATCCATGCTCAATAATCCTTTAAAAATAGCTGTTACACCTGTTTCTTCCACTGCTGACACTATTGATCAGTATATCTACTATGTGGATAAGAGAAATAAAAAACAGCTTCTTTTTGAAATCTTGGATAATAATAAAAAGGAGAGTATTCTGATTTTCATGAGAACTAAAAGAGGTGCCAATCATTTGGCAAAAACTCTTAATGATAACCGTGTGAAAGCAGAAGCTATTCATGGTAACAAATCGCAAACTGCCCGTCAGAGAGCACTAGAAAACTTCAAGAAAAAGAAGACAAGAATCTTAGTCGCTACAGATATTGCGGCTAGAGGAATTGATATTAGCCAATTGAAATACGTGATTAACTTTGAGATTCCTGAAGTCGCAGAAACGTATGTTCATAGAATTGGTCGTTCGGGAAGAGCTGGTGAAGAAGGAACTGCTATTTCGTTGGCCGATGGTACTGAACTACAAGATGTCAAAAACATTGAGAAGTTAATCGGACACAAAATTCCAGAGATCAAAGATAATCCTTTTCCTATGTTGGAGAAAGAAAAAGACATCGCTCAAAGAGATGCAAAAAGAAAGAAACAAATCAAAAGAAGTAAACAGGGAAATCGAAGAAAACAGAATACGAACAAGAAGTCATAATGACAATTAAGTTGTCGTTTTCTTCATCTTACCCTCTTCTAAAACAATATCTTCAATTTTTACAATTGTTCCTTTCATAGAAGATTCAATGGTCAGTTTCGCTCCAATCGAAGCTGACCTAAAATCAATATTTCTAAGCCCAATACCGCTTTTTACAGCATTTACATCAAACCCTACTCCATTGTCTTCATAATAGATATTACCTCTTTTGTTTTCAATTCCAAAAAACTGTATAAATACCATACTAGACTTACTATGTTTCTCCGCATTATGAATCAACTCTTGTGTTATTCTAAAGCAGTGATGTTGAATTTCCTTATTTGTAATTTCCGGCCATTCATGAAATTGTACAATTACCTTTTGCTTACTGGAGTTGTACTTTGATACTAAATCAATCACCGACTCTTTAAAGGAGATATGATGAAAACTAGGGGATATTAATTCATGACTTAGGTTTCGGATGGCATCCATAGTATCTGTCAGTATGCTTTTCGTTTCCTTACTCATATTGGCATCAGACTTATTGAATAATGCCAAATTACCTCCAATTGAATCGTGTAACTCCCTTCCTATTCGGTTTCTTTCCTTTTCCTGCCCTTCCAGTACCGCTTTTGAATATAATTTATGCTTTTCTAGCATCGTCTTTTTTAGCTCAATTTTCTCATTATAAATCGTGATAGAACGCTTCAGAAGGAGATAGAAGTAAACAATAGATTCATATACTATAAATATATAATAGATATAATCAGTATATGAAGCCCTCTGTATCACCCCCATATGTGGCAAAGTCACAAAAATAGCAATGATGACCAAACGGCTCATCTGAACCAGGAAAAGGTATTTTGACAATATGGAATGATTCCTCTTTTTATATAAAATCACCGAGCTACCAAAGAAACTTACCCAAGATAAAATAACAACAGAAATGAAATTGACATAAACAATCACTGGGTTTTCGCTCGCAACTAAAGAGGTAAAAGAAATTACCGTGTAGATCGCAATTAATGGATTAAACCAAATTAAAAACTGTTTGAAAAAACGTTTTTCCGGTGTGAAGTAGTTGTAAAAATAAACGAGCGTAAAAATATAAGCTACATTTAATAAATGACGTAAAATGTAATTCGCCTCGTGGTATTTATCTTTAAATGCATCTACAAATAAGCCAATTTCGCACTCTGCAAAAAGAATACCTGCAGAAAAAGTTAAAGCATAAAATATGAATACACGTTGACGAGATAATATTCCAATAAAGAAGCCAATTGAAAGCAATGTGATGACAACTGCCCTCAAAAAACTAATGATGTAAAATTCATTTTGATTACTTTCCAAAAAGGTGGTAACATCAAATAAGAACACCTCAGAATGAATCGGCCAACCTTGACCTTCCATTCTAAAATAAATGATCTTCTCCTCACCTTCATCAAAGTCCATTACATAACTATACCCCTTGTCCGACACTCCTAAATGCTGTGTACGGTCAAGGCTACTTGTTCCCCCATGATAGTGCGCCGCTTCGCCGTTAGAAGACAACACCCAAAATTCTAACTGAGGAATAAGGGTATAATTAAAATACAACACTTTTTGAAGTTCCGTTTCACTCGACAAAATCAATCTATACCAACTCCCTTTGTCTGTAGGTCCTTTAGAAAGACCTAAACGATCGGGTTGTTGCCAATGATTTTGAAAAATAGGACGGTTATCAATAAATGTAGGCTGATCTTCACCATACTTTTGGGTATATGGAGTTAAGTTAAATTTTTTATCTAACTTTTCTACGTTAACCTGAGCATGAGTGAGAGTTGCAATTTTTAGCAGTGAAAATGATAGTAACAGTATGAGCTTAATATTCATTCAATCAAAAATGAGCAATTTAAAAAAGCATCTAGAGCGTAATCATCAACTTGTCTATCTCCTTTCCTAAGTCAAGAGGTTTTTATAAGCATACTTGATTAACTGAGCTCTATTCTCAATTTTAAGTTTGGATTTAATATTTCTGTTATGAGTCTTTACAGTTTCAACACTAATATAAAGCATTTCAGCAATATCATTTGCGTTTAAACCTTTGGCAATATACTTAATGATTTGCTCTTCTCTTGGTGATAATACTATAGTTTCAAGAGTAAGGTATTTCATCGATTCCCGAACTCTTTCTGAATAATACTCTTTACCTTCTAATATTTCAGTAATAGCCAAAGTAAATACCTCCAAAGGATCATCTTTTAGGATATATCCATTAACGCCTGATTCTATTGATTTTTTGACCAAGGAAGGCTTATTATGCATAGATACGATTAAAAATTTTGTGGTAGTATTTCCGGTTGCTTTTACACTACTTACAAATTCATACCCTTTTTGGCTAGGCATATCCATATCTACCAATACAATATCAAAATTCAAAACCTCGTCGAGTGCAACATCTTCAGGATTGTTGATGATGTTAATTTCAGAATTGAATTGCTCTAAGAGTATCCTTTCTATCCCTTGACAAAAAAGCATATGATCATCAAGTATTAGTATTTTTGGTTTCATTACGATTAAATATTAGCAGGAAGAGTTTTCCTTAAAAGGAAACTTATCATTATGTTGATTTCAAGTAAATAACTTTTATTCAATAAAAATAAAATTATTGGATTTAATATGGATATTCTTCAACTTTTACCCTTATTCAATCCTGTTTTTTCTTTTTTTGTTACAATATTATTTTAATATTGATTCCACTTTAACGATATGTAAAGTTTTACAATTTTAATATATATTCACGAAAATCGTTGTCTACAATACCTAATTCTACGTTAAATTTAAAAACGTATTTAATATATGTGCTGATAACTTTAAAAGAGATGAAAAAAATTAAGTATAATTTTGAAAAAACATATGCTACTAAGTTTGATGATGCTATCAGAAATTTAGAGCATTTCAATAAGGATGTAAACAAAAAATTATTGGCATCAATTACTCAAAAGGTAATGAATAAATAGGAAACGATGACAAAGGGTATGAATCCTTGTTTCACTTCTTTGATATAAATAAAAAGAGCTTAGGTATTATTTCTTCTACCTAAGCTCTTTTTTTGGTCACTAACAGACCATTATTTACCACATACTATGTTCTTTATGAATATACCTTGTAATGCTCCTTATCTATAAAAAAGACAGATATGAATTTATTCACCGCACAAAGCAGCATCGCTAAGGTTAATATTTTATCAATTTGAATCTCCGAAAACAGTACATTGATCACTAATAACATTGATAAAACAATAGTCATTAAACTCGTGACAATATAAAAATATTTTATGAGCCTTTCTTTCTTGATCAGGGAAGAGAAATTTAATGTAATTATCCCTTTTCCCAATATCCAAAAACTTCCTATATACAATAAAATAGAATCATCAAGATAGGCATGTGAAATGAAAACAATACTCATTGACAGGTCTGCAATAGCATTCAATAATAAGAAACCCCAACTGAAAATTTGATCTTTATTATCTGATGAAAAATAAATATCAAAAGTTGCTGAAGGTAGAAGTAGAATACCAAAAAACATTGTCATGACATATACATTAGTAAATGGACGAGTATAGAGAATTATACTTATCAATAAATAAGACACTCCTGTAAGTGCAGTCATCCATTTTTTTGGTGTAATGGGATTTTGATACGGTTTACAAATCGTCTTCATTTATTTTCACTTTTAATTAGGTATTGCAACTCAAACAAAATCAACGTTATTCTAATTTGCCTGAGTATTTATTAGACGTACTGAATTCGATCCAGTTTCAAAAAAAAGATTTATTTAACATAAGTTTAATGTCTAACATATTAATTCAGTTGTCTCCGTATGAATTGATTAATTAGTTTTAAGTACAAGTCAAAAATAAATCATAGTTAATTTTGAACAGGTACTTACCTTAAATGAAATAACGCTAATAATAAAACAATCAAAACAATGGACCTTTTATTACAATCTGATAAATATCAGTATGAAATCTGTAGTGAACTCAATCCTTTAGAGAAAAGTAGGTTAATGACTATTTGGAATAATGAATATCCAATGCAACTATCTTATAAATCAATAAATGCTTTTGAAACTTATCTGAATGGCATATCTAATAAGCGTTTTATTTTAGTAAAGACATACGGTAATCAAATAGTGGGTTGGTTCCTAAAGTTTGAAAGAGAGGAAGAGCGTTGGTTTGCAACAATAGTGGATGAAAAACACAAAGGAAAAGGAATTGGAAGTACTCTATTGAAGCTGGGTAAAAAACAGTTTGGAAATCTAAACGGATGGGTAATTGACCACAATCGTTATTTTAAAAACAACGGACAGAAATACCTTTCTCCATTAGAATTTTATATTAAAAATGCATGCAGGGTACAACATGGAGAACGTTTGGAAGTTCCCGTTTTATCAGCTGTAAAAATTACTTTATAAAAACAAAGCGATACCTTATTGAAAAGGTATCGCTTGTATTCTTTAGATAATCAAATATCTAAGGAAATATACTTGGTTGTGAAATACAAATACTAGTCTTCTAATGCTGCAATACCAGGAAGAACTTTACCTTCCATTAATTCCAACATAGCACCACCACCTGTAGAGATGTATGATACTCTATCACCAAAACCTAATGTGTTTACAGCAGCAGCAGAATCACCACCACCGATCAATGAGAATGCACCAGCTTCAGTAGCTTCAGCCACTGCAGTTGCAACAGTAGTAGTACCGTTAGCAAAGTTTTCCCACTCAGAAACACCCATTGGTCCGTTCCAAAGGATAGATTTTGATTCTTTGATAATTTTAGAGAATTCTTCAGCTGCTTTAGGTCCGATATCAAGACCCATGTAACCGTCAGCGATAGCGTTAGAATCGTAAGAAGCAACAGCTGCATCTTCACCGAATTTATCACCACAAACTGAATCTACTGGTAATACCAAGTTTACTCCTTTTGCTTTTGCTTTTTCGATTAATTCTAAAGCTAAATCTAATTTATCTTCTTCACATAAAGAGTTACCGATAGTACCACCTTGTGCTTTGAAGAAAGTATAAGCCATACCACCACCGATGATGATGTTATCAGCTACTTCCATGATACGCTCGATTAATAAGATTTTATCAGAAACCTTAGCACCACCCATGATTGCAGTGAAAGGACGTGCAGGATTTTCTGTAATTTTCTTCGCGTTTTCAACTTCACGACCCATTACATAACCTGAAACTTTTTCGTCTACGAACTTAGCGATAACTGCAGTAGAAGCGTGAGCTCTGTGAGCAGTACCGAATGCGTCCATTACCCAAACATCACCACGAGAAGCTAATTTCTTAGCAAACTCTTCGTCACCTTTCTTTTCTTCTTTGTAGAAACGTAAGTTATCCAATAACATTACTTCACCTGGCTGTAAGTTAGCAGCCATCTCGTCTGCTTCAGCACCGATTGGATCACCACCGAATTTAACTTCAAGACCTAATTTTTCAGATAATGGAGCAACTACGTGCTTTAATGAGAACTTATCCTCAAAACCATCTTTTGGACGACCCATGTGAGACATCAAGATAGCAGAACCACCGTCAGCAACGATTTTCTTAACTGTAGCAATTACTGCATTGATACGAGTAAAGTCACGAACTGAAAAATCTGGGTTTAAAGGTACGTTCAAATCTACACGTACAACCGCTTTCTTACCTGCGAAATTATAAGAATCGATAGTTTTCATATTAATAAACTACGTTTTTTAGAATATTGTGAATTTTTTAAAATTGCATCCGCAACATAGACCTATATTTCTTCTAAAAAAATGACTAAAATCAGAGGAAAAAATTATTTCAGTAAAGCGTAAAATGCACGTTATTTCATTTTTAATATGAATATTTATCATCATATTTAACCTACTATTTAGATACTCAGTGAAGTGCACTCTACTTTTATCAAATGCACTAAAAAAATTACAAATGTTTTTATCTCCTACAAAACTGAATAAAAGCTAAGTACCCTAAGTATTGATAGTTAGATTTGACAATTCTTTAACTTCTTAATTATTGTTATGCTATTATCACATATCACTTATCTTTAATCTAAGTTTAGTCACCACAAAGGTTTTTATTACTATTATGCAATTAAACACGTCTATTTTTTTATTTCTTTGGATGTTATTATTCATGAATTGTCAACCTCAGAAAACAGATCAATCTGAAATCAAAAAAAATATGCTTGAAAAAGCTCAGACTGTACTAAAAAGTGACAATGTACACGTCATACCCAATGAGAAAAACACTTATTATTTATGCTTTACAAAATCCCCAAATACTGTAAAACAAAAGTTGAGTTTTATTGTAATGGACCCCAAGGAAAATATCATATATCCATTGAAAGTTCTTATTGATGGAAATGTTTCGTGGTTAGATGAAAAACATATTAAAACATCGCAAAAAATGGGAATTGCTAAAAAAGGCGAGTCCAATGTGATACGCTACTCTATTGATATAACTACAGGTAACTCTACGAAATTATAATTCATAAAAGTCTCAATATACTATGATAAAAAAATTACTCTCTATTGCTTTTTCTATGGTTTTACTCTGCTCAATTGGATATTATTCACTTGAGAAATCTTCAAAACCAGTTTTACCCCAATCACATACTTCTGAAGATGTCATAGCTTATGAATACGCATTGAAGAAATGGAAAAGACAAAACGGATATAAAAAATCCAACAAACCTAAAAAGTACATGGAAATCCTCAACAGCATGAAGTATAGGACCTCTGGAGAAAACTATGTATCAGGTTATCGAGTAAAGGAACTCAAAAAGGCTATTCAAAAAAGTAATAGCCGTAAAAATAATGTCAATTCTTATACTTGGATTGAGAGAGGGCCTTCTAACTCACCGGGAAGAACGCGTGCAGCCGTAGTCGACCCAAAGGATGCTACAGGCAACACCATTTTACTTGGTGCTGTGGGTGGTGGTATTTGGAAAACTACCGATAAAGGTGCTACATGGACCGATATTTCAGGTGTCACCTCTTCTAGTATTGCCATTTCATGCATGGCTGTTGCTCCTTCTGATTCTCAAATCTGGTACGCTGGTACAGGTGAAGGCTTTTCGGGTTTTGGCTCAATTGTAGGTAATGGTGTATTGAAATCAACAGATGGAGGTACCACTTGGGCCTACTTACCTGCCTTAGAAGGAAGAATACAATATGAAACGATCTATAAGCTTATCGTTGACCCGAATGATGCGAATACAGTATTGATTGCCGCTTCGACAAGGGACAACGCCAATGTAAGTGCTTATGGTATTTATAAAACTACTGATGGAGGTGACTCATGGACGAACGTATACAACGCTACTTATTTTGTAGAGTCTTTGGTGTTTGAACCTGGTAATTTTGATATTATGTATGCTACAGTCAATCAAACTGAGTTTATCAAGTCTACCGATGGAGGTGATAATTGGACAACATTATCCACAACTGATGTAGTTCAAAGTGGTAGGGTAGAACTAGCGGTTTCTCCAAAAGACACTAATGTAATTTTCGCTTCTATAGCGGGAGAAGGAAACAGTAGTCAAGATGGTAACTTGTATATTTCTAGAGATAAAGGTGATACTTGGAGCTTCGTAACTTTAGATAATCAACAATATGCATTTCTTGGTGGACAAGGTTGGTATGATCATACCGTATTGGCACACCCTTTTGATAAAGATGTAGTGTATATTGGTGGGGTAGATTTATGTAAAGTTACTGTAGACGATCAAAACAGTGGCACTTTTGTAGAGTTAACTGATGCTTATGGACAATACAACGGAGATGGACCTAACAATGCCGTTGTATTTCACCCGGATCAGCATTTCCTAACCTTAGGTTCTATCGATGAAAGTGCAGAGACATTTTCTATTATCGTTACCAATGACGGTGGTATATATCACACCCAAGACTCTTCTACCCCTGGAGAAGGAGAAGGTGCATGGACAAAAATTGGCAACGGGGTAAATACTACTCAAATTTATGCCATTGATAAATTCCCTAATGAAGATCGATATTTTTTCGGAACACAAGATAATGGTTCATGGGTTTCACCTGAAAACGAAGCCTCTACAGCCACTTCTGCCTATCAAGCAGTTATTGGAGGGGATGGTTTTGCCAGTTTAGTCTATAAAAGTGATCCTGATATTTTAATGGGCTCTTATTATAATAACAATTTTGAAGTTTCAGTAGATGGAGGAACAACATTCAGAGGAATTAATCATGAAGCCACGGGACTCTCAGACACCGGTGAAGATAATGCACCTTTTATTACCATGCTTGGAAATCACCCTGACGCCCCTGATACACTTTACACAGTAGGATTCAGTGGTATTTGGAAATCTCCTGATTTCGGTCAATCATGGACGGGAGTAAACATCACTGAAAATTGGAATATAACAAGTTTTCTAGATGTTGAAGTCTCTGAAAAATCACCTATCGTTGTTTGGGCAGGTGGTGCAATGAATAGTGAAAACCGTATTTTTGTTTCCAAAGATGGCGGCAGATCTTTTGATGCTACTCAAAATTTTGAGTTTATAAATAGCCATCCAGGTAATATCTCAGGATTAGCAACAAGCCCTAATGATTCTTCTATAGCTTACGTAACATTCTCTTACTTGGGGTCCGCTAAAATTATTAAAACGACAGATTTTGGTGAAACTTGGAGTGATATTACAGGTTTTGAGGTAGCATCAAACACTAGAACAAGTGATACAGGATTCCCAGATGTTGCCGTTTTTGATGTATTAGAATTTCCTGGAGATGCCAATAAGTTATGGGCTGCTACTGAAATTGGTCTATTTGAAACTACCGACGGAGGTGGAAGTTGGAATCGCTTAGCTGGTAATTTCCCTGCCGTATCGGTGTGGGATCTCAAAATTTATGACAATCAAGTGATTGCGGGAACACATGGCAGAGGTGCATGGACACATGATTTATCAACCGATAATGGTGATGGAGATGGTGATGGTGACGGTAATGGAAGCGGTGATGGTGATGGAAGCGGCGACGGGGATGGTGATAATAACGGTGGAGATGGAAATGCTGACACTGTAACTTCAATCATTGAAATTCCACCTATGGCTGATGTTTCTATATTAAAATCACCTATTACCTCAGGAGAGACATTGACATTAAAAATTAATAATGAAATCACTACTTCACTTGATATAGAGATTATCAATGTGAATGGACAAAAAGTTTACAATAAATCAATTGAAAAACTAGAATTGGGTAATTACAACTACCCTATTCAACATCCTTCACTTGGTCATGGAACTTATATTTTAAAGCTTTCTTACAACAATCAGGTAAGAAGTTTGAAATTTATAATCCAATAATATTAATAGCAGTAGCTACAAGAAGGCACTCTGAAAAGGGTGTCTTTTTTTAATCAATAATCATAACTGCTACATCTTCAACTAAAGAAAGGATAAAAAACTCATGATCTGCTTCTTCAGCTGTAGCAATGATAGAACTAGAGGTTAGTGTCACTGTCAACTTAAACCAAAAGAAGAATTTTCGGATATAGGGGCATACAGTTTTTAATATCATATCAATTATGTAGTTAGATTTAGTTTTTTTTACGAAACTTTTTTCGCTCTAGATCTATTTATTAAGATATATAAACACCTCTGTATCCCACTGAAGAAGAGAATAATGAGTAATTTCCGTAGTTTTTTTTTACTCTGTGAACTACATCACACTCTAATTCTCTAAAACTCTTCATATTTGTAATGAACCAAAAACAAAATATCATTATGAAAAAGTACCTTATTATTATTTTAAAGATTACAATAGCCATTATATTAGTTCAAACCTTAAGGTTTAAGTTTACTGCTCACCCTGATAGTGTTTATATTTTTTCTACCGTCGGATTGGAACCTTTTGGACGTATTGGAGTGGGAATTATGGAATTAATAGCTGCCATTTTAATATTAATACCTAGAACCTCGTGGTTGGGAGCACTATTGACCTTTGCTATTATTGGGGGAGCTGTTTTCATGCACCTTACCCTATTAGGAATTGAAGTCAATGGTGATGGTGGAAGTCTATTTTACCTTGCTGTAATTACAGAACTATTAAGTGGAATTGTATTATGGTTTGAAAAAGAAAATATTCCCAATATATATCAGATAGCATTAAAGTAAAGAATTGTAATAATAGTATACAGATAAGCCTCACTAATTTTAGTGGGGCTATTTTTTTGGAGAACAAAATAACATCGCTAACTTCATCATAAACCAGATGTAATTTATATGCTCAGTAATTTCAAAAAACAATTTGGAGGTAAAGTCACTTCTCAAGAACAATCTAAATTAGAAAAGTCTCCACAGTGGAAAAATGGGAAGTTTGAAAACCTTGCCCTAACCACTATGAATATCAATATTAAAAACATCCCTGGACTCTTAAAAAAGCAATTAACCAATAGAGCTGAAAGAGCACCAAAAAATAACCTACCTATACTCCCTTTTAATCAAGAAGTTTGGAATAACACTCCTGAAACTCCCAAATGCGCGTGGTATGGACACTCTGCACTGTTTCTACAATTGGGTGGAAAGAATATTCTAATTGATCCAATGTTGGGTCCTGATGCTTCCCCTATTGGCCCCATTACTACCAAACGTTTTAGTGAAAATAGTCTATCAATCATCGATCAGTTCCCAAAAATTGATGTATTGATGATGACACACGATCATTATGACCACCTCGATTTGGCAAGTATTGAAAAGCTAATTCCAAAAACGAATCAGTTTATTGTTGGACTTGGGATTAAAAGACATCTCGTTTCTTGGGGTATAGACGAGAATAAAATTACAGAAATGGATTGGTGGGATACTATAAAGGTAGACAACATTGATATTACGTATACTCCATCAAGACATTTTTCAGGTAGAGGATTGACAGATAGAGCGAAATCACTTTGGGGTGGTTGGGTATTTAAAACAGAGGAACATTCTATTTATTGGAGTGGTGATGGTGGTTATGGTGAGCACTTCAAAGAAATCGGAGAGAAACTAGGGCCATTTGATTGGGGATTTATGGAAGATGGTCAATACAATGAAAATTGGCACCTTATTCATATGTTTCCTGAAGAGAGTGTACAAGCTGCTATAGATGCGAAAGTCAAAAATGCATTTCCCGTGCATTGGGGAGGCTTCGTATTAGCATTGCATTCATGGAAAGACCCCATCGAGCGTTTTGTAAGCGAAGCCAAAAAGAAAAATCAAAAAATCTTCACTGCTCCCATTGGTAAAGTTGTATTGATGGGACAAAATGATGAATTGAACGGCTGGTGGGAAAACCATGAGTAGTTTTTGAATAAAAAAATATAAAGAACAATGAATAATAGGTAGTTACCAATCCTTCATTGTTCTTTTTTTATGTCTAAAATAAGCCCAAAACATCCCTTTTACTATGGTTTAATTAAAATATATAACTGATTGACGATTTTGTGTAAATACCTTATTTGTTTGTGCAAATGATGGGTACTGCTATCGATGATATTTGTAGTGTAATAAAAAATTAATCTATTAATCATTTAAAAGATATCATGAAAAAATCATTTCAAATCTCAGCAATCTTAACATTATGTTTTGCACTACTATTAAACTCTACAGTTTTCGCTTGTACAGGCATTAGACTTATCGCTGAAGATGGCAGTGTCCGATATGGTAGAACGATGGAATGGGGAGCTTTCGATCTGTTTTCAAAAGTAACCATTGTCCCTCAAAACTATGTTTTTAAAGGGCTTACTCCTGAAGGAAACAACGGTAAAGAATTTAAAGCCAAATATGGTATTGTAGGTCTTGACATGATCAATAAAGATCTGCTTGTTGATGGAATGAATGAAGCAGGATTAGCAGTTGGACTTTTCTACTTCCCTTCTACTCCAAAATACAACGAATTTAAGCCTGAAAATGCAGCAAATACCATTTCTGCTCAAGACTTAGTCAATTACCTTTTGACTCAATACTCAACTATTGAGGAAATTAAAGAAGGTCTTCCGAAAATTGATGTGGTAGGTGTAGTAGAAGCAGCTATCGGAATTGAGGTTGATTCTCACTGGATGGTGACTGATAAAACTGGTGCATCAATCGTAATCGAGTACATCAACGGTCAATTAGTAATCAATGACGCTCCTCTTGGAGTAATTACTAATGCTCCAACTTATGACTGGCACATGAACAACCTTAGAAACTACTTAAATCTTAGTTTCGAAGGTGCACCTTCAAAAACAATCGAAGGAGTGAAATTCACTCAAACTGGTATGGGATCAGGTATGGTAGGTCTTCCTGGTGATATGACACCTCCATCACGTTTTGTAAGAGCGGTAGCTTGGACACAAACTACTAGACCAATGGAAAATTCAGATGAATCACTTTATGAAATGTTCAGAATCTTAGACAACTTCAACTTAACGCTTGGCGCTGACCGTGCTGAAGGTACAGGAGAGATGTTCGGTAAAGACCATAGTACAATGAGAAGTGCTACTATCTGGACTACATCTTGGGATGTAACAAACCTTGTTTTCGATTACCATACACAAGACAACAGAAGAGTACAACAAATCGACCTTAACAATATCGATTTCTCTGATATGGGTGATGAACTTGTAAGAATTCCTCTTGATATCGAAAGAACACAAGATATCTTGGATAGAACACCTAACTTAAAATAAGGTAGTAATAGCTTAAATAATTAAAGATAAAAACCTTGATCCGTTCTTGAATGGATCAAGGTTTTTGTGTTTTTATATCTAAAAATGTAAAGGATGCTTCATTGAAATAAAACATCAAAAAGGGATCATTCAAGCAGCGTTCAACCAGACAAAAGCAATTGATTGACTTCCCTATTTAAACTAGGATCGATACTTCTGAATCTGCAAACTGCCCGTCATAAGGAACATAGCTTTGCTAAAAGATTTTGATTTACACCCCACTATGGAGGCACATTTAAATGTAAACAATTACTTATTTCCAGTATTATATATTATCAAACATCAAAGTAGCAAAATATTACACTGACAAATGTAATTCATGAAAGCAGATGATATTAGGGTTAATTCTAACTTACTAAAATATATTATAATAAACTCTTAATAATTTACCTATGAGACTATTACAAAATAAATCAGAACCGTGTGGTCTATTCCGTAAATTCGATTTGTCTAAACTGATAAAAAAAGTGATCTATTAAATTGTAATCATTAGTAATGATTTGTGCAGTACCTACAAGATCTTGTTTATATTTAAGTTCTTTCTGATAGGAAGTTTTAATTCCGTTTCTAAGTTTTACTTCACACAAGTATTTGTCATCTTTAGTAAATTGATAGATGTGACTAATCTCTCCATTTACCATCCCGTATTCTTCAAAAGGATAGGCTTCAAGTTTAATATTTACTTTTTGACCTTGACTTACTTTTCCGAAGTTAGTAGATGGAATTTTCACCTTTGCTTTAAGAGAATATTCAAGTGGAATCACTGAAAAAAGACTGTTGTTAGCTTGTACGAATTGTTGATTGATCAAAAAGTCAAGAAATGCAACGTGTCCATTAATCTTTGAAGTGAGTAAATGCCGCTGTTTCCAATCAATAATAGCATTTCTTAGTGCAATACTTCTATTAATTATTTCATTGATGAGTTTAAGAGATTCTTTTCTCTCTTGTATAGATAGTTCATTGATTGAATTACTTAATTCACTTAAAGTAATTTCATTGGAGATAATCTGAGCCTCAGAAGCTACTTTTTGCCTGTGTATCTGTAGATGTTTATATTCTGCATTTTCAAAATCAGATGCAGAAATAACTTTTTCTTGGCGTAGCAATGAATCTCTTTGGTACAACTTATCGGAGATCTCCATCTCTTTAGAATGTATGTCTACTTGACTTAAAAGATTGTTATTAAGGTTTTTATACTCATTAATTTGAGTTCTGATGTTTTTCTTTTTATTCTTTAGTAAGTTATTATTATTGATAATAACATATTCTCTTAGAGCCCTTCTCCATAGGGAGTATTCTTGATTTAACTCTCCGAGCAGTGACATTTTATCGGTTTCGTTTAGTACCTTTTTGATACTCGACTTTGAGATATCATTTTCAGCTAAAAACTTTATTAAGACTCCGTCAAGATAAAGAACTTCGTTCCATATATTTTCAACATCATCAATGGTAGCTATCACCTGATCTTTTTCTACCAATTGTCCTTCCTCTACAAAGATATTTAATTGTCCAGTTGTTTTTGAAATTACTTTTTGTGGACTTGGTATAGAAGTAATGGTAACATCTCCTTTAATTATATCTGGAAATTTCACTAAATAGGAGAGTATTAAAATCATTAGGAAGAAAAAGAATATAAACGTCGACCCCCACATAATTAGTGAATTAGGCATTCTCGAGATGATATCTTCATATTCTTCTGACTTTTCTAATAAGTCATTTTCATTTAAATCGTCGTTTTCCATCTTATGCTCCTAATTCAAGTTGATTTTTTACTAATGAAAAATAAAAACCTTCCTTTTGGGTTAGTTCTTCATGTGTTCCAATTTCTATGATTTCGCCTTTATCCAGTACTATTATCTGATCTGCATTTTTTACAGTACTTAATCGGTGAGCGATCACCACTGAAGTTTTACCTTTCATAAATTTATTTAGGTTTTCAGTGATAATTGCTTCGTTATTGGCATCCAGTGCAGAAGTTGCTTCATCAAAAAATAAGTAATCTGGATTTTTGTAAATGGCCCTTGCAATAAGAATTCTTTGCTTTTGACCTGCACTAATACCAATTCCGTCTTCACCTATCTTTGATTTGTAACCTAAAGGAAGGGAGAGAATAAACTCATGGATATTTGCCATTTTGGCCGAATGATAAAGCTTATTGTAATTGATATCAGAATCTGCAATCGAGATGTTTTTTTCGATGGTATCAGAAAAAATATATCCTTCTTGCATTACAGTGCCACATTTCGCCCGCCATACTCTTTCACTGAGATTCTCAATATTATTATTGCCAAAGGAAATACTACCATTTTCAACACCATAAAATTTTAAAAGTAGTTTCAGTATTGTGGTTTTGCCGCTCCCGCTGCTTCCAACTATGGCAGTTGTTTTATTTTTAGGAATTATAAAGGAAAGATTCTTTAAAATAAGCTCAGAAGTTGAATTATATCTAAAATCAACATTCTCAAAAATAAGCGATTCATTAAAAGGAATATCTTTTAATGAATTTTCTTTTTCTTCATTTTCTTTATTATGAATATCCCCTATTCTATCCATACTTAATTTTGCATCTTGCCATTCTTTTATGAAGGATACAAAAGACTGAATTGGGCCGTTCATTTGTCCTATAATATATTGAGCAGAAAGCATCATACCCAAAGTCATATTTCCATCGATAACAGATTTGGCAGCAATAAAAGTGATTAGAATATTCTTAAATTCATTGATGAACATACTACCAATTTGTTGGTACTGATCAATAGATGTTGATTTCAATGTAAGTCTAAATGCAGATGCTTGAATACCTTCCCATTCCCACCTTTTTTGCTTTTCACAACCATTCAATTTGATCTCTTGCATACCATTGATCAATTGAATAGTATTGGATTGCTTTTTCGATAATAGACCAAACCTTTTGTAATCTATCTCTTTTCTAATTTTTAAAAACAATAAGAGATAAAGGATATAGAAAGTACTACCAATAGAAAATACTAGAAAGAGAGTAATATTATAATACACTAAAACAATACTAAATATTATAAAGTTAAATATTGAGAAAAGCATATTTAAAGTAGATGAACTTAAAAAACTTTCTACTCTTTCATGGTCATCAATTCTTTGTAAAAGGTCACCTATTAATTTAGAATCAAAGAAGGATAAAGGCAATTGAGTCAACTTTACAAGAAAGTCACTGATAATAGCAATATTTACTCTTATACTCAAATGCAAAAGAATCCAGCGTCTTATAAAATCAATACTACTCTGACTGAAAAAGAGCGTAAGTTGAGCGAAAAGAATTAGATAAATAAAACTGATTCTCTGATTATTAATCCCAATATCAATGATGGATTGAGTAAGAAAGGGGAGTATTAGTTGTATGACACTTCCTACAAACAAACCAATAAATAGCTGAATAATGAAGCGATGATAAGGTTTGATATAATCAAATAGAATACTTAAACTTTTTTTATTTATAGATTCTTTCTCATACTCTTTTTTCATGAACTCAACAGTAGGTTCTAAAAGTAAAGCAATACCTGTACTTTGAGTACTTTTCTGTCCTGTCCATCCCTTGCAAAAATCAACTAATGAATAAACCACCTTACCCACCATTGGGTCTACAACAAAGACCTTTTTTTTCGTAATTTTGTAGACGACTATAAAATGTGACTGCTCCCAATGAACAATACCTGGTAGAAGTGTTTCTTTTAGTTGTTTTAAGGAGATTTTTACGCCTACGGTGTGGAAACCAATTTCTTCTGCAGCATCACTTAATTCCAAAAGAGATGTACCCTCTCTATTTACATTAGTGAGATCTCTTAAATAAGAAATAGGATATTTCCTACCATAATATTGAGCTATTATTTTCAGACAGGTTGGACCACAATCCATCAAGTCGGGCTGTTTTATTTCCGGTATAGTATTAAAGATGCTCATGCTAGTTAGTTTGAGGTTGAAGATGCTTTATTCTATTTTCTTTCTCCTTGTAAAATTGAGATAACATATCATAGATTATCATTTCTGTACGTCTGAAATCAGCTGAATTCCAACGGTTCATGAGCATGTGAATATAGCTAGAAAGTAATTGGGCAATGTCATTTTGATTATGTTTTAAATTCTCTTTAACTCCATTTGAAATATGTGACAATTCTAAATACCTTCTATTTAATACATAGGCGATCTCTTCAGAATAAGATTGATCATCAATTACTTTATAAATTGCTGTCTTTGTTTTTCTGAATTTTTGAGCAAGTTGTTTTCTATCACTTTTAGAAGTGAAATTAAATTCTCTTTTGAACCCATCAGCAAGTTGCATCAAAAGATATTTTTTGTAGTTTAAATGAAAATCGAAAGCATTTAGTAAATCATCAATCAGTTTAAAAGAAAGATTCCATCTCAAATCATTATGGTCTTTTTCTTGAACAAGTGGTAGTAGTTGAATAATTGTTGTGCTATCGATGCTAAATAGTCTTTCGCTCAGCTCAATATTATGAAAATAATAACGTTCTAATTCCCTATTATAAACATCATAGATATGTTTGTGAATTTCCTTTCCAAATAAATGACCAAAATAAGCATTGAAAGCTTGGATTACTTTTTCATAGAAATTCTCCTGCCCTTTGAAACGTAACCTGATATGAAATTTAGGGTCAATGTATCTTATAAAATGCCAGTCTTCTATTACTTTGCTCTCATATAATTCATGAATGAGGGGGTAGAGTTGAGTAAGAAACTTCTCATCTGCAAAACTGTCTACCATATATATTTTTAGGTATAACCATTCTTCGCCAAGATTAAAACTTCTTTTTACATCACCTTGATCTACTATAACTTCTTCATCCAATTGAGTGGCTGGCTTACTTTTATTTTTAAAGTATAATAAAGTTTCATTGGTGGTGTATTTCCCGTCTTTATTAACTACTAAATTGTTTTCATTAAACAAACACTCTTTAATTCTAAGTCGCTTTTTCTTTTGGAGTTCATCCCATAATACTTTTAGAGAATCTTGATGGTTTATCCTAATAGGCATTTCTCTATCACCATCAGCAAAAGTTATAATTTTTGTGACTTCTTTTTTCAAAAGATAATCTTTTAACTCATTCAAGCTATTTACTTCATTTAGATAAATAGCCCATTCCTCTTTTGCTAAAATGTAATTTTTATATGTTACTCTAGGTAAATGATCCAATAAACCATAAGTTCCCCAATTCCATAATGGGTATTTATTCATGCCTTGTTGTTCAATTTTAGAAAAGAAGGCATAAATATTAAGATGATCATCCTTGATAAAGTGAGCATTGCTAATTCTTGGTAAAATTCTCTTTTTTGTTTTTTTAGAGCGTAATATCACCTCATTATTTCGAATACCAACAATAATATCATTCAGTAGAATATGAGAATCATCTTTTTGAGTAGGTTGAATAATAGGAATAGTGTAATGTCTAAACTTACTTCTGTGACATACATTTGATGCTCTTAAATTATTATGAACGAAGGCAACTTCTGCGAGTAAAGTATTACTGTTTTTGTAATAATCATCTTCTATGCTGACTAACTGATCTATTCCTTTGGAGATTTCTTCATCTAGATGAGAAAATCGCCCAATAAATTTAATTGGATTAGAATGATGAACAAATTCAACGAAAGTCTTATATTTTAATAATGAAGCTTTAACCCCAATGATAGAAGAATCTATATTACCTTTATACATAAATCTAATACAATCTTGATCTGTTAGTGTAATATTTTTTTTCTCTTCTAGTTTTTGATATATAAAACTTTCCCATTCAGGGTTGAAATTAATGGTTTTAAAGGTTGAATTACTCGAATGGTTAGTGCCATAAAATTCCCCCTCTTTAGGGAGTATGTTTAAACCATTGTTGGAAGGGAAGTTAATTCCATTAATTGGGTCTAAGACTTCTAAGAGGTCAATATACTGTTCTTCATATTTTTGGCTGAACTCTTCGATAAATGAACCTAACACTTTTTCTTCTTTAGGATTTATCCCCATATATAGTCTATAGAGTGATTCGATTTCATCAAAATTATTATTGTTGACCATCGATTTATTGGCTGAAAAGTAGCTATCAACTTGGAAAATAAGTTGAGGATCAACTTTTTTCGATAGAATCATTTCAAGTTTTTCTTGAATGTCACTATTTATACTATGTTGAATATTTTCTATATCTGATAAAACATCTTTATAATAGTTGAGATGTTTTATATTAATTTTTTTCTTTTCAAGATATACAATTAACTTTCTAATGACATTATGATATACATCACCAACAACATTGAAATGAAATTCACTGATAAGTAAATTATTATCAATAAGTTCCTCTGCAAATTCTAATGAATCTTCGTCCCCAAACCCCTCCTTAGTACAAATATTCACAATATCATCAATTGATAAACCACTATTTGATGAAGTAAGAATCTTATCAAGGATTGGTAAATAGTCTACTTTACTTAATTTGTAGTTTCTAAGTTCGTTTTCATCAAATACCTGTTCTACATATTTGTAAATGCTGTTCTCACACCTAATAGTGTCATTAGGATAAAATTTTAATAATTGTACTACATTTTTATTGCGAATTAACTTTCTATATAATAAGCCAAGAATATAAGTGTCTAGACGTATGTTTGCTTTTGGAAATTCACTCAACTCTATTTTAGTATTTTCGTGATTCAACCTATATGTAGATACACCTGAGAATAATCCAAAAGGAGTACATCGATAAGACATCCTTAGATAATACTTCAAAAATGTTTGTTTTAACGCATCACTTAACTGATTAATATCTTCAGAAAGGAGGTCATAAAGATTTGGAGAAGCAAAGTAAATTGCTTTTTTGACAAAATCGTTATTAAAATGTTTGGTCCAATCTTCAATATTTTCCTTAAAAGGAAGAAGTGGTGTTCTGATGAAACCAAAAGGAATATTTTCTAGAGTATTATTTTTCATGGTAAAAAATTAAGACAATAACATAATTTCATCCCATGAAAAGTTTTCTTCAGTTTCATGGCTGGCGATGACTAAACCCGCTCCAATGATGCCATTCAACATTGAAAATATGTCGTTTGAGTAGTCATCATTTTTTTTCATTATTTGTTCAATACTATCAAAGTTTGCTAATACCATTTCTGTATTTTGAATCAAAGTTTCCTTCCAAAAGATATACCTTTCTTTAATTATTTTATTTTTTGTGTAATAGTAAAGACGGAAGAATAGATGAGTTATACTTGATAAACCATGACAAAGACCAATGTCATAAATTTCAGTGTTTTCATATTTCACTAATAAAGCTTCATTAATACTTCTGTCCGCACATTTTAAAGCAGTTTCAAGTCCGAGATTAAAGATTTCTTGATCATTAAGAGTTATACCGCATCTTACTAAAGTAACAGAAATTCCTAAATCGCCATGACACCAAGCTAATCGATTATGGTATATCATATTTTTTTCGTCAATTTTATCAAATTCTTGAGGGAAATTATAAATCGATGATGAATTTTTATTTTTTAGGTGTTTTAGTGTCCCGATGAAACCGTAGATAATATTTTTACATTTATCTTGAGATATTTCTTTTTCATAACATTTCAAACAAAAGGCTATTAACATACAAAAACCATGAGCTAATCCAGTAAACATCTTTTCATTTTTTTCTCCTTCAAATAATAAAAAACTGCTTGATTTAGAACAATGTTGATTTAATTGGTCTATCACTGATGAAATGAGGTGTTTGTCATAAGTATTAGATGTTAAAGTTGAGACAAGACATCCAATAGTGCCATAGAATAAATCATAATTCTTAGAAGACAAAAAGTCATTAATATTACTAGGAAAATGTTCTTGTAATTTCAAGGATATTATTTGGTGATCCTCTTGGTCTATCAATTTGTTTTCAAATAATTCGTTAAAATTCATCAAAATCCCAGCTTTTCCTCCAAGTAAAATTTCTGGTAATTTCGATTCTAGGCAATTCTCAAGAATTAAATCATTGACTTTATTTAGTTCTTCAATATATATATTTTGTTCTTTTTTATTTTTTGATAACTTAATTGTATATACTAAAAATAAGCTATACCCGGATTTTCCTTTGAAAAGAGTAGAATCTAGTTCTTTATATCTCGTTTTAACTTTATCTTGAATGTTATTTATTAATAGTTTACTTTCCATTGATACTTGATATGGTTTTAAGATTTTTTTGCCTCCAGTCAAATAGATAGGTGACTGAAGGCGTTTTTTAAGCTGATTAACTTATACGATAAAAAATATCAGTTGATACAATTTACTTTAAGTTAAGTGATGGAGGTTTAATAGAAGGTGTAGTAGGAGAATTAGGACTGCTCACTCCGTTAAAAGTGTAATCACGTTCTTGCATAGGTGTGTCTGTAGCTTCTATCATTGCATTGGTACATTGTTCATAATTCCAAAATTTACCATAACCTTTAGACTGTCTACACCTACTGCCAAGAGTTACTATGTAAGTAAATCCACCCTTAACTTGAGACATTTCTGATTTGTCAAGACTTGACAATACTTCCTTGTTTAACTTTAACTTTTTCATAGTTAGAAAATGCATAAAATAGAATTGATCAGGTCCTATTTTAATATTGAAAACACACCTAAGATTAAAGCTTGCTTTTTAGTAAATTAATTTATCTTGAGGTGATATTTTTGGGATAGAAAAATTCTCCCAAAAGTCTTTATTGTATTTTATATCCCAAAAATGGTCATATTCCTTTTTAAATGTTTTTTCTTGGGCTCCCACTTTTCTTCTGCTGTATGGGATATAGATCATATTTGAATTCATTTCAACTTTTTCGTTTCTTACTGTGTTTACACCTTTATTAATATATGAATTAGTACTATATATAACCTCATATTTATCCTGATAATTTTTATTATATATTGTAGTTAATATTCTTTCTGAAAAATGTAAATTGATGGGTTCGTTTTGCTTAAATTTTTTATATGTATTTTCTAATAATTTTGAAAATTTTTCAATGTTATTATTCTCTACAGTTTTTATTTCTAAAATGGCATAGTTTGTCGCATCAATCGTTACAAATGTTTCTTCTACTTTGAAGTTTTGTGGTTTTTGATTTTTTGGATAGAATTTAATAACATAATGGTCTGGATTCTCTATTAGTTCAAACTTGTACTTATTAATTCTTCCATTGTGGAAAATAGGATGCGTTTGAATTTGATCAGCAAAAGAATAATGAGATCGATAAGGTCCACGAAACCAATTATTTACTGGTTCGTAAACCCAAAATCTAGTTTGTGTGATTCTGCTTTTTTCTTTATTAGGATAAAAAGAAAAATAATACTCACCGCAGTATTCCGTTTCTAGCTTCTTGATTCCATTTCTATGAACGGTTTGATAAGTATAAAAATTAATCAAATTGGGATCAAGGTCATAGTTCTTATCCAAGTTCTCAATAGCTTTTTTGAAAATTTGTTTTGCGATATCACCTTCAGAAAAAATGGTAATTTCATTAAGAGTAACAGTGGAAGGTGAAAGCTTAAATTCGATTTCATTTCCATCAAAAACTATTTCTTTTTTCTCGTAACCACTTGAAGAAAGTAAAATAGTGTCGCCTTTGTTTACTGCTAACTCATATTGACCATTTTCATCACAAACAGTCCCCTGATTGGTACCTTTGATTTTAAGTAAACAGTAACTAATAGGTTCATTATTTATTCTGTCTACCACCTTTCCTCTTTTATATCTTCCTCTTTTTTTGATAATCCTATTTTTCTGTAAGATAGGGTAGTTGTTTATCACAAATGAAGTATCAAACGCAATAGCTCTTTTTACATTGATAGTATGCATCGGGGTTACTTCTTTTTGGAAAATAATTGCATCAAAAACTTCAGCCCATTTTCCTTTGAGTCTAGTATATTCTATTAGAGAAGTAGTAAAGAGGCTGTCTTTTAGTGATGTAGAGTGAAGATCAATAATACTTAAGCTGTCATCCTTTTTGTAATGGTAGCTTTCAAATTGACCAAGTGAGTTTAACGCAATTCTATTTGCCTCCTCAGTATCTTCAAACCAAGCTTTATAACTTCCGCCACCTACAGTATAACCAATATTAATTACCTCCTCTTTTAATTCTTTGATCACTTCACCACCCATTGGCTTAAACGCCTTGATTTCTTCATTTTCAAAACTAGAAAAATCATTAGCAAAATGACCGGAAGCTCCCCAACAAATAATTTTAGCTTCAGGGTATTTATTGGCGTAATAGATTACATTTTTAGCCATTTGAAGGTCTCTTGGGTTACTCATTTCAGCTTTGAAATCATTTTCCTCAACTTCATATACATCCGATTTGAGCATTAACAAATACTGCTTGTAATTTTCTAAACCTTGTTCTATAAAATCATTATTGACTAACTTTTTAAGCTTCTTTATTTCAGCAAGATGAAGAGGTAAGGGAAAGGCTTTTGAAGGATAGGTTCCTTCGTTGACAACGTCTTCAAAGATATAAAAGAACTTTTCCCACTTTTCTTCTTTATTCTTAGTAATAAAGTGTCTTAATGTATCCGTAAAATTTGAATACATATAACCTGATGAAAATTGAAGGTCAAAACCACCAACTTTTAAAGTATTTTTTTTCTCTGTTAAGAAATCCAATAGAGGTTGAAATTCTTCTGATTGAGACCAAATAGGTAGAATAGCATCGGAAAGATGATCTCTATAAAGAGACACTGTATCAGTATTTGGGATAAATCCCAAATCAATAAACCCTGATTCAAATAAGATCAGATTATAACCTCTCTGTTCATGTAAATACTTTACAAGTTCAGTATTAGTTTGTATTACATTACCTTCTCGGTGAGACATTTCACCAAGCAGAACAATTCTTTTTCCTTCAATGATTTTATCAAAATCTTGTAAGAATTGAGGGGATATATTTTGAGAATATAGTTTGCCAATATTTATAGAAAAAGTTAGGAGTATAAATACTCTTTTAATAGTTAGATTAAGTAACATTGAATCATTATTTAAATAGTATAGTTTTTCTTGGTTTAGTCGAAATTCATGTAATCTTAACAAGATATTTTATTAAAAAAAAGATAATTCGGTGATTTTTTTATTTTTATTCTAAGATATTTTCCACTTTTTAATTTTCAATACCTCAAAGCTATTCCAAAAACTTTATTATATTTTAGATACTAAGCCAAAAATAAATCATAGTTAATTCTAATTTATTTTTTGTGAGTACAACGCTAAAAAACGTATGAATAGTGATTCTATTGAAAGTCTTTTTGAAGGAAGTAATCGCAAAAAAATAAACAGAATTAGTATTAAATCATTTTGTTTTGGTACTTATATCCTACAAATGATCATATTCCTTTTTGGTTGCTATTCTACAAGACCTTGTCTACTACTTATTGACACAGTACCTAAAGATGAAATAAAGGCAAATCTTCCAAATATTGATTTGTGGGAGTTGTCGAAGAAGTAATTGGAATTGAAGTCAATTGTCACTGGATGGTTACTGATGCAACAAGTAAATCAAATTGTTAGAATTCTACTAGACATCGAAAGAACACAAGATATCTTGGATAGAACTCCAAATTTGAAATAGGTAAATAATTAGAATTAGTAAATTCAAAAAACATTGAATAATTGGTTTCATCCAATTGTTCAATGTTTTTTTTATTCTTATCAAGGCAGATTTGCAGAGCATAACCAAAGTTGGTTGATAAAAAGCTAACGTAGAGTGGTATAATGAAGAATAGGTAGTTTTCTAAACTAGAAGTCAGAGACTTCTAAAAATCTTCAAAGCACAAGAGACGCTATCGCTTAACTCTTGCGCTAGTGAAGTGTTACGATCCATTGCCGCGAATGTTAAGTGTCAGCGTCATTCGTGTCCTACAGATCATCAGAAATCTCCTGATTTCTAAATCCAATTTATCTAATCTAATTTTGTGGAATTGATGAGGTAAAATTTCCAATCACTCACCAAAAAAATCAATAATAAACGACCTACAACCCCTCCCTAAAACAACAACTCTCTAATAATCATGTATTTAACTACATCACATAACTGATTGACGATTTTGTACAAATACCTTATTTGTTTGTATAAATGATTGGTACTGCTATCGATGATATTTGTAGTGTAATAAAAAATTAATCTATTAATCATTTAGACATCATGAAAAAATCATTTCAAATCTCAACAATCTTAACATTATGTTTTGCACTACTATTAAACTCTACAGTTTTCGCCTGTACAGGCATTAGACTTATTGCTGAAGATGGCTCTGTTCGTTACGGAAGATCGATGGAATGGGGATCATTCGATATTCATTCACAAGTTGCTGTCATTCCAAAAGGATATCAATTTAGAGGCTTAACTCCAGAAGGACAAAATGGTAAAGAATTTAAAGCCAAATATGGTTTTATGGGGTTAGACTGGATGGGAAAAGACCTTATCGTTGATGGGATGAACGAAATGGGACTTACAGTAGGTAACTTCTATTTCCCTAACTATGCGGAGTATCCTGAATACAATCCAGATGAAGCCGCAAACACTATTTCCTCTCAAGGTTTACCAAATTATATCTTAGCTCAATTTGCTAATGTAGAAGAGGTAAAAGAAGGATTGAAAAAAGTAAATGTTGTAGGTGTTATTGAATCTTCATTGGGGATTGTGGTAGATTCACACTGGATGGTGACAGATGCTTCAGGTGCATCTATCGTAATTGAATACACAAAAGGAGAACTTAATCTATACGATGCCAATGTAGGTGTAATTACAAACGCTCCTTCTTATGATTGGCACCTTACAAACCTTAAAAACTACATCAACTTAAGTTTTGATGCTGCAAAACCTAAAACAATCAACGGAGATACATTTTCTCAAATTGGTGTAGGTTCTGGTATGGTTGGTCTTCCAGGTGATATGACTCCTCCTTCACGTTTTGTAAGAGCGGTGGCATGGACACAAACTACAAGACCAATGCCTAACTCAGATGAAGCATTGTATGAGATGTTTAGAATCTTAGATAACTTCAACTTAACCCTTGGTGCTGATCAAGCAGAAGGTACTGGTGAAATGTTTGGTAAAGATCACAGTACGATGAAAAGTTCAACAATCTGGACTACTTCATGGGATTTAACAAACAAAGTATTCAACTATCATACTCAACATAATAGAAGAGTACAACAAATTGATTTGAACGATATTGATTTCTCTAACATGGGTGATCAAATCAAAAGAATCCCTCTTGATATCGAAAGAAAACAAGATATTTTAAATAGAACTGCGGAACTGAAATAAAAATTTCCTCAAAAAAATAATAAAAAACCGCAATTAGTTTAATACTGAACTAATTGCGGTTTTCCGGTATTTTTAGAAAAATGGCTCTACAGAATGAACTTCTCAGCCCCTTCAGAAATATAATTTTTCATCACCCCATTATCATCATAAATCAAGATTGCTTCCAAATCGGCATGAGCTTCAATTACCTCAATCGATTTCTCTACACCCATTACCATAAAAGCAGTTGCATAGGCATCTGAACGCATACAACTTGATGAAAATACTGATGCACTTAACAGACTATGTTGTACTGGATAGCCAGAACGGGGATCTAATGTGTGAGCAAACTTTTTTCCATCTTTCACATAGAAATTTCTATAGTTACCAGAAGTAGCCAAAGCCTTGTTTGGTAATTCTACAATCAATGAAAGCTGTTCTTCTTGTCCTCCCTCACCATAACGAGGGTTATCGATCCCTATTTTCCATATTTTTTCTTTTTCGTTGTGCCCTTCACAAACAACCTCTCCTCCTATTTCAACCATAAAGTTATGGATGTTCTTTTCTCTTAATAAATCCGCTACTACATCCACGGCGTACCCTTTAGCAATTGCACTAAAATCTAACTCAACACCTTCTTTCGACTTTTTTACCTCTTGGGTATCGAATGAAATGTATTCTGCAAAATTGACAAACGACTTGATTGAGTCTACTTCTTCATCTTTAATTGTTGGTGTTTTACCTGGTCCAAACCCCCATGCTTTTACCAAAGGTTGAATAGTTGGATCGAAAGACCCTTCAGTAGCTTCATAAACATCTTTACTTTCCTGAAGTACAGGATAGAAAAAAGAAGATTCATACGTAAATGTTGTTCCAGAATTGAAACGAGAGATTTCTGACGATGGAATATAAGTAGACAATGATTGATTGAAGTCTACGAGTACTTTTTTGATTTCCTCATCCAATGGTCTTCCTTCTGAATCGATATATTTCACATTATAAGGCACGACTCCCATAGTGGTGCCTCTCACATGAAAATGGGTTGGTAATTCAGGATTATACTTTCTATAAACCCACACAATACCAACAAGAGTGATGAGAATAAATGAATAAATTATATTTTTCTTTCTGTTATCCATTACGATTTTAATTTTCGTTGCGTATCTTGATACTATAATTCAGAATCTTTTCCTGCAAAGGTGAGTAAGAGAACGATTTACTCCTATTTGTTTTACATTTTTTTAGAAAGATTCTGGGGTTAGAACCAAAATTAAAAAGTGAACTGTGCAAAAGACCCTTAAGACGTACCAAAAAAGGCTTGCTAATTTGTCTGCAAGAAATAAATCTTTGTACTTACCAAGAGCATATTCTGGTCAATATATAGATATTGCAGACCTGGATCAGCTAATGCAACTTCCAGCTTTTGACATTATCCGTCAAGTCATTAAAGGCTATAAAACAATTCCGATCTGCCCTACAGCTGATAGTAGAGATGCTTCTGCCAATAAAATTAGTACGCAGATCAGAAGAGTAGCCAAAGCGGCAAAGTTTGTTTTGGAAGAAGGCGGTCGTCATGATTTATTTTTAGGGTACCCTTTTGTACAAGGACGATTCATTAATGGTGGTAATTTAAGAGCTCCTCTACTGTTTTTTCCTATAGAATTAAAGCAGGAAAATGGCAATTGGGTTTTACAACTGCGTGAAGACACTGAAGTTACTTTCAATAAAACGCTACTATTAGCCATATCACATCATAACGGCGTCTTATTTGATGATGACTTTTTGGAAATGAATTTTGAAGATTTCCCAAAAGATATTACCGCTTTTCTTACAAAATTATACCACACATTAGAGGATTCTAATCTAGAACTCAATTTCAACCAAGATACATTTGGAGAATGGATTAAAAGATTTGATCCACAAAATAAAGCCTACTTCTTAGAGCATTTTGAAGAAGGACAGATGAAACTATTTTCTGAAGCACTTATTGGTATTTTTCCACAATCCGACTCTTATCTAATGCCTGATTATGATCGCCTGATTGAAAGTGATCAAATCAAAGACTTAGAAGGGTTCTTTGGAAGTGCTGAAGAACATCTTGATGTTTTAGGTCTAAGAGAGACCTATGTCGGCAAAGCCAATCAAGAAGAAGAATTACTTTCACCTTATCCAATTGACGCCTCTCAAGAAAAAGTAATCAAGAAAGTCAAAGGAGGGCACTCTGTTGTAGTACAAGGGCCTCCAGGTAGTGGTAAATCACAATTAATTTGTAACCTAATCGCTGATTTCACTACAAGAGGCAAAAATGTATTGGTCATCTCTCAAAAAAGGGCCGCTTTGGAGGTGGTTTACCAAAGAATGAAAGATATCTCTTTGGGTACTTTTTGTGGTATGGTACATGATCACCGCTATGACAGGAACTATATCTACAATAAAATGCATGAACAGATTGATGCATTAGATAAGTTTAAAGAAGATAATAATAGTCTTGGTGCTATGCAGTTGGAAAGAAGCTTTGCTCAACTTTCCAAGCATATTGATAGTGCAATCACACAATTGGAAGAATTTAGAGAAGCTCTTTATGATACTTCAGAATGTGGAATTTCTGCCAAAGAACTTTATCTAAAATGTAATCGAAAGTTACCACATACTCATCTAAAGGGTTGTTATCAGCAATTTGATTTAAAAGAAGTCAACTATTATAAAGATCGATTACAGACCTACCTTCAGTTTGCTTCTAAATTGGATGACGAAGATTATATATGGAAAGACCGTATTCCTTTCACTCATTTTGATAGTAGTGCTATTATGACTATCCATGAGATTTTGGATAATATCATTCCTTTCAAAAATAAAATTCTTGGTGAAATAACTGATAATATTCAGGTTGAACTTTCTTTTGATGAATGCCTTTGGATATTAAGACAAGAGGAACAAGTTACAAAGTTTATGGAGATCATCAGCGACCCTGATGTCTACAGAATGTTCAATTCCATCATTAAGAAAAGAGGTAGAGTTCCTACACTTCAAGACTGGCAAAATCATAAAAGGGGCTGCATGAGTTCTTTTGATAATAGAGGAACTGAAATTGAAAAAACATTAGCAGATCAAGAGCTTGGAGACGCTGTTGAATCAGTAACAATGGCCATTGGTGCCAGAAGCAACCCAGTCACATTAATGAAGTGGCAATTCTCTTCTAAAAAGAAATTTATTGATCAACTTCTCCAAAAAAACAACCTTGCAAATACTGCTAGAGGACTTCAAGACCTTCGAGACCGACTTGAAAACAGGATGAATCTTACACATCAGAAAAATGATATGAGTAAGAAATATGAATGGTTGGTAGAATTTCCTGAAGAATTAGAAAGTAAAGTTTGGGAAGAATGGTTTGCAGCAGGCAGAAAAGCAATTGAAGCCCGTAAGCTTTACACCTCACTACGATCAAGTGTTCAGTTCATTGAACTTCAAAACTATAGTTATGATGAACTCTGGACAAAAATCAATATACTTTTCAAGACCATTCATAAAATCCCACAAGAAAGAGTGAAGTGGGAAGACTACTTGTCCCCTCTTGAGATTGAAGATATAATCAATAATAAAATTGATCTAGAAAAATTCAAAGAAGTACTAGAAGATGATTTTGATGAAATTTGTCGTTTTGATAAATTAAAAGAATCATTTACTCCTCATGAATGGGCGGCACTTCGTATGATTGACACCCACCTAGAGGGAGTACATAATCACCCTATTGATGAAGTTGTGGTCTACCTCGAAAACAGCCTCAATATAAGCTGGCTGTATCATATTGAAATGAAACATCCAGTCTTAAGGATTGTTTCGAATGGTGCGATTGAGCAGTTAGAGAAAAATTTACAGGAAGCTATTCTAGAAAAAAGGTCAATTACTGCGGATATGACTTTAGTAAGACTCAAAGAACGTACTTACGACAAAGTAGAATATAACCGTCTCAACAACCGAGTAACTTATAGAGATTTATACCATCAAGTCAATAAAAAAAGAAGTGTTTGGCCTCTTAGGAAAACGTTTCATCAGTTTCAGGATGAAGTATTGGACTTACTTCCTTGCTGGTTAACCTCACCTGAGGCTGCTTCTGCTATTTTCCCTTTAGTGCCATTTTTTGATTTAGTCATTTTCGATGAAGCCTCTCAATGTTTTGCAGAGAAAGGGATTCCAGCAATGTATAGAGGTACACAGGTGGCAATCTTAGGAGACTCGCAGCAGCTTCCTCCTTTTGACCTTTATAAGCCACGATGGGAAGAAGATGAAGAATATGACCTAGACCCCGCATTAGAGGTCAACTCCCTTTTAGATTTAGGAAAGCAATACTTGTCGGAACACTATCTTCTTGGGCATTATAGAAGTCAAACCTTTGATTTAATTGATTTCTCAAACCAACATTTCTATAAAAATAAGCTTCGTTTTATTCCTTATTTCGACAAACTAGATTCCAGAGAAAATGGCATTGAATTTATAAAAGTCGATGACGGCGTATGGAAAAAAGGTATTAATCAGGAAGAGGCTATTAAGGTAGTAAAGTTAGCAAAGCGATTGGTAGAAAGAGGTGAGAAGAGCATTGGCATCATTACTTTCAACCATAAACAGCAAGAGTTAATTCAAGAAATCATGGATCGCTTAGAGATCAATTGGCCTGAAGAATTAATTATCAAAAACATTGAAAATATACAAGGTGATGAAAGAGATCACATTATACTTTCTGTAACCTATGCACCTAGTGTAAAAGGTAAAATCAACTTACAATTTGGAACGCTCAGTCAAGAGGGCGGTGAAAAACGCCTGAATGTGGCGATTACAAGGGCGAGAAAGAAAATGTATGTTGTAAGTAGTATTCTTTCACACCAACTCAATACCGAAGAAAGCAAAAATGAAGGTCCTAAATTACTGAAGAAGTTCCTGTATTATGCCAAGGACATTCAAGACAATGGGTATCAACCTTCAGTGCAGCAAAATCATGCTTGGTCATTTGGAAAAACATTAAAACAGGCCATACAAAACAGTCATGAAATCAAAGAAATGATTCCGTTTGCCGCCTTGACCATTATGGATAAAGAAGCTCCAATAGGATTACTAATGACCGATGACGAAGCCTATCATCAATTTATTTCAGTAAAAGAAGCACATGGCTACTTTCCTATTGAACTGCAAAATAAACACTGGACCTATCAAAGATTCTATAGTAGGAACCTCTGGAAAAATGGTAAAAAGTTCAGAAGTGCCGTTCAAGATTATATTGAGCTAACAGAAAACGGCCGCTATATGGAAAGTAAGTAAATGGCCTCAAGATGAACTTTAGGTGATGTAGATTAAATTTCGAACAACTCTCAAAATTTAATTCACTCATAATAAGAGAAGTGCAAATTAATAAATGTACTTTTTACGTATAAAATATTATTTATACTATTTTATTTAATATATTTACTGCGTTGAGTTAACAATATATAAGAGAAAGAACCTTTCTTGCTACTTTTTCGCTATATATCATCTAAACTAAAACGAGAGGCTATGAAGAAAGCATTAATTATACTATCAATGTTAGTTTTGCCACTGATGACAATGGCTAATGAGGTAATTGTTAAAACAAAAAGCAAAACGCCAAAGTATATTTTAGTAGAAGGAAAAATGGTTAAGGTAGGTACTTTTCCGAAAGGTCATGTATTAAAGATCTACAGAGATCCAGAGATCGTTGGAAAAGTGGAATACAAAGCAAAAGTGAATTATCACAAGACAGATTGTGGCCATTTGATTTCAACTAGAAATTTCCAGAAGCATTAAGATCGCATTAAAACGTGTATAAATAAACTTCCACATTTTGTGGAAACTAAAAAGTCACTAACCTGCATTGGTTAGTGACTTTTTTTTATCTTTTTCAAAACGCATCACGGAGGCTGTACAACAACCTTGATTAGCCTTCTTTTTACTTTCGTATAAGGCTTTCAGCATTTTTAATAATTTATACTTCATTGACTAATTCTTTCAACATTTTAATGGGCACCACTCCTTGAGCCTTTTTATTAAATTTTCCATCAACATAACCAATGTAATAAGGAATCGTTTTCATATTGAACTCCTTTGCAACCTCTGGAAGTTTTTCAGGGTTTATTTTGATTACCTTTGCTTTTCCGTTTAATTCAAATGACAAGTTCGAAATTGTTCCTTCCATCACACGACAAGGTGGACACCATTCGGTAGAAAAGTTCAAGATTAACTTATCTGTTGTATTCATAAAGTGCTCTAATTCACTTTTAGATTGAATTTCTAAAATGTCATTTGGAAGTGTAAACATTCTGAGATTACTTCTTGTTATTATGATGAGTTCAACAATGATGGATACGAAGCCTGAATTAAATAGATTATCACATGATCGGATAAAATAGAATTGACTAAGTATCGAAATTTGAAAATCAATACAATAGATTATCTATCAATTTGATTTTACAGTATATTACGTAAATATAGATCCAAAGTTAAAATAAGTGGAGTGTTAAGGAAATATTTCGATATTATTATGAATGAGGAAGTCAGTTTGTCATAAGTCATGAAATATTGTCATATTCTCAAAAAAAGTATATACAAAAAACAAGGCCCGTCATGGACGAGCCCCGTTTCAATTTACACCCAAACTTTAAACACTATGAAAATTGATCTATCCCTTAGGATAGAAACTCTCAGTTCTTATATTAAAACACTCTATATCAGAGTATTAGAATCACTTTATAAAGGATACTTACCATAAGTATTTTGTATCCTTTTCTCTTATGACATTACAAAGGTGCTTAATCTTTTCTTAAGAAAAGTTGACTGTTATCATCATGATTTTATGATAGTTCACTGTTTTAAAAAAAATTAAAGAATAAATGCATCTCTTATTATTTTATAAAAAAGTAGAATAAACTTATTTTTCGCACAAGGTTTGATTTAATTAGTGAAATACTAGTGCAAATAAGAATTATAGGAATAGTGGAAAAAGTCTATTCCATTAATAGTTCTCTTACAAAACTTAATTTTTACTATCTAATTATGAAAAAACAATTCATATCAATGGTGGCTGCTTCGATGTTAGGTGGCATCATTTCAATAGGAACTTACACAACATTTATTCAAGAAGATCTTAATGATCAAAAAATACAAAGCGAACAACCAGTTACGTTTACAAAATATGAAACTACAGCAGCAAGGCCTGAATATAGCGTACCTGATGGGTTGAACTTTGTGAGTGCAGCTGAGAAAACAACACCAACTGTAGTTCACATTAAAACCTATGCAGATGCCACTTCAATGAGAAGAAATACACCTCGCTTTTTCCATGACTTTTTTAACGATCCCCGTGCGGAAGGTGGTCAGTTAGGTTCAGGTTCTGGAGTTATTATCAGTGAGGACGGCTATATCGCAACCAACAATCACGTAGTAGAAGGATCATCAAAAATAGAAGTTGTTTTAGAAGATAAGCATACTTTTACTGCTACATTGGTAGGTACTGACCCTACCACAGACTTAGCCTTATTAAAAGTAGAACCAGAAGAAAATTTACCTTTCTTAAAGTTTGGAGACTCAGACAATGTAAAAGTAGGTGAATGGGTATTAGCAGTAGGTAACCCTTACGAGTTAACGTCTACGGTGACTGCAGGTATTGTCAGTGCAAAAGCAAGAAACATTAATATCTTAAGGTCGAAAACTAATTTGGCCGTTGAATCTTTTATTCAAACTGATGCCGCTGTAAACCCAGGTAACTCTGGTGGAGCATTAGTTGATCTAAACGGTAGCTTGATCGGAATTAACTCAGCGATTGCATCAAGAACAGGTTCATTTACAGGCTACTCTTTTGCGATTCCTTCTGAGCTTGTTAAAAAAGTAATGGAAGACTTGAAAGAGTACGGTGCTGTTCAAAGAGCATTAATTGGAGTACAAATTCAAGATATTGATCAAAAAATTGCTGATGAGGCTGGATTAGAAAAAATTTCAGGTATTGCTGTAATGGGTGTGAATCCTCAAGGTGCTGCAAGTGAAGCTGGGATTGAAACAGGTGATATCATTACAGATATTAATGGCGAAGAAATGAGTACTGTTTCTGAATTACAAGAATATATTGCTAGAAAAAGACCTGGTGACGTTGTAAAAGTAACAGTGAACAGAAATGGTAAAGACAAATCATTTGATGTAAAGTTGAAAAATAAAGAAAATACAACTGATATTGTCTCAGCTCCTAAAAACTCAGCGGAAGCTATTGAAGCCCTAAATGCTGAAGTTCAACCTTTATCTGATAAAAAAGCGGCAGCGCTAGGTATTAATGGCGGTTTAGAAATTACTAAGCTAGATCCTAATAGTAAATTAGCGAAAGCTGGGATACAAGAAGGATTCATCATTATGTATGTGGATAGAGAAGCTGTTCTCTCTATTGATGACCTTGGTACAGCCTTAAGAGGTAAGAGTGGAGGTATCTTGTTAGAAGGTATGTATCCAAATGGAGAGAAAGAATATATTGGATTAGGACTTTAAGGTATTATATTTGCAGAGTTGTTGTTAAAAAACGCAACAACTCTGTTTTTCTTTGAAACTAATTCTGCTTGTTAACATAATTATTCAAGAAAAACCGTTTAATTTGCAGTGTAACGGAGAGTAATTCATATAACACCGTGTACTAATTTAAACTTCATTACAATTATTTTCATTCATTAACGTTTTTAATGAAACTTTTTACCCCCTAGTTCACGTTTATAAGGGTGTAAGCAACGAAGAAAAGGTTGTAACGAAAAAGAAATTCGTAATAGAAGGGAATAATTAAATATTTCATTCGACTTACAAAAAGAACAATAGTTTGCTTTAAGTAATGGGGAAAGGGTTTAGATTTTATCTGATCCCTTCTTTTTTTGCCTAAACTTTTTTAGAATTGGAAGCAATAAGTCAATATGATCCTTTTTCAACGGGTAAAAAGAAATCTTAACTACATATATCCCGTTGTAGTATAATTCATCACTAACACACTGTAAACTAAATTATCATCAACATTCCATCAGCTTTACTATATGCAATTATAGGATCTACTTTCAACCTTATTTCTTCTTCATTTTTGTCTTAACACAAAAACGAAGCAAAAAAGTCAAGGCTTTGAAGTCAAAAGCTAAATTTCATTCCTCTCGTCTAAATGATTTTAAACTCGTTGCACTCAAACAGCAAAATAATTTTTTACGGCTCAATACATGAAATTCTTAACGCTTTTCCCTTCAAGGCCGAGGGCATATTACCAAACTAATTGGATAGAAAGCCTATTGGCGCCAATGTTACGTGTAAGTGTCATTCGTGTCCCACTGATCATCAGAAATCTCTTGATTTCTAAACAGCATAAACATTCGAAAACTTAGTTTACAATATACTAATATTCTTTTTTCTATAGTCCATCTTTGAGAACCAATGTCAACAAAATTTTCAACAACTATTAATCGGTAGTTCTACAAACTTTCGAGATCTTTACTTCCACACTTCCTTCTTCTTCATTTTTGACTTTACATAAAAAGTATTGAAAAGTCTTCTTTACGAAATATCACTCCCTTTACCATTCCCAATTTTAAAAAGTAAACTCAAGTATTTAGAAATAGAAAGCAGTCTTCCTCCAAGAGAAGAAGACTGCTGCAAATAAGAGTTTTTATATCGGAACACTATAAATCACATATTTCTATTTTATAGGTATATTTTTTAGTATGAAGTCGTTTGTTATACAGCAGGTACACCCGCTGCTTGATCTTTTAATGAAGCATTAAAAGCTTCTAATTTCTTTTGTTCTTCTACGGCTGCTGCTTCGTCTGCTGCTGAGAACTTAATTAATAGTCCTAAGAAACCTACTGCAGATACTACGAAACCGAAAGTGAAGAAAGCATCTTGCAATGAAGCTCCTGTTCTTAATAAGTACTGAGCATAAAGTACTGCACCTACGTTACCACCAGCACCTACAATACCTGAAACAGCTCCTAAGGCTTTTCTATTGATAAAAGGTACTACTGAGTAAGTTGCTCCCTCTGCCATTTGTACAAATAGTGAGAAGAATACCATACTTAAGATTGCGAATTCTAATACGTTCATCTGCGAGAATAGTAATAATGCTACACCTTCTGCGATAACTACGTATACTAATATTTTTACTCTACCATTCAATCCAGAGTTTTTAGCGAATCTATCAGCGATCCATCCACCAGTTGAACGAGCAAATAAGTTCATTGCTCCAAAGAATAATACTACAAAACCTGCAGCTTCTTGGCTCAAACTAAATTTCTCTTGATAATATGTTGATGCTTTACCTGTTACGAATAATTCCATACCGAAACATCCAGCATACATTAAGAATAAGATCCAAACTCTTTTGTCTGACGCAGCAGCTAAGAATAAGCTCTTTTCTCCTTTTTTCACTTGTGGTCTTTCCTCAGGAAGATCATCATAATTTCCTTTAGGGCAGTCCGTTGTATATTTCCAGTATAAGTAAGCTACTAATAACATGATAGCTGCTGGTACCCACATTGCAATTCTCCATGACTCTGCTGCTTCTGCTAAACCAAATGCAGCTACACCTGATGCGATCAATGGCATTGTAGCGTTTGTAACACCACCACCTAAGTTACCCCAACCTGCAGTTGTTGCATTGGCAATACCAATCACGTTTGGAGCGAACATCACTGAAGTATGGTACTGAGTGATTACGAATGATGCACCAATTACACCAATAGCTAAACGAGAAAGTAAGTAAGTTTCCCAAGTATTAGCGAAAGAAGATCCTGCTACTGCAAATGCACCAAATACCAAAAGGTATACATAACTTTTTCTTGGTCCGATTTTATCACAAAGGTTACCAATTCCCAATCTTGCAAAGATTGTTACACCTACTGAAGCAATAAAAGCAAGCGTTGCTTGTTCTTTTGTTAAGTTTAGATCCGGTCCAATAGTAGACTTGATCAAAGGTGCGTGAGAGAACCATCCGAAGAAACACAAAAAGAATGCGATCCAACTCAAATGAAATGTTCTCATTTGTATGCTACTAAAGTCAAACAAGTTGATACTTGTTGCTTTTTCGTTTGATGTCATGTTAGGCTTCATACCACTAAGTATTTTCACGTTGCTATATAATAATTACACAGCAATACTACGTATTTATACTTACTTTTCAAAAACATTACGTATTTTTCGCATAAAAAAAGACTACTTTATTATAAAGTAGTCCTATAAATACGTAAAAACGCATTATATTTTTAAGCTTCTTCTAAAAGTGTATCATTATTAACAACACCTTCTTGAGCCTGATCTTTCTCTTCAATTTGCTCTGCCTCAATTTCACGTAAACGCTTTCTTACTCGTGAAACTTGAGTCTTACCTACTCCAGTAAGATCTGAGATTTGATAGGTTGTTAAACCATCTTTTAAACCTTGAATAACTTCTTTATTTCTTTCCATCCAACGTTCAACATTCATCTTTCTTCCCTTCTTACCTCCTTTGTACTTACCTTCTGCTTTAGCACGAGCAATACCTTCAACGGTTTTTTCTTGCATTTGATACTCTTTCATATTAATCATCGTTTCAAATGCTGATATAACTGCTTTTAATGCAGCTGCCGAAGTTCCTTCTTCTAAACCAAACTTATTAATGATTACATTGGCATTGGTTTCAAGCAAGGCTTTTAAACCATCCAAGATGTCTTTAGGATTATCACCTAATCTATCAATATCTTCGATATATAATGTATCTTCTGCTGTTAGTGTTGTCAACAATTCTTGTGCCCTAGGACGCTCTATAAACGGTAAAGTGACAGGACATTTATCAATATAAGGCTTACCTTTGATCTTTGCCTGCTGTTTAAATTTTGATTGTGCAACTGTAGATACGCGTATATATGTTATAACTGACATGTTTACTTGTTATACTAAAAAAATGATTGTACACACTTTAAAGTAAACACATTTTAAGATAAAAAAGCAACAATTGAGGTCAAATAAAAAACAAAACCAATCTAATACACTAAAGTTCAGCTATCTAGAAAGAAGTTATGTTCTTTGATTTCATTCTTCAATTTATCAAGTTTAACAATTCCCAAGCGCTTACCTTGTGCGATTAAAATACCTTCTTTCTTAAGGGATGAAATCACTCTAATCACTTGTTCATCAGTCGTACCTGCAAAATCTGCAATTTCTTTTCTTGATAATTGAATATTTAAAAGTGAATTCGTCTGACCAAATTTTCTATTCATATATAAAATTGCATCAATCACTTTTTCACGTACGGTCATTTGGGCAATCTTACGTACTTTATTCTCACTTCTGTTTAGTTCTTCAGCATAAAAAAGCATCATATTATAAGATAACTGAGGTACTTTTTGCAACATGCTATTAATTACTTCATTAGAGAAATTACACAGCATTATATCCTCAATTGCTACAGCACTAATATGGTAAAATTGTCCAACACCAAAACCTCTATGTCCAATGATTTCACCATCCTGACATAACCTCACAATTTGTTCTTTTCCATTAATACCTGTTTTGGCTACTTTCACTTTACCTTTATAGATAAAATATAAACCATGTACTGGAGCTCCTTCTAAAATAAAAGGTTGATTTTTTTTGGCTCTCACCATTAATTTCTGCTCTAAATAAGGAATCGCCTCTTCTGTAAGACAATTTTTTTTAATTAGGCACTGATCATTATGACAGCTTTTACAGTCGATGCTAGAATTCATTTGTGAGTAGTTTTTCCGTTTAAGTTTAAGTAAATCTACGTAATTTTATTGTAAAAAGTAAATTACAATATACAAAAAGGTCAATCTCTCTACCAATAGATCTCTAATGTTTTTTTATAAACATTAATATCATAACTTCAGTTAAAGGTAAAAGTTTAGAGCTGATGGAATCTGTAAAAACATACAAAAACGTTAATAAAAGGGATAAAAAGCTGAGTTTTGGCATTTCAAAAATGGAAGAAATTTATGAAAAGCGAAACGGAAAAAAAGACGATCCACACCGCCATGATTTTTTTACATTAGTTTTTACAGAAAAAGCAAAAGGAGAACATAAAGTTGACTTTAGGTCCTATCCCTTATCAGGACAGCAGATCTATTTTATCTCCCCTGGGCAAGTCCATCAAATTATTGAAGAGGAGAAGTCTTTTGGTTTTGCTGTTGTCTTTTCTTACGACTTTTTACTACTCAATAATATTCCCCTTACATTTATAGAAGATCTCAACCTTTTCAATGATTTTAGTGAAACTCCTCCATTAGAACCTAACGAAAGTGATTTTATTACAATTCAGAAATACCTGAGAGAAATGTATACTATTTTTCATGCTGAAATGTCCTATAAACAAGAGGCGATTGGTGCATTATTAAAACTGGTTTTAATACTTTGTAATAATGTTTGTTCTCTTCCTCAAGATGATATTAATACGGTAAATACTATTTTTAGGAAATTCAAGCAACTAATTAATCAACACTATAAAACAAACCATCATACCAACTTCTATGCTGAACTTTTACATATCAGTCCTGATCACCTCAATAAGGTGGTAAAACAAAACAGCGGAAAGTCGGCCAAGGAACATATTCAAAGTAGAATTATCATTGCGGCTAAAAGAATGATCTATTTCAGTGCACTAAGTAATAAAGAAATCGGACACGAATTAGGTTTTTCAGAACCAGCGAATTTTAGTGCATTCTTTAAAAAATGCGTCGGTGTTTCACCTTCTCAATTTAGAAAAAACGCCTAATCTCGGATTTTCATAAGTTTTTCACTTTTTCTCATATTCCCTGCCTTTGATATTCTTCCGTCCTTTGTAATACATCAAAATCAAAAAAAGTCATGGACAGAAAAAAGTTTATTTCCACTTCTTTAAAAGCTGCTGCTGCGAGCACTGTTATTCCTTCAATGGTCAAAGCATCTAATGTGAGACTTAAAAACTCTGATTATGACAAATTGATGGAACAAGTTGGATTTAATCATTTACCAAACGAAGAAAATAAAACTATGAATACTGTATTACATAAAGCCGACACAAGAGGACACGCCAATCACGGATGGTTAAACTCTCATCATACTTTTAGTTTTGCAAATTATTACAACCCTGAAAGAGTACATTTTGGTGCTTTAAGGGTTTTGAATGATGATACTGTGGCAGAAGGTAAAGGTTTTGGAACCCACCCTCATGACAATATGGAAATTATCTCTATCCCTCTTTCTGGTGATTTGGAACATAAAGATAGCATGGGAAATAAAGCCGTTATTAAGGAGGGGGATATACAAGTGATGAGTGCCGGAACAGGAATCTACCATAGCGAATACAATAAAAACACAGATAGAAATGTAGAGTTTTTACAGATATGGGTTTTCCCTAATAAAAAATCGGTAGAACCACGTTACGATCAAATTTCTATTAGTGATATTTCTAAACCAAATCAACTGAACCAAGTGCTTTCTCCTAATAAAGAAGATGCTGGGGTATGGATTCATCAAAATGCTTGGTTTAATCTAGGAGATTTTGACCAGGATACAGATTTCTCTTATAATTTTAACGCGTCTGACAATGGGGCTTATCTTTTTGTTTTAGAAGGAAAAGTAACCGTTGATGGACAAGAATTAAAGAAACGAGATGGATTTGGAGTTTGGAACATTGACAAATTAAATATCAAAGCTGAAAAAGGTTCTAAATTATTATTGATGGAAGTTCCCATGGAAGTGTAATCTTCAATTTCATAAGATAAAGAAACCCACTTTTCAATCGAGAAGTGGGTTTACTGTTCAATCAGATTAATTTCATATTACTACTTTGATTGACAAGGTTGTATTATAACTTTACTATCACATACCTGGGCCGCCGCCCATCATGCCTCCTCTTCCGCCACCTCTCATTCCGCCTCTTCCACCAGGGCCTCCTTGTCTTTGAGGTCTATTTTCTTGCATGACAGTAAGGTATTTTCTGTACTGTTTTTTCTCTAAAACTTCTTGTACTTTTTGATTTCGAGCCTCCACTAGCTCTTCCATTTTTTCACGATCTTTTTGTTTCATGACTTCATGTACATCGTTGAAAAAATCAACATGAATATCGTAAACACTCTTTCGCTGCTGATCATCCAATTCTATTTTCTCTTCTAGTTTACCTAGTATTTCTACAGCCCTTTCTTCTGCTGTTAGTTTTTGCCTTTGAGTCTCTTCCTGTGCATATACTTGAGAAAGCAGAAACATAAAAATGATCGATAATGGTAATTTTAAATTCATTTTTTTATACGTTGAAATTTTATTTGAATTATCATAAGCATCTATTTGCTTATACTAATAGAAAGGGGAAATTGAAAAAAAGTACTCACCGATAATTACTTTTTAAACCAACAGTCCTTTTTTTTCAACGAATGATTCTTTTTTGTACTATTTTGACATTTCTAACACCTTTTGTTTTTCCCCAAAATAAAGCTACTTTTCAAAGCTAAAATAATAGAGCTTATTTTTATCACTTATGAATTCAACAACTATTATACTAACATTACTTAGTTTCAGTATCATCGGCGGCCTTATTTACCTTTTGATTTCGAATGCTAAAAAGAAAGAAAACAACCGAAAACTTCGCCTCAAAAAAAGACCTTTCAAGAAGGAATGGAAGGTCATATTAAGGGAAAATGTCACTTTCTACAATGAAATTCCAGATCCTAAAAAAGAAGAATTTGAACAGAGAATATTAAGATTTCTCGATACCATAACGATCACCCCTGTAGCCACAGAAATTGAAGATCTTGATCGGCTATTAGTTGCGAGTAGTGCTATTATTCCAATTTTTGGTTATCCAAATTGGGAGTACCCCAACCTTAATGAAGTCATTATTTTGGAATCCGATCTCAATGACACCGAATTTGGACAACAGTTTACAGATGGACATGTATTAGGAATGGTTGGAGAAGGGAAATTGAAAAATAAAATGCTGTTATCAAAGGGTGCCTTGAGAGAAGGGTTTAGAAATGATAATGACAAAAAAAATGTGGGTATTCATGAGTTTGTTCACCTGATAGACATGGCTGACGGTAAAACCGATGGTATTCCTGAAGTACTACTCCAAAAAAGTTATTCGATTCCATGGATGAAATTGATGCAAGAGGAAACCGAAAAGATCATTAATAAAGAATCGAGTATTGATGAATATGGAGCAACAAAAGTACAAGAGTTTATCACCGTAACATCTGAATATTTTTTCGAAAGACCACAACTTCTAGAAAAGAAGCATCCTGAACTTTATAATGCATTGGAAAAGATATTCAACCAAGATATGGCAGAACAGGAACGAAACTATTTGAATAATTTGGTGGAAGAAAAAGAGATTGGACGTAATGATCCCTGCCCATGCGGTAGTGGTAAAAAATATAAAAAGTGCCATGGAAAATACGAGGAATAATTTCTTCTCCTAATTACCTATAAGTAGTAAAGGATCAAAGACAATGGTCTCTGGGAAAACTTTTACTTTTTCCCCTTTTAAAAGAGAAATGATAGAAGATAATACCAAAGAAGAGCAAACAATGGATGCATTATGTAATTGAGGGTCATGTTCTGGTGGAGCTGTTTTGTATTCTTCAAACTTTTGTATTGAAAAATTACTTAGCTCAGTACTTTGGCAAATGTGATTTAATAACACCCCTTTTAAAGCTAAAGCGTTTTCTGTTTTGTAAAATGATCCCCATTCCGGTGTATTTTTATTGTTCACAATTAGTCCACCTCCAAATCCCAAGTTAATTGGAAACAACTCAATTTTTTCATACTTCTTGGCTATTTGATGGCAAGACAGAAAGATGGGAGAATCAAAATCGATCGAATTGATTACAAAATCGGCATTGGGTATCCACTCTTCTAACATTTTTTCATCCAAAAAAGCAGGAATAACCTTCAGATTAATAGTTGGGTTAATAGATTTCAGCCTCCTTTCTAAAGCCGTAACTTTCATCTCCCCTACTTCAGCTAACGTAAAATTTTGTCGGTTCAGGTTACTATTTTCAATAGTATCTCCATCAGCAATGATGAGATTTCCTACCCCTGTTCTAACTAGGTTTTCTGCAACGACACTACCCATTCCTACACCACAAAGTAAAACGGTAGTGTTGCTGAGTGTTTGTTGAAGCTCAGTTGAAATAAAAAAAAGGTTTCTGTTAAAGTTCATCATAATGGTATTGAAGAGGTTGTTATTGAAAAGTTATCTTAAATTAATAGATTATCCTGTATTTGTATATCACCGACAGCTTGTCAATTTCATTATAACTTAAATAATTTTTTAGATAAGTGACACCACTAAAAATAGTTCTTATAGTCTAAAATCCATTTTTCGACAATCAAATCTTAAACTCAAACATAAAGAATGATCAAAAAAGAAAAGAGAAAATCTATTTATATCTACACTAGTACTTAACTTTGAGACCGGAAGTTATTTCAACTAAAAGTAGACGAAGCGACAACAAATTCAATTTCATGGAAAAAACAATTTTATTCGGAAACGGCATCAATCTTCTTTCTCAAAATGCTCTAAACTGGAATAGTCTTTTGGAAGAACTGAAAGAAGCTCGAATTTTTGAAAATGGAAATTTACCCAACACGTTGATTTTTGAAAGAATTGTTTTAGAAAAGGACAAAGTAGACTTAAAAAGTGCTCATTTAGCAGAGAAAAATATTAAGGATAAAATTGCTATCAATTTTAGAGAAATCCCTACCAATCCTTTTTACAAAAAACTATTTGAATTAGGGTGCAAAAACTACATGACTACCAATTATGATTATGCTTTTATAAAATGCTTGGATGATACATTTGAAATCAAAAATAATAGTACTGAAGAAGCTTATAACATCAGAAGAAATACTTCTATCTTAAAAAATAATAAAGAAGTAGCCAAGATCTGGAATATCCATGGCGAGATCAACAAGCCCAGTTCAATCATGTTGGGCTTAGATCATTACTGCGGTACTATTGGCAAATTGGATGGTTACTTGAAAGGCACTTACGAGTTCATTCAGCATAAACAAAAAATTAGAGTACAATCACTATTCAAAAAAGTCAATGAAAAAAAATTTGATGGATACTCATGGATAGAATTATTTTTTACTACTGATATTCATATTGTGGGGTTATCCATGGATTACAGTGAAACAGACCTTTGGTGGGTTCTTAACAAGAGAGCTCGAACAATGTATAATGGTAGAAAAAAACTCATCAAAAATAACATCTATTTTTATACTGATAGCTCAATATCAAAAGAAAAGGAAGAATTACTTCAATCATTCAAAGTAACTGTGATCAAAGTTCCTGTCATTGATCATAATTGGGAAGAACACTACCATCGCATTCTTGATCAAATCTAGTGTTCCGGTCATAAAAAAAAGAGGATCAGGTTACTAGTACCTGACCCTCAAATCACTACTTACTATCGCTTTATTATCGATTTTCTTATACTCTTTTCTCCGTCTGAAAACTGAACAATGTACTGTCCAGAATAAAGGTGGGAGATGTTCAATTGTATATGATTACTATTGAATGAACCTTGGTATACTTTTCTACCACTTGAACTGAATACGTTTACCTCTACTCCATGTGACCAACTATTATCTAAATCCACCGCAAAGATTCCGTTACTTGGGTTAGGGTAAATCTTAACGTCTAGTTGCTCTACAAAAGTGCTCAAAATAGAAGTGGACTCATGCGTATATTCAAACTTGACTTCATCACTTGATTTTACTGCCGTGAAAGCACTGATGTAATAAGTGTGTTTTCCTTCTGCAAACTGTCTTCGATCTCTGAATACATTTGTATTTTCATTCGTGGTACCTATCAGTACTTTTTTATTAGAAGATGAATCAAAATAGCAAATATGGAAACCTTCTTCATTTTGAGAATTATCCGTCCATGATATTCTTAAATAATCATCAACCATTGTTGCACTGATTTGAGATGGTGCTTGAACTATTACACTGTCTTGCTCAGATTGATTTTCTCCATCTGGGTCTGAATCAGCATCACCTTCATCAGAATCTTCCTCTTCATCACCGCCGCTTATTGGATCTTCATCAGAACTAGTATCATCTTCAGAATCAGAATCACCTTCATCAGTATTGTCCTCTTCATCACCACCGCTTATTGGATCTTCATCGGAACTAGCATCATCTTCAGAATCAGAATCACCTTCATCAGTATCGTCCTCTTCATCACCGCCGCTTATTGGATCTTCATCAGAACTAGCGTCATCATCGGAATCAGAATCACCTTCATCAGTATCTTCCTCTTCATCACCGCCGCTTATTGGATCTTCATCAGAACTAGCGTCATCATCGGAATCAGAATCACCTTCATCAGTATCTTCCTCTTCATCACCGCCGCTTATTGGATCTTCATCAGAACTAGCGTCATCATCGGAATCAGAATCACCTTCATCAGTATCTTCCTCTTCATCACCGCCGCTTATTGGATCTTCATCGGAACTAGCGTCATCATCGGAGTCAGAATCACCTTCATCGGTATCGTCCTCTTCATCACCACCACTTATTGGGTCTTCATCGGAACTAGCGTCATCATCGGAATCAGAATCACCTTCATCAGTATCTTCCTCTTCATCACCGCCGCTTATTGGATCTTCATCAGAACTAGCATCATCGTCGGAATCAGAGTCATCTTCATCAGTATCTTCCTCTTCATCACCGCTTATTGGATCTTCATCGGAACTAGCATCATCGTCGGAATCAGAGTCATCTTCATCAGTATCTTCCTCTTCATCATCCCCACTTATTGGGTCTTCATCGGAACTTGCATCATCATCGGAGTCAGAATCACCTTCATCAGTATCTTCCTCTTCATCACCACTTATTGGATCTTCATCAGAACTAGCGTCATCTTCAGAATCAGAATCACCTTCATCAGTATCTTCCTCTTCATCACCGCTTATTGGATCTTCATCAGAACTAGCGTCATCTTCAGAATCAGAATCACCTTCATCAGTATCGTCCTCTTCATCACCGCTTATTGGATCTTCATCAGAACTAGCGTCATCTTCAGAATCAGAATCACCTTCATCAGTATCTTCCTCTTCATCACCGCTTATTGGATCTTCATCAGAACTAGCGTCATCATCGGAATCAGAATCGCCTTCATCAGTATCCTCCTCTTCATCATCCCCATTTATTGGGTCTTCATCAGAACTAGCATCTTCAGAATCAGAATCGCCTTCATCAGTATCTTCCTCTTCATTATCTCCACTTATTGGGTCTTCATCAGAACTAGCATCATCGTCGGAATCAGAATCACCTTCATCAGTATCTTCCTCTTCATCACCGCTTATTGGATCTTCATCAGAACTAGCATCTTCAGAATCAGAATCGCTTTCATCAGTATCCTCCTCTTCATTATCTCCGCTTATTGGGTCTTCATCGGAACTAGCGTCATCGTCGGAATCTTCGTCCTCCTCTTCACCTGCAGGGTCTTCATCTGAAGAATTATCTTCATCAGGTTCTTCTTCCTCAGCTATTGGTTTTGGGATTTCGTGTCCTACAAAATTGATGATTCCTGAAGGTGAACGACCTCTTTCATTATACCCTATTACACTATAGCTATAATCTTGGTATATATTAAATTCTCTATCAATAATTTGAAATTCACCTGCATTTAAAGATGCAATTAATGTCTGTGTCGTATCATTAGTCTCTCTTCTAAATACCTCATAACCATCAATAATTTCCGATGAATCACTCCATGTTAAACGCAATGAATTATCTAAAGAATCAAAATTTAAATCTAAGTTATAGGGAACTGCTGGTAAAGGAATAATTCTTTCCAACGTTGTGGCCTCCAATTCCAAACTAGTACCATAGATATCAAAAATATAAGATACAATGCTATAAGTATATGTGGTATTTTCAGATAGAAGGCTATCTCTAAATACATTTACATCTGCCTCTACGACTGCTACCAATTGCGATTCTAATTCAGTGGCTGATTGTCTATAAATCATGTAGCCATGCTCATCTGCATGAGTGTCTTCCCATGAAATAGTCAATGTATGTTGTGTTGCTGTATCTAATACAAAATTGAATAACCCCACTGGAACAGGTGGCACTGTAGAAATCGTTTTAGTTTCTGAAGTATAATAGACTCCATTTTTTTCCGCTGCTACTTTATAACTATATATTGTATTTAATTCAAAAAGGGAATCGACATAACTAACTGTTGAAGAATCCAATACAGCTAACACCTCAAACTCACCTTCCTTTTCCTGACGGTAGACTACATATTGTTCTTCCAGATCAGAAAGATCCTCCCATTCAATTAAATGTCCTTGTTCGACTTTTGTGAGGGTAGTAAGTAATGGAGCTGCTATCGGAATTTGAGCTTTTACAGCATTACTGATCGAATTACCCAAAGAGTTATAACTCTTGATCACATACTCGTACATTTTACCTTTCTCTACTTCCAAATCCACAAAAGTAGTATCATTGTATTCCAACGATGCAGCTAATGAATAATCTTCTTCACCCACTTCTCTTCTAAGAACCTCAAAACCCAACTCATTCTCAATATCATCTTTCCATGACAATACAATAGAACTGTCAGATGGACTCACATTGATTTCTTCTACAGCTTTTGGTTTCGAACTATTACTCATCGTATGTACAAACAATAGAAATTCGCTATTTAAACTTCCATCTAATAGTCCATTGATTGTACGGATTCTAAAATAATATGTAAAACCTTTGGTTAATCCTTCAATCAGAAAAGATTGTTGATTCACGTCCGTTACGAAAGAATGACGGAATGTATTACCATAATCTGTAGAATATTCTATTAGAAAACCTGTTTCCAAAGCCGAAACATCTTTCCATGTAAATTGTAAAGAACTTGATGTCAACTCCTTATATTCTACCTCTACAGGAGCCTCTAAACGGGTAAAGATAGATGCAGTAACTGGGGTCGATTTTCCACTTCCATTAAAAGCTGTTACTCTAAATGAATACCGAATAGACCCTAAAGTATTATTGGTAAATTCATAGCTTGTCGTATTTCTATCGACAATCGCTAATGGAACAAAACCTTTATCAGGATTTAATGAGTACTCTATATAAAAACCCTCTTCTGTTTCACTATTATCCTCCCATGAAAGCGATAAATACCTCGTTCTATTTTGGAGTTCTACTGTAAGATTTTCAACTGGATCAGGAATGTCTTTAATTGTAGCTGATGCGATAGGTGAATTACTTGCACTTCCTTCTGCACTAAATCCTTTTACTTTGTAATAATAAGTAGAGTCGTCAGTTTTCGGAGATTTATCTACCCAACTCACTTTATCAGAGGCCACTTTTGCAATTTGTAGAAAAGGACCTTCCATATTTTGTGCTCTTTCAATACTATAGCCAGAAATATGGTTCACACTCTCCCAATCAATTTCAATGTTCTCATCTGGCAATAAAGAAGCATTTAAAACCTCAACTTCTTCAATAGAATTACTTCCAGTAGTTGCTCCAAAAACCTCAAAAGCTAGGTTGGTATCTTCTGCTGCAAATGTTGTAGGATGTGTCCAAGAGGTATACCCTCTACCGAATAAATTGTCTGGATCGATCAAGTAAAAAGAGCCTCCATTGGTCTCTTTAGCACCTGTTCCTCTCCAAAACCAACTCCCTTCAGTTCTATACGACATCACTGCTGCAACAGAAACCCAGTATGTCCCTGGAGTCAATTCTACTGGCATTGACAGGTTATGAGTGATCGCTCCATCATCATAACTTGATATCGGAACTTGACCTGAACTATAAATGATATTTTCAGATGGTTGTCCATTATTATCTTCATAAATAAATACCTCGATTACTGGCACATCAGCTCCCGTGCTTTGTCCATAGGCTTTTATTTTCGAAATGATCCAATTTTTACCGTCAGGTACTAAAATATCTTCCGCTAAATAAACTGGCTTCCCAAAATCCGTAAAATATTGCGATCGATAGATTTCACCTGATTGATTAGTTTGAGCATATAATGCGGGAACTATATTCTCTACTTTTGCATCAAATTTCACCTTAGAGGAAAGTTCTCCCTCATAAGCAATGAGTGTTACTTTAGCAGTTCCTGTTGCTACATTGGTTGCAATGTATAAAGTGTCATTTGAAATAGATGTTTTGATCACGCTCGTATCAGAAGTGATCACTTCATAGACTAAATTATTCTGATTTTGTGATTCAAAAATATCATTGAGATCAATTGCTTCAACGATCTCACCCAACGAATAAGTACGTTCCTCAATTGTTGTTTTTACTAACGGAGGCATTGAATCCACTCCATAGTAAGCTGAATAAATACCATTTGAGTGTGTTGCTACAACCACCAAACCATCTTCTCTAGTTTTGATCATTGTCACCACTCCATCACCAATTTCCTTCTCGCCTTGTTGCATCCAATGTGTATTTTCAGAGATGCTTGAGAGCGGTGAATAATAAAGTCCTACACTCGTCCCTACAAACAGACCTTCTTCTCCATCTGTTGGCTGATGAAACTCTGCCCAACGTACTGAAGGCCCTGCCCCTGATCCATCCTCATTTTCTTCCAAATTACCAGACACATGCTCCCATGTAGTACCTCCATCTTTTGTTTGATAAATACTTTTTGTCTGATAATTAGAAAAAATCACTACAATATGGTCAGCATCTTTTGGATTCACTGCCACGCAAGAAACATAAGCCTTCGGTAAGTTTTTATTGGCGGTTAAATGATCAACACTTGAAGATTTAGACCTAGAATCGTTGACTCTATAAATTTGGCCATTACCCGTCCCTACAACGACAATATTTTCAGGGCTCTTCGATGCTGCAACGGCTGTAATAGTTCCTGATGTTGCCACATTTGAATAAGTATCCCAACCTTTAGAAGTACCATTAAAAGTATAGCCTGAGTTGATACTTGATAGAGACAAATTAAACCATAACGACTTTTTAGCCGGATAATACATCACATCACTGTCATTGGGATCAAGGATGTAAGGATGAACAAATAATTGTCCTGATGCTTTCGTCGGCTGTATACCATCATAGTCTGTAGGTTGTGATGGATTATCTCCTTTAAATCTTAAAATTTTACCGTTTTGAGTACTTGTATATCGGATGTGTTCTCCTGGCACAATAGCAACGTAACAACCATCACCACCTGCATACTCTTCTATCCAATCAGCGTCTGTTGCTGAAGCATCTGTATACCACTTTCCATTATCTTGAAAGCCTGCCAATATTCTTGCATCTCCTGTTGTTTCTTCATCTATGGCAATCGCATAAGCCTGAGTGGTGTAGTAGCCATTATTAAGACACTCCCACTCTACTGCTTCTGCCATTATATTTTTGGATTTTGATACCCCACCATCATGGCTTGTAATCACGATATCCGAGTTAGAAGGAAGGAAAACCATCGCATGATTGTCTGGGTGATGATTTTCATATTGGCTTACATTGTTCGCTGGCGAATATCCTCCAATCCATGAGGTTTCAGAAGTATCCGTAAAACCATTCGTAGATCTATAAAGGTTAGTACTTCCTATAAAAACTACATCCTCATTGTTTGGTTTAACCTTGATATATTGATTATAACTTCCTTGAGAAAGGTTACCTACATACCCTCCGTAAGCTGGTAAATTGGCAGTACGGTCCTCCCATGTATTAGTCGAAAGAGTATACTTCAATAACATATGTGCATTGGTTCCCTTTCCTGGAGTATGTGCAAAAAAGTATACTACATCAGGATTGGAAGGTGCTGCAGATAATACTGTTCTACTTAATGAAATAGATGCAACTTGCGAAGGGGTGATGTCTGTCCAGTTTTCGCCATCAGCTGATGTGAAATAACCATAATTAGAAATTGTAGCAAATAATTGACCTGATCCATTAGAGACTATTTCAGTGTAAAGCGAGCTTTGATTTTCCAATACTTTGATCCAGGTATTGCCATCATCAAAAGATTTAGAAACACCTCCTTGGTGAGCTACATAAATGCCCCCATCTTCTTGTACTACGATACTTGACATGTATTGAAAATCACCTCCGGAAACGGTAGGATCAAAAGTAGTTCCTTCAAGAGAAGTCCAAGAAACACCTCCATCAATTGATTTATAAATACCATTACCTCTGTAAGCTGCTCCTCCTGCTGATGCCGAATTACCATATACTTCTCCTGAACCATAATACCAAACATTGGAGAAATGAGGTCTTGGATCTTGGGTAATACATGTGATACTTTGACGGTCTGTTGGAGCAGTTACCTTCGTCCAACTACTACCCCCATCAATAGACCTCCACAATCCACCTGAAACGCCACCGGCTAAAATGATATTCTCGTTAGTTCTATCAATAGCCAAGGCTCTTGTTCTTCCTCCTACATTAAAAGGGCCCCTTTTGTGCCATTTTATAGCTGGTGTAGTAGTAGAAAACAGCCTTAAGCGCTTTGCATTTTGAAAGTGAATATTCTGAATAAAAGCTTTTTCCTGTTCAAAGATATTGGCTGGAATTTCATGTGTGATTGGATTTTCCAACATCAAATGCTCAAACTGTTGTCGAGCAATAGGGTCATCTTTTAATCTTTTGAACTTGTGATAGACAGGCTCTTCTCCTGTGATATCTTCAATAACTCCTTGTCCAAATATGGGGAAACTTAAGAAAAGGAATGTAGCGATAATGGACAGTATTTTTTGATTAAAAAATACTGAAATAGTAAGTGGTTTCATGAGTGATAATGGGGTATTGCATTAGATAGCAATCACTCTAAATAAAATTAGGTCTAAAGAGTGATCTTACAATAAATAGCATTCAAAGGTGCAGTGTTACAGAATAAAGCGATTGAGACTACAACAATGAATAGCTGTAAATAGAAATTATATATTTAGAAATTGGTTTAACGGGTAAATCATTTTTTCCTCATTTATTAGGTTTATATGAATATAGTAAATATGCCTTTCAGAAAGTAGTCTATTAACAGTATAACTTTAGAAAGTAATATAAAGACTTCATTTCTCCTAACATTGATAAATTGCTATACCTATAGTTTAATTTTTGAGAATTTTACTACCTCTTATCATTTTTATTATAAAGGATTTTATCTAACCGGAATAATCTAAATTCTCCTCTTTATTATCCTTTTTACTTTTCTTATAATGTAATTCTAACGGAATGGCAAGAATGTTTGAAACAACAACTGGAACGTCTGTTTCTAATGTAGATGGATATAAAGGTGTATATTTTTTTTGAACATTTTTAATGCTGTCAACTGACGGAATCAATTCACTTTCAACATAATTGACACAAACTTTATATAACTTTTTAATTTTTTCTATCCATTGAACTTTTTCAACGGAAAATTTGTTATCCTCAGTTAACGACAAATATACATTAGAATAATTTTTCATATCAGAGAGCGTTATAATTTTTATTAATACTGTAAATCTCCCGAAAAACGAATCTATTTCAGATAGAAGATTACCCATCATTCAATTTTAGGCAAATTACTTACTACTACTTGATTTACTGACTATTAAATATATTGTAAACTAAATTATCGTCAACTTTTAATCGACCTTTCTTCAAGTATTTATAGGCTCTACTTTAAAGCTTCTTTCTTCTTCATTTTTCCATTGATGAAAAACAAAGCAAAAAATCTAGGCTTAGAAGTCAAAAGCTAAATTCCATTTCTCTCGCCTAAATGATTTTAAACTCGCTAAAGCTCAAACAAGAAAATCATTTTTAACGGCTCACTTCATGAAATTCTTAACGCTTTTCCCTTCAATGCCAGAGGGAAAACTACCCAACTAAAATGGTAGAAAACTCAATGGCGCGAATGTTAAGCGTCAGCGTCATTCGTGTCCTTCAGATCATCAGAAATCTCCTGATTTCTAAACAATATAAATAACGAAAACTTAGTTTACAGTGTATTAAATGAATTGTAAACTAAGTTTTCGTCAATTCATACAATTCCTTTTGTGAAGGAGAAATGGTAGTGTATTGTGGTTCGTGAGGTCGTTGCATTGCAACGACCCTACAGAACTGCTTTTAGAAGATGAGTATAAAACCTTAGTCTTTTGACATGTAATCAGGCAACCATTTAATAGTAACACCCCCGGCCTTGAAGGGAAAGTACTGTCAAACAGAATGTCCACTGGCGCGAATGTTAAGCTTTAGCGGCATTCGTGTCCTACAGATCAACAGAAATCTCCTGATTTCTAAAAATCATAAATATTCGAAAACTTAGTTTACAATGTATTAAACAGTATGCCCAATCATTACATGAACACTTTATACAACTCTCCTTTTACTAAATACTTTTTATTACCAATAATATTCAGGGTAATGCTTATTCGGTACAAATAGATCTTTTTCTAAAGTATCCGAACGATTAGCCATTTCCCATATTAATTTCATTCCTAGTTTTGTTCTTTTATAGACTAAGTCAAAGTTAACTCTATCAACATCGTCTGTGGGGGCATATAAATCTTCTTGACAATAATCTGTTAGAACAGTAGTTGGTATATTTCTAAACACTAAAGCATTAGAAACTCGATTATTATCATAATAGGTACTGCTCGAAGTTTTGGTATAGATTTTCAGGTCCTTCTCATAGGTATTCGCCGTTTCAAGAATGATCTTCTCATACTTTGAAGAGTGTAGTTGTGTACCAAGCAAATAACAATAGTTCTCATCTTCTACCTCTTTATGTTTTCTCCCCAATTGCTTAAAAGTAATATTGGCTACAATATTATCGATTGGCAAGCCAGAATACTCACAGAAGAAAAACTCCCCTATTGGTAAAACCTCATTGACGGTAAAGTTTACAAAAAGTATAGACCTTCGAGGTGAATAACCTGCTTCTTTTGCTTTTTGAAATGCCAATGCTAATTCCATCACTGCAGCAGTTGCTGTAGCGTTTGCATTTGCTCCATTATAAATTACACCTTTTTGAATTCCAATTCCATCATAGTTTGCATTCACCAATATTATTTCATCTTTTAAATCAGTCCCCTCAATAAACCCTAGGATATGCTCATTTTCATATTCCAAAACTTCATATTTTGATTCTATATGTATTTCGGTTTTTAGTTGCCTTTGTTCTTTCTTCTTAAGCATATTGTACTTACTAATCATTTCCTGTTGTTCCTCTGAAAATAAAGAAAGAATTGTATTCCAATTTACACCGACCCACTCAGAAGAAGAATCATCGTTTTTAGCAATCCATTTTTCATATTCCGATTTTCTTAAATAAGCAATTGGTAGTTGTTTACTGATTGACCTAAAGTCTTTACGATTTAAATTGTGTTCATTGTCCTTGATTGAGAAAAAAACTTTTGCATTTATATCTTCTATTTTCACTGTATTCATTTTATCAAAAGGGTCATAATGATGAAATATGACTCCTTTATCTCTAGTATACCTTCTGTATAGATTCTTAAAATCAATTTTATCTACATACAAAATTTCTATATCTCCATTTAGATCAACACTGTGAAATGGAAGTAAGTCAAAGTGATCCTTTGTCAAAATTGCATTCTGATTATACACTTTAAACTTTGTGTATTGAGGGACAAAAGTTGGAAATTGAAGAGTTCGTTCCTCATTATACTTTGGAATATTATTAAGATTATAAAAAGATTTGATATAGGCAGCTGCTAGTTTATGTCCTCCTTCCAGCATATTACGACCTTTCATGTCATCACTTGCCAATACTTTGGTATGCTTCTCTAAAGCATCTTTTGATAAATAACCTAACACACTATTCATTTCTGAAGCAGTGGTAGATAAAGTAACATTTTGAGCAAATAAAAAGCAGGGGCTGAATAGAGCCAATAGGTTGGCAATGATATTTAGTTTGAAATTCATAAATAGTTTCGCTTTAATTTATTTTAATTTTTTCACGATGAAGAAGCTTATTATCTAATTACAGTTAGTTGGATTTAAGTTTTAATCATACGTGTTTAAGCAGTTGTACAATTAAAATCGGAAGTTTTGGATTGTCTTTTTTAGCCTACTCTTCGTTAGAATATCATCACGTAGCTTCGGCTATGCTCTTCTATTCTGCCTTGATTAGACTAAAAAATAATAATCCAACGTATCCCAATTTTAAATGTGCAACTGCTTATATAGTTCATTTCGAAAATAGGCTTAAAAATTATAAACCCAAAAAAAGTCATAACAACATTTTTGGGGTTTATAAATTAGAACTGAATTTACTCAGTCATGATATTTCTTATTTTCCTAGAAGTTCTTCAAGCTTTTTCTCTAAAGCATCACCTCTTAGGTTTTTAGCAATGATCTTACCCTCTTTATCCAACAATAAAGTAAATGGAATTCCTTCCACTCCATATTGTGTTGCTACAGAACCATCTTCATCCAACACTTGTGTCCAAGAAATGTGATCTTGCTCAATAGCCTTCTTCCAAGCTTCTGCATCTCTATCGATAGATACTCCATATACTTCAAAACCTTTTTCTTTATACTTTGAATAAGCTTTCAAAACATTTGGATTTTCCATACGACAAGGTCTACACCATGATGCCCAGAAATCAATCATTACATATTTTCCTCTGAAAGATTCTAAAGCAATCGTTTCTCCTTTTGGACTCGCTAAGGCAATAGGCATTGCTTCAGAACCTACCATCGTAGACTTTAAAGCGTTGTAGCTTTTTGCTACTTCCATCACTAGGCTATCTTGAGGAAACTTTGTTTCTAACTTCTCTATTGTTTCAGCAATTACCTCAAAGCTACTTTCTTTATCTTGAATAAAGTTTAGAGCGACTAAAGTAACATAAGCTCCATCCAATTTTTTAAGCATTGCTTTTACTGCTTCTTTCTGCTCATCTTGTAACTTCTTGAACTTTTCCAAGACTGCTTCTTTGTGCTCAGAAGTAGCATACTCTTGCTGTAATTCATTTCCTTTTTCAGAAAATGAATCATACATGTCTTTCAATTCATTTAGTTGATCATTTTCTTTAGAACCTGTTATTTTGAAGAATTCTCCATTGTTCTCCACTTTTAAATCCTTTGTTTCAAGTACTACAAGTTCTTCTGCTTGATTTCCAATATTCAAAGTATATAAACCAATCTTAGGCACGGTATATTTTAATGCAAAAGCCCCTTTAGCATCTGTCGTTGCTTCGGCTACATTTTTCTTACCTCCAACACTTTGAATAGTATATAATATGATTTTTGTTCCTTCTGATTGTCCTTCAAGGGTACCTGAAATTGTTACGGAAGCAGGGTATGTTCTTTTTTCTTCTTTAGCCCCACCACAACTTACTACTATAAAAGCAAGTAATAGAAAAAAAATGTTGTGTAATGTCTTCACAATTATACGTTTACAAGTTGCTATGTTCTTTATTATGCAGTAATAATGTCTACTTTACCCACCTTCTTCAAAGCATAAATAAAATAAATATTTTACTGAGAAAGCACCTTGTTCAATCCAAAACAAGGTGCTTTCTAAGTATTCCATCAGGTTTGATGTACTACTTCCTTATGCAATATACACAGATCTTTATTTTTCCAATGCTTCTCTTAGCAATTGATTTGTTTTTTGAGGATCAGCTTTACCTTTTGCCAACTTCATCACCTCTCCCATAAATAATCCCAAAAGGTTTTTCTTTCCTTTTTTGTACGCTTTCGCTTTATCCGGGAATTTCGCAATTGCTTGCTCAATTAATGGTACCAAGAAGTCGTCTCCACTATCTTGAATCAAGTCCAACTCTTTAGCTACTTCCTCAGGCTTGCTTCCTTCACGCTCCGCCACTGCTTTCAATAATTGTTGTGTTGCTGCTGCATGACTTACTTTTTTATCATCTACCAATCCAATAATTTCAGCCACTTGAGCAGGTTGAACAGGTAATTCTGCATAAGAAGTACCACTCTCATTTACCATCGATTTCAATGGACCGTTCATCCAATTCGCAGCCGACTTGAAGTTTTTAGTAGCATTACATAAAGCTTCAAAGTAAGAAGCCGTCTCTCTTGTTTCAGTCAGTTGATAGGCATCTGCTTCTGAAAGCTTATATTCTGCAATGAACTTCTCTACCAACTCATAAGGTAGGCTTGGCATTTCTTGCTTGATTTTCTCCACCCATTCAGGTTTAACAATCATTGGAGGTAAATCTGGGCATGGGAAATATCTATAATCATTTAATGTCTCTTTGGTTCTCATACCATAAGTTTTACCAGTCTCAACATTAAATGTCCTTGTTTCTGAAATGATCTCCTCTCCTTTCTCAATCATGCCAATCTGACGTTGCATTTCATAGTCGATTGCTCTCTGAATGTTACGCATGGAGTTCATGTTCTTGATCTCACATTTTTGCCCCAACTTAGTATCGCCTTTCAAACGTACAGAAACATTGGCGTCACAACGTAATGAACCCTCTTCCATATTACCATCAGATACTTCTAAGTAGCGAACAATCTTACGGATTTCACCTACAAAGGCTGCTGCTACAGCTGAATCATGAATACAAGGTTCTGTCACGATTTCCATCAATGGCACTCCTGCTCTGTTCAAATCCACCAAAGTATCAGGTGACCCCTCTAAGTGTGTTGATTTTCCAGCGTCTTCTTCCATATGAATACGGTTTAAGACCACTGTAAATTTATCACCTGCTTTAGTCACTACATCTACATGGCCACCAATACAGATTGGTGTTTTATCTTGAGTTGTTTGATATCCTTTTGGTAAATCTGGATAGAAATAGTTTTTTCTATCGAAGAATTGATATTCTGAAATTTTACAATGACATGCCAATCCCATTTTAATAGAATATTCCACAACAGATTTATTCACTTTGGGTAATGTACCTGGCAATGCAAGAGTAATTGTACTGACATTAACATTAGGATCCTGACCGTAGGTTGTTGGGTCTGAAGCAAAAATTTTACTTTTAGTCTGTAATTGTGAATGAACTTCCAATCCTACTACAAGTTCATATTTGTCTAAAATTGCCTTATCCATATGCTATGTATTTATTTCAAAGCGTTGGTAGTCAGTGTAGAGCAGTTCAAAAAATAATAGGTTATCAATGCCTGGTTATTCTGCTGTTTATAATACTACACTTTCAATTGTGCTCGATTGTTACTTTTTAATTTTCACAAACAAAAAAGTCATTCTTTTAAGAAAAAATGACTTTTAAGCTATTTCATTACAATATTAATAAAATAAAGGGAATTACACTATACAGAATGATAAAATTATACTCCTCATTTTACCTATTCACAAATTATTTTTAGTGTTTACGTTGACTTGCCTTGAAAAGAATTTCTTTTTCTTCTTGTGTCAAGCCTTCGTACCCTCTTTCTGAAATTTTATCAAGAATCTCATCTACACTGTCTTGTGTAGGCTGATTAGTTGTTTTAGTAGTTTGTGTTTTATTGGTTGCCTTGCCTTTTGATCTATGAACCACTTTCAACTTTCTATCAGACTTAATTAAGTTGGTAAAGAAATTGGTCATAGCATACAACGGCTTACCAAGGTCTGTTCCCCTTTTTAATAGAGAGACATAAGAAAATCCCATCAAAGCACCACCTAAATGAGCAATCTCCCCTCCTGCATTACTTCCTGCTGATTGAATCAATGACAAGAAGATATAAACTGCAGCTAAATATTTGATTTTTACAGGACCTACAAACAAAAGGTTTATTCTATAATCAGGGGCAATCGTTGCGGCACCTACTACAATTGCATATACACAAGCTGAGGCACCAATCAATCCGCTGACCATTTCCATGTGACCTCTGTAATAAGGAACCACATTGTACATTAATAAATAGGCTAGGCCACCGGCAATACCGCCAAGAAAATAAAGAGCAACTAACTTCTTATCCCCTAAAAACTCCGTGAATATTATCCCAAACCAATACATGATTAACATATTGAAAAGGATATGAAAGAAGTCACTCATACTGTGCATAAAGAAGTACGTGATCAACGTCCAAGGCTTCACGACAGCGTCATAGATATAAGGTGGTAAGGCTACATTGCTAAATATATATTGATCATAAATACCATGTAAACCTGATAGTTTAAATACAAGCATCAATAAGCTCATAAAAACATATACGACAACATTAACGATAATCAGTCGAAGTAGCCCACTTCCAGGTTTGTTCCATGTATACTTTAAATCGGAGATAAAGCCATTCATAAGAAGTTAAAATAAAGGTTTAATGGGTGATAATTAGAAAACCTACTTTAATCACAAAGGTTTAAGTATTAGGTATTTTAATTTACGGAAAATCCCTTACTTTTAAAAATGTTCCCAATTATTCATCCCTTTTTACATTTTTATATTAGATAGATGAAGTCCTCTTTTACAAGTACTTCACCTATGGTTATTTTATCATTGATATGCCACTATTGATAGCTTTGGTATTTCCATTTTTTCATCAAAATATAGGCAAACAAAGCACCTCCCAAATGGGCTAAATGCGCTACATTGTCAGCTGGATTTTGATTCAAAAGTTCATACGTTTCATACAATATATATGCTCCTACCAAGTACTTTGCTCTGATTGGAATAGGAGGGAATAAAAGCATCAATTTTAGATTAGGGAACAAAAAGGCAAATGTGAAAAGAATACCAAAAATTGCTCCTGAAGCACCCATCATTGGAGTGTTGATTTTTCTATCATGGAAAAATTTCACAATCAAATCTCCCATTTGTTTATAATCTGTATTTGCCGGAGCAGAGAAAAATGTATTCTCAGCAAAATCATACAATGACACATTCCCTACAGAACTAACATACGGTAAGTAATTTTGATTTCCATACTTCAATATACTAAGTACTCCTTCTCCTTGGAACAACTGATAGTCAGGCACATTAGAAACAAAATTATAAAAATTCTCTGGAGTCTGATTCAACATATATTCAGCCCCTAATAGTTCTATATTATAAACCTCATAAAAGTTGACTAAACCATATAATGCTCCTCCAAAGATTCCTGTAAAGAAATAAAGTGCTAGAAAACGCTTAGAACCAAGAACATTTTCCAACATTGGCCCAAAAATAAAAAGAGCAAACATATTGGAAAACAAATGCCCAAAACCACTATGCACAAACATATATGTGACAGGTTGAAATATTTGGAATTTCTCAGACCAAGGGTGATGATAGGCTAATGAATCAAAAATAAAAGCTTCGATATACCCTGGTGATAAATTTGGTAATATGCTTCCCAAAAACGGCAATGCAAAAATTACTAAATTCATAATCAGGAGTATTTTAACATAAGGTGTTAAGTTCTGTCCCATATTTATTATTTAGTCTTCACCCTCAAAAAACTATTCTGACGGCTTAATTTCTTTAATATTGAGTTGAAGATTTTTATTTCCTCTAAACTCATTGATTTCCAATCTAAAAAGTATATCTAATTTGCCTCCTACACATGCTTCTATCTGTTCTACCTGATTAAAAGCAATAGCGTCAAATTTTTGTTCTCCTTTTCCCTGGCTAATTTTCATCTTAAGGTGTTTGTCTTTCAACACTCTTGGAGTACCGTCAACAACAACATTGTTGGCTTGAAAAACAGGTGGAGGGTTATCATGCCCAAAAGGCCTCATTTTCTCAATTATCCCGGCGGTAGTAAGATCTAGATCGGATAGATTTACATTTAAATCTACTTTTACCTCCGATACAAATTCCTTTCCATTCGTAAATTTGTCTACTTCCGCCACAAATTTTTGTTTAAAAGCTGACAAATTTTCCTCCTTTAATGACACACCTGCCGCTGAGGTATGACCTCCAAACTTCAAAAGTAAATCCTGACAGTTAGACAATACGGCATGAATATCAAAATCACCAATACCTCTCGCCGAACCTGTCACTTCTCCTCTTGATAGCGTTAAAGCCACGGTGGGCTTCCCCAATTTCTCAGCACACCTGGAAGCAACAATACCTAAAACTCCTTTGTGCCAGTTTTCATTGTATAAAACTAAAGCACTTTGATTTTGTTCTGCCTCTGCAATTTCTAATGCTTCTTTGGTATTTTGGGTATCATACTTCTTTCTTAAATCATTGATACGTCCTAACTCTTTGGCTTGCTCCAAAGCTTCTTTAGGGTCTTTGGACGATAAGACCTCTGCCGCAATTTGAGCATGAGCAATTCTACCCGCTGAATTAATCAAAGGACCAAAATTATAACCCAAATCTTGTAACTTCAGATCTGCGGGCGTTAAGTTTAATACTGTAAATAATGCCTTTAAACCTTCTTTATCTGTATTCCTTAAATATTGGATACCTTGATTACACAACACTCGATTTTCATCCAACATAGGGACAACATCACAAGATGTGCCCAATACCACCAAATCCAAGTGTTGCCATAATGGTGTTGGGTCAATACCATGTTTCTGGCAAAACCCTTGCAACAATTTAAAGCCTACTCCACATCCTGAAAGTCCTTTAAATGGATAGTTACAATCACTTCTTTGAGGATTTAAAACGGCTGTAGCTTTGGGTAATTCATCTCCTACTTGATGATGATCACAAACTATAAAATCTATATTTCTATGGACTGACTCTGCAATCTCTTCATGATTCAAACTACCACAATCTAACGAAATAATCAATTGACAATTGGTTGTCGCCGCATATTCAATGCCTCTTAATGAAACACCATACCCCTCAGTGTACTTATCAGGCACATAGAAATCGATATTAGGGTAAAAGTCTTGAAAGAAATGCATAAATAAAGCAACAGCACTCGTTCCATCTACATCATAATCTCCGTAAAAAAGAATACGTTCCCCTTTTTCAATCGCCAACGTAAGACGTGCTACTGCCACATCCATATCCTTCATTAGAAACGGATCGTGTAACTTTTCTAAGGTTGGTCGAAAATAGTCACGCGCACTATAAATGGTATGTACACCTCTTTGTGCCAATAAACTAGCAATGACTTTAGGTACATTGGGCTGCTTTAATAAAGCTTTGACGTATTCTTCTTTAGGTTCAGGGAGTAATTTCCACTGCTTATTCATCTTTTCTTTCTTCTTTTGATGGTAGTACTAATTTACAACCTACCGACTTCAAACCAATTATTTTTATTGATGATCAATTCAAGGGGCGATCGCTACTTTTCTGTTATAGAGGAGCTATGATTCACCTTTATTTTTTTACCCCAAAAACCAATGCAACCCAAGCAGCAATAAAAGCCACACCTCCTATAGGAGTAATAGCTCCTAACCATGTAATTCCTGTCAATGACAATATATATAAACTTCCGGAGAAAATAAGGATACCCAGCACCATAAATACAGCAGACCATTTCAACCAGCTCGTTTCTAGTTTACTCGCTAAAGCACCTAAAATAAGCAGGCCCAATCCGTGATAAAAATGATATTTCACTGCTGTCTCAAATGTCTATATTCTACCAAATTGCTCTAAGGTAGGTTTTAATCCATGCGCTCCAAATGCTCCAATAGCAACGGCAAGTGCACAAAAAATAGCTCCAATTTGTATAATTCTTTTCTCCATTTTGTTTGTTGGTTTATAGATATGTAAAAGGGTTTTTCATAAAAAACTGAAAATGGTTCAAATCTTGAGCTAAAAGCGTGACTTGGACCAATATCTCAAAAAGCCTGTAGACTTTTTTATTCTACATAGTACTTAAGACAAATGTAATTGGAAATTTATTAAGTGCATGTTAGGAACTCAAAATTTAAGGATGAAGTAGGGAATTTTAGTTTTAAACCTTAAAGGCAAAAAAAATGACACCCTTCAAATTTTGAAGAGTGTCATTATTGGTAATACTTATGTTGGAACAATTTTGATGATAAGTTAATAAATAATTGAATTGGAATAAAAACACGTTTTTAATAAACGCTTCAAACTATTTACATGGCAAAAAGTATGAGAACATTACTGTTAAATTAATTCCGATTGTTGTTGTTATTATTATCAATAAATCTATCTAGTATGAAATGAAATACATATTTTTTGTTTTTGTACATTACAAATGTAGGAGGTTTCTTAAGATCAATTTATGGGATATGAACACCTTTTAAGTATTTTTTTGACCACACTTTTAACTGCTAAAAGTCAGTTTTTATTAATATTAAAAAATAACGACTTAAATACAGATATGTATTAAACTTTTAGTAAAATGATCTGACTTATTTGTAAAAAACACAACAACACTTATCACATTTAATTAAAAAAAAGAGTAATATTTTATAAAAAGTTAGAAATAATCGAAGATTTCTTTTGAGTTGACAGTTTTTGAGCTGTACTGCCAAAGAAAAAGTACAGTAATAAGACAAGTGTTATTTTAACATTTTTAAAACAAAAAAGCCCATCAAATGAGCCTTCTATAATCACCTTAAAAATCACAAGACAAAAAAAGAACGGCCTCCAATCGGAAGCCGCACTTACCACATACTAACCATAAATGGTTTTTAACCATATATAAACACATATAAACATAAATTCTCTTTAATAAGTTACCATTAGGCAACCTTAAGCACTTGAAGCAATTCTTCTAGGTGCTCGTCTTCTACAGTTTGTACTGTATCTGCTTTTTTCAAGAACGCTTTGTAAGCCTCCTCTAAAACATCGTGATCTAAAGTATGACCCAATTTCTGTAAACGATAGAATAACGCCGCTCTACCGCTTCTTGCAGTCAATACAATAGAAGACTCTGAAACGCCTACTTCTGCAGGATCGATAATTTCATAGTTATCTCTACTCTTGATCACACCGTCTTGGTGTATACCTGATGAGTGAGAGAATGCATTATCACCTACAATTGCTTTGTTTGGTTGAACTGGCATGTTCATAGTACTAGATACCAAACGGCTGATTTCATAAATCTTTTGAGTGTGAATAGCAGTGTCGAAGTTCAACATGTTATGCTTACGCATTGCCATCACTACCTCTTCCATTGAAGTGTTACCTGCACGTTCGCCAATGCCGTTTACAGTACACTCAATTTGTCTTGCTCCATTACTTACACCTGCTAACGAATTGGCTGTTGCCATTCCTAAGTCATTGTGACAGTGTGTAGAAATGATCGCTTTGTCAATATTTTTTACGTTCTCTTTTAAGAACTTGATTTTAGCTCCGTATTCTTCTGGGATACAATATCCTGTAGTATCTGGGATGTTTACCACTGTGGCCCCGGCTGCGATGACAGCCTCTACGACTCGAGCTAAATAGACATTATCTGTTCTACCTGCATCTTCTGCATAAAATTCAACATCTTCTACAAAAGTTTTTGCCAACTTCACTGCCTCTACGCCTCTTTCGATCACTTGATCTCTGTCCAAACGCAATTTAGTGAAGATATGTTGATCAGATGTCCCGATCCCTGTATGAATTCTTGGTTTTGCCGCAGGCTTTAACGCTTCTGCTGCAACCTCAATGTCTTTTTTAACCGCTCTAGTAAGACCACAGACTGTCGCATTTCTAATTTCTTTCGCAATTCTATTAACTGCTTCAAAGTCACCAGGACTTGAAATTGGGAAACCCGCCTCTATAATGTCAACGCCAAGATTTTCGAGAGCACGTGCAATAACTAACTTCTCCTCTGTATTCAAACGGCACCCTGGTACCTGTTCTCCGTCTCGCAACGTTGTGTCGAAAATAAATACTTTATCGTTCATAGGCTTAAACACTTCTTGAAAGGTGTCTGTTATAATCTATTTTTAAAACAATTCTATTGGTATTGTTTTGCTAATGTAAAGGGTGATTAAAAGCATCAAAAACAAAAAAAAATACATTTTACGATGTTTAATTTAATATTTATGTGAATAGAATGTAAATTTGGCAATGTGTAAGGTTATTAAAGATCATAATAAATACGATGCCTAAGGAAAGATCAAATCACTTATATCAGTTAATTAAATCAATGTCGAGAAGTGAGAAGCGTTATTTTAAACTTGTTTCTAACGAATCGAAGAATAATTCTTCAAAAAAATTTATGCTTCTATTTGAACTAATTGACAAGCAAGATGTTTTTGATGAGGAGCAATTATTAGCTTCCACTCCTGAGTTAAAACCTATTCAGTTCTCCAATTTAAAAGCGCATCTCTACAAAAGAATTCTACAAGCATTAAGGCAATTTCATCTAACAAAAATGGAAGATGCCGAAATCAGAGAAATGATTGATCATGCTGAACTATTATATAATAGAGGGTTGTATGAACAGTGTGCGGATATTTTGAGAAAGAGTAAAAAGAAAGCTCAGAAAAGTGATCACTTGGAGTTACTCTTGGAAATACTAAGGTGGGAAAAAAGTTTACTCACGCACACTTTGGATAAACACAATCAAAGAAGGGTAAATAAATTAATCCAAGAAGTACAAGATACCAACGATCGCATTAATCAAATCAACAAGTTCTCTAACATTTCAGCAAAGTTAAATGCCTTCTATCTTAAGGTTGGTTATGTAAAAAGTGAAAAGGATTTAAAGAAAGTCAATGACCTCGTCAACAATGATATCCTTTCTATTGATGAAGATAAGTTTTCCATCAATGAGAAATTATCACTTTATGAACTATATATCGGCTTTTACTATTTTACACATGAGGTAGAAAAAGGCTATGATTATGCTCAAAAATGCCTTAACATTTTTCATAATGATACTGATCTGATCCCATCTCGATTAGACGTTTATATCAGAACCATCAACAACTTATTAATAGGGCAATACAAACTCTATAAATATAAAGAGTTCAATGAGACCAAATCACTCTTCAGAAAAATCCGCTCCAACGATAAGATTGAATTGAGTGAGAATATCAAAATGAAGCTTTTAAAATACTCTTACGTACATGAGTTTAACCGCTTGTTTATGCTGGGTGATTTTACAGGGGGTGTTCAAAGAGTCAATTTACTTCTAAATAACATCGAGTTCTTTATTGAAAAGCTCAACAAGCACTCTAGACTAATTTTATATTACAAAATTGCCTGCCTTTATTTTGGAGCAAGTGATTTTAGACTATCCTCTAAGTGGCTTAATAGAATTATTAATTCTGACGCATTAGAAATGGATGTGCGTGAAGATGTACACGTTTATGCTCGAATCGTCAATCTAATCTGTCATTATGAAATGGGAAATACTGACTTGGTTGATTATTATGTAAAGTCGACTTATCGTTTCATGTTGCGTAAAGACAACCTTTTCAAGTTTCAGATTTATATTATGAAATTCTTGAAAAAGCTATCCCGAAATATGAATGATCATGAGCTAACCAATGCTTTTATTGAATTAAAAGACTTATTGAAGCCCTTGGAAAATGATCAATTCGAAAAACATCCATTTATGTATTTTGATATTATTTCTTGGCTAGAGGGAAAAATTGAGAAAAAGACAGTTCAAGAGGTAATTCAGGATAAAGCCAGAATACTAATCGGTGAAGATTATCCTGCCTAATTTATGCTAATATCAAAGCACAAAATAAGGGTGATATGATTTGAGAAGTTTTAGTGATCCACTCACTGAATATTTACTCAAATTACATCACCCTTTATTTATCTTCATCACAAAGTACATTTGTAGTACTATTATGAAACTCCATGAAACATTTTCACGTCTAGTTTATTTATACAATTAACTTACATTTCCATTATTTTCATTTTACATTAAGTCATTTTTTTGTTTAATTACCTAATAATAAGTTAGATACATTTCAAATAAGTGACACCTTAATTCTTATGAACACATACATGGAAAAATCACTATCAAAACACAATACTAGATGTCAAATTTAATTTTATCACAAAAAGACCTAAAATACCTTCCTTACTCCATGATTCTAGAATTTAAAGATATGCCTGAAGAGGCTCAATATGAATTCTATCAGGAGATGAAGAAGTTTAAGCGTTCTAAAGTGATTATGTATTTATTGCATTTTTTTCCACTCAATGTATCCTTAGGTTATGTTGGAAAATGGTTAGAGCAATTTCTTTTCTGGATTACAGGAGGTGGCTTTGGTATTTGGTGGCTTGTATTACTATTTACAATTCCATCAGAAGTGAAGCAATTCAACCGGAAAGTAGCACAGGAAATATTTAGAGATATTGCCCTGAAGTATGGTATTAAGAAGAAAAAGTACAAGTACTCTCCAACTAAAGTAAGCATCAAACCTAAGGCGTTAAATCTACCAGAGTTTGATCCTACGCTTCCTACATTAGATCACTTAAAAGAAGGTTTTATGTTTGACCTTGATGGAAAAACATGGCAGATTGTAGATGAATATCAACAAGATTTTGAAGACAAAAACTCTGAGCGTTTCTTTATCTGTCAGCATGACTTAGAAGAAAAGTTCCTGAGGTATTCGAACGAAGGTTATTTCAAAAAAGTACTTTGGAGTAAAGCCGTGAATGTTTTCCAAATCGACCCAGAGTTAGAAAAGAAAATTAGAGTGCAAAGCACCCCTGCCAATATACTCTACTTCAATGGACACCGATTCTTTAAAGATAACGTTGAAAAAGGGTTAGTTTTCAAGGTTTCTAAAGCTAGTTCAGAACCTGTGGGAGAATCCATGAAAACATGGCACTACTTTAATGAAGATCGTACACTTACACTTAAAATAGAATCGTACAGAAATAAACTCAAAGCTTTCCAAGGAAAAGTCATTGATGAAAATAACATTACAGATATTCTTCCTTATAAAATTTAGAAGCTAAAAAAAGACCCTTGCAATTCTTCAAAACTGCAAGGGTATTTTTTGTTCTAGTTATCTATAATTTGATGAAGATGATGTTCCAAATGCACTACATAATCTTTCATCAAAAACTCTAAATCTTTTACTTCTTCATTCCCAAGCAAAATAGGATAAGCCAATGTTTCAGAAGTCTGCTTTTCCATCATTATTTTAATCCTATTATTTATTGCTTTCCAAAAAGCAAGCAGTTCCATAATATCGGCATTCTGATAATCATTTGCTTTTACTAACTCATCTTGCTTGTAACTTACTATTTTGAAAGGTTTATTTTCAAATTGAATTTCAGTAAATCGCTGAAGGTTATTCACCCCCGAATCAATAAGATGACCTAAAATTTCTTTTTTTGACCACTTCTCAGGACTTGTCTTTGTTGTCAAGTCCAATACTGAGGCTTTAGATAAAAATTCAACACCTTGGTGAACAAGTTGTTCCAGTTTTGTTGTGATGTTCTTCATAATTAGTCAATGATTATCCCTAGAATTAAAAAAATTAAGCTTCCTCACTTTCTTTCAATTCTATTTTTTCAACAACTCTATTAAGTTTTGGTTGAATGGCCCAAATTCCTACAGGCCAAAATAGTAACATAAAAAATAATGATATTGAAGATTCTACTTCTTTTCTACCTGCGGATCTATAGAGTCTATTTAAAGAATTTGCTCCAAAAATATAAATTTGAAGAAATGCAAAAATGAAATAAAAACCTATTAATGCATACCATCCAGTCAAGGTGACATTATTAATTCCAGACATTATCAAAAAGATATAAACGCCAATAACCAACATAACATTTATAAGAAAAAAGGCATTACTTTTTTCCTCCGCCTCGGAAACATAGTTATTTGTTTCTAAACCAATAATAATTACCCAAAGATGAATCAAAAGAAAAGAAACAGAATGAACAACTTTAGTCAGAAAAGGGTCTGAAAATGACACATACAATAGTACTAATCCAATAACTTGAATAGAAAATACTTGCCAATGTTTAAGTTTAAAATAGAAATCCATAACTAATAGTTTACCTATACTCACAAAGATAAAAAAACAGATTACAAAAAAGGCCTGAAACTTTCATTTCAGACCTCAATATCTTTAAGCAATTTTTCTTTCAAAAGGAATATGTTGTTCTTCCACTTTTTTGAGTCTGTGGCTGAATCTTTTTACAAAGAATAAACATATAATACCTAATCCTAATGGGAACCCCATCCAAATACCTTGCTCACCTTGTCCCCAATGGAATGCACACATATAAGAAAAAGGAATTGCGATGATAAAGTAAGAAGAGAAGATAAACCACATCGGTACTTTAAAATCGTGCAATCCTCTACATGCTCCAGCGTAGGCAATTTCTATGGCGTCAAAGGTCTGATAAGAGGCCAGCCAAATCATAAATAACTGTGCAAATTGTATTACTTCTTGATCATCTGTAAATAAATGCGGCATCCAAGATCTTCCTGTAAGGAAAAATATCACGGCTCCAAAAGACATCAATACCACAATAATTAGCGAGGCATAAGTCACTTTTTTCACCTCTTTAAAATCTCTTTTACCGAAACTTTGGCTTACCAGTATACCTGTTGCTGCTCCGATTCCTTGATATACCATAAACCCAAGTGTACTCAAACTTATGGCTACTTGATGAGCGGCTAATCCTACTTCCGAAATCCATCCCATCATGATTGTAGAAATGGAAAAAGCTGCACTTTCCATCAATAGTTGAAAAGCCATAGGAACACCATTTGTAAAAAACTCCTTCACCTCTTGCAGTGTGCATTTTACTTCATTGAACAGTGAGGCAAAAGCGTTGTATTTCTCGTAAGCATAAAAAACATAAATTGCACCTCCTGCCATTGTAAGTCTTGCTAAAAGCGTTCCTACACCAGCTCCTATCAATCCCATTTTTGGTGCTCCAAATAAACCAAAGACAAAAATAAAGTCGCCAATAATGTTTACTACATTACCCACTAAGGTAATTTTCATCCCCATCTTAGTGTCTCCAATTCCTTCAAAGAGTTGTTTGAAAGTCAAGAAAATCATCTGTGGAATCAAAGAGATCATCAAAATGATCAAATAAGCTTGAGATGAGGCAATAATTGTTTCAGGCTGTCCCATATAGGGCATATAGAAATAGAGCACTACTAATAATACCAGCAATAGCAATGACAATATTCCATTAGCCATAAAACTGTTTTTGAGTGCGCTCGTTGCCTTCTTATAATTGTTAAGTCCTATTGCCTCCCCAATTTTGGGGGTTAGAATAAAGGTAAAGCCCATACCAAAAAGTAGGACTAAGTTGAAGATAGTGTTCGAAAACGATGCTGCCGCCAATGGTGTTCTACCAAGTTGACCAATGATCATGTTGTCTACTAATCCTACAGAGATTTGACCTACTTGGGCTAAAATTACAGGCCAACCGAGTTTTAAAATTGTTGAGAATAGAGGGTTGTATTCCTTCCAATGTCTTTTCAATTGCATTTTCTTAATTTTTAAAAATTGAATTGAAACAGACGAGACCTTCCCCTTTATTACCTCTCCTGCTTAGTTATTTTGGCAGCTGAACAGCTGGGCTTTAAGGTGAAAAACTTAACTAGCATTCCACAAGATAATAAAGTCGTTGTTTAGAAAATCTATATTCAAAGCATGTATGATTTCTCTGATTAAGAGAAATTTAAACAATTTACACACTTCTATTTTTTCGGAAGGCAAATATATCACAAACTATAATAAAGCACACCTTTTGATAAGATTTATTAAAACAAAAATCCCTTCTACTCTAATGTAAGAATAAAAGGGAGGAATTAGTTTTACTGTGATAAAGTTTCTTTAATTTCTTCAACTAATAGCTTGCACTCGTTAAAAAGTATTTTGTACTTCTCTTTTAATGTACTCACAGATGTCTCTTCTTTTGCAATCTTCTCCATCACCAATACTTGATCTTTGATCTCCTGAATAGCAATGAAGTTAAGAGTAGACTTGAAGTTATGAAGGTTTTTATACGCAGACTTCCAGTCTTCTTGGTCGATACTGTCCTCGACACTACTGAGTTGACTAGGGGCATCAAGTACAAAACGTTCCATCATCTCTGCTATCAGTATTTTGTCTCCACCTGAAAATGTCTCAAGGTATGACAAATCTACTCTAGAATTTTCCATGATTTTTAAATAAACACACTAATTAGCATTAATCTACAAAAATTACATTTATGAAGATTAGTTATAAAAGTAGTTCAATTATCGATTGAATTTTAGCTATTGGTATCCATCTCTTTTAAATAACGATAGATGGTTACTTTACCGATATCTAACTTTTTTGCTACGGTAGCAACATTATCATGATATCGATCCATAAAGCTACGAATAATTTCGAAAGTATACTCCTTTAATGTAAGGTCTTTGTTCAATAAAGTGTTTATATCTTGTGATGAAGAGAACTGAATATCAGTGTCTGATATAATATCATGATCACACATAACCGCAGAAAGCTCCACTATTGCTTTCAATTCTCTGATGTTTCCAGGAAAATGATAATTGAGTAATTTCTCTTTGGCTTCTTTTGTAAATGTAAGCTTTTGCATACCATTTGCCTTTGTAAACTGATCTGCAAGAAACTTTGCAATCAAAATCACGTCATTTTCTCTTTCTCTCAACGGAGGTAAATGTATTGGTAAGCCCAACAACCTATAATAGAGGTCTTCGCGGAATAGTTTTTCATTCATACGAAGTGAAAGGTCACGGTGCGTGGCTGTAATAATTCTCACATCCAATTTCAACACCTTATTGCCACCAATACGCACTACCTCTCTTTCCTGAATTACTCTCAGTAATTTGGCTTGTAGGTTTATATCCATTTCGCCAATTTCATCGAGGAAGATGGTTCCTCCATTGGCTTCTTCAAACTTTCCTACCCTTTTAGCAATTGCTCCTGTAAATGAGCCTTTTTCATGCCCAAATAATTCACTCTCCAATAATGAAGTTGGAATGGCCGCAATATTGACTGCCACAAAGGGTTTATTTTTTCTATTTGAATTATAATGGATCGCTTTTGCAATCACTTCCTTACCCGTTCCTGTTTCACCTGTAATAGAAACAGTGATATTGTTATTTTTGGTTTTATGGAGCATCTGAAAAACTTTCTTCATTGGTGTACTATTACCAATAATAGAATTATCAAATTCATATTTGTTAGAAAGTTCCTGACGTAGTGTTTGAACTTCTTCTTCTAAAGACTGCTTCGTTTTGATTTTATTTAAAGCATTCAGTAGTCGTTCTCTAATGTCTTCTTCTTTAGTGATGTAATCATAAACACCTAATTTAAAAAGACTTACCGCCGTCTGAATATCGTTTTGACCAGAAATAACAATAATTGGCACCTGAGGTAATTTTGCTTTAATTTTTAGAATCACCTCCTCTCCTGTCATATCCGGTAAAGAATAGTCGACAGTAATCACTGATGGGTTTTCATCCAAAGCGTAGAGAAGGTCTCTTCCGTTGATAAACATTTTTACGTCATGATCATCATCCATTGAGAGGATATAATGAAGCATTTTAGAAAAAACGGCATTATCCTCTAAAGCAAATATTTTTAGTTCAGGTGAATTCATATAGTCATTTATTCGCAGTATTTCTGTAGTGCTGCGGTTGCTTGAGCATATCCAAGTGCTTCGGCCATTGAAAGCATTTTACATACTCGTTCGTCTGCTTTTCCAGTTGTACCACTTATTGCTAAAGCTTTATAATAGTAGGCTTCAGCATATTTATCATCTAATGCAATAGCTTTGTCAAAATTTAATATAGCATCTTCAAAACGCTCTGTTAACATTAACACTCTGGCCTGATGTAAAAATACTCTTTTATCTTGACCTTTCGATAATACTTCCGCTTTTTTGAAATCTTTTAATGCTGAAGCTAGACCAACAACCTCTACATTTACAAATGCTCTATTCAAATAGATGTCATAAATTGTTGAATCTAACTGAATAGCTTGAGTGTAATCATTAATGGCTCCTTCGGGATCTCTTGTCATTCGTCTGACATTTCCTCTATTATAAAAGTATTTGTAAGCATCTGGAACATCGGCCTCGGTCTGTTTGTATAATTCAATTGCTAACGTAAAATCATCATTGGCCTTGCTGTATTCTTCTAAAGACATATGTGCATAACCTCTTGCATTGTAGGCATCCATATTATTAGCATCTTCTTTTATAGCGGCATCAAATAACGAAACGGCCTCTTTGAATTTACCAGCTGCAAGTTTTTGTTTTCCTTGATTAGTAAGTTCTGATGAACTTGGTCCACACCCTATCACAAAAAAAGTAAGGATGGCGAAAAGTAGGTTTATTTGTTTGGTTTTCATTCCACAAAAGTAAAAATAAATCTCAATATGATTTAGCTTACATGAGTTATTTCATAAAGTTGATAAGCAAATCAAATTTATCGCTGGATGTACTTCAAATAGTACTGATAAATAGGGAATACTTTTAATCTCATTTTTGAAAAGTAAAAAAACACATAATCCTGAAATGTGGGATTTTTCATTTTTCGTAATAAGAAAAAATAGGTTTTTGAGCGATAAAAATTTTCAGTGTAATACGCTAACCTCTGATGATAAGCTATTGATTTTGAAAGTGACTGATCTTCGGCTTTATTTTGATTCAATTGACGAGCCTTTAGACAAATTTTAAAAGTGGATTTTAAGAGTTCATTTCCCCTTCTTTTATAAAAATTTTGAGAAAGTGATGACTTGACCTTTCGCTTATAGGTATTGACTTTGTCATAAAAAGCAAATTGATGATTTCTTGATAACCTGATCCAAATATCATAATCCTCATAAGCAAGCGTCTCATCATACCCACCAAGTTCCTTCAAGGTTGAAGTTCTAAATGTGATACTGGGTGCTCCAAACAAGGGTGGATTTCTTAATATTCTCTCATATACATCACCTTCTTTCACTTCTTCCAATAGCACACCGTCTGAGTTTCTTTTAAAATAGGATGAGGTCAATAGCTGTCCCTGTTCATTAATGGACACTACATCCGAAAATACCGCTCCATAACTTTTCTCTTTTGTTTCTAATACCGATACATCGTCTTTCACTCTATCCTTAAGAAGAAGATCATCTGCCGCAAAATCAATAATATATTTCCCCTTCGCTTCTATTAATCCAATATTAAAGGCTTTACAATTCCCAATGTTTTGTGGTAAAGCAATAAATTTTGCTTGAAGATTGTATTTTTGTAATGAAGTAGTAATTTTATTTACAGATTGATCCGTACTTCCATCATCAATAATTATCGTTTCAATATTTTGATAAGTTTGATGAGCAATAGATGCTAATGCATCTTCAATAAAGGGTGCGTGATTAAAACTCAAACATATAATAGTAACTAAAGGGGTATTCTGCATATATATGGTATTCAAAAAGTCTTATAGTTGTTCGATCGTCTTAGGAATTATATTCCTCATGTTTTCCACTGTTTCGAATGCTCAATTTAATAATTTAAAATTCAGTACGAAGTCCCCCTACAAAACAATTGTTTCTCATTTAGGGTATTTAAGTCCCTCGTCAGGAGCATATAACCCTGAGGTGGCAGCCAAAACACTTGGTGGTGATGATTATACTATTGAACAAAAAATAGGGTTAGCCATAAAATTAAAACAAATCTATGATAAACATGGAGAGTTAGACCTTAGTGATATCTCTAATAGAAGGAATTATAAAAACGAAGATGGTGATCAGATTTATACCATTTTTGAAGACATTCCAGAGATTTATTTAATCAAAGAAGGCTCTAGCTGGCTTTATTCCCCTAAGTCCGTCAGAGAAATTAATATTGTATTTAGAAGATATTACCCTGCCGCAATTCCTCCCCGAAGACCACAAAATGACAAACCGGACAGCGTAGATGTTACGTCAAAAGACTCAACGGGAAAAGAAATTACTATTCGTAAGCCTTCGCCTAAAAAAGAAACGCCAATTGTTCAAAAACCAAATATCAAGTTCAACATCAGTACACCAAAAGATGCTGTAACTACTTTCTTTGGTTTTCAACAAGATAATAACTACCACCCTGAAATTGCAGCGAAAGTATTTGAGAGTGTAGACCTATCACTTGAAGAACGTATTACTCTAGCCATACAATTAAAACAAATATATGATGGACTTGGGCTTTGGATTGAAATTGAAGATATCCCTGAAGAACCCAATTACAGGGATTCTACTCGTCATAATAAAGAAATTTACGTACTCGATAAACAGCTTCCTGATTTTTACCTTGAAAACTTCAAAGGAAAATGGATGTTTTCTGAGTCTAGTATTGAACTGATCGAAAACAAGCACCGACAAGTTTTCCCTATTGGTAAAGAAGGGTTAGAAACAGTAGGCAGTATACTTCGTAAGCCGTTAGGAAACTATGCCAGAGAAGAAATAATGGGATTAGAATTGTGGCAAATTACAAGTATGGTGGCAATGATTATTGCTGCTTGGCTTGCCGTAATGCTCATTTCATCGGCCATCATGTGGGTCGTTTCCTGGATACCTAAATCAAAAGACGAAAGTAGGTACACTCAAAATATGATCAAGTCGGGGATGATGATTGTTATCCTCTATTATTACCGACTCATTTCTCCGAGTTTGGAACTTACAATCCAAGAGTTACAATATGTGATCATTGCTCTAAAGGTCTATAGTATCTACCAAGTGATACGCTTTTTCTACAATATGATTGACTTGTGGGTGCAACTTTGGTTGAGAAAAGCGAACGAAAGAGATGATCAAATTCAAAGAGGTTTTGCTCCTTTCTTTGGCATGACCGCCAAATTATTGGTAATTCTTATCGGATTAGTTTTCACTGTAAGTGCATTAGGATATGATATTTCGGGCTTACTGACTGGTTTGTCAATTGGTGGTGTTGCTGTAGCCTTAGCCGCTCAAGATACCATTAAAAACTTATTTGGTTCAATCATGATCTTTATGGATAGACCTTTCGTGATTGGTGATTGGGTAAAAACAGATGGTGTAAGTGGCTCTGTAGAACAAATTGGTCTTCGTTCAACTAGAATTAGAACCTTTGAAAACTCTGTTGTCTCAATTCCGAACAGTAGAATGGCAGATTTCACAATCGATAATATGGGTATGAGGGTCTTTAGAAGATATAAAACCTATTTGAGAGTAAGTTATGAAACTAAGCCAGATCAATTGGATGAATTTGTTGAAAGGCTAAAGGAAGTAATCAGAAACCATCCTCATACTCGTAAGGACTTTTTTGTGGTCAACCTCAACAATATAGGACTCTACTCTTATGATATTTTATTTTACATTTTCTTCGAAGCTCCTACTTGGAGTGATGAACTTCACTTTAGACATGAAATCATTCGAAGTGTCATAAAAATCGCCAATGATTTGGATGTGGAGTTTGCAATGCCTCCATCAGGATTGGATTATATGATGGAAAATACCAAAACGAAACCTTCTTCAAAGAAAAAGTCTTCCAATAAACCATTCGGATTTATGTAATGCGTGATTTAATACTAAATACAATCCTTATTTTACTTTTTATAGGTGGCTTTAAGACTTTTTCTTACAGTCAAGTTCCTTATAAAAAAACAGTTGATTTTCATTTGAAAAGGTACGACTATGGGAGTATTTCAAAAAAAGACTTACATGGTAAAGTGGTACTTATCATTGTTACAGCATCTTGGGATTTAGATTTTAACAATGACCTCAATAAAGTCAAAGAATTACAACGATTGTTTTCATCTAAGGATGTCGAATTTATGTATATAGTTGGGGATCTTCCAGAGCGTTGGAAAACTTTTGCGGCCAATAAAGGGCTTAAAGGAGAATTTTATTATATTCCCTCTATGAGTAAAGGGTGTAAAGATTGTTTTTTATCATCTCATTTTGATGAAACAGAAATTACTTCTTATTATATACTCTCAAAAGATGGCAGCTTACTTGGCGATCATCTTCCAAGTCCAGCAAAAAATGAAGGTATTGAGAAACTCTTAGCTGGCGCAAGCGTATTAAAAATAAACTAGTATTAAATTAATTTTTATTAAATCATGGGAGCAATTATAGCCTTAGTTGCAATAATTGGAGCATTTTCAGTGCCAATTGTCGCATTACTAACCAAAGGGAATAGAAGTAAAAGTGAAACCAATAGAATATTGAAAGATCTTGAAAGTATAAAAAAAGAAAACTTTCAATTAAAACAGCGTTTAGAGAATATTGAAACAATAGTTACAGAGCCAGATTATGATATTCATAGGACTTTAAAAAGTTCAGGTGATCAAAATCATAAATTATTGGACTAAAACGAACGTAAATCGTACACTTCGCTAGAAAAGTGTTCATTTACGCACAAATCAAAAATCTTCAATTTATATATAATTGACTGATAATTAATACTTTACATATTTGGGCTTTAAATTGGCATTATCTAGTGCAAAAGAGATATAAACCGCGGATACCTTATAAAGGTGTAAGCGTAAAGATAAAGTTTAAATAATTGAATTGGTTGGAAAAGGCAAATATCATATGATGTTTGCTTTTTTGTTTAATAAACTTTCTTAATTTTTTTAAATGCGCTCAAAAAACAGTGTATTTTTTTCATTATTAAAAGGTATTCACCTAAAAATTTACGATTTCCACGAAAAGATACCTAGATTTCTGATATATTAGAAAGATGGCTCATATCACTGAGTAAATCTGATACTTACCATATACATAGATACAATGTCAAACTTATTTATTTTGAATAAAGAGGCCAACGTTGCTTCAAATTATATCAATGAATTGAGAGATCCGTCTGTTCAAACAGATAGAGCTCGCTTCAGAAGAAACCTTGAAAGACTTGGAGAGTTATTGAGTTATGAAATCAGTAAGACATTAGAATATAAAGATATTGATGTGCCTACGCCACTTGGTGTTTCTCCTTCAAGAACTATCACTGACCAACTTGTTGTAACCACTATCTTAAGAGCAGGTTTACCAATGTACCAAGGTGTACTGAACGTTTTCGACCACGCAGACAGTGGTTTTGTAGCTTCTTACAGATCTAATGCTCCAGGAAATGACGTAGAAATCAATATGGAATACGTTGCCTCGGGTAATTTAGATGGAAAAGTCGTGATCTTAGCAGATCCAATGCTTGCTACAGGTAAGTCATTATTACTTGCTTTGGAAGGGTTGTTGAAAAATGGTACTCCCAAACATGTACACATCATGGCTGCTATAGCTAGTGAAGAAGGTGTAAAATACATTCAAGACAATATCAAAGTACCAGCCTCTTTATGGCTTGCTGCTGTTGACCCTGAATTGAATGCAAAGTCATATATTATTCCAGGTCTTGGTGATGCTGGTGATTTATGTTTCGGAGAGAAATTGTAATTTCTAGTTAGAATATAAAATGAAGCCGTTGAATTGATCAATTCAACGGCTTTTTTTAAAAGACATGAATGACGCAAACGCTTAACATTCGCACCAGTGAGCTTTCTATCATTTTAGTTTGGTAGTACTCTCCCTCGGCCTTGAAGGGAAAAGCGTTAAGAATTTCATGAATTGAACCGTTAAAAATGATTTTCTTGTTTGAGCTTTAGCGAGTTTAGAATCATTGAGGCGAGAGAAATGGAATTTAGCTTTATGACTTCTAAGCCTTGATTTTTTTTGCTTCTTTTTGCTTCAAGCCTAAAACAAAGAGGATAGAAGCTTGAAAGTTGCCCCTATAAATGCTTACAGAGTCCGATTAAAAATTGACGATAATTTAGTTTAATATTTATTTATTGAAATAATACAGTGATTGTATTTGGGCAGACCCTAGGGCCTGCCCCTTCATTGGGTAAAGACCATAGATTTGGTCTATTAAAAGTGAATCCAATCCATCACTACAGAATGTTCTTATACTTTACCCGATACTCTTCCAATGGCAATCCACCAGGGTGAGAAGGTGCTGTTTTTATATTTATAAACTCACTATCAAAATCTACAATAATCCATAAGTTGGTCACTGGAATTTCTTTTGATACTGCTTTACTCACTGGGTATTGACCAAACACGTCCTCCCACTTCACTTGCTCCAATGTTTTACCTTTTAGGTAATTCGAAATCATTGTATACCTTGTATTTGAGTCTTCATTATTTTTCCAGTATGCTTTTGGCAACTTTTTGACATTGACCTTTTTGATGTTAAAATGTGCTTTGACAGATGCTTTCAAATCATCATTTGCTCTAATGTCATTACTGATGGCTAAAAAATTATGTTCGTTTTGGACCTTCACTTTTTTCTTACCACTCAATTCATAAATTGTAGCTCCTGAGTGATCTGTCAGTACATAACCTATCCCTACAGCAATTGGTAATTGTTCGATTTTAGTACATGCCTCTTCCTTACTTTTACTTTCTAGTATTGATCTTGCAAAAAATACAGAAGGAAGACCTTCATCGATATTGGCTCTTAAGTCAAACTTTGAATGTGCATTTAATGAAAAGCCATTTTCAAGATGTACACCTTGGATTCCAACGGTACCCACATACCCCGTCAAGAGTAAAACCTCTCCATCAACATTGTATTTCATTAAACATTGAGCACCTTCGAACATTCTAGCCCAATCCAATGAGTAACAGACTGAAGCTTTATTATCGTTCCACACTGCCCCTGCACTACAATGACCACTCAAATTATTTCCTTCAACAAGTGCTGGGTTTTTGCCACTCATTTCTTCCATTACTGCAAAAAGCTCATCAAAGGAGATATTAAAACAAAGTAGATCCTCCAAAGGTAAATCACTGCCTTCTGCCATACCTTTTACTTCGTCATGTAATTGAGGTGTGTATTTTTGAATGGCTTCAAGCATACCGGTCTTATGAAGGCAAAAACTTTTATAGTTTTCATAATTAGGAGCTAACCCCACACTCATCATCATAGGTTCCACTAATTCATACTTGAAACGGTTCAGCATATAACGAATTTCTTTTTTAAACTTTTTACCGTGTTCGTAGCCAACGGTATAATGTGAACCTTCTGCCTCAATCACATAGTAATTAGAACTTTCATTGAGCTCAATTTGATAGTAAACAGGAGGTATTCCTGCCACTGACACATTTAATGTCAACATCATAATACTCAACCATGCTACCAAAACAGCAATCACCTTTAATCTTATTATATTGATCTCTTTCATAACTCTTAATTATTTTCTGGTTTATTTTATTATTTGTTGCGATAAATATTGGTTGTTTATCCTTTGCTCTATTTCACTTGATCTTGCTTCCACACTTTTTTTATTCTGAGAACATGATGAAAGTGAACCCAATAAAATGGTCATGGAAGTGGCAAAAATGAGATAAAGAATTGTTGTCGTAATTTTATTTTTCATATCGATTTTAGTCTGTTAAATCATTTATTATTGTCAAAGTTTAGCGATCTGAACAGCAATAGAATTGGTAGTAGCTTATATACTATTATTGAAGAGAAGGATATTCATGAAAAACCAATTAATTAAATAAATATTCAAAATGGCTACTTTAGTGTTTCATTATATATCATTTTGAAACTCTTTTTACATGTAAAAATATTTTAGTTTGTTTTAGTCTACATCAAAAGTGCTGATTTCAAATGTTCCTCCATTTGCATTCGAATCACCGCTTCTCCAGACAAAATTGACCATACCTAATGGAAACTCAAAGTAATCATTACGCACAATATGACTACCATATTCACTCATCACTGTTGTATGGTCCAATACCTCACCTGCAACGGACCATTTTCCTTTATTGACTCCTTCAGTGAAATAAGTAAGTCTTTCATAACCTCCGTCTTGATGTTCAACATAAACATTCATGAAAGAGTTAGCTGAAGATGTCGCTACGTTGATATCAAAAGAATAAGCATCTAATCTTTTACCACCTTTATTTACTTGCCAAGCATAGACAGCTTGTGATGATTGACCTCTTAACTCTCCTACTTCACCAATAGCAATATCTTCATAACCATACACCTGAGTTAATGGAACTACTGGAGGGTGAATCTTTTCCGGTTCCACTTCTGTATCAAAACCTAAAGCGTAGTTGATAAGCACTTTAGTATCAAAATCCACAAAGTAGGTATATTGTAAATTAGCCGTAGGTTTTATCATTTTGGGTATATCTCCACGAGTGGTATTTACTGTCAATTTACATTGCTTACCAGCTACTACATAAGCAAAAAAGGAGTTTTTCTCGCTTTCTGACATCACCTTCATCTCTACCCCATTGATATTACCGCCCGTCACTTCGTCTTGAACAGATCTTGCAGTGATATACGCATAATCATGATTGGCCAAAGTTAATTTCACTTTCTTATCAGCAGATGTTCCTTTTTCTTCACCCGATAAGTAATAGTTATAGATTACTGTTTCCTTGCAGGAACTAGGGTGAACCACTGATACTGTAAATGCTCCATATACTTGCTCAAATGTGTGTTGAAAATTAGGAATATCTACACTATCGATAACAAACTCACGTTGCTCATCCTTGAGGACTAATGTATATCCTTTGAGGATCACTCCGTCCGTAGCTTTTCGGCCTCCACTCATTGGGGTCACATTTTCTTGAAGCAAAGTCACCTCCACATTGCGAGCTTCCATTGGTGGAGTCGGAACTTCATCATTGCTTTTACTGCATGAGAATAACATTGAGAAAACTAGGGGTAAGATTAGTAATACTTTTTTCATTGTTCTATTTGAATTGATTAATAATGTTTGAATTGTGTAAAGAATTTTACTTTACACATTATGTAGTTATTAAAATGAATATTTTGTGTTTCATTTTATAAACTTTTGTAACGCTTATAAAATTAAAAAAGTTACATCAAAATATTATTTTAACTTACTTTAGTAATAGTAGATTTTGGACATAAAAAAAAGCCTTCAAAAAAAGGCTTCTACAAGTAATGCTGTTATGATGATGATTGGGTTTGTAAAAATTAGTGAGTGACTGTACTCTTTATGTAATTAAAAAAGTTGATTTATTTTTTCTCAATTTGGGATACAATCACTGGAATCACCTCATTAAATGGCTTTCCACTTAGTTTAGCCATTGTAGTGCACATATCAAAGATATCTTTCCCTCTTTGACTCTTCATTAATTCAAGTGCCGAAACATAATCGTAATGCTCATTTTCTTGGGCAAGATTTAATACAATACGACTAAATTTCATCAATTTTGTCTCTTCAAAACCTCCTTCAAACTCCGGAATTTCTTGTAGAATTGTACTGATCATCAACAAGTCATAATTATCTGGTATAGACTGTTCGTGTCCTCGCATCGTCTTTTTGTATTCATCATGCAATTCTTTATTGACACGAATAGACGAAGATTGATTTTTTAAACTTCCTTTATTTTTACTGGCCATACTTTTCTATGATTAATGCAACACGAAAATACTAAATTGTAATCACCTACAAAAGATAAAAAGCTGTTCACTACCTCATATTTATGAGAGTAAAGACAATAATTGTGATTGAAAATACATTTTAAATAAAGGAACGCAGCACTACATTATGAAATGTTGTCGTATATTACTTGATAAGTGCAAGAATCAAAATTTTTTACGACTATCGTACATTCATTTTGATAAGCACCTATCTTATTTTTTAATAGTCTATCTTTTGAGCCAACGTCTCAACTTAAATTATTTTTAATAGTCTGAAGTGCTATACACGCAGTAATTATTATGGAAAATAAACTAATAATTAATATCCTAGAACTTATTGGTGGTCTTATTGTCTTAATTGGTGGAGGTGAATTTCTTGTAAATGGTGCGACAAACATTGCATTACGTTTAAAAATACCAGCCATCATTGTAGGCCTTACTATTGTTGCCTTTGGTACTTCTGCCCCAGAACTTTTTATTAGTTTACATTCCGCCTTATCAGGAAATGCCGACCTGGCTATAGGAAATGTGGTGGGTTCAAATATTTGTAACCTCGGAATGGTGTTAGGTATTACAGCAATCATTTATCCTATTAAAGTAAGTGACACTACTCTTAAGTTCGATTGGCCTGTGGCTATGGGAGCATCATTGCTGCTATTCTTACTCACTTTTGACAATGTAATTTCTTCAACAGAAGGAGGTGTATTTTTTGGCTTATTAATCATTTATCTGTTTGTCCTTTTTAAAAGAACTAAATCAGACATTGAGCTTCAAAAAACTACAAATGAAGAATTTCAATTGGATGAAAGTGAAAAAGGGAAAAGTTCAACCTCACTTTGGATGAAAGATATTGCATTTTTGGTTACGGGCATCGTCGCTTTAAAATTTGGAGCAGAATGGTTTATCGATGGGGCCAAATCTATTTGTTTGGAACAATTGGGTTTAAATGAAAGAATTGTAGGGATTTTGGTGTTAGCACTTGGAACAAGTTTACCTGAATTAGTCACCTCATCAGTGGCGGCTTTTAAGAAAGAGACTGATCTTGCATTAGGAAACTTGATGGGGTCAAATATCTTTAATGTTCTTTCTATTTTAGGGATTACCAGTATGGTCATTCCTATTAATGTCAGTGAAGTTATGCATAGTTATGATATGGTTTGGATGCTGGGAATTACACTTCTTACTATTCCTTTAATGGTTTTAGGAAGGGATTTAAACCGATATGAAGGTATGTTGCTACTCAGTGCATATTGCTATTACATCTACACTATCTTCTAAGGAAATAAGTACTCAGTACAAATTCAAAATTATCTAATACTAATTCCATTTATCATTTTGCGATTACTTCCTTCAAAAAACTTTCAATAGAACCACTATTCATACGTTTTTTAGCGTTGTACTCACAAAAATAAATTAGAATTAACTATAATTTATTTTTGACTTTGTACTTAAGACAAAAAACTTCTACTCAAAAAGTAGAAGTTTTTTACTTTCTCAATAAATATTCTGTATTCTCTAATAATACTATTGTGTTCTCTCCTATTAACTAATTACAAACTGTGTTTCGCTCGCTTTAAATCATTTCTTTTTTTCTGAAACTTGACGGGGAAAAACCATAATGTTGATGGAATACTTTAGAGAAATATCCCACATCATTAAACCCACAATCATAACAAATTTCAGAGATTCTATGGTTGGTTTGAATTAATAGCTCCGATGCTTTTTGAATCCGCTTTTTGTTGATGTACTGCTTAGGACTTTCATCAAAAGTCTGTCTAAACTTCCTTTTAAAAGTGGACAAGCTTAAACCGGTCAGAATTGCAATGTCTTCTATTGATAAATCTTCATATAAATGGCTATGGATAATTTTCTTGAATTGCGTTTCCTCTGGTTGAAATAATGAACTCAATAATGCTTTGACATTATTACCTTCTTTGGCATTGGAAAGCAATAAAACCAACTCTTTGACTTTCAATTTTATTAATTCCTCATTGACCATTGATGGATTTTTGAAATAAAATAAAAGGCTATCAATATAAGTTGTGATCATTTCATCTAATGGAATTTTCTCCACATTCTGGCTCACTTTTCTAGGATATTTCAACACTTCGGGCAATCCCTCATCATAGACATATTTTAAAGTATCTGGGTAAAAATGAATCAGAATAGCCTCATAAGGTTGTTCTTCTTGTTGCTCCACCCAATGATTAACATAGTTACCGCATTTCATCAAAAAGCTGTCTGAAGAAGTAAAAGTGTATTGCTCATTGGTTGCATAAAGCATTGCTTTTCCATGAAGTACATGTATAAAGCAAGCTTCATTATTCATAGTTGCGTCCTTTTTTAATGGAGGTTTAAAACTTGCTTTTTCAAAGACAGGTTTCCCATTTAACTGAAAATGATCATAACTTAAAAGACTCATAGAAAAACCTTATCTCGTTTCGTATTGTTTCTTGATTTCATCAAAATTATCCGCATTAATTTCTTCGCCTGTTGTGACATAATGCTCCACGGCCAACATATAATTACTCAATTGTTTTCTGAATTTCCCTTTGGCTAGACCTCCCATAAATGCAGGTTTAGTTCTATAGTTAAATTCAAAAACTAACTTACTTGTATTGGCATCAAGCGGAACTACTTTATAAGTAGCATAAGAGTACTCTGGTACTAATGGGATCCCTTGTGTAGTAGTGATTTGCACCTTAAAAGAGTAATTTTCAGGATCATAATCTACCTGTGTTTCTTTGACATATTTTGATCCGTCTAAATTAAGATTACAAACTCTTTCTGCACCTTCACAACCTTGGTGTTGATCGTTTGTATAACTAGAACTAACGACAAGAGGATGTGATTTATGAATTTCACCAAATTCTTCTCCAACTACTTTCCAAACCGCTGCTGCTGGCGCTTTAATCGTTCGTTCTACCGAAATGAACTGTGTTTTCTTTTGAGCAAAAAGACTCGCTGAAAGTAGTAAAAAATAGAATGTAAAATAGACCGTATTTTTCATAGTGTAATGTATTTAAAAGCTATAATTGTTTTTGTTGACATTACAAATATGGCGGGTCTATGAATGGTTTATAGCGACAAAAAGTTCAATGATTTGGAAAATTAGACCAATGACTTTTTATAGTCAGAAGGAGAAACCTGATAAGTAGACTTGAAGAGTTTGGAGAAGTAACCAATATCATTGAAACCGCAATCATAAGCAATTTCGGAGATACGTTGATCAGTAGTTTGAAGTAAACTAATGGCTTTTTCCAATCTTTTTGACTTGATATATTGTGTTGGGCTGGTATTGAAAACTGTTTTGAATTTTCTTTTAAAAGTAGACAAACTAAGCCCTGTAAAAAAGGCCAAATCTTGTAAACTTAGATCTTCATAAAGATGAGCATGGATGATCTCTTTAAAATCATAAGCATTGGCTTTGAACAGATCACTAAACATATTTTTGATCACACCGGTATGGTCTGAATTCAGCATGACTTGAATCAATTCTCTTACTTTTAATTTGATTAATTCATCATTCATCAAAGAAGGATTTTGAAAATAAAACTCCAAGCTTTTCATATAATTTACCAACATTTCATTGGTCTTCAACTTCGCAACAGGACCATGAGGTTTTACATCAGAAGATTTAAAAACTTCTGGAATATTATTATCATAAATATGCTTCAATACATCTGGATAAAAATGCATCACCATGACCTGACTTTTATCCTCATCTTCATTTTTCTTCCAAACGTTGACAAAGTTGTCACATTTCATCAGAAAGCAATCTGATGTTTCCAAAGAAAGCGTATCGTTGGGTACATATAAATTGGATTTCCCTTTGATGATAAATACAAAACGTGCTTCATCTACAAAAGACGAATTAGCTTTAAATGGAGGTTCAAAAACAGCTTTTCCAAAAATAGGTTTATCTAGAAGTTCAAAATGAGTAAGATCAAAAGATGACATAAAATAAGTAAGGTGTTTAACTTCTGAGCGAAGTATATTTTCATTTAAAAAATTGCGAATCTATCCTCAAAATAGTGAATGATTAACAACCTAATTAATTAATTTTTATGAAAATGAACAAATAAACCGAAATTGCTCTTTAGTTAATGCTAAAAAAATATGTAATGACAAGAAGATCTTTATCTTTGTAGGGTGGAAATCTGATATAAGGTTTCTAATTTTTTTTAGAAATAAGACTAATCACATGAGACGCTTAGGCGAATATATTCTCTTTTTGAAAAAGATGTTCTCCAACAGGGAGCCTCTTACCACTTACGTTCGTTTATTTTTTCAGGAGTGTATCAACATCGGTATCAATTCCCTCTTTTTAGTAGGCTTCGTCTCTCTTTTTGTGGGAGCAGTAATTGCATTACAAATGGCTTACAATATTGTTAGTCCATTATTACCAAAGTACATTATTGGCTTAGCGACAAGAGAAATGATGATTTTGGAGATGGCACCCACATTATCAGCTATTGTATTTGCTGGTAAGGTAGGTTCGCAGATTGCCGGTGGAATTGGTACTATGCGTATCACTGAGCAGATTGATGCTTTAGAAGTGATGGGTATTAATTCAGCTTCTTACTTGGTGCTCCCTAAAATTATTGCAGGCATGGCTATGCTTCCTTTGTTAGCAATTTTGTCAGCGGCATTGGGTATTTGGGGTGGATATCTCGCTACAATTTTCGGCAACTTATCTCCTACGGAAGATTATATATATGGTATTCAAAATACATTTGTTTCTTTTGAGGTACCTTTTGCCATTATCAAAGCATTTGTTTTCGGTTTTATCGTCACTTCTATTTCTGCTTTCAAAGGCTACAATGTGAAAGGTGGAGCTTTGGAAGTAGGTAAGGCAAGTACTGATGCGGTAACAGCTTCATGTATTGCTATACTTGCAGCAGACTTTATTCTAGCAGACACTTTACTTTCGTAGACAATGATTGAGATTAAAAATGTAGGGAAATCTTTCCAAGGAAAAGAAGTACTAATGGATATTAGTGCCACTTTTGAGAAAGGCAAAACAAATATGATCATCGGTGCCAGTGGTACAGGTAAGAGTGTTTTGCTGAAAACAATTGTAGGTCTCTTCTCTCCTAACAAAGGTTCAGTGTTATATGACGGCAGAGATTTCCATGCTTCGACAATAAGAGAACAAAAGATTATTCGTGGAGAAATTGGTATGCTTTTCCAAGGTAGTGCATTGTTTGACTCACTTACCGTAGCAGAAAATGTTCGTTTCCCTTTAAATATTCACTCTGATATGTCAGAAAGTGAAAAGGACGATAAGGTCAATTTTTATTTGAAACGAGTAGGTTTAGAAAACGCTGCACACAAAATGCCTTCTGAGATCAGTGGTGGTATGCAAAAAAGGGTGGGTATTGCCAGAGCCATTGTGATGAACTCTCAATATCTATTCTGTGATGAACCTAACTCTGGTCTTGATCCTCAAACAGCGTGGATGATTGATCAGTTAATTCATGAAATTACGCAAGAATATAATCTTACAACAGTTATCGTATCACATGATATGAACTCTGTAATGGAAATCGGTGAGTACATTATGTTTATGTATAAAGGTTTGAAAATTTGGGAAGGGACTAAAGATGAAATTTTAGATGCGGAACCAAAAGAATTAAAAGATTTCTTATTCTCAAATAAGTTAGTGAGGACATTCAAAGGGATTTAAAGAGAGAAAAGGTAAGAATGATAAGGGAAATGTATCTATTTCATTTTCAATTTATCTTTTCTAAAAAATATACAACGAGCATCAAGATTGATTTTTCTTGATGCTCGTTTTTTAAGAATGATATAAATATCTTTGAGTACTGTTTTTTTGAATGAATACCTAACAGGGTTACACTTCTACGTGGCATTACATCTTCATGGATTTCTTACTTTCTGCTTCAACACCGAAAGATTCTATCAAAAGATCGTTCATAGCGTCACTGTTTATAATAGTATTAATTTTACCTTCCACATCTGTCGGATGAATTTCTTCACCGTACCATTTCACTTGTATTTTGGCTCTTTTTCCATCTAAATACTTCTTCCCTTCTTCCATATCTCTACGTTTTTGGGGTTTCAATAATTGATAAGGAAAACCATAGGTATACTCTTCATATATATAGGTCTGCTTTTCTGAAACAGAAGCTTCTAAAGCTTGTTTAAAGCGGCCTGGCGTGGCAGAATCTCTAGTATTTCTCGACATTCTTACTGCGATTTGTACACTATCCACACCTTTGATAGGAACATTATGAATCGTAATACGTTCATATTTTTCAGTACTTTTATTGGTGGTATAAGAAGACATAAACAAAGAAATACTGAAAACTAAAGTCAGCAGTTTTGCTCCGATGATCAAGGATTTACTATTTCTATGATTGCTTTCTAAAACCACCTGGTCTACGTGAAAACCATTTCTATTCACTTTATGAACAGCCAACTTTTTATCGGGTATTGAATAAGGCAACAGTAAGGATAATACTACCATAAATAGTATTGTGAAATAAAAAGGTTCTTTGTAGCCTATGGTCTGATTAAATGTCACTTCCAAGGTTCCATTTAACAATAAAGCGAAGCCTACAATCAAAAAAGTATACACCACTGACAATATAAAAGGACGATACTTAAATGGGATATTGGAAACAGTTTTATGGACTAAATTTGATTTACCTTTATCTTCTCTGTCATATTTAGAGTTAGTTGTGACTTTAAACATAATTCAATCTTTCTTTCGGGTTTATCTAATTTAATATCAAACAAATATACGTATAGACCTCCCAAAGGATTATGAATTATCGTTAATTGTATTTAATGACCTTTCTCAAGTAATCAATTCAAAATCGCCACTTTCACCCTTTGAAGCTCTTCTGACCGCTTGATCTGCTCTACGGACTGGCTCAAAGATTCTGTACTCTCCATGGTACTTTTTAATAATATGAATCGTGTTTTCGATACTAATTAAGTGACCTGGACTGATAAAAATGGGCTTCACACCTGTATTACTTCTCAGTGCAACACCTACCACTTCATCTTCCAAAAGCATCGGGGAGATACTTCCTTTTTGTTTTCCGAGCTCGCTTTCATATTTGACCAGTGGCTTTTTTGCACACCCAATTGTAGGAATGTTCAACTTTAAACCAAGCCAACTTGCAATTCCAAATCTTCTTGGATGAGCAATTCCATGGCCATCCACAATGACTAATGCAGGTTTTAATTTTAGTTCTAAAGCTAGTTGCTCTAAGCATTCTACCAAAAGAGGCCCCTCATAATAAGCAAAATACCCTGAAGTATAAGGAGTGGTTGGCAGCGGATGAATGGTTACAAAAGTATTGACCCACTCCCCTGTTTTTCCTCTCATGATATCACAAGAAACGAATGCACAATCATCCGTATAGGCTACGTCCATTGTACACACTGCATCTTCCAGTCCTAGTTGTAATCGGGGAGTATCATCAGGGTAAATGATGACTTTCTTTGCTAACTCCTCCTGCTCTTTATCTTTTATTTTATCCATAGATGGAATCAAAAAAGACGTTACAATACCATTGTAACGTCTCATTTATTATCTATATACTCGTTTTTTATTCAAAGCATTTTGATAGATTCTCGCATATCTATTGTGCTCTGTCAATGTCTTAGAGAAGTGATGGTAACCTGAAAAATCAGCATCTGCTACCATATACATGTATTTGTGCTTCTCTGCATTCAACACCGCATTAATGGCTGTTGTTGAAGGGATTCTGATGGGCCCTGGAGGTAAACCAGAATACTTATAAGTATTGTATGGTGAATCTACTTCCAAGTGCTTGTTCAACACTCTTTTGACATCTGTAAATTCTTTGACCATTCCTACCTGAACAGCAGCATAAACTACTGTGGGGTCTGATTGTAATGCCCAATTTCTATTGAGGCGATTCACATATAAACCGGCCACTTTAGGCATTTCATCCGACTTGATTGTCTCAGATTCCACAATTGAAGCTAAGGTAGACACTTGATAAGGTGTCAAGCCGATTGCTTCAGCTTTTGCTTTTCTTTTACTATTCCAAAAACGATCGTACTCTTTTTTCAACCTTCTCATTAATTGTTTTGGAGAGATCGTCCAATACACTTCATAAGTATTGGGTAAGAAAAGAGCCTTTACGGTTAATGAATCAAGACCTAATTCTTTCAACAATTCTGCATCCGTTGCTGCTTCATAGAACTGTTCCGACGTCATCTCTAAACGAGGAGTAATTCTCTCTGCTACATCTTGGATTGTTCTTGCATTGTTGAATGTAATTTTGATAGGAGTTTGAGCTCCTGATCTTAAGAAACGTACCGCCTCAAGGTTAGTCATATTAGGTTGTAATACATACAAACCAGGCTTTACGTTTTCATTATATTTTAATGCTTTACTTACAAAACGAAATGGAACCAACTCCGATAGAATATCATACTTCTGTAAAGTATCTGACACACTTTCGATGGATGCCCCATGTGGAATTCTGATGACTGCAGGCTCTTTATCAACTTGTATGTTAGCCGTGTAAAAAACTTGATAAATATAGACTAAAATCGAAATTGTAAAGACTGAAAAGCCTACAAATAAAAAAATACGTAAATTACTTTTTACCATTGCTGTTTAATTTTGGCACTTCAAAGATTTAGGTGTTCTTTGAGTGACTTTTTAATTCTGGATGGTAAATTAAAGTACTCATCCTTTCTTCTGCAAACATTTCATTGGCAACTTCAAGTAAATCTTCAGCACTGATCGCTTTAATTTGCTGAAAGACTTCCTCTATTGTTTCAAACTTCTCCTTGTCTAGCAGTGCCTTACCCATTCCTAACATGATAGACAAGTTGCTCTCACCCGACATGGCAATTTGTCCCATGATTTGTTGCTTCACGCTTCTTAATTGTTGTACACCTAATTTTTTATCTCTTAATTTCGATAATTCATTATGTACCAATTTCAAGCATTTATTTAAACTTTTATCTTCTGTAGCGAAGTAAATACTGAATTGTCCCGAATCAAGATATGATGTAGACCCTGCCGAAATATCATAGACATAACCGTACTTCTCTCTAATCCCCAAATTCAATCTGGAGTTCATCGCCGGACCTCCCAGAAGGTTCGTCAACAAGAAAAATGTCAATCGCTTAGGATGATGCATTTCAAACGCATCTGAACCTATCATCACATGCGCAGAGTTGATTGGTTTATACCTTTCGACAAACTGAGGCTTATAACCCGTGAAAATTTCTCTTGTACGATCTTTCTTCGCTTCCTTTATGCCTCCAAAATACTTCTCTACCAATTTTACCACCTTTTCAAAAGGTAAATTAGAAATAGAAGAGATAACCACTTGATGTGTATCTACATTTTGTTCTAAGAAATCAAAGAAATCTTTTTGTTGAAAACTATTGACACTGTCTACAGTACCCAGAATATTTCTTCCAAGAGGGTGGTTTGGAAAGATAATTTCATCGAATTCATCACCAATTGCATCAGTGGGATCATCCTTGTACATGGACATTTCTTCCAATATAACAGAACGCTCTTTTTCAATTTCCTTTTCAGGAAAGTTCGAATTGAACGTTAAATCTGAAAGAATATCAACAGACTTCTCAAAATGTTCAACTAAAGTGGAAGTATAAAATGTAATTTTTTCCTTAGAAGTATACGCGTTCAACTCACCTCCTACAGAATCAATACTATTAAGAATATGATACGTTTTTCTCTTGTTCGTACCCTTAAAAGCCATATGTTCCCAGAAGTGAGCAATGCCTTGCTGTTCTAAAGTTTCGTCCCTACTCCCTACATTCAAAACAACACCACAATGTGCCAGTTTAGTTGTTTTTACTTGTCTGTGTATTAGTCGAATTCCGTTTGATAAACGGTGAATCTGATAATTTTTATCCATTGACTATTTGTTTCCCACAAAATTGAACCTCATTTCTTCTTAAAAACGAGCCTGCAAATTTACTGATAATCATTCACTCTTTTACCTAATGGTATTAAAAAATAAGGCTGTTGGATAGATTTATTAATAAAAAGAGATAAAATAATGAACTTCGATGAAGTTTGTTTTAGAGAATGAAACAGAAAGACATAGAATAATGTTTTTGAGTTCATCAAAAAGTCTAAGTGTTCATGTGGAATACAGGTTATATTTTCCTTTTAAAATTGGTTTCACCCTACTCCTCGTCAACACAATAATTCATGGAGACGAACGGAAATATACCGAAAAACCTTAAAATGAAAATTGCGGTTATCCGGTATATTTAAACCATAAAAAAAATGAATATCAATAGTATAAATGACTTCCAACAACTATTTCTTGTTCTTTTCCCTCAGTTCCGAAGGAGCATGACCGTAATGCTTTTTGAAGACCTTACTCATATGAGCGATATGACTGAAATTTAGATCAAACGCAATCTCTGTAAGGCTTTTCTCGGTAAATGTGATTTGCCTATACACCTCCTCCACTTTTTGTTGATTATAGAATTGAAGTACTGGTTGATCAAAAATGGATTTAAATATTCTATTGAGCTTAGAAACACTCATTCCATATTCTTCACTTAATTCCGTCAAGTTAGGTTGTTCGGAGAAATCAGAAAGATAGGTATCCTTCAATTGGATCATGGCCTTCAGATCATCAGGATGAATATTGCTTTTTACCAAAGAAGATTCCTTTTCCATCTTCTCAACGATAACACCCATTATGTCAGCCGCTTTGCTAAAAAAAGTAATATGTCTTCTCTTTTCTTTATCTACATTAGCGATGATTGTTCTTACGTAGTTTTCAATTTCCACATCAAGTGAAAAGTATTGAAACCAAGGTGATTTATCATCGAAAAGAGTTTTGAGTTTGTAATCGGGGTTGGGTGTATTAAAACTATTAAAAAGGTCTAAAGAAAAACGAAGGGTGATCCATTGACATTGAGCATCTACTGGAAATTCTATTTCAAAGTCCTGACTGGAGTTATAAATAAAAACACCAAGGTTATTGAACTTTTGAGTTTCTTCCTTACGAAAGAAGGAACCTGTAAACCCAATTCTTACTATGATATAATGTTTTTCATCATCTGGTGTGTACTTTACCAATATGGGCTTTTTAGCATACATACTAAAAATATCCACATACATATCTTCCAAGAAACAAATAGAGTTGGCTTTAATATCACACCAACTAGTATTAATCAATAATTCTTCACCATCCCAAGACCCTCCTAATTCCTTTGCTATAACCTCATACCCCTTATGATGGTCTGCATCACTGGAGTTAATAATGTATTTATCTTCCATAATATTATACTGAATCCTTTATTCTAATATACTATTCTCTCTTTCTAGATCATATTAAAATTCTCAAATGAGGCTCTTTTTTATAGTTGACGATTTTTGACAACCGCTTAGAGAAAACGTACAAATCATTGGTTTGAAAAAGCTAGACATTTGTAATGTAATCAATCGGGAATAACAATTAAAAAACTTATTCTGAATGTATTACATCAAATATTTATCATTATAAAAACAAATAGAAAATGAAAAATTTAAAAAGCTACTTATCAATCGTTTTAGGGTTTATTTTCTCATTCAATGCAATTGCACAAAACCCTGTTGATGTTGAAAATAACCTTTCGGATTTAAACTTAAAGAAAGAATATAAAGGTGGAAAACTTTATGAAGCCAACGGATTTTTAATTCCTGTTATTGAAGGTTCAAATGAAGAAATGGGGGAACAATATGGTGCATTAATGAAAGATGAAATGCAAAAAATATATGATGCTCTTGTAAAGAAAGAAATTGAAGAAGGAAAATTAGATCAAGAAACTATTCAATTTTGGACGGATAGAGCTTACGGTTCAGGTTCTTTAAGAACGAAGCAGTTCTATGAAGGAGTTGCTAAAGGAGCTGATTGGTCATTGACTGATGTTATTTTTCTAGATCAGGTAATGGAATTTGGTATCTACTATGGTAAACTTCACTCATTCGCAGGTTGTACTTCAATCGCTTCATGGGGTGAGCAATCTAAAGACGGTGAGATGTACATTGGTCGTAATATGGACTGGAGTGAGTCTTTCTTAAACTTCCCAACAGTATTAACGGTAAGAAAGCCAAATGATGGATCGTATAAAATGGCTACTACTGGATGGGCAGGTATGTACGCTGCTTTCACTGCTATGAATGAAAAAGGGGTATACTTAGACGTTCATGATGGTACTAGTATGGGTGGTTCATTAGTGTACAAAGAAAGACCTTCAATCTTGAATACAATGGTTGATATTGTGAGTGAGTCACCTTCATTGGAAGCTGTAAAAGCTAGATTTAATGGCATCAATAATAGTGTTTCAATTATTTTCACAATAGCAGATAGTAATAGTGCTGCATCCGTTGAAGCTTCTTCATTGGCAGGAAATAGAGTTCGTACTCCTAAAAATGATGCACTTACAGTTGTCAATACATTCTTAGCTGACGATTGGGGTTTAGGAACGAGAGAAACTGTAAGTAACTCTTTAAGAAGATACTCAAATATGCAAGATCGCTTAGCTGAAACAAAAGGTCAGGTAGATGCTCAAATGACAAAAGACTTAATGGATATCCGTTTGTTCAACGAAGATGATTCTTTCAAAGAAAATGGTGGTTGTACTAAACCTGAACTTCAAGATGCTGATATCACTGTATACCAAACAGTATTTGATATTCATAATCAAAAGGTATACTTAAAAGTACCAGTTGCTGAATACTTTGCAGACTGGACTGAGATCAACTTAAATGAATTATGGAAATAGTTTTTGTGAGGTTAGAAATATAAAATAAGAGGTAAGAGTTGGTTCTGTTATAAGGATCAACTTTTTTTGCTACACAAATTATACAGATAAAAGATTCAATTTCAATCAATTACACTCTAACGATATTACATAACTAGATGACCATTTCTTGTAAATCTATTCATTTATAAAACGTGATATTTGTAATGTAATCAAAAGGGAATAACCTTATGATTATAGCCGTGAGTGGTTTCAATCCTTTCTTTCTTTTCCAGATTGGAAGCACTCTAATTTTGATTTAGAAATAATAGTTTTTGATTTAATAATGAAAACGGATTCCACTTTGGAGTCCGTTTTTTTCTTAAAAAGGAATTGAAGACAAGGCCTATAATAAATCAATAACAAAATAGTATCCCATCCTTAATTCATCATTAAAATAATACTTGACGATTGTAGATAACCGCTTAAAGATTTTGTACAAATAATTGCCTCAAAATACCGCGACATTTGTAATGTAATCAATCGGGAAAAACAATTAAACAACTCTTCTTGAAGCCATTACATTAATTATTTTATCATTGTTAAAGAAAAAGAAAATGAAATTAGTAAAAGAATTCAAAGCGGGTAAACTTTATACAAATAACAACTTTTTAGTTCCAGTATTAGAAGGGTCTAACCTTGAAATGGGTGAGCAATATGGAGCTTTGATGAAAGGTGAAATGCAGAAAACATACGATTTACTTGTTAAGAAACTTATTGATGCAGGAGAACTAGATCAAGAAACTATTGATTTTTGGGTAACTCGTGCATACGGAACTGGTTCTCTAAGAACAAAACAATTCTATGATGGTGTAGTGAAAGGTACTGAATGGACATTGGAGAAAGTAGTATTTCTAGATCAAGTAATGGAATTTGGTTACTACTACGGTAAGCTTCACTCTTTTGCGGGTTGTACATCAATTGCATCTTGGGGTGAAAACTCAGTAGATGGTGAAATGTACATAGGACGTAATATGGATTGGAGTGAAGAATTCTTAAAGTTTCCGTCTGTATTTACGGTAAGAAAACCAAATGACGGTTCATATAAAATTGCTACTATGGGATGGCCTGGTATGTACTGTGCATTTACAGTAATGAACGAAAAAGGAGTTTACCTAGACCTACATGATGGTTCTAGCATGGGTGGTTCTGTTGTATATTTAGAAAGACCCTCTACTATCAATACCTTAACTGACTTTATGAGCGAATCTCCAACATTGGATGCCTTAAAAGCTAGATTTAATGGTACTAATAATAGTACTTCTACCATCTTCACAATTGCCGACAGTAAAGGAGCTGCTTCAGTAGAATGTTCTTCATCAAATGGAAATAGAATTCGTTTACCAAAAGGCGATGCACTTACAGTTGTAAATTCATTTTTGGTAGATGATTGGGGTTTAGGCAAAAGAGAAACAGTAAGTAATTCACTCAGAAGATACTCTAATATGGAAGCACGTCTTGCGGAAAATAAAGGTAAAATGGATACCCAATTAACAAAAGATTTGATGGATCTTCGATTATTCAATGAAGATGATTCATTTAAAGAAAACGGTGGTTGTACTAAACCTGCTTTACAAGATGCCGACTTGACAGTTTACCAAACAGTATTTGATATTCATAACCAAAAAGTATACATGAAGGTTCCAGTCCCCGAATACTTCGCTGATTGGACTGAAATCGATTTGAAAACACTTTGGAAATAATCGAATTAAAAAATCAAGATGATCTGAAAATATTTAGATCATCTTGATTTTTATTGAATTGATAACCTCTCCATCAACCTCTGACTACATCATTACTGCTATGAAAAAGTTAATTCTTCTTTGCTGTATTTTCTGTTTTTTCCTAGCTAATACTTACGGAACAGATAATGATCCTAAAACGGATCATTTAAAACAACTATTCAAACCCAAAAACTTAAGCTTTACTTTAGATAGTCGATTAGATTTCAGACATATTGGCTACGAAAATCAATTAGATGGGTATGCTAATGATCAACGCTTTTTGTTTTCCGATTTCAGAATTGGTTTAGAAGGAATGTTTAATGAAAATTTTGGTTTTGAGTTTCTCTACTCTCCTTATGATTCAAGGGTAGCTGTCAATAAAATATCAGGGAACATTCTGAAAGCTAATGTGACTTATCGCACCAAAGACAAACATTGGTTTTTGCAGGCTGGTAGGAATTTTATGAAAGTAGGAACAGTTGAGCAAAGTTATAACCCCAATGATGTGTATACTTACTCTATTATTGGTAATAAGCTAGACATTTTTAAAACGGGAGTAACCGCACAATACAATACCAAAAGTGGGCAGCAATTCGGCTTGCAAGTTGTGAATGCGATAGAAGATTCATTAGGAAATCAGCTCAACTTGCAATACAACTTTTATTGGTATGGTTTCATCAAAAAAGATCAAATCAAAACGTATGTCAGTTACACTTTTATCAATGACAAATCCGCTTTGTCTTCCGATACGCCTTACGGTATTAACCTTGGTGTTCAATGGAAATACGGACAATGGATTATCGACACCGATTTCGCATATATTCGAAATATGCCCAATTTTCAAGATAATGCCATCTACAAATCAGTGCCTGTAAAAGTGATGTATAACGGTCAGAAATTCAAACCTTATATCAAATACATTTTTGATCAGATTGATAGCACCGGTGATATAAATGATGAGGAATTACTCGAAAATGCCAACACACATACTGTTCAGTTGGCTTTACAATATTACCCTATACCCAACAAAAACCTCAGATTTCATATTGTAGGAAGTTATTCTTCAAATGGAAATTTCATCAACCTCAATCCTTCGCATGGGGACGAAAACTATTATAACAAAATGATGATAATGGCTGGCGTAAGAGTGGGGTTTGATCTATTAAAAGGTTGGTAAAAAAAGACCTCTATCCGAGTGCCGAATAGAGGTCTGTATATTTTGATAAAATTAATCTTCTTTTGAGAGATCCTTAATCACATAAACGTCTTCTCCTTTCTTGTGGAAAAGGTATTTTTCTCGTGAAAACTTCTCCAACTCTTGATTATTGGTATGCAACTCTCTCATTTTTTCTTGAAGGTCAACAATTTCTTTTTCATAAAATGCTTGTTGACTTTTCAATTCAAACTCCTTCTCTCTTTGGTTCTTTCTTCTTAAAAAATTGTCGCTGTCAAAAAACAACATCCATACTAAGAATAATGTACCAACGAGGACATAAAAATTTTTAAAATAATTAAGCCAGCCCGGATAATTTGTTGAATTAAGTTGCTTATTCTCTCTCATCATTTAAACAATTCTATAAACCTGCTCCTTTTTCAACAAGGTAAGATACTTCAAGAATGTTGTTTGTTCTATCAATATCAGCCACCTTACCAGAAGGATCGATCTCTACTTTCTTCAATTTAGCATCTTTTGTTGGAATAGCAATAGTATAAGTAGGGTGCGTCCAAGGCCAATCTTCCAACTGTACCCACTTTCCTTCTATCTCAGACTTTTTGGCTCCACGCATTACACGTAAGGGCATATAATAAGTCGTTTCATCACCATTACTCAATGTTATTTTCACTTCCGTAGGCATTGGCATTTTACCCACTCGCTCTATGGTCACATAAGTTGTATCACCTTCAATGAAAGTATTTTTCACACCATAATCAATGGTTTTAATGGAATTGACAAAGTATTGCTTATACCATTGTAATTGCAATCCTGATTCTTTTTCCATTACACGCATGAAGTCATTGACATTAGGGTGTTTAAATTTCCATTCCTCGTAGTATCTTTTGAAGGCTTTATCAAATGTTTCCTGTCCCATAATGTAGCTTAATTGATGAAGGAAAACAGCACCTTTAGAATAAGAGGCGATAGAGTAAGCAGCATTTTTTTCGAAATGATCCGCATGCGTACTCAATGGTTCTTCGATACCTCTTTTCACTACATAAAAATAAGAGTTGTAAGATCCTCCATGAGCATCTGCTTTTCCGTTGACATGTGCTTCAATTTCGTTTCCGATATAAGAATTGAACCCTTCGTCCATCCAAGCATATAAACTCTCGTTGGTCGCTAGAACAAATTGGAACCAGCTATGTAGCATTTCATGAACCGTTACACCTACTAAACTATTCAAGCTTCTTTTACCTGTAATCAAAGTAAGCATGCCGTATTCCATACCGCCATCACCACCTTGCACTACATTGTAAACTTTATAAGGATATTTCCCTACTCTTTTATTCGTATATAAAATGGCCTGCTCTAAATATGCTGGAAGTTTATTCCATACTTCATCGATACCTTGATCTTTTTTCCAGAAGAAATGAAGCTCAGGCCCCTCTTTCATCGGTACAATTTTGTGTTGAAAATCAGGATCTGCAGCAAATGTAAAGTCATGTACATTAGGAGCTACAAAGTGCCAAGTTAGTTTACCATCTTTAGGTTGTCCTTTCTTGATGCCCTCATAGCCATATCCTACTTCTTTTGCATTTTGGATATAACCTGTAGCAGCTACCACATATTTTTCGTCGAGTGTAAGCTTTACATCAAAGTCACCCCAAATACCATAAAACTCTCTTCCTACATAAGGATCTGGATGCCATCCCTCATAATCATATTCAGCTAATTTAGGATACCACTGTGCCATAGAATAAGCTACCCCTTCTTTGTTATCTCTACCTGTTCTTCTGATTTGAATAGGAACTTGTGCATCAAATTCCATTGCAAATACAGTTTTTGTATTCGGGAGAATCGGTTTATTCAGCTCTACTTCCAAAATAGTCCCCACTGTTTTATACTTCAGCGACTTACCATTTTGTTTCAATGACAATACCTTTTGATATCCGATTTCGTTCGGCTGTAATTTAGAAATTCTATCTTTTACTCTTCCGTCAGGATCTTCAATTGTTCTTGAACGTACATCCATCATACTTCCCGGTTGGAAAGCATTGAGGTATAAATGATAGTATACATTATGAAGTGTATCCGGAGAATTGTTGTAATACACCAATCGTTGTGTCCCTCCGAACTTGTGTGTTTTCACATCAAGCTCAACCTCCATCTCGTAATCTGCTTTTTGTTGCCACCTATCAGATTGTGCAAATGTACCCAAAGCAAAAAGGCACATCGACAACATTAGAAAATACGTTTTCATTAAAAAGATCCTCACTGTTTGTTCTATACTGTGTCTACTATGATCTCGCAAATTACAAAAGAATTAGATTGAAAGTCGACTTTCATCTTAAAAAATAAGAGCACTAAATCTGAAGAAAAGTTAATTCAACTGTTGTACATCACTCAGAACTTCCTCAGAGGCAGGAATTAAAGGATATGTCGTCCAAAAAGGATCGTCAAAGGCATCACTTAATTCCACCAAAGAATCTTCTTTTTTCAGCCTGTTTTCCTCTTCAATTTCCTGTATATCTTCAGTGGTTACGTCAGTAATAAAGAAGTCAGCCTTAATGCCAATATCCGTTGCTATATCAATCTCCTCTCTAGGATATCTTACTTTTAAGAAAAATGAAAAATCACCGTTTTTATATTTAGGATACCACTTATTATCAACAAACTGATACGATTCACTTCCTCTGATATGGTTAATATGAAAATTGAATGATAACCCTCCAAAAATCTTCAATGCACCAATTAACAATCCCTTTCCGATACCTCTAAGGGGAATGATGTATTTCAAATAGGATTTGGGTACATTATAATCCACATGACAAAAAGCCTTTGTATCTTCATCCAAAATGATTCTTCCTTCAAACATACCAAGATCCATTTTCCATCGTGGTTTATAGTCAATCACCATGGCAGAACGTCCCTGATAAGTGGTCATTTCTACAAATTCAAATGTGTAATAATCCATTGTTTTCTCATTGAGGAACATTACAAACCTTGAGGACATCTCTTCATCATCCCCAAACAAGTTTCCATTATCCTTGACCAAATCAGACTCTAACATTTCATGTGCCATTCCTGTCATATCCATGTCCATATCCATAGAATCATCATCAAACTGAAAGCTTTCCCAAGCCGTGGAATCCGTCAAACTCCTTGCTTTTACCAATTGCAGTTGGTTTTTTTTATCTTCTTCCTGAATCCCTTGAAGATAAATATCCATAGCCGCTTCTATATAATTCGCCGTACTTTCATTAAGTGACGTTCTATTTCTGTAAAACCCATGTACTTTAGCGGGGTTCAAAGCATAGTTTTCTGGAATTTTACGAAGAGCCTCTTTCAATATTTCCCTCATATCTTTGGGGGTGATGACTACTTCATCCAGTTCTGTAACAAAAGACTTCAATGTCACTTTATTCTTCTTTTTAGTAGATAAAGCTGAAATATTCACTCTAACCATTTCAAAACCTGTGGCAGAAATTTGCAACTGCTGATCTGCATACTTTTCTGAAATATTGATAGAAAAAGCCCCTTCCAGATTGGAGAACGTCCCTTTTGAGGTATTGGAAATCAAAATATGAGCGTATGGAATAGAGTTTCCATCATTATCCATCACAACACCTTTGATTTCTTTTGTAGATTGAGCGTACATCATTTCTGTTATACAAATTAATAACAGAAGTGTACTTGTGAGTAACTTTAAATTCATAGTTTTTGATAGTTTTTCTTTGTCCTGTACACCTTCGACTTCAATGTACAGGTTATTTAATTTTGACACTATAATAATTATATCATAAAGTAAATAAATTGAATAGGTAATCACAATAACCATTGCTGTTTTTTAATGCTTATTTCTACCTCTTTCCTTCTATCAAAGCACCTACCCTTCTACCTCATAAATCGCACATCACTAAGTTATTATTGGATTTTATCACGAAAATTTAAAGCTTTTTTATTATTCAGGAATCTTTTTTAAGCAAAAGGGAGTAATCACTATGTATAAAACTCAAGAACCTAATACCATGCTCAAAAACAAAACAACAACATTATTATTATCGCTCATTTTATTCTTTACATCCTGTAATTTAAGTGACCCTCATGGAATAAAAAAACTCGTTAAATTAGATCAAGAAGACGTTATAGAAATCACTCTTAATAACTTTGACAAAGAAACTAAACCACCGATCTACAGGTATAAAAGTGGTGAAGTTATTTCTCTTGATAAAATAAAAAAGACCGACCCGTTAGAATGGGGGTATGATTATTATGCATCATCCAACCACGAAATTAAGGTTGTGATTCTAAGAAAACCTACCCATGAAGACACTTTGTTTCAAAGACGATTAATAGCCGCTATTAAAGAAAGAAAACGTACAGAGGTTGAGTTAGTAGATATTGATTGTGATAAGATTGATAAGATGTTAGCACACATTCGTTTTATGGATCAGGAAAATAGATCAAGTGGAATGGTGAATGAAAATATCGAATTAGAAAACCTCACCAAAGTAGTAAGTATTTTAGAAATCTGCGGAATGCCTACAGTAGAAGAAGTCGGAAATAATGGTATAAATACGGTTTGGATTATCATTCAGCACGCCGGACCTCATTACCGCTCTAAATATTTCCATCTGTTTGAAGATGCAACCGAAAGGGGTGATTTGCAACCTTATAAGCTTGCTATGATGGAAGATATGATATTCCTTGATAGTGGAAAACCACAAAAGTACGGTTCTCAAATTGTTTTTAATTCAAAAACAGGTGAGATGGAAATCTATTCTCTTCAAGACCCTGCCAATGTAAATCATAGAAGAGCACAAGTAGGTTTGGAGCCTATTGAAGATTATATGGGGCAATTTGAGAGTGAAGAATAAGTAATAAAATCTGCTCTAAGGAAGGTTGACTTATTTTTTCAGCAAAGTCTCAAGCTCTGCCAGCTTCTGTTGTCTTACAAATGAAAAAGTCATAAGGTCTTTTTGTTCTATCTCTGATAGTATTTTGTAAGCGGCATTGAAGTATTTTTTGTCTTGGGTTAGCTTTCCTTTATAAATTAAAACATCGTTTAAAAGTTCTAATTCCTTGAAGTCTGTTTTAGAAGAAAGGTCCATCATTTTTAATGTTATCTCTTCTTCTGAATCAGACTCATTGACTTTTAGCACCTCTACTAAGTATTTATCTATGGTCAATGCCATTTCTTCAAAATGAAGCTCTAGGTCTATTCCTGTAAATCGGAGCATTACTTTCTCCAAGCTACGGATCATCCTCTGTAAAAAATCTCTTTTATCTTGTAACATAACTAACTGCTATTCAACGAATGTGAACATTAAGTTAGCAAAGAAATTCCATAACATTACCACTCCTACTGCTAAAACTTTAGCAATGTAAAAATTCATTTTAAAACGCTCATGTAACAACCAAATAATGGCATTACTAAAGAGAAGACCAATGATGGAAACACCAAAAAACTTCATGTATTGAAGACCAATATTGGCATCTTGGCTTTCAAAAGTCCAGTTTCTATTCAGTATATAATTACTCGTTGCTGCTAAAATAAAACCAAGGCTATTAGCCAAATATTTATGTCCCTTTAGCTTTTCTTTTACAAGATAAGTCGTTCCAAAATCAACAAATAAGCCAGAAAAACCAACTACACCAAACTTCAGAAACTTATAGAATAAGGCTTCCCAATCCATATTGTTTGTTATACGCTATGATTAATTTGAGTAAAAGTAAAAAGAAGGTCTTATTTCGAAAAATAATGACCTTCTTTTATTATTTTGTTCAAAGAAAATTAATCTTTGTGACTTTCTCTATTGCTGTTTCTACGTCTGTTTCCACCGCCACTATTACGACGATCTCCACCTCCGTATCCATTTCTTCGGCGATCTCCTCCGCCACCATTGTAGCGACGACGATCTCCTCCGCCGCCACCGCGACGTCCACCACCACGACGGCCACCGCCACCACCAGTAGTATTAGATACTTCAACATCAATTTTTCTACCATTGAATTCTAAAGTACCCATACCTTTGATCACATCATCCTCTCTACCTTGAGCTACCTCAAAGAATGAGAAGTTTTGCTTAAGGTCAATTCGTCCGATATCGATACGGTCACCACGAACACCTTTGTTGATCAAGTCGATTAGATCTCTTGGTGATACTTCGTCACGCTTACCTAAGTTGATAAAGAAACGAGTGAAACCTGATTCTGCGTTACGTCTGAAGTTTTCACCTCTTTCACGAGAATTAGAATTATCTCTACGATCAGGTACATTAAGATCTCTAGCACCTCTGTAGTAATCCAAGAAACGGTTGAACTCTAATGCAACGAAACGGTTGATGATTTCCTCACGGCTTAAGTCCTCTAATTTCTCATATACTTTTGGTAAGTACTCCTCAATCTCCTCTTCTACCATTTCTACACCGTGCATACGGTCTACTAAATGGAACAACTGACGCTCACAAATTTGAGGACCAGAAGGAATTGGATCCATGATGAATGATTGCTTCAATACACGCTCGATAGCTCTCAAACGGTGCTTTTCACGCATGTGAATGATTGCAATTGAAGTACCATCTCTACCAGCTCTACCTGTACGACCAGAACGGTGGTTGTACGTTTCGATATCGTCTGGCAAGTTGTAGTTGATGACGTGAGATAAATCGTTAACGTCCAAACCACGAGCAGCTACGTCCGTTGCTACTAATAATTGTAAAGTACGTTGACGGAATTTACCCATTACATAATCACGTTGTGCTTGAGATAAATCACCATGCAATGCATCTGCATTGTAACCATCTTGCATCAAACGCTCTGCTACGTCTTTTGTTTCTTGTCTTGTACGACAGAAAACAATACCGTATATATTTGGATTGTAATCCACTACACGTTTTAAAGCTTCATATCTATCTTGAGCTCTTACAGTGTAGCAGTAGTGTTTTACGTTTTTGTTACCCGTATTCTTCGTACCAACTGTTACCTCTTTTGGTTCAGTCATGTAGTTTGAAGCAATACGAGCTACTTCTCTTGGCATAGTTGCAGAGAACAACCATACGTTTTTGTCTTCAGGAGTTTCTTCAAGAATTGCATCAAGCTCGTCTTTGAAACCCATTTTCAACATTTCATCCGCTTCGTCAAGTACTACTGTCTCTACTTCAGAGATATTTACTTTGTTTCTACGGATTAAATCGTGCATACGTCCTGGAGTGGCCACAATTACATGTGCACCTTTGTTCAACTGACGGATTTGTTGGTCAATTGGAGCACCACCGTAAACGGCAACGATTTTTAAACCTTTAAGCTTTTTAGAGAAGTTTTCAAGATCTTTTGCGATCTGAAGTCCAAGTTCACGAACTGGACATAGAATTAACCCTTGTACCTTTTTGTTTGAGACATCAACACGGTGTAGGAGTGGAAGGCCGAATGCTGCAGTTTTACCCGTTCCTGTTTGTGCTAAACCTACTAAATCAAGTTCTTCTGTTAATAAAGTTGGGATTACTTCTTCTTGTATTGGTGTAGGTTGTTCAAAACCGAGCTCTGCTACTGCTTCTTGCAATTCTTCTTTAAGCCCTAATTCACTAAATTTTGTCATTTTTTGTTTTTTAAGACGCTTCCTTCCATACTACTATAAGTTTAAGTACTAGATTGAATATTACTTCTCTCATAATCCTTATTCTTTGTCGGCGGACAACCAACAGTTATGATGATGCGGACAAAAGCGCTACAGTTTCCTAATTGAACCGCAAAGGTAGTCTATTTATTTTTTGTTTTGCTAGTTAACGACACAAACGTTTATAAATGAGAGCAATTATTTTTACTTTTTTTCCATCATTAACAAAAAAAGAGCTTATTTCAAGCTCTTTCTTCAAATATCTCTTCTTAAAAATGACAATATTACAAGTGTCTCTAATACACTAAGTTACCTTCAATAGAATAGTGTTTATCGCCTAAAAAGACAATCGTCTGTATGCCTTCAATGGCATAACTTTTTAACTTTTGACCTTCAGAAAACACCAACTGCCCTTCTTTTTCTGTAGCGTAAAGAGAATTATCGGTCAACATTTTGAAAGCAATCTTCAGAAGTTCGCCATCCGAATCTTTCTCTATTTCCATCCATCGGACTAATTCTCTTGGACCACTGGCTTCAAATCTTGTAAGTGTTCCTCCGTCAGGTTTATTCTGTATTGATTTCTGATAGCTGTTTTTTAAAATGGGCTTATTGATATCCGCATCTTCAAAAACTTCCAACTCATCCTCCCAATTAATAGTAGAGGAAGCAACTTTGTCTTCTTGTCCATCATAGAGTACTTTTTTCTCTACAGCTGGCGATGTTCGGCTTAAATCCTTTACAGCTGAATCAACAACACTTGTAAGATCAAAGTTATAAACTTCTTCAGTGTCTTGAATTTTATCTAATTGGGCACAGCTAAATAAAGAACTAAGTATAAAGTGAATAATGGTAATTTGAACGAACAATTTCATGTTAAATAGTAAAGGTGATAGTAGAATAAGTACAAAATACAGAAGTTGATTTTCAATATTTTATCTTTTGAAGATGTACCTATATTATTTCCAAAAAATTTCAATATGACGGTCTCCCGTCCAAAGTGTAGTGCTTATGGATTTTTTAGTTTTCTTGACTTTCCATGCATCGTTATTCAAATATATGAATTCTTGCTTAATAACAACAGTTTCTGATACTTTATGATAAGCAATTAACAAAGTGCCTTCACCTTCTTGAGGTTTAATTTCAATATTTTTTTCATTTTGGGCATGAATTATTTCGGTCTGATTTTCTAGCGGTATTCCTTTTAAAATGTTGATCGCTTTGCTTGCATTCGGAACACCGTAGCCCACATAGTTATTACCGTAAGGGTAAAACCAAGAAGACTGAATAATAGCACCTCTAATTTCTTTTGCCGTCGCCTCTGGTTTCATTTGCCACAGACAAGCCGCAAGACCCGTAATTACTGGAGCTGAAAAAGAGGTTCCAAACAGTGAATAACAAGAAACTTCGGGTTTTACATAATCCAGAAAATCAGGACCTAAACTACTGTAACTCGCCTTCACACCTGATTTTGTTGTTGCCCCAACACTCAATACTCCTTTGGCATCTGCGGGAGCACTGATGACTTTCCAATTGGAATCTCCTTCATTCCCTGCCGAAACCACCAACAACACATCTTTTTCCTGAGTGGCTACTTCTGCTGCTTTCGTCACCATAGAAGTTTCTCCATCCATCTGAGAAGGAAGATAATTTTCATCTTTACGATCAAAACCATTCGTATAGCCCAATGAGCTATTGATCAGTTTTATTCCTAAAGAATCTACCATCCACTCCAAAGCCATGATCCAATTTTCTTCCTCACTCCTCGATTCTTTGTCTCCGTGATCTGTTCTCGCTAAATAAAAATTACTTTTATCTGCCAGTCCGTATCTCATATTACCTTCTTGCCCCGCAATCATTCTTAAAACGGTGGTACCATGACTATCTGAACTCGTCCTTTTGGTTCCAAAGAAAGTTTGACTTGTCGTTGATGGACCTGACAGGTAATCTTTAAAACCCAAAACTCGATCGTCTTTAAAAATATGTTTTAGATAGGTATTTTTAGTAGCATTATAATAGCCTGCATCAATCACACCTACCGTTACCCCACTTCCATCTAGTTTCAAATCATAGATTTTTTTAGGTTGGATTTGCTTTACTGTATACGAGGACTGCTTAAAATCACTTTCTTGATGAATACTCGCTAGTTTCCAACTTCTGTTGACTGGCTTAATTTCTTTGATAAAAGAAAGGCTTTTTAGCTGATCTAACTCTTTTTTTGATGTAATTTCAACTGTCACGGCATTAAGCCAATTGGATTTCGTTTGGGCGAAAAAGTCTTGCTCGTGCAATGCTTCAATATATTCCTGACAGATGGATTGGTTAAAAATTTCTAAATCTTCATTATTACACTTATCTACAAAAACAACCCAAAAACGTTGGTTTTCGTCAGCGAAAACTGGAAAAACAGTAAAAAGGATGAAAAAATAGCTTAAGAATAGCCTTCTAAGCCGTTTTTCTCCTGAAAAAAAAACAGAATAAATATCCAGTCTTATTGTCATCTAGTTTTGAAAATTCAATGGAAGAAGTAAATTCGAATTAAGTCAGTACTTGGACAAAAGAAAACGGACATTTTACCTTATCTTTTTTATCCTACTCTTCGTTAGATTTTTATCACGTAGCTACGGCTATGCTCTGCAAATCTGCCTTGATTAGAATAAAAAATATTAACCTAAAATTATCCCTTTACTTCTTTCCATGTACTTAGCAGTACAAGCGTATTGCCGCTTAACTTGACGAAAAGTTAATCATAAATATTAATATATACACATAGATCAATCATGAGATACGAAAAAATCGACTCGACATTGTTCATTGAGAACCGTAAGCGTCTAGTAGAGAGATTAAAACCAAATTCAGTTGCTGTATTCAATTCAAGCGACATCATGCCTACTAGTGCTGACGGTACAATGCCATTTATTCAGCAAACTGACATCTTCTATTTAAGTGGTATTGATCAAGAAAAGAGTATTCTTGTGATCAATCCTGACGCCAAAGATCCTGCCCATAGAGAAATGCTTTTCTTAATTGAAACCAATGAGGAAATTGCCATCTGGGAAGGAGCAAAATTGACAAAAGAACAGGCTACTGAAGTTTCTGGAATCGAGTCGGTGTACTGGTTATCTGATTTCGATACAGTATTCAAAACGGTTGTTTTCGATTCAGAGCACATCTACTTGAACACAAACGAGCACCTTCGTGCTGACACTACTGTTGAAACGCCAGATGATCGTTTTAGAGTGGAATGCATGAAAAACTTCCCTCTTCATAAATACGAGCGTATTTCACCAATCATGCACGACTTACGTACTGTAAAGTCACAAATTGAGATTGATGTTATGCAAAAAGCTTGTAACATCACTGAGAAAGGTTTCAGAAGAGTTTTAGAATTCACAAAGCCAGGTGTGAAGGAGTATGAAATCGAAGCTGAAATCACTCACGAGTTTGTTCGCAATGGCTCAAGAAGACATGCTTACACGCCAATCATTGCTTCAGGTTTCAACGCTTGTGTATTGCACTATATCGACAACGATCAAGTTTGTCAAGACGGTGACTTGTTATTAATGGACTTCGGTTGTGAGTACGGCAACTACGCTTCTGACTTAACGCGTACCATCCCAGTAAATGGTAAGTTTACAGAGCGTCAAGCGGCAGTTTACAGTGCTGTATTAAGAGTACACAAAGCAGCTGCTAAAATGCTTGTTCCAGGCAACAACTTGATGGACTACCATGTGGAAGTAGGTAAATTGATGACAGAAGAATTAGTAGGTTTAGGTTTGATCACTCGTGAAGATATTGCGAACGAAGATCCAAAATGGCCTGCTTACAAGAAATACTTTATGCACGGTACTTCTCACCACATTGGCGTAGACGTTCATGACTATGGCAACAGATATAAAACTTTTGAAGCTGGAATGGTATTTACAGTGGAGCCAGGTATTTATATCAGAGAGGAAAACATGGGTATCAGAATTGAAAACGACTTCGTTATCCAAGAATCAGGTGAGCCATTTGACTTGATGAAAAATATTCCAATCGAGATTGAGGAGATTGAAAGCATTATGGCGAAGTAATTCACTTTATAGCTTTAATATATATTGCACCCTAGTTTGATGTAAAACATTGAGCTAGGGTGTTTTTTTAACATGTAAATTCAAAAGAAGTGTTAGTATTAAGATTAGACATAAAAGAGAGTATAAAAAAACTATGTCTAATTCTTATTTTTTATTATTTCCTTTATGTATTTCTTTGATGGTTTTGTATAATTTGTAATATTAATTGGAATATAAATATCAACTATTTCTTCAATATTATTTGGAGGGTATTCATTTGAAACTGAAGGCAATTGCATATTTTCTTTTTTGCAATGTAAAAACTGTCCTGTTAACTCCGTAATCTTAAGAAAGACATTTTCACCACTTTGTAAAATCAACTTAATTTCACGCCCATTTCCAATTGTTAGGTTCATTAACTTTTGTCCTTGACCTAAATATTTACACAAGGTGCTATCATTATTTATCCTAATAATTTCTTTGATCACTTGGTCGTAAATTAATAAACTTGGTACAAAATAACCTTGCTCATAAAAGCTTGATACAAAATTTTCTCCATCACTTAAATCCAATTTAGAATAATCAAACTTTTTTATTATTCCACCCATTACAATTGGATGACTCGTTTCACTACGAATATTAAACTCAATATAAAATAGAGTATCCTTAGATGGATCATTTTCAGCAGCAAACATCCAAAATGATACGCCCAATATAATTACTAATAAAGTTATTTTATTTTTCATCCTCTAATATAACTGCAGGTAAGAATGAATCATTACCTAATTGATTAGCATCATTTTGATTAGGTTTCTCTGGTGGATATTTCATAATTCCACCAGAACCACCAATACCTTTTGGGTGACTAAAACCAAGAGTATGAAAAATTTCATGGATTCTATTCATCTTGGTATCTTTTGAGGAGTTCATCATAACATCTTTATATCCAATAGTAATACCTCCAACAGTTGTAGTACTTATAGTACCATCACCATTATCAATTTCTTTAGAAGCAAATCCAGAATAAACATTACTATCTCCCTTGGTAAAACTATTTCCAATAGAATGTCCATCTTGCATTTCCTTTTGTGCACTGTTTTTACTCTGTTCAACAGTACCTCCATCTCTAAATTCTAAATCAAAGTTTATTGAATAACCTTTATACTCACCATCAGAAACCCTCAAGCTTAATTTATTAAGATACTTATTGGTACCCTCCTGCATTTTGCTAATTTGCTTTTCAGAGTAACCACCGAATTGTTTTGTTTTTCCTTTTGAAGTATAATAATTCCTATCAGCTGATTGTACAAAATATACAGCTTTAATCGTAATCGTCTTATTTTTTTTATCAATCACCCTAATTCCATCTTGTCCATCGGGATCAATCATATTCAAAGGATTATTGTGAACGTAATGATATGGAGTCCATTTTGGATACTTCTCCGCCAAAGGATCAGGACTCAACCACCTACTCACAATATCAGGCTCAAGAGTAGCTTCTGAATAAAGTGTATCCTTTTTTACAAAAGCGACAATTTCTTGTGTTTTGGTATTTAGAATTACAGATCCAATCTGAACTAAAGTGTCTTGGTCGTGAAATTCATTGTATTCTCCTTGGCTTAATGTTGCTACTTTTGGTTTGTAGTTGTATTGCTCAAAAGGATTTTGTGCGAAGGAATTTATACTGATGAGAGAAAGTATAAATAGGAAGTGGAGTAGTTGTTTCATTTTTTTCTTGATCTTTTACGAATACTATTATCAACAGTTGAATACTTTTCAATAGTATTAATTAAAATAGTATCTTTCTCATAAATAGCTCCCTTATACTTTGAAACAATGGTAGTTCCAAAACACAATTCATCTTTTGAACCATCAGAATAATTAATATGACATACCATCCGTACATCAAGATCATCATAGCCTTCTAATGGTTTTAGCTTTGATAACCTTTTACTTATTAAATTTAAATCCTTTTTATTCTCGATTTTAAAATGTTTCTTCTTTCTATGATTAATAATAATTTCACTATCATATGAATATTCAGTAAAAGTATACCACTTTATAGCATAGACATCAATAGATTGAATTTCTAATTCATTATTAGTGCATGATATTAAAGTCCCCCCTAATAAAAAAACAACCACTAATAGTAATACATAATATTTAACCATAATTCTATCAGGCATCTTCATTTGCTTTTATATTTCATTATCCCGTTTAGTAAGAAAGCTTATTACAACGTGTAAACTTTAGTAGAAAAATAACACCTATTTTTTAGGTTTGACTTAAAAGTTTTAGATCTTGATTAATATTTAAAACAAAATGCAAAAAATCATAAAAGAACGAAGTATACACTCCCTTTCCTTAAGTAATATTAATAACTATTGAATGCTGATGATATAATACTGAAATTGTAATTAATACATCATAAACTAAGTTTTCAAATATTTATAGTATTTAGAAATCGGGAAATTTCTGCTGATTTGTAGGACACGAATCACGCTATCGTTTAACATTCGTACCAGTGGATTTACTACTCTTTTAGTTTGGTAGTTCTACCACGGACTTGAAAATTTCATGAAGTGAGTCGTTAAAAATGATTTTCTTGTTTGAGATTTAACGAGCTTAAAATCATTTAGGCGATAGAAATGGAATTTAGCTTTTGACTTCTAAGCCTTGATTGTTTTGTTCTTGTTTCAATACAAAAAAAATGAAGTAGAAGAGAACTTGAAAGCAGACCCTATAAAAGCTAGTAGAAAGATCGATTAGAAGTTAATTTAGTTTATACAATGTATTAGTACTTCAATATATTGTGGCCTTTTTTTTATACCTTCAAATGGAAGAAATGAAACTTCGCAACAACTATATTAAAACAAAATCAATTCGCAATCATCTTTAGTATCGTAATATATCTTTGAATTATTACCCTACAATCAAACGCACAACTTATTAACTAGCATGGCAACTAAATTCGTGAACCTTTTTTTATGCTTGTCAATTGTAATTATCATTCTACCAATTCAGCAATTAAACGCACAACATATTAGTAGAAAAAATTTGCATGCCTGGCCCACTGCTTCTCCACCAAAAATAGATGGCATTTTGGATGATCAGGTATGGAAAGATCCGTTACAAATCAATAAGCTTACGGCCAGTACAAGAAACTATATTTACTTTGAAGACACTCCAATGAAATATGTTTCTGAGGGATATTTTATTCAAAATTCTCCCAACAACCTTCAAAAATCTTCCCAAAAGACCAAAGTCCAAGTGGCCTATGACAATTACGCCATTTATATAAGTGCACAACTTTATGACACAGCACCAGACTCCATACGCACCAATATGGGAGAAAGAGACTCAGGCGGTAATGGTGGTGATTTCTTTATTGTTTCTTTTGATACCTACAACACGCAACAAGACACTTATGAATTTGTGGTAAGTGCATCAGGCGTACAAAGTGATCGTATTCAAGGCACATCTGGATGGGATGGCAACTGGAATGAAATATGGACAAGTGCCGTAAAGGTCAATGAGGAAGGATGGGCTGTTGAAATGGAAATCCCCTATAGAGCATTGAGAATGCCCGATGGAAAAGAACAAATATGGGGATTGAACTTTGGTAGGGTCATCGCTCGTTCGGGTGAGACTTCTTATTGGAATGCTGTTGATGCCAATAAGTCAGGATATGTCAATCAATTTGGTACACTCAGAGGAATCTACGATGTCAATCCACCAATTAGACTCTCGCTTACACCTTATATTAGTAATGTTTCTATTGGTCAACAAGGAGGGCAATTTGCACACACTTTTTCAGGTGGAGCAGATATAAAGGTAGGTTTAGGTCAAAGTTTTACTTTAGATGTAAGTTTAATTCCCGATTTCTCTCAAGTACAAGCAGACAACCAAGTATTGAACCTCTCTGCCTATGAAGTGCAATTTGGAGAGTTTAGGGATTTTTTCACCCAAGGTACCACCATCTTCAATAAATGGGATCAGTTTTACTCCAGAAGGATCGGTCAAAACCATAATAATCCTGGCGATGAAGTACTCAGAGAAAATGAAGCCTTTATTTATAAACCTTCAGATGCTCCTATTCTTAATAATACAAAACTGACGGGTATTACAGAAAAAGGACTCGGAGTGGGTATTTTAAACTCTATTACCAATGAAACCTTTGCCATCATAGAAGATAGTACTACAGGAGAAAGAAGAGAAGAACTCGCTGATCCAGTAACTAATTTTAATATCATCTCTGTAGAACAAGCATTACCCAACAACTCTAAGATTGGAGTGATGAACGCTAACGTCTATAGAGGAGAAGGATTTAAATCTTCGAATGTTACTTCAACCGATTTCAATTTCTTTGACCGAACCAATACGTATAGAGTCAGAGGTTTTGGTGCTTTGAGCCAGGAGTTTTTTCCTTCAGAAGAAAGTGAAAATGGACAAACACAACAAAAAGGTTATACTCAACTAGGACATAGAATCGATGTTGGAGGTGGTAAAGTGAGTGGAAAGTGGCGTTATTGGGCATCATCAAATATTGAATCAGACACTTACAACCCTAATGATATGGGGTATAACTCCGCAGTAAATAAAATTGGGTTTTATTCGAATGCCTCTTATAATCAATTTGAAGCGGGACCATTTTATCAACGCTACTGGTTGAGAGTAGGTTATGATGAAAATTGGCTTTACAATCCTAGAACTTTCACAAGTAGGAAAGTATGGGCAGATGGTTATTTCCTGTTTAATAACTTTTGGAGTATGAACGTTGATAGTTATATCCATCCTGGAATATCTTATGATTATTTTGGACCAAGAGAGCACGGTTATTACTTCAAAGAGTACATGTCACATGGTGGAGGCTTTACAATCAATTCAGACAGTAGAAACTTATATACGGGAAGTGTGAGAATATCCTATTGGGCAAGACCAGAATTTTCTCAGTTGGATAATTTTATTTCTTATAATCAAACCTACAGAGCTACGGATCGTTTTGACCTCACACATTCTGTATCTTGGAACAATCAGAGGGATGAGAAGGGGTATGTGACCACACTTCACGAAGATAATGGTGATGTGGAAAGTGTAATTTATGGCAATAGAGACGTCAAAACGTTTGAGAACAATTTTACTTCTAAATATTATTTCAATCCTAAAATGTCCATGAAACTACGTTTAAGACATTATTGGAGAAGAGTAGATTATGATGAGTTTTTTGATTTATCAACAACAGGTGACCTGTTAACCACAGATTATACAGACCTTGATGAAAACGGTGAGCATACACAAAACACCAATTATAATACATTTGACATGGAGCTTTCTTACAGTTGGGAGTTCCTTCCGGGTAGTTTTCTTACCGCTATGTGGAGAAATGAATTAAAATCTTCCACTCACAATTCTGAAACCAACTTCTCAGACAACATGAAGGAAATGTGGGAAGAGCCTCAGCTGAATACGCTTTCTATACGTTTGAGTTATTTCTTGGATTATGGTCAGGTCAAAAGAATGCTTTAAACACAATAAGCCACTTCACTTGTATAAAGCGAAGTGGCTTATTGCTTATTTTACAAACAGTGAAGTCCTAAGACTCTACTGTCATATTGATGGCCTCAACTTTTTTCACCTCTGGTACTGCATTAATTATGGCCTGCTCTATTCCAGCCTTCAATGTCATCGCTGACATAGGGCAATCACCACAAGCTCCCAACAACTCCACTTTAGCTACACCATCTTCAGTAACTTCGACTACTTTGGCATTTCCACCATCCGCCTCCAAATAAGGACGAATTGTTTCTAAGGCTTTTTCTACTTCATTAATTAATGTTTCACTCATATATGTAATCCTATTAAGGCGTTAATATCTTTTATTATTCCCAAGTCTTAATTTCTACTTGGTCTGTCTCTGGCAATTCTGCATTTCTAATGGCTACATTTCTTGCTAAAGACTCTGCAATGCTAACGAAAGCTTTACCTGCTGGGTTACCTTCTTCCATTACAACCGGCACTCCATCATCGCCACCTTCTCTAACACTCTGTACCAAAGGCACTTCTCCTAGGAAAGGTAACTCATACCTACGTGCAAATGTTTTTGCTCCATCCTGACCAAACAGGTAATATTTGTTGTCAGGTAGTTCTGCTGGAGTAAAGTAAGCCATATTCTCTACGACACCAAGGATAGGAACATTTACATCTTTAGAAGCAAACATTTTGTATCCTCTTACAGCATCTGCTAAAGCTACTTTTTGTGGTGTAGAGACAATGACAGCACCTGTCACTTTTGCAGTTTGTACTAATGATAAATGAATATCACCTGTACCTGGAGGTAAATCAATCAATAAGTAGTCCAATTCTCCCCAATCTGTATCCATGAAGAACTGACGAATTGCCGAACTAGCCATTGGTCCTCTCCATACTACAGCATTATCTGAAGGTGTTAAGAAACCAATTGACAATAGCTTTACTCCATATTTTTCGATTGGAATAATGACGTTTTTCTCTCCTCTTTGCACAACTCCTGGCTGAGCATTCTCACAATTGAACATTGTAGGAATTGAAGGTCCATATACATCAGCATCCATTACACCTACTTTTGCTCCTGTTTCTGCAAGTGCTAAAGCAAGGTTTGCAGTGACAGTAGATTTCCCTACGCCACCTTTTCCAGATGAAACCGCAATTACGTTTTTCACGCCTGGTAACACTGGTCCGCGTTGTTGAAGGGAGGTTACTTCTGCAGTCATATTTACAGTTATCTCCAAATCTTCAGCAACATCTCTATGTATAGCGTCTTCACAACGCTGTCTTATTAACTCTTTTAATGGACAAGCAGGTGTAGTTAAAACTACAGTAAAAGATACTTTATTACCTTCTACCTCCACATCCTTAATCATATTTAAAGAAACTAAATCTTTCTTTAAATCTGGCTCTTCTACAGTTGATAAGGCCTTAATTATATCATCTTGCGTATATGCCATATTCCTATATTCCTCAATTAGATATTTGTTGGCACAAAATTAATACAAAAGATATTGTAAACCTTATTCTTATTTAGATTAATTACAAATATAATAGTATAAATATTGAGATTTAAATATTTCCCAAAGAATCAACAACATACCATAAAATAATTATAATAAATTAACTTATTTAAAGGGCATATTTAATTACTGAGAAACTAATTGTTGAAAAAACTGCGTTGGTGTTTTCTTTTTCTCCTTTTTAAACGCTCTATTAAAGGCTGTTTTAGAGTTAAAGCCCACATTATAAGCGTGCCCTAAATACGTCAATTCTTGATGTGTATCCTTATTTACCTCCTCAATAAATGCATTAATTCTGTAGCCATTTATAAAATCATAAAAGTTCTTCTGATATCCGTCATTAATGACCTTAGAAATATCATGCGTACTTGTCTTAAGATGATGAGCAAGTTCGGGTAAAGTCAACCTTGAATTGGTATATAATTTATGCTCATTCATTTCTTGAGCCAATTTTTCTTTCAGTAAAAGCTGTTCTTCCGTCAAACCTTGAGGTGCTTTCTCTTCCACTTCCTCCTCTACTTTAGCTTCAACAATACTTTTGATTTCTTCTTCCTCTGCCACTCTCAATATTTCAGGTTGATTCATTGCATAATAGCCCATTATAAATGAAATACATGCAATAATTAACCATAACGTATCAGTAAGCATATTGATGATATTTTGAGGTGAATAATCGAAAAATACCCCTCCTATACCTACAACATACATCAAACTCCAAATCGCCAAGCAAGTAGCATATACCAACATTACTCCATTGAGGTAATTAATATTTCTCTCTTCTGAAAGAATGTTCATACTATGATGATGTTGATACCTTAATAACCATTTACATTTCCACCAATAATAAGCACTAAAAATCAACCCCAAACCACCAATAGTGTTGAAGAATACCTCATAATGTTTATTTAAAACACCGTATTCGAATTGATCATTTGACAGTGCAAAAAGTGGAAGGTATGCAAGTACTTGAATGCCAAACGGAATCAAACGAACAAAGATTTCTTTTGACTTTGATTCAGATTCCGTGAGTTGCTTAATATATATGAAAAACAAAGGACCATAGATCAACAATAGCATTTCCGGGATAAGATATATCTTTGGAAACATCTGAAATATATCCCTGTAATACATGGCTACTCTAGACATTAAAGCTATAGAGGTAAATAAAATCAATACTGCTAGTACAACATTGGCCCTCCTGTTATTTTCTTGTATTCCAAAAATTGAGAAAATTAATAACAAGCCTTGGAATGCACCTAATAATAGTAAAAACATATAAGGCGTAGTTGTACTACCTGACAAGTCTTCCCATGAACGGATTTTGATTGTTTTCTTCCACCCATCTACAGCTACATCATAAACACGGTTGGGAATCGCTCTACCATTTTCTCTCCCTTCTACAGACTCCCAAGAACCTCTGGTGATCTTGTATTCAAACTTTCTTAACCCGGTGGGCAAAGTCAGGTAATAAAACCCATCCGAATGCTTCACCATCTTACTTTCAAGATCCAATGGCTTCCAATTATTAAAATCGCCAACGACAAATAAACTGGCGTCATACGGTGTAGCTTCTGGAAGTTCGGTTACAATCAATTGTATCCTTTCCTCCATTTGGTTTGCAAGGTCCTGCCATGAATAAATTTGTATTTCAATCATCGATGGACTTTCCGGATCGTAATATCTGTTCGGCTTTAAATCTCCATTTTCAGTAGATTCTACAGATTCCCAAGATCCTCTCGTAAACTTATACTGAAATGACTCATCCATTCTGGGGAGTTTTAAATAATAATACCCATCATGACTCCTTTTAAACTTATACTTTTCATCATTTGGAGACCATTGGTTTAGTGAGGAAGCTAAATAAATGTCTGCAGAGTCAGGAGTAAACTCTGGTAATTCAATAATTTTAAAAACCATTTCTCCGTTTTCAGCATTAGAGAAGCTTGGAAAATTTAAAAAAATTAAAAGAAGGTAAAATAGATGTAGTGTTCTGTTATTCATTCTATTTCATGCTAGTCAATGGTATTGAAAACTTATTAAAGTGTAAACTAATTAATACAGTTATTCGAACATTTCTGGAACCTTTTGTTTAATAAAAAAAGCAAAGCTTCCAGATAAACTCTTCATCATGATTGAGCGATGTTGTTTCTAAAGATAACTTGAAATTAAAGATTACCATCGACAAGACAACACTTTAACACGAATTAATTGTGTTATAATGTAATTTTAATTTGAAAAATTAAGATTATGAGTACAAAATTAATGGTGCTTTATGAATGAAATCACCTTAAATGTGAAAAATCATTCACTTTTATTTCAATAAATATTAGTACTGCTTTAAAGTGGAATTTTACATGCTTATATGTATCTTTCCTGTTAGCAATACTTTTTGTGTCAATAAATTTAGAGTCTACTAGAAATATACTCTTTTTTTAAAACTCTTTTTATACATTCAACTAAAAACAACTATGAGTTTCCCCGAAATAAAGCGTGTGAGCATCATTGGAGCAGGTTGGCTTGGCCTTCCTCTTATTTCCACATTAATAGAAAATGGTTTTGAAGTTAAAGCTAGTACTGGAACTAAATCAAAAATAGCGACCATAGAGCAATTAGGAGCGAAAGGCTATTTCCTGCGATTTGATCCTACCTGCAATGATACTGATGGTTTAATAGATTTATTAGATACTGATGCTGTTATTATTTGTATGGCACCAAGGTTTAGTCAGCATAAAATGATGACTTTTCATGCAGAACAAATAAAAGGTATCAGAGATGAAATTGAGAAACTGCCTGTCAATAAAGTTATCTATACAAGTTCAACAAGCGTTTATAAAGATGTAAACGCCATTGTCAATGAAAATGCAGCTTCATCTGATAGCCCTCGTTCTAGATCTGTAATATTAGCAGAGGAAGTACTTAGAATTAATACTGATCTTGACGCCACTATACTACGATGTGGTGGACTGATGGGATACGATAGAATCCCTGCAAAATATGTAGACGGCAAAAAAGATTTAATTACAGGTGACATTCCAGTGAACTATGTTTTTAGAGATGATGTTATAAGAGCGATTATGAAAGTACTTGAAATCAATGATCATAATAGCTGGAATAAGGTTTTCAACTTAGTGGCACCTGAACACCCTCCAAAAAGGATTGTTTATGAAGCTACCGCTAAATATGGAAATTATATTGTACCTACATTTATTTCTCCTGCATCTGCACCGCCTTTCAAAATCGTAGATAGTCAAAAAATACAAGATAAAATCGGTTTCACATTTTTATATGAGAACCCTACTGATTTTATTTATGATGAAATGAAATAAAAAAAAAGAAACTCACTGCAAAACAGTGAGTTTCTCTCCCCTTAACAATTAAACCAAATAATGTAATTAAATATCTATTCTGTCATAAAACAGATGAACTTTTTTAAGCTCGAGACACTTAATCATTAAGTGTATTGTAAAGTTAAGTTATTAAATATTTACTTTTATACTATTTCGTTTAAAGTGATTCTTTTTTCGACAAACCCCCATTTTCTTTCGATAAAAGAAAATCGAAATTAGTTTATACTCTGATCTTCAACTTTTTTAGGGAAAACTGTCCATAAATATTGAAGAGATAAATAAATCGAGATACTTTGATTTAAACCGAAATAAGCCCCTCTCCTTTTACCTCAAAAAGTATTTTTTAATAGCCCAAAGCATTATCAATTCTCTTATAGATTTCATTTACCTGTTCCAAATACCCTCCACCAAAAAGATTGGTATGCACTAATAAGGGGTAGATATTATAAACCTCCAAGCGCTCTTCTATCCCCTTTTCCCATGGGAAAACTTCATTATAAACCTCGAAAAACAATTTATCAAAACCTCCAAATAGCGTCGTAAATGCTAATTCCGCTTCTCTATGTCCATAATACACTGCCGGATCAATAATACAGGGCTGTCCTTCTGTATCATACATCGTATTTCCACTCCACAAATCACCGTGCAATAATGAAGGTTTTTCTTCCGGAAAATAGTCTTTCAAAAGTTGACGGAGAGCATTCGTACTTTCGATATATTTTTGAGGAATAACTCCATTTTGGACTCCTAAATGAACCTGAGGTAGAAGTCTTTCTTCAATAAAAAAGTCCAACCAGTTTTCTTTACTTTGGTTTGACTGAGGTAATTCACCAATATAATTATCACGAACACCACCAAAGGTCTCATGACTATTTTGATGTAATTCGGCAAGCTTACTCCCCAACGATTCCCAAAAGTTAGTGGATGTTCGTCTACCTTCAATAAATTCCAAAATAATATACTGTACTCCCTCAAATGTCCCCAAAGCGATAACATTAGGAATCGTAAAGTTTGATTTATCAGTTAATAAAAGGAGTCCCTCTTTTTCCATTTCAAAAAAATGGAGAGGCATATGTGTATTTACCTTTAAAAAATAATCGCCTTGATTTGTTTTCATCTTAAAGGCTTCATTAATACAACCACCTGAGATGGAACGATATTCCCTTAACCGAATATGTGTCCCTAGTTCTTTTTGTAATAAAGATTGATAAAAAGTGTGTGGATCTTCTGACATTCTGCTATCACATTAATATAGTCCTAACAATTTTTCTTTTGACAATTGTTTCCAATTTAGTCAAATGAAATAAAAGTAGCTTATGATAAAGTTTCATAAGTTGTAATTTATACTACAGTTTTTATCAAACATTAGAATTAGATATTATCTTTACTGAAAGTTATGCTAGATATATTATTTTTTACATGCATCTAATTTATAGAACCTTCTTAGTCATCTTCTCCGTGTTTTTGTTGTCAACTTCAACATTCGCACAAAAAAATATTCTCAAACCAGCTAAGATTTCCGCTGGTATAAAAGGAGGTTATTTCTCTACATCAATTGGTTTCCTTCCTGCAATCAGTACCTTACCAGAAACTTCACCTAGTTTTGGTGTAGTGATGAAATACCATGCAGAAAAGTATTTTGGAGCACAACTTGAGGTCAATTATAATGCTATTGGCTGGACTGAAGTCAACCGCTTTGATATTACTCAGGAAATCTATAATAGGAAATTTGAATACATCCAAGTTCCCTTTCTTACTCATATTTATATAGGAAAGAAAAACCTACAATTTTTCATCACTCTAGGTCCTCAATTGGATATTCTTATTGGAGAATCTAAAAAAGTCATTACCGATCTTGATGATCAGAGTTATGATTATTATGAGAAGCCTGTTAATCCATTTACTCTCTCTATTGCAGGTGGTGGTGGACTAAACCTCATCACTAAAATTGGACATTTCCAGGTAGAAGGACGCTTTGCAGCGAGTATGATGAATGTTTTAGAAAACGAAAGAAGAACTTCTACTGAAGGGTCTACTTCCGTGCTCGGTGGTGTTACTTTTTCTTATCTTATCCCAATCAGTGGGTGGAAAGAAAAACCAAAAAATAACGAAAGTGGGCAAAGTATAGAGCAACCCGATGAAAGTGGTTGGGAAAGAAGAGATTAATCAAAACTAAGATATAAAAAAACACCTATAAACTTTTCATGGTTTATAGGTGTTTTTTTATCCGGTAAAAATTACCTTCAGATGCTATCTTCCTTAGACTTCAGATAAGATATAATTTCATCTGCAGCAACTTTATAAGTCTTATCCAACTTAGCACTCTTGAAAGAGTGTATTGCTAGATCGTATTCCTTTTCTTTCATAGCTACAATGCCCAATGTGAAGTAGTATTTTGACTTTGTTTTCACATCCAAGCCATTGTATTTCACTAATTCGTTTAATACATCCATAGACTCTTTTGTTCGATTTAATTTGAACAATGCTACTGCCTTTGTATACTTTACGATATAATTATATTCATCTAGTGCTAAGGTCTCATCACATGACTTTATAGCATCAATATAATGTTCTGAACCTAATTGCCAAGTAGCCACATCTTGATACGTTTTGACTTTCATCTGCTGATCGTCAAGGTTATCAATCATATGGTAAGCCTTCTGAATTTGTTCTGTTTTGTCAGAAGTTGTTTCAGCAATTTTAATCTGAAGTTCGTGTACTTTTAAATTACTTTGATCTTGCTTTAATGCAGTGTACAATAAATCTGTAGATTTTTCAAAATCATAAATTTCATAATAACACAAAGCAATCCAATATTTATACTCAGGTGTTAATTTCAACACCAATTTTCTGTAAGAACCATAATTCGCCTTTTCAATAATCCCATCAAGCTTATCGTACTCTTCCAAGTTGTAATAAGCATATCCCAATTCATAATAGAACCTTGCTAAGTGATTCTTATTATTGGACTTTACATATTCTAATGCTTTATGAATATCATCGACCGCTTTAGGGTACTCCTCATTCATGTTATACAGCTTTGCTGAATAGTAAAGTGCTAAATAATTGTTGGGAGCTACTGCCAAAACATCATTAATATGCGGGCGAACTTGATCATACTTTTCTTGTTTGAAAAGAATCATAATAATCTGATTCTTCGATGTCACCTTTATTTTTTCAGTATCATTAAAATCAAATGCTTTATCGAAATAATAAATTGCATCATCTAAATAATCCTTTCTTAAGTAAAGGTTGGCAATTTGAAAATTCATCACTCCATTTTCAGGAAAGTTCGAAAGTCCTTCTAAAAAAGTATCAATAGCATTATTGAATTGTTTTAATGCCACTTGGCACTTTGCTTTTCTTAAAAAATACTTTTCCTGCGATGAATCGTTTTTAATCGCTAATGAATACTCATCAATTGCTTTGGTATATTGTTTACTATTAAAAAGGTTTTCAGCTTTAACAAAATGATCCAAAGCCTTATCGTTTTGAGCGAATAAAGTAGCGGATGTTACAAAACATACTGAGAGTAAAAATATTTTGAATAGTGTTCGAGCCATAATAAACGAGTACATTGAGTTTGTGCCTCTTATATTTTGTAAGTCTATACATATTTTAGTAATGATATAGACTAAAAATCACGACATTTTAAATTAAATTCCTCTAAAATTAGAGTTTTTTTCGGATTAATAACGAATTACAAACTCTATTTATTATTCCACTCTTCGATTAAGAATAAAATTTATCGTCAGAAAAGTCTCTTTGTAGCCAATTGACCATGTCCTTTTCGTAATCGTCTTTATTGTAATCTGTTGAAGCCAAAGTAATAGAAATCGCATCTTTCGAGAAGTACAACGTTCTCCATACATGCGGAGGAAGATATAAACCTTGACGTGGGTTATCTAACAGATAAACGCGTCTTTTCATGTCTTCTAAAATTACTTCAATTTCGATACTGCCTTGTATTGCAATAATCACCTCTTCTGTTTCTTTATGGGCATGATTTCCTCTAACGGTATCTTTATTTGCTCCATGGGTCCAGAATACCCTTTTAATACTGAAAGGCACTTGAGATAATTCGCTTACTGCTGTAATAAAGCCCTCATCATAAGAGCCAAATTCATCTAAATCTATAATTCGAGGCAAAGTGTTAATAATATCTTTCTTTTTGAGAGTCATCGCACAAATAAGTATAAATAGCCTCCCTAGTGACCGGAATCACTAGGGAATAAATCTCTTTAAATCAATCCAATTTTCTTCTTAATTGAACTTGGAATCGCGTCTTTATGTACCATTACTGATACTGTTTTCATCTGAATATATCCTTCAGACATGTATAAATAACCGCCAAAATCATTGGAGTTTGCTCCCCAAGAGTTTTTTGTTACATAGTATTTTTTACCGTCGGTATCTTTTACAATTCCTACAATATGCATCAGGTGGTCATCAGTAGTAATGTAATTTTCATAAGCTGCCTGACGATCTTCTACTGTCACTTGAGGTTCAACGCCATTTTCATCTTCAATCGTAGCTTTTCCTTTACGGTGTGAAAATGACTTTTCGCTTACATCCCCATCCCAAGCCAAAGAATAACCTTTATCCAAAGCATTATCCATTACTTGTTGTAAATCGGCTAAGGGTAAATTATAATATATTCCATCTGACCAGTTATCTGGAATCTCAAGAACGCAAGGTTTGTAATCAGTATGATTAGTAAATGAAGTCAGCTCCACGTAATCGCTCGGATTAAAATCCATTGCTTGTGCAAATTCCTGAGGAGTGTATTCTTTTCCATCAACAGTAAATGAAGTCGGTTTAGCTCCCATATAGGCATCTAAAACAGATTCTAATGCTGATTTCCACTTCGTTGTCAATTTTTTAGAAGAAGCTAATGTGTTGAGCATGCTTTCCATTACACCAAATAATTCTTGATGATCGTGCATACCTTTATCACCACCTTTTCCATCATAAACACTGTTAGGAACAAAACCTTCTTCCTTGATGACATTCATGACGTCATGAGCCAATCCTCCTTCTCCAAACTGTGTTTTCCCGTGTCTTCTTATATATCTGTCTGCTTTTTCTGGGTAAGTATTTCTCACAAAATACATTTCTGAAAGGTCAAATTCTCCCTTTCCTTTTCTCATCAACTCTGACTCGATAAATGAAGTTGTAGAAAAACTCCAACAAGTCCCCGTTCTCCCTTGATTTTTTACAGGCGTAGTCTTCACCTGATGAACCACTTTAAGTTGTGTTCCATCTACGATTGCATCATTTTGGGCAAAAGCAGCGACAGTTGAAATACCAGCCATTAATACAGAAGCCACTACACTTTTAAAAGATAGCGTTTTCATATTCTAATATTTATAATTTTTAGATAAATAGTACCATTTAAAGGTAACATGGCTACAATATACTTTTATTTTGGCTTAAACTCTAATTTTCACCTGACAAAATCCCTCTTCCAAAACGGAGTTTACTTTTTCTTTTGCTTCAGTTAATACGGAGTTGAAGCCCTTTTAAATATTAGGGAACTGGGTCATAACCACTTCCTCCCCATGGGTGACAGCTACTTATTCTTTTGATGGCTAACTTGCCTCCTTTTTTAACTCCATGCTTTTTCAAAGCTTGGATTGTATACTCTGAACATGTTGGAGTATACCTACAAGAAGATGGTGTGTATGGTGAAATCAATAACTGATAACCTCTAACCAAAATCACTAAAATCTTCGAAAAAACCTTATTCATATTCGCTTATTCGGGTACAAGTCGCTATAAAAAACCCCTTTTTTAGCCTTTTTAGAGCGATCCAATGATAAAATGTAATAAAAAGGATGATCTTTATTCACTTTGACAATGTAATTATATAAATTGCAACTGCAAAAAGTAATATTAATATTTACTAACAAATAACCAACTGCAACCATGAGTGTATTGGTCAATAAGGACTCAAAAGTAATTGTTCAAGGATTCACTGGATCTGAGGGCACTTTCCACGCCGAGCAAATGATTGCTTACGGCACAAACGTAGTAGGTGGTGTAACTCCAGGTAAAGGAGGACAAACTCACCTTGATCGCCCTGTATTCAACACTGTAGAAGATGCAGTAAAAGGAGCAGGTGCTAATGTTTCTATCATTTTTGTACCGCCAGCATTTGCGGCAGATGCAATCATGGAAGCAGCAGACGCTGGTATCGAAGTAATTATCGCAATTACAGAAGGTATCCCTGTTGCAGACATGGTGAAAGCCAAAAACTACTTAAAAGGTAAGGACGTAACACTGATTGGACCAAACTGTCCAGGTGTTATCACTCCAGGTGAAGCAAAAGTAGGTATTATGCCTGGATTTATCTTCAAACCTGGTAAAGTAGGTATCGTATCTAAATCAGGTACTTTAACTTATGAAGCTGCTGACCAAATTGTAAAAGCAGGCTATGGTGTTTCTACTGCCATTGGTATTGGTGGAGACCCAATCATTGGTACTTCTACAAAAGAAGCTGTGAAATTATTAATGGCTGACCCTGATACTGACGCTATCGTAATGATTGGTGAAATCGGTGGTAACTATGAAGCTGAAGCTGCAAAATGGATCCAAGAACAAGGCAACCCTAAACCTGTTGTAGGTTTTATTGCTGGCCAAACTGCTCCTAAAGGACGTAGAATGGGTCACGCAGGTGCTATTGTTGGTGGTGAAGACGATACTGCAGAAGCTAAAATGCGTATTATGGAAGAATGTGGTATTGCGGTATCAAAATCTCCAGCAAATATCGGCGAAACTTTAGCAAAACTTCTAGTGGAAGCTTAAGCTCTAATTTAGAGTTTCAATCATAAAAAAGCTCAATAGACTCCTAGAGTCATTGAGCTTTTTTTTATTTCATAAATTTAGACGATTATTTCAAAAACTCTTGTCTTTTAATGGGTAATCAGACAATTATTAAGCTATATCTACCCCCGGCATTGAAGAGAAAAGCGTTAAGAATTTCATGACTTGAGCCGTTAAAAATGATTTTGTTGTTTGAGCAAAGCGAGTTTAAAATCATTTAGGTGAGAGGAATGAGATTTAGCTTTTAACTTCTAAGCCTAGATTTTTTGCTTCGTTTTTCATCAATGGAAAAATGAAGCTTGAAAGTAGAACATAAAAGCCTGCAGAATAATCAACCAAAAGCTTACGGTAATTTAGTTTACAATGTACTACTTACATTGTAAACTATGTTTTCGTTAATATTTGATTGTAGCTTTTATGCATAATATCTCTGGCATTTTCTTTCGTAAACTGCCATTTGAATTTGACTTTTTTGTCATTCCGATCTTTGATTACTGCCATCACTCTTTTTTCTAATTCTTCCTGAGATGGAATTCTATCAGACAAACATTGTTTTGATAATGCTGAAAATTCAATTTCTACCATGTTAAGCCAGCTTGCAGATTTTGGTGTGAAATAGAAATCAAATTTCTGAGTGAGTTCGAATGCTTTTTCGGCTTCCATATTTTGATAAAAAGAGCTACTATTATGTGTATTTAAGTTGTCCTGGACTAATCTTATTCGGTGAGCACCTGAATACAAGAGGCTTAATTCAAGCATAAAATCTGCATATTCCTGCTTCCGTCTTTGCTTATAGACTTTACCAAATCGCTTTCCAGTTAAAGGCTCTATCGCCATTAATAATACACACGAACCATTTTTTTCATAACTATAATGTTCCTTCTTTACTTTTCCATTTCGCATGGGTATAGGATCCACTTTATCTCCAATCAAGAAACAAGGACGTTCGTCAAAGCATATTACAGGGTATTTCGGATCATAAGGCTGGTTATATAACCATAAGATCTGTTCCATCCTTGCAATAAACTCTCCTGTCATTCTACTTATACACCACTGTTTTTTGAGGTGAGGCTTAAGTTCGTTTTTTTCAATATTTCTTGAACATGTGTATGGGAGATTTCATCTACATAACCTAATTCGACTACTTTATCAGCCAACATTCTTAAGGTCCATCTAGAATAACCCTCAGGAGGAATACTGCAAGCTAATGCCGTAATTTTTGCCTTATTTTCACCTGTTAGACCTGCAGGACGGCCACTTCGAGGTTTTTCTTCCAGTAAAGACTTTAAACCTTCTAACTTATATTTCTTTTTCCAATCTGAAACAGTGGCTAGTCTTACTTGTAAAATAGAAGCCACTTCCTTATATGTTTTGTGCTCATTGAGCAATAGTAAAGAAGTCAAACGAAGACTTACTCTTGATTTTATATCACCTTTAGAAAGAAGTTCTTTGATGTGATTTTTTTCTTCTTCACTTAATTGAATATGATCTCTTTTCATTTCTTTAAATTTAAGAACCTCAATTTACGAAAATATAGTTTACAGTGTATTAGTACATTGTAAACTAAGTTTTCGAATATTTAAGGTATTTAGAAATCAGGAGATTTCTACTGATCTGTAGGACACGAATGCCGCTAACGCTTAACATTCGCGCCAGTGAACATTCTACCCAATTCATTTGCTACTTATTCCCTTGGCCTTGAAGGGAAAAGCGTCA